>NZ_PKDG01000004.1 GCF_002863005.1 Pseudoxanthomonas sp.
ATCCCGGCGAAAGCCGGGACCCAGCGACTTTCGCTTGAAAGTGAAACGTGCAAGAGCGCAGGATCGCGTCGGGACCAAACAGGGCAAGGAGTGCCCGATGCGACAGCGCAATCCCTGCGTTTACATCCTGGCGAGCCAACGCAATGGAACGCTCTATATCGGCGTCACGTCCGATCTGGCGTCACGCGTTTGGCAGCACAAGAACGACCAGGTCTCCGGCTTTACTCGCCGCTACCGCGTCCACACGTTGGTCTGGTACGAGTCGCACGACACAATGCCGTCTGCCATCGCGCGGGAGAAAGCCCTGAAAGAGTGGAAGCGCGAATGGAAACTGAGACTCATCGAGGACACGAATCCGTACTGGCTTGACCTGTATGGTGGAATCGCATGAGCCTGCATGCCGGACCAAAGTCGCATGTCGACGCTTTGGCATTTATCCGGCAATGACCGCAGAATCCAGGTCACTGGGTCCCGGCTTTCGCCGGGATGACGGAGCACACGCATGACCCTGCCTTCCACCGCCTTCAACGCCTTCCGCATCCACAGTGACGACACCGGCTATCGCAGCGGCATCGAGTCGCTCACGCTCGATGCGCTGAATCCCGGTGAAGTGGTCATCAAGACCGCCTACTCATCGGTCAACTACAAGGATGCGCTCGCCGGCACAGGCGAAGGCAAGATCCTGCGTCGCTTCCCGCTGGTCGGCGGCATCGACGTGGCCGGCCACGTCGTGGCCTCCACCGATCCCGCCTTCAAGGAGGGCGATGCGGTACTGGTGACCGGGTCGGGACTCAGCGAAACCCGCGACGGCGGCTACGCCGACTACGCGCGTCTCGATGCCAAGTGGGTCATTCCCCTGCCCACCGGCCTGAGCCTGCGCGAAAGCATGATCCTGGGCACGGCAGGGTTCACGGCCGCACTGGCGCTGTATCGCATGCGGGAAAACCGCCAGACGCCCGATCTCGGTCCGCTCGCGGTCACCGGTGCCACCGGCGGCGTCGGCTCACTGGCCGTCGATATCTTCAGCAGGGCCGGGTTCGAGGTGCACGCGATCAGTGGCAAGCCCGAGAACGCGGCCTACCTGACGTCGATCGGCGCCACCGAGGTACTGGGTCGCGATGCGCTCGCGAAGGCGCGCCCGATGGAATCCGCGCGCTTCGGCGGCGGACTCGACAACGTCGGTGGCCCCATGCTCGCCAGCCTGCTGGCGCAGACCACGCCGTATGGCAACGTGGCGAGCGCCGGTCTTGCCGCGAGTGCCGACCTGCCCATAACTGTGATGCCCTTCATAATTCGGGGTGTATCGCTGCTCGGCGTGGCATCGGCCGGCACCGCGCGCGACATCCGCGAACAGGTCTGGCAGCACCTCGCCAGCGACTGGAAGCCGCGGCACCTCGAGACCATCTGCACCCGCGAAACCACGCTGGCAGGGTTGCCGGAGGTGTTCCGCACCATGCTGGACGGGCGCTCGTTCGGACGCACCCTGGTACGAATGGGATGAACGGCATCGGCGGCGCGACGGACGTTGTCCGTTGGCCGCCCAGCCCATTGTGTTGTCACGGACAAGGTCTAAAATCGGTGTCGGGGAACACTGGGGACATCCATGGCAAAGATTCTGATCGTCGACGATTCACCGTCGCAACTGCTGGGCATCCAGCGCATCGTCGAGAAACTGGGGCACGAATCCATCACCGCCGAGGACGGCGCCGCGGGCGTGGAAGTCGCCAAGCGCGAGCTGCCCGACATGGTGCTGATGGACGTGGTGATGCCGAACCTCAACGGGTTCCAGGCCACGCGCACGCTGAGCCGCGAGGCCACCACCAAGCACATTCCGGTGATCCTGGTGACCACCAAGGACCAGGATACGGACCGCATGTGGGGCCTTCGCCAGGGCGCCAAGGCATACCTGACCAAGCCGTTCTCGGAAGACGAACTGGCCGAGGTCATCGAGCGCATCTTCAACGCGCGCGAACTGCCTTCCGCGCCCTCCGCCTGACGCCGGTCGCGATTGCACGCTGAAGAGCAGGCCCCGGCCTGCTCTTTTCGTTTGCGTGTCCGTTCAACGTGGCGCCATGTAGCCGCCCGGTACACCGCGTGGCGAAAGCACCAGCTGCCACAGCTGCGAGCGGCGGCTGCGGAACGTGGCCATGGACGCGGCCAGGTAGAACCGCCACATCCGGCGGAAGCGCGCGTCGTAACGCGTGTCCAGGGATGCCCAGGCCGATTCCACGTTGTCCTGCCACGCCTGCAGCGTACGGTCGTAGTCGGCGCCGAAGTTGTGCCAGTCCTCGATGACGAACCGTCCTTCCACCGCCGCGGCGATCTGCGCCGCCGATGGCAGCATGGAATTGGGGAAGATGTACCGCGCGATCCAGGGATCTGTCCGTCGCACCGATCGGTTTCCCCCGATGGTATGCAGCAGGAACAGGCCTTCCGGCGGCAGGCAATGGCGAACGACGTCGAAATAGGTGGCGTAGTTCTTCACTCCCACGTGTTCGAACATGCCCAGCGAGAACGCCGCGTCGAAGGGCTCTCGCAGCGCCCGATAGTCCTGCAGGCGGATCTCGACCGGCAATCCGGCGCACAGCTGCCTGGCATACGCCGCCTGCTCCCTGGAGACCGTGATCCCCACGCCTTCAACGCCATAGCGCTCCACGGCGAACTTGAGCGCTTCACCCCAGCCACAGCCGATGTCGAGCACCCGCATGCCAGGCAGCAGGCGGAGCTTGCGGCAGACCAGCTCCAGCTTCGCTTCCTGCGCTGCGTCGAGATCGGTGGCGTCGCGCCAGTAGCCGCAGCTGTAGACCAGGCGGCGGCCCAGCATCGCGGCGTAGAGATCGTTGCCGAGGTCGTAATGGCGGCGCCCTACTTCGCCACTGCGATGCGGCGACTGCAGGTTGGTCAGGCGGGCGCGCAGCGCATCGAACAGCTCCCCTGCACCGTGTACCTGTTCGTCCACGCCGGCGGCAAGCAGGCGGAACAGCAGACCATCGAGCGAGGGGCTGTCCCACCAGCCGTCCATGTAGCTTTCGCCCAATCCCAGCGACCCCTGCCCCAGCACCCGGGCATGGAAGCGGGGGTCGTGGATCCGGATATCCCAGGGGCGGTCGCCCCCGATCCGCACATCCGCTCCGGCCAACAGGTCTGCGATCCTGCGCTCGAAGCGGGCGTGCGGCATGTCGGTCAGCGCGCGAAGAGCTCCGCGTACGCCGGGGCGACGTGCGGCAGCAGCAAGGCAGCAGGCACGTCCACCGTCTGCGTACCGTCGGCGTACGGGCCCACCTGGTAGGGGGGGAAGACGAAGCGAAGGGCCGTGATGCGGCCTGCCGCATCCAGCACCGGCACGAATTCGCTGAAGTTGGCAGCGTCGGGTTCGGTGCCTTCGTCGATCATCCGGAACGTGCTCTTGATCAGGGCGGCGCGGTCCACCGGGGCGAGTTCGTCCTCGTCGGCACGGTTCACCACGGCGGTGTGCAGCTGTTCGCGGACGTAGTCGCTGACGGCCTGCCAGCCCTTGGTGCCGGGGATCAGCGCGGCCGCGGTCAGGCGCGCGTCCTGCTGCGGCAACCAGACGAAGCGCGCGATCAGCGGCTGGCCGTGTGCGCCGCCCGTGTAGCGGCTGCCATCCGCCGCCACCGCGACGATCTGCGGGGTATCCACTACCTGCTCGAATGCCAGGGAAAGCTCGTAGGGTGCCGACGGCTTGTCGTTGCCGAAGGCGTCGACGGCCTGCATCAGTTCGGCGCGCTCGGCGGCCGTGTAGTCCGACAGCGCCTTCGCCAGCCCGGGATGGCGATTGACGGCCGCGGGATAGCTGATGCCGATGACATAGCGGTCGTTGCTTTCGATGACATCCTTCAATTCGACCGGCGCTCCGGCGGTGGCCGCCGGCGTGGCCACGGGAGGCGGCGGTTCGCCGGCCGCGTCGGATGCCGGCGGCGTCTCGCGCTGGCAGGCCGCCAGTGCGAGTGCGGCGACCAGAACCAGGCTCGCGTGGGGGAAAAGGTGGCGTGACAAGGGGGGGGGTGACACGTTCGGGCTCCTTCCGAGTGTGATGGCGATCATTCTAAGGCGGCGCCCGTGCAGCCTCCATCACGCTCAGGCATCCACCAGATCAGCGTACTGGGGATGACGCTGGACGTACGCGGCGGAATAGGAACATGCAGGCACCACGCGCCATCCCTGTGTCCGTGCATGGTCCAGCGCCGCCTTGACCAGCGCGGCCGCGATCCCCCGTCCGCCGATCGCCTCCGGCACACCCGTGTGCTCGATGACCATGCGCCCGTCCCGCAGGGAATAGACGAGTTCGGCTTCGTGACCCTCCAGGCGGGTGGAAAAGCGGCGAGAGTCCGCGTCGTGATGCAGGTCGAAGGCAGGCAGGTCGTCGGTCATGGCGTCTCCGTGGTGAGGGGCTCAATGGCATTGTGACCCACTGCCCAGCCGGCGCCGTGGCAGAACTGGACGCAGCGCGTCACATTCATGCTTGTGAAAGGCATGAGGAGCGCCAGTGAGCGTGATCGACTTCGCAGTTTCGACGTTGGCACGATTGCTGCGAGGTACGGACCATAGACCTGCCTCTCGGAGTTTCGCCATGAGCCTGATCGACACACTGCCCGACGTCTCCAACGCCAACAATTTCACCCTGCTGGAAGGTCTGTTCCAGCTCACGGTGACCGGCCATACCGACGCCTGGGAATTCGAACGCCTCAACAACGCCGTGTACGAGCGCCTGATGTCGGCCTACTCCGGCAGCGAGAAGGCGGGCGTACACGCCGTGCATTCCCTGGTGGACTGAGTCGCCGCACCTCTTCATCGGGTGCTCCGGCGCGGCGCAGGGGTCCGCCTTCGGGTGTGACTGCCGCGTCGGAGTCCCGTCCCACCTGCTTCGTCGAAGCAGGCAGAACGAAACATTCCCTCCCATCGATCCCGCCGCGGTTCACTATTCGCCGCGATTATCCCGTTTGCCCTGGTTGCGACGATCCTGCGTGCCTGCGCTGCCCTGGATCGCTTTGAGCCGGCTTTCCGCAGCATGCAGTTCCATCGCCTTGTCAGCCGCCTCGTTCGATACGAAGCCCGCTGTCGCCGTGGCACCCTGCCCATCCTGGTCCAATTGCTGCCATGACGCGGGCTGCCGATCATGCGCCTGCTTCTGCTCGAGCAACGACCGGGCGTTGGCCAGCGCCTGCGCCGGGGTAATCTTCCGGGGCGCACGTTTGCGCGCGGTCGCCTTCTTTGTCGTCCCCTTGCGTACGCTCGGCGTCCGCCGCGCTACCGTTGTTGCGGCGACCTTTTTCGCCGCCTTCGAAACCGCCTTCCTGGCTGGCTGCTCGACCGCTTTCCTCGGGGCGGCAATGCCTGTGGTCTTCTTCGCTACGTTGGGTGCCGCCTTCTTCGTTGCCGGAGATGTCGGCGCCTGCTTCGCGGCCTTCTTGGTTGCGGCCTTCTTGGTTGCGGCCTTCTTGGTTGCGGCCTTCTTGGTTGCGGCCTTCTTGGTCGCAGTCTTCCTCGGCGCGGTCTTCTTGGCCGTCACCGTTCTGGCGGAGGTCTTGGCCGGGACCTTCTTTACGGGTTTGCTTGCGCGCTTACTGGACGCTGCCTTGCCTGCGACTTTCTTGACTGCCTTTTTCGCTACAGCTTTGCGGGTCGCCATGTGCGGCTCCACGGGTGGGACACGACCCCGGGATAGCATGGCCCACCTTCAATGCAGGTGAGCAAAGCCGCAAGGTCGGCTTAACCGAAGCTCGGGCGCGAGAGCTCCTGCAGGAAGTGTTGCACCACCTCCGCATCCATCACCACCAGGAAAAGCACCCCGTAGGCGGCACCCGCCAGGTGGGCACCATGGTTGATGTTGTCGCCGCCGCGCTTGTCCATCCAGATGCTGTAAGCGATGTACAGCACGGCGAACACGATGGCCGGCATGGGAATGAAGAACACCCCGATCGTAGCCCAGGGGGCCAGCAGGATGAAGGCGAACAGCACCGCCGACACCGCACCGGACGCGCCCAGGCTGCGGTAATTCGGGTCCTTCTGGTGCTTCAGGTAGGTTGGCAGGATCGACACCACCAGTGCCGAGAAGTAGAACAGCGGGAAAACCCACGGCCCCTTCTGCTCGGCCATCCAGCCTTCGATCTGGCGCCCGAAGAAGAACAGCGTGAACATGTTGAAGAACAGGTGCCAGATGTCGGCGTGGATGAAGCCATACGTCACCAGCCGGTCGTACTGACGGTGGCGATCGATGGCCGGCGGCCACAGGATCAGTCGCATCAACAGCGATGGCGTGCGCAGCGCGATGAGGCTCACCACGCAGGTCGCCGCGATCAGCAGCAGGGTGATGGGGGCGGTCATGCTGGTTCCTCAGGCCGCGGTGCGGTAGTTGTCCTGCATCGGATACGTACGTGCGTACAGCGCGAACGCCAGCGCCGCGACGAACGCGAAGCCAGCGAAGAAGAACATCAGGAACGCGTTCTCGGTCCAGCCCTGCCCCTGGATCCAGCCGATCACGGCCGGGTCGCGCACGCTGGCATTCGTCAGCAGCACCCACAAGCCGCCGAAGGTGCTGGTGAGGTACCAGAACGCCATGATCACGCCCTTCATCGCCATCGGGGCCTGGCTGTAGGCGAACTCCAGCGCCGTCGCCGACACCAGCACTTCGCCGAAGGTCAGCAACAGATAAGGCAACGCCTGCCATGCGAGCGAGACCTTTTCACCGTCGTCCATCTGCAGCTGCAGCAGGCCTGCCACGATCCAGGACAACGCGGAGATCGCGATGCCCCACCCCATGCGGCGCAGCGCGGTGACGTTGAAGCCCATCTTCCGCAGTGCGGGGTACAGCACCAGGTTGTTGAACGGGATCAGCAGCATGACCATCAGCGGGTTGAGCGACTGCATCTGCGCAGCGGCCGCGGATATCTGCTTCGTATATTCCTCGGTGCCCATCAACGCGGTGGGCGGCTGGATCAGGAAGCTGGGCCACCACCATGCGTCGCCCGGCACGAACATCGCCCGGCCCTGGATGACCCAGGTCGACGCCTTCTGGTCGAACAGCGACCAGAAGGGCGTGACCAGGGCGAATACGATCAGGATGCGGAGCACCGAACGAACGCCTTCGATGGCGGCATCCGGGTGCAGGCCACGCGCCCGTTCGAGCTGCAACGATGCGCCGAAACCGACGCCGGCAATGATGGCGCCGAGCGCGAGGCAAGCGGTAATCACGAAACCCCAGGCGTCGGGCCAGAGGCCAACCCCTGCGAACTTCAACGCCCACAGCACCAGCATCGCCGCGGCGCCGATCACGCCAACGGCGGCGATCGCGGTGCCCAGGCCACGCTCGTTGCCCAACAGCGCGCTACGCACGATGTTAAGAAAAGAGTCCGGGTCGGTTCCGCGCGACGGCGGCACATTGACGTACTTCTTGCGCCCCGCCCAGAAGATCAGCGTGGCGATGAACATCAGGATGCCCGGGATACCGAACGCCCACGCCGCTCCCCAGTTGCGCAGCACCAGCGGCATCAGCAGCGAGGCGAAGAACGAACCGAAGTTGATGATCCAGTAGAACGCATCGAAGACGACCTTCGCCTTGCTCTTGTTGGTCTGGTCGAACTGGTCGCCGCAGAACGTCACCACCAGCGGCTTGATGCCGCCAGACCCCAGCGCAATCAGGAACAGGCCGGTATAGAAACCGGTGGCGTTGCTCTCGAACAGTGCCAGGCACGCATGGCCCGCGCAGTAGATGAGCGAAAACCACAGGACGGTGTTGTATTTGCCGAAGTAGCGGTCCGACAGCCAACCGCCCAGCAGCGGGAAGAAATAGACACCGATGACGAAACTGTGGAAAAGATCCTTCGCCGCACCCTCGCGCGCCGCCTGGTCGGGCAGGTACGCCAGCAGCACCGAACTGATCAGGAACGGCACCAGGATGTTGCGCATCCCGTAGAAGCTGAACCGTTCGCACGCCTCGTTGCCGATGATGTAGGGAATCTGGCGGGGCATGCGGCCCGGGCTGGCTTCTGCGGTCGTGCTCATCCGATCTTCCGGTGAAAAAGTCCCGGAAGGTTACCGTATCGGGCTGCGGCGGGTCGAACCGCCAGACCTGCATTCGCCCGTCCGACAGGGGCTGGGACTGACCGCGATTGCCGGGCATCATGCGCCCTGCCCTGTTCAGGATATGACCATGCTGCGACCGCTCTGCACCACGCTGTTGCTGGCCCTCGTGCCGCTCGCGCAGGCCCAGCCTGCCCTCACCACGGCGTCCGAGCGTTCGGGATTCGTCGACACCGGGCGGTACGATGAAGTGGTCGCGCTCTGCGATGCCTTCGCGCGGCAGTATCCGAAGGCCGTGCGCTGCACCACGTTCGGCACCACGCCGGAGGGTCGGCCGATGAAGGCGCTGGTCGCCTCCACTAGCGGTGCGCTCACGCCGGAACAGGCACAGCGCCGCCAGTTGCCCGTCGTGCTCGTGCAAGGCGGCATCCACGCCGGCGAGATCGATGGCAAGGATGCGGGCTTCCTCGCGCTACGCGAGGTGTTGGAAGGCAAGGCAGCCGCAGGCGCCCTCGACAAACTGGTCTGGGTGTTCGTGCCGGTGTTCAACGTCGATGGCCACGAGCGTTTCGGCGCCTGGAACCGACCCAACCAGCGCGGCCCGAAGGAAATGGGCTGGCGGACCACCGCGCAGAACTACAACCTCAACCGCGACTACGTGAAGGCGGACACGCCGGAAATGCAGGCCATGCTGCAGCTGGTGCAGCGTTGGGACCCGATCGTCGCCGTGGACCTGCATGCGACCAATGGTGCCCAGTTCGAACACGACATCTCCATCCAAGTGGAGCCGGTGCATGCCGGCGATGCCGGATTGCGCAAAGCCGGCCTCGCATTGCGCAGCGGCGTGATCGACGATCTGGCGAAGCAGGGGTCGCTGCCGCTGCCCTACTACCCTTCGTTCGTGGTGCAGGACGATCCCACCTCCGGCTTCGAGGACAGCGTGCCACCGCCGCGCTTCTCCCACGGCTATTTCCTGCTGCGCAACCGCATCGGCATGCTGGTGGAAACGCACTCGTGGAAGGAGTACCCGGTACGCGTGCGGATTACCCGCAACACCGTCGTCTCGGTGTTGGAGCACGTCGCCCGTGATGGCGCTGCGTGGTACGCCGCCGCGAAGCAGGCGGATGCTTCCGCCACGCAGCTGGCCGGCACCGCTGAGCCGCTGACCTGGGCCGCGGCCCCGACGTCCCGCACGGTCGACTTCCGTGGCTATGCCTACACCCGGACGAAGTCCGACGTCTCGGGCGCGTTGATGACGCGCTATGACGAGAACACACCGCAGATCTGGAAGGTGCCGCTGAAGGACGACATCCGTCCCGGCGTCGTCGTGGAGGCACCGCGTGGCGGCTATCTGGTCCCCGCCGCGGAAGCCGCCTGGGTCGCGCCCGTTCTGAAGACGCATGGGGTTGAGTACCGCCTGCTCGGCAAGCCGTGGCAGGGCGACGCGCAGGCGTTCCGCGCGACGAAGAGCAGCTTCGGTAGCGCTTCCGTGGAGACGCACCAGCGCCTGACCGTCGAGGGCGAGTGGGCGCGCGAAGCGCGCACCACGCCCAGCGGCGCGCTGTTCGTTCCGATCGCGCAGGCCAAGGCGCGCCTGGTGATGGCGTTGCTGGAGCCGCTGGCACCCGATTCCCTGCTAGCCTGGGGCCGTTTCAACAACGCCTTCGAGCGCAAGGAGTACATGGAGGACTATGTGGCCGAAAGCGTGGCGCGCGAGATGCTGCGCGACCCCGCGATCAAGGCCGAGTTCGAGCGCAGGCTGCGCGAAGACAAGGCCTTCGCGGCCGATCCCGCCGCGCGGCTGGAGTTTTTCTACCGCAGGCATCCGTCATGGGACGAGCGCTACCAGCTGTATCCGGTGTTGCGCATCGACACGGCGCCTTAGCCCTGACGCTCCTTCAGCCGCGGCGCATGTCGGGACCCTGCAGCCAGCGCGGCCACCGACGTTCACCGAGCTTTCGCCATGCGGTCGTGATCCGCGCCAGCCCGTCGGCATGGCAAGGCGCGCGCTCAGGCCAGCCGCCGCATCCCGTAGCGTGCCGGCGCATTGCCGAGAGTCGTTTCGGTGAGCGGTGCGCCCATCGCTGCGAGTACGCTGCGCTGCTGGTCCAGCGGGGTACGCAGCATGTCGTTCTCGTACGTCGCCAGCGTCTGGAACGCGGACAGCGCCCAGGCGCGTTCCAGCAACCCGGCCACGCGCGGCCACCGCGACGCATCGACGTCATGACACACGAAGACGGCGTTGCGGAAGAAGGCGGCAAGCGTGATGTCGGCGATCGAAAGCTCGCCGAAGATCCAGCCCCGCTCCGGCAGCTGCGACTCCAGATAGTCCAACGCAACGGGCAGTTCTTCGTCGCGGGCCTTGCGGACGACATCGTCGTCGGTACCTTCATTGAAGAGAAAGCGCCGCACGCCTTTCTGGAAGAACATGCGCCAGACGATGACGTCGCCCAGCTGGGAGTCCGCATATTCCTCGAGCCAACGCGCCTGGGCCCGCGGCACGGCGCCTGACGGATACAGCGACGGGTCGGGATAGCGGTCCTGCAGATATTCGCAGATCACCGTGGAGTCGTTGAGGACCAGCCCGCCATCCAGCAGCACGGGGATGCGCCGGAGCGGACTCAGGCGACTGAACTCCTCGTTGCCGACGAACGGTGCGATGGGATCGATCCGGTACGGGATGCCCTTCAGTTCGAGACAGACCAGCACCTTGCGCACATACGGCGACAGGTAGTTGCCGATGATCGTGACGGGTTCGCTCATGTCCGGCCTCCGCTCGGGTGCGGACAGCGTGCGCAGCCCAGCCCGAAGGGTCAACCCCACGCTGGGCCCGCAGCGGCGACGCATGCGCGCATGCGCCGGGCATGGAGAAACGTCCGCGTATCGACGCTCCCTGCGTTGACGGACCATTACGTCCGCCATCGGTAAGCTGACGGGCCATCACCTGCGGGGAGCACGTCATGTTCCGTCCTTTGCTGACCACCGCCTGCCTGCTGGTGCTGGCAGCGTGCCAGTCGCCGCCTGTCGCGCCGGCCGCCGATGACGCACCAGCCGCGACGCCGCCTGCGACCGTGATCGAAGGGCGGGCGACGTATCTGCAACGGATAGCGCCACCGCCGGGCGCGGTGCTGAGCGTGGAGTTGATCGACAACCAGCTGGCCGACACGCCGGCCGCCATCGTCGCGCGTGCGGACTTCACCGACCTCCAGGGCCCACCGTTCGCCTTCTCCCTGCCCTATGACGCCTCCAAGCTCCGCCGCAACGGGCAGTACGGCCTGCATGCCGGCCTGCGCGATGCCGAAGGCAGGCTCTGGTTCGTCACCGACACGCGCGTGCCGGTCACGCCAGGCGCGACGTCACCCGTGGAATTCCGGATGGTGCAGGCAGGCGCCGAACCGACCCCGCCGATCGGCACCACCTATTGGCAATGCGGCGACCAGCGCATCGGCGTCCGCCCCGACACCGCGAAGCACCAGGTGGCGCTGGATATCGGTGGCGACGTCCTGACCCTGCCCCATGCCACGAGCGCATCCGGCACGCGGTATGCCGATGCCGCAGGCAACACGTTCTGGAGCCAGGGTACGGACGCTACCCTGACGCTTGTGGGCGAGCCTGCGGTGCCCTGCCTCGCCGCGGAACAGGGCTCGCCCTGGGATGCCGCGAAGGCGCGTGGCAGCGTGTTCCGCGGGCTGGGCACCGAGCCTGGCTGGTCGGTCGAGGTCGGCGGCGGTGAAATGCCCCGGCTGCAGGCCGAACTGGACTATGGCGAACAGAGGGTCGACGTTCCGCAGGCCCGCAGGACGGCCGAGGGTTACGCCGGCAGTACCGGCGATGGCCGGGCCGTGTCGCTCGTCACGAAGAAGGAAAGCTGCAACGACGGCATGAGCGACAACACCTATCCGGCCTCCGTGATCCTGACGGTCGGCGACAACACCTACCGCGGCTGCGGCCGCTTCCTGACGGAATGATGCACGCATGAGTCGACGTTCCCGCGCACGCCGCCAGAACCGCCAACGCCTTCCCCTCTTCGCCTTCCTTGCGCTGCTCGTACTCGGCGCGGGTGCGTGGTGGTGGTCCCAAAGCGACGAGGCTCCCGCCGCCGCTACGGCCACCCGCGACGCCGCTCCCGATCCGAAGCACACCAGCGCCGTGCTGGCGCTGCCGCCGGTTGAACACACACGCCCCCGCGATCTGGCCGGCAACGTGCCCGACGTCGCGCCTCCGGCGACGCCCGCACCGTCCGCTCGCGACGCGGACGCGCTGCCCGCCTTCCTGCCGCCGGAAGCACGGCAGACGCTCGCGCTGATACAGCGCGGCGGCCCCTTCCCGCATCGGCAGGACGGCAGCGTGTTCCAGAACCGCGAAGGACGCCTGCCGCGCCGGGAGCGAGGTTACTACCGCGAGTACACGGTCGACACGCCGGGGCTGGACCACCGGGGCGAGCGCCGCATCGTCGCCGGCGGGCAACCTCCGCGCGAGTACTACTACAGTGACGACCACTACGAGAGCTTCCGGCGTTTCGAGATCGGCAGCGGAGCGGCGCGATGAGCGACTCCGGTTTCGACCCCGGCCTTGCCGATCCCGCCCGCGCCGGTGTGTTCTTCGTTACCGAAGACGACCTCGGCCCCTTGGCCGCCGTCGGCCGCGATGCCGGCCTGCTGGCACGCCGCATCGACCTGTCCGGCTGCGACGGCAAGTCCGCGCTGCTGCTCCGAATCGCGACGGTGCTGGATTTCCCGCAGACATCGGGCCGCAACTGGGACGCGCTGTCGGACAGCCTGCGCGACCTGTCCTGGCTTGAAGCGCCGGGTTACGTACTGCTGTTCGAGCAGGCGCATGAACTGCGCGACCGCGCCGAGGCGGATTTCGACACCCTGCTCGACGTGCTCGACGAGGCCTCGCAGGCCTGGGCGGTGGATGACGTGCCGTTCTGGGCCTTCATCGCGTTGCCGGAAGAGGACTTTCCCGACCTCCAGTAGCGGTGCCGGGCAGCGATCGCCGCTATCTGCGAAAATGCGGCATGCTCGATTTCACCTCTCTTCCGCTGGCGCCCGGCCTGCAGCAGGGCGTCCAGGCGCTCGGCTACACCCAGCCCACCCCGATCCAGGCCCGCAGCCTGCCCGCCATCCTCGACGGCCGCGACGTCATCGCGCAGGCGCCGACCGGCAGCGGCAAGACCGCCGCGTTCGGCCTGGGGCTGCTGCACCGGCTGGATATCGCCATCGTGCGCACCCAGGCATTGGTGCTGTGCCCGACGCGCGAACTGGCCGACCAGGTCGCGCAGCAACTGCGCAAACTCGCGGTCGGACTTCCCAACCTGAAAGTGCTGACGCTGTGCGGCGGCATGCCGCTCGAACCCCAGTTGCGCTCGCTGGAGGCGCACGACCCGCAGGTGGTCGTCGGTACGCCCGGGCGCATCCAGGAACTGCTGCGCAAGAAAGCGCTGCATCTGGGCGGCGTGCGCACCTTGGTGCTCGACGAGGCCGACCGCATGCTCGACATGGGATTCGAGGAGCCTATCCGCGAGATCACCGGCAAGACCCCGAAGGACCGCCAGAGCCTGCTGTTCTCGGCCACCTTCACCGACGCCATCCGCGACATCGCCCGCAACACGCTGCGCGACCCCCTCGAAGTGACGGTGGACGCACCACAGGCGCAGTCGGCGATCGAGCAGCGTTTCCTGCAGGTCGATCCCGCGCGCAAGCAGACCACGCTGGCGGGACTGCTCGCGCAGCATCGCGTCGAGTCCGGGGTGGTCTTCTGCAACATGCGCAAGGACGTGGACGAAGTCGCGATCTCATTGCAGCACTTCGGCTTCTCCGCACTCGCCCTGCACGGCGACATGGAGCAGCGCGACCGCGACGAGGTGCTGGTGCGCTTCGCCAACCGCAGCTGCAACGTGCTGGTCGCCAGCGACGTCGCTGCGCGCGGCCTGGACATCGAGGACCTGGCGCTGGTGGTCAACTACGACATGCCCAGCGACGCGGACACCTATGTGCACCGCATCGGCCGCACCGGCCGTGCCGGACGCGATGGCCTGGCGATCAGCCTGTGCACACCGCGCGAGCTGCCACGCGCAGCGGTCATCGAGGAACGGCTCGGCGCTCCCCTGTTGTGGGACCGCAACGCACCGCCCGCCCCCAAGGCCAACACTGCGCCTCCGGCCGCGATGACCACGCTGCGGATCGACGCCGGCAAGACCGACAAGCTGCGGCCGGGCGATGTACTGGGCGCACTGACCGGCGATGCGGGCCTGTCGGCGTCTGCCATCGGCAAGATCAACGTCTTCCCGACGCGTACCTATGTGGCGGTCGCACGCGACAAGGCCGCCGCCGCGCTGTCGCGGCTCAACGCCGGCAAGATCAAGGGCCGCAGCTTCCGCGTGCGCAAGCTCTGACACCCTGCAGCCCTGTAGGAGCGCCCCATGGGCGCGATGCTTTTTTCAGGATCACAAGGCAACAGCATCGCACCCATGGGGTGGTCCTACGGATCGTGCGAATTCCTGCCCACAAACAAAAACGCCGGCGCTTGCGCACCGGCGTCTTCTTGAACCATCGGGTTCAGCGCTGGATTACAGCGGCTGCACCTGGTCGGCCTGCATGCCCTTCTGGCCCTGCACGGCGACGAAGGAGACCGACTGGCCTTCCTTCAGCGACTTGAAGCCATTGCCCTGGATCGAGCGGAAGTGCACGAACAGGTCGGGGCCGCTCTGCGGGGTGATGAAGCCGAAGCCCTTGGCGTCGTTGAACCACTTGACGGTACCGGTCTGACGATCAGACATCTTTACTAACTCCTGAAACATGGATGAAAGGACCACAACCCCGGCATATGACCGGGACGGGACTGGGTTTGCAGGCGTTGGTAAAGCGGGAAGATGTAGCAGATGTATCTACCGCATCAGGCTCACGATTCACGGTGACCCTGGCAAGCACAGTGCCGCGCACTCTACCGGGCTTTTCATGTAAAAGCGAATCCCTTTTGCAAGAAAGCTGAACAGGGCTCTTTCCCGGCAGGCTTTAACCGATTGCAGCCGACGGCGGGCAGGCTCCGCCGCCGGCGTATCATGGCGCCCCGTTTTCCGAACCCCTGCCATGGCGCTCAAGTCCACCGTCGTCAAAGCCGAACTGCAGATCAGCGACATGGACCGCCACTACTACGGCACCCACAACCTGACCTTGGCGCAGCACCCGTCCGAAACCGATGAGCGGCTGATGGTCCGGCTGATCGCCTTCGCCCTGATGGCGCAGGACCGCCTGGAATTCGGCAAGGGCCTCAGCAACGAGGAAGAGCCCGACCTGTGGCGCAAGGATTACACGGGGTTGATCGAACAGTGGATCGACCTGGGCCAGCCCGACGAATCGCGTATCCGCAAGGCGTGCGGGCGGGCCCACGAGGTCATCGTGGTCAATTACGGGGGGCGCGCCGCCGACCTGTGGTGGGACAGGAATGCGGCATTGCTGGCCCGTCACCGCAACCTGACCGTGCTGGACATCGCGCCCGAGTCGGTGGCTGCCATCACGGCGCTCATGGTCCGCAGCATGCGCTTCAACGTGATGATCCAGGACGGCGAGATGCAATGGATGACCGACGACCAGGTGGTCGCCATCACGCCGACCGTCCGCCAGGCGGGTCTCGCGCGGGCCGCCTGACCGCATGGCGCCCACCCACGACGTACTGGTGGTCGGAGGCGGTGCGGCCGGCCTGATGGCCGCCTTGACCGCCGGCCGGCGCGGCCTGCGCGTGCTGGTGATCGAACACGCCAACAAGGTCGGCAAGAAGATTCTGATGTCCGGCGGCGGGCGCTGCAACTTCACCAATACCGGCACCACGCCGGCCAACTTCCTTTCCGCCAATCCGCACTTCTGCAAGTCGGCGCTGGCGCGCTAAACGCCGGGCGATTTCATCGCACTGGTCGAGCAACACCGCATCGCCTACCACGAGAAGGAACTCGGGCAGCTGTTCTGCGATGTCTCGTCCAAGCTGATCGTGAAGCTGCTGGTGGACGAATGCCTGGCCGCCGGCGTGCATATCGAGACGGGCTGCAGTGTCGGTAACGTCGAACAGACGGACGGCGTGTTCCGCCTGGACACCCCGCTGGGGCGCGTGGCCGCGCCGTCGCTGGTGGTGGCCACCGGCGGACTGTCCATCCCGAGCATGGGCGCGACCGGTTTCGGCTACGATCTTGCGCGCCGGTTCGGCCACGACGTGCTGCCTACGCGCGCCGGCTTGGTGCCGCTAACGCTGAGCGGCAAGCACCAGGAGCGCCTGGCCGACCTGAGCGGCGTGTCGTTCCCGGTCGAGGCACGCTGCGGCAAGGCGCGCTTCCGCAACTTCATGCTGCTGACCCACCGCGGCGTCAGCGGCCCGTCGATCCTGCAGATCTCCTCGTACTGGCAGCCGGGCGACGACCTGCGCCTGGACCTGCTGCCGGACCGCGACACGCTGGCATGGCTGCAGGCACAACAGCAGCAGCGGCCGGATGCCGAACTGAAGACCGTCCTGTCCGACGCGTTGCCACGTCGTTTCGCGCAGCGCCTGTGCGAGGTCTGGCTGCCCAACCGCCCGATGAAGCAGTTCAACGCTCCCCAGCTGAAAGAGGCCGCCGCCCTGATCGCCGACTGGCCGCTGGTCGCCAGCGGAACCGAGGGCTATCGCACGGCCGAAGTGACCCTCGGGGGCGTGGACACCGACGGCGTCTCCAGCAGCACGATGATGTCCAAGCGTGTGCCCGGCCTGTTCTTCGTCGGCGAAGTGCTGGATGTCACCGGCTGGCTGGGCGGCTACAACTTCCAGTGGGCGTGGGCATCGGGCCATGCTGCGGGCACGGCCGTCTGACGCAGTGCGGCGTTTCTGTCCGGGAGCGGTTTGTTAGCCTCTGGAAACCGGTGTCATCACAAGGTTTCCATGGCGGCCTCCCCTCCTCCTTCCCGTCGGCAGTTCCTGGCGCAGGTCGCCGGCACGTCCGGGCTGGCCCTGCTGGCCTCCACGTTGCCCTTCGGCGCCAGCGCGCAGCGCCAACCCGTCGCCACGACACGCAGTGGCCGCGTTGCAGGGACCACCGACGGCGGCGTCCAGGTGTTCCGCGGCATTCCTTACGCCGGCGACACCACCCGCCGACGCTTCCAGCGCGCCCTGCGCGAGACCGGCTGGACGGGCGTGCGGGATGCCTCCCGCTTCGGCGCCTCGGCTCCGCAGCGCGGTGACGCCGACGGGCAACCGGTCAGCGAAGACTGTCTGTTCCTGAACGTCTACACGCCGGCTCTACGCGATGGTGGGAAGCGCCCGATACTGGTCTACATCCATGGCGGCGGCTACAACAACGGCTCAGGCTCGCATCCGCTCTACGACGGCGCGAACCTCTGTCTTCGTGGCGACGTCGTCGTCGTCACCGTCAATCATCGGCTCAACGCGTTCGGCTACCTCTATCTGGGCGAAAGCGGCGACGAGCGCGTGCGGGAGTCGGGCAACGTCGGGCAGCTCGATCTGATCGACGCGCTGAGCTGGGTCCGCGAGCACGCACATGCATTCGGTGGCGATGCTGACAACGTCACCGTGTTCGGCCAGTCCGGCGGCGGCGCCAAGATCGCCACGCTGATGGCCATGCCGGAGGCCGATCGCCTGTTCCACAAGGCGATGACGATGAGCGGCCAGCAGGTCACCGCGGCCGGCCCGCGCGCCGCCGCGCAGCGCACGGCGCTGTTCATGGCCGAACTGGGCCTGGGCCCTCGCGATGTGGATCGCCTGCTGACGATGCCGATGGCCCGCCTTCTGGACGCCACGCGGGTGCGCGACCCGTCGCGCGTGGAGGACACCGCGCTCTACTTCGGCCCTGTGCTGGATACGCACCAGCTTCCGCGGCATCCGTTCTACCCCGATGCGCCCGCGCAGTCCGCCGGCATCCCGATGGTCATCGGCAATACGCGCGACGAGACGCGCGCCTTCCTGGGCAACGATCCGGCGAACTTCAGCCTGACCTGGGAACAGCTCCCGCAGAAGCTCCGCGAGCAGCAGTTCGTGGATGTGTCACCAGACGTGGTGATCTCCGAATACCGGCGCCTGTATCCGGACTACACGCCGTCGGAGGTCTTCTTCGCGGCGACCACCGCCGGGCGCTCATGGCGCGGCGCCATCGTCGAGGCCGAAGCGCGCGCGCGACAAGGATCGCCGGCGTGGGTCTACCAACTCGACTGGCGTTCGCCGGCAGACGGTGGAAAGCTGCGCGCGTTCCACACGCTCGACATTCCGCTGGTGTTCGACAACATCGCGAAAGAAGGATCGAAGACAGGGACCGACGCCCGCGCCCGCGCCATGGCGGCGCGCATGAGCGATGCGTTGATCGCCCTCGCCCGCCACGGCGACCCGAACCATGCGGGCATCCCCGCATGGCGTCCATACACCCTGCCACAGCGGCAGACCATGGTGTTCGACGACGAATCGTCCCTGCAGGACGATCCGCGTGGCGGCGAGCGCAGGCTCTACGAGCGCGTGCCCTTCATCCAGCGGGGCACCATGTAGCGTGCGCTGCGGGCACGACTGCGATGGCCCTCATCGTTGCGGTCGTGCGCGTGGCGCACGCTACGACATGACGTCGGCGGCGATCTCGAACGAACGCAGGCGCTTGCCGTGGTCGAAGATGTTGGCGGTCAGCATCAGCTCATCCGGGCGATGCCGCTGGATGAAGTCGGCGATGCCCTTGCGCACGGTATCGCGGCTGCCGACGACCGCGCACGCCAGCGCCTGCGCGACGCCGGCCTTTTCGTGCGGCTCCCAGAAGGCCTCGATGTCGTCGATCGGCGGCGGCACCCGTCCCGCACGGCCTCGACGCAGGTTGACGAAGGCCTGCTGTTGGGTGGTGAACAGGTAGCGCGCTTCCTCGTCCGTCTCGGCGGCCACGACGTTCAGGGCGAGCATCGCGTGCGGCTTGGCCAGACGCTTCGAGGGACGGAAATCGCGGTGGTACAGCAAGAGCGCCTGGTCCATCGCGTCGGGCGCGAAATGCGATGCGAACGCATAGGGCAAGCCCAGCGCGGCCGCGAGTTGCGCGCCGAACAGGCTGGAACCGAGCAGCCACACGGGCACCTCGAGTCCCGCACCCGGCACGGCACGCACGGCCTGCCCGTCCTGTGCCGGCTCGAAGTAGCGCAGCACTTCCTGCACGTCCTGCGGGAACTGCTCGGCACTGTCGAAGTAGCGCCGCAAGGCGCGTGCGGTCGCCTGGTCGGTGCCCGGTGCGCGACCCAGGCCGAGGTCAATGCGGCCGGGATACAGCGACGCGAGCGTGCCGAACTGCTCGGCCACCTGCAGCGGTGAATGGTTCGGCAGCATGATGCCGCCGGAACCGACGCGGATCGTCGACGTCGCACCGGCGACGTGACCGATCAACACGGCCGTCGCGGCGCTGGCGATGCCCGGCATGTTGTGGTGCTCGGCCAGCCAGTAGCGGGTGTAGCCCCAGCGCTCGGCGTGCTGCGCCAGGTCGCGCATGTGGACGAACGCCTGCGTGGTGTCGCTGCCCTCGCAGACGGGGGCAAGATCGAGGAGCGAATACGGGATCATGGAACGGCCTTGCGATGACGATGACATCGTCATGGGGATCCGCGGCGACGGATTCCACCGCCGCGTGCGGGATGCTGTATCCCGCTCAGCCCATCAGGTCGAACGGGCCGCCCTGGGCCAGGGCACGCTGGTAAGCGGGTCGCGAATGGATGCGCTGCAGGAAGCCGGCGAGGTTCGGGTAAGCATCGAGTCCGGCGCGCACGGCCGCCGCTTCCACCGGGAAACTCATCTGGATGTCGGCCGCACTGAACTGATCGCCCGCGAACCACGCGGCCTTGCCCAGTTCGGCGTTCATGTAATCTAGGTGCAGCTTCACCTGGGGCCCGACGAAGGTCCTCATCGCCTTGTCGGCGATGCCGCGTGCCACCGGCCGTGCGAAGAAGGGCATGGGGGCTTTCTTCAGGCGCGAGAACACCAGGCTCAGCAGCATCGGCGGCATCGCCGAGCCTTCGGCATAGTGCAGCCAGTAGCGATAGCGCAGGTGCTCGGCGGTGCCCGGCGACGGCGCGAACCGGCGCGCGGCGTCGTAGCGTTCCACCAGGTATTCGAGCACCGCGCCGGACTCGGCCAGCACGTGATCGCCATCCACGACCACCGGGGATTTGCCCAATGGATGCACCTTCTTCAATTCCAGTGGCGCCAGCATTGTCTTCGGGTCGCGCTGGTAGCGCACCACGGCGTAATCCAAGCCCAGTTCCTCGAGCAGCCAGAGCACGCGCTGGGAACGGGAGTTGTTGAGGTGGTGGACGGTGAGCATGCGCCAGCGCTCCGCGTGGGGTCCGCCATCCTACCTCGCGGCATATGCCGTTGTGGAAGCGACGTGAGTCGCGATGACGGAGCAGGGAAAGCGATCGCAACTCACGTCGCTCCCACACCTGTCATCACGCCCTATGAACTACACGACAGCATCGAACATCCCGCACGGTCACGTGCCCAGTCCGGCCGGCGCTGCGCGAACCGCTCGCGGCCGGGCTGGTCGTCGTAGGGCCGGCGCATGACGGTCAGCAGATCGTGTACCCCGGACAGGTCGCCGCCTTCGGCCGCCTCGATCGCCTGCTGCGTCAGGTAATTCCGCAGCACGTAGCGGGGGTTGGCCAGGCGCATGCGCTCGCGGCGCGTCGCGGGATCGAGCGGATCATCGTCGAGCCGGCGCGCGTGCGCTGCCAGCCAATCGCGGAGCGCTGGCGCCACGCGTTCGCGCTTGCCGGCGTCGTAGAACGCGTCGTCGAACGAAGCCAGCGAGGCATCGCCCAGGTCCGCATCGATCAGTGCACGGAAGAACAGGGTCATGTCGACCTCGCACTGCTGCAACAACGCCTGCAGATCCTGCATATGCTCGAGATCGCCGTCGCGACATGCCGCCAGGCCCAGCTTGCGCGCGACGGTCTCGCGTTCCTCGGCCGCATGGGTATCGGCAAAGGCCTGCAGCCCGTCCTGCAACGCGTCCACGCCTTCGAACAGGGGCGAGAGTGCATGGGCGAACCGGGTGAGGTTCCAGCCCGCCACGCGCGGCTGCCAGCCGAAGCGGTAGCGACGGCCCTGCGCATCGGTGGTGTTCGGCGTCCAGTCCGGATCATAGTCATCGACCCAGCCGTAGGGGCCGTAGTCGATGGTCAGGCCAAGCACCGACATGTTGTCCGTGTTCATCACCCCATGGACGAATCCCACGCGCATCCAGTGCGCCACCATCACCGCCGTGCGTTCGCAGACCTCGGCGAACCACGCGGCATACAGCGCCTCGCCTTCGCCGGACAGGTGGGGAAAATCGCGGCGGAGCGTGAAATCCACCAGCGCGCGCAGGAGATCGGTTTCGCCGCGCGAGGACGGCAACTGGTAATGGCCGAAGCGCAGGAACGACGGCGCCACGCGGCAGACGATCGCGCCGGGTTCCGCTTTCGGGTGACCGTCGTAGAACATGTCGCGCACCACCTGTTCGCCGGTACCGACCAGGCTCAGGGCGCGCGTCGTCGGTACGCCGAGATGGTGCATGGCCTCGCTGCAAAGGAACTCGCGGATAGACGAGCGGAGCACCGCGCGCCCGTCGGCGGTACGCGAATACGGCGTCGGTCCGGCGCCCTTGAGCTGCAGCTCCCAGCGTTCACCCCGCGCATTGATCACTTCGCCCAGGGTGATGGCGCGGCCGTCGCCAAGCTGGCCCGCCCACTGGCCGAACTGGTGGCCGCCGTAGTTGCCGGCGTAAGGCTGCATGCCCGGCAACAGGGCATTGCCGCCGAACACCTGCGCGAAGGCGTGGGACGCGACATCCGCCTCTTCCAGATTCAGCAGCGCCGCGACGTCGGGCGAATGCGCCAGCAGCGTCGGCGCGGCAACGGGCGTGGGCTGGGCCGGCGACCACACCGCGCCTCGAACCTCGCGACGCCGGTATCCCTGCTCCGGGTCCCCCGGCAGCTCGCGGACGAAGCGATTGTCGAAGCGCAGCGCGTCCAGGCCGCTCATGCGGCGTCCGCAGGCGCGTCCATCTGCGGCGTCAGGTCGGGCCACAGCGCCACCCGCTCGTCGAACACGAAGCAGGCACCCTCATAACCGAAACCGCCGACCTGCTCGAAGTAGCCGAGGATGCCGTCGTCGAGTTGCAGCACGTTGTCCATGCCATCGGCCTGCATCCACAAGGCCGCCTTCTCGCAGCGGATGCCGCCGGTGCAGAAGCTGACGACGGTAGCGTCCTTCAGTGCATCGCGATGCGGCGCCAATGCGGCCGGAAGATCGGTGAACTTGTCGATCGGCAGCGTCAGCGCGCCGGCGAAGGTGCCGTGTTCGGTCTCCTGTGCGTTGCGCGTATCCAGCATCACCACGCGGCGTCCCGTGTCGTCGTGGCCCTGCTCCAGCCAGCGCGCCAGCGTGCGCGGTTCGACGACCGGCGCGCGAGCGCTCTCCGGCGTCGTGCCGGGACGGCGGAAGCTGATGATTTCCGGCTTCACCTTGACCTTGAGGCGGGCGAAGGGAGCCCGGCGGCTGTAGCTGTACTTCACGCGCAGGCCGGCGAAGCGCGCATCCTCGTGCAGCGGTGCGAGGAAAGCGGCGATGGCCTCCGCCTCACCGGCCAGGAACATGTTCAACCCTTCGCCCGCCACCAGGACCGACCCGCGCAGCGACAGCGTTTCGGCACGCGTGCGCAGCGTGGCCGCGAATGTCTGGGGCGCGTCGATGGGCGTGAAGTGATAGGCGGCGATGTTGGTGACCATGTCGCGATTTTACCGCCCGTCAGCCTTTCCCCTTTATTCAACCAGATGGTTGACAGTAGGTGATGATCGAGCCAATACTCAACCATATGGTTGAACATGATGCCCCGCAACTCGATGCCGTCTTCCACGCCCTGGCGGATGGCACGCGCCGCCGCATGCTGCGCAGCCTGCGGGGGCAGGCCCGCAGCGTGGGCGAACTGGCGGCACCGTTCCGGATCTCGCTGGCGGCGGCGTCCAAGCACATCAAGGTCCTGGAGCGCGCCGGACTGGTCACGCGCCAGATCCGCGGCCGCACCCACCTGTGCTACCTGCAACCCCAGGCGCTGGCCGATGGCGAGGCGTGGTTGCGCGAGTACGCGCAGTTCTGGACCGCCCGCCTCGACGCGCTCGATACCGTCCTGCAAGCGGACACCCCACCTTCCGCCACGCCTACCCGGGAACAGCCATGACCTCTTCCGCCCCAGGCACGGTCGATGTCACCGTGCAACGCGCCTTCACGGCCTCTGCCGAACGTGTTTTCGACGCGTGGCTGACGCCGCGCCTGCTGGGCCAGTGGATGATGGGTCCCGACATTCGCGAGGAGAAACTGCTGCGCCTGGACGTGGATGCGCGCGTCGGTGGCCGCTTCTCGATGCTGGTCGAGCGCGACGGCGAGCGCATCGACCACGTCGGCGAGTATCTCGTCATCGACCGGCCGCACCGGCTGTCGTTCACCTGGACCATCGCCGGCGAGGCCGATCAGGACGGCAGCCGGGTCGATATCGTGCTCACGCCGACACCCGCCGGCTGCGAGCTGCGCCTGACCCATACCCTTCCGCGCGCCTGGGCCGACTATGCCGACCGCACGCAGCAGGGCTGGAGCACGATGCTCGAGGCCCTGCAGCGGCTGTTCTGATCCTCGGTACTGAACTCAGACCGGGCAAGCCGCCCAGCCGTCAGAGCAGCAACCAGGGCAATGCCAGCGTCACCGCGACGATGAAGAGCATCGCGGCCAGGATGCCGACGACGTACAGCGGCCGATCGCGCAGCAGCCCGGCGAACGTCTCGGCGTGCCCTTCGCGCTCGGCGGTGGCGCGTTCGGACCGTGCGTGCTCGCGACGCTTC
Source organism: Pseudoxanthomonas sp. (assembly GCF_002863005.1). Taxonomy (GTDB): domain Bacteria; phylum Pseudomonadota; class Gammaproteobacteria; order Xanthomonadales; family Xanthomonadaceae; genus Pseudoxanthomonas_A. The sequence continues at coordinate 23,904 of NZ_PKDG01000004.1, forward strand.
GCCTGATAGCCCGCCATCAGCGTCTTCGCGCGCACCAGCTGGTCCGCATCGTCGATCCACAGGCCGCCGGCGGAGATGCCCCACGGGCTGGGCGGGGTTTCGTAGAAGTCGATCGCGTTGGCGCGCAGCAGTTGGCGCACGTCGTCGGCTTCGTCTACGGGCACGTTGCGCAGATTGAGGAACAGTTTGGCCATCGGGACAGTCTAGCGGGTCGACGTCGGGCGCACCGGCGTGCGGTACCCTGCACACCCCTCTCATCCGGACGACTCATGCGCTCCCTGCTGCTCGCCTTCTCGCTGACCCTGCTCGCTGCCTGTACGCCTGCCGGTCCGCCGCCTGGCGGCAGCGTGGCCGACCTGCAACGCATCGACACGCAGGCAGGCAGTGGCGCCATCGCCACCCGCGGCAGCGACGTCACCGTGCACTACACCGGCTGGTTGTACGACGAGACGGCGCCGCAGCAACGAGGCATGAAGTTCGACAGCTCGGTCGACCGCGGCGAGCCCTTCACCTTCCTGCTGGGCGCCGGCCAGGTCATCCGGGGCTGGGACGACGGGGTGGCCGGCATGAAAGTCGGCGGCAAGCGCACGCTGAAGATCCCGGGCGACCTCGCCTACGGCAGCAGCGGTGCCGGCGGCGTCATTCCGCCGAACGCTTCGCTGGTGTTCGACGTGGAACTGCTGGACGTGAAGGCACACGAGTGAGGGCGTGGGTTCTGTAGGAGCGACGTCAGTCGCGACCGCGCAGCCTGACCGCACGGCGCGGAAACTCGCGCGCGGCGTCGACGGTTCACGTGTCCTTTTTTCTCGCGGTCGCGACTCACGTCGCTCCTGCAGAGGAGGCCACGGCTACTCCACCGGCGCCAGCCGCAGGTCGTGGAAGTCGAAACTGAAATCGGTCAGCGGCGAGATCGCTTCCATCCGCGCCTCGCGGATGCCGCCGTCGGGTTTCAGCGAATACGTCAGGAAGGCGTCGGCGTTGAGCCAGCGTTCGCGCCAGCGCACCACGAAGGTGTCGTGCTGCCAGTGCTGCAGGTCGCCGACCAGTTCCGGCGTGCGGCTGAAGCGCAGCACCAGGCGCTCGCCTTCCTGGGCCACGACGACATCGCCATACCACGGGTCGCGCAGCGTGCCGGCGTATTTCGCCAGCGGCAGCGAGGGCTCCGACGTGGCGTCGCGCGCGGCCTGCAGTTTCTGCCAGTGTTCGTCGGCGTTGCCCTTGGCCTGCGCCACCTGCGCCTGGTAGGCGGCCAGCCAGTCGGTGCCGCTGTTCGCAAGGTAGGCATCCAGTACCTTCAGCGTCACGGCATTGAAGGCCGCACCCACCTCCTGGTTCGTCAGTACCACGACACCGAGCTTGCGCTCCGGCACCAGCGTCACGCGCGAGACCATGCCCGGCCATCCGCCGGTATGCCACACCAGCTTGCGGCCCTGGAAATCCGAGACCATCCAGCCTTCGCCGTAGCCGAGAAAGTTCGGCTTGGCGGCCTTCAGCGCCTCCACCTTGGGTTCCGGGATCGGGATCGGCGTGACCAGCGACCACATCGCCCTCTGGCGCTCCGGCGTGAACAGCGCATGCTCGCGCCCCTGCGCATCCCGATAGGTGCCGCCGGCGAGCTGGGTATTCATCCATTTCGCCATGTCGTTCACGCTGGCATAGAGGCCACCGGCGCCGGCCACATTGCGCCACGTCATCCGCGGCGCCGGCTGCAGCGTGGTGAAGTCGGCCATGGCGTGGCCGGTGGCGACATTGTCGCCCGGCTTCAGCGCATCGCTGTTGTAGCGCGTCTCGCGCATGTCCAGCGGCTGGAAGAAACGCGTGCGCAGGAACTGGGCGTAGGACTGGCCGCTGGCCTGCTCCACCACCAGCTGGGCCACACCGTAGAGGATGTTGTCGTAGGCATAGCGTTCGCGGAACCCGCCGCTCAACGGCACATCGCGCAGGCGCTCGGCCACTTCGCGGTTGCTGTAGGTGGTGGTGGGCCAGTACAGCAGGTCGCCCGCACCCAGTCCCAGCCCGCTGCGGTGAACCAGCAGGTCGCGGATGCGCATCTCGCGGGTGACATAAGGATCGGCCATGCGGAACCATGGCAGGTGGTCGATCACGCGGTCTTCCAGGGAGAGTTTGCCTTCGCCGGCCAGCATGGACAGCGAGGCCGAGGTGAACGCTTTCGTGTTCGAGGCGATGGCGAACATCGTGTGCGCGTCGACCTTGGCCGGCTTGCCGAGCTCGCGCTCGCCCCAGCCTTTCGCCAGCACCACCTCGCCGTCCTTCACCACCGCCACCGCGATGCCCGGTACATCGAACGCCTTGCGCACCGATTCGACGTAGGCATCGATATCCTGCAACTCGGGCGGCGGCGATGGCGCCCCGGCGAGCGCCACCGGCGTGGCAAGGCAGAGCAGCAAGAGCGCGCGGCGCGCGACCGCAGGCGACATCGACATCGGCAGATCCCCTTCACGTGTTGCGCACGACGATACCGCAGGCCGTGCATCCGCCGGGAGTGCTGTCCGGGCACGGCATACTATGCGGATGCCTTCACCCCGTAGCGATGCCCCACCCCTCCCGCACACCGTCGCCGTCATCGGCGGCGGGCCGGCAGGCCTGATGGCCGCCGAAACGCTGCGCGCCGCGGGGCTGCAGGTCGACCTGTACGACGCGAAGGGCTCGGTGGGAAGGAAGTTCCTGATCGCCGGCAAGGGCGGCATGAACCTGACCCACTCGGATCCGTTCGAGGTGTTCGTCACGCGCTACGGCACGCGCACGCGTGAGGTCGCCGCGTGGCTCCGCGACTTCGATGCGGATGCCTTGCGTACATGGGCGAGCGGATTGGGCGTGGAGACATTCGTCGGCACGTCAGGTCGCGTGTTCCCGTCCGATCTGAAAGCCGCACCCCTGCTGCGCGGCTGGGTGCGACGACTGCGCGAACAGGGCGTGCGGTTCCACGTACAACATCGCTGGCTGGGCTGGGACGATGCGGGCGCGCTTCGCTTCGCCGCCCCCGACGGCGAAGTCGCCATGCGCGCCGATGCTGCGTTGCTGGCCATGGGCGGCGGCAGCTGGCCGGAGCTGGGGTCCGATGGTGCCTGGGTGGCGCCGCTGAAAGCCAAGGGCATCCACGTCGCGCCCTTGCAGCCATCGAACTGCGGCTTCGACATCGACTGGAGCGAACACCTGGCGACGCGCTTCGCCGGCGCGCCCCTCAAGCCCGTCGTCGCGCATTGGCATGACGCCGACGGCACGCCGCAGCAGCGCCAGGGCGAATGCGTCATCACCGCCACCGGCATCGAGGGCAGCCTGGTCTATGCGCTGTCGCCGATGCTGCGCGACGCCCTCGCACGCGACGGCGAGGCCACGCTGGTGCTGGACCTGCTGCCGGGGCGCGAGGAACGCGATCTTGTGCGCCGGCTGGCGAAGCCACGCGGCTCGCGTAGCCTGAGCGAGCACCTGCGTCGCGAAGCCGGCGTGAGTGGCGTGCGTGCGGCACTGCTGTACGAAGTGCTCGACAAGGCTGCGTTGTCCGATCCCGCGAAGATCGCCGCGACGCTGAAGCGCTTTCCCTTCCGCCTGCAGCGTACCCGCCCGATCGCCGAGGCCATCAGCAGTGCCGGCGGCGTGGGGCTGGACGCGGTGGACGGGCGCCTGATGCTGAGCGACCTGCCCGGCGTGTTCGTGGCCGGCGAAATGCTCGACTGGGAAGCCCCCACGGGCGGCTACCTGCTGACGGCGTGCTTCGCCAGCGGTCGCCACGCCGCGCTGGGAGTGGTGGACTGGCTGGCGAAACGCAGCGCCTGAGTGGTCGTCCGCAGGGGCTGCGGCGCGCACCCGGGAAGTGCGTGCCGCAGCGGCTGCGGAACGTGGGGCGCACGATACGCGATGGATTGTTGAGGCCTGGTTAGCGTTTCAAAGCAGTTTTATTACAGACATTTACGGCGCGATGTGCATGCTGGCCCTCACGCCACTTCCACGTTCACTCTGCTTCATCGCGCGCCGTTTCGCCGACGCCGGCCACACGCCTGGCCTTGGCGGCCACATGCATGTTGTCGATCAGGTTGGGATACCGGCGGCCTGCGGCTGCGGCGCGGGCACGCGCCTCTTCCACCTGGGCCGGACTCAGCGTCGAGGGGCCACCGCGTCGTATCGGTGCGGGACGCTGCCAGGGAGGCGGATTGCGCTTCGCCATCGGTCAGAGGGCCGCGGTCACCACGATCTCGACCAGCCACGCGGGACGCGCCAGGGCGGCCTGCACGGTCGCGCGCGGCGGCGCATTGCCTTCCGGCACCCATGCATCCCACACGCGGTTCATCGCTTCGAAATCCTGCAGGTCCTTGATGAAGATCTCGGCACGCAGGATCTTCGTCTTGTCCGTGCCTGCGCGGGCCAGCAATGCATCGATCTCGCCGAGTACCTGCTGGGTCTGTCCGGCGACCCCCTGTGTCGCGTCCTCGGCGACCTGCCCGGCCAGGTACACCACGCCATTGTGGATGGCCATTTCGGACAGCCGCGTGCCTACATCGAACCGCTGGATCATGGGGGTTTCCTCCGTCGTGAGGCTGCAGCTTAGCGTCGCGAAGCGGCCGCCGCACCGGGCTCCATCCGCCAGAGCCACGAGCCCGCCAGCCACATCGCCGCGACGATCAGTGCGATCAGCAGCTTCTGCACCCACCCCTGCCCGGCCGGCGGCCACAGCGCGTGCAGCCAAAGCAGCGCATAGCAGGCGCTCGACCACGCAGCCGCCACCGGAAAATGGCGCCGCCAACGAGCGTCCAGCCGGAAACGCCACGCCTGCAGCAGCATCCCGGTGGTGACGCACAGGAACGCGGTGATCGCGCAGGTGTGATGGAACCACGCGTGGAAGTCCGGCGCGACCTGCGGCAACCACGAATCGCCTATCGCCACGCCCGCCAGCGCGAAGGCGCCCGTGCCGAACAGCAGCAGCGGTGCCGCGCTGCGCGCCGTCGCCGACAACTGCGCATGCAGCGCCCACGCCAGCAACACGACGGCCACCGCCAGCGCGCAATAGAGGCTACGCAGCAGCAGTCCCCACGGCCCGAGCAGGTACTGGCTCAGCGTTGCGCGCTGCCAGTCCAGATCGCCACGCACCATCTGCAACGATCCCGCGACCAGGAGGAAGCCGAGGGCGGCGGCCATCGCGGCCATCGCAGCCAGGCGGACACGTCCCGCAGGAATGCGTGGGTCGAGGGTGGAGGCGAGACGGGACATCGGGGCATCGCAGTGAGCGTCGACGCCGGATTATCGTCCAGCCACTCAAGAATCCGCGGGCGCCGCCGCTCTACAGGCATGGCTCCGCAGCGTGCCCGCCATCACGCTTTGGCCTACACTCGACCTGTCCCCGCCACCGGGGCATGGTCGCCACGAGCAAGGGAACTCACGCGCCAATGCCGTCCACCACGCCGCCGCCGGGCACCGATCCGGCGCGCCATACCCAACGTCTGCCGCGCCGGATCCATCGCCTCCGCACGCTCGGCATGGGGCTGGCCGCGTTGCCGACGGGCATGGTACTGCTGGAGAACCAGGCGGGTCCGGGGGCATGGGCGTTCCTTCTGTTCACCACCGTCGTGTGGCCGCAGCTCGCCTTGTGGCTGGCGCTGCGCCATCCGGAGCCGTTCCGGGGCGAGATCCGCAACCTGCTGGTGGACTCGATCCTGGCCGGCATGTGGGTGCCGCTGATGGCCTTCAACCTGCTGCCCAGCGTCCTGCTGGTCACGCTCACCACCGTCGACAAGATCAGCACCGGCATCGACCGCCTGTGGTACTGGTCGCTGCCGCTGATGGCAGCCGGCGCCGTGGCGGTGGGGGCAGCCACGGGCTTCGAGATGCAGCCGATGACGAGCATGGCGGTCATGGTCGCCTGCCTTCCCATGCTGATGATCCATTCCATCGCGGTCAGCCAGGCCAGCTACCACCTCGTGCGCAAGGTGAAGCGGCAGAACCGCCAGCTGGACGAACTGAGCCGGCGCGACACCCTGACTGCACTGGACAGCCGCCGCTACTGGCAGGAACAGGCCGCATTGTTGCTGGACCAGTGCGCCGCGACCGGCGAGCCCGCCACCCTGCTGATGATCGACATCGATCATTTCAAGGCAATCAACGACCGCCACGGCCACGCCGCGGGCGATGACGTGTTGAGGGCGACGGCGGAGGTCATCCGCCACAGCATCCGCCAGCAGGATGCGGCGGGACGGCTCGGCGGGGACGAATTCGCGGTGCTGCTGAGGGGCACCGACGTGACGGCCGCGGGCATCGTGGCGCAGCGCATCCGCGAGGGCGTGCAGGCGTTGAACGTGCAGAGCGCGCCCGGGCTGCAGCCCACGGTCAGTCTGGGCCTGGCCAAGGCGACGGCAACAGGATTGCGCACCTGGCTGGAGGCCGCCGACCGCGCGCTTTACCAGGCCAAGAGCCGCGGCCGCAACCAGATGGCCGTCGACGATGGCCTGCAGGCGGCCGTCGACCTGCCCTGAGCGACGCGCTCAGCTTCCCAGGTGTTCGGCGCGGTCGCGCTGGGGCAGTTCCAGCACATTGCTGGCGCGGACGTTGTCCTGCTCACTGTCGTAGACGCACACGCGGTTGCGCCCATTGTGCTTGGCGCGATACAGCTGCTTGTCCGCATGCGACAGCAGCCTGGCCAGGCTGTAGCCGGAGTGCTGGCTCGACGTCACCCCGAAGCTGCCGGTGATGGCGAAGACGTGGCCGGTCTCGCGGGTCTCGATCTGGGCGAGCCGCACGCGGCAGTCTTCCGCCACCCGCGCGGCGGCGCGCAGGTCGCAGCCATACATGAGGATCGCGAACTCTTCGCCCCCGAGACGGCCGAGCACATCGATGCGCCGACAGAAACCCTTGCTGGCCTCGGCCACTTCCTTCAGCGCCCAGTCGCCGGTGCCATGGCCGAAGCGGTCGTTGATGTTCTTGAAATGGTCCAGGTCGAACATGATCAGCGCCGCCTGCTCGCCATTGCGCGCGCACTCGGCCAGGGCGCGCTCGGCGCGCAGGGTGAAGTGGTGGCGATTGCAGATGCCGGTCAGCGCGTCCGTTTCCGCCATCTTCTTCAGCGACAGCTGCACCCGCTTGATCTTGAAGGCCCAGTAGCCGATCGACGCAATCAGCAGCACCAGCAGGATGACGATCAGCCGGGTGTTCTGCGCGGCCTGCTGGTCGACCTTGCGCTGCAGCTGCAGCACCTGGTTTTCCTGGTCGAGCATGCTGATCTGCTGCGTCTTCTGGAGAATCTGCTGGCGCACGATCTGGTAGGCAAGCTGGCGCGTCTTCACGTCGTTGAGGTACGCCTTGTCGGCATCGGCATACTGCCGGTAGCGCACGAGCGCGCCTGCCGGATCGCCCTGCCTTTCCGCGATCTCGTACAAGGTCTTGTACGCCACGACCAGCGGCAGCGAGGTCATGCCCGCACCACGCTCCACGGCTTCGTTCGCATGCGACTTGGCGGTGCGCATGTCGCCCAGCTTCAAATACATGCTGGCGAGCATCGCGTGGTATTCGCTGATGACCAGCGGATAGCCGGTCGCGGTGACAGCGGGCAGATAGCGTTCGAGGAGCTCGATCGCCTGGTCGACCTTTCCATCCTCGACCCATTTGCGGGCCAGGTAGGTGCGGGTAAGGCCGCCCAGGATCGGCTCCTTCTGCTCCTCGCACGTCTTGATGGTGCTGAAGATCGCCTCTTCCGAGGGTGACTTCTTCAACCCCAGCGCGGCCTCGGCCACCAGGTTGCCGGCCGCGCACCTGTTGCGCCCATCCGGCGCATCCGACAGTACCTGCTGCGCATACTGCTCACCGAGGGTGTACTCGCCGACCTGGTTGTACAGCAGCCCGGCGACGAGCAGCCCGCGGTGACGGACATCCTTCTTCTCCACCTTGGTGGCCAGCGGCAGGATGTCGTTGAGCGTGGTCAGCCCCTGCTCGAACTTGCGGGTCAACGCATAGGTATTGACCAGCAGCGATCCGGTCCAGAACAGCATCTCCGGGTCCTGCGTCTCCTGCTGGATCTGGCGGAGCTCCCGTATCGCGGGCTCCGACTTGCCCTTCATCAGGAATCCATGCGCCCTGAGCAGCCGCAGCTTGAGACGCTGCTCCGGGGTGGCTTCCTCGACGCGCTTTTCGAGCCGATCCAGCACCTCGTAGAAGCGGGCCGGCTGGGAGGTCTTGATCGTCTCCGCCTGCTCGATCAGCGCATCGATGCCCGGCGCCACCTGGGCCTGCGCCGGTGCGACGAACGCGCATGCCAGCGCACAGGCCAGCCAATAGGTACGTCCTTTCCCGAGCATCATCCCTTAGTCTCCCGACCGACTGCCGCCACCGGAGCCCGCTGGCCGCCGAGGTTACTCCTTTTCAGCCGGGTCCTCTTCCCCACCCGTCTGATCGTCCGCGTCTTCACGCGACTCGTCTTCCTTGCCCTCGTCCGGGGCGAGGATCATGCAGAACATGGCCGGCCGGGCGTCCAGCAGCCGGGTCAGCGATGCGACGTCGCGATCGCGCAACGCGGCACGCTGGTCGGCCTCGACATCGAGGGCGGCGACGGCGGCCAGATAGTCGGACGTCGCCTGCGACGAAGCGGCAGCACCCATGGACTCCAGGAAGCGGATGGCATTGGACACGCGGATTTCCCCAAAACAATGATGGTTGAAGCGATTCTGCAGCGCCCGCGCCGTACGCGCAGGCCTGCCCCCTTGGCGTGACAATACTCACTTTCAGGCGGGCTTGCCACGCCCCGGGCGGTCCGGCGCCCTCAGCCGCCCAAGGCGCGCAGGCGCGCCAGGACCCGCTCGTTCCTCCGCAGCGGGACGGCAGGCGGAACCACCAGGGTGGTCGCGACCGAAAGCGTCGCCGTGGGCAGCTGGTCCAGCGGCAGCCGGTCCATGCGGGGGCGCGAGATCGGCAGCGTGGCCGCCTCGTAGGCGATCACTTCATGGCCTGCCGGGTAATCGCCGAGCAACAGGTCCACCAGCACCTGCTTGGTACCGGCGTCGGTGGACAGCCGCCCGGTCGAGAGATCGCCCGCCACGCCGATCTGCCACAGGACCAGATACGCAGACGGGTCCACCCTGCGCTCGTAGAACATGAACTGGCTCGCTTCGAAATGCTGGCAACCCACTGCGCCCGGGTCAATGCCCAGGTCGGCGTAGAGGCAGTCTTCCGCCGACACCGCGGCTTCCATCACGGCCTCGAACCCCTCGGCGCGCGCCTGCTCCACCGCCCGGTGCGGCACCTGCGCGAACACGCCGGGGTGGCCATAGAAGGCACCGCATACACGTCGCCCCCGCCGCACCTCCGCCAGCATCGCCTCGACCATTTCACGGTATGTCTCGCGCCGCGGCTTGCCTTCCCGGTAGAGCGGCTGGAGGCTCCTGACATCGGCATTCATGCCCTGCACCCACAGTTCGACGATCGGGTCCGACATGGCACTGAACACGACGTCTGCCTGTTCGATATGGCTCCGCGCACGCGGTGCCAGGTGCGCCCCCAGCGTCATGCCCACGCCCACGCACGCCAGCCGGCCCCGCCCGGCGTCTGCTTCCTCGAGTCCCGTCACTGCCCTGCCCCTGCCTGAGCGGCGAACCGCCGCATCCACTCATCCCGCGTCATTTCCCAACCCCGGAACGCCGATCCCCCGGGCACCTCCGCCATCGCGTGGAACCCCAGCCGTCGCATGACGCCCGCACCGGCGTCATTGTCGCGCGCGTGGCGACTGAACGTGCGCGGCCACGCGCCTTCTTCGAACAGGTGGCCGGACAGGAACGCGATGGTCTCCTGCGCCACCTTGCGGCCTTGCCAGGGCGCCAGGACCATGACGCCGATTTCGGCCGCACCGGAATGCGGGGACAATGCGAGCAGGCCGACGACTTCGCTGTCGTCCCCTCCGCATTCGATCACCCAGCAACACGCACGTCGAAGATCCGCGTGCGCATTGGACCGGAGGAAGGCGTCGAACGCGCGCCGCGCGTCCGATGCCGTCATCGGCTCGCCGACATGACGCATCAGCGCGTCGTCCGTGTAGATGGCGACATAGAGCGCTTCGTCCTGCGCGGCCAGCGGACGCAGGCGGAAACGCTCCGTCGCGAGTGTCGGCAGCGTCACGCCCTGGCTCCTCCAGCGTCCGGGCTGCCCGCACTGCGCCCAGCACGGCCATCGCGGGCGGGCATCGCCTGCGCCCTCACGCCCGTTGTCCCCGTGCCCAGCGCACGATCGCATCCGCCTGCATCGCCCCGCTTTGCCGCGCGATCTCGCGCCCGCCCTGCAGCATCACCAGTGTCGGAATGCTGCGGATGCCGAATCGGTTGCCCAGTCCGGGACTGGCTTCCGTGTCCACCTTGGCCAAGCGCATCGCCGGCTCCAGCGCCATCGCGGCACGCTCGAAATGCGGCGCCATCTGCAGGCAGGGCCCACACCAGGGCGCCCAGAAATCGACCAGCAACGGCAGCGTGCTGCGCAGCGCGTGGCGGTCGAAATCGGCCTCGCCCAGTGCCAGCGGCCGGCCAGTGAACAAGGCCTGGTGGCAGCGCCCGCAGCTGGGCGCCTCGGCGAGCCGCGCCGGCGGCACACGGTTCATCGCCGCGCAATGCGGGCATGCGATCAGGTGGGCGTCGGCGCTCATGCGGGCATCCTATCGTCGGTGCGTACGGCGCGTCACCGCACAACGTGCCAGGCGACCTGGCGTCCAGCCAGGTAGGTCACCTTCGTTCCGTCGAACACAGCCATCTGCTCAAGCTTGATCTGCACGTTCTGCCCGCCCCACTCCGGCACATCCGCCTTCACGTTGCCCTCGATCGCGTAGACCGTGTCCGCATGCAGCGGCCAATCGCCTTGTCCCGGTGTCGCGCCCTGGTTGTCCCACATGCCGATCGTCGGCCCCGGTGCGTGGCCCACGAACCCGACCGGATGCGAATAGGTGGACGCACGCAGCTGCTGCCGCGCCACCTCGCGCTGCGTCGCCGCGAGGATCTCGTTGCCGGTGCGGCCAGCGACGAACTGCCCGGTCAGCACGTCCTGCCAGCGGTTGCCCCGGGCGAGCGCGGCACGCAGGCCGGCGGGCACGTCCGTTTCACCCGTACGGGCGACATAGGCCATTTCCTGGGTATCGGTGCACAGCTTGAGGTAGCACAGGCCCACGTCGGTATGCAGCACGTCGCCCGGCTGGATCACGCCCTCCTCGCCGCAGAACGGCGCGTCGTCGGTGCAGGCGGTACCGGCGCGCTGCAGGTTCACGTCCGGCATGAACCAAGGCGCCAGACCCAATGACTCGAAGCGCTGGCGGATGTACCACGCCACGTCGTCGGTGGTGGTGACGCCAGGCGTGATGACACGGCCCGAGAACGCTTCCCCGACCACGCCACGGGCGAGCGACACGATATGCGGATAGGCGGCGAGCTCACCCGGCGTGCGGGTCTCCATCCAGCGGACGACCAGCGTTTCCGCGGACACCAGCCGATCCCGCAGCGCGGCCGGCAACGCCGAGCGCAGGCGCTCGTGCAACGCATGCGTCAGTCCGTCGGCGACCGCCCATTCGTCCGACACGTCGATGCCGATCCTGCGCGGATCGCGCGCCGTGATCAGGGCGCCGAGCGCATCCCATTGGGCCTTCAGGTCGCCTCCGGCCCACGCCGTCTCGTACGGTGCGCCAAACGGGTAGCGATTGATCGACAGGCGCTGCACGCTGCCGTCGGGCTGACGATGGAACACCAGCATCGTGGTGCGCCTCGCGGCGTGTGCGGGTTGCGGGACCAGCGTGAAGTACACCGGATCCTCGGCGTATTCGCGCGCGATCACCACCCACATGTCGAGATCGGCGTCCTTCATCAGCCGTGGCAACAACGTGTCCAGCCGTTCGCGGAGCATGCGGTTCTCCGGATCGACCCGGTCGCGCGGCGCCAGTACCGCACCGACCTCGATCCCGTCCCGACCCTGCGTCGGCACCGGGGCCGCCTGGGATGCCGGCGCCATGCCGGCCAGCAACAGAAGCAAGGGAATGGCGACGCGCATGCGGGTACCTCGGGCGAAAGAGCCGTGACGCTAGCCGTCGTACCCCGATGGCGTCAACGCGGCGAAGCGCTCTTCGTGCATCCCTGCAGGACCGGCTCGCGGCCTGCAGGCGCGGAGGCGGGACCTATTCCGCCAGCGACCACTCGCCCAGGCGCGTGTAATCCGCCTCGCCTTCGATGCTCTGCAACAGGTGCACCGCCTGCGGGTGCAGCACTACCGACGGCACGTCCACCGGCGTGGTGCGGGGCGGCACATAGGCCAGCGTCAGGTGCGGCACGAAGCTGCGGCCGACATGCTGTTTGAAGCCTGCGCGCAGCAGCCGCTGCTGCAGGCTGCGCCAAAAGGCGACGACCGTCGGCGACGGGTGCAGGGCCGCAAGCGTCAGCGCCGGATGCTTCGGGTTGCCCAGGCACAGCAGGTGATCGAGGGTGATGCCGAGCGGTTCCGGCTGCCAGTCGCGCATCGCCTCGTGCGCGGCGGCCACCATGTCGTCGCGCGGCCCATCGCTCTCACCGAGGAAATGCAGCGTCAGATGGAAGCGTTCCGGCCGCACCCAGCGCGCCAGCGGGAACGCGGCCCCGAGGTCCTCGACGCGGTGCCGCAGCGCCTCGCGCTCACCGGCCGACGGCAGCAGCGCAAAAAACAGGCGATGCAGCCGCCCCGGCTGCGGGCCGCCGAACAGATCGCCTTGCTGGGAGGACGCGGGTGTGGCGGGCATGATGCGAACGGCATCGGACGACGACGATGGCCTGCATCATCGGTGCGCACGCAGCATGATGCAAGCCGGGCATACGCGTAGCTTGCGCCACGCGCAAGACTGTTTTCCTGCGTCAACGGGAGAAATACCTGCCGGACGCCGCCACTCGGACGGCGTCCCGATGCGATATCACCAGATCCGCACGCGATCCTGCGGAGCGATGTACAAGGGGTCGCCCTGCTTGATGCCGAACGCGTCGTACCAGGCGTCGATGTTGCGCAACGGTGCGAATGCGCGGATGTGGCCGGGGGAATGGGTACCGTTGACGAGTTGCTGGCGCAGCGCATCGTCGCGCCAAAGGGTGCGCCAGACCTGGCCCCAGCCCATGAAGAAGCGCTGGTCGCCGGTGAAGCCATCGATCACCGGCGCCGGCTTGCCGGCCAGCGAGCGGTGGTACGCCTCCAGCGCGATCGTCAGGCCGCCCAGGTCGCCGATGTTCTCGCCCATCGCCACGCGGCCGTTGATGTGCATGCCGGGCAGCTGCGGGAACGCGTAGGCCTCGTACTGCGCGCCGAGCTTGGCCGCCTGCACTTCGAACTTGGCTGCGTCCTCGGCGGTCCACCAGTCGCGCAGCAAGCCCGCGCCATCGGATTTCCTGCCCTGGTCGTCGAAACCATGGATGATCTCGTGGCCGATGACGCCGCCGATGCCGCCATAGTTCACCGCCGGATCGGCGTCGGGGTCGAAGAACGGCGGCTGCAGGATGGCCGCCGGGAACACGATCTCGTTCTTCACCGAGTTGTAGTACGCGTTCACCGTCTGCGGCGTCATGCCCCACTCGCCCTTGTCGACCGGCTGGCCGATGCGTGCGCGGCGGTACTCCCACTCGAACTGGCCGGCGCGCTGCGCGTTGCCGAACAGGTCGCCGTTCTTCACGACCAGCGCGCCGTAATCGCGGTACGTCTCAGGGTGGCCGATCTTCAGGCCGAAACCGGCGAGCTTGGCGTGCGCCTCCTTCTTGGTCGCCGGGCTCATCCACGCCAGCGCATCCAGGCGCGCGCCCATGGCCGCCTTCACGTTGGCGACCAGCGCGTCCATCTTGGCCTTGGCGTCCGGCGGGAAGTACAGCGCCACGTAGTCGCGACCGATCGCTTCGCCCATCGCCGACTCGGCGAACGACACGCCCCGCTTCCAGCGCTCGCGCTGCTGCGGTTGTCCCGACAGGAACTTGTCGCGGAACTCGTACTGCGCCACCGAGAAGTCTTTCGACAGCAGCGGCGCCGCGTTGTCGGTCGCGTGGAACGCCTGCCAGGCCTGCAGCGTGGCGACATCGGTCCCGGCGAAGATCGCGGCGATCTTCGGGATCGCGCTGTCCTGGCGGATCACCGCGCGGCCCGCGCCCTCGACGCCTGCCGCCTGGAAGAAGTCCGTCCAGGGGAAGCCGGGCGAGGTCGACGCGAACTCCGCCAGCGGACGCGGGTTGTAGGTCTTGTCGCGGTTGCGGCTCTCGGCGCGCGTCCAGTGCGCGTCGGCGATGCGCGTCTCCAGCGCCAGGATCGCCGTTGCGTTCTCCTGCGGCTTCTCCCAGCCGGCCAACTGCAGCATCTGCGCCATGTACGCCACGTAGCGCTCGCGCTGCGGCTTGAAGGTGTCGCGCAAGTACATTTCGCGATCGCCCAGGCCAAGGCCACCCTGGCTCAGGTAGAGCGCATACCGGTCCGGATTCTTCTGGTCGTCGCTGACGCTGAGGTTGAAGAAGCTGTCGTAGAAGCCGCCGCGTGTACCCATCAGGCGAGCCAGCGCGTTCCTGTCCCTGGCTGCGCGGATGTCGGCCAGGACCGGCTGCAGGGGCTTCGACCCGAGCGCTTCGACCCTCGTCTCGTCCAGGAAGCCCCGGTACAGCGCCGCAATCTTGGCGGGGTCGCCCGCCGTCGCGGGATCGCCCAGTGCATAGCCTTCCACCAGCACCCGCAGGCGGGCTTCGGACAGGTCGCGCAGGATGGCGAACCCCCCGTAGCTGGAGCGGTCGGCGGGAATCTGCGTCGTGTCGGCCCAGGTGCCGGAGACATAACGGAAGAAGTCGGTGCCGGGCTTCGCCTGCCGGTCCATGCCCGCGGTGTCGATACCCCAGGTACCGAAGCGTTGGGCCGCAATGGTCGGAACGGATGTCCCGGCGGTGTCGGGCTCGGCGAACAGCGACTGCAGCATGCAGCCCTCATCCAGGCAACTGCGGTCTTCGTGGGCCGCGAGCGGGGCGGCGGTGGCGAGGGCCAGCAGGGTGGCGGCGGACAGCAGGGTCTTCTTCAACGGGATCCTCCGGGACAGGGCGTGCGCGCATCGCGCGCGGGCGGGCCCCTCAGGGTACCCGCCAGCCGCCTGCGCCGACCCCTGCCGAAGGTGATGCCAGGGAGGTCGATGCGGTGCCCCCGCCCCCTGGCGCCCGGCGATCGCCGGGCGTCGTGGAGGCCGCAGGACCACGGGGGCGGGTCAGCGCGATGCGTCGGCGTTCGCGTTACCGGCACAGCGTCGTCCGCAACGACGTGCCTCCTCGCTCGCCATCGTGCCGTCGTCCCGTACGAAGCCGCCGCTCGACGGCTGGCCATACGACAGGCGCAGGCCGATGCTGCTCCCCTGCGTGCCGCCGCTCGCCTGTTCGTGACCGAACAGCAACGACAGCAACCAGCCGCGGCGCAGTTTCATGTCCACGCCCGCCGCCAGCGACAGGGCGTCGTCGTTGTAGCTCTGCAGGTCCAGTCGATAGTCGGTCGGATGCGGCCAGACCACGTAGTTCATCGTGGCATCGCCCCTGTCCTCGATCGCCTGGCGGTATTCGAGGCTCCAGAACGGTCGGTAGCGGCCATTCGCGCCGCCTGGCTGGTAACTGCCCTCCAGGCCCAGTGCCAGCGCCCGGTTCTCGACCACCTGCCGGCGGTACGCCAGATCATAGATATCCAGTCCGTGTTCGCGATACGCGTCCAGCGTGGTGCGACTCGCATCGAGGCGACCGTAGCCGGTGAGGGTCATACGATCGCTGCGGTGCTCATAGCCCAGTGCCAGCGAACCGAACCACTGTTCGCCATCGCGCACCGCCGTCGCCGTGGCGTCGGCGTCCTCGCTCCAGCGACGCAGGTCGAAGTCCAGCCGTCCGGTGGCGAGCATCGCATCCACGAAGACGTGTTCGCCGCTGCGCCACAGGCCATACAGCGCAAGCGAACGCTGGTCCGCCTTCAGCCGCGAGGCGTTGCCGTCCAGGTCGCTGTCGTTGCGCGCCAGGCTGCCGGCCACGCCCACCAGCAGATGCTCGCCGAACGCGCGGTCCGCACCCACCGTGATGCCGTCGGTCTGGACGTCGTAGCCACCCGCCCCGCCCCGCTTGCCGAACGTCGCGGTGCCCGAGGCCCAGCCGCCCCACCCCTGCGGCAGCGCCGGCCACGCTTGGCCGGTCGCCTGGCCTACCGGCACCGAAAGCCCCTGGCGATCCTCGTCGCCGGCATACGCGAGCGTCACGCTGTTGCTGGAACCGTTCGCACCGCTGCGCACCTGGCGCAGGCGGTCGCGGATGTTGGACTGCTGTACGTTGGCGAAGCGCACGCTGGCATCCACCTGCGCCTGCAACAGGCCCACCACGCCCGCATCGCGCGTGGGATCGGGCCGCACCTCCACCTGCAGGCGCATCTCCACGCTGGCAGCGGCGTAGTTGCCGGCCGCGGCCTGCGTGGCGGTGATGACCGTCTCCCCTTCCGCGTGCAGCGTCACCGTACGCCCGCTGATGCTGGCCACGGCGGGATCGCTGCTGGCGAAGGTGAACGCGCCGCTGCTGGGGCTCTGCGGGTTGGCCAGGTCGAATGCCGGCTCCCCATATACCTTCCGCAGCGTTTCCGGCCACACCAGCGTCGGCACCGCCGCGGCGATGTCGACATCAAGCCGCACTTGCGGTGCGGCCTGGTGGTTGGCATCGCCCGCCTGGTCCGCGGTCAGGCTGCAACGGCCGACCGCGCGCATGGTGACGGTCGAATCGCTGACCGCGCAGACCTGGGGCGTGGTGCTGGCGAAGACCACCGCGTTGCCCGATGCACCGCCCGCGGCCGCCACGGAGAACGTGCCGTCCGGAGTGAACACCGGTGTCGCCGGAGTGGCGGCGAAGCCGGAGATCGCCTGCGTCGCCTGCGCGACGACCAGCTCATACGGCTGTGCAGCGGTGAAGCCATTGGCATCGCGGACTTCGACGGTGAACGCGAAGCGGCCGGCCTGCGTCGGCGTACCCGCCAACACGCCGGCGGCGCTCAGCGTCACCCCTTGGGGCAGTTGGCCCGCCGTCACCGCATAAGCGTAAGGCGCGGTGCCGCCACTGACCGACAGTGTCTGGTCGAACGCACTCGCATGCGTCCCCTGCGGCAGTGCCGACAGCGAGAACAGGATCTGCGGCGCCGCCACCTGCAGCGTGTACTGGCGCTGCGCGGTGAACGGACCGGTGCCGGTACTGCTGTCGGTCGCGCGCACGGTCACCGTGAAGCTGCCTGCCACGGTCGGCGTACCGACGAGACGTCCGTCCGATCCCAGGCTCACGCCGTCCGGCAACGCGCCTCCCACCACGTCGAACACATAGGGCGATGCGCCGCCGCTGGCGATGAAAGCGTGCGCGTATGCCGCGCCGCCGATGCCATTGGGCGGACTCGTCGCGTCCAGCACCACGCTGGGCGGGGCCACCGTAATGCTGACCAGCGCCGGCGCCGTGGTCTGGTACGCGTCGGTCGCGGTGTACGTGAAGCTGTCAGGGCCGGCATACCCCGGCGTCGGCTGGTAGGTGATCGTGGTGCCGTTCACCGTCGCGGTGCCGTGCGACGGCGCGGTATCCACGGCCACCGAGTCGGGCGTGCCGGTGATCGGCAGTGTCACCGGCGCGGCGGGCGCGTTGTAGGGCAGCGACACGCTCGCCGGACCCACGGTCAGCGCCGGCATCGGCGTGACCGCGTTCGAGGCGGCCGATGCCGCGCCCATGCCCACGCTGTTGGTCGCGCGTACGGTGAAGGTATAGCTGGTGCCCGGCGTGAGACCGGTGAAGCGGACCGGACTGCCCGTGCCCGTCGCCGTCGCACCTCCCGGACTCGCGGTCACGGTGTAGCCGGTGATCGGGGCGCCGCCACTGCTCACCGGCGCGGTGAACGCGACATCGACCTCGCCCGGCGCGGCCATCGCTGCCGTCCCGATGGTCGGAGCACCCGGCAACACGGCGTTGACGGTGAACGAGCGGGTGACCTGCGTCGCCGCGAGGTAGCTGCCGTCGCCCGCCTGGTCGGCGTTGATGGTGCAGGTGCCGGACGTGACGAACGTCAGCGCGCCGCCGGTGGTGATCGTGCAGACCCCGGTGGTCGACGAGGTGAACGTCGGCGTCAGGCCGGAATCAGACGTCGCCGTCAGCGTCGGCGTGGTACCGAAGTTCTGCGCGCCGGGGTTGTTGAAGGTGATCGTCTGCGTCGCCGCCGGTGTGATCGCATTCGACGACGAGGACGCCGGTCCCACGCCCGCCACGTTTTCCGCCTCCACGGTGAAGGTGTAGCTCACCCCGTTGGTCAGTCCAGTCACCACGATGGGCGAGCTGGCGCCGCTGACAGGCGCTACATCGTTCGGGGTCACACTGACGATGTAGCCGCTGATCACCGTTCCGCCGGTGTTGGTCGGCGCCACGAACGCCACGCCGGCCTGCGTGTCGCCCGCGGTGGCCACGACCGCCGTCGGCGCACCCGGTATCACCGCATTGACGGTGAACGAGCGGCTCACCTGCGTCGCCGCCAGGTAGCTGCCGTCACCGGCCTGGTCCGCATTGATCGTGCAGGTGCCCGCGGAGACGAACGTCAGCACGCCCTCGGACGAGACCGTGCACACGCCCTGGGTCGACGACGTGAAGGTCACGTCCAGTCCGGACGTGGCGGACGCGCCGCCGTTGAGGATGCGGAGATCCGGGCTGGTACCGAAGTTCTGCGCGCCGGGATTGGCGAACGTGATGGTCTGCGGCGCCGCGGGCTGGATCGCGTTGGAAGCGGCCGAGGCGGCGCCGGTGCCGGCACTGTTGGTCGCCGTCACGGTGAAGGTGTAGCTCACGCCGTTGGTCAGACCGGTGACGGTGATCGGCGAGCCTGACCCCGTCCCGGTGCTTCCGCCGGGATTCGCCGTGACGGTGTAGCCGGTGATGGCGCTCCCACCCGTGCTGGACGGCGCGGTGAAGGTGATGGTCGCCTGCTGGTTGCCCGCACTGGCCGTGCCGATGGTCGGCGCGCCGGGCACCACCGCATTGACGGTGAAGCTGCGGGTGACGGTGCTCGCCGCATTCGTCGACGCGTTGCCGGCCTGGTCGGCATCGATGGTGCACGTGCCGGCGGCGACGAAGGTCAGCGCACCGCCCGTGGTTATCGTGCACACGCTGGTGGTGGACGAACTGAAAGCGATGGCCAGGCCGGTCGCGCCACCCAGCGCATAGTCCGAGCTCGCGGTCAGCGTCGGCGTTGCGCCGACGTTGTAGTTGCCCGGCTGCGCGAAGGTGATGACCTGGTCCGCTTTCGGCGTGACGCTGTTCGAGGCGCCCGATGCCGACCCCGTGCCGATGGCATTGGTCGCCGTGACAGTGAAGGTGTAGGCGGTGCCGTTGGTGAGCGACCCCACCGTGATCACGCACGCGGCCGGTCCGGCACAGGTACCGGTGGCGCCGCCGGGGCTGGCGGTCGCGGTGTAGGTCGTGATCGCCGATCCGCCATTGGCGGGCGCGGTGAACGTCACCGTTGCCTGGCCATCGCCGGCGGTGGCCGTGCCGATGGTGGGCGCCGCAGGGGCCGTCGGAATGGCGACCGTATGGGTGCTGCCGCCGCTGTAGGCCGCAATGCTGTTGCCGGCATTGTCGGTGACGTTGGTGCTGCCGTTGAGGTTGATCTTGAGGGTGCCGTTGCCGGTGATCGACGCGATGCCGACGTCGATCGAACTGCCGCTGGACGCCGACACGCTGGCGATCGTGCCTGTCGCAGATCCCGTACCGACCAGGGTGAAGTCATCGGTGGAAACGTTCACGACGGGTTCGCTGAAGGTGACCGTGAAGGCCATGCTGGTATCGGTCGACGCAGGCGATCCGCTGACCGCGATGCCGGAGACCGACGGCGCGACGCCGTCGATGACCAGGTTCTTGTTGGCGCCCAGCGAATTGGCGGCGCCGGGCGCTGCCAGCGTCAGCGTCGCATTGTTGCCGGCGGCGTCGCGGATGGTTCCGCCATTCAATGCCAGTGCCGACGTGGACACATAATCCAGGTCGGCGCTGGCGTTGCCCGACACGACGGTGTAGCTGAAGCTGAGGGTGCTGGTGCCGCTGCCACTGGCATAGGTGATGGTGCGGTCGGTGGCACCCGTTTCGAGGGTGAGCTGCGGAGTCCCGGAGACGGTGACCACCTCGCTGAAGTTCACCTGCACGCTGATGACATCGCCGATCCGGTACGTCCCGTTGGCGGTCGACGATGTCACCGAGGCGACCGATGGCGCGGTGCCGTCGATAACGAGGTTCTTGTTGGCGCCCAGCGAGTTGGCCGTGCCGGGAGAGGCCAGCGTCAGCACCGCGTTGTTGCTGGCCGCATCGCGGATCGAACCGCCATTGAGCGCCAGTGCGCTGGTCGATACGTAATCCAGGTCGGTCGAGACATCGCCCGCCTGAACCGTGTAGGTGAACGTCAACGTGCCGGTGCCGCTGCCGCTGGCATAGTTGACCGTGCGATCGGTGGCGCCCGTTTCCAGCGTCAGCTGCGGCGTGCCGAAGACCAGTACGTTCTCGTTGAAACCTACCTGGATGCTGACGACGTCGCCGATCTTGTAGGTGCCGTTGGCCGTGCTGGAGCTGACCGAGGTGACGGCAGGCGGCGTGGTATCGGGGGGTACCGCAGGATCGATGACGATGTTGTTCATCGAATGCCAGGTACCGGTCCCGCCCTGAGCTCCACCCGCAGACACGTACATGCGGACGTCGTCGACGTACTCGAACGCATTGCCCAGTGCGATCGTCATCGGAATGCCGCTGGGTGCATAACCTTCGAACGTCGTCGACGCGACCTGCACGCCGTCCCGGTAACCCACGACGGTATTCGTTACCGACTGGGTCTCGCCCCAGTTGTAGTAGCGGAAGGACGTCAACTTGAATTCGGCGCCGCCTGCGGAACGGATGGCCATGCCCTTCGCGGCGCCGTTGGCGCCATCGTCGTACGTCACGGCGGAATAGCTGCCGTCGCCGCTGAAGAGCCAGGTGTTGTCGCGCCAGTGGATCGCACCCAGGTTCGACCCCGCCGTGTCGGCGATGTTGTAGACCTGGATATCGAGACCGACGATATCGCCGCTGCCGCCATCACCATCCGATGCAACACCATCCCCCAGTCCGGCGTCGCTGGTGAACGTCAGCGTCGCGGCGCCGGCATGCGTGGCCATGGCGGCCATGCCCGCCAACACCATGACGCCGAACAGGCGGCCGAGCAGGCGGACGCGGCGCGCAGCGCCGGAAAGAGTGGACATGTGGACCCCTGGAAAACGTGAAGGTGCATCGCATCACGGCACCCCCGAAGGCTGCCGTCCCCTGGCCACGCATGTCAGCCCCGCCTCACGGAGGGACCTCCCCGACATGCACGATCCAACCTCGACCGGAGGCGCATCGACGCCCCCTGCTGGTGCGGCATGGTAACGGCCACAGGCGGCATGCTCCAGCAACCGCGTCCCACTGCGCCAGCGTCCGGGCAGATGCAAGGCGTGTGCCTGCGAGCGCCCCGTTGCGTCCCGCCACCCTCAAGACTGGCCGCGCGAGGCCGCTAGTAATGGCCGATACGCTCGCTTCCCCGGGTAACGCCCCACCCCATGACCGGCACGTACAACGAGATCCTCGTTCTCTCTTCCCTGCTGGTCGCCATCCTCGCGTCCTATACCGCCCTCGACATGGCGGGTCGCGTCGCGACCACGCACGGCACGGCCGCACGCTGGTGGCTGGCCGGTGGCGCGTTCGCGATGGGCCTCGGCGTCTGGTCGATGCACTTCGTCGGCATGCTGGCGTTCCACCTGCCCATTCCGCTGGGCTACGACCTGGCCCTCACCGTCTGCTCGATGCTGGCCGCGATCGGATCCTCGGCCTTCGCGCTCTGGCTGGTGTCGCGGCCGCAGTTGCCGCATCGCCGATTGCTGCTGGGCGCGGTGCTGATGGGGACGGGCATCGCACTGATGCACTACATCGGCATGGCGGCGCTGCAGATGCAGCCCGGCATCGAGTACCACGCCGGCTGGTTCACCCTGTCGATCGCCATCGCGGTCGCGGCCTCCGGCGCGGCGCTGTGGATCGCGTTCCACCTGCGCAGCGGCGGCCGCCGCAAGTACGCGCTGCGCGCGCTCGCCGCCGTGGTGATGGGCTTCGCCATCGTCGGCATGCACTACACCGGTATGGCGGCGGCGCGATTCCCGGCCGACAGCTGGTGCGGGGCGGCCCGGGACGGCGGCGTGCCGGCGCAGTGGCTGGCGATCCTCGTGGTCGTCGCGACCGTCGCCATCATGGGCATCGCGCTGATCGTGTCGGTGCTCGACCGGCAGATGCATGCGCGTACCCACCATCTGGCGCACTCGCTCGCACGTGCCAACGAGGAACTGGTGCAGGCCGCCCTGCACGACCCCCTCACACGCCTGCCCAACCGCATCCTGCTGCAGGACCGGATCGACCAGGCCATCGAGAAGGCCAGGCGCAAGCGCGAGCAGTTCGCCGTCATGTTCCTCGACCTCGACGGTTTCAAGGGCATCAACGACGCCTACGGCCACCAGGCCGGCGACACCCTGCTGGTGGAGGTCGCGGCACGCGTGCGCGGCCTGCTGCGTGGGCCGGACACCCTCTCCCGGCTCGGCGGCGACGAATTCGTCCTGGTCGTGGCCGGCACCGACCCGGATGACGCGGCCATGGTGGCCCAGCGCATCATCGATGCGGTGGGCGCGATGGCCCTGCAGGTCCACGGCGTCGAGCTGCATGTCACCGCGAGCATGGGCATCGCGCTGTATCCGTCCGATGGCGAAGACGAACGCGAACTCATGGCGCATGCCGACGCCGCGATGTACCACACCAAGGACAACGGCCGGAACGGCTACACCTTCTTCGCGCCCACGATGAACATCAGCGCCCACCAGCAGGTGAAGCTGCTGAACGATCTTCGCCGTGCGGTCGATCGCGGCGAGCTGGTGCTGCACTACCAGCCGAAGTTCGCGGCGCCGGACTACCGCATGGTCGGCGCCGAGGCCCTGCTGCGATGGCAGCACCCGGAACTGGGCCTGCTGCCGCCGGGCGCCTTCATTCCCGCCGCCGAACGCAGCGGCCTGATCCTCGCACTCGGCGACTGGGTGCTAAACGATGCCTGCCGCCAGATGCGCGCGTGGCGCGAGCAGGGCCACGACATCGCCCATGTGGCGATCAACCTGTCTCCGTTGCAGTTCTCCTCGCCGACCCTGGTCGACACCGTCGCCGGTGCGCTGGAAAGGCATGGGGTGCAGCCGGCCTGCCTCACCCTGGAAATCACCGAGACCACCGCGATGCGCGATGCCGACGCCAGCCTCGGCATCCTCGAGGAACTCACGCGGATGGGGGTGAAGATCTCCATCGACGACTTCGGCACCGGCTATTCGAGCCTGCTCTACCTGAAGCGGCTGCCGGCGTCGGAACTGAAGATCGATCGCGCGTTCGTCCGCGAACTGGAAACCAATGCCGAAGATGTCGCGATCGTGGCGTCGATCATCGCGCTGGGCAAGACGCTCAACCTGCGGGTGGTGGCGGAGGGCGTGGAGACGACCGGCCAGCGACAGCACCTGCGGCAGCTGGGGTGCGATCTTTACCAGGGCTACCTGATGGGTGAACCGGTGCCGGCAGACCGGCTCTTCGTCCCGCAGGCCGAGACGCTGCCCGCCTGACAAGGCATCCGCGACACGGGCTCAGGCGGCGTCGGCCACCGGCGGCGCTTCCATCGCCCCGCTTGCCTGGGGTGCCGCAAGGGCAAGACCGCGGGCCAGCGAACCCATCGCCGCGATATCGCCGGCACCCTGCTCGTCGAGCGCCTGCATCAGTCGTGCGGACAGATCCCACTCGCGGGCGACGGCCTGCCCCACCCGTGGCGCCCAGCGGTGCAGCAGTCCCGCGACCACGTCCGCAGGCGGCAACGAGCCCTTCGTCGCCGCGCAGGCATCCCGCAGCACCTGCACGACCACGACGGCACCCAGGCCTTGCAGCAGGGCCAGCAGCTGGGCAGCGAAGACGTCCTCGCGTCCGCCCGACCGCACCGCCTGCGCCGCGATCAAGGCCGTGCGCTGCGTGTGATCCCAGATCAGGTCCGGCAAACGCCCGAAGACGCCGCCCTCCACGCGCATCACCGGCTGCATCAGCGCGACCGCGACCAGATGGCGAAGGCCATCCACGCCGACCATCGCGACCGCCCGGTCCAGGCTCTCGACCGGCGCTTCGTGGCGGCGATACAGCGCACTGTTGGCCAGCTTCAGCAGGTTGGCGGCAAGTGCGGGATCGCGTCCGATGATCTCGGCGATGTCGCGACTCGACGCGTCGGCGTCGTTCAGCGTGCTCAACAGTTGTGGCAACAGCTGCGGTCGCCGCGGCAGCCGCTGGGGATCCGTGACGAAGCGTTTCAGCGCCTGCCGCGCCGCGGCGATGATGGGCTCACTGTCGTCGGGTATCGGCGGCAATGCCGCATCCAGTCCCGCCAGCCGGAGCAGCGGTCCGGCCCAGTCGCGCGCGACCGCGGGCGACGCAGCAGCGCCGGCCGGAAGGTCTCCGGCGGGAGCGACCGGGGACGCCGGGCGCGCGGCCGGTGCCTCGCGTTTCCACCATCCCGTCATTTTCGCAAGCAGCGGCACAAGGACCTGCCTTCGTGGGCATGTTCGACCTCATCCTATCGGCGGCGAGGCGCATAACTTGAGCAGGTCGATGCGTACGTCCGCGATCACGCCGGCATGACAAGCGCTTCTCGCCCCGACCACATTGGTGAACGCTTCATCTTCGCGGTCACGCGATGTTGATCGCCATTCGGCGACCTTGGAGCAACGAGGGCATCAGACCCCGTTCCCTTTTCCCCTTGGAGTTTCCCCCATGGATACGCAGAAGAAGATCCAGCACAGCCTCAATGACCTGATCGAGATCGCGCGCGACGGCCACGGCTTCTACACCGAAGCCGCCGGCAAGGTGAAGGATGCCGAACTGGCCGCGCTGTTCACGCGCATCGCCGGTGTGAAGCAGGACATCGTGGCGCGCCTCAGCGCGGTCGTTGCGTCCACCGGCGGCAAGCCGGCCGAGCACGGCACGCTGGTCGGCAGCATGCAGCAGTTCTACGGCAAGGTGCGCGCCACGCTGGGCGACACCACCTACGGCTACGTGGCCGAACTGGAAGAGTCCGAAGACCGCCTGCTGAAGGCGTTCAATGAGACGATCAACGACGAAGACACCCCGGCGACCGCGCGTGCGGAAGCCCAGGCCCTGCTGCCCAGCGTCCGCGAGTGCCACAACGTGATGCGCGACCGCAAGCAGGTCCTTAAGCACGCCAGCTGATCCATCGGCTGCCTGCCCGACAAGAGCCCCGCGGAAGCGGGGCTTTTCTTGTTCCGCCGTGCGCCAGCGTGCAACAGGCCGCACATGCCCGTCGCTAGCGCTGCTTCGTTTTCGCTTTTGTGTTCGTTCTTGTTTTCGTCTTGGCGCCGGTCTTCGACGCCAGCGCTGCGGCGATTGCGGCGAGATCCTGCTTCCTGCGCGCGTAATCCCCCCATGGATGGGCGCCCAGGCGCGCCATGCGGCGCGGGGCGGACGCCAGGGTATAGGCGTCGCCCCCCTTCAGGCGACCCAGCTCCTCCCAGCGCAAGGGCATCGCCACCGGCGCGCCTTCGCGTGCGCGCAGCGAGAACGATGCCACGCTGGTCGCACCCCGGCCGTTGCGGAGGTAATCGATGAAGATGCGTCCCTTGCGGAATTTCTTGGTCGCGGTCGCGACATAGGCGAGCGGATCGGCGGCCGCCATGGATTCGGCGAACGCATGTGCGAAGTCCTTCACCCGGGGCCACGGACACGCCGGCTTCAGCGGCACCACGACATGCAGGCCCTTTCCTCCGGACGTGCGCACGTAGGAGGCCAGTCCGAGCGCACGCAACAGGGTTCGCACCTGGCGGGCGGCGGCCACCACGCGACTCCACGCCACATCGGGGCCGGGGTCGAGATCGAACACGACGCGGTCCGCCAGCTCGGCGGCCTGCGCATGCGCGCCCCATGGATGGAATTCGATCGCGTTGAACTGCGCCAGTTCGAGCAGCCCGGCCTCATCGTGTACCACCAGATAGTCCGCGCGTGCGCCACCCTCTTCTTCCAGCGGCACCACGTCGACGCGCTCCATGCCCGGCGTATGGTGCTTCTGGAAGAAACATGGTCGGCCCGCGCCCTGCGGGCAACGGACGACGGACAACGGGCGACCCTCGATTTCCGGCAGCAGCCATCGTGCCATCGCACGGTAATAGTCGAAGACCTGCCGTTTGGTGATGCCGCTGTCGGGGAATACCACGCGTTCGGGGTGCGACGGTGCGACCGCCCGCGCATCGGTACTGCGGGAGGCACCGTTCGCCGGCATCGTCGTTTCCCTTGCGTGTCGTGACGGGGGCGTTCCGCGCAGGTCCGAGGGCCGCTTGTCGCGCCTTATCGCCTTCAGGGAGGATTGCCGCAGCAGGCCCTGGTTGCCCAACCCGTGATGGAACACCTCGGCCACCAGGGTCGGCGTCACCCAGCGCGCGCGCCGCAGTTCCGGATCGTCGACCTCGACGCGCGCCGTCGGGGTGCGGCGCACGCGCGGTGCCAACTGCGCGGCCAACGCGTCGAGCAGGTCGCGGCTGAATCCGGTTCCCACCCGTCCCGCGTAGCGCCAGCCGCTCGCACCGTCGGGCACCGCCAGCAGCAGCGCACCCAGACCGCTGCGACTGCCCTTCGGCGCCGTGAACCCGACGACCGCGAATTCCTCCGATGCGCGCTGCTTCACCTTCCGCCAGCTGTCCCCGCGTCCGCCGTGGTAGGGCGCGTCGGCGCGCTTGCTGATGATGCCTTCTAGTCCCCGCTCCAGTGCCATCGCCAGCGCCTCGTCTCCCCGCCCCACGATATGCGAGCTGTAGACCAGGCGGTCCGGCGGCGACTTCAGGATTTCCGCCAGCAGCGCCTTGCGCTGGTACTGCGGGCTGCGCATCAGGTCCACGCCATCGACCTGCAGGATGTCGAAGATCACGTAGGACAGGGTTGCGTTCTTCTCGCCGGACAGGGTCGCCTGCAGCAGGCCGAAATCCTCCTGCCTGCCCGCACCGGCCACCAGTTCTCCATCCAGTACGGCGTCGTCCAGTGCCAGCGCGCGCAGCGCCGCGACGATGTCAGGCGCGCGTGCCGTCCATTCGATCTCGTTGCGGGACCAGAGGCGGACGTTGCCCTTGCTGATCTGCGCGATCAGGCGATAGCCGTCCCACTTGGCCTCGTGCAGCCAGGCATCCCCTTCCGGGACGTGCGCCTGCAGCTTCGCCAGCTGCGGAGCACGGAATCCCGCATGCTGGCGGCTTGCGCGCGCACCATCCAGCCGGGCCGCGCGCTTGGCCCACCGATGGCTGGCCTTCGCCACCGACGCCACACGCTTGCGTGCGCGGCCCGCGGCGCGGGAGGACGTCGCGCCTGAAGGTGGTACCACGTCCTGCAGAAGATCGTCCGCCTCGTGCGTACCCGCATGGTCGTCGCGCTCCTTGAACAGCAACCACTGCGGCCTGCGCGACCGCGTTTGCGTTCGCACCAGGTGCCAGCCACCCTTCAACTTGTCGCCGAACAGGCGGAAGCGCAGGTGACCCTTGGCCAGTTGCGCTTCCGCATCGCCGTCCGTGGTCCACAGGCCACGATCGAAGGTGGCCACGTGGCCGCCCCCGTACTGGCCTTTGGGGATATCGCCCTCGAAGTCGACGTAGTCGATCGGATGGTCTTCCACCTCGGCAGCCAACCGCTTCACCGCGGGATCCAGACTGGGCCCCTTCGGGACCGCCCAGCTCTTCAGCGTGTCGCCCACCTGCAGGCGGAAGTCGTAGTGACGATGGCTGGCATGGTGAAGCTGCACCACGAACAGGGCCCTCGCGCCACGCGCGCGACGCCCATCCGCTGACGGTTCCGGCGTGCGATCGAAGCGGCGTTTGCGACGGTATTCCTGCAGGCTCATGGCGGTCCTCGGCCGCTGTTATGCCGCGCGCACCGTCAACGGGGCGTGCAAGGACGCAGCCAACCCGCGCTCACCGCGGCAAGAGGGTATTGCGCGCCAGCCACGCGTGGAGGGAGGGCGACATCGCATCGTCCAGGTCTATCCCGAGCGCGGCGTACGCATCGAGTGCGTCGCGCAAGCACGCCAGCGGCGGCCACGCCGCGGCGGCCGGCCAGGCATCGGGCGCCCCGTAATGCGCGACCGCCGCTTGTTCGCCGCTGTGCAAGCGCTCACGCTGTTCCCGCAGGCGGCGCGCGATCCAGGTACGCATGGGCGCGTGCACGACGAAGCCCTGCGATGCCAGCTCATGTCGCGCCTCATCGAGTATCGACAGAGCACCCCGGAACCACTCCGTGTGGCCGGCCGCCTGTGCGGGCACCTGCAGCGGCGGCGGTGCGGCATGGTCGCGCAGCGCACGCTTCCAGCGCGTTTCCCAGGCACGGGCCTCGCGGAGGCTGCCGGCCTCCGCGAACCAGCCGCGATCCAGGTCGAAGAACGCGTAGTAACGCGGCGAAAACGCCTGCATCCGCGCCAGCGGATCGGTCGCGATGCCGAGTTTGGCGTGGTCCTCGTAGGCGCAGGGGAGCACGTAAAGGCAGGCGCGCCCGCTGGCGCCCGTGCCGACGCCGTCCACCGGCACGACGCGCCTGCCTGTCGCCATGCGTCAGCGCGACGCCGCCTTGCGTGCGCGCTTGGCAGGACGCTTCTTGGCGGCCTTCGCGGTCTTGCGCGCGGGCTTCCCCTGCGCCGCCTTCTTGGTCGCGGCCTTCTTCGCAGGCGTGCGCTTCTTGCTGTCCAGGCTCTTCTGCAGCAGGGCCATGAAATCCACCACGTTGGTGGTGGCGTCCTCGTGTTCCACGTCATCCTCCACGATCTTCGTGGTGGCCCCGCGCGACTTGATGCGCTTCTTGATGATGGCTTCCAGGCGCTTGCGGAATTCATCCTGGTAGTCGTCCGGCGTCCACGGTGCCGACATCGAGGCGATCAGGGTCTCCGCCATCTCGCGCTCCTTCGCCGTGATGCGGTAGTCGGCCGCCTTTCCGCCCGGCAGCTTGTACTCCTCCGGATCAACCAGTTCCTGCGGGTAGCGCAACATCAGCAGGACCAGCGCATCGCCTTCCGGTACAACCGCGCACAGGTATTCGCGCGTACGGATCACCACCCGCGCCACGCCGGCCTTGCCGGTGCTCGCCAGCGTGTCGCGCAGCAGCACGTAACCCTTTTCGGCCTTCTTCCCCGGCACGAGGATGTAGGGCTTCTCGAAGAACCTCAGGCCGATCTCCTCCCGGTCCACGAACGCTTCGACGTCCACCGACTCGTGCGTCTGCGGTGCAGCGGAAGCGATGTCTTCCTTCTCGACCACCACGTAGCTGCCCTTGTCGTACTCGAAGGCCTTGATGATGTCCTTCCACGGCACCTCTTCGCCGGTCTCGGCGTTGACGCGCTCGAAGCGGATCGGCTTCTTGTCGCGCGAGTCGAGCATGCGGAAGCTGATGTCCACCTTGCGCTCGCCGGACATCAGCGAGACCGGAATGTTGAGGAGGCCGAAGGACAGCGTACCGGTCCAGATGGGGCGTGCCATGGCGTGCCTGCGCGGAACGAGGGGCATCCATCGTGTGCAGCGCCCGCGGAAACCGATGTGAAGACGTCGGCGCCGGCAGCCGGACCGTCGTTCAGCGCAACTGGCTGTCCTTGCTGCCGCGCCGGTTGTACAGGCCGGCACCGTGCTCTTCCTGGTCGGCCGCTTCCTGGCAGGCGACACACAGGCGGACACCCGGCACGGCTTTCCGCCGCGCGGCGGGAATGGGTTTCTCGCACGCCTCGCAGTGGGTCAGGCTGGGACCCGTCGGCAACGCGCGGCGCGCGCGCTCGATGCCATCCTTCACGGTCGCATCGATCTGGTCCTGCACGGCGCCGTCGCCGGCCCATCCGGTTGCCATGGTGGTCTCCTCGCGGATCTCGGTTGCCAGGCCAGCTTACGCCGCCACCGGCAACCGGATTTCACGAACAGGAACAGGGATGTACCGGCGCCACTTCAACCGTGCGCCAGCGCGTAGTCGATCGCCGCCACCACGGCCGCCACCTGCGCATCGTTGCACTGTTGTGGTGTGGCCTTGGGGCTGTCCGGGTACACCTCGGTGATGGTGGTGTAGCGCGCATCGGTGATGCCGGTGCACAAACCCAGCGACTTGACCGGATACTCGATCACACCTTCGGCGACGACCGGCGAACCGATGATCTCGCCCTTCGCATCGGCCGGCGCGATATGCGTCACCGCCGCGACCGCGGCGATCACCGCACGCTGGAAGTCGGGCTGGCGGCGCTCGCTGTCGTCCACCAGGTAGAAGCCGTCCGGGATCTCACCCGGCTCGTAAGGCTTGCCGTCGCGCGCGGCCAGCGCGGGACGGAATTCGGTCTCGTCGCTGTCGGTGGTCTCGTGCAGGTCGATATGCATCCGCACGCGCGTCCTGAGCGGTGCGACCAGGTCGATCAGCGCGGCGGATTCCTGGGCCGGACTGTCGGCCCGGAAGGAACGGTTCGGGTCCAGCGCCTCGGCGTTCCAGCGATGGATGCGCTCGTAGCCCCACGGGCTCACGCAAGGCACGACCAGCAGATTGGTCTTGCCGGCGTAACCTCCGGCGCGCTGCTCCAGGAACTGCAGCGCCCCATGCACGCCACTGGTCTCGTAGCCGTGCACGCCGCCGGTCACCAGCATCGTCGGCAGGTCGTCGTTCCAGTCGCGGCTGCGGACGGCGAACAGCGGATAGCGTTCGCCGGGGCCGTAGTCGAGCGTTCCATACTGCTGCACGTCGAAGCGGTCGCGCAGGGCGTCGACCGCCACCACGACATCGTCGACGTAACGCCGCCGCACGCGCTGCTGCCCGCGCCACTGCGCCTTTTCCGCCGCGCCCCAGGGCTGGCCAGGCGTACCGATGGGATGGAAGCGTTCGAGGGTGGTCATGGCGACGATGGCATGGAATATCGGGGGCCGCACTATACCAGCGGGTCCGTCGCCTCCCGCGCACTGTCCTCTTCGCGCCAACGCGGTGAAAATGGCGCGACGTCTCCCGCATGAATGCCCGATGCCCCGCTACGCCGGCCCCCTGCTCACCCGCGACACCGCCGCTGCCCTGCTCGCCGCCCGCGACCGCGGCGACACCCGCTGGCCGGGTTCGCTCGACCTCGGCCGTTCGCAGGACGAGGCATGGCTGGAGGCCGACGGCTGGCGCTGGCACGGCGTCGCGTACCCGTATCCAGGCAGACTCAAGGACCGCACGCTGTACGGGTGGGACGGCGAGGACTTCGCGCCGGTGTCGCGCTATGCGGGGTCGCTGATCAAGCTCGTGCCCACCGAGTGGGGGGTGCCGACGTTCGAGATCGACGGCATCAAGATGCTGCCGACCTCGAAGGCATCGCCGCTGGACGATGCGCGCCGCAAGGTCGCCCTGGTCGAGCCGAAGGGAAAGACCGTGCTCGATACCTGCGGTGGCCTGGGTTATTTCGCCGCGTGCTGCCTGGAGGCCGGCGCCGCGCGCATCCTGTCGTTCGAGAAGAATGCGGACGTGCTGTGGCTGCGCACGCTGAACCCCTGGTCACCGGATCCGGACGATGCGACCGCCGCAGGTCGCCTGCAGCTTCTCCATGCCGATGTGTCGCAGGCGATCGCGCAGGTGCCGGATGCGTCGGTGGATGCCCTGCTGCACGATCCGCCGCGCTTCGGCATCGCCGGCGAACTGTACTCGCAGGCGTTCTACGACCAACTCGCGCGCGTGGCGCGCCGTGGTGGCGCCCTGTTCCACTACACCGGCAGCCCCAACAAGCTGACCAGCGGGCGCGACGTGCCCGGCGAAGTGCTGAAACGGCTGGAGAAAGCCGGCTTCCGGGCACAGCGGGCGCTGGACGGCGTCATGGCCGTGCGTCGCTGACGCGCTGCATCAGTACTCCAGTGCGACGGCGTAGAGTCGAAGCCGTCCTGCGTAGGTGCCCTGCCGGTTTATCTCGAAGTACCACCACGGGCCGTCGGGATCGATGCCGTTGGTGTCGGTCACGATCACCGTGCTCTCTTGCATGATCGTCGGGGACTCCGGCACCGCCACCAGCGGCGTGCCATAGCTCGCGTAGGTCTCGAAGCCACTGCCGTGCTTCAGCGTGACCGGCGTGACCACGAACTGCAGGTCGCCGCCCGCATCGTCGGTGATTTCAAAGAGGAAGCGCAGGCGGACACGTGTGCCGGTGAAATCGTCGGGACGACGCATCGTGAACGACATCGCCCCGGTGTTTCCCGTCCAGTTCACGCCGCGCGTGTGCACGTCGAACGTGCCGAACGTCGACCGCGACAGCGCATGCGCAGGCACCGTGATGTTTTGCGCGAAGCGCGGGCAGCGCGCCGGCTGCTGCAGGCACAGCAGCGACACCCTGTCGACGACGGGCGCACCCTTCCGCAGCAGTTCGTCGGAAGGGGGTGCGGCGAGCGCCTGCCCGCAGGCAACCACGAGCAGTGCCGACATCATCGTGCGGATGGCCATGTTCCGTTCTCCATGAACGCGCCCTCGCGCGATGCGCGGGCTTGCACTCAGGCCCAACGCGGCGACGTGGCAGGAGCGGACAGGGCCGGGCTGCCCACGCCGTGCGTACGGCGCGACCGCCATCACGCCGCGGCGATGGTGCGCTGCAGCTTTCCCCTTTGGCCAATGTCCCGGCCGGAAGCGCTGTGGCCCACTGCCGGCACTTCACACCGGAGGTGCCGTCGATGTCGATCGCTGCGCTGCTGTGTCGTCCCGTCCCGCTCATCCCGTCCCGTCGCGCGGGCCTGTTGCTCGCTTCCCTGTTGCTGGTGGTGGCCAGCAGTCCGGCACTGGCGTTGACCGAAGTCACCGGCTTCGGCAGCAATCCGGGCAACCTGCGCATGCACAAGTACGTTCCCGCGGGGCTGGCCGCGGATGCGCCGCTGGTGGTCGCCCTGCACGGCTGCGCGCAGTCCGCGTCCAACTACGATGCCGAGACGGGTTGGGAGTTGCTCGCCAACCGCTTCGGTTTCGCCCTGTTGCTGCCCGAGCAGCAGACCGGCAACAACAGCAGCCGCTGTTTCAACTGGTTCGAGACGGCGGACACGACGCGCGGCCAGGGAGAACCGCTGTCGATCAAGCAGATGGTCGACCGCATGATCGCCGACCATGCGATCGATCCCGCGCGCGTCTACGTCACCGGTTTGTCCGCGGGTGGCGCGATGACCTCGGTGATGCTGGCGACCTACCCCGACGTCTTTGCCGGGGGCGCGATCGTGGCGGGCCTGCCCTACCGCTGTGCGACGAGCCAGAGCGCGGCGTTCAGCTGCATGAACCCTGGCAGCGACCTGAGCCCTGCCCAATGGGGCGCGAAGGTACGTGCTGCCAGCAGCTGGACCGGGCCCTGGCCGATCGTGTCGATCTGGCATGGCGATGCCGACTACGTGGTGCGCCCGGCCAACCTCACCGAGAGCCTGGAGCAGTGGGCCGACGTGCACGGCATCGATACCGTGGCCGACGCCACCGACACCGTCAGCGGCTTCCCGCACAGGGTGTACAAGGACGCGGCGGGCAACGCCAAGGTCGAAACCTACGTCATCACCGGCATGGGCCACGGCACGCCGGTCGATCCCGGCAGCGGCGAAACGCAGTGCGGCACCGCGGGCGCTTACATCCTCGACGTGAACCTCTGTTCCAGCTACTACATCACCCGCTTCTTCGGCCTGGACAACCTGGACGGCACGCCGCCGACCGTCGCCCTGACCTCCCCCGCCAACGGCGCCAGCGTCAGCGGTACTGTGGCACTGGCGGCCTCGGCCAGCGACGACATCGGCGTGGCGCGCGTGGACTTCCTGCTGGACGGTGCGCTGCTCGGCAGCGATGCCAGCGCGCCCTACAGCCTCGCCTGGAACAGCGGCGGCACCGGCAACGGCGCGCACGTGCTGCAGGCGCGCGCGCTCGACCTCGCCGGCAATACCGGCACCTCCGCTGCCGTGAACATCACCGTCAGCGGTGGCACGAGTGGCGGCTCGCCGGTCACGGTCGTGTTCAACAACGAGGATGCCAACGATGGTTACGTGAAGGCCAGCGCCACCGGCGGCAGTCCGGCCGTCGGCACGCTGGAGGCGTACTACGGCCTGGCGATCGGCCGCGGCACCGACGGCAACCACAATCGCGCGGTGCTCTCCTTCGATACGTCATCGCTGCCGGACAACGCGGTGGTGACGTCCGCCACGCTGACGGTGGCCTACCGCAGCGCGAGCGGCGATCCGTGGAGCAATCCCGCCGGCAACACGCTGGTCGTCGATGTCCGCAGCGGCTGCCTTGGCGCATGCCCCATCGAAGCAGCGGACTGGGCCGCCGCCACGACCACCGCCAGTAGCGCGCAGGTGCCGGCCTTCAGCGGCGGCAACCAGACCAGTACCGTGTTCGATACCGCCGGGCGCGCGGCGATCAACCGCACCGGGCGCACGCAGCTGAAGTTGCGCTTCGCCGCCAATCCCTCGGCGACGCACTATGTGTGGATCGACCGCGGCGCGACCGCCAAGCTCTCGGTCACTTACACCCTGCCCTGACGGCACGACGCAGCAAGCCGGCAGCGCGCCTGCGGGTTGCCCGATGCGTCAGGGCACGGGTTCGAACGCGATCTCGACGCCGTAGCCGACATTGCCCCAGTCGGCCCGGCCGGGCATCGGTGCGCACGCCGGCAGCGACATCACCGCACGCTCCCAACGTGCATCCTCGTCGGCCGTGGCGGTGGGTGTTGGCTGCACTCGCACTGCCCGCAGCACGCCATCCAGCCCCACCTCCACGAGGGCCCGCCGACCGGTGTCGCGGTGCCCGGCCGCACGACGGGCGTGCTGCAGGTGCCGCCGGCATGCCTCCTGATGCGCGCGCAGCGTCGCGTTATCGACGCTGTCGGGCGGCGGATCCATGCGTACCGTCCGCGTTTGGGGGGCCGGAGTCGGCGTCGCAGTTCCATCCTCAGCACGGAAGTTGAGCAACAACCGCGGGTTGAATTGATCCTCGAAGCCGCGGTATGGCAACGGACTGGCCTTGATCACCGCGCGTTCCACGGAATCGCGCCCCTGAGCGTCGTACGGACAGGTGGGCATCGCTTCCACGCTCACCACCTCGCCACCGGGCGCCTGGATCACCCTCACGGGGCATGGCACGTCCCGCGGCACGCTGGCGGGCCGGACCCAGTGCCGTTCGACGCTCTCCATCAGCGCTCGCGCGTACGTGCGCGAGTTAGCCAAGTCCGCCAAACGCGCCTCGGACTGCGCGGCGGCAGGCACCCACACCAACACCAGCAGGAGCGTCCATCCTGTGCGGCACCCGGATCCCTCGCCGCGGCGTGCGCCTCCCGGCAACGTCATCATGGCGGCGGCAGGATCTTCCAGAACATGCCTGCCCCCAGCTTCACCGACTGCAGTGGCTTGCGCTGCGCGGCGGGCTGGTTCGCGCGGAACATCTCGCGGATGTCGCCCATCACCTTGTCCGACTCCATGAAGTAGGAGTGCGCCAGCACGCTCTGGTCCACGCCGGAGACATCGATGGTGTCCACGCCGGAGACCAGCACGACGCCTTCGCTGGTGTCGCCGGCGCGCGGCCCGCGGTTGACCTGCTTGGACGCCTTCAGCGCCAGGTCCTCCGACGAGGCGTAGAGCGTGACCCGGCCACTCGCCCGCTGCAGCGCAGGCGCCAGTTCGGTGCGGAATACCTTTGCGTCGATATCCGGTGCGGCGAGGATGATGCCGCGGAAGCGCCCGCGCAGTTCCGGCCGGCGGGTGACCAGGTTGCGCACGGCCTGGGTCAGCCCGCGCGTGCCCATGCTGTGTCCGATCACGTACAGGTTCTGCGCGCCGGAGCGGTCGGCGAGGTCGGACAGGAAGTTCTCGATGTACGGTACCGAGCGCGCGATGCTCTGCTCGTCGGTGAAGTAGCCCGACAGCGCGGCCTGCGAAGGCCAGCTGTAGAACACCGGTGCGCCGTCGAAGCGCAGGTCGTACGCCAGCTGCGCCGTACGCCGGGCGGCGTCGCGGAAGCTGACGTTGTACCCGTGCACGAACACGAAGGCATTGCGTCCGCGGGAGGCGCCCACGCGGTCGTACAGGCGCGCGAAGAAGGGGGATTTATCCAGGCGGGTGACGTCCTGCAGGATGACGTGCTGCTTGGGATCCTCCTTGAATTCCAGCAGGTACCAGCGGGGCGATTCCAGTTCGCCGGCGACGTGGACCTTCGGGATGCTTATGCGCGCGGTGCCATAGGTGAGCTGGCGCGCGAGCGAAGGCGTGAAGCGATCGCCTGCCGGCAGCGAGGCGAACGCCGCCGCCGGCGTGCGGTTGGTGGCGTAGAACACGTCGACGTTGACGAAATCCTGCTGCGGAGGCCGGCCCGACTGCGCAGCCTCGCGGGCCCGGGCTTCGCGCTCGGCCGCTTCGCGCGCCGTCGCATCGCGTTGCTGGCGCGCCCGCGCTTCGGCCTCGGCGGCACGGCGTTGGGCTTCGGCGCGTGCGGCCGCTTCGGCCGCGCTGCTGGGCGGCGGCGGCGGCGGCGGCGGCGGCGGTTGCGGGCTCTCCACGGGCGGAGGCAACGGCGTCTCCTTGACGCGTTTCGCACAGCCGGCCAGCACCAGGGCCGCCAGCACCAGGCAGAGGATTCGCCGCATTCTTCACCCCATGGAAGGACGTCGGGACCGCACCCGTCCCCCGGGGGTGGCCGACGGCGGGATGGTAGCGCAGGGGCCGGCGCCGCAGCGAGCCTGCGGGCGCCGCATTCGCCAGCAGCGCGCCTGCGGGCTATCGTGTACGGGTACGGGCCGCCTCCGCACGCCCTCCCCTCACTGGAAGAACGCCCATGCCGACCCCCAACTACTCCTTCGAGAAACGACAGCGCGAGCTGGCCAAGAAGAAGAAGAAGGAAGAGAAGGACGCCAAGAAGCGCGCCGAACGCGACGCGGCCCGGACCGATGCGGGCGCGGAAGACACGCCGGCCGATACCCGGGAATGACCGAAGCGGCGGCGCCGCCCCCGCAGGTCTGGGTCGATGCCGATGCCTGCCCGGGTCCGGTGAAGGAGATCCTGTTCCGCGCTGCCGAGCGCGCGCAGGTGCCGGTCACCCTGGTCGCCAACCAGTGGCTGCGCACCCCGCCCTCGCGCTTCATCCTCGCCCTGCAGGTACAGGGCGGCTACGACGTCGCCGACGATGCCATCGCAGAGCGCGCGCGCCCGGGCGACCTGGTCGTGACCCAGGACATCCCGCTGGCCGCGCGCGTGCTGGCCAACGGCGCGCAGGCGGTAGACCCGCGCGGTGAGCGCTTCACGCCGGACAACATCGCCGAGCGCCTGTCCATGCGGAACTTCATGGACGAACTGCGTGGCGCCGGCGTGCAGACCGGCGGACCGGCCGCGTTCAGCGCGCGCGATCGCCAGGGCTTCGCCAACCAGCTCGATCGCTGGCTGGCCACGCGTCGCTGAGCCGCCGCCATGCCCGACGTCGAACTCCGTGCGCCGCTCCACCTGCTGCTGCACGTGCTGGTGCCGGTGGCGCTGGCGCGGCTGTGCTGGCCCAGGGACTGGAAGCGCGCCGCGCTGTGGATGCTGGCGGCGTGGGTCATCGACCTGGACCACCTGCTCGCCGATCCGGTCTATGCGCCCGGCCGCTGCAGTATCGGCTTCCATCCCCTGCACACCTGGCCGGCCATCCTCGTCTACGCAGGGCTGGCGCTGCCGAAGAAGACCCGCTGGTTCGGCATCGGCCTGCTCATCCATATCGCCCTCGATGGCATCGACTGCCTGCTGATGCAGGCATCGCACGCAACCTGACCCGCCCGTTCAGTTCCGGCGGCGCGCTTCAGGTACGCGCGGGACCCACGGCGTACGATGGCCGCGCTGCACCTTCCGCGTCCCGTCCGACCGCCGCCACCGTCGCCCGCTGCGCTTTCCTCCATGCGTTTCCGCCACGAGCACGGGCGGAGCGCCACCCCGGGAGCGCTCCATGCCTCGCGATCCGTTCCAGCCCCCCCTGCCAATCGACGCCGCCCCGCTTCCGCGGAGGACGACACCGGTGAGTACCGCGGTACCGCTCTGCGAACGTTGCGACGCGGTCTGCTGCCGCCTGACCGTGGTGCTGCAGCCCGAGGACGGCGTGCCTTCGCACCTGACCACCCACACCGACGCCGGCCTGCACGTGATGGCGCGCGATGAAGAGGGCTGGTGCGTGGCGATCGATGCGGCACGCATGTGCTGCTCGATCTACGACACGCGCCCGGACATCTGCCGCCGCTTCGTCATGGCCGGCCCGTACTGCCACGATGTCCGCACGGACTACCGGGACCGCACGTCGCGCGGCATTCCGCTCACGCTGTACTGACGCGGCACCGGCGTCCGCCTTCAGGCGGCGAACACCGGCTCGAGCATGCGGAACGTGCCTGCGTCCGCGTCCATTTCCACCCTGCCGCCCACGGGCACGATGAACTGCTGCCGGATGTGGCCGATCATCGCGCCGCGATAGACCGGGATCTTCAGCGGCTTGAAGTAGTCGTCGAAGATCTGCGGAAGCGTCAGCGAGCCGAAGCCGCCTCCCGGGTCGCATTCGGTGCATTCGCCGAAGACGATGCCTTCGACCTTGTCCAGCGCGCCCATCAACCGCAGCGTGCTGAGCATGCGGTCGATGCGGTAAGGCGCCTCCGACACATCCTCCAGGAACAGGATCTTGCCTGCGAAATCCGGCAGGTACGGCGAGCCGGCCAGCGCGGTCAGCACCGTCAGGTTGCCGCCGACCAGTTCGCCCTGCGCCTTGCCGCCGGTGATCGTGACCGTGCGGTTCCTGCGTTGCACCAGCTCGTCGCCCTTGTCCGCGCTGTTGGCGTACTGCATCTGCTCGCGCTGGAAGAAGACCCGGCGGAACTGGTCGGCGTTGAACGCGTTCCAGCTGCCGATGCCGATGGGGCCATGGAAACTTGTCAATCCGGCCTGCGACAGCAGGGCGTTCTGCAGCGCGGTGATGTCGGAATAGCCGAGCAGGATCTTCGGATTGCGGCGGATCATGCCGTAGTCGAGCAACGGCAGCAGGCGCGCGGCACCGGAGCCGCCCCGGGCGCAGATGATCGCCTTGACCCCGCGGTCGGCGAACATCGCATTGAGGTCCCCCGCGCGTTCGGCATCGGTGCCGGCAAGATGCCCGTAACGCGACGCCAGGTGCGGCGCCACCTTCACCTTGAGCCCCAGCGCTTCCATCGCCTCCTGCGCGAGCTGCAGGTCGAACGGCTCGTCGGTCGCGCCGGACGGACTGACCAGCGCGACGGTGTCGCCGGGATTCAGCGGCGGCGGCAGCAGGCGCGCGCGCGGCGTCGCCGCGAAAGCGTGCTGGCCGGCCGCCAACGGCAGCATCAATGAGGTCGCGGCCAGCGCGGCCGATCCGAGGAACTGTCGTCTGTGCATGTCATCGCCTGTCGTGGGACGGCGACCAGCTTAGCAAGACCACGTTCCTCGCCCGGTCGTTAGCGAGGCGGACCGGCCCCTCACCGCCTGCAGGTGTTGATGCCGAGCAGCCCATACAGCGGGCAGACATTGAACAGGCCCGTCACCAGCGGCACCACGCCGATCCATGCCCATGCCGGACCGCCCACCAGCGCCCAGCCGATCAGCAGCGAGCCGACGACGATCCGTACCCATTTGTCGAAACCACCCACGTTCGCCTTCATCTGCGTGTCCTCCGGGATGAGGTGCCAGCGTGCGGTGTGCCGCTGCGCCCCGCATTGATCCCGATCAAGATCAGGGGCGGCGAGCCGCGTTTTTCTCACCCGGCATGTCGATTCCGCGCTCCCCGGGGCGTCGCAGGGATGAGGGCCGGCATTCCGTCCGGCCAGGCGCACACCATGGGCAGACTCGTTGCAGCGGCCATGATCAGTCTCGACGGCGTCATGCAGGCGCCGGGCGGGCCGGAGGAGGACGCCAGCGGCGGCTTCGCGCACGGAGGCTGGGTGTGGCCTTATGCGGGCGAAGACGAGGCGATGGATGGC
Source organism: Pseudoxanthomonas sp. (assembly GCF_002863005.1). Classification (GTDB taxonomy): domain Bacteria; phylum Pseudomonadota; class Gammaproteobacteria; order Xanthomonadales; family Xanthomonadaceae; genus Pseudoxanthomonas_A. The sequence goes on from NZ_PKDG01000004.1 coordinate 63,930, forward strand.
CTGTTCGCGCACCCGTTCTCGCTGCTGCTGGGGCGGCGCACCTACGACATCTTCGCCGGCTACTGGCCCAACGTGCCGGGCGAGGCACCGCATGGCGGCATCGCGGACGCGTTCAACGGCGCCACCAAATACGTGGCCACCCATCGGCCCGACACGCTCGCCTGGCCGCACAGTCACGCACTGGGCGCGGATATCGCGGCTGCCGTGCGTGTGCTGAAGCAGCGCAGCGGCCCCGACCTGGTTACCCAGGGCAGCAGCGACCTGCTGCACCAGCTGCTCGCGACCGATCTGGTCGACGAGTTGCGCCTGCTGGTCTATCCGGTCCTGTTGGGCCGCGGCAAACGGCTGTTCGGCGACGACAGCCTGCCCGCCGCGTTCCGGCTGGACGCCACGCGCAGTACCCGGGCGGGCGTGATCGTCAGCCGCTATCTGCGCGATGGCGATGTCCGCACAGGCACGTTCGCCGATCGCTGACAGACCTTCGCTTCACCCGGTTTTTCCGGCCGGACGGCAAGATCGCCGCGCCGGCTTTCCTCCCTCCGACACTGGAGTTTCGCCATGACCCCGAAGAACACGATCTGCCTCTGGTACAACCGCGACGCGGAAGAGGCCGCGCATTTCTACGCGAAGACCTTCCCCGACAGCGCCGTGAAGGCCGTGCACCGCGCACCCGGCGACTATCCCTCCGGCAAGGCGGGCGACGTGCTGACGGTGGAGTTCACCGTCTGCGGAGTGCCTTGCATCGGATTGAACGGCGGCGACGCGTTCACGCACAGCGAAGCGTTCTCGTTCCAGATCGCGACCGATGACCAGGAGGAAACCGACCGGCTGTGGAACGCGATCGTCGGCAACGGCGGACGCGAAAGCGCCTGCGGCTGGTGCAAGGACAAGTGGGGGCTGAACTGGCAGATCACGCCGCGCGTGCTCACCGACGCCATGGCCAACCCCGACCGCGCGGTCGCCAAGCGCGCCTTTGAGGCGATGATGACGATGCGCAAGATCGATGTGGCGGCCATCGAGGCGGCCGTGCGCGGCGGCTGAGCCGCGCGCGCCGGGCCACGCGCCTACCTGTCCGTCGCCTGGAAGGCCGGCCTGCCGGCCTGCGCCAGGGTGAACGCGTAGATGTCGGTCCACACCTCGTCCAGCTGGCTGCGGCTGGAGCCCATGCCGTGGCCGGCGCCGAAATCCAGGCGCAGCAGCACGGGCACCTTGCCGTCCTGCGCGGCGGCCAGGCGCGCGGCGTACTTGGCGCTGTGGAAGGTCGCTGCGCGCGGATCGTTGAGGCCGGACACCACCAGCGTGGGCGGGTACGCCGTGCCGGCACGGATGTGCTGGTACGGGTCCAGGTCGAACATGGTCTTGAACGAGGCCGCATCGGTGATCGGTCCGCCCCATTCCTCGATGTCCGCGTAGTTCTGCTCGGACACGTAGCGCACCGGATTCATGAAGCCGACGTTGGCGATCGCGCCGGCGAACAGGTCCGGGCGCTCGTTGATCGCACCGCCCAGCATCACGCCGCCAGCGGAAGTACCGATCAGCGTCATCGTCTTCGATGAGCCCACCTTGTCGCGCATCAGCTGCTCAGCCACGTCGATGGCGTCGCGCCAGGTGGTGGCCTTGGTGCTTGCCTTGCCGGCGTAATGCCAGTCGCGGCCGAACTCTCCGCCGCCGCGCACGTTCGCCAGCGCGTACACGCCACCGCGGTCGAGGAAGGCGAGCACGCGCGCGTTGAAGCGCGGCAGCGCGGCGTAGCCGTAGGCGCCGTAGGCTTCCAGCAACACGGGTGTCGTGGCATCCAGGGTGGCGCCCTTCTTCATCACCAGCGTGTACGGCACCCGGGTGCCGTCGCGCACGGCGACCTCACTGCGCCGCGCTGCGTAGCCGGCGGTGTCGAACGGCAGCGGCGGCACCAGCGCGAGGTCCTTCAGCTGGCCGTCGCGCAGGTCGAGGCGGTAGACGGTCGATGGCGTGAACCAGCCGGTCATCGCCACCAGCACCTCGGGCGACGGTGCCCAGCCCTGCAGCGCAGTGACCTGGCCGTCGAACGGCAGCGCGAGCTTGACGGCCTTGCCGTCCTCGCCCACCCGCCACAGTCCGGAGGCCGGGCCGTCGATGGTGCGCACCAGCAGCCCGCCCTGCACGGCGAGGATCGATTCGATCACCGGCGTGCCCGGCAGCGCGACGATCCGCGCGGTCTTCAGGTCCGGCGCCGTCGCCGAGGTCTGCAGGATCTTCCCCCCGGAGGCCTGCTTCTTCGAGACCAGGTACAGGCGGTCTCCATCGACGCTGGAATCCACCACCACGTCGTCGAACCCGGCGACCGGCGTCCAGGTCGCGTTGCCCGTCATCGCGGTATCGGCATCGGCACGGTAGATCGCGATCTCGTTGCGGCCATCGCGGACGACGGCGAGCGCCGTGCGGCTGTCCGGATCGAAGATCACCGGCACGAACTGCTCGGCCTTCGCGCTGATGCCGCCCTGCCCGCGGCGGGCCAGCAGTACGTCCGGCGCGGTGCTGCCCAGGCGATGCAGGCGCGCTTCGTTGCCGACGAAGTAAGTGGGCTTGCCCGGTTCGCCGACGAACTTGAGGTAGCTGAAGGCCTCGCCGTTGCGGGTCCAGCTCATCATCCAGGCGTGCGGAATGGCGACGGGCAGGAAGCCCCCGGTCGCCACGTCGAGTACGCGCAACGTGGAGTGTTCGGTACCGCGCCTGGACAGTGCGACCAGCACATGGCGACCGGTCGGCGACGCGGCCCAGCGATCGATCACCTGGTCGCCATCGGCATTCTTCAGCGTGGTCGGGTCGAGCAGCACGCGGGTGCGGCCATCGGCCTCGCGCACCATCAGCTTGGTGTCCTGCTCACCGGCCGCACGGATTTCGTGGAAGACACGGCCGCCGGCCTGTTCGGCTTGGCCGACGGTGGTGAGTTCGCCGGAGCGCGCGGCCACGTCGGCCAGCAGCGAGGCGCGGCCGGGCATGGCGGCGAAGACGCCCTGGGTGTGCTTGGCCTGCGCCTGCAGCCAGGGCATCCAGTCGGGGTCCTTGCCGCTTTCCATCCAGCGGTACGGATCGGTCACCTGCGTGCCGTAATAATCGTCGGTAACCGCCTGCACCTTGGCCACCGGCGCCTGCGCCAGGACCCCGACGAACGGACACAGCGCCACGAGCATCAACAGCGGACGGACCCCACGTGCAGTCGGCATTCGGCTTCTCCGGGTTGGGCCCACGGTCCCGCGGGCTGACCCGCCTATGTACGAGGGCGCCGGCGGGAACCGGCCAGCCGTCGCGTGCGACTCAACCGGTCGCCCTCGCGGCCGCTATCGACGTTGCTGCTAGCATGGCGCGTCACCGGTGGGGAGACCGATGCCTGGAATTCCGCATGTTCCTTGACGCACGGCGTACCTGCGCCCTGCTGGCCGGTGTGCTGGGCGCATTTCTCCTGTTTCCCGCCCACGCACTCGACGCGCGGCGGGCGATTGGCCAGTTCACCCATGTCTGGTACGAGAACCAGCTGCCCCAGGGGACCGTCCTCTCCATCGACCAGCAGGCCGATGGCGCGATCTGGCTGGCGACCTACGGCGGCCTGGCGCGCTACAGCGGCGACGGTTTCGAGACCATCGACCCGCGCGTCGCACCCGCGCTGAAGAGCTCGGCGATCACCGCGGTCAGCGCGGATCGCGAAGGTGGCCTGTGGGTCGGCACCCTCAACGGCGGCCTGTACCGACGGCAGGGACGCGCGCTCGAGCAGGTGGCGTTGCCCGCCGGCATCGAGAGCGTCTTCGGAATCGTCCGCGACACCTCGGGCAGCCTGTGGCTCACCACCAATGCGGGCGTGGTGCGGACCGCGAACGGCGCGCCCCGCCTGCTGGGCGACGCCGATGGCTTCCCGCCGCGCGGGTTCTACCGCGGCATCGTCGCCGACCGCGACGGGGGCGTCTGGATCGCGGCCGATGGCGTGGGCGTGGTCCACTGGCACGACGGTCGCGCACGGCTCTACGACGAACAGGACGGCCTGCCCAGCAATGCGGTGTACAGCCTGGCCGTCGACGCGGCGGGCGCGGTGTGGGTCGGCACCCAGTCCGGTCCGGCGTTCTTCCGCGAGGGGCGCTTCCACCGCCACCCGCGTGCGGCGGCGCTCGATGGGCGGCGCATCTACACGCTGTACGGCGACCGTGACGGCAGCGTCTGGTTCGCACCGCTCGACATGGGCCTCTGCCGACTGGTCGCGGGTGACTTCAGTTGCGACGACACGCTGGCCGGCCTGCAGGGCGAGACCGTGCGATCGATGTTCGAGGATCGCGAAGGCAACCTGTGGATCGGTACTACCTCCAGCGGCCTGCACCGGCTCAGCCCCTCCAAGCTGGTCACCGTCACCGGACAGATGGTGTCCAATGCAGTGCGTGCCGTGCACCAGGTGCCGGGCGGCGCGCTGTGGGTCGGCACCGATGGCGCCGGCCTGTCCCGTTACGAAGGCGCGGTACTGCGGCCGGCCGCGGCCTACAACCGACAGCTGCCCAGCCAGCTGATCCGTGCGATCCGTTCCGACACCCGGGGCCAGTTGTGGGTCGCCGGCACCGAGGGCGTGACCCGCTTCGACAGCGCCGGCCGCGCCCGCACCTTCGGCCTGTCGGACGGGCTGCCCGGCACGATCGTGTTCGCGTTCGCGCCCGCCCGCCAGGGCGGCATGTGGACCGGCACCCTGCAGGGCGTGGCCCGCATCGACGGCGAGCGGGTCGACGTGGCGGACGGCACCCGCGGCGACGACACCCGGGCCCTCTACGAAGATGCCGACGGGCGACTGTGGATCGGCCTGCGCAGCGGCCTGCGTTGCCTGTACCTCGGCAAGGTGGACAGCTGCGGCACCGATGGCCTGGCGGGCAGCAGCGTGTTCGCATTCCATCCCGCCGTCGACGGCAGCCTGTGGCTGGGCACCAGCGTGGGCATCGTGCGGATCCGCGACGGCAAGGTCACCCGTTATCTCCAGCGCGCCGGGTTCCATGGCGATGCGGTGTTCGCCCTGCTGGACGATGGTCGCGGGCACCTCTGGTTCAGTTCGAACCGCGGCATCGGACGCCTGGCGAAGGCGGACTTCGACGCGCTCGACCGGGGCGATGTGCAGCAGCTCGCGCCGCGCTGGTACGGCACCAGCGACGGCATGCTCAATGCACAGGGCAACGGCGCATCGCAGACGCCGGCCGACCACAGCGACGACGGCCGTCTCTGGTTCGGCACCGCGAAGGGCGTCGTCATCGTCGACCCCGACCGCATGCAGGGCAATGCGCAACCGCCGCCGGTCTCGATCGAGCGCCTGCTGGTGGACGGCGTGGACGTCGAACCGGCTTCGATCATGCGGCTGGGGCCCGGCGTGGAACGCCTGGAACTGCAGTTCGCGGCGATGAGTTACGTGGCCCCGTCGGCGGTGCGCTACCGCTATCGGCTGGACGGCTTCGACCGCGCCTGGAGCGAGCCTGGCGCCGGTCGCGCCGCGTACTACACCAACCTGCCTCCGGGCGATTACGTGTTCCGCGTGATGGCCAGCAACAACGATGGCGTGTGGAATGAACAAGGCGCGCAGTTGCGCTTCACCCTGTTGCCGCAATGGCACCAGACATGGTGGCTGCGCACGCTGGCGGCCCTGGCCGCGCTGGGGCTGGTGGCGGCGCTCGTACGGCTGCGCCTGCGCACCGCGCGCGAGCGCGAGCGCGCGTTGACGCACGAGGTCGCGCAGCGCACCGACGCGCTGCGCGAGGCCAACGAACGCCTCCAGCATCTGGCCGCCAGCGATGCGCTCACCGGTATCGCCAACCGGCGCGAATTCACCCGCCGCCTGCGGCTGGCCTGGGACGACCACGCCGCGCGCGATGCGTCGCTGGCGGTGCTGTTGATCGACGTGGACGACTTCAAGGCCTACAACGACAGCTACGGCCACCTGGGGGGCGATGCGGCGCTGGCGACCCTCGCGGCGGCCCTCGCCACCAGCCTGCGCGGCAGCGACGACCTGGCGGCGCGCTACGGCGGCGAAGAGTTCGCCATCCTGCTGCCGGATTGCGACACCGACACGGCACTGGGTCTCGCGCGACGCCTGGTGGACGACGTGCAACGTCTCGCCCTGCCCCATCGCGCGTCCAGCGTCGCGGACGTCATCACCGTCAGCATCGGCGCCGCCAGCCGGCATCCTGCGCGTGGCGGCAATCCCGACGCCCTGCTGCACGCGGCCGACGCCGCGCTGTACCAGGCCAAGGATGAAGGAAGGAATCGCGCGTTGCCGGCGAGCTGACGCGCGACGGTGGCGGACGCCGCCAGCGTTATCCCAGGAAGACGCTCACGTAGTCGCCTACGGGACGCCGCAGCAGCGTCGTATTCACTGCCAGCGGCACCCGACCTTCATGCCATCGGCCGACGCGGATGCCCGCCTGCCGACCACGCTCGAATGCAGCGTCCGCGAGCGGCTGCGCCATGTCGAGCCAGAACAGATTGGATGCGTCCGGCGAACTGCGTTCGCGTACCTTGCCGCTGGCCACCAACGTGGCGATCAGTTCGCGCGCCTGCGCATGAGCCTTCGCGATGTCCGCCAGGAACCCCGGCAATGCGTCGAGCGCCAGCAGTGCAGGCATCCATCCCTGGTACAGCGTGCCACCGAACACGTGGCGAAGCGCGCGCGCCTTGGCGATGTCCCCCTTCGACCCTGCAAGCACCGCACCGAACGGTGCATCCAGGTACTTGTACAGCGATACGTACACGGTATCGAATTCCGCCGCGTATGCGGGCAGATCGAAGCCGGGCGGCGCCATCAGCAGGCGCGCGCCGTCCAGGTGCAGGCGCGCGCCATGCGCCCGTGCCAGCGTGGCGATGTCGCGTACCCGGGCGAGCGGGACCAGTTCAGCACCGGCCCGGCGCACGGGGCTTTCAAGCGAAACCGCCCCGATCCTCATGGGATACGGCCCGCTCTCCGAGGCGCTGATCGCGGCACGCACCTCATCCAGCGACGGGCTGGCGCGACCGGCCGCCAACGGCAGCAGGTTGAGCGAGGACAATCGCTGGGCGGCATCGCTCTCGTCGCGGTACACATGGCTCTCCTGTTGCACCAGCACGCGCTGGTGCTCGCCGCAGAGCACGCGCAGGGCCACGTTGTTCGCCAGGGTCCCGGTGGGAAAGAACGCACAGTCTTCCTTGCCGAGCATGGTGGCGAAGGCCTGCTCGAGACGGCCCACTGCCCCCTGCTGCAGATAGCCGTCCCGCACGTCGGCCTGCGTGCGCGCCAGTTCCGCCAGCTTTGCCGCCATCGCCACCGGATCCGGCGGCGCGCTGTCGCCGACGAGCCACACGCTGCGCGCATCCACGGGCGGGAACACCGGGCCGGCCGGCGGCACTCCGCCCGCCGGAACGACGTCCGCGGCAGCCGCCAGCGCTGCGCCCAGCGAGCCTTGAAGGAAGGTGCGTCGGTCCACGGACATGCTCCGGCGTTGGCCATCGGGGTCTAGCCCGCATCGTACGGAGCCGTTCCTGCGGGGCGATGTGCCATTGGTGATGACCGTCGGACGAAGCGGATGCGGCAACCGGCATGCATACGTGGGCCGACCGCGCCCATGACGTATGCGCCATGCCGGTAACAGGGCGATGGGTATACTCGGCCACGATCGGCGGGTGCTCCTACCCGCCCACGAATCACGGAGCGATGTCATGGGTCTTGTACAGGCGGTGGTGGGTGCGGTCGGCGGCGTGCTGGGCGACCAGTGGAAGGATTTCTACACGGTGCCGCAGGGCCTGCCGTCCACGGCGGCGCTGTTCGCGGCGGTGCCGCAGGGCACCAATGCCGGTCGCGGGTCCAACACCAGCGGCTCGACCAACATCATCACCAACGGCTCGAAGATCGTCGTGCCCGAAGGCTACGGCCTGCTGCTGATGCAGGACGGCGCGATCACCGCCTTCGTCGCCGAGCCGGGCGGTTACGAATGGCGTTCGGACGACATCAACTCCAAGTCGATCTTCGCCGGCGACGGCATCGTCTCGACCTTCATCACCCAGAGCTGGGAACGCTTCAAGTTCGGCGGCCAGCCGGGCTCGCAGCAGGCGGCGTTCTTCGTCTCGCTCAAGGAACTGCCGGACAACCGCTTCGGCACGCAGTCCGAGATCTACTGGGACGACGGCTTCCTCAACACCCAGGTCGGCGCGGTCACGCGCGGCTCGTACACGCTGAAGATCGTCGACCCCATCCTGTTCGTGAAGAACTTCGTGCCGGCCAGCTACCTGCAGCCGGGCAAGGTGTTCGACTTCACCGACCTCGACAACGCCGCCGCCACCCAGTTGTTCAACGAAGTGGTGGGTTCGCTGGCGCCGGCCTTCAGCCTGTACACCAACGATCCGTCCAAGGGCAACCGCATCACCAAGCTGCAGCAGGATTCGCTGGGCTTCGCGCAGAGCCTGTCGGCCGCGGTCGAACAGGGCTACCAGTGGAGCTCCAGCCGCGGCCTGGCCATCGTCAAGACCGCCATCGTCTCCATCGAGTACGACGCGAACACGCGCGAACTGTTGAAGACCGTGCAGCGCGCCGATGCGCTGTCCGGCTCGCGCGGCAACTCCAACCTGCAGGCCAGCGTGGCGCAGGGCATCCAGTCCGCCGGCGAGAATGGCGGTGCAGCGGGCCTGATGGGCATTGGCATGGCGTCCGGGATGATGGGCGTGGGCGGCCTGCAACAGCCGGCCACGCCGGCCGCACCCGCGGCGGACGATCCGGTCGCCAAGCTGAAGAAGGCCAAGGAGATGCTCGACCTCGGCCTGATCACGCAGTCCGACTACGACGCGCTGAAGGCGAAGGCCCTGGGCCTGTAAGCGGACGCGCGCATGTCCACCCCGAACCGTCCGGCGCCGCCGCCGTTGCCGCCGGCTCCTCCTGCGTTGGGCCCCGGCTCGCCGCAGGAGGTACCGCCCTTGCCCGGGAGTTTCCCGGTCGATCCCGCCACCCTGCCCGACGCGATCCGCGAGGAAATCGAAGCGCCCGACCCGCTCGCCATCGACACCGCGGCGGCGGAGCTGAAGGACGGCCTGAACCGCTGCCCGAAGTGCGGCGCCACCGACATCCGCCACAAGCTGGGCAGCGATGTGCTGGTCTGCCTGTACTGCCGCAACGAATGGGTGGGCGCGCGGGTCGAGGAGGCCTTCGGCCTGGGTGAAGGGCTGGACCAGCTGCGCGGCACGGTGATCGCCAGCGGTGCCCGCGCCATCGACGCGGACACCGCCAGCCTGATGACCTTCAAGTGCACCGGCTGCGGTGCCGAGGTCACGGTGAACACCGAGAGCGCCATGACGGCGCGTTGCCACTGGTGCCGCCACGTGTTCGGGGTCAACGAGCAGATCCGCAATGGCGCGGTGCCCGACGCCGTGTTGCCGTTCCACATCAGGAAGGACGATGCGGTCGCGCGCATCCGCCAGTTCGTCGACAAGCGCAGGCTGTTCGCGCTGAAGGCGTTCAAGGACGAGTTCTCGCCCGAGAATGTCGTCGGCGTGTACCTGCCCTACATGATCGTCGACGGCAATGCGAGCGCCGAGGTCGCCGGCAAGGGCGAGATCCTGACGCGCACCTATACCCGCGGCACCGACAAGAACAAGAAGACGTACTACGACGCCGACGTCTACCGCGTGGAGCGCGCGGTCGAGTTTACCGTCGACGACCTGCCGCTGGAGTCCTCGCGCGAGCGCGGCAACCTCGATACCAAGGTCAACACGCAGAACATCATCAACACCATCCTGCCGTTCGACACCAAGAACGCAGTGAAATGGAATGCGTCCTACCTGTCCGGCTTCACCTCCGAGAAGCGCGATACCGACGTGGAGCAGTTGCGACCGAAGCTGGAAGACCAGCTGCTGTCGATCGCACGCGCACAGGTGGAGGACTCGGTGGGTCGCTACGATCGCGGCGTGCGCTGGGAGCAGGAGCGCCTGGACGTGCACCGCACGCGCTGGGTGTCGATGTACCTGCCGGTCTGGCTGTATTCGTACCACCAGCCCGGCAGCAACGGCGGCCTGCTGCACTACATCGCGGTCAACGGGCGCACCGGCGAGACGATGGGCAGCGTGCCGGTGCAGCAATGGAAACTGCTGCTGACCGCACTGACCGTGGGCACCTTCCTGGAGGGCATCGCCCTCTGGATCATCTGGGCAGGATCATGAGCGACGACAACGGCCTATGGCTGCTGGCGCTGGGCCCGACGGGCGCCGCGGCGCTGTACTGGGCCATCTACCGCTACTACCGAAACACCGACAAGTCGCACGCGTTCGAGCATGAGACGGACGTGGTGGCCAAGCCGGTGACCGGCACCGACCGCAAGATCGACGAGGTCAAGGGCACCCAGCGCACCCGCATCGACGGCGACAACGTGCGGGCCTACCGGCAGCGCGTGCAACGCGTGGGCGACGACGTCCGCTGACGACGCGTCGTGGCGGATGCGTAAAGGCGCGCCGCAGGCGGGAAAGCCCGCGGCGGTTGCGGCGCCCGACCTGCGGCTCGCCCGGCGCAACGTGTCCGGCGGTCCGCGCCGGGACAGCGCTAGGACAGTTCCAGCCTCGCGTGCGGCGACGCCCGGTGCGCGGCGCGGTACGCCGTCGGCGTGCAACCCATCGCCGCCTTGAAGGCCCGGTTGAACGGACCCAGCGACGCGAACCCGGCATCGCCGCTGATCTCCAGGATGGTCGCATCGTCGTCCGTATCCGCCAGCCGGCGGCATGCATGCGCGATGCGGTGGCGGTTGATCAGCTGATTGAAGTTGCGTTCGCCCAACCCCTGGCGGATCAGGCGACTTAGCCGGTGCTCGGCCGTGCCGAGGCGACGGGCAAGATCGGCGACCTTCAGGTCGGGCTCGCGATACACCTGCTGCGCGTCGAGATGGCGCTGCAACGCGCGCACCACGCGCGCGTCGTCCTCGCTGACCGTGCCCACCGGCGCGCGCGCCGCACCGACGGTGTCCGGCGTGGAGAGCGGTGCGCGGCGGCGATGCCGGACTGCCGCATGGGTGAACAGGATCATCGCCATCGCGCAGACCGGAATCACGCCACTGCGCAGCGCCGCCAATGACGGGCTGGCGCTGGCCAGCGCCCCCAGCAGCGTGGTGCCCAGCACGCAGGCGGCGAACAGCAGCATGAAGGCGAGCCGCAGGCGGCGTTCGGCACGCGGCAAGGCCGACCAGTCGCCGCGCAGCGCTTCCAGGAAGGTCAGCACCAGCAGGGTGGAGCTGGCCAGCGTGAGCAGGCCGTCCACGCCCGATACCCACGACGACACCGTCCCCTGCGCATCGAGGGTGCCGCCGCGGTAGGCGGCGATCAGGACGGCCACGCCACCGGCCACCAGCACGTGCACGCGCCCCACCCCGCCTTCGCCGCGGAACAGCGCCCGCGACACCAGCCAGAAGCCGTTGCACGTGGCGCTGCCACCGATCGCGACGGCCCACACCATCCACGCCGGGGCATCGGTCATCCACGGCGACATCAGCGAGAGCGCCATGGAGCCGCTGACGACCGCGAATATCAGGTCCAGATCGCGCTTGGGCCGCTGCCAGAGCAGCACCAGCAACGACCCCACCGCCACCGCGACCGCCATGGCGGTCGCGCCTGCCTGCCAGCCCTGCATCGTGTCGTCCTCCCGGGTTGCGGCACAGCCTGCGGCACGCCCGCGCGACCTCCAAGCGCCATCGGTCATGGCAGGTGCGGGCATGCCGAATCGCCATGCCCATCCGGCTGGCCGATTTCCGAATCGGCGAGACGCCCTCCCGACGCCTGCGCATCGTGCCTGCCTTCCCTGTCCGGAGCTTCGCCATGCCCGTCCCGCGTTCCCCTGCGACCCCTTCGCGCTTCCTGTCCGCCGGCGCGACCGCCTGGTTCATCGCCGCCACCCTCGGGCAATGGGCCTTCGTCCTTTTCATCGTGCTGTTCTTCGGCGGGCCGGTGCTGGACGGCGACCTGTCCCCACTGAACGCCAAGCCGCATGTTACGGGCCATGTGCCCGGCGACGTGGCGGGCAACGTGCAGTTCGTCGGTCACGCCTTGCTGGCTGGCCTGGTGACCTTCGCCGGGGCGTGGCAGCTGGTCCCGGCGCTGCGGCGGCGCTGGCCTGCGGTGCATCGCTGGAACGGGCGCGTGTTCCTGGCCGTCGCGCTGGTGGTGACGCTGACGGGGTTCTACCTGGTATGGGTGCGCGGCTCGCAGCTGGGACCGGCCAGCAACCTCTCGATCTCGCTGAACGGGCTGCTGATCGTGGTGTTCGCAGCGCTCGCATGGCGGAGTGCACGCAGGCAGGAATTCGCGGCGCACCGTCGCCACGCGCTGCGGGCCTACCTGCTGGTCAACGGCGTCTGGTTCCTGCGCATCGGCATCATGCTCGCGGGCCTGGTGCTGGCGCCGCTGGGCATCCGGATCGATTACAGCGGCGCGCCCTTCCTGCTGGTCAGCTTCGGCAGCTGGATGGTGCCCATGGCCGTGCTGGCACTGTACTTCCGCGTCGAGCGGTCGCCGCATGCGCGCCGGAAAGTGGCGATGGGCGGCCTGCTGGCGCTGCTGGCCCTGCTCACCGCCGCCGGCAGCCTGGCGGCCATCGCCTTCATGTGGTGGCCGTTCCTGTGACCGCCGGCGCGCCGGCATGCGGTCGCGCGGGCCATGGCCGGAACCCGCGCGTGCCATCGGCCGTCCGCTGCACGCCACGCCGCGTTCGGGCACACTGCGCGGCCGTCACGTGATTCGGCCGCGCGCCCGCACCCCACAAGGACTTCGTGAAGACCCCTGCCAGCCTGCTGATGCTGATCGACGAAGGCGTCATCGACGAGGTCCTGCGCCCGCTCAAGAGCGGCAAGGAGGCGGCCGTCTACGTGGTGCGGTCCGGCGACGACGTGCGTTGCGCGAAGGTCTACAAGGACATGGCGCAGCGCAGCTTCCAGAAGCGCGCGCAGTACCAAGAAGGCCGCAAGTCGCGCGGCAGCCGCGAGGCCCGTGCGGTCGCCACCGGCAGCCGCTACGGCCGCAGGCAGCAGGAAGCCGAGTGGAAGAACGCCGAGGTCGACGCCCTGTACCAGTTGCGCGAAGCCGGCGTGCGCGTGCCGGAACCCCATGGCTTCTTCCACGGCGTGCTGGTGATGGAACTGGTCACCGACGCCGAGGGCTTCTCCGCCCCGCGCCTGGGCGAAGTGGAGCTGACCCCCGAACAGGCCCGCGCGTACCACGCCATCCTGGTGCGCCAGGTGGTGCGCATGCTGTGCTGCGGCCTGATCCACGGCGACCTGTCGGCGTACAACGTGCTGGTCGGTCCCGACGGCCCGGTGGTGATCGACTTCCCGCAGGTGGTCAGCGCCGCCGGCAACAACGCCGCCCGCAGCATGCTGCTGCGCGACGTCAACAACCTCACTGCCTCCCTCGGCCGCTGGGCGCCGGAACTGCTCGATTCGTGGTACGGCGAGGAAATGTGGGTGCTGTACGAAGCCGGCACGCTGCTGCCGGACACCCCCCTGACTGGCCGGTTCACCCCGGACGAACGCAGCGTCGACCTCGACGGCGTGCGCGATGCGATCAACGACGCGCGCGAACTGGCCCTGATCCGCCAGCAGGGCCGCGAGGCGCAGGACGAGGATTGATCGGGCACCAGGTGGAACCGCGGACGCCGGTGCACGGCCACGCACCGCGCCCGCATCAGGCCCTTCGTGCCAGGCGACGCTCGATGTCCGCCATCACGCCTGGCAGCGCCGCCGCGTCGACGGGCGGCGAGAACCAGTACCCCTGCGCAGCGAAGCAGTGCAGCTTGCGCAGCGCCGTGGCGGTCTCGGCATCCTCCACGCCTTCGGCCACCACCTGCATGCCCAGCTTGCGTGCCAGGCGGATCGTCGACCCCACGATGGCTGCACTCGCTTCGTGCTTGCGCAGGTTGACGATGAAGCTCTTGTCCAGCTTCAGTTCCTCCACCGGCATGTCCTGCAGGTACGCCAGCGAGCTGTATCCCGTGCCGTAGTCGTCGATCGACAGCTTCACCCCCTGCGCTGCGAGCGCATGCAGCGTCGCCAGGCTGGTGGCGGGGTCGGACATCGCGGCCGATTCGGTCACTTCCAGCACCAGCCGGTGCGCCAGCACTTCGGCACGCGCAAGCTGGCCGCGCACCTCAGAGGACAGCGTGCCGTCCAGCAGGCTGCACACCGACAGGTTCACCGCCACCGTCAACGCCATGCCCGCCCGCTGCCACGCCGCGCACTGCTCCAGCGCCAGGTGCAGCACGTACTGCGTGACCTCCGGCATCAGGCCGGTGTGCTCCATCAGCGGGATGAACTGCCCGGGCGGCACCGTGCCCTTCTGCGGATGCTCCCAGCGCAGCAACGCCTCCACGCCGATCACGCGCATGTCGTGCAGCCTGACCTTGGGCTGGTACTGGAGCCGCAGCTGGCCATCGGCCAGCGCATCGCGCAGTTCGTTGAGCAGCAGCAGCGTGCGCGGGTCCTGGCGCGGGAGATCCTGCGTGAAGCGGGCGATGCCGTCCTGCTGCTGGCGTGCGCGGCGCATGCCGAGGGTCGCGCGATGCACCAGCACGCCGGGCTCGTCGCCATCGTCCGGGCCGATGGACAGTCCCATGCTGGCCGCCATCCGCAGCTTTGCCCCGTCGAGCCAGACGGCATCGCGCAGGGACTCCTGCAGCCGGTGCGCGACGGCGAGCGCCTGCGCCGCGTCCTGCAACGCCGGCATCACCACGCAGAATTCGTCCGCGCCCATGTAGACCAGCGCGTCGCGGGACGACAGCGCGACCCGCCAACGGTGCGCGAGTTCGCGCAGCAGCAGGTCGCCGGCAGCGTGGCCGTACGCCTCGTTGACCGCACCGAAACGGTCGATGTCGATGACCAGCACCGCGGTCTTCCGGCCGGCGTCCATCGCGCGCGCCACCACGTCCAGCAAGCGGCGACGGTTGGGCAGGCCGGTCAGCGGGTCGGTCTCCGCCGCCACCACCAGGGCGTCATGCTGCCGGTCGACCTGGCCACGCAATCCGCGCAGCCGCCACCACAACAGCAACGCGGCGGTGCTGATCACCGCGACGACGATGATGGCGGTGGTCACTGCATCCGGCCGTGCGGGCGCCAGCAGGCTCAGGGGCGCCGCCAGCATGGCCAGCGCCACGAGCGAGAAGCGACCGGCCGTGCCATCCACGCGGGATGCATCCCGGATCGCCAGCAGGCGATGCCGCGATGGATGCAGCGCCGCGGCGCCCCAGCAGACGTAGGCCAGCAGCCATAGCGGGAACAGCAGCGTGGGCGGCGTGGCGCCGCCGAAGCTCATCGCATGGTAGACGGCATCGGCGACGGTCCAGGACACCAGGCCGAGCACCAGCAGCTTCAACGAAGGCGAGCGCGTCTCCGGTGCGCTGGCCAACCACGCCGCCAACGCCAGCAGGCCCAGGTCGGCGACCGGATACAGTGTGCGGAAGCGATGCGGCGCGGGGAACGGCGGCGCCTGGTCCAGCGTGGGCTGCACGAACAGCCACCAGCCCAGCAGTCCGGCGCACAGCAACACCACCACGCCATCGAGCAACCCCTTCCACGCGATCGGCCCACTGGTGCGGTGGCGGATGAAACCGAGCAGCCCCGCCGCGAACGCAGCGGTCGCCGCGGTGTACAGCGCATCCGCGGCGGAGAGCCCGCGCGCCGACGTGCCGGCCGCATCCATGTCCGATTGCACGAACGCGCCCGCGACGAACAGCGCATGGGCCGCCGCCACCCACCACCACGGCCCGCGGCGCCGCCCATGCACCTGCGCCGCCCCGATGACCAGGCCGAGGGTGCTCCCGATCAGCAACGTGCCGCCATACCAGCGCCACTGGATCAACCCCAGCGCTGCGACGGCCAGCATGAATACCCACCACGCGTGACCCAGTCGCCCGCTCGCAAGCGGAAACCACTCGCGCCGCGTGGCCGTGATCGCTTCCGCGATGGCGTGACGGCTCATCGGGCGCATCCGGCCTCCGCGCGTGTGCGACAGGCGACGACGATCATCACCACGCAGTTCGGATCCATCCGCCAGCCTCGGGAGCCTATCGACACAGTCAAAATCTAGCACGCGTGTACGACACGCCCGCATCGCATCGATGAGGTGTTTCGCTTCCTAATGTGACATGCGCGACTACTGTGACTCGAGATCGCACCGACGCACGGACATGACCCCTGTCTGCGTCATCCGATCAGCGCCACGCACGCCTGGAAGTGATCGCATCACATGGCCCTGCCGCACCGGGTCGCGGCCTCGGTTCCGCGGGCCGCGGGTGCACGCATCAGCGATTGAACAGCGTCAGCGCATTGCCGCTGCGGATCTTCGCTTTCTCTTCGTCGGTCAGGTCCAGGCGTTCGAACGCGTCGACGGTGCGGCCCAGGCCGATCTGCGGGTAGTCGGAGCCGAGCAGCACGTGGTCGAGGCCGACGTTGCGCAGGGTCCACAGGAATTCTTCTTCCACCGGCGAATCGGCCACCACCAGCACGGTGGCGGAGATGTCGAAGTAGAGATTCTCGAAGCCGAAGCCGTCGGCGGTGCGGGCCAGCGCGAGGATGTTCCAGAAGCGGAAGTTCAGGCCGCCGATGTGGGCGAGGATGAACTTCGTCTTCGGCAAGCGCACGACCAGGTTGAACAGCTTTTCGCTGTCGCCGGGCAGGATGTTGGCGTTGTCCATCAGCACGGTGAGGCCGAGTTCGCCGGCCTTGCGCACCAGGGTTTCCACGCGCGGGTCGGCGATGTCGAAACCCTGGGTGTGGGCGTGGATCTTCAGCACCTTCACGCCGGCGGCAGCCACGCGCGCGAGTTCCGCCACGGCGGCATCGCCGTCGTACGGGTGCACGGTGGCGATGGGCAGTACGTCGGGATGCGCCGCGGCCAGCGCGATCACGCTGTCGTTGCCGGCACGGATCTTCGCCAGCTCGCCCTGCCGGGCCTGGTGCGGACCGCCGAACCACATCACGCCGATGCCGGAGAGTTCGAGGCCGGCGACGCGCACGTCGTCGCGGTACTGCCGCAGGGAGGTCTCGCCGTCGCGCAGGTGTACGTGGACATCGAACACGGGGACCGCCGCCGTCGCGTAGGGCGTGGCAAACAGTAGAAGCATCAGGGCGAGCAAGCGCAGCATCGTCGTCTCACAACATGAGGAAAGGGACACAGGGTGCCACGACACGTTCCGTATCGCGTTCACGCGGCACCGCCTCGCCTCCTCGCACACGCCGTCAGCGGCAGATGAAGAAGCAGCCCAGCATCGACTTGTCCAGGCTCACCTGCATCGCTTCGCCGTCCTTGAGGTGGACGGTCTTTGAGAAGGTGGTGTTCTTCTTGACGTCCTCGAACCAGTAGGCGACCTGGTCGTTCGAGCCGATGTGCCGGTTGCCGACGTACACATCCGTACGACCCACCACCTCGCTGCGGGTCGCGGTCTCCTTGTACGAGAAGTCGGCGATCAGCAGATACTCGCCGGGCGGCAGTTTGGTGAAGCGGAAGCCGCCCTGGTCGTCCAGGATGGTGGCGAACATGAAGTGCTTGGCGATGCGCTCCGGAATCCGGTCCGGCATCTTCTCGCTCTGCTTGACCGTCTCGAACCATTGCTTGAACTCATCGCTCATGTGGATCAGGCCCACCCGCTGGCTGCCCTTCGGCGGGTACTGTTTCTTGGCCAGCAGCGCGCCCTTGAAGAACGCGTTACCCGCAATGGACCCGGTGCCCATCAGGCGGATCTCCGACGTGGCCTCGGCGAGGCTCTTGCCGCCGGTGAAGCGCTTGCCGGCCAGGCAGTCGAGCATCGCGCTGCGCGCCTGGTCCAGCCCGTCGTAGGACAGGCCGAAGGCGTCCACGCCGTCTACCCGTGCGGTCATGCCGGTCTCCTTAACGCGCATGGAGCCCATGGTCTGCGCCAGGTCGCCGACGGGGATCATGATGAAGCCGCCGCCCTGGCCGCCGGCGGGCGGCATCAGCGCGCCGCGCATCGTGGCTGGCGGCAGGCCGTCCTGCTGCACCTGCACGCTGACCTCGCGGGCGGCCGGCGGTGCGGCGATGCGCGGGCCGTGCAGCAGGATGGCGGCCGTCGGCGATTTCGCGGTGGGGCCGACCAGGGCCAGTTGCGACTGGTCCTTTTTCGCGGACATGAACCGGGCCACGCAGCCCTTGCCGGGCGCGCCCTCCGGCTGCTGCAGGAACCATGCGCCGTCGGCGTTGCGGGTAATCAGGCGGCCTTCGTCGTCGCCGGGCGTGGCGGCATGCGCGGGAATGCAGACGGTGATGGCCAGAAGGACGATCAGTGCGGAGATGCGGCAGAGGGGCGTCATCGTGGTCGTTCCATGTCCAGGGTCGACGGAATTGTGAGGCATCCCGCGCTCCCGACGAGGGTCTTTCGTCACGCCGGACAGGTGGGTCCGGCCCAGTGGTTGGTCCGGACGACGCCTGTGCCGCCCTTTCGCGTCCGGACGGACGATGCTTGACACATTTCGATAGTTAGCTAACTATCGCATCATGAGCCAGGTCTTCCGCGCCCTTTCCGATGCTACCCGCCGGCAGGTGCTGCAGTTGCTGCGCCAGGGCCCGATGAGTGCGGGCGAGCTGAGCGATCAGTTCGATGTGTCGAAGCCGACGATGTCGGCGCATTTCGCGGTGTTGAAGGAGGCCGACCTGGTGCATGCGGAAAAGGTCGGCAAGTCGGTGATCTATCACTTGAAGCTGTCGGTGCTGGAAGACGCGCTGCTCGGCTTCGTCCACTCGTTCGGTGCGGGCAAGGCCGCGCCGAAGGCCAAGAAGGAGTCGTCGCGATGAACAGAGAAGTGGCTACCAGTCTGGCGTGGGGCATCGGCATCGTGATGCTGGCGCTGTGCGCGACGTTCGCTCGCAAGCAGGGTGTGATCGACAGCGAGATGGTCGACCGCATCGTGATGGGGGCGATCGGCTTGATGGTGGCGTGGTTCGGCAACCAGATGCCGAAGCGGTTCGTACCCAGTGCGCGGGCGCGGCAGGCGCAGCGGGTCGCCGGTTGGTCGATGGCGCTCAGCGGCCTGGTCTATGCGGGGTTCTGGATCGCGGCGCCGAAGGACGTGGCGGTGATGGGCGGCACGCTGGCGGTGCTGCTGGGTATCGGGGTGACGGTGGCGTACTGCCTGTCGCTGCGGAACAGGGCGCGGGTGTCGGGCGCCTGAGCCGGCGCACCGGTCGCTTCCTTCTCCCCGTGCAGCGGGGAGAAGGTGCCGAAGGCGGATGAGGGGCGCTTTTCAGTCGGCCCACGCGACACCCCGCGCAGCCCGGGCAAGTCCGCAGGCCGTACCCGGGGGCGATATCTCAACCTCCCGGATGCGCTGGTGATGCTTCACTTCTCCGGGCGATGAAGCGGGCGCGTCAGTCGCCTGCGCCCGACAGGCACGCCTGCATCCACGAGGCTGCCAGCAACGCGTCGCGCTGCTCGTCCGCCATCGGCACGGCCTGATAGTCGGCGAAGCAGCTGCCATCGGCACGCGTCAGATCAGCGAGCTTTCCGTCGCAAAGCCGCAGCGGCCTGTCGATGCGCTGCCACCCTTCTTCGCATTCGGTATCGGTCTCGGAACTTGGACGACCGCAGATGTGCGTACGTCTGGCGTCGGTGGAGGAGATCGCCTGCGCGATGACTCGGCCTGCGTACGCCTTTCCGGAGGCGAAATGGAACCAGGTTCCGCAGATGCGGTCGCCGCGCTGGAACAGGCGGTAGCGGCTGCACTCTTCCGGCGATGTCGTGCCTTCGCACGCCTCCCACTCCCCGGCGAAGGCGCTCTCGGTCGCCGTTGTCGGAACCTTCTGCGGTATCACCGCCGTGGCACGGCTACCTGCCGGCTCGGCACCGAATCCCGTGCATCCGCCCACGCTCACCACCATCAGCACGATCCAGCTGCGCATCCAGACTCCCTCCCGACCGGCGTTACCCCATGCTACGACGCCGGAGGCACATGGCGGCGATCCGACCTTCGCGGCCCCGTAGGCTGGGTTGCAAACCCAGCTGAGCGCGGCAGGACCGAAGCACACGCCCCGCCCGGCGCCATACCCGGCCCTTTCGGCCGATGCGCCAGCCGATGTGTGAGTAGAACCACCCTCTTCCGCTGACGCATGCACCTCTTTGGTGAAACGTTGGATGTTTTTCGGTGTCGCGACACCGTTAGTGAGAGAAGAACCACCCTCTGAGGTGGAACGTTGGACCTTAGTGAGAGAAGAAACACCGATTTAGGCGGAACGTTGGACCTTTTTCGGTCTCGCGACAGCCTTAGTGAGAGAAGAGACACTGTAAGTGTTAGAAGAAACACTCCCGGAGGGTCATGAGAGGCCCTTTTGGCTGTCGCGAGGATGTTTGTGTGAGAAGAAGGTGGACCAGGGCCCACCCTACGCCCTCCCGGCGAGCGATACGCCGCGATGATCGGCGTTCGTGGATGGGCAACGCCCGGCTGAAAACCGGATTTGATCTGCGCCCAGCGGTTGGCATTGTCGGCGTCGCCATCAGGCAACTGCCACACGCCATGCAGGTGTGGTCGGGTAACACCACGATGGCCAGCAGATGGAACGGTCGAAGCGCCCTCGCCGCCCGGAATGCGTCGCGCAGCAGGTCGATGTGTTCGACGAGCAAGCCGCAGTGGCGCTCCAGCAGGTTCACGGTGAAGAAGTAGGTGCCACCGGGCACCCAGACGCGGCGGTAATTCGACATGGCGGCAGGGTGCCGGAGGCATCACGCGATACCGTCGCCGCAGATCCCCCCTCCATGTCGGAGAAGTCCGACCCGCGCAAGCCGCACGCGGGTGGGCCAGGGCCCACCCTACGCAATCCATCGCCGCCCTACGCGCCCCGCTATCCCATCCAGCGTGGGTTTAAGCCCGCCTTACGGGTTATCGCGTGACCACCCTCACCGCAGACCGCGTATCCCGGCCAGAGAACCATCCCGCACAGGTGGTCCCAGGCCTACCCTACGCACCCCACCGCCCCGCCGCCCTACGTAGGACGGGCTTAAGCCCGCCTTACGCGTTTGGCGCGCAGATCAGGACGCACATGCTTCTTTCATGCCTGTTATGTGGTCCCGATCGAACTCTTCTAGTCTGAGCATCACTGAATCTAGCACTGCCTCAATCTCTGACTCATCCGGAAACTCATGCAGTGACGATGCGTTGTCCGAGTGGGAAAGATGATTTATCAGCTTGTAAGTCCTAACAGCCACTTCCTCATCGAATATTCGCAGGAGGCGCTGATCCAATGTCTCAGAGGAAGATGGAAACCTAAACTTCGTGTAGGTCTCCAGCATTCTCCTCAGGACATTCGGAATCACTATGTGATCCACCTTTGAACTGTCCTCCCGAAACTTTATGAGCGTGTCAAACAGTAGATGGTACTCAGAAGAGTACCTGCTCACCGCGCGCGGAAGAGCGCATAACTCAGAGGAATCCCCAGACCTTCTAATATAGTAAAAGCTTGCAACTCTCTTCTCTTTCTTGATCTCCCGAAAGAATGGATCAGTCTTAAGTAGCCGAAAGAATTCAAAGTTGTGGGTCGATATGAATATTTGCTTGCACTTACTCAATCTTGACTTGATAAGAGAAAACGTATTGAACACGTGATTTGAATCTAGACTTGATATCGGATCATCCACATAGACGGTCATACCTCCAATGTCTGATCCGACCTCCTCAAGCTTGGCGATGAAGTAAGAGAATGCAATTGCGGTTTTTTCACCCTCACTGAGGTTGCCCGCAACAGATCCACCCCTCATCAACTGAAATCGGCCAGAGACTGCAGCTATCCGCAACCTATCGCTACCGAAGTACATCTTAAGCAAGTAGTTAAGCCTATCAGCACCGATTGAGCGTCGACTTATCTCGCCCTCAAGATCCTGAATTCGAGACCTCAATGAGTTCTCATACCTTTGGCGTCCTTCGATTAGGGAGACCCAAGAATCAACACGCTCCTGCTGTCGAAGCAACATTCTATCTTTGAAAAGATTTACGGAGAGATATTCGGTCAGGCGGGTCTTAGCAACGGACCTCAAACTTGAGCCTTCAGCGACTCGACTATTGTGCTCAGCGACCACTAGAGACATATCATCTAGATATCTCCTAAGAAGTCTCATTAACGCAGCAATTGGTCTTTTCGGACAGTCGATGACAGCGTCTGGCGCATCCAACTTTCTTTCAAGGGCGGACCTGAGCTCGGCGATCCTCGCGTCAATCCTCTCCTTGAGTCTCAGCACGCGCACCGAGAGCTCCGAAACCCTCGAACGAAGGTCTGGGTAGAAATTTGAATCAGAGGGAATATGCAAGGAGATTGTTGTTGGCATCGTGCCAAGCGACCTCCTAATCGCGCCGCTTTGTTGTCGGACAGAATCCGAATGATGGTCTTCTAGTTCTCTCCAACGAGCATCGGTGATTTCCCCTTCACAGAAGGCACAGCGATCTCCCGCCGCGTGTAGATCAACACCCTCACTAACCCATGCGCTCAAAGCTGATTTCTCTACGAGTCGCTTGATGGAAATGCGAATGGCGACTTCTTTCAGATGGCATTGAGCGGCAGCTAGACCATTGATCCAGTCCGTACTAGGCATCGTGATTTTTTGGCTGGTCTTCTCCTCGGATTGAAGAACGCCCCACCACTTTGCGACATCCTCCGCACTGGCCTCCTCTCTTCTCGAAGCCGCCTGCAAAGCGTTTAGCAGGTGCGGGGCTCTATTGAATACGGGCAGTGATAGATCATTCTTAACTCTTAAGGCGATATCACTCATGTTTCTATCTATTTCAGCCTGGAGCCCAGCCTTGAATGCCTCCCGAGCCTCTCGAATTATCTGACTCTTTTTGAGCCTAGTTTTGAGCGCAGCTTGCTGTTGTTGAAACAGAACACTGTCTTCTCCAAGCACCAGGATGGGCGCAGCCCCTCCATTCCAGAGCAGACTGGCTTCGACGGAATCGGCATTGAACACGCGGACATTAGCGTCCGGGGAGGAAATGCTGCCACTGCTTAAGCTTGCTCCATCCATGAGAATTTCGAATCGTCCGCCCGCAGGCAAAGCGGATGTATTTCCTGATGACAGCGATCGCGCTATTCGCGAAAGAGTTGTCTTCCCCGAGTAGTTCCAGCCATAGATGACGTTTCTCGCGGAGAATTCTTCAAGATTCTCAGGCCACTCGTAGGCAGAGAAGACTCCAATTCCCGAGATCTTTGAGAACTTCCTGATCACGACTACTCCTTGTTGGCTTCTCTGAGTTAAACCAAGTTTGGATTAGCATATGCCTAGTCGCGGCACTCGTTCAGCTGCTGGGTCGCGGATCTCTTGACGACGCGCGGATCTCGGCGAGCGCACCACTCAACTTCAACCCCCGCCCCCATGAAGTCCCTCTACCCAGCCTGTCACCCCCCCAAATGAGCGACGCCCCCAGCCGCACCCGCGCGGCGTTGCTCCACCCGCTGGACAGGGAAGACGTCTACATCAAACAGAAGGAGCGCCGGATCGGCGTTCTGGTCAGCCTGTTGGTGCACGTCCTGTTCGTGGTGGCCCTGCTGCACTCCTCCAAGCTCACCCTGTCCCAGCCCGAGAGCAGTAGTTCTGGCGGCGCGCGCGTCAAGGTCGACTTCCTGGGCGACCCCACCGACGCCACCCCCAACCCGCCCGTGCCCCCGACCGGCACCCGGAACCCCAGCGAACGCCCCAAACCCCTCAAATCCCTGGTCACCACACGCGTCACCTCCCCCGTGGACGCCACCCGCGTGACCGAGTCCGACAACCCCGTCGCCCCCGACGAAGCCCAACCCCAGCCCCCCGCCAGCCAACAGGCCATCGCCCCGCCCCAGGACCGCTCCCCGTCCAGCCCACCCGCCTGGCGCCGCTCCGCCCAATGGGGCCAGCCCCCCGGCATGCTCGCCCAGGACACCGCCCCCGAAAACTACGGCCCCACCGTCGGCACCGGCCAGCGCCAGGGCAACAACCAGGGCAACGCCGCCGCCCCCAGCATGGAAGTGGACGGCCACCAGATCTACTACGACCTGCGCAACGAACTGCGAGTCGCCGAATGGCAGGCCCAGGGCATGAAGGAAGTCTCCTTTCCCCTGCCCGGCCGCCGCGAACTGATGGTCTGCGCCCTGGAGATCGTCGCCACCCGCGGCTCCGGCGGCTGCCGCCTGATGCAACCCGGCGACCCCGATCTGGCCAACATCGGCGACGCCCGCGACGTCGTCACCGTCATGCGCATCTACCGCCGCGGCGAACTGATCTGGAACGGGCCTGGGGTGTACCGTTAAAGCCCGACTTCGCTGCCTTTCCCTTCTCCCTGCATGGCGGGGAGAAGGTGCCCGGAGAGCCTGCCCCATACTCGATACGGGGGCGGATGAGGGCCGAGCGCGGTAACGAACCGGGCGCCGACGCATTCCCACTCCGTTCGCCCCTCACCCGCCTTCGGCACCCTCTCCCCGCTTCGCAGGGCGAGGGAAGCCACCGCGGACTCGTAGGCTGGGTTGATAAACCCAGCGTCGGATAACTCCGCGCCCGGGATGCTGGGTTTATCA
>NZ_PKDG01000022.1 GCF_002863005.1 Pseudoxanthomonas sp.
GGGGCTTACGCCGCCGCCGGCCGCGACTTGCCCTTGATCGGCACCACCTTGGTGGCGGCCTCGGCGCGGCGCGACAGGGCGCGGTCGATGCGGGCGAAGACTTCGCGCATCGTGGCCGCTTCCGGCAGCAGGGTGACGCGGAAGTGGTGGCGGTAGGGCACGTTGAAGCTGGAGCCCGGCACGACCAGCACGCCTTCGGTTTCCATCAGTTCCAGCGCGAACGCATGGTCGTCGAAACCCTTGGCGGCATCGCCGACCACCGCCGGGAACGCGTACAGCGCACCGGCCGGGTTGACCAGCTCCAGGTGTGGGCTGGCGTCGCAGGCGTCGATCACCGCGCGACGGGTTTCGTACAGGCGGCCGCCGGGTGCGCACAGTGCGCTGATGGTGTCGGGGCCGTTGACCGCGGCGTCGATGGCGTACTGGCCGGGCACGTTCGCGCAGAGGCGCAGCGCGCTGAGCAGGTCCATCGCATGCAGGAAGTCGCGCACCACGTCGCCGTGGCCGGAAACCACGCCCCAGCCCACGCGCCAGCCGCAGGCGCGATGCACCTTGCTCAGGCCACTGAAAGTGATGCACGGCACGTCGCCGGCCATCGGTGCGACCGGCACGAAGCTCGCACCGTCGTACAGCACCTGGTCGTAGATCTCGTCGACCATCAGCAGCAGGCGGTGCTTCGCGGCGATCGCCACGATGCGCTCCAGCAGTTCGCGCGAGTAGGTGGCGCCGGTGGGATTGTTCGGATTGATCAGCACGATGGCGCGGGTGCGCGAGCTGATCAGTTGTTCGATCTCGTTCGGATCGGGCTGGAAGTCGTTCTCCGGATCGCAGCGGTAATACACCGGGCGTCCGTCGTTGAGGATGGTCGCGGCCGACCACAGCGGATAGTCGGGCGAAGGCACCAGCACTTCGTCGCCGGGATTCAGCAGCGCGCGCAGCGACAGGTCGATCAGTTCCGACACGCCGTTGCCGACGAACACGCGGTCCGCGTGCGCGTCCGGCGTGCCGCGCTTGGCGTAGGCCGCGGCGATCGCCTCGCGCGCCGAGGGCAGGCCCTGCTGGTGCGTGTAGGGGTCGGTGCGACCCATGTCGTCGGCGATCGCGCGCTGCAGGTGCTCCGGCGCACGAAAACCGAAGGCGCCCGGGTTGCCGATGTTGAGCTTGATCAGCTTCTGCCCCTGGGCCTCGAGCTCGCGGGCTCGCCGTGCCAGTTCGCCCCGGATTTCGTAGCGGACTTCGGACAGGCGTTCGCGCGTGGCGAGCGGTTTGACGGGCGGGGTGGACATGGCGGCGACCGCAGCGGGGCTGGACGTGGAAGGAGAGCCAGCTTAACGGATATTTAGCCCGACGGACCCCGCAGGCGCCACCCCGCGTCTAGAATGCGCGCCATGCCCGAAACCCCCGTCCCGCCTGTGTCCGACGTCACCCTTCTGCGGTCCATTGGCTGGCCATATGCAGGGGAACCGGAGGACGCCGCATGGCGCGAGGCGATGCAGGCGCATCCGCAGGCCACCCCGGCGCGGGTCATCGAGCAGCACCGCTCCGGCTATGTGGTCGCCGACGCGCCGGGCATGGGAGTCAAGGCGGAATCGCTTCCGGAGTGGCAGCGCCCGCGGTTTCCCGCCCACGAGCGCCCCGCTGTTGGCGACTGGGTGTTGCTGGAAGACGCCACGTCGAAGCGGCCGCGCATCGTCGCGCTGCTGCCGCGGCATACCGGCATCAAGCGCGGCGCGGCCGGCGAGCACTACCACCAGCAGGTGATCGCGGCGAACATCGATACGGTGTTCATCGTCTGCGGCCTGGATGCCGACTTCAATCCACGCCGCATCGAGCGCTACCTGCTGCTGGTCGGCGGCGGCGGTGCGCAGCCGGTCGTCGTACTGACCAAGGCCGACCGCACCGAGTACGCCGACGATGCGGTCGAGGTGCTGGCGGATCTGACGGCGCAGGGCGTGCCGGTGTTCACCGTCAACGCCAAGCATCCGGACAGCGTGGGGCAGCTGGCGCCGTGGCTGGCGCCGGGCCACACGGTGGTGCTGGTCGGCTCGTCCGGCGCGGGCAAGTCCACGATCACCAATACCCTGATCGGCGACGAGCGCATGAAGACCGGCGAAGTGCGCGAAAGCGATTCGCGCGGCCGCCACACCACCACTTACCGCGCGCTGATTCCCCTGCCGGCAGGCGCCTGCCTGATCGACACGCCCGGCATGCGCGAGCTCAAGCCCACCGGCGAAGAAGACCTGGCCGACGGCGGTTTCGCCGACATCGAGGCGCTGGCCGAGCAGTGCAGGTTCCGCGACTGTTCGCACGACCGCGAGCCGGGCTGCGCGGTGCGCGCGGCCATTGAGCGCGAAGAGCTGGACGAGGGCCGCTTCCTCAACTACCTCAAGCTGCGCGACGAAGTCGCCGCCGCTGCCGACAAGCTCGCTTCGCGGCTGGCCGACAAGGCCAACGCCAAGGTGCAGAACAAGGCGCTGAACAAGCGGCTCAGCGACAAGTACGGCAAGCGTTAGGTTTTCGCGTGACGCGAGCGGAACGTTCGATGTGGTGACGCGCCCTTGTCGTCATCCCGGCGGCGTTCAACAGCCGAATGGCTGGTCAAGCCGGGACCCAGCGTCTCGCTGCGAATCTACCGTCATCCAAACACCCGAGTCACTGGGTCCCGGCCTGCGCCGGGATGACGGCGGATAGATCTCGACGGTCGATCACCTTTAGATCGATCAGCTTCAGGAATCGATCAACTCCAGAGGTTTATGAACCCGGTGATGATCAGCGCATTGGTGAAGTCGATGAAGAACGCGCCCACCAGCGGCGCCACCAGGAACGCGCGCGGCGCCATGCCGTAGCGTTCGACCAGCGTGCGCATCACCGCCATCGCATTGGCCGTGGTGCCGAGCATGAAACCGATGAAGCCGCCGCCCATCACGGCCGCGTCGTAGTCGCGGCCCATCACCCGGAACACCACGCCGCAGAACAGCGCGACCAGTGCCACCTGCAGTCCGAGGTTCACCAGCAGCGGCGCCGCCAGGCCGGCCAGCTCCCACAGCTTGAGGTTCATCAACGCCACCGCAAGGAACAGCGCCAGGCAGACGTTGCCGATCAGGTCGGTCGTCGCCACCGGCAATCCGATCCAGCCGGTTCGATCGTCGATGTAGCGGAT
Organism: Pseudoxanthomonas sp.; assembly: GCF_002863005.1. Classification (GTDB taxonomy): domain Bacteria; phylum Pseudomonadota; class Gammaproteobacteria; order Xanthomonadales; family Xanthomonadaceae; genus Pseudoxanthomonas_A. The sequence continues at coordinate 3,161 of NZ_PKDG01000022.1, forward strand.
CAACGCACCGACCATCATCGCGCCGACGTAGGCGGGCAGCGTGAGCCCGGCGGCGGACAGGGCGGCGCTGACGCCGGCACCGGCCCACATGGCGACCAGGATCACCACGATGCTCTTCAGCGCCGCGGATTCGCGCGTGGCGAAGTCCGGCGTATCGCGCGCACCGGTGGGTTCGGCCGCGGATTCGTCGGGTTTGCCCAGGCGCACGCCGCCGTAGAGTTTGTGGCGCCGGATCAGTACCGTGGCCACCGGTCCGCCCAGCAAGCCTCCGCAGACGATGCCCGCCATCGCCGAGGCGACCGCGATCGATTCGGCGCCGGTGACACCGGCCTGTTCGAACAGCGGGGCGAACGCCAGACCGGTCGCCGGTCCGCCGGTCAACGTGGTGGAACCCGCCAGCACGCCGAACAGAGGATGCAGGCCGAAGCCCATCGCCACCGCCATGCCCAGCAGGTTCTGCACGATGGCGAAGCCACTGGCCAGAAGCAGGAAGATCACCACCTGGCGGCCGCTGAGTTTCAGCAGCGCCACGCTGGCATTGACGCCGATGGTGGTGAAGAAGGCGATCATCAGCGGCGCCTGCAGGCTGGTGTCCAGCGTGAACAGGGTGACCTCGCGGCTGCGGGCGGCCAATACCACCAGCGCCACCGCCAGGCCACCGATCACCGGCGCAGGCAGGTTGTACTTCGAGAACAGCGGGACGACGCGGCAGAGTGCGTAGCCGAGGAAGAGCGCCAGGCCAGCGAAGGCCAGCGTCTGTACTGCATCGAGTTCCAGCATGCTGCCCCCGCAACCGATGGAAGAAGGTCGAGCATAGTCCAGCCACGGGCGCTTGTGCCGGCCGCGGTGTGCGCTGGGCTAAAGTGTGAGCCAGGGAGGGATGCATGCACGCCGATATCGCCCATCACGCCGCGCTGGACGCACGCCTGGTCAGGGCCGTGCGGGGCATCAAGCTGCTCAGCCTGGCCAGCTGGCCCGCGGACGTGCAGGCGCCGTTCCTCGACAGCGTCGCGCGTGGGCAGCCACGGCGGCCGGTGATCGACTATCCCCGTCTCGACTTCGGCGATGCGCGCCGCGAACTGGCCGCGATCGCGGTGGCCGCCGACGCAGCGCATCCGCTCGGTCGCTACCTGCGCGATTCCGTGCACAGCTGGGACATCGCCGCGCAGTTGCTGGAAGCCTTGGGCACGCCGGCGGTGACCACGCACTCGATCGCACTGTTCGGCACGCCGGAAGCCTGCCTGCCCGGCGACGGACCGACCACGCGCGATGCGGCGGGCCATTTCATCGCCATCGCCAACGAGCTCGACCACGAGCTGCTGTCGCCGGAGGAGCAGATCCCGGTCTCGGCCACGGCCCTGCAGTTGCAGCTGCAGGCCGACCTGGACGATTTCTTCGACGGCCGCGTCATCACCGTGGAGCTGGACCGCAACCTGATCGCGAAGGCTGCCGCGGGCGCCACCCGCATCCGCCTGCGCCACGGGGCCGCCTTCAGCGACTACGACCGCCGCCAGCTGCTGCAGCACGAAGCGCTGGTGCATTCGCTCACCGCCCTGAACGGCCGCGAGCAGGCCGTGTTGCCCAGCCTGGCGCTGGCATCTCCGCGCGTCACCGCCACGCAGGAAGGACTGGCGACCTTCGCCGAGCAGATCACCGGCAGCATCGACATCGAACGCATGAAGCGGATCAGCCTGCGCATCGAGGCGGTCGCGATGGCACTGGCGGGCGCGGACTTCGTCGAGGTGTTCCGCTACTTCACCGATGCGGGGCAGAACCCGGCGGAAAGCTTTTCGTCCGCACAGCGCGTGTTCCGGGGCGTGCCGACCTCCGGCGGCGCGGCCTTCACCAAGGACACCGTCTACCTGCGTGGCCTGATCGGCGTGCACACGTTCTTCCGCCGCTCGCTGCAGCAGGACCGGCTGCGGGTCTGCCGCCGCCTGTTCGCCGGCAAGATGACGCTGGAGGACGTGACGCTGTTCGAGCCGATGTTCGATGACGGCGTGCTGGCGCCGCCGCGCTGGCTGCCGAGCTGGGTCAGCCGTGCCAACGGCCTGGCGGGCATGCTGGCGTTCTCGCTGTTCGCCAACCGGATCCGCCTGGACAAGCTGTCGACGGACGCCTAGCCGGAAAGTGGTACGCGCGGCCCGCGATGCCGGTGGCACACTGGCGGCATGAGCACGACGATCCTGGTCGCCGACGACCATCCGCTGTTCCGCGCGGCGGTGATCCACGCACTGCGCGAGGCGCTGCCCGGCGCCACCGTGGTCGAAGCCGCGAGTGCCACGGGCCTGGGACAGGCGCTGGACGCGCACCCCGAGGCGGACCTGGTGCTGCTGGACCTGACGATGCCCGGCGCGCACGGGTTCTCCGCCCTGTTGCATGTCCGTGGCGAACATCCGGAGGTGCCGGTGGTCGTCATCTCGTCGAACGAACACCCGCGGGTGATCCGTCGTGCGCAGCAGTTCGGTGCGGCCGGTTTCATTCCCAAGTCGTCGCCGGCCGACACCATCGGCGCCGCAGTCGCGGCGGTGCTCGATGGCGGGGCGTGGTTCCCGCCGCTCACCGTCGAGCGGTCCGAGCAGGACGCCGCACTCGCGGCCCGCCTGGCGCAGCTGACGCCGCAGCAGTTCCGCGTGCTGCTGTGCCTAGCGGACGGTCTGCTCAACAAGCAGATCGCGCACGAACTCGGCCTGGCCGAGAACACCGTGAAAGTGCACGTCACCGCGATCCTGAAGAAGCTGGAATGCCACAGCCGCACACAGGCGGCGGTGCTGGTGAAGTCGCTGGAGCCGGAGGGTCCGCCGATCGCCTGAGTTCAGCGCGCGCGGCGCACGTGCAACTGGGTCATCAGTGCGCGCAGCGCCGCCGGCTTCACGGGCTTGGCGAGGAAGCCCCAGCCACGTTGCAGCGCCAGCGAGCGCCAGGCGTCGTCGTGCTCGGCGGTGACCAGGATCACCGGCGGCGCGGCGCGCCAGCGTTCGCACAGGCGCGCGTACACCGTCGGCCCGTCCGTGTCGCCCAGTCGCACGTCGAGCAGCAGCAGGTCCGGTACGGCATGCGGTGCCGCGGCGGCCAGCGCGTCGTCGGGCCCTGCCGCCAGGCCGACGTCGCATTCCCAGCGATCCAGCAGCGCGCGCGTGGCTTCGCAGACGCGGGGATCGTCGTCGATGCACCAGACCAGGCGGCCGCGCAGGGGCGAGGCATCGTCGCTGTCGGCCGCGACCGGGGGTGGGTCGACGGTCACGGCATCGTCGACGCCGCGTGGCAGCGCCACCCAGAACACGCTGCCGCGACCCAACTGCGAGCGCAGGCCGATGCGGTGCCCCAGCAGGCGGCCGATGCGTTCGACGATGGCCAGGCCGAGCCCGGCGCCACGGTCGTTGGCGACGCCGTCGTTGAGCCGGCGGAACTCTTCGAAGATCTCGGCCTGGAGACTCTCGGGAATGCCCGGGCCCTGGTCGTGCACCTCGATGCGCACCAGCTCGCCGGCGCGGCGCACGCCAAGCAGCACGCGGCCGCGTGGCGTGTAGCGGATCGCGTTCGACAGGAAGTTCTGCAGGATGCGGCGCAGCAGGGCTTCGTCGCTGCGGACGACGGCGCGCGTGGCGACGCCGTCCAGCGCCAGCCCGCGGCCTTCGGCGACCATGCCGAATTCCCGCAGCAGCGTCTCCAGCAGGGGTGCCAGCGCGAAGTCGCGGACGCGGGTAGGCAGCGCACCGGATTCCAGGCGGGCGATGTCGAGCAGGCTGTTGAGGATCGCGTCCTGCGCGGCAAGCGCATTGTCGACATGGTCGGCGATGCGCCGCGCCTCGTCGTCGTGCAGGCGCCCGCGCAGGGCGGAGACGAACATGCGCGCGGCGTTCAACGGCTGCAGCAGGTCGTGCACCGCCGAGGCGACGAAGCGCGTCTTGTAGCGGTTGGCGTTCTCGGCGGCGCGGGTGGCGTCGGCGAGGGCGCGCGTGCGTTCTTCGACGCGGTGCTCCAGCGCATCCGCCAGCGAGCGCAACTCACGCGCGGCGTTCTTGTAGCTGGTGATGTCGGCGTAGCTGGTGACGAAGCCGCCGTCGGGCAACGGATTGCCGCGGATCTCCAGCACCACGCCATCGTCCTTCTCGCTCTCGCGCATGTGCGGCTTGCCGCTGCGCAGGTGGTCCAGGCGACGCTGGATCGCCTCTTCGATGGGCCCCGGTCCCAACAGGCCGCGGCGGGCGTTGTGGCGGAACACGTCCTCGATCGGGCGGCCGACGTGGATCAGGTCCGGCGGGAAGCGGAACAGGTCCATGTAGCGCGAGTTCCAGGCCACCAGCCGCAGGTCGGCGTCGATGATGACCACGCCCTGCGGCAGGTGCTCGAGGCTGCGGCTCAGGCCGGCATCGGCGGAACGTGCCGCCTCGACGATGCCATCCTGCGCGGTGCGCAGTTCCTGCGCGTGCTGCTGCAGCACGACCTCCAGTTCCTGCCGGCTGCGGCGCTGCAGCAGCGCGGTGCGGCGGCGCTGCTGCACGAACAGGGCCAGGAACGCCAGCGCCAGCCAGCCGCCACCGGCGGCAACGGCGGCGGCGCGTCCTGCCGCAGCGATGGCCGAGGCGTCGTGCAGCAGGTGCAGCTGCCAGCCTTCCTCGGGCAGGGCCTTCGATTGCCACAGCACGGCGCCCGTCCATGGCGGGTCGCGCATCTGCACGCGCCGCGCGCCGTCCCCGGCCGCCGACAGGTCCTGCCAGCGAAGCGGCGTGAGCCTCTGCCGCGCGTATTGCCGCGTCGCGGCCAGCTCGCGCCGGTCGGCCTCGCTCAGGGGGCGAAGCGTGCGGTAGCGCCAGTCGTCCTGACTGGCGAGGAAGACCACGCCGTGCGCGTCGCTGACGAGCACCACGTCGGGTGTCTGCAGCCACTCCTGTTCCAGCGCATCCAGGTCGATCTTGATGACGACCAGGCCGATGGTTCCGCCGTCGCCGTCCACGATGGCCTGCGACAGGAAATAGCCGGGCTCGCCCGTGGTCAGGCCGATGCCGTAGAACTGGCCCTGGCCGTCGCGCAGCGCCTGCTTCACGTAGGGACGGAAGCTGTAGTCCTCGCCGACATTGCTGGTCGGTTCGCGCCAGTTGCTCGCCGCCAGCGCGATGCCGCGGCGGTCGATCAGCGTGAGCGTCGATGAGCGGGTGACACTGTTGGCGTCTTCCAGGCGCTGGTTGAGCGCATTGCGGCGCGCGTCGTCCACCGGCGACACCAGCGCGTCGCGCAGGTCGGGGTCCTGGGCCAGCATCTGCGGCAGCGTGCGATAGCGGTCGATGCGTTGCTGCAACGCTTGCGCGTGCAGGTCGAGCTGGCGTTCCAGCTGCGCCGTCTCGGCCCGCTGCGCGCGCGCGCCGGCCCCGTGGTAAGCCAGCGCCATGACCAGGGCGGCACCGCCCAGGATCGCCAGCACGACGAGCAGGATCCGGTGGAGGCGGCGGGTGCGCAGCATGGCCGCAGTCTACGGGCGTGGCGCCGGCTGCGGACAGGCGCGGGAGCGGGCTAGTACCAATAGGTTATCGGTGCGGCGGCGGGGCAGGGGTACAACATGCCGGCCCCGGTTCCGTGGGCGACGCCATCCGTCCCGGAGTCCTCCCATGCATCTGGCCGATACCCCGTTCGCAACGCCGCCGAAGCAGCCGCTGTACAAGCAGCTGTACTTCCAGGTGATCGTGGCCATCGTGCTGGGCGCGACGCTGGGCCACTTCGAGCCCGCGCTGGCCGAATCGATGAAACCGCTGGGCGATGCCTTCATCAAGCTGGTGAAGATGATCATCGCGCCGGTGATCTTCCTGACCATCGTCACCGGCATCGCCGGCATGACCCACCTGCGCACGGTGGGCCGGGTGTTCGCCAAGGCGATGGCGTACTTCCTGTTCTTCTCCACGCTGGCGCTGGTGATCGGCATGATCGTCGCGCACGTGGTGCAGCCGGGCGCCGGCATGAACATCAACCCGGCCGACCTGGACCAGTCGGCGGTCAACGACTACGTGCAGAAATCGCACGAGCTTTCGCTGGTCGGCTTCCTGATGGACATCATCCCGAAGACGCTGGTCAGCCCGCTGGTGGGCGACAACATCCTGCAGGTGCTGTTCGTGGCGGTGCTGTTCGGCCTGTCGCTGGCGCTGGTCGGCGAGAAGGGCCGCCCGGTACTGAACCTGCTGGAGGCGCTGACCGCCCCGGTATTCCGCCTGGTGCACATCCTGATGCGCGCCGCGCCGATCGGTGCGTTCGGCGCCATCGCCTTCACCATCGGCAAGTACGGCGTCGGCATGCTGGTCAACCTCGCGTGGCTGGTCGGGTCGTTCTATCTCACCTCGCTGCTGTTCGTGATCGTGATCCTCGGGCTGGTGTCATGGTGGTGCGGCTTCTCGATCTTCCGCCTGATCCGCTACCTCAAGGCCGAACTGCTGCTGGTGCTCGGCACTTCGTCGTCCGAGTCCGCACTGCCGTCGCTGATGGAGAAGATGGAGCGCGCCGGTGCGTCGAAGTCCGTCGTCGGCCTGGTCGTGCCCACCGGATACTCGTTCAACCTGGACGGCACCAATATCTACATGACGCTGGCCGCGCTGTTCATCGCGCAGGCCACCAACACCGAGCTGAGCCTCGGCCACCAGATCATGCTGCTGCTGGTCGCGATGCTGAGTTCGAAGGGCGCCGCGGGCGTCACCGGTGCCGGCTTCATCACGCTGGCCGCCACGCTGGCGGTGGTGCCCGAAGTGCCGGTCGCCGGCATGGCGCTGATCCTGGGCATCGACCGCTTCATGAGCGAGTGCCGCTCGCTGACCAACTTCACCGGCAACGCGGTGGCCACGCTGGTGGTCGCGCGCTGGGAAAACGCGCTCGACCGCGATGCGCTGGCGCGCGCGCTGGGCGGGCCGTCCGCACCGATCGCCGCCGCGCCCGATCCGGCCGCAGGCCCGGGCGATCCGACACGACTCACGGCCGACTGACGCCGGCCACACCACGTCTTCAGAGGAGGGACTGAACGATGCATGCCTTGAACCCACGCCGCGCTCCGCTGCGCAGCAGCCTGACGCTGGCCTTGCTGGCGGTGATCCATGCCGCGGCCGCGCAGGACGCCACCCCGCCCGCCGAACCGGCGGCGCAGTCCGCGCCCGCCGACGACGCGACCACGCTCGACAAGGTCGTGGTGGTCGGTTCGCACATCCAGGGCGCGGCCACCACCGATGCGCTGCCGGTGCTGGTGGTCGGCGCGGAGCAGATCGATGCTGCCGGTGCGATCTCCGGCGACGAGCTGATGCGCACCATCCCGCAGATGGGCGACGTGCTGTTCGACGCCTCGAACAACCCGCAGACCAGCAACGCGGCGCGCGGTGACGTCAATTCGGTGAACCTGCGTTCGCTCGGCGTCGGCAACACGCTGGTGCTGCTCAACGGGCGCCGCCTGGTGCAGCACCCGACCAGCCAGGGCACGTCCGATACCGGTACGGTGCCGGTGCAGAGCTTCAATTCGAACGCGATCCCCGTCTCCGGCCTGGACCGCATGGAGATCCTGCTGGATGGTGCGGCGGCCATCTACGGCGCCGACGCGGTAGCAGGCGTGGTCAACACCGTGCTGCAGACCGACTTCGATGGCGTCAGCGCGAGCACGCGCTATGGCGGCGCCGAGGGCACCGGCATGAACGAGTTCGAAGTGAACCTGTTCGCTGGCCGCAATTACGATCGCGGCAATGTCTCGCTGTTCCTCAACTACGTCGACCGCTCCGAACTGATGGCGGACGACCAGGACTTCACCGCGACCGACGACCTGCGTGCGCTGTTCGCGGACTATCCGGATTTCGCCGGCCTGTCCGCGCTCGATGGCCGGTCGTCGCACACGCCGTGGGCGCGCCTCACGGTGGGCCCGCGCGCGGTGATCCGGTCCAACGGCACGGCGGTGACGAACACCGCGGGCGCGTTCCGCATCCAGCCCTCCAGCTTCGGCTGCGGCGTCAGCCTCGGCAATGATCTCTGCCTGGCCAGCGGCAACCACAATTTCAACACCACCAACCGCGAAATGCGCTACGACACGCGTTACGGCACCAGCGTGCGGCCGTCGGTGGAGCGCATCAACGTGTTCCTGACCGGCCATTACGACGTCACCGACACCGTCGAGGCGTTCGGCGAGGTCGGCTTCTACCACGCGGTCAGCGAAGCCACGCAGCCACCGGTGGTGAACCTCAACAGCCTGTGGATCCCGGCGACCAACTACTGGAATCCGTTCGGCGCGGCCACACTGCCCGATGGCTCGCCGAATCCGAACCGCCTGCCGGGGCTGACCAACGTGCCCGCCACCGGCCTGCCGGTGCAGATGAGCAACTACCGCTATGTCGACGCCGGCTTCCAGCGCGTGCGCGTGGAGAACTACCAGGCGCGTTTCCTCGCCGGCCTGCGTGGCGAGTGGAACGGCTGGAACTGGGAGACCGCGCTGCTGTACTCCGAAGCCGAGGCCGAGGATCGTTCGCCCAACATCAACATGACCCTGCTGCAGCAGCAGCTGGCACTGGCCACGCCGGATGCCTACAACCCGTTCAGTGGCGGCTGCGTGTCCACGCCGACCTACGGCGACTGTTCGCCGAGTTCGCAGGCGGCGATCGACGGCATCGTGTTCGACCTGGTGCGCGAGTCGCGCACCACGCTGACGATGGCCGACTTCAAGATGAGCCGTGGCGACCTGTTCTCGCTGCCGGCCGGCGATGTCGGCATCGCCTTCGGTGCGGAAGCACGCCGCGAGACGCAGCGCGACGATCGCGATGCGAATCTCGATGGCACCTACACGTTCACCGACATGGTCACCGGCGAGACCAACCTGAGCAACGTGGCGGCGGTCAGTCCGAATCCGGATACGCGCGGCTCGCGCAACGTCGGCTCGGCCTACGTCGAGTTCGCGGTCCCGCTGGTGTCCGAGGACATGGGCATCCCGCTGGTGCATCGCCTGGACATGCAGCTGGCCGGCCGTTACGAGCACTACTCCGACTTCGGCTCCGTCGCCAAGCCCAAGGTGGCGCTGGCGTGGGACCTGGTGGAGGGCGTGCGCCTGCGCGGTTCTTACTCGGAAGGCTTCCGCGCGCCGAACCTGGAGCAGACGAACGCCACCCAGTACGCGCGCCTGGCCAGCGGCGTGGACCACATCCGCTGCGAAGCCGACCTGCGCGCCGGCCGCATCGCCTCCTTCAGTGCCTGCGGTCAGAACACCGCCGGTGCGTCGCTGCTGGTCGCCGGCAATCCGGACCTGGAGCCGGAAGAGAGCACCAACACCTCGTTCGGCGTGGTGTTCCAGCCGACCTTCATCCCGGAGCGCTTCGGCAGCTTCACCTTCACCGTCGACCGCTGGAAGATCAAGCAGGAGCAGATCGTCGGCCTGCTCGGCGCGCAGACCGCGCTGACGGTGGACTACCTGGCGCGCGTGGGTGGTGGCAGCAACCCGCTCGTCGTGCGCGAAGCGCCGACGCAGGAAGACGTCGACGCGTTCGCCGGTACCGGGATCGATCCCGTGGGCCGCGTCATCGCCATCAACGACCGCTTCATCAACCTGCAGCCGCAGACCGCGGGCGGCCTGGACTTCGGCGTGGACTGGTCGCTGCGGCGCACGCGCCTCGGTTCGTTCTCGGTCAACCTCAACGCCACCCGCCTGCTGGAATTCACGCGTGATCCGGGCGACATCGTCAATGCGCTGTACGCCGCGCGTGCGGCCGGCACCATCGATCCGCTGACACCGTTGCCGGACTCCACCCAGCTGATCGGCCAGAACGGCCGTCCGGAATGGCGCGCCAGCGGTTCGCTGACATGGAACAAGGCGGCGTGGCGCGTGGGCTATTCGGCGCAGTACATGAGCTCGTTCGAGCAGCCGCAGCTGCTGGGCCTCTCGGGCGATCCGTGGGTGGTCGACCAGCGCCTGACGCACAACCTGTATGGCCAGTACCGCTTCGCCGATGGCACCGCCGTGCGCCTGGGCGTGCGCGACCTGACCGACGAGGGCCCGTCGCTGGCCGATGGCGGTTATCGCGGGTCGCTGCACAATCCGTGGGGTCGCTACTGGTACGTCAACATCAGCCGTTCGTTCTGAGGAGCCTGCAGACGCGATGCGAAGCACGAGCCGCCGCTGGATCGCCGCCACGCTCGCCGCGTTGGCCGCCTTCGTGCCGCCTCTCGGCGCGGCGGCCGCCGACACCGACGTCGCATTCGCCCCCGTGGCGTGTCCGGCGTCGGTCGGCGCGCAGGTCGACTGTCTCGAAGGGCAGGACGTGCATGGGGCCTGGCTGCTGGTCGCCATGCCGCGCCGCTGGAACCGCACGCTCATCGTGCATGCGCACGGCGGGCCGCGGCTCGGCGAGCCCAAGGCCGGGGATTCGGCGGAGGACCTCGACCGTTTCGCCGTCATGGTGCGGGAAGGCCATGCCTGGATCGGCACCACGTATCGCCGCGGCGGTTACGGCGTGCGGATGGCGGCGGCCGACGTGGAGCACAGCCGGCGCGTGTTCTGGTCGCGCTGGGGCCGTCCGGAACGCACGCTGTTGCACGGGCAGTCGTGGGGCGGCAACGTCGCGGCTAAGGCGGCGGAGCTGTATGCGCTCGACATCGATGGCCGGCCGAACTTCGATGGGGTACTGACCACCAACGGCCTGTTGTTCGGGGGCACGCGGGCATACGGCTTCCGCGCCGACCTGCGTGCGGTCTACCAGTACTACTGCCGCAACCATCCCGCCGTCGGGGAAGCGCAGTATCCGGTGTGGCAAGGGCTGCCCGCCGGCGCAAGGATGACCCGCGACGACCTGCGCAAGCGCGTGGACGCCTGCACCGGTGTCGACCAGCCGGCGTCGAAGCGCACGCCCGCGCAGGCGGCGAACCTGCGCGACATCCTCGCCGTCACCGGCGTGGCCGAGCAGCAGCTGGTCGCGCACTTGGCGTGGGGGACGTTCCACTTCCAGGACATGGTGCAGAAGCGGCTGGGTGGCCGGAACCCCTTCGACAATCGCACCACCGTCTATCGTGGTTCGCGCGATGACACCGGACTCAACGCCGGCGTCGAGCGCTTCGCCGCCGATCCCGCCGCCGTCGCCCGGTTGGCCTACGACGCCGACCTGTCCGGCCTGATCGTGCTGCCCACCGTCACCGTGCATGCGCGCCACGATCCGACCGTGTCGTACGACGCGGACGCGGCCTACAGGGCGATCGTCGCCGCGGCCGGCCGTGGCCACCTGCTGTTGCAGGCGCTGACCGATGAGCGCGACCACAGCCGCCTGCAGGACGCGACGTACGCGACCGCACTGCAGGTGCTCGAGCGCTGGCTCGACACCGGCACGCGACCGCCGGCCACGACCTTCGCCGAGACCTGCGCGCGCGCATCGCGGACACGCGCAGCGTGCCGTTTCATCGCGCCCTGAGTGCGTCCTGCATGACCACGGCGTGACGCAGCGCCGCAACGGCCCAAGTCCGGGCCCGGCGGGGAAGGGGTAGAATTGCCGCTCCCCCGCCTTCACCACAGGCACCGTTTCCGCAATGACGAACGACGATTTCAAGCAGGCCGCGCTGGAATACCACCGCCTGTCGCCGCCCGGCAAGATCAAGGTGGCACCGACCAAGCCGATGCTCACCCAGCGCGACCTGGCGCTGGCCTACTCGCCGGGCGTCGCGTTTGCCTGCGAGGCGATCGTCGAAGACCCGAACGCGGCCAGCGAGCTCACCGCGCGCGGCAACCTGGTGGCGGTGGTCACCAACGGCACCGCGGTGCTCGGCCTGGGCAACATCGGCGCGCTGGCCGGCAAGCCGGTGATGGAAGGCAAGGGCGTGCTGTTCCAGAAATTCGCCGGCATCGACGTGTTCGACATCGAGATCAACGAGCACGACCCCGACAAGCTGGTCGACATCATCGCTTCGCTGGAGCCGACCTTCGGCGGCATCAACCTGGAAGACATCAAGGCGCCGGAGTGCTTCATCGTCGAGCGCAAGCTGCGCGAGCGCATGAAGATCCCGGTCTTCCACGACGACCAGCACGGCACCGCGATCATCGTGGGCGCCGCGGTGGTCAATGCGCTGGAAGTGATCGGCAAGAAGATCGAGGACGTGAAGCTGGCCACCAGCGGCGCCGGCGCGGCCGGCATCGCCTGCCTGGACATGCTGGTCGCGCTGGGCCTGAAGCCGGAGAACATCCTGGCCTTCGACCGCGACGGCGTCATCTACACGGGCCGCCCGCACCTGGACCCGGACAAGGCACGGTATGCCCGCGATACCGACAAGCGTTCGCTGGCGGAGATCGTCGACGGCGCGGACATCTTCCTCGGCCTGTCGGCCGGCGGCATCCTGAAGCCGGAGATGGTCGCGACGATGGCGGACAGGCCCGTCATCCTGGCGCTGGCCAACCCGAACCCGGAAATCTCGCCGGCCGACGCCAAGGCCGTGCGCCCGGACGTCATCATCGGCACCGGCCGCAGCGACTATCCGAACCAGGTCAACAACGCGCTCTGCTTCCCGTACATCTTCCGCGGCGCGCTCGATGTCGGCGCCACCGTCATCAACGAGGACATGAAGGTGGCCTGCGTGCACGCCATCGCCAAGCTGGCGCGGCGCGAGGCCTCCGACCTGGGCAGCGCCTACGGCGACGACGTGCCGTGCTTCGGCCCCGAATACCTGATTCCGCGCCCGTTCGATCCGCGCCTGCTGGTGGAAGTGGCCGCGGCGGTCGCGCAGGCGGCGATGGACAGCGGGGTCGCGCTGCGTCCGATCACCGACATGTGGGCCTACCGCGAGAAGCTGGGCCAGTTCGTCTACCGCACCAGCCTGATGATGAAGCCGGTGTACGACCGCGCGCGCGCCGACAAGAAGCGCGTGGTGTATGCCGAAGGCGAGGAAGAGACCGTGCTGCGCGCCGTGCAGACGGTGATCGACGAAGGCCTGGCGTTCCCGATCCTGATCGGCCGCCCGGACGTGATCGATGCGCGCATCCAGCGCCTCAGCCTGCGCATGCGCGCCGGCGTCGACTTCGAGATCACCAACCAGGACGACGATCCGCGCTTCAACGACTACTGGCAGCACTACCATGCGCTGACCTCGCGCCGCGGCGTGACGCCGGCGGCGGCGAAGAACCTGATGCGTTCGCGGCCCACGCTGATCGCCGCCGTGATGGTGGCGCGTGGCGAAGCCGACGCGATGATCACCGGCCTGGTCGGCCGCTTCCACAAGAAGCTCGGCTACGTGCGCAGCGTGATCCCGCTGGACCCGGGTGTGCAGTCGACCTCGGCGATGACCGGCGTGATCAACAACCAGGGCGCGTACTTCTTCCTGGACACGCACGTGCAGGACGACCCGACCGCCGAGCAGATCGCCGAGGCCACGCTGCAGGCGGCGTACCGCCTGAAGCTGTTCGGCATCGAGCCGCGCATCGCGCTGCTGTCGCACTCCAACTTCGGCAGCCACGAGACGCCGGGTTCGATCAAGATGCGCCGCGTGCGCGAGCTGTTGTTGAAGCGCAAACCCGACCTCAACGTCGATGGCGAGATGCAGGGCGACACCGCATGGGACGAGGTGCTGCGCAGCCGCATGATGCCAGGCAGCACGCTCTCGGGCCGCGCGAACCTGTTCGTCATGCCCAACCTGGACGCGGCGAACATCGCCTACAACATGGTGCGCGTGGTCACCGACGGCGTGGCGATCGGCCCGATCCTGATGGGCATCTCCAGGCCGGTCCACATCCTGACCACCAGCGCCACCCCGCGCCGCGTCATCAACATGACCGCCATCGCCGCGGTCGATGCGCAGATCCGCCTGCAACGTGAGGCCGAGCGCAACGGACCGGGTTGATGGGTCCGAGCCCTGGAGAGAAAAAGCCCCGCATGCGGGGCTTTTTCTTGGTCGGTGTCCAGGACTTCAGGTGTGGGAGCGACGTGAGTCGCGATGGGCTACCGGTAAAGCCTCATCGCGACTTACGTCGCTCCCACAACCTTGCTTTGCGGCTAGTCCTCTTCCTCCCCATCCAGGATCCGCCGCTGCAACGCATCCAGGTAGGCATCGGCATCGGCGCTGGATTCGAAGATCTCGTCCATCGGCACCGCCTGCACGATCTCGATGACCTTGCGGATCTGTTCCTGCGGATGCACCACCAGCAGGCGGCCTTCGTGCGGGGCGAGCGCCTTGCGCGCCTTCAGGATGCTGCGCACGCCGGCGCTGCTGATGTAGTCCAGGTGCGCCAAGTCCAGTACCAGTGCCTGCGGGCGCGCCGCCAGCATCGGCGCCAGTGCGTCGTCGAGCTGGCCGTGGCTGGCGGTGTCCAGCCGGCCGCCCAGCACCACGTACTGGTTGCCGTTGACGGGCGGGTAGACCTCAATCTCCAAAGTCATCGGGCATCTCGGTGAAGCGGATCTGCCGGGTGGGGGAAGCCCGGGGAGGCAGGGAGGCAGCGCTGGATCGTAAAACAAATGCGGGCCGAGGGTGCGGCGGCTCAGTCGTCGTCCTCGGCGGCGTCCAGCACCTTGCGCTGCATCACGTCGAGATAGGCATCGGCCTCCGCCGTGGACGAGAAGATCTCGTTCAACGGCACGGCCTTGACCATGTCCAGCACTTTCTGGATCTGCGGCTGCGGATTGACCAGCAACACCTTGCCGCCGTGCGGTGCCAGCGTCTTGCGCGCCTTGAAGATGGAACGGATGCCGGCGCTGCTGATGTACTCCAGCCCGGACAGGTCCAGCACCAGCGAGTGCAGCTGGCGGGTCAGCAACGGCGCCAGCGCTTCGTCGAGGTCTTCGTACGTGTGGGTGTCGAGCCGGCCACGCAGCAGCGCGCGCTGGCTGCCCTTGCCCGGGGGATGGAACTCGATTTCCAGGCTCATGCGGACGTCTCCTCGGTGGGAATGCGCAGCGCCAGGCGCAGCACGTTGTAGTTACCCATTCGCTGATAGGTGGCCATTTCGGCCACCTGCCGGACCAGGTGCAGGCCCAGCCCGCCGGTGGGCCGGTCGAGGATGTCCGCATCCAGGTCGGGGGCAGGTTGCTCCAGCGGATTGAACGGCGCGCCGCTCTCGCGGAATTCCAGGGTCAGCACATGGTCGCGGATCGCGATGTCCACGCACAGTTCGTGTTCTTCGGCGTCCACCCGCGCCAGGTCGCCGTGCTCGATGGCGTTGCTGGCCAGTTCCTCGACGATCAGCCTGACGTCGCCCTGGATGGCACGGCTGACGCCATTGTTGGCCAATACGGCTTCCAGCGAGGCGTTGAGGTCGTCCACGCGGGCGTGCTCACGCGGGATGAACAGTCGCATCTGCATGTGCGTTCTCCTGGGTTGGCGGAGCTTCGGGGGAAGCGGCGGCCCTGTCCAGCCGGCGCCGGATCGCGAGCACGGTGATGTCGTCGGATTGCGGTGCGGGATCGGTAAATGCGTGAACCCGCGCGATCAGCGCCTCGCACTGCTCGCGCGCGGTCGCGCCGGACCGCAGCGCATCCGGGATGCGTTCGGGGCCGAAGGCGACGTCGCGGCTGTCGAACGCTTCGGTGATGCCGTCGGTCCAGGCCAGCAGCGTGGCTCCGGCCGGCAATTGCCCGGACCACAGCGGGAACGCATCGCCCACCTCGAAACCCAGTGGCGGCCCCGGCTGCACCGGCAAGGCCTCGTGGCGGCCATCGGCATGCAGCAGCAACGGCGCATCGTGGCCGGCACTGGCCAGCACGCAGGCGCCGCTGCGCACGTCCACGCGCCCGCACAGCACCGTGGCGAACATGCACGCATCGTTGCCCTGCACCAGTCGCCGCGACGCTTCCGCCAGTACGCGCTCCGGCGACGGATGGGTACTGGCGGCCACCTCCAGCACGGTGACGGTGCGCGCCATGAAGAGCGCGGCGGGCACGCCCTTGTCCGACACGTCGCCGATGGCGAACCACAGGCCGTCGGGATCGGTCTGGATGAAGCAGTAGAAGTCGCCGCCCACGGCCTTGGCCGGTTCCAGCCGTGCATACGCTTCCAGATGCGCGTCCTCGCGATCGATGACGCGCCCTGGCGGCAGCATCGCCTGCTGGATCTCGCGTGCGATCGACAGCTCGCTCTCCAGCTTCTGCCGCGCGGCGGTCATGTCCTCGATCTCGTGCAGCTGCTGGCGGATGGAAACGCGCGCGTGTTCCAGCGTGCGCGCCATCTGGCCGACTTCGTCGCGACGCTGCACGAACGGCACCGGCATGTCGTAGTCGCCCTGGGCCAGGCGTGCCGCGGAGGAGGAGAGGTCTTCGACGGGCTGGCTGACGTGGCGCGCCAGCTTGCTCACCACCAGCATGCACACCAGCGCCAGCAGGGTGCCGATGGCGACCAGCAGCCACAACGCCTGCGTCAGGCGGGCAGTGACCAGGTCGTAGGACTGCGCCACCAGCAGGGTCCAGCCGCTGTCGCCCACCGGCTCCGCCACGGTGTAGCGCCGCTCGCCGCTTACCGCATCCACGTGGAGGTGCTGCAGCGGGCGCCGTACACGGACGGCCTGGGCGATCTCGCCGAGATCCACGCGCCCGCTGCGCGCGATGTAGTCCTCCAGCGTTTCCTCGCGTTCGACGCCGACCTCGGGATTCAGCGCCAGCGTGCCGGCCGGTGCCACCAGCGAGACGCGCCAGCCCGGCAGGTGGGCCAGCGCATCGACCATGTCGGTCAGGCTGGTCAGCGGCAGGTCCAGGCTGACCATGCCGCGTGTGCGGGCGCCGCGCCCGGGTTCGCGCAGTGGCATGTTGTAGGTGACCATCCACACGTCGCCGGCGGTCTGGTTGAGGTACGGCTCCGACCACCAGCCCGCGGGTGCGGCCACGGTGCGCTGGTACCAGCCCTGTTCGCGGAAGGCATATCCGTCGGCGATGAAATCGCGGTCGCTGCCGTTCGCGGCCACGTAGCGCGCGAACGGCGCGTCCTCCTTCGCGCGCGCCTCCAGGATCAGCAGGCCGCCCACGCAACCGGGCGTGGCCTTCACCATCGCGCGCAGGGTGGTGGTCAATTCGTCGGGCGACAGCTGCGCGTTGCCCACCAGTTCCGACATGCCCTGCGTGGTGATGGTCACCACGTGCAATGCGCCGTCGATCCGCTGCGCGGCTTCCTGCGCCGTCGCCTGCGTGTCGCGGCGCGCGTCGTCCAGGATCATGCGGCGCGCGTACCACGCGGTCGCCACCACCAGCAGCACCAGCAGCACCACGTTGACCAGGCCGGCCCACAGGGCGATGCGCGTGCGCAGGCTGCTGCGCCAGTGCGCGGCACCGGCGACATCGCGTTCTGGCACGACACTGCTGGGCACTGCGTTGCGCATGCCGACCCTGTTCGTCGCGTTCCCCCCGGACGCCGATCATACGCCCGCACCGCGTGCTGCATCGCAATAACCCAAAGGTCTGATTTTGGTGTGGTGGTTGTCCCGGGACAGGCACGCAATGTCCTCTCCATACGCCTGCGTAGCCAGGCTCGGCGCGGGGTGCGTGCGTTACACTTCAAGGCTCTACAAGTAACGGCGACGCCACGCCCCACGCGCGGCGCAACAGGAGTGGGAATGAACTGGTTGAACGAGATGTTGCAGAGCGATCCGGACCCGCAGGAATCCCGCGAATGGATCGATTCCATGCAGGCGGTGATCGAGAAGAACGGCGCCCTGCGTGCTCACCAGTTGCTCGAAGGCATGGTCGAAGTCACCCGCCGCGCCGGTGCCTACCTGCCGTTCTCGCCGACCACCGAATACGTCAACACCATCGCGCCGCAGAACGAGGCCAAGAGCCCCGGTGACGCCGCGCTGGAATGGCGCATCCGTTCGATCATCCGCTGGAACGCGATGGCCACCGTCGTGCGCGCCAACCGCAAGCCCGGCGACCTCGGCGGCCACATCGCCAGTTTCGCCTCCGGCGCCACGCTGTACGACGTCGGCTTCAACCACTTCTGGCGCGCGCCCAGCGACAGCCATCCGGGCGACCTGCTGTTCATCCAGGGCCACAGCGCGCCGGGCATCTACGCGCGTTCGTTCCTGGAAGGCCGCATCAGCGAGCAGCAGCTCGACAACTTCCGCATGGAAGTCGACGGCCAGGGCATCTCGTCCTATCCGCATCCGTGGCTGATGCCGGATTACTGGCAGACCCCGACCGTCTCGATGGGCCTGGGCCCGCTGGCGGCGATCTACCAGGCGCAGTTCATGAAGTACCTGGAGCACCGCGGCCTGATCGAGAAGTCCGACCGCAAGGTGTGGTGCTTCATCGGCGACGGCGAGAGCGACGAGCCGGAAACCCTCGGCGCGATCGCGCTGGCTGGCCGCGAAGGCCTCGACAACCTGATCTTCGTCGTCAACTGCAACCTGCAGCGCCTCGATGGCCCGGTGCGCGGCAACGGCAAGATCATCCAGGAACTGGAAGGCGTGTTCCGCGGCGGCGGCTGGAACGTCATCAAGCTGCTGTGGGGCAGCTACTGGGATCCGCTCCTCGCGCGCGACACCGACGGCGTGCTGAAGAAGCTGATGATGGAAACCGTCGACGGCGAATACCAGAACTGCAAGGCGTTCGGCGGCAAGTACACGCGCGACAACTTCTTCGGCAAGTACCCGGAGACGGCGGCCATGGTCGCCAACCTGTCCGACGACGACATCTGGCGCCTCAACCGCGGCGGCCACGATCCGCACAAGGTCTACGCGGCCTACCACGAGGCGGTGAACACCAAGGGCATGCCCACGGTGATCCTGGCCAAGACGGTGAAGGGCTACGGCATGGGCTCGGCGGGCGAATCGCTCAACCCGACCCACCAGACCAAGAAGCTGGACGACGAAGCCATCCGCACGTTCCGCGACCGCTTCAACATCCCGGTCAGCGACAAGCAGCTGGAAGAATCGGCGCAGGTGCCGTTCTACCACCCGGGCGAGGACTCGCCGGAAATCCAGTACCTGAAGTCGCGCCGCGCCGCGCTCGGCGGTTACCTGCCGCAGCGTCGTCGCAAGGCCAGCGAGTCGTTCGAGACGCCGAAGCTGGAAGCCTTCGATCGCCTGCTGAAGAGCACCGGCGACCGCGAGATTTCCACCACGATGGCGTTCGTGCAGGGCCTGAACATCGCGCTGCGCGACAAGCAGGTCGGCCCGCGCCTGGTGCCGATCGTCGCCGACGAGGCGCGCACGTTCGGCATGGAAGGCATGTTCCGCCAGATCGGCATCTACGCGCCGTTCGGCCAGAAGTACAAGCCGGTCGATGCCGACCAGCTGATGTACTACCGCGAGGACCAGTCCGGCCAGGTGCTGCAGCAGGGCATCAGCGAGCCGGGCGCGATGTCGTCGTGGATGGCGGCGGGCACCAGCTATTCGGTCAGCAACGTGCCGATGCTGCCGTTCTACATCTACTACTCGATGTTCGGCTTCCAGCGCATCGGCGACATCGCGTGGCAGGCGGCGGACATGCGTACGCGCGGCTTCCTGCTGGGCGGCACCGCGGGCCGCACGACGCTCAACGGTGAAGGCCTGCAGCACGAAGACGGTTTCAGCCACGTCATCGCCGGCAGCATCCCGAACGTGCGCAGCTACGACCCGACCTTCGGTTTCGAAGTCGCGGTGGTCCTGCAGCACGGCATGCAGAAGATGCTGCAGGAGCAGGTGGACGAGTACTACTACGTCACCCTGATGAACGAGAACTACAGCCATCCGGAAATGCCTGCAGGCGCGGCCGACGGCATCATCAAGGGCATGTACCTGCTCACCGATGCCGGCAAGCCGAAGAAGGGCGAGCTGCGCGTGCAGCTGATGGGCAGCGGCACCATCCTGCGCGAGGCGATCGCGGCGGCCGAGCTGCTGGACAAGGATTTCGGCGTCACCGCCGACATCTGGTCGTGCCCGAGCTTCAACGAGCTGCGTCGCGATGGTTTCGACGCCGAGCGCTGGAACCGCCTGAACCCGGAAGCGAAGACGCCGCGCAAGGCGTACGTGACGGAACTGCTGGAAGGCCGCCAGGGTCCTGCCATCGCTGCCACCGACTACGTGCGCGCCTACAGCGACCAGATCCGCGCGTTCGTGCCGATGGCGTACACGGCCCTGGGCACGGATGGCTTCGGCCGCAGCGACACCCGCGCCAACCTGCGCCGCCACTTCGAAGTGGACCGCTACTACATCGCCCACGCCGCCATCGCCGCCCTGGCGAAGGAAGGCAAGATGACCGCCAAGGACGTCGCCCGCGCGATCAAGCAGTACAAGATCGATGTGGAGAAAGCGAACCCGGTGACGGTGTGATGCACGCCGTTCCTCCCCGTACGCGGCGAGGATGACCGGACGAAGAAGCGGCCCATGGCCGCTTTTTTGTTGCCCGAGCGATTGACAGTCCGTGAACCAAGGTTCACAGTTCAGGCCGCATCGACGTCAAGGATGACGCTGCATGATGGAGGTCAGGAAGACACGGATATTCGAGGACTGGCTTGTTTCGCTGCGCGACCGGCAGGCGAGGATGCGTATCCAGGCGCGGATCGATCGGCTCGCCTTCGGCAACCCGGGACAGCATCGCGTGCTGACCGGCGGAGTGTGCGAGATGAAGATCGATTGCGGCCAGGGTTACCGCGTTTATTTCACCCGCCACGGTGACGCATGGGTCGTGCTGCTGTGCGGAGGCGACAAGGCATCGCAGCGAGCGGACATCAAGATGGCGTTGGCGCTGGCGAGCGCGTTGGAGAACTGACATGGCACTGAAGACCACGCCGTGGGATTCGGCGGAATACCTGAAGACGGAGGCGGACATCACCGCCTATCTGGATGCGTGCTTCGAGGAGGCTGGCGATGATCCCGCGTTCCTGGTGCATGCGCTGGGTGTGGCGGCGCGTGCGCGCAACATGAGCCAATTGGCGCGCGACACCGGATTGACGCGCGAGGGCCTGTACAAGGCGTTGTCCAGCAGCGGAAATCCGAGCTTCGGCACGGTGCTGAAAGTGGCCGATGCGATGGGCTATCGGTTCGCGCTGGTCAGCAAGCGGGCCAAACCAAGTCGCAGGGCGGGCAAGCGGGCCTTGGTGCCGGATGCACCGACCGGCGCAGGCAAGCGGCGTGTCGCGCAGGCCAGGCAGGGATGAGGAACACCACTGTCAGGCAGCGTGCAGCTTCGGCATGACGCTCACCCTCGACCACCTGCGCCGCTATGCCATCGCGCGCAGCCTGTTCAAACCGACCACCCTGCCGCGGGCGATCCAGCGGCTGGGTTTCGTGCAGGCGGACCCGATCCGGGCGCCGGCACGCGCGCAGGACCTCACCCTGCGCCACCGTGTCGCCGGTTACCGCGCCGGTGATCTGGAAAGGCGGTATCCGCGGCTGCCGCTGGAAGAAGACTTCTTCGTTAACTACGGTTTCCTGCCGCGCGCACATCACCAGCTGATGCATCCGCGCACGGCCCGCGAAGCATGGAAGCCCGCGCGCTGGAAGCAGGCGCGTGCGGTACTGGATTTCGTCAGTGAGCGCGGCACGTCGCATCCACGCGACGTGGATGCGCACTTCGGGCATGGCAAGACGACCAACTGGTTCGGTGGTTCGTCGAACGCGAGCACGCAGTTGCTGGACGGCATGCACTACCGCGGGCTGTTGCGGGTCGCGCGTCGCGAGGGCGGTACGCGGGTCTATGCGCCGCGCATCGGCGAAGCGACGCCGGTTGCAATGTCCGACGCGGAGGCGCGGCTGGACGCGTTGCTCGACATCATCGTCAACAAGTACGCGCCGTTGCCGGCGGCCAGTCTGGGCCAGTTGCTGGGCTATCTGCGCAGCGGCGTGCCGCAGTGGGCGGGCCTGCGTGCGGCGGCGCTGAAGCGTGCGCGCCAGCGCTTGGGCACGGCACGGGTCGACGGGGTGGACTGGTACTGGCCGGCAGACGAAGATCCGCGCTCACGGCGCTGGAAGCCGGATGACCAGATGCGCCTGCTGACGCCGTTCGATCCGGTGGTGTGGGACCGGCGCCGCTTCGAGATGTTCTGGGGCTGGACGTATCGCTTCGAGGCGTACACGCCGGCACCGAAGCGGAAGTTGGGGTATTACGCGCTACCAGTGCTGTGGGGCGACCGGGTGATCGGGTGGGCGAATCTCAGCGTAATCGATGGGGGGCTGCGGTCGACGTTTGGGTATGTGGACGGGAAGGCGCCGCTGGATAGGGCGTTTCGGGGTGGGCTTGATGGGGAATTGGAGCGTATTCGGGCGTTCCTGGGTCTGCTTGAATGAAAAACACGCTTAGTATTGGCGAAGATCGACGTGTTATAGCTAAGCTAAGTTGTTAAAAATCAGTGTTTGAGTGCGCCCTCTTACTTTCGCGAACACGTCGCTCGCTTGGAGCTGAGTCGAGCAGACACGCGCCGTGAGGGGACTTAGAGTTTGCGAGATGCTTGATGTATTCCTAGGTAAAGGTGGCGAGCTTGTCAAAGAATGATGGACTACATTTTGATGTCAGCACCGGCTTGAAGCGGGTGCTCGGCCGCGAGCTAATTACAGATGACGAAGTCGCAATCTTCGAGCTCGTAAAAAACTCATTTGATGCAAGCGCGAGCAGTGTCCAGCTCTACTTTGGAGATGAAGTAATTTGTGTTGCCGACAATGGCGTCGGAATGTCCTACGAGGACCTGACAAGCAAGTGGTTGTTCGTGGCCTACTCATCGAAGCGCTCAGACGAGCGGGCGGATGACTTTCGGAATCTCGCAGCGGACCGTCGGCACTATGCTGGCAGCAAAGGCATAGGAAGATTCTCTTCCGATCGCTTGGGAGAGGAAGTCGTCATTCAGAGTCGTACACACGGGGCGGGCGAAACCGTCCATCAGTTGACCGTAGATTGGGAATTATTCGAGAAGGACTCTAAAGAGCATTTCGATAAGGTCCCGGTTGCCTATGTCAGTAAGCAATCTTTTGATGTGCCTACAGAGCTGCGCGGCTTTGATGGCGCGACTGAGCACGGAACGGTCGTGACGATTCGCAGGCTGAGGCGCCCTTGGACTCGGCAGAGGATCTTGGAGCTAAAAGCATCGCTAGCGAAGTTGATCAATCCTTTTGGAGAGGGGGTGGATGGATTTGGGATCGACATTCTTGCGCCTAATGAGGTTGCCCATGACGAAAGACTGATCAGCTCCTCCGCAAAGAAGGATGAGGAGCCTTTGTCGAAAGACTTGGTTAACGGCCGAATCGGCAATTTCATATTCTCGACCCTTCGGGAAAAGACCACCTTTATTAGCGTATCGATCGAAGAGGGGGAGCTGCGCACTACGCTTACGGATCGCGGCGAACTGATCTATCGGATTGCGGAGCCGAACACTTACGAGCTCCTGGAGCTCGCAGAATTCAGGTGCGATATCTACTATCTGAATCAATCTGCGAAACTTACTTTTGCACGAAGAGTCGGCCTGCCTTCTCTGCAGTTTGGATCCGTGTTCCTTTTCAGGAACAACTTTAGGGTTTATCCGGTTGGCGAGGACGGAAATGATTGGTTTGGGTTTGATCGGAGAAAACAGCAGGGTTACGCAAGATTTCTCGGAACGCGCGAGATTATTGGCCGCGTTGACGTGTCCGGTTCGGATAAAGACTTCCAAGAAGCGTCGAGTCGAAATCAAGGACTAATAGAGACGCCGGCTGTAGAGCAGTTGCGCAAAGCGGTTATGGATCACTGTTTAAAGCGTCTAGAGAAGTACGTGGTGCCGGTCTCTTGGATCGACAAGGGGGACGCCACCGCAGAGGATCTATCGAGACTGATGACGGATCCAGGACGAGCCCGTGTAACCGCGGCCGTAGCGAGTCTCGTCGACAACGAGACGGTCCGCTTGCTGGAGTACAGCACTCGCCTAGTGGATCTTATTAACGAGCGTTCAGGAGAATTTGAAACGTCGCTGGTTGGCTTGCGATCAATCGCAGAAAAGATGGGTGACCAGGGAATGCTTGCTAGGATTGAGGCTGCCGAACATCGGTTCGATGATCTCAAAAAATCGGAGGCCGATGCTCGGCGAGTTGCCGACAGAGCGATGGCAGTAGCTGAAGCAGCGACTCGTCGCGCCGACGCGGCTGAAGTCGAGGTGGAGACTGAGCGGCGGCGCGGCCACTTTCTTGAGTCATTTGTAGGTGCGGATACAGCGACTATTCTGAATTTGCACCATCAAGTTACTATCTATGCCGTAGATATCGCTCAACAAATTGAGAACTTTCTTAGTCAGACGTCTGAGAAGACATCAATTCCGCGAGAGGATGTTCTAAGAACCCTGGAGCAGATGGCTTTCCTCAATAAGAAAATCATGTCGATTACGAGATTCGCCACCAGGGCAAATTTCAAACTCGATTCCGAGAAAATTGAAACTGATCTCGCCGCTTTTATATATGACTACATTGAGCAGATCGCTCGCACTACCAGTAGTGCCCGCCTGCAAATAATTGCGGAGAATAGTCATCCAGGACTGAAGGTGCGGTTCAATCCTATTGATGCAGCTATTGTGGTCGACAATCTGATTAGCAACGCCAGAAGGTCGAGATCATCACGAATTAAGTTCGTTATTACTCAAAAAGACAAAGCTAGCCTCACAATTCATGTGAGCGACAACGGGCGAGGGCTGAGTGAGGGAACAAGTCGCTCGCGCATCTTTGAAATGGGATATACGACTACACAAGGCTCCGGTCTTGGGCTTTACCATGTCCGGCAAGCACTTGGGGAAATGGGCGGAAGTATCGAGCTTGATGATGAGGTGCAGTCAGGCCTCGGATTCGTAATTACGATTGCGATTACGAGGAGGGGAGCATGAGGCTTGATTTCAATGTTTTGTGGGTTGACGACCAGCCCGCAAGAGTCGCAAATCAGATCATAGGCATCAAAGCTAAGATGTCTGCTGAAGGATTTGACTTCAGGGCGAAGCAATGCATTTCAATCGATCAGGTTGAAGACACGATTCTTGAGAATGTATTTACGGATGAAGTGGATCTGATCCTAGTAGATTGGGATCTGGGAAATGGCGATCACGGTGAGGATGCTATTGAGAGAATTCGCTCGGTAGTTCAGTACAAAGACGTTGTCTTCTATTCTGGGCAGCTGACAGTTGCCGAGTTGAGAGAGAAAGCGTACGAGAAGAAGTTGGAAGGAATTTACTGCGCAAGTAGAGAGGATTTGGTTGACGAAGTTTTAGGTGTATTTGATTCGCTTATTAAGAAGGTGCTCGATCTCGATCACACCCGAGGAATCGTGATGGGCGCCACAAGCGATATTGACCATATGGTCAACGCATGCCTGGAGTTGGCTCATAGCAAGCTGGACGATGCGGGCAAGGCGAAGTTCATTGCGGATGCAATTAGGAGAGTAGACGAACAAGTCGATAACGTGACGCGGCAAGGTGCAAAGCTCAAAGGTGATCCCAGCGTGGAGGCACTTTTCAAGGCGCACATGCTTTTTACGTCCGATCACCGTCTACGATTTCTGGCAAGTATTCTGGGGACTGCCGAGTTTGCTGCCTATGCGACAGGCGCGCAGACGGTCCAGTCTTACCGAGACGGAGTGGTGCGCAGTCGCAACAAGCTAGGACATGTGATCCTGGTGCCTGAAGGAAAGCCGGATAGCGTGATGGACGACGTAGGGGTAGTTGTCGGCATCGCTGAGATGCGCGAGCTACGCAAGCTTATCTTGGCGTTGCGTACCGAATTCCGGACTCTATTGGATACATTGAGGGCGTGAATTCAGCCTGGCCCGTTGCCTCGACGGGGATTTAGTAAGCCCATGAGGGTCTCGCCGATTGCACGAGCAGCCAGAGGTGGAACGGCATTCGCAACTTGCGTAAAGCGAGGCACTTCTTGCCGTCTCAAATGTCCTCCTGTCGTATATTTCCCCTGAAAAGCGTACCAGTCTGGAAATGACTGAAGCCGTGCATTTTCGCGTACCGTCAGAGTTCGCGGCTCCGAATAGTGCAGTAGGTCGTCAGGCATGCTTGTAATTGTAGGCGACGGCCTATCTGGGTCGAGTACGCGCAATGCTTGCTTCTTGAGACCAAAGCGTGCGCGCATGTCCGCTCCGATGCTCGTGTTTAGGCGCCCCTCGGCATGGCTTCGTTCGATAATTTCTCTGAATCGGGTGACGATGTCATCGGCATGGCGCGCTAGCCGCAAGTCTGTGACACTCGCATTACCTTCATTCATTAGTTTTTGATAATGAGTGAGTGGCCCCGAATAAACAGTCTCGCTGAATCCGTTGCTCTCGGTGGATGGCCTTGTGCCGTTTCTCCTCACCTCCAGATCGGAGATTGCGGAGCTCGAGGAGGTCGGTGTCGTCAGGCGCAATGAGCGTAAGAATGAGGGCAGATTCTTGTGAAGATATTTGAAGGGGTCCGGTATGTTTAGGTCGGAGCGGAAAGCGAGGACAAAGTAGCGTGTCCGCGCCTGGGG
The DNA here is from genome assembly GCF_002863005.1 of Pseudoxanthomonas sp. Lineage (GTDB taxonomy): Bacteria > Pseudomonadota > Gammaproteobacteria > Xanthomonadales > Xanthomonadaceae > Pseudoxanthomonas_A. Next base: position 29,484 of record NZ_PKDG01000022.1, read on the forward strand.
TACGCCAAACATCGTGAGGTCTAGGAGCTGCTCAAAAACGGTGTAGCTATCAGACAGGCGGCACTTAAGCGCCTGAGAGAAATTTTTTACCTGTTCTCCTGAGCTGAAATCTAGAGTAAAGCCGCGAACATTCTCGATAAGGACGGCCTTCGGTTTGATGATCTCGACAAGGTTCAAATAAGCGGCAAACAGCTGATTTCTCGGGTCGTCATGCTTTCTCCTGCCGGCACTAGAGAATCCTTGACAGGGCGGACCTCCCACAAGCAGATCGACTGAACCAGAGCAGTTCTCTAGCTCCGTGCGATAAGTGTCTATAATTTCCATGATGCCGATTGGCTTCTTCGGAAGCCAGCGTGGCCAGGAGTATTTGTACGTTGAGCCAGCGGTAAGTAGGTTCGCCTTAAGTGTTGCAAAGGCGTATTCATCACGTTCAATAGCGAATCGCCCTTTAAGGCCTGCTTGCATGAGGCCAAGGGAAAGGCCGCCGCACCCAGCGAAGGCGTCAATAAAGGTCAAAGGCTTGCTAGAAAGTGATGGCATTGCCGTTGTGCTCTCATTGATCCGCAGGGTTCGCCTAGCATCGCTGGGAGAGCCTTTGCGGCGGCATCCGCCGCCTACAGCTTACGCGACAACTGACTTCCCGTGAGCGGAAGTGTTGCCGAATACATTCCCAATATCCAGAGCGTCCTACGGAGTTCCTGCATGCCCAACCCCCTCGCGCCCGCCGGGCGCCTGTTTGCTGTCGCTGCCTTTCTTGAAGGCTTCACCTGGGCCGGTCTGCTGATCGGCATGGCATTCAAGTACAGCGCCATCGGCAACGACCTGGGCGTGAAGATCTTCGGGCCGCTGCATGGCGGTGCGTTCCTGTTCTATGTCGTGGTTACCGCGCTGTCCGCGTTGCGGCTGCGCTGGCCGTGGTGGGCGGCGTTGCTGGCGTTGATCGCCGCGGTGCCGCCGCTGGTGACCGTGCCGCTGGAGATGTGGTTCCGGCGGATCGGCTTGCTGGGTCCGCGCGGCTGACGTGTGGGCATGGCGGGCCGGGGCCCGCCCTACGTGCGGCGCGTCCTTCGCATAGACTGCTGCGCCAGCCCTCTCGCTGCCGCTTATGAGCCCTCACTCCCGCCTGACCGAGTTGCGCCTGTTGCTGGGCATCGAGCGCAACACCACCCGCCATGGCGAGAAGTGGATATCGGGCATCGGCGCGTTGCTGGGCATCCTGGCGGTGTACGGGCTGACTCGCTGGACCTTCCCGACCGATGCTGCGTCCGCCGTCGGCGGCGCGCTGATGGTCACCTCGATGGGTGCGTCCGCCGTGCTGCTGTTCGCCGTGCCGCAGGGCGCGTTGTCGCAGCCGTGGGCCGTGGTGGGCGGGCACCTGCTGTCCGCCTTCATCGGCGTGAGCTGCCAGAAACTGTTTCCCGGCCACGCCTGGACCGCCGCCCTCGCCGTTGGCCTCGCGGTGCTGGGCATGTACTACCTGCGCTGCATCCATCCGCCCGGCGGCGCCACCGCCCTCGCCGCGGTGATCGGTGGTCACGACGTGCATGCCCTGGGCTACGGCTACCTGCTGATGCCAATACTCATCAACGTCGTGGCCATCCTGGCCATGGCCATCGCCTTCAATGCGCTGTTCCCGTGGCGCCGCTACCCGGCCCACCTGCACCGCCGCCGCCAGGCCTCGCGCATCACCCAGCCCGCGCAACGCCAGTTCGAACTCACCCAGGAAGATTTCTCCGCCGCGATGGAGCAACTCAACTCCTACGTCGACATCACCACCGAGAACCTCACCGAACTGCTGGAACTCGCCAAGCAGCACGCCGAACGCAACATCACCCACCCCGACGCGATCCTGCGCGGCCGCTTCTACAGCAACGGCAAACTCGGCCGCCTGTGGAGCGTGCGCCACGTGCTGGAAGGCGAAGGCGCGGGGTTGCAGTACCGCGTCGTTGCCGGCGAGCAGACGGGCAGCACGGGGACGACCAGCGCCGACGAGTTCCGTCAGTGGGCGCGTTTCGAAGTGGTGCTGCAGGACAATGGGCGGTGGGTGATTGCGGGTTGATGCCGCGCGCGCAGGCGGCAAGGGGGAAACAGCGATGAAGCACGCATGGATGTATGCACTGGCGTTGGTTGCCGTGCTATCAGCCTGCCATTCCGGGGAGGAGACCCTGCCTGCGGTCGATCTGTCCGGGCTGGAAGAGATCCGCATCGATTTCGAGCGCACTGGGTGGGGCTCCGTTGAGGAGCACTTCACGATCACGCCAACCGCTGGCGGCATCTTTGTGTTGCGCGGCCGCTATGAGACACGCCAGGGGAGCGGGGTCGATGTGGAGATGCCGCTCGCTTCCAACAAAGTTGCGGACTTCGTGCGTGAGGCATCATCGCCCGGCTGGACGCGACAGCGCGGGGTGCAGGTGTTGGCGCAGGGCGTCGACCAGCGCGCTTGGCGCAAATTCGATGCCGTCATACGTGTTCCCCCCGCGCCGTGCAGCGACGAGGAGTTGCAACATCTGGCGAGGCGGCACTTCGGTCGTACCGGGCTGCTGGCACTTGTCGACGAACATTACGGGCATGGGATCAGCTGGACGGACGACTATCCGCATGCGTTGATACAGATGCGCTGGCGAGGACGCCCCACCTTCATGATCTGGTCCAACTCCCAGAAGGCCCGCATGCTGCCTTGGCATCCAGGCATGCCGGTGGACTCGCCGCAGGAAGCGGACCAGAACTGGTCGCTGCCCTTGAGCGCATCGCTGCAGGCGTTGCTGCCGCCGCAGTCGTTTACGTATGGGCGACTGGGCGGCGCGGACATGGAGGAACGACTCAACCGGAATGCCATTTACAAGGCGGAGCGGCAGTGCGAAGCGCTACGTGGAGGATCGGATGCGAGCGCTGGGTCGCACAGGTAAATTCCCTCCTGTCTTGCAGCGATCCGGCCCGCCCGTCGCTACCAGGTCGCCTCCCGGCGCTTGAACCGCTGCGTGGTCCGCATTCGCGGCGGGCTAGGCGAACTGGCGCGAGAAATTCCCGACCGCATTGATGTTGGCGCGCGCAAGCGCGCGCATGTCGTCCGATCCGATCAACTCGCTGTCTGCCACGCGCTGCCAGAAGACGATGGCCGCGTCCGCCGCCCAGCGGATATGACCGACCTGTCCGGTGCGATCCGGTGCGGTCGGTCGCACGGGCTCCAGAGTGCGCACGGCGCCGGTGCGCGAGGGCGCCAGCGCCATCGGCAGCATGTCGTAGGCCGGCGCCAGCGCAAGCGGCCGATCATCCCCGAGATGGAACCCGAGATTGCCCGCATGCATGTCGCTGTTGTCGATGAAGCGCCCGAACCAATGCAGGCGCGCCATCTGCGTCGCGTCCTGCGTGGTGATCCAGCCGTCGGCCGCCAGCCGTTCGCCGAACCGCCCCCAGTCGCGCGCGCCGTGGCCGTAGAACGCGGCGTCCAGCGCCTGCAGGGAGACTAAACCGCGACGGCCCAGCGTGTCGGCAACGCGATCGAAGCGACGGACTTCCAGGAAGGTGTAGCCGTCGGCATGCAGGCACTGCGATGTCGATGCAGGCAGCCCCGCCTCATGCAGGGTCGTAGCCGCCAGGTGCTCGCACACCAGCAGGTCGGCCCAGCGGCGAACGGCCTGGCCTTCGTCCGGAACGGCGAACTTCACCAGCGCGGCGTATCGTCCGCCGTCCTCTTGCTGGACGGTCGCGGTGAACTTCGGTTGCTCGCCGCCGGGCGAGGAGCCGATTTCCTCGCCGGCCAGCGCGGCCTGCGCCCAGGCGGGGTATTGCCGCGCGCGGTCGGAGGCCGCGACGGCATCGGTCGGCGTGTCGCGCTCGGCCATCGCCGTGGCCAGGGCTTCCTGACCGAGGATCAAGTCGCCGATGCCGGTGCCGCCGGTCCGCGTGATCGCCAACAACGTGTCGCGGACCTGCCACCGGTTGAGGTCGTCGGGTACGCCGAGCGCGCGTCCCTGCCGGTACGCCAGCGTGCGTCCCAGGAATCCCTGGGGCCGGAGGTCGTCGAGGAACCAGGGCAGCCCGGGATGGAAACCGGCGACGCGATCGACGGTGCGTGTCAGCAGGGGGCTGTCACCGGAAGCCTCGAAGAAGAAGCGGTCTCCACGCAGCGCGTGCAGGGTGCCCCGTTCTTCCAGCGTCGCATCCGGCCGCATCCGCCACAGTGGCCAAGCCTCGCCTGCATCAGTGCGCGCGCGCGCCGCGTAGGCGGTGGCGCGTGCCTTGCCGATCCGCAGCACCGCCGGCCCGGCCTCGGCGACCAGCCGGGCCAGGATGGGGCGGCTCACGCCGAGCGCCTGCGCCAGCGCCGCCGCCGGCACGGGATCGCCACCCGCCAGCAACGCCAGGAGATCGGGTACATCGGCCGTGCGCGCGCGAGGCATCCGGACGCCTTGATTCTTTACGATTCAAGAACGATATATCAGAAATCCGTTTCCGTAAAGAATTGATATAAAAGCATTTATTAAGGACATCGCGCGATCTTTGTTTACGATTCCTGATGCGATACCGACGATATCGCCCGGGACGACTACCAGCTCGCCTCCAACCGGCTGAAGGGGTGGGCGATCCGTAATCCCTGATCGTCGTAGTCGCTCACCGCCTTGCCATCCACCACCACCCGCGACGGCTTCGTCCGGCTCGGCCAACTGACCTTCAGCGCAATGTCCTTGTGCAGACCGGGGCCGAGCGTCACGCGCAGGGTCTGGCCTTGCTGGCGGGCGGTCATGGCCAGCGTGCCGTAGGCCGTCGGCAGGCCGTCCACGCGCAGGCCGTCGCCGGCGACCCATGCCGGTGGCGTGCCGGGCAGCAGCGACAGCGCGTCGTCGCCTTCGTGCATCAGCATGCCGAAGATCGCGCGGGCGTACTCCGAGCCGATCCACGTGTGCGGCATGTCGCCGAGGTAGATGGCGTGGCGAGCGTCCGAATACACCACTTCCGCCAGCACCTGCCACGGTGCGGGGCGGCGGTGGCCGAGGAAGCGCATCAGCAGCTCGTGCGCTTCCTGCGGACGGTTGAGGTGCACGTACGTCAGCACGTTGCGGATCTCGTACGGCGTGTACGCGTACAGCGCGCCGGGCACGTCGCGCTTGCGCACGTCGTCCAGATAACGGTCGAACGTGGTCTTCAGCGCATCGGCCGGCATCACGTCCTGCTGCCCGGCCGGGTCCAGCCCGATCGACAGGCTGGTCGGATCGCTGCCGCCCATGTCGGCGTCGGCGGGGATGGTGTCGATGCCCTTCCATTTCATCGTCGCGCGAATCGAGGCGGCCATCGATGCGCGCAGCGCCGCATACTGTTCGCGCGCCCATGCGGCAGTCTTCGCATCGCCCCACTGCTCGGCCAGCCACGCGCCGTCGTGCCAGCCCTTCAATGCCCAGTAGTCGTCCCAGTAACTGTGGGTCGGAACGGGATAGCCTTCGTGGCTGATCGACGGCGCGAGGATGCCGTGGAAACGCTCCGGCGACGGCTGGTCGGCGAGATAGCCGGGCGCCATCGTGCGTTCGCGCAGCTCCTGCATGAACTTCATCGCGCGCGTCACTTTGTCCTGGTAGTCGCGCACGCTGCGCGCGCCGCCATCGAGGCGCGCGAGTTCGGCGACCAGCCAGATGAACTGCCCTTGGCTGTCGTACTCGATGTCGGAGCCGAATCCCGTGTTGACCGAGCCGTCGTCGTTGAGGATCGGCGACACCAGGCCGTTCTCGTGCACGGCGTGTCCCGCGTACCACTGCAGGTAGTCGCGCGCCGTCTTCGGCATGCCCATGCGCACCAGCGTGGCGGCGGTGGCGGCGCCATCGCGGATGAAGGAGCGGTTGTAGTTGCGCGGGCCCGGCTGCATGGCGTGGCCGCTCTGGTTGATCAGCATGTACGCCGCCTGCGCGCGGAGCATGTCGACGAGGGACGCGTCCGGCAGCGACAGGCCGATACGGCCCAGGCGCTTCTGCCACTGTGCGGCCACCTCCTCGGCACGCGCATCGAATGCGCCTTCGCCGGTCAGTCCGGCGAGATCGAGCGTCGGTGCGGCAGGCAGCGGCTTGGCCGGATCGATGCGCGCATCGCCGAGGGCGAACGCGATGACGATGTCCTGCGTCGCGCCCGGCGCCAGCGCCACGTCGTAGCCGAGCTGACCGGCGGCCAGGCCCGTGTCGTCATGCGCCTGCTGCGCATCGGGCAGCGCGTCGGCCATCAGCAGGCCGGTGATCTCGCCTTCGCCATGCGCACCGAAAGCCGACGCGGACGCGCGCGCCACCGGCGTCAGCGACTGGAACAGCGTGCGCCCGTTGACCGCCACCTGCGCGGCATCGCCGCTGCCGACGGCGATGTCGCGGATCGGCGAGGGTCCGCCGTTCTGCCACGGCGGGCTGACCTGCATCGGCCGCGTCAGCAGGTTGAAGCTGCCGGCGACCGGCGTGGTGCCGGTGTTGCGCAGGCGATAGCGCACCAGCGTGACCGGCGCGCCGCGCTGCTCGAGCGCGATCGCCGCCGTCGTCAGTTCCAGGCCCGGCTGTGGCGACCACTGCACGGTCGGCATCGGCATCCAGCCGTCGCGCAACGCATGGGTGATGGATGTATCGGCGTTCGCTGCGCTCGCACGACCGCTGGCGTCGCGCCATACCGGCTGCACCAGCGGCGCACCCTTGAAGGCTTCGACATGGCCGAATTCGTCGAGCACCGACTTCTGCCGGCCCGCGGGAATGCCGACCGCCGTCCAGTACACCTGCTGCTGGTGCAACGACGACGGGAACAGCGCACGGTGCTCGCGCGAGGCCGCGAGTTCGTAGCGCTTCATCGCCGTCATCACCCGCTTCGGCCCGATCAGGCGCAGGCGCTGCAACGTGGGCGCCTGCGTGCCCTGGCCGAGCACGCTCAAGCGCAACGCGGACAGCGTGCGGGCCTGGCTGTCGGCGAGGAATGCGGTGCTGCCGTAGGCGTTGGGATCTTCCGCCAGCACGATCCAGCGATCCGACCCTGCCTCGCGGCCTTCCAGCTTCGCCGCGCGCGGCGTGTCCTTCCACGCCACTTCCAGGCCGGCCACGGACAGCGGCCTGGGCAGGTCGATCTGCAGCTGTCGCATGCCGTCGGCCGCGGGCTTCGCGGTCATCGCATGCGCCTCGCCGGCATCGGACCACAGCGCGGCGGCATCGCCGCTCACGCCAGTGATGCGCGGTGTCTCGCCACCGGCGTACGGCTGGAACTCGAACACCGACACGCCCCAGTCCGCCGAGCGGTCCGGCGCAGTCAGGCGCAGGTAGCGCGCCTGCACCGTGGGGAACACGTCGTACTCGATACCGCCCACGCCATCGCGCGTCTCGAACGCGGTGCGCCAATGTTCGCCGTCGTCGGAGGCCTGGATCGAGTACGCGCGTGCGCCGCCCCATTCCCAATGCAGTTCCACCGCGCCGACGGAGACGCGCTTGCCGAAATCCACCTGGTACCAGTGGCCGGGCGAGAACGCGCCGCCCCACTTGGTCGCCGGGTCGCCATCGATGCCCTTGGCCGGGGCCATCTCCACCGTGGTGCTGGCCGAACTCGTCGCCTTCCAGTCAGTGCGCGGGGGCAGGACGTCGGCCGAACGGGCGGCGGGGCTCACACCCAACCCGATCGCCAGGGCGCAGGCGGTGGTGGTGGCGCACAGCAGGCGGCGCGTCGGCGTGGGGATCATCAGGCGGTTCCAGGCAACGCGGGCCACCCCGCGAGCGCCGGACACTAGCCATGAAAACGGTTACATGCGAGCTGCGCTGCACCATCCCGACCTGCCGCACGTCCCTTGCGGTGCCGTGCGCCGATCGCGTCGGCAGCCGCGGTCACGGGGGCTGGGCGTGATCGCTCAGGGTGTCCTGCGCAGGCCGTGTTCGGCTTGCTCGCAGACCACCAGCGCGCCGTCGTCTGTGACGGTGCCGGTGGCCCGCACGCGGTCGCCGGCCTTCAGCCCCTGTACGTCCTCCGGCGGCGGCGCCTTGCAGAGGTTCCAGCGGGCGGGCAGATGCACGTCGACCTGCCCGTTGGGGGCGGCGATCTTCACCACGGCGCTGCCATCGTAGGTCCAGGGCGTGGTGTCGACGCTGACGACGGTCCCATCGACCGTGGCCTGCTGGCCCGCGGCCAGCGTAGGGCTTGCGGCCGGAGGCGGGGTGGCGCAGGCGGCCAGCATCAGGGCGGCGGCGAGGGGCGCCAGGCGTACGGCAGGGAGGCGGGACGGGATCATCGTGGCGTATCCGGGGTGGTGGGCGGGGCGGCGTCCGCGGGGCACCTTGGCACGCCGGATCCGACGACGCAGTGAATGCAGCATTCCGCCTTCTCGGTCGCTTCGACGCCTGGCGCGTCCTGCACCGGGGGCAGGGCGCCGGGAAGTCTCGCCAGCTGCTCCGGTGACTTCAGTCGCAGGATCGCCGCCCAGTCCTGACGGTTCATGTTGCAGGCCGCTTCGTTGTCGGGCGCGCACAGCGTGCCGTCGCCGATGCGGAGCGGCAGCCCGCCCCAGAATTCACCGCTGCGGTTGAGCGGCAGCATGCGCATCGTCACGCTCTGCTGCACGTTGCCGCCGATGGCGTACGCAGTGCTGTCGTTGTTCGGGTTCACCGCCACCACGATGTCGCAGTGCATGTCCAGCGAACTGCCGCTGCGCAGCAACGGCACCAGCCCTTCGTGGCCGAACAGGCGGCCGGACTGGCGCACGTAGCAGATCAGGTCGCCGACCACCGGCTTGGCCTTCGCCACGTCGATGACGTCGAAGGCGTTGGTCGACGGGTTCTGGAACGCCGCCTGCACATAGGTGAAGTGGCGGCTGGAACCGCGGAAGCCGGGCACCCGGGCCTCACGCATCACCCACGAGATGAAGGCGGCCGACCATGGCGTGTCCACCACGAAGCCGCGGCAGGCCTCGGCCTGAGGGCCTGTCGACGAGGCGTACAGGCACTCGGTCGCGCCGCGACGGTGACCGATCGCGGCGAGCAGCCCGCTGTCGCGCCAGTAGCGCGCGACGCGCTGCCAGGCGCGGTCGTCGCCGAGCGACAACAGCGACGACTCCGCCTCGGTCATCGGTGCGTTCGCCAGCTTGCCCTCGCGGTCGATGAAGGGGCGGTACCACATCAGGTGCTCGCGGCAGGCGACTGCGGCGATGCGGGAGGCGACATCCGTCGGCGTCTGTTGCGACAACTGCGGACAGGCATCGGCCGCGTACGCGGCACCGGAGGTCAGCAGCAACAGGGGCAGCAACAGCCATGCACGCATCGGATGATCCTGGGGGTGGGTGATCTCTACCTACGCATGATGCCGCATCGGCAGGACACGACATCATCACGCGGCATGAAGGTATGGGAAGGGTCGACGAGGGAGGCGGTGGAGCATGCGCCCTGCGAGGCGTCTTGACCTCAATCGCGCTTGAGGTCCTACCGTGATGGCCCGCCCAACCAGGGAGTCTTCCGTGGCCGACACGCTCGCCGACATCGCGCTGTACCTGCAACGCCTGGGTCACGACCGACCGCCGCCGCCCACTCTGGACACCTTGCGCGCGCTGCAGCTGCGGCATACCGCCACGTTTCCGTTCGAAACCCTGTCCACCCTGCTGCGCGCGCCCGTGCCGATCGATTTGCCAGCCATCCAGCACAAGCTGCTGCATGCGGGGCGCGGCGGCTACTGCTACGAACTCAATCGCGTTTTCCTGGCGCTGCTCCGGCAGCTGCACTTCGATGCGCGCGGCCTGGCGGCGCGCGTGGTGATGGGAGGACCGGAGGACGAACCCACCGCACGCACGCACCTGCTGATACTGGCCACCGTGGAGGGGCAGCGTTACATCGTCGATGTCGGTTTCGGCGGCATGGTGCCCACCGCACCACTGCGACTGGATACCGAAGACGTGCAGGCCACGCCGCACGAGCCTTACCGCATCACCCGGCGCGATGGCGTGTATACGCTGCGCTCGAGGGTGGCGGGCGAGTGGCGGGCGCTGTACGTGTTCGACCTGCAGCCGCAGGCCGACATCGATCACATCGTCGGCAACTGGTACGTCAGCACGCATCCGGACTCGCCGTTCGTGGGCCAGCTGCGCGCCGCCCTCACCGGGCCGGGCTGGCGCCGGACGCTCAACGACGGCAGCGTCGCGCTGCATCGCCCCGGTCATGCCAGCGAGCGGCGCAGCCTGCCCAATGCCGAGGCAATGATCACGGTGTTGCAGGAGGCATTCGGCATCCGCGTACCGGACGTTCCCGGCCTGCACGCGGCCATCGAAGCGCGACTGCGCGCTGCGCCCCACAGCACGTCCTGAGTCGGCTGGCGGCCGGGCCATGCCGGACGATAAGCTCGCCGCTCCGCCCCCTGCCCCGGACTGCGCGTGCGCTTCCTCCTGCAAGTACTGTTGCTGTCCGCATGGGCGTTGAGTGCGCATGCCGCCGAGCCCGACCGCCGCATCGCCATCACCATCGATGACCTGCCGTGGCAGCGCATGGACAAGACGCCGCCGGACGCGCTCGCAGGACGCCACGCGCAGCTCATGGCGCAACTGAAGCAGGCCGGCGTGCCGGTGGTCGGCTTCGTCAACGAGGGCAAGCTGGAAGTCGATGGCCAGGTGCGGCCCGAGCGCGTGGCGATGCTGCGCGACTGGCGGGATGCGGGCTTCGGGCTGGGCAACCACACCCATGGCCATCTCGATCTGCATGCGGTCGGTCTGCCTGCGTTCCAGCAGGACATCCTGCGCGGCGAACGCGTGCTGCGCCCGCTGTTGGCGGAACGCGGCCAGGCCCCGCGCTGGTTCCGCCACCCGTACCTGCGCGCCGGCCGAACGCCGGAGGAACGTGCGGCGCTGTCCGCGTTCCTGGTCGGACACGGTTACCGCATCGCACCGGTGACGGTCGACAACGGCGAATGGGTATGGGCGTCCGCCTACGCCAACGTGCTCGACGGCCAGCCCGACACGCCCGTGCGCGCGGCGACGCTGGAGCGGCTGCGGCGCGGCTATGTGCCCTACATGCTCAACAAGGTCGACTACTACGAACGGCAGTCGCAGGCGTTGCTCGGCTATGCGCTGCCGCAGGTCTGGCTGCTGCACGCCAACGAGCTCAACGCCGTCGCCTACGCGGATCTCGTGGCCGGCGTGCAGCGACGCGGCTACCGCGTGGTGACGCTGGACGAGGCGATGCGCGACCCTGCCTACGCGCGCGGCGAGGACGGCTACAACGGCCGCTACGGCCCCAGCTGGCTGCACCGCTGGGCGATGGCGGAGAAGAGGCCGAAGGAGTTCTACGCCGGCGAGCCGGTGGTGCCGGGCTGGGTGCTGGCGCTGGCGGGAGTGGATTCGGAATGAGGGCGGCGCGGCACAGGCCGCGTCAGTCCCCGCGCCGCAGGGTCGCCAGCTTCAGGAAGGCATCGTGCTGGTAGCGGCTCATCCGGAGTTGCTGGCCGGTATCCATCGTGACCACGTGGTAGCCGTTGAACCATGGATGGATGTCCCTGACCCGCCGGATGTTGATGATGGCCGAGCGGTGCACGCGGGCGAAGCGGCGCGGGTCGAGGCGTGCCGCCAGCGCGGCCATGGTCTCGCGGACTTCGTGCACGCGGTCGGCCAGGTGCAGGCGCACGGTGTTGCCACTGGCCTTTATCCAGACGATGTCGTCCACGTCGACCAGGACGACGCGCTCGTCCTCGCGCACCGGGATCCGTTCCAGGTAGGCATCGCGCTGTTGCAGCGTTGCCAGCGCCTGCATGATCCGGGCGGTGGTGTCGGCATCGGCGCCCTGTCCGATCGCCAGGCGCTGCTTCGCACGGCGCAGGGTTTCGGCGAAGCGTTCGCGGCTGAATGGCTTGACGAGGTAATCGACGGCATTCGCCTCGAACGCGCGCACCGCGAACTGTTCGTACGCGGTGACGAAGATGGTCGCCGGCATGCGCGCCGGGCCGAGGGTGGCCACCACGTCCAGGCCGGTGATGGCCGGCATCTGGATGTCGAGGAACATCAGGTCGGGCGAGCGCTCGCGGATGGCCGCCACCGCCGACACGCCGTCGCCGCATTCGCCCACCACCTCGATGTCCGCGTCGTCGCGCAGCAGGCGCGCCACGGCGTGGCGGGCGATCGGTTCGTCGTCCACCACCAGCGCGGTCAGGCGCATGCGGGCACGTGCTCCGGCAGGGCGTCCTCGTCGAGGTCGCGGTAGGGCAGGCGCAACCGGCACGCGACGCCGCGCGGCACGATCAGGTCCAGCCGCAGGCTCGCGTGGTCCCCATACAGCTCGCGCATGCGCAGTCGCGTGTTGGACAGGCCGATGCCGTGGCCTCCCGCCTGGCCGCCCTCGTCCAGCGTGCTGTTGTAGTTGCGCACGTCGATGCAGAGCATGTCGCCCTCGCGGCGGCAGTCGATCTCCACGCAGTCCTCGCCCACGTGCTGGCCGATGCCGTAGCGGATCGCGTTCTCCACGATCGGCTGCAGCACCAGGCTCGGCACCGCGGCATCCATCACGTCGGGTGCGACATGGATGCGCGTGGTCAGGCGGTCCTTGAAGCGCCGCCGCTGGATGCCGAGGTACAGCTCGAGCAGCTCCAGTTCGCGGCGCAGCGGGATCTCCTGGCCGTCGTAGTCCTCCAGGAACGCGCGCAGCAGTTCGCTCAGGCGCAGCAGCATGTCCTCGGCCGACAGCTTGTCCTCGTCGAGCAGGGTGACGATGGCGTGCAGCGTGTTGAACAGGAAGTGCGGCTGCAGCTGGGTCTTCAGTACTTGCAGGCGCGACTGGGCCAGTTCGGTGGCCAGCCGGCTGGCCTCCAGTTCGCGTCGCGCCTTCTCGGCGTGGAACTGGATGGCCTGCTGGATGGCGAACAGCGTCCAGTAGGTCAGCACGCCGATGGCGAAGTGCTGCTCCAGGAAGTAGCCGAGCTGCTCGAAGAAGCCGCTGGGTTCGAACAGCGTCGAGACCAGGGCGCCGAGCACCATCGCGAGGAACGTCGTGCACAGGCTCGCCACGAGCTGCTGCGCCAACCCGCGGAAGCGCAACGTGCCGCGTACCGGATAGCGCTCGGCCAGGCGGAACACGAGCGGCGCGAGGGCCGCCCAGCTGTACCACTGGATCAACGACCAGCGGATGAGGTCCGAAAGCGGCCAGCTGGGGCGCTGCAGGCCGTTGTTGAGCGTGTTCTGCAAGGTGAACAGCAGTGCGATCGCGGTCCACAGCCCCAGGTAGCGGAACAGGCCGATCTCGGTGCTGCCCAGACGGATCTTCATGGGGGCCTCCTGTGCGAACGCATCCTAGGCGGCCGCGCCGGCGACGGAAAGCCGCGATCGTTGCCCACGACGATTCGTCCCGGCCGCACGACGATTCGTCCCGGATCCGTTGCCGCCTTCCCGCAACGGGCGCGAGATGCGCTCGCCCCGCACGCGACCCGCGCTGCCGGTGGCGCCCTCATCACCGGAGATTCCGCCATGCCTCGCCTGTACATCGTCGTGCTGCTCGCCGCCGCCATCCCGTTCGCCGCCGCCCACGCCGGCGAACGCACCCATTACCTCTACCTCGTCAACCGTGCCCACGATGCCATCGTGTCGGTCTCCGCGGCGCGGGCCGGCGCGGACCAGCCGCGCGAACTGCTCGTCGGCGGGCGGCTGGCCGGTGGCGGCGATGCGGCCACCCTCCAGATCCGCAGCGACGACTGCGTGCACGACCTGCAGGTGGCGTTCGCGAATGGACGCCGCGCGGTGTATCCGGCCTTCGATCTGTGTCGCCAGCGGGGACTGCGGGTGATGCCGCTCCCGACGCGGGGTGCGCAGTCACGGCTCGCCGCAGCGGGCGGAGACGAGGCGCGGCCGGCGGCGAGCGCGGACTGAGTCGCGCGATCAGGCAGAGAAATCCAGCACCACGCGCCCCTCGATCGTGCCGGCGTGCATGCGTGCGAACACGGCGTTGATGTTCTCCAGGCGGTCGGTCGCCACGGTCGCGGCGACCTTGCCCATCGCGGCGAAATCGAGCGCCTCCTGCAGGTCCAGTCGGGTGCCGACGATGGAGCCGCGCACGGTGATGCCGTTGAGCACCATGCCGAAGATGTCGAGCGGGAACTGGCCCGGCGGCAGGCCGTTGAGCGACACCGTGCCGCCCCGGCGCACCATGCCGATCGCCTGCTCGAAGGCCTTGGGCGATACCGCCGTCACCAGCGCACCGTGCGCGCCACCGATTTCCTTCTTCAGATACGCGGCCGGGTCGTCGGTGGCGGCGTTGACGGTGACCGTCGCGCCCAGGCGGCGCGCCAGGTCCAGCTTGGCGTCGTCCACGTCGACGGCCGCCACGTTCAGGCCCATCGCCTTCGCGTACTGCACGGCCAGGTGGCCCAGCCCGCCGATGCCGGAGATCACCACCCAGTCGCCGGGTCGGGTATCGGTGACTTTCAGGCCCTTGTAGACGGTCACGCCGGCGCACAGGATGGGCGCGATCTCGACGAAACCGATGCCCGCCGGCAGGTGGCCGACGTAGCCCGCGTCGGCCAGCGCGTACTCGGCGAAACCGCCGTTGACCGAATAGCCGGTGTTCCGCTGGGTTTCGCACAGCGTCTCCCACCCGCCGAGGCAGTGCGCGCAGTAGCCGCATGCGGAGTACAGCCACGGAACGCCGACGCGGTCGCCTTCCTTCACGTGGGTCACGCCATTGCCCACCGCGACGACGTGGCCGACGCCCTCGTGCCCGGGAATGAACGGCGGGCTGGGCTTCACCGGCCAGTCGCCTTCGGCGGCGTGCAGGTCGGTGTGGCAGACGCCGCAGGCCTCGATCTTGACCAGCAGTTCGCCGGCGGCCGGGCGCGGCACCGGGACATCCTCGATGACCAGCGGGGCGCCGAACTGCCGGACGACGGCGGCTTTCATGGTGCGGTCCATGGCGTGCTCCTGGCGTGGCGTTAGGAGTCGCCAACGTACGCCGCCCGTGCGACGGCCGCGTTGATTCCGATCAACCTGCGTCGCGCAGGCTTGACCGCCGGTCGGACGCTCCGTGCGCTGGCCGGCGGCGCCTGCCCGCGCTACCGTTCGCGATCAGTCGACAGGCGGAGTGCACGACACCATGGGGACACAGGCAGCGCGCGACGATGTCGAGACCTTCCTGGCCACCCTCGCGCATGCGCAGGACGCCGCCATCCGCCTGCTGCGCACGACGATCCTGGCGACGGATCCGCGCATCGGCGAAAGCATCAAGTGGAACGCACCGAGCTTCCACGTGGAGGGCCGCCATTTCGCGACGATGCAGCTGCGCCGGCCGGACCGCATGATGCTGGTGCTGCACCTGGGCGCGGGCAAGCAGGCGATGCCCGCGGGCGCGATCGCCGATCCGCGGCAGCTGCTCGCGTGGCTGGGCGCCGACCGCGCGGCCTGGACCTTCGCCGGCGTGGACGACGTGGAAGCCCAGCGCACCGCGTTGCAGGCGCTGGTGCGCCAGTGGATGGCGCACGCCTGACACCGCGTCCGGTCAGAGGCCGCCGATGGCGAAGATCGGCTGGCGTTCGATGCGGCCGACGGCATACACGGCGCGACGGACCTCGTCGCGCGCCATCAGTGCACGCCATCGCGCCTGCACGGGCACGAAGGCAGGCAGCGGGGCCGGCTCCCGCCATTCCTGCACGGCCGCGAGCAGGTCGCCACGCGTCGCCGGATCGGCCAGGGCCGCGACGAGGGCGTCGGCTGCGTCGTCCATGCGACCGGCTTCGACCAGGGCCCAGATCCAGAGCTCCAGGGCATCGTCGCGGTGGTCGCGCAGATAGTCGAGCGCGCGCCGTGCAGAGGCGGCATCCTGCTGCTGGACAGCGGCGCAGTGTTCGATGGAGACCTGCACCATGCGGCCGTAACCGCTCATGTCGCCGACCCGGCCGATGGCAGCGAGCGCTTCCTCAGGGCGCCCGCGCTGGCACAGGAACTGGCCCAGGTTGAGCACCTGGCTGACGTTGGCGCCGCCCGATTCGTCCATCAGCGTGCCGCGGAACAGGTCGGCCTGCGCGTCGTACAGCTTGCCCAGCCTCCGCTGCGCGACCGCGCGGTGGTTGACGATCCACGCGGCGACCTCGGGATCGTCGAACGCCGGCGCATCCGCCGATGCCGCCGACAGCGCGGCGAGCGTCTCGTTCGCCAGCGTGACCACCTCCGCGTGCTGGCCCGTCGCCAGCAGCGCGTAGCCGAGTTCCATGCGGGTCTCGAGGCTTCGAGGGCGCCTGTCGGCCAGCACGCGCAGGGATGCCACGCGCCGGCGTGCGGCTTCCGCGATGTCGAGTGCTCCGCTGTCGCGGTCGACGATGCCATCGAAGCGCCGGTCCACGCGGAATTTCACCAGCGCCTCGGGCGAGGTGGTCAAGCTGACCGCACGACGGACGCCGGCGTGGTCGCCGCGTGCCTGGTAGAGCAGGGCGAGCTGGTACCACAGGTCGCCGACCCCCAGCCCCGCACCGTCCCAGCCGGCCTGCATCAAGGCCTCCATCACCTGCAGCCGGGTCGCCGATGCGGGCGGCGCCTGCCGGGCCACGCGCAGCACGAACGCAGTGTCGAGGTGGTCGACCATGCGCGGCCAGCGCATCGCCAGATCGCGAACGTGGCGCGCGGCCGCGTCATGCGCTCCCTCGCGTTCGTCCAGCTGCGCGAGCAGGTAGATGTCGTCGGGATCGTCGGATCCGGCCTCGACGGCTCGCGTGGCCCAGCGGCGTGCACGCACATGGTCGCCCAGGCGTGTCGCCATCCACGCCGCGCGCGACCACGTCATGCGCTGGTCGGCGAGCGGCAGCGTCGCGAACTCGCGGTGCGCCATCGCCTGCGCGAGTGTGCGGTCCGCCTCGGCGGCGTCGCCCTGCTCGCCAAGCGCCAGAGCGTCCCGCCATTGCCGCTCGTAAGACGGCGATACGCCCTGCTTGCGCTTGTCGCGCAGCGCGGGACCGGCCTTGCCCAGCGAGGGCGCGGCAGGGGGTTCCTGGTGGTACGTGTCGTGCGCGGCGCCCGGCGTCGTGCTCTGTGCCCACGCGCCCTGGCTCGCGACCGTAAGGCAGGCCGCCACGATCGCTGCTTTCATCCTGCCCCTCGCGTGTCTCCCCGCCGCATTAGAACCCAAGCCGCGGCCCGCACGCATCCGCCGCGAGCCTGGACCGAGGCGTCGCGCAAGCATCGGCCCTGGATGTGGAAGGGTGACCGACGACGCATGCGCCACGACCATCGACCTGGGGCAGGCGGACGGAACGTCGTCGACAATGCGGCCGACTGCCCTGCCGAGAGGAACGCCCATGCGCGCCATCGCGTTCGCATCCCTGTTGTTCGCCGCCACGCTTGCATCGCCGACGACGGCCGCCGCCCAGCCGGCGTGCCCCGACCGGTCCGCCTATGCGCCCGCGCGCGAGATCATCGGGGACCTGGGGCGCATCGTCGCTCCCACCGGCGTGCAGGAGGACTACGCGGTGGACATCGGCGGCGTCCGGCAATGGGTGAACGTACGCGGCCAGGACCGCGGCAATCCGATGATCCTGTTCGTGCATGGCGGCCCGGCATCGCCGGTCATTCCCACGTTGTGGCAGTTCCAGCGTCCCCTGGAGGAGTACTTCACGGTCGTCAACTACGACCAGCGCGGCGCAGGCAGGACGCTGACCCTGAATCCCCAGGACGCCGTCGCGGACACGCTGCACGTGCAGCGCTACGTGGACGACGCGATCGCGCTGGCCGAGCACCTGCGCGGCCGCTACCACAAGCGCAAGCTGGTGCTGATGGCGCACAGCTGGGGAACGGTGGTGGCCATGCACGCGGCGCTGCAGCGTCCCGATCTGTTCCATGCCTACGTCGGCATCGGCCAGGTGATCAACGTTCGGACCAACGAGCAGGTCAGCTTCGACTACGGCCTGCGCATGGCGCGCGAGCGCGGCAATGCTGACGCGGTGCGCGAGATGGAATCGATCGCGCCGTATCCCGGCGACCAGCCGATCACCCGCGAGCGCATCGTGATCGCGCGCAAGTGGCCGCAGTTCTACGGCGGCCTGAGCGCCTATCGCGACGATTCGGCCTATTACTTCCAGGGCCCGCGCCTGTCGCCGGACTACGACGATGCGGCGCGCTGCGCGATCAATGCGGGGAGCGTGTTCACGCTGGGCCGGTTGCTGGACGAATTCCTGCAGGTCGACTTCACCGGCGTGGTGGACTTCCCCATCCCGGTGGTGATGTTCATGGGCCGGCACGACTACACCACGCCCTCGGCGCCCACCGCCGCCTGGCTGGCGCAGGTGCGTGCGCCCTACAAGCAGGGCGTGTGGTTCGAGCATGCCGCCCACATGATTCCGTGGGAGGAGCCGGGCAAGACGCTGGTGAGCCTGCTGGAGCACGTGCGGCCGCGGGCCATCGACACGCCCGCGGAGCAGGCGGTGCGGTAGGTCAGCGCACCACGGCCAGGCGCCGCGGCGGCGGCTCTTCGCGCTGGAACAGCACGCGTTCGGGACGGTGCAGGGCGTAGCCCTGGCCGTAGTCCACGCCGAGCGAGCGCAGCGCGTCGCCGATCTTCGGGCTGGCGACCCACTCGGCCACGACCTTCAAGCCCCGCTGGTGGCCGATCTGCGCGATGGCGCTGACGATGGTGCGGCTCATCGGGTCGGTTTCGAGATCGCGGATGAAGCTGCCGTCGATCTTGATGAGGTCGGCGGGCAGGTTCTTCAGGTAGCCGAACGAGGACATGCCGGCGCCGAAGTCGTCCAGGGCGATGCGGCAGCCGGCGCGGCGCAGGCGTTCGATCACCGCGACGACCTTCAGCAGGTTGCGCACGGCGACCGTCTCGGTGATCTCGAAGCACAAGGCCTGCGCAGGCACCGCGAATTCGGTGATGCGCGCCAGGATGAAGTCGGCCAGCCCCTCGTCCTCGATGCTGGCGCCGGACAGGTTGATCGCGCACGTGCCCAGCCGCATGCCCGAATGGTGCAGCTCGCCGAAATGCGCAAGCGCGTTGCGGATCACCCAGCGGTCTATGGCCGGCATCAGCCCGTAGCGTTCGGCGGCGGGAAGGAACGCGCCGGGCAGCACCACGCCGCCGTCCTCGTCGCGCAGCCTGAGCAGCAGTTCGATGCTGGGCGCGGTGTCGCGGCCGTCGAGCGGCACGATCTCCTGGTAGTCGAGCAGCAAACGGTCCTGTTCCACCGCCCAGCGCAGGCGGTTGGCCCATTCCATTTCGCCCTGGCGGCGCGTGGTCTCGTTGTCCTCGCGGTACAGGTGCACGCGGTTGCGGCCGTTCTCCTTAGCCAGGTAGCACGCCGTGTCGGCCCAGGCCAGCAGGTCCTTCAGGGTCGGTTCCTGCTGGTCGATCGCCACCACGCCGATGCTGGCGCTGACCGTGTAGGTGCGGTCCTGCCAGACGAACATCAGCGCTTCGATGCATTCGCGCAGGCGTTCGGCGAGTGCGCGCGCGCCCTCCGCGTCCACGTGGAACGCCATCAGGCCGAATTCGTCGCCGCCCAGCCGCGCCAGCACATCGCCGCCGCGCAGCTGCTGGCGCATCGCCAGCGCGAGCTGCGCGAGCAGCTGGTCGCCTGCCATGTGTCCAGAGACATCGTTGATCAGCTTGAACTGGTCCAGGTCGATGTACAGCAGCGCGCACGGGTCGCACGCCGCGCGACCCTTGCGTTCGTTCAGGGCCTCCTCGATGCGGCGCTCGAACTCGCGGCGGTTGCACAGTTCGGTCAACGCATCGTGAGTAGCCTGGTAGCTCAGGCGTTCGGTCAGTTCGCGCTGCTCCGAAATGTCGGTGGCGACCATCAGCAGGTGCGCCTCGCCGTCCATGTCGACCTGCGCGATGGAGGCGCTGGCCCAGAAGGCGCCGCCGCCGGGGCTCAGCAGTACCGCTTCCAGGTTGCCCCAGTCGTTGCCGATGGCCGCGGCATCGCGCGCGCGCGCCTGCAGCTGCGGATCGGAGAACAGCGCCGACAGCGGCAGGCCGGTGGGATCTCCCAAGCGCATCCGCGCCGCCTGGTTGGCGTAGACGATGCGGCCATCGCGCACGTCGGCCAGCAGCACCAGCGCCGGCAGCAGTTCGTTGAGCGCGCGGAAGCGCAGTTCGCTCTCGCGGTAGCGCCGGCTCATCTGTTCGCCCAGCGCGACCGCGCGCCGCCGCGTGGTGGCCAGCGACCACGCCAGCGCCGCCAGCAGCAGGCTGATCACGCCGCCGCCGGCCAGGATGGCCTGCAGGCGGCCGGCGTCGAGGGGTTGCGGGCGCGGCTGCAGTTCGAGCCGCCACTGGCGGCCACCGAAATCCATGCGCCGTACCTGCGCGGGCAGGCCGGTGGCGATGGGCGTGGCGGAGTCGTAGAACGGATGCGCATCCGCGGTGGCGTCGTAGAGGCGCACGCGGAAGCCGTCCAGGACCGGTCCGGCCATCGCGGTTTCCACCAGCGGCTGCAGCCGGATGCCGATGGCCAGCGCCCCGATTTCGCGCGCGCGCCGCTGGTTGGGCGTGGTCGGCGTCGGGCCGTCGGAGTACACGGGCAGGCGCAGCGTCACGCCGAGCGGGTTCTGGCCCGCCGGCGTGGTCTGGCGCAGCGGGAACGGCGCCGAGATCACTACCGTGTCGGTGTCGCGCGCGCGCAACAGGGCGGCCAGGTTGGCTTTCTGCGTGACCATGTCGAAGCCGATCAACGACGTGTTCGGCTGGTACGGAGCAACGAATTCGTAGCGGTACGAGACCTGGTCAGCCAGCGGCTGGTCGGCGGGCGAGCGGCGTGCGAACGCCACCGAGGTGTAGGCGCTGGGTGCGAGCGGGCTGCGCAGGCTGGCGTGGTACTGGCTGAAGCGTGCCTGGTCCATCTGGTCGTTGGCCAGGTACACGGTCTGCATGGCGCGCAGCATCGACGCCGCCTGCTCCAGCGGTACGCGCAGTTGCGAGACCCCGGCATCGGCCAGCGCCCGGCGGTCGTCCTCCGCCCGCTGCTGCAGGTCGTCCCATTCCCGGTGGGCCACGATCGACGTGCACGCGATGCCCAGCAACAGCACAGCCGTCGCCCACACCAGCGGCGGCAGGCCGCCTCGGCGGGGGGGCGGTGCGGGCGTCGCCGGAGCGGCGCCGCGAGGGGCAAGGGTGGAATCCACCAGCGGGCCTTGATCCTGCGTGAAGGGAGGGCGGTAGGTCCCGGCCTGTTCCCGGGAGAAGCAGGCTTTGTGCCAAACCGTCCCGTTGCCGGAACACCGGATCTTCTGGCCTTCCGGCGGTGCGCGGCGGTCCGTGTGCCGTCGGGAGAGACCGTATGGGTCACTATCGGCCCTGCCGGGGCGTACTTGACGTGAATCCGCGCGTCGAAAGCGGGTAAATGCGTTTAGCCGAGGGGATGGATGGGCAAGGGTTTCGGACGCCGCAGCGCGGCCGGCGTCGTCGGGACCTGCCTCCGCGCAAGTTCGTCCAGCGCCTGCTCCAGCAATGCCAGGTCCTGCAGCACGCCCAGCTGGTCGACCAGTTGGGCGACGTGTCGCAGGGTCGCGGCATCGGCTCGCCCCGGCTGCGCGTGGACCCGCAATTTGCGCAGGGTCGACAGCTGCATCCGCAACCGGCGTGACCGTCGCCGCCAGGCATGCAGATGCTCCAGCCTGCCCGATGCCAGCGCCGCCGCCTGCGCGTTCGCCTGCCGTCGCATCGAGCGAAGCACGGCACGGCGCAGGTCGGCAGCACCCAGCTGGTGCCACGGCAACACCCGCAGCCGGTCGGCGTGGCGATGCGCCTGCGCCTGGCGCTGCATGAAACCGGGATCGTCGCGCAGTGCCGCGGCAAGGACGTGCTGCTGGCGTTCGGCCAGCAGCGGCAACAGTGCCTTCCAGCTGTGTGCCTCGGCCTTGCCCTCCGCGTCGCGCGCGCATGCCCGTGCGGTGTCCTGCACGACCTGCGCGTCACGCAGGGCGGACAGGCCCTTGGCCAGCGCGCGCAGTTCGACATCGATCGGATCGATCGCGTCCTTGCCCAGCGCACGCCGCGCGAGCGCGAGCAACGAGCGCAGGCGACGGATGGCCTTGCGCGCTTCGTGCACGCCCGACGGATAGACCGGCGCGATGGCCAGCGCGGCGGCAAGGGCGCGAGCCTCCGCGACCGCCAGCAAGGCGGCGCGTTCACCCGTGCGCGGGGAGGCGGTTCGAGGAGGCATGGCATGCCGTGGCGGTGGAATACCGACAGTCTAGGTCCGCATGCCACCCCCGCTGCGTGCCGTCCCGCCTGAATGCCTGCCGCTCGTCGGCAGACGCCGGGCTTGGCAGGGCGGGGATAAAAAGGTATAAATCGTTTATACGATTTACGGGTGAGCCATGGTCAAGTCCCGCAAGACGCGCGACGCCGGCATGGCGGCGCAGGCGCCGCCGGCCAAGCTGGTGCGCGACAGCTTCACGATGCCGGCGGACGACTTCGCCCTGGTGGCCGTGCTCAAGCAGCGTGCGCTGCAGATGCAGCGGCCGGCGAAGAAGAGCGAGTTGCTGCGCGCGGGCCTGCAGGCCCTGTCCGCACTGTCGCCGCAGGCGCTGGCGAAGGCCCTGGACGCGCTGGCGCCGGTGAAGGCGGGCCGCCCGAAGAAGAAGTAGCGCGCCGCGAGGTCGGTGTTCTGTCCCTGTCGCATGCGGGTGCACGCCGCGTGCGCTGTCCCTGTACTGGATGTGTTGCCGATGAACGTGTTCTCCCTGTTCCGCCGCCATCGGCTGGCGGTACTGCTGTCCCTGCTGTTGCTGGCGCCGATGCTCGTCGCCTCGTCGCACGCGCCCGTGCGGGCGGGCGATCATGTTGAGCAACGCGCGGGCTATCGCGTACAGGACCTGGACTGGGTGGATCCCGCGCGCGGACGCGCGGTGCCGGTGAAGCTGTTCTGGCCCGACAACGCAGGCCGCGGCAAGGTGCCGCTGGTGGTGTTCTCGCACGGCATCGGCAGCGCGCGCGATGGCTACACCTACCTGGGGCGCTACTGGGCGAAGCACGGCATCGCCAGCCTCCACGTGCAGCATGTCGGCAGCGATCGCACGCTGTGGGAAGGCAATCCCTTCACGCTGGTATCCCGCTTCCAGCACGCGGCGGGCGACGCCGAAGCCATCGATCGCGTCCGCGACCAGCGCTTCGCCCTCGATCGCGTGCTCGCGGGCGAATGGGGCGCGAGCATCGATCCCGCGCGCATCGTCGCGGCCGGGCATTCGTACGGCGCCAACACCACGCTGATGTCCGCCGGCGCGCGGGTGGTGCGCCACGGGCAGACGATCCAGCTGCGCGATCCGCGCATCCGCGCGGCGATCGTGATCTCCGCGCCGCCGTTCTATGGCGACCAGGATTTCCGCCCGATCCTGTCGGGCATCACCGTCCCCACGCTGCACGTCACCACGGCCGACGACATCATCCGCATTCCCGGCTTCGGGTCGGGCGTGGACGACCGGCTCAAGGTGTTCGACGCGATCGGCGGCGCGCACAAGGTGCTGGCGGTCTACCGGCATGGCACCCACAACGTGTTCACCGATCATCGTTACTTCGATTCGCGCGAGGTCAGCGAGGACGTGAAGCGGGCCACCGAATCGCTGTCGCTGGCCTTCATCGACGGCACGTTCCAGGGTTCGCCCGTCGAGCTCGCGCAGTGGCGGGCCAGCCACCGTGCACTGCTGGCGCGCTACGAGACCCGTTGACTCAGGTCGCCGACCACACGGCGAGTTCGTAGCCGTCGGGATCGGTGAACTGGAAGCGCCGTCCGCCGGGGAAGGCGAAGATCGGCTTCGTGATGCGCCCGCCGGCGGCCTCGACCTTCGCCAGGCTGTCTTCCAGCGCCGTCGAATACAGCACGACCAGCGCGCCGCCCGGCTGCGCCGTGTCGTGGGTGAATCCACCGGTCAGCCGACCATCGCGGAACTCGCAATAGTCCGGCCCGTAGTCCTGGAACGTCCAGCCGAACGCGTCGCCATAGAACGCCTTCGAGGCGGCGATGGAGGCGACGTTGAACTCGATGTAGTCGATGCGGTGGTGCTGGTCGGCGGTGCTCATGGCGGGTGTCCGTGGAGAAGGCCATCAGTCTGGCCGAGTCCGCGCCCCCTGTCTTGGCGAAATCGGACAGTCAGTCCGCGACCTGCGCGATCAACTGGGTGGGCGTGAGGCCGGTGAGCCGGCGCGCATCGCCCGCCAGCTGCGCGGCGTCGTAGTAGCCCGCGTCGAGCGCGGCGTCCAGCAGGTTGGCGTGGCGGTGCCGGTGCTGCAGGAAGCGTTGCAGCCGCAGGATGCGCGCCAGCAGCTTCGGTCCGTAGCCGAACGCTTCGTCGCACCGTCGCAGCAGGGTGCGTTCGGTGAGGCCGAGATCGCGCGCAAGCTGCGCGACCGAGTCGGGCTGCGCGCACGAGAGTCGCGCATGCACGGCCTGCATCGCGCGGTCGCGGGGCGGCGTGTCGACCAGGATGCGCTCGGCGAGCCAGGCCATCGCATCGCCCTCGCGCTCCGCCATGCGGTCGGCCAGTGCGCTCAGGCGCGGACGGCCGAGGTCGCGCAGGTCCACGCGCTGGTCGGCGAGGGCATGCAAGGGAACACCCATCCAGCGTGCGGCGGCGGTCGGCGCGAATCGCAGGCCCTGCAACCGTCGACCCGGCGCGACATGCGCGTACTGCGCCTGCGTATCCGGTCCGGCGATGCTCAGGCGCGCGCCATCCCACAGCAGGTCCACGCAGGCATCGGGCAGGACCAGCGCGGGCGCGGCGTGCGCGCCCTGCACGTAGTCCCAGCGGCAGAGCAGGGGCAGGCCGGGGGCAAGGTCATGTTGTCGGTAACGGCCGCTCATGGAGGCAGGGCGTCAGCGTTCGGAATGGCCGCTCTCATCGTAATCGCGGCGCTCGAACAGGTGGGGCTGGATCAGTTCGATGAAGGCGCGCGCCTGCGGCGACAGGAACTTGCCCTTGCGCACCACCACGCCATAGCTGCGCGAAGGAAACCATTGCGCCAGCGAGCGCGCAGCCAGCCGGTCGCGGTCGGCGTCGGTCAGGCAGATCGAGGCGATGATCGAAATGCCCATGCCCATGCTGACGTACTGCTTGATCACTTCCCAGCCGCCCACCTCCAGCGCGACGGTGTAGGGCACGCGTGCCTGCTGGAACACCAGGTCCACCAGCCGGTAGGTGATCAGCCGTTTCGGCGGCAGGATCAGGCCATGGGGCGAGAGATCCTCCAGCCGCAGGTCGCGCTTCTTCGCCAGCGGATGGTCGGGCGGCGTGATCAGCATCGGCTCGAAGCGGTAGACCGGCGCGTAGCTGAGATCGGCAGGCACATCGAGCACGGAGCCCACCGCCAGGTCCACGGCATCCGAGCGCAGCAGGTCGGTGCCGTCGGCCGTGGCGGCGTTGTGCAGGGTCAGCTTCACGTCCGGGTGTTCCTGGCGGAAGTGCTCCACGATCTTCGGCAGCAGGTAGAGGATGGTCGAGCTGTTGGCCGCCACGTTCAGTTCGCCGGCTTCCAGCCCGCTGACCTTTTCCCGGAACGTCGCGTCCAGCCCGTCCAGCCCCGCCA
The DNA here is from genome assembly GCF_002863005.1 of Pseudoxanthomonas sp. Taxonomy (GTDB): domain Bacteria; phylum Pseudomonadota; class Gammaproteobacteria; order Xanthomonadales; family Xanthomonadaceae; genus Pseudoxanthomonas_A. Next base: position 54,935 of record NZ_PKDG01000022.1, read on the forward strand.
CCAGCGGCTGCGCCAGTTCGTACAGCACCTGGCCCTCCCGGCTGGGGGTCAGCCGGCGCCCGCTGCGCTCGAACAGGGTGATCCCCAGGTCCCGTTCCAGTGCCTGCAGTTGCAGGGTGATGGCAGGCTGGCTGACGAAAAGCGCCTCCGCGGCCCGCGACACCGACCCCAAACGGACCGTCTGGCAGAAGGCGCGCAGCGGCTTCAACCGGTCGGATTTGTAGGGAAATCGGGGGGTTGGCGCTTCTTTAGAGCTCACGTTCTACTCAATTATAAGTCAGGCTTATTTAGTGCATTGACAAAACTGTTTTGTCAAATAATTCGACACGGGAGCACTGTGCGTCTCCAGCAAGACGCCAAGAGACGCCCATGTCCGCCACCGCTTTCGCCCTGCCGCCGCGCGATACCCGCGCCGACCGCCCCACCCCCGGCATCGCCCTGACCGCCAATGTGGCGGGCCAGGACGCCCTGTTGCCACCCGGCGCGCTGGCCCTGCTCGTCTCGCTGCACCGTGCGATCGAACCGGAGCGCCAGGCCCGGTTGGCGGCCCGCCGGTCGCGACAGGCCTTCTTCGATGCGGGCGGCCTGCCCGATTTCCGCGAGGACACCCGCGGCATTCGCGAGGGCGACTGGGCCGTCGCCCCGGTCCCGGCCGCGCTGCAGGACCGTCGGGTGGAGATCACCGGTCCGGTCGACCCGAAGATGGTCATCAACGCGCTGAACTCGGGCGCGAAGGTGTTCATGGCCGACTTCGAGGATTCCACCTCGCCGACCTGGCAGAACCTGCTGACCGGCCAGCGTGCGCTGGTCCGCGCCGTGCAGGGCGATCTCGAGTTCACCTCCGACGCCGGCAAGCACTACACGCTGAAGCCGCAGAACGAGCAGGCCGTGCTGCTGGTGCGCCCGCGTGGCTGGCATCTGGACGAAAAGCACGTGCTGATCGATGGCGCGCCGATCGCGGGTGGGTTGTTCGACATCGCCGTGTTCGCCTGGCACAACGCCCGCGCGCTGCAGGCCCGCGACCGTGGCCCGTACTTCTACCTGCCCAAGCTGCAGAGCATGGAAGAGGCCGCGCTGTGGGAAACCGCGCTGTCGCACATCGAAGCCGCGCTGGGCCTGCCGCACGGGCAGATGAAGGTCACGGTGCTGATCGAGACGCTGCCGGCCGTGTTCGAGATGCACGAGATCCTGCACGCGCTGCGCGATCGTATCGTCGGCCTGAACTGCGGCCGCTGGGACTACATCTTCTCCTACCTGAAGACCTTCCGCCGCCACGCCGACAAGGTGCTGCCCGAGCGCGGCCAGGTGACGATGACGCAGCCGTTCCTGAAGGCGTATTCGGAACTGCTGATCCAGACCTGCCATCGCCGCGGCGCCCATGCGATGGGGGGCATGGCGGCGCAGATCCCGATCAGCAACGACGAGGCCGCGAACGAACAGGCGCTGGCCCGCGTGCGCGCCGACAAGCTGCGCGAAGTCACCGCCGGGCACGACGGCACGTGGGTGGCGCACCCGGCGCTGATTCCGGTCGCGAAGACGATCTTCGACGAACACATGCCGCAGCCGAACCAGCGCAGCGTGCAGCGCGAGGACGTGGCGGTCACGCGCGACGACCTGATCCGTCCGTCCACCGGCACCATCACGCGTGCCGGCTTCGAGGGCAACGTGGAAGTCTGCGTGCGCTACCTGGCCGCGTGGCTCGATGGCAACGGCTGCGTGCCGATCCATTGGCTGATGGAAGACGCCGCCACCGCCGAGATCTCGCGCACGCAGATCTGGCAGTGGCTGCACACCGCCGACGTGCACCTGTGCGACGGCACCCAGATCGATTACGCGCTGCTGCAGCGCACGCTGGCCGCCTTGCCCGCGAAGCTGGGCGACCACTCGCGGCTGCCCGGTGGCGAGCGCATCTCCGAAGCCATCGCCCTGCTCGACCACCTGAGCCGCGCCGACGAGCTGGCCGATTTCCTGACCTTGCCCGCGTACGACCGCATCGACTGACGCATCGACTGACGCATCGACCGACCACCCCCACCACGACGCCCCAAGACGAAAGAGAGCCCGCCATGAGCACCAAGCAACAGCAGATCGACGCCATCCAGAAAGACTGGGACAGCAATCCGCGCTGGACCGGCGTGAAGCGCGACTACGCCGCCGCCGACGTCGTCCGCCTGCGTGGCAGCCTGCAGCCGGAATACACCCTGGCCCGCCGCGGCGCCGAGAGGCTGTGGAAGCTCGTCAACGGCGAAGCCAGGAAGGGCTACGTCAACGCGTTCGGCGCGATCAGCGCGGGCCAGGCGATGCAGCAGGCCAAGGCCGGCCTGGAAGCCGTCTACCTGTCCGGCTGGCAGGTGGCCGCCGACGGCAACACCTCCGAGACCATGTACCCCGACCAGTCGCTGTATGCGTACGACTCGGTGCCGACGATGGTCCGCCGCATCAACAACACGTTCCAGCGCGCCGACGAGATCCAGTGGAAGAACATCTGCGACGGCAAGGCGAACGAAGCCGACGCGATCGATTTCTTCCTGCCGATCGTCGCCGACGGCGAGGCCGGCTTCGGTGGCGTGCTGAACGCCTACGAGCTGATGAAGAACATGATCGTCGCCGGTGCTGCGGGCGTGCACTTCGAAGACCAGCTGGCCGCGGTGAAGAAGTGCGGGCACATGGGCGGCAAGGTGCTGGTTCCCACGCAGGAAGCAGTGCAGAAGCTGCAGGCCGCGCGCCTGGCGGCCGACGTGCTGGGCGTGCCGACCATCGTGCTGGCGCGCACCGATGCCGAAGCCGCCAACCTGCTGACTTCGGATTTCGATGCCAACGACCAGCCCTTCGTCACCGGCCAGCGCACGGCGGAAGGCTTCTACCGCGTGAAGAACGGCCTGGAGCAGGCGATCAGCCGCGGCATCGCCTACGCGCCGTATGCCGACCTGGTGTGGTGCGAAACCGGCACGCCGGACATCGGCTTCGCCCGCGAATTCGCCCAGGCGGTGCACGCCAAGCATCCTGGCAAGCTGCTGTCGTACAACTGCTCGCCCAGCTTCAACTGGAAAAAGAACCTGGACGATGCGCAGATCGCCCGCTTCCAGGACGAGCTGTCGGCGCTGGGCTACAAGTACCAGTTCATCACCCTGGCTGGTATCCACATCAACTGGTTCAACACCTTCAAGTTCGCGCACGACTATGCGCGCGGCGAGGGCATGAAGCATTACGTCGAGCAGGTGCAGGAAGCCGAGTTCGCCGCACGCGAGAAGGGCTACACCTTCGTCTCGCACCAGCAGGAAGTGGGCGCCGGTTACTTCGACGACGTCACCACCGTCATCCAGGGCGGCAGCTCCAGCGTCACCGCGCTGAAGGGCTCGACCGAGGAAGAGCAGTTCTACGAAAAGGAAAAGGCGGCCTGATCGCCGCCTGCAGGGATGCAGCAAAAGAAACGCCGGCTTTCGCCGGCGTTTCTTTTTTCCAGCGTTGCGAGAAGGAAGCGCGTGCTTACTTCTTCACTTCCTGCGTGTGGCCCTTGAGCGCTTCGGCCAAGCCCGGCACGCCGTCGGCGCCCGTCGGCACGCTGATGCTCGAACCGGTGAAGTCCTTGCCGATCGGTTCCGCGCGACCGCCCAGGCACTGGGCGAGGAAGCCCTCGGTGACGGCATTGAACGCCTTGTTGTTCTCCGGCCGCGCGAAGCCATGGCCTTCGTCGGGGAACAGCACGTAGGTCACCGGGATGTTCTTGGCCTGCATCGCCTTGACGATCTGGTCGCTCTCGGCCTGCTTCACGCGCGGGTCGTTCGCCCCCTGGCCGATCAGCAGCGGCTTCTTGATCTGGTCGGCGCGGGTCAGCGGCGAACGTTCGGTCAGCCACTTCTTGCCGGCTTCGGTGCGCGGGTCGCCCATGCGCTTGGCGAGCTGCTCGAAGAAGCTGGCCCAGTACGGCGGCACGGTGCTGAGCAGGGTGTTGAGGTTGGACGGGCCGACGATGTCCACGCCACAGGCGAACGCGTCCGGCGTGAACGTGAGGCCGGCCAGCGTGGCGTAACCGCCGTAGCTGCCGCCCATGATCGCGACCTGGTCCTGTGTGGTCACGCCCTGCTTGACTGCCCACTGCACGGCGTCGATCAGGTCGTCGTGCATCTTGCCGGCCCACTCGCCGTTGCCGGCGTTTGTGAAGTCCTTGCCGAAGCCGGTGGAGCCTCGGAAGTTGACCGACAGCACCGCGTAACCACGGTTGGCCAGCCACTGGTTGTAGCCGCCGTAGCCGTAGGAATCGCGTGCCCACGGACCGCCGTGGACCAGCAGTACCAGCGGCACCGGCGCATCGGCCTTGCCGTCGTTGTTCGCATCGGCACTGCGTGGCAGGGTCAGGTAGCTGACCAGCGTCTTGTTGTCGCGCGATGCGATCTCCACCGGCCACTGCGGCACCAGCGGCTTGCCTTCCAGCTTCGGGCGCGCGGAGAACAGCTTGGTCAACGTGCCGGCCGGGCGGTCGTAGCGGTAATAGACCAGCGGTGCTTCGGCGGCGGAGTACGCGACGATCCAGGTCTTGTCGTCCAGCGTGCGGGTGTTGACGGACACATCACCCGGGCCGATCGCTTCCAGCTTCTCCAGGTCGGCGCGGATCGAGGGATCGACGATCTTCCACTCATCGCGCAGGTAGTCCACCGACACCGCCTGTACCTTGCCCGTCGCCGGATCCGCGAGGGTGCCGCCGACGTCGGCGCGTGCGTCTTCCAGCACCAGCGAGCGCTTGCCGCTTGCCACGTCCACCGCGAACAGCGCAGCGGTGTTGCGGCCGCGGGAATCGGTGAAGTACAGCGTCTTGCCGTCCAGCGTCAGGCCGCCGGGGCTGGTGGTCAGGACGTCTTCGAACGGGATGTCGTCGAACTTCTCCCACGCTCCGTTGGCGCCGCGCTTCAGCACGTCGGCGCCGCCGTCCGGGCGCGAGCGTTGTGCGTACCTGAGCGTGTAATCGGCATCGGCGATGTAGCCGGCGATCTTGGCATCGTTCTTCTCCAGCAGCGTGCGCGTACCGGTGGCGAGGTCGACCTTGTAGAGGTCGTGCCACTGCGCGTCGCGATCGTTCATGCCGACCAGGATCGTGCCTGGATGCCTGGGGCTGACGCCGGCCACCTGCGCGGTGGTCTTCGGGAAGGGCGTCAGGTCCTTCGCCTGGCCCGTCTTCAGGTCGACGGCGTACAGGTGGAAGTCCTCGTCGCCGCCACTGTCGCGGAGGTACAGCAGCGTGTCGGGGTGGTACGACCAGAAATAACTGCGGATGCCGCGCGCCTTGTCCTGGGTGACGGCCTTGGCCTGCGCCGGATTGTCGGCCGGGGCGACCCAGACGTTGAGCACGCCATCGACGGCGGCGACCCAGCTGAGGTACTTGCCATCGGGGCTGATCTGCACGTTCGCGCGCTCGGGATTGCCGAACAGGGCATCGCGCGCGATCAGTTCGGTACCGGCGATGCGGTCGGCGGCGGATGGCGCCGCCTGTGCGGCAAGGGCGAACGCGACGGTCGAGGCCAGCAGCGTGAGGCGGAATGCGGTGTGGCGCATGGGCGGACTCCAGGGTGGCAAGGAAGGGACGGCAGACGGGACGTCCGCCGGCGACAGGTGTGACCCGAGTAGACCACACCCCATCTTCCATCGCCGTGGCCGGAGGTCATGCTGCGTTGCCGCGGTCCAGTCCCCGATAGCCCAGGGCTTCTGTCAGGTGCGCGGTGCCGATGGATCCGCTTTCCGCCAGGTCGGCGATGGTGCGCGCCACGCGCAGGATGCGGTGCAGGCTGCGTGCCGAGAGCTGCAGGCGTTCGACCGCGCGCTCCAGCAGCGCCTGGTCGCGCGCCGACAGGCGGCAGTGCGCCATCGTCTCCGCCTGGCCCATCCGCGCATTCGGCTTGCCGCAGCGCGCGTGCTGGCGAATGCGCGCTGCCACCACCCGGGACTGCACCGCGGCCGTGGTTTCGCCGTCCGGCGCATCCGGCCGCAAGTCCTGCGGCGGCAGCCGGGGGACGTGGACGTGGAGGTCGATGCGGTCCAACAGCGGACCGGAAACGCGGCTGCGGTAGCGACGGACGAGATCAGGCCCGCAGCGGCAACGGCCGCTGGCGTCGCCGGCCCAGCCGCACGGGCAAGGGTTCATGGCGGCCACGAGCTGGAAGCGCGCCGGGAATTCCGCCGTGCGCGCGGCCCGGGAGACGGTGACGGTGCCGGACTCCAGCGGTTCACGCAGTACCTCCAGCGCGGCGCGGTTCCATTCGGGCAGTTCGTCGAGGAAGAGCACGCCATGGTGCGCCAGCGAAATCTCGCCGGGACGCGGCTGTGCACCGCCCCCGACGAGCGCCACCGCGCTGGCGGTGTGGTGGGGGGCGCGATAAGGACGTTGCCGCCAGCGCGCCGGGTCCAGTCCGCGACCGCTGACCGAGGCAATGGCGGCGCTTTCCATGGCTTCGCTGTCGCTCGCCTCGGGCAGCAGGCCGGGCAGGCGTGACGCCAGCAGGGTCTTGCCGCATCCGGGAGACCCGATCAGCAGCAGGTGGTGTCCCCCTGCGGCAGCGACCTCGAGCGCACGCCGCGCGTGGGCCTGGCCGCGCACATCCGCCATGTCCGGAATCGTCGGAGGCAGCGTCGGGGGTGCCACGGCGCTCGGCAGCGTCTTGCGGCCTTCGAGCAGCGCGCAGACTTCGAGCAAGGTTCGGCCCGTGAGCGCGCGTCCGTCCTGGACCAGGGCGGCTTCGGCGCCACTGGGTTCCGGTACTACCAGCGTGCGTCCGCTGGCGGCGACCGCCAGGGCTGCCGGCAGGACGCCATCCACCGCGCGCAGTTCGCCGGTCAGGCTCAACTCGCCTAGGAATTCGTAGTCCGCCAGCGCCTCGCGCCGGATCTGTCCGCTTGCGGCGAGGATGCCCAGGGCGATCGGGAGATCGAATCGTCCGCCGTCCTTCGGCAGGTCGGCCGGTGCCAGGTTCACCGTGATCCGCCGCGTCGGGAATTCGAACTGCGCACAGAGGATCGCCGCGCGCACGCGGTCGCGCGCCTCGCGCACGGCGGCTTCCGGCAGGCCGACGATCTGCGTGGACGGCAATCCGCCGGACAGGTGGACTTCCACGCGCACGGGTGGCGCGGACACGCCCGCCCGTGCCCGGCTGTGCACCAGGGCCAGACTCATCGCGGCGGGGTCAGGACTGGGCGGGCTTGTCGGCCAGCTGGGCTTCCAGCGTAGCGACGGTGCGCTCGAGCGTTTCCAGCTTCTCGCGGGTGCGCAGCAGCACGGCCTGCTGCACGTCGAATTCCTCGCGCGTCACCAGGTCCAGCTTCGCCAGCCCTGCCTGCAGGGTGGCCTTGAAGGTCTGCTGCAACTCTTCCTGCGATTCCCGCAGTCCGGGCGGCACCAGTTGGCTGAGGCGGCGGGCGAGGTCGTCGATGTGGTTGAAGTCGATCATGTGGGGTCTCCGGCAGTGCATCGAGCATGCGAGGCGGGCGGGTCGGTGCGCCATCGGGGTTCGCTGCGCAGCGCTGTCGGAAATGTCCGGGCGGCGAGGCGGACATTGAACCGCGAGACGGGCCGCCGCCGCAACCGCGCGCGGCGCCGGCACGCTATCCTGAGGCCAGCATCCTAGGGAGAATCCTGCATGAAAATGGTCATGGCCATCATCAAGCCGTTCAAGCTGGACGACGTGCGCGAAGCACTGGCCGACGCCGGCATCGCCGGCATCACGGTCACCGAGGTGAAGGGCTTCGGGCGCCAGAAGGGCCATACTGAGCTCTATCGCGGCGCCGAGTACGTGGTCGATTTCCTGCCGAAGGTGAAGCTTGAAGTCGCCGTCACCGACGAGCAGACCGAGCAGGTGGTCGAAGCCATTGTGAAGGCCGCCGGCACCGGCAAGATCGGCGACGGCAAGGTGTTCGTCTACGACCTCGAGCGGGTGGTGCGGATCCGCACCGGCGAGCTCGACGCCGACGCGCTGTGACGCCTCATGGCTGATCCCGCATTCGACACCCGCCTGCAGCAGGCGCTGGCGTTCATCGAGTCGAAGGGCGTGCGGCGCAGCACGGCGGCGCCGCCGCTGTATCGCCTGTTCTGGAAGATGGGACTGAAGGTGCCGCCACCTCTGATGGCCGGTTTCTTTTCCATCGCGCTCCTGATGGGAAGTTTCTTCGGCGTGTTCTGGGGCCTCGTGATGTGGCTGCTGATCTGGAACCGCACCCACATGCCGTCGGCCATTGCCGCGCTGCTGGCGCTGATGGCGGGCGTCCTGTTCGGTCTGATCATGGCGGCCGTGCTGCGCATGCAGGCACGTGGGAAGCGGATTCCGGTGTGGAAGGAGTTTTCCCCGTAGCGAAGCCCTTCGATCCGCACAGCCAAGAAAAAGGCCCCGCACGAGCGGGGCCTTTCTGTTTGCCTCGTATGGTGCGCCTTACTCGCCGAGCGCCTTCGCCACGAACGGCGGCGCCACCAGCACGCCCGTATGCAGGTGCGCGGTGTAGTACAGCGTGTCGAACGGCTTGGCGGCGGCATCTGCTTCACGGAACGCAAAGTCGAAGCCGGCCTGCTTGCTGGCGAGGGTCACGCTCCACCAGCCGGTCGGGTAGCACGGCTGCGGGAACGGCAGCGTCTTGAACGACTGGAAGCCGGCCTTGCCCATCTCCGCGCGCATGTCCTTGATCAGGTCCAGCAGCGCCAGCGGAGACTCCGACTGCTGCACCAGCAGGCCGTCCGGCTTCAGTGCGCGGTAGCAGCTTTCGAAGAACGCCTTGTTGAACAGGCCTTCGGCCGGGCCGACGGGATCGGTCGAGTCGACGATGACCACGTCCACGCTCCCGGGTTCGCAGTTGGCCATGTAGGCCACGCCGTCGTCGAACAGCAGTTCGGCGCGCGGATCGTTGTTGGACTCGCACAGCTCGGGGAAATACTTCTCCGCCATGCGCGTGACCTGCTCATCGATGTCGCACTGCGTGGCCTTTTCCACGCCCGGGTGCTTCAGCACCTCGCGCAGCGTGCCGCAGTCGCCGCCGCCGATGATCACCACGCGCTTGGGTGCGGCGTGGGTGAACAGCACCGGGTGGCTGATCATCTCGTGGTAGAAGAAGTTGTCGCGCGTGGTCAGCATCATCGCGCCGTCGATCACCATCAACTTGCCCCAGTCGGTGCTGTCGTAGATCTCGATCTTCTGGAACGGCGACTGCACTTCATCCAGCTTGCCCGTGGTGCGGAAGCCGATGGCGGAGCCGGTGTGCGAGAAGTGTTCGATGAACCAGGTGTCGTTGGCGGTCATGGGGCTGTCCTGCATGAAGGGAATGGCAACGGCGATGGGGCCTGCCGCTGCGGCGGCGCATTGTAACGGACCCATGTGACCGCAGCCTGTAGAATGCGCGTCCGCTTGCCCTACCCTGGAAAACGCCATGTCCTGGTCCACCGACCACGCCCGCAAGACCTACTCCGTCCCGCACTGGGCCGAAGGGTATTTCGACGTGGACGCCGCCGGCCGCATCGTGGTGTCGCCCAAGGGCGCGCAGGGTCCGGTGATCCCGCTACCCGAAGTGGTGGACGCCGCGCGCGCGCAGGGTGCGCAGCTGCCGTTGCTGGTGCGCTTCCCCGACATCCTCGGCGACCGCCTGGGCAAGCTGCAGGCCGCGTTCGCGCAGGCGCAGGCCGAGTGGGACTACAAGGGCGGCTACACGGCGGTCTACCCGATCAAGGTCAACCAGCATCGTGGCGTCGCCGGCACGCTCGCCTCGCACGCAGGCGAAGGTTTCGGCCTGGAAGCCGGCAGCAAGCCCGAGCTGATGGCCGTACTGGCGCTGTCACGCCCGGGTGGGCTGATCGTCTGCAATGGCTACAAGGACCGTGAGTACATCCGCCTGGCGCTGATCGGCCGCAAGCTGGGCCTGCAGACGTTCATCGTCATCGAGAAACCGTCCGAGCTGGCGCTGGTCATCGAAGAGTCGCGCGCGCTGGGCGTGAAGCCCGGCCTCGGCGTACGCATGCGCCTGGCGACCCTCGGCGCCGGCAAGTGGCAGAACAGCGGTGGTGACAAGGCCAAGTTCGGTCTGTCCCCGCGCCAGGTGCTCGACCTGTGGAAGCATCTACGTGAGGCAGGCCTGCAGGACACGCTGGGCCTGCTGCATTTCCACATGGGTTCGCAGATCAGCAACGTGCGCGACATCGCCAACGGCATGCGCGAAGCGACCCGCTATTTCGTCGAGCTGTCGAAGCTGGGCGCGACCATCAGCCACGTCGACGTTGGTGGTGGCCTCGGCATCGACTACGAAGGCACGCGTTCGCGCAGCTATTGCTCGATCAACTACGGCATCGGCCAGTACGCCAGCAACATCGTGCAGCCGCTGGCGGAAGCCTGCGAACAGCATGGCCTGGTGCCGCCGCGCATCGTCACCGAGTGCGGGCGCGCGATGACCGCGCACCACGCGGTGCTGGTGGTCAACGTGTCGGAAGTGGAGCAGGCGCCGGAAGGCCGCGTGCCGCCGTCGCACGACGACGAACCGTCGGTGATCCGCCACCTTCGCGAGATCCACGGCGAGCTCGACACGCGCCCGGCCGTCGAGCTGTTCCACGAAGCGCAGCACCACCATAGCGAAGGCCTGTCGCTGTACGCACTGGGCCAGATCGACCTGGTGCACCGGGCGCGCATCGATGACCTGTTCTACGCCATCGCGCATGCCGTGCGCGCGCGCCTGAGCAGCGACGAGCGCAGCCATCGCGACCTGCTGGATGAATTGAACGAGCGGCTGGTCGACAAGTATTTCGTGAATTTCAGCGTGTTCGAATCGATTCCCGACGTATGGGCGATCGACCAGGTCTTCCCGATCGTGCCGATCGAGCGCCTGGACGAAGCGCCGTCGCGCCGCGGCATCATCGCCGACATGACCTGCGACTCGGACGGCATGGTCAAGACGTATGTCGAGAACGAAGGCCTGGATTCGTCGCTGCCGCTGCATGCCATGAAGCCCGGCGAGAGCTACCGCCTCGGTATCTTCCTGGTGGGCGCCTACCAGGAAATCCTCGGCGACATCCACAACCTGTTCGGCGACACCGACGCGGTGGAAGTCAGTGCCGACGCGGGCACCGGCTACCTGATCACCCAGCAGCGTCGCGGCGACACCACCGACGTGATGCTCGACTACGTGGGCTACAAGCTGGAAGACCTGCGGTCCGCGTACCGCACGCGCGTGGAAGAGGCGAAGTTGCCCGCGGATGAAGCCGTGGCGCTGGCCGATGCGCTGGAAGCCGGCCTGACCGGCTACACCTACCTGTCGGACGAACCGCTGGGCTGAGACCATCAGGGAGGGGCGATGCGCGGAACGTTTTGCCTGCTTGCAGTCGTTCTTTTTCTGACATCCACGCCGGCGTGGGCGTGTCAGGACCCCGACTGGAAGTCGTTTCGGCAGCAGGTCAGTGATGCCCGTACCGTCTTCATCTTCCGGCTCGAGTCAACTGAGGTCAGAAGAACGCAATTGGGCTCCTCGGCGCACATGGAATGGATCCATGGACGTGTCCGTGTCGTGTCGTCGCTGAAGGGCGATGCTAGGGGCTTTCGCAGCGTTCGCTTCAGTACCGGAGGCTGTGATGCTGTTCGGCTCGACACGGGCCACTATTTTTTGGCGGCTACGCGCGAGTCGGGTCCGGAGCTGGATTTGCTGGCGCAAGGCCGCTCGGTGATCGACCTGAAGTACGAATACGTCGAGGGTGCTCCGCCAGAGCGGCGAGAGGGCCAATTGCTGCGTTCCATACGCCGGCACCTGTCAGATGGCGCGTCATTGCCAGCCGAGTTGCCCGACGCGCACCGCCGGTTCATGACCGACGCCTTCCCGCCGCTGCCGCCTCCACCCCGCGCGGCAACGCGACGCTGACGCGTAGGGCGGATGCCGCTTTACGCTCGAGCTACCTGGAACCCCGCGAACGACTGCGTCACCGGCATGATCTCCAGCCGGTTGATGTTGAGGTGCGGTGGCAGGGTAGCGACGTAGAAGATCTGTTCGGCGATGTCATCGGCCGTCATAGGCTGCGCCCCCGCGTAGAGCTTGTCCGACGCGGCCTGGTCGCCGTGCGTGCGGACCAGGGTGAACTCGGTTTCGGCCATGCCGGGTTCGATGTCGGTCACCCGCACGCCGGTGCCGTGCAGGTCGCTGCGCAGTCCCAGCGAGAACTGGCGGACGAAAGCCTTGGTGCCGCCATACGTGTTGCCGCCCGGATACGGGTAGCTGCCGGCGATCGAGCCGATGTTGATGATGGCGCCCTTGCGCTCCACCAGCAACGGCAGCAACCGGCGGGTGACGGTGACCAGCGCCAGCACGTTGGTTTCGATCATCGTGCGCCAATCGTCCAGCGACGCCTGCTGCGCAGGTGCCGTGCCCAGCGCGAGTCCGGCGTTGTTGACCAGCAGGTCGATGTCGCGGAAGGCCGGGGGTAACGCATCGAGGGCGGCGTCCAGAGCCGTTTCGTCGCGGATGTCGAATGCGGCGGCGTGCACTTTGTCCGCTCCGAGCTCGTCCACCAGTGCCTGCAAGCGATCGGCGCGGCGTCCAGTGGCGATGACGCGCCAGCCGGCGGCCACGAAGCAGCGGACGGCAGCGGCACCGAAGCCTGACGTGGCGCCGGTGATGAGGGCGGTGCGGGTCATGGGGATTCCTTCGCGGGGGGAAAGCGGTTCGCAGTCAGCGACGTGCACGCCAGACGGCGCCCAGCCACGTACCGAGCGCAGCGGCGGCGACGGACAGGAGTGCGCTGAGGGCGTTGGTGCGCAGCAGGAAGCCGAGCGGGTAGGCGACGTCCGACGCCGCGCCGGCGATGCCGGCCAGCACCGCCAGGGTCGCGATCCACACCGCCAGCGTCAGGCCGATGGCGACGATCAGGAAGCGATGGCCGGCCAGCGCGCCGCCCAGCCCCATGCAGACGGCCGTCACGACGTAGCTGAGCGGCGCCAGGAATCCCCAGCGCGTCTGCACGACCTCCTGCCAGTGCGCGGGCAGGACGACGCCGATCAGCCACGAGGCGACCAGCAGCGCCCCCATCGCTGCGGCCGTCGCCGCGAGCAGGCGACGCAGCGTCGGCCGCGCGGCGCTCACTGCGCCTTGACCGCCATCGCGGGCAACCCGCTGCCGGCGAGCTTCTGCTTGGCTTCGGCCAGCTCGCTGGCGGTGCCGTACGGCCCCATGCGCACGCGGTACACGGTCTTGCCGTTGATCTGCGCCGACTCCACCCGCGCGCTCAGGCCCAGCATCGCGATCTTGGCCTTCGTCGCCTCGGCATCGCCTGATGCGCCGAATGCACCCGCCTGCAGGATGTAGCGGGCGCCCGTGTCGGCGTTGGCCACGGTCGCCGGCCTGGGCGTCGGTGCGGGCGCGGTCTCCGCCGTGCGCGGCACGTCGGCGACGCGCGCAGGCGCGGTTTCGTTGATCGGGGTCGGCTGGGCGGGCACAGCAGCCTCGGCCGGCGTGGTGGCGACCGGCGTGGGCGCCTGTCCGTTGAGTGCGGCGCGCGCCTTGCGGGCGTCTTCCTCGCGCGCGCTGGCCGCCAGTTCCGCGTCGGACATCTGCACTTCCTTGCCGGGCAGCAGGGTGTAGAAGTCGTACTGCGTTTCCTTCGCCGCGCTTTCGTCGGTCGCCGCGGCCGTGGCCGGCGTGTCCGTGACGGGCGCATCGGGCACCACCGACTCCACGTCGGCACTGTCGATGGGCGCCGGCTGCGCATCCGGGTTGGGCTGCGGGCGGAAGAAACCGTCGCCGTCCTTCTTGCCGAGGCCGGGCACGATGAAATACATCGCCAGGCCGATCAGCAGGCCGAGCACCAGCCAGACCCACGCGGGCGTGGCGTGGCTGGAATTACGGGTGGCCTGGTTCTTGCCGCGCCTTGCTGCCATCTACTGCTCTCCGCTCACATCTTCTCGGGCGCGCTGACGCCCAACAGGTCAAGTCCGTTCGCCAGCGCCTGGCGAACCGCCACCGCCAGCGCAAGCCGCGCGTTCCGCTGGGTGGCATCGTCGACGAGGATCGGCTCGCCGTCGTACCAAGCCTGGAAAGCATAGGCGAGTTCGCGCAGGTATTGCGCGATGGCGTGGGGCTCCAGCGATGCGCCGGCCGCTTCCACGACCTCCGGATAACGCGACAGTTCCACCATCAAGGCCAGCGAGCCGTCGTCTGTGAGTGCGGGCAACCCGGCGATGCCGGACGCCTCGTCGTACGCCGCGAAGCCTTTCTCCGTCACGCGGCGCAGCAGGCTGCAGACGCGGGCATGGGCGTACTGCACGTAGAAGACGGGATTGTCCTTGCTCTGCTCGCGCGCCAGGTCGATGTCGAACGTGAGTTGCGAATCCGGCTTGCGCGCGATCAGGAACCAGCGCGTCGCGTCGGCGCCCGCTTCTTCGATGAGGTCGCGCAGCGTCAGGTAGCTGCCGGCGCGCTTGGACAGCTTCACCTCTTCGCCGCCGCGCATCACGGTGACCATCTGGTGCAGCACGTATTCCGGATAGCCCGGCGGAATGCCTTCGCCCAGCGCCTGCAGGCCGGCCTTCACCCGGGCCAGCGACCCATGATGGTCGGCGCCCAGCTCGGTGATCGCGCGCTCGTAGCCGCGCTGCCACTTGCTCAGGTGATAGGCCACGTCCGGCACGAAGTAGGTGTAGGTGCCGTCGGACTTGCGCATCACGCGGTCCTTGTCGTCGCCGAAGTCGGTCGACCTCAGCCACAGCGCGCCGCCTTCCTCGTAGGTATGGCCCGAGGCGACCAGCTTGCGCACGGTTTCCTCGACCTTCTGGTCGGCGTACAGCGAACTCTCGAGGAAGTAGCGGTCGAACGACACGCCGAACGCGGCCAGGTCCAGATTCTGTTCGCGGCGCAGGTAGGCCACGGCGAAGCGGCGGATGGCGTCGAGGTCCTGCGGATCCCCGGCACCGGTGACCACATGGCCTTCGACCTCGACCGAATCGCCATTGAGGTAGGCCTGCGCCACGTCGGCGATGTAATCACCGCGGTAGCCGTCTTCCGGCCAGCCGTCGCTGTCCGGCCCCAGGCCGAGGGCGCGGGCCTGCGTGGACTTGGCCAGGTTGTCGATCTGCACGCCGGCATCGTTGTAATAGAACTCGCGCCTGGCGTCCCAGCCGTTGGCGGCAAGCACCCGCGCGATGCAGTCGCCGATCACGCCTGCCCGCCCGTGGCCGACGTGGAGCGGGCCGGTCGGATTGGCCGATACGTATTCCACGCCCACCGTCTTGCCCCGACCACTGTCGTTGCGGCCATAGGCGGCGCCCTGGGCGAGCGCGGTGGTCACTTCGCGCTGGTAGGCGCCGGGGCTCAGGTGGAAATTGATGAAGCCCGGGCCGGCGATTTCGACCTTGGCGATGTCCTCGCTGGCCGGCAGCGCGGCGACCAGGGTGGTGGCGATCGCGCGCGGGTTGCTGCGCGCCGCCTTGGCCAGCAGCATGGCGGCGTTGGTGGCGAAGTCGCCGTGCTCGCGGGTCTTGGGTCGCTCGACCACGAACTCGGGCGTGGCGGTGTCGGCGGGCAGGGTGCCGGCGGAGCGCAGGGCATCGATGCCCTGGGCGATCAAGGCGCGGAGGGAAGCTTTCACGGAGGACCGTCGTGTTGCGTGGGAACCCCCTATTCTAGTTTTTCCCGCTCCCTGCGGGGGATCGGCGCGGTTCAGCCAGCGCGCCCTCAGACCCAGCCGCGAGCCGCCATCGATTGCGGCGGTCCGTCGCCGATGACGAAATGGTCCAGCAGGCGCACGTCGACCAGCGCAAGCGCCTGTTTCAGGCGCTGCGTCACCGCACGGTCGGCGGCCGAGGGCTCGGCGCAGCCGGACGGATGGTTGTGGCCGACGATGAGGGCCGTGGCATTGAGCGCCAACGCGCGCCGCGCGACCTCGCGCGGATGGACCTCGGCGCTGTCCACCGAGCCCTGGAACAGCTCCTCGAAGGCCAGCACCCGGTGGCGCGTGTCCAGGAACAGCGCGGCGAAGACCTCGTGTGGGCGGCCGCGCAGCCGGTGCGCGAAGTACCGGCCGGCCGCGTCCGGATCGCCGATGGCGTCGCCCCGCGCCAGCGACGCGTGCAGCAGGCGGGTGCCGAGTTCGAGCGCGGCGCCCAGCGCACAGGCGCGGGCCGGTCCCAGGCCGGGGAGGTCGACCAGCTCGGCGGGCGAACGCTCCAGCAGCGTGCGCAGCGGGCCGTGGTGGGCGAGCAGCTCGCGCGCGGTGGCCACGGCATCGCGGCCGCGCAGGCCGGAGCCCAGGAAGATGGCGAGCAGTTCGGCATCGCTGAGGCTGGTGGGCCCGCGCGCGAGCAGCTTTTCGCGGGGTCGTTCGTCGTGGGGCCAGTCGCGGATGTGCATGCGGTCATCGTCGACGGACGGCGGCGGGGCCGGGATCGGGGCGTGCGGGGCGTTCGGGTAAGCTAATCGCCTGAATCGACGTAGGAATGGGCCGACGTGAGTGGACCGGACAAGACGCAGGGCCTCGCGGGGCAGCGGCTGCTGCTGTGCGTGGGGGGCGGCATCGCTGCCTACAAGGCGCTGGAACTGGTGCGCCGGCTGCGCGACGGCGGGGCGGAGGTGCAGGTCGCCATGACCGCAGGTGCCCAGCACTTCGTCACCCCGCTGAGCTTCCAGGCCCTGTCCGGCCAGCCCACGCGCACCACCCTGTGGGACAGCGCCGCCGAGCAGGCGATGGGCCATATCGAACTCGCGCGCTGGGCCGACCGCGTGATCGTCGCGCCGGCGACCGCCGACCTGATGGCCCGATTGGCGCACGGCCTGGCCGACGACCTGGTGACCACGCTGTGCCTGGCCACCACCGCGCCCATCATGCTCGCGCCGGCGATGAACCACCGCATGTGGCAGCACCCGGCCACCCAGGCAAACCTGGCCACGCTGCGCGCCCGTGGCGTACAGGTTGTCGGTCCAAACGACGGTCCGCTGGCCGAGGGCGAGTCCGGCCCCGGTCGCCTGGCCGAGCCCCACGAGATCGTCGCTGCCCTGGCGGGGCAGGCGGCGGCGCAGGTGCCGCAAGACCTGGCCGGCCTGAAGGTCGTGGTCAGTGCCGGCCCGACCTATGAGGATCTGGATCCGGTCCGCTACCTGGGCAACCGCAGCAGCGGCAAGATGGGCTTCGCCGTCGCCGCGAGCGCGGCCAGGCGGGGCGCCCGCGTCACCCTGGTCGCCGGGCCCGTGCAGTTGCCGACCCCGGCGGGCGTCGATCGCGTCGATGTGCGCTCGGCCGCCCAGATGCACGCGGCCGTCTTCGCCGCGCTGCCCGCCGACATCTATATCGGTGCCGCCGCCGTGGCCGACTACACGCCGCGCGAGCCGGCGGCCAACAAGATCAAGAAGTCCAGTGAATCGCTGGCACTGGATCTGGTGCGTACGCCCGACATCCTGGCCGAGGTCGCGGCGCAGACGCAGGCGCTGAAGCTGGTGGTGGGCTTCGCCGCCGAAACCAACAACGTGGCCGAGTACGCGCGCAGGAAGCTGGAGGCCAAGCGGCTGGACATGATCGTGGCCAACCGGGTCGGCATCGCCGACGGCGGCTTCGAGAGCGACCAGAACGCGATGACGGCGTACTGGAAGGATGGCGAACGCAGCTTCGCGTCGGCGCCGAAGACACGGCTGGCCGACGACCTGATGGACCTGATCGTGGAGCGACTGGACGCATGACCGCTGACCGCACCGTGGAAGTGAAGCTGCTGGATCCGCGCTTCGGCGACGAATGGCCGCTGCCGGCCTATGCCACCGAAGCCAGCGCCGGCATGGACCTGCGCGCCGCGCTGGAAGCCCCGCTGGTGCTGGAGCCCGGCGATGCGGCGCTGGTGCCCAGCGGCATCGCGCTGCACCTGGGCGATCCGGGCCTGTGCGCGGTGGTGCTGCCGCGGTCGGGACTCGGGCACCGGCACGGCATCGTGCTCGGCAATGGCACCGGGTTGATCGATGCCGATTACCAGGGGCCGCTGCTGATCAGCGTGTGGAACCGCGGCCACGAGGCCTTCACCATCCAGCCCGGCGATCGCATCGCCCAGGTGATGGTGCTGCCGATCGTGCGCGTTGGCCTGCAAGTGGTGGATACTTTCGCCGACAGCGCACGGGGGACGGGTGGTTTCGGCCACACCGGCGTGCGGTGACAGGGGACAAGCCGATGAATACGACGACCGAGAGCCGCAAGCGGATTCCCGTGGGCGACCTGCGTGGCGCCTTGCCGAAGCTGGCGGTGCTGCTGGCGCTGCTGGCCGCGCTGCTTGCCTGGAGCGGCATCCGGCAGTGGCGCGACGCCCGCTTGCTGGAAGACGTCGAGCACGCGCGCGACCGGGCGGTGGAGGCGGTGCAGGCCAGCCACGCGGCGCAGGTGAAACAGTTGCAGCAGCGCCTGGCGTCCGCGCCGGTCAAGGCGGCGCTGGCCGCCAACGACCCTGCGGCTGCGGTGGCCGCCGTCCGCGAAGGATGGGCCGGCGTGGAGCACGTCGAGATCCTGGAGGGCGGGCTGCAGGCCGCCTATGACGACGCCGCGGCATTCGGCTTCAGCAAGCTGGCCTTGCTGGAAGCCGGGATGCAGGGCGATGCCGTCGCGACGCGCGTGGTGAAGGACGGCAAGAAGACCGCCTTCGGCATGGCGGCGGCCGTGCCGCAGGGCGTGCTGTACGTGAGCGTGCCACTGGCGCGCCTGACTGCCGGCTTCGATGGCGTGGCGCTGCCCGCCGGCGGCTACTTGGCCTTGCGACAGGGCGGCTACTCCATCCAGCAGCGCGGCGACAGTCAGTTGTCCGACGGCGCAGAACGCATGGCGCACGCGGTGGGCAAGACCGGCCTGCGCGTGGCCACGGCGGCGCCGGACAGCGAATCCGGTCCGTTGGGCCTGGGCGCCATCCCGGCGCTGGTGGTGGCGGCCCTGCTGGCAGGCCTGGCCATCGCGTCGGTCGTGGTCGCGCGTGGCGGTGTCCGGGTGGGACGGTTTGGAAAGAAAGGAGCAGAGATGCACGACATGGACGAACCCACCCTGGGCGAGGCGCTGCTGCGCGATCCCCCGCCCGCGCCGACGGCGCGCGCTGGCTCCGCCGACGAGGAGGCAGACGCGTACCGGCAGGCGGACGCAAAGACCGTGGAGGTCGACCCGGGCATCTTCCGCGCCTACGACATACGCGGCATCGTCGGCGCCTCGCTGAGCATCGAGGTGGCCGAACTGATCGGCCTGGCCATCGGCTCGGTGATGCGCGACGAGGACCTGATGGACATCGTCGTCGGGCGCGACGGCCGCCTGTCGGGGCCGGACCTGGCCGGTGGATTGATCGAAGGCCTGCGCAAGGCGGGACGCAACGTGATCGATATCGGCCTGGCGCCCACGCCGGTGGCGTACTTCGGTGCCTACCACCTGCGCGCCGGCAGTTGCGTGGCCGTCACCGGCAGCCACAACCCGCCGGACTACAACGGGTTCAAGATCGTGGTCGGCGGCCAGACGCTGTCGGGCGACGCCATCACCGATCTGTACGAACGCATCCGCGACAACCGCCTGTACCTGGCCGGCGTGCCGGGCGACCTGCAGCAACGGGACGTCTCGGCCGACTACATCCAGCGCATCGCCGACGACGTGCAGCTGGAGCGTCCGCTGAAGATCGTGGTGGATGCCGGCAATGGCGTGGCCGGCGACATCGCGCCGCAGCTGCTCGAAGCCATCGGCGCCGACGTCATTCCGCTGTACTGCGAGGTGGACGGCACGTTCCCCAACCATCATCCAGACCCCAGCGAACCGCACAACCTGGAAGACCTCATCCAGACGGTGAAGCGGTTCGACGCCGACCTCGGCCTAGCCTTTGACGGCGATGGCGACCGCCTGGGCGTGGTGACGAAGGAAGGCGCGGTGATCTTCCCCGACCGCCTGTTGATGCTGTTCGCCGCCGATGTGCTGGAGCGCAATCCCGGCGCGCTGATCATCTACGACGTGAAGTGCACCGGGAAGCTGCAGGGCTGGGTGCTGCGCCATGGCGGCACGCCCATGATGTGGAAGACCGGGCACTCGCTGATCAAGGCCAAGATGCGCGAGAGCGGTGCGGAACTGGCCGGCGAGATGAGCGGCCACTTCTTCTTCCAGGAGCGCTGGTACGGCTTCGACGACGGCCTGTATTCGGCCGCCCGCCTGCTGGAGATCCTGGCCAACCGCGCGGAAACGCCCTCCGAGGTCCTGGCGGAGTTGCCGGACGGGGTATCCACGCCGGAGATCAAGGTCGACGTGCGGGAGGGTACGCCGCACGCCATCGTCGAGCGCTTCGTCGAAGGTGCGGAGTTCGAGGGTGCACGCCTGTCCACGATCGATGGCCTGCGCGCGGACTGGGACGACGGCTGGGGCCTGGTGCGCGCGTCCAACACCACGCCGATCCTGGTGCTGCGGTTCGAAGCCGACACGACGGCGGCGCTCGAGCGGATCAAGACCGAGTTCCGGACCCGACTGCAGGCGCTGGCGCCGGAACTGAAGATGACGTTCTGACCTTCCGCGCAGGGAGGGCCAGTGCGCGAACGCCGGGCAATGCCCGGCGTTCTTTCATGGTGCAGCGGGCAATGCCGATCGCGCCTGACGCATCATCTCGGCGCAGGCGCCGTCCCTGCCGGTGGCGTGGCGTTGAGCATCGCGTCTTCCGCCTGTTCCGGGGTGACGCCCCTCATGGCGCGGAAGCGCTGCAGGATGTCGGCGATCTCCACGTCCAGTTCCGCGCGCTGCTTCTCGAAGCTCTGCTGCAGGTGGCGGGTGCGCACCAGCTCGGCGTGCCGCTGGCGGATGGAAGCGACCATCTCCTTGGGCACCGGCTGCCCCGCCAGCTCGCGGTCGCCCGCGGTCTGCAGCAGGCTGATGAGGCCGTCGCGCAGGCTGACGGCGTTGTAGCCGGCGGTGCGGACATTGTTGTCGACGATCGCCGTGCGCTCGTTGAAGACGCGGCGCAGTTCCTCTTCGCTGCGGTATGACAGCAGCATGGCGGCATCGGTGCGCCGGCGCATGTCGGCGGCGGCATCATCGATCAACTGCTGCTGGGCCGCGATGGCGGCCAACGCGCGCTCCTCGTCCGTCATGGCGCGGTCCACGCCGCCCGTGCGCAGTCCACTGGCGGCGCTGATCTCGTCGCGCGCGACATTGACGGCATCGGCCGGCAGCGCATCGCTGCAGACGCGCTGGCCCTTCTCTTCCCAGCAGAAGAGTTTCTTGTTGACCGCGGGCTTGGCCGCGCCCTTGTTGCCCTGGGCGAACGCCAGCGGCGTGGCCAGGAGTGCGGCAGCCAGCAGGTAGGAAGTGCGGACGGTCATGGCAGCCCCCTGCTGCTTCAGTCCTGGGTCGCGCTGCCGTAGCGGGCCCGATAGGCCAGCAGGTCGTCGCGATGGCGGACAAGGTCGGCGCTTTCGCCGGCAAATGCAAGCAGGTCGTGCAGGCTGGCCACGGCCACCACGGGAACGCCGGTTTCCTCGGCCACCGACTGCGCGGCCGAGCGGCGTGGACCGCCGGTACCGGGATCGCCCAGCACTTCCTGCCGGTCCAGCGCCACCACGATGCCGGCCGGCGTGCCGCCGCCGGCACGGATCAGGCCCAGGGCTTCACGGATGGCGGTGCCAGCGGTGATCACGTCGTCCACGATCAACACGCGGCGGTCTTCCAGCGGCGCGCCGATCAGCAGGCCGCCCTCGCCATGGTCCTTGGCTTCCTTGCGATTGAACGCCACCGGCAGGTCGCGGCCGCGGCGGGCGAACTCGCAGGCCACCGCGGTCGCCAGCGGGATGCCCTTGTAGGCCGGGCCGAACAGCAGATCGAACGACAGGCCGGCGTCTTCCACCGCATCCGCATAGCAGCTGGCCAGCCCGGCCAGCCGCGCACCGCTGTCGAAACGGCCAGCGTTGAAGAAGTACGGACTCTGCCGCCCCGACTTCAGCGTGAACTGGCCGAAGCGCAGGGCCTGTGCGTGCAACGCGAGCTGGAGGAAGCGGGAGCGGTGGTCGGACATGGGCGGCGGGAATGAACAGGTGAGACGACAGGATACCCGCCCTGCGGCGTGCATCGCGCGATGGCCGCGTGGGTTCGGGTACGCTTGCCCGGTTTCCGACGAACGACGTGCACATGCGCATCATCAGCTTCAACGCCAACGGGCTGCGATCGGCAGCCACCAAGGGTTTCTTCGACTGGTTCACGGCGCAGCAGGCCGACGTCCTGTGCGTGCAGGAGACCAAGGCCCAGGAACACCAGCTGGCCGGGCCGGAATTCCTGCCCGCCGGCTACAAGGCCTGGTTCCGCGATGCGAGCACCAAGAAGGGCTACAGCGGCGTGGCGATCTACGCCAAGCGCGAGCCGGACGAGATCCGTACGGCGCTGGGCTGGCCGGACTTCGATGAAGAAGGCCGCTACATCGAGGCGCGCTTCGGCGACCTGAGCGTGGTCTCGTTCTACATCCCGTCCGGCTCCTCGGGCGACGAGCGGCAGGGCTTCAAGTTCAAGGTCATGGACTGGCTGGCGCCGGTGCTGGACGAATGGCGCCGCAGTGGTCGCCATTACGTGCTGTGCGGCGACTGGAACATCGTGCGCAGCCGGCTGGACATCAAGAACTGGACCAGCAACCAGAAGAATTCCGGCTGCCTGCCGCCGGAGCGCGACTGGTTGAACGGTATGTGCGTGGACGACGGGGGCTGGGTCGACGCCTACCGCGCGCTGCATCCGGAAGGGCAGGACTACACCTGGTGGAGCAACCGTGGCGCCGCGCGCGCCAACAACGTGGGGTGGCGCATCGATTACCAGTTCGTCACGCCCTCGCTGCGCGACCGCCTGAAGGCCTGTTCGATCTACCGCGACCAGCGCTTCTCCGACCATGCCCCCTTCACGGTGGACTACACCTGATGACGACCTCCGTCGGCGAACGTCCCGCCAAGCCTTCCGTCTGGCGTGCGTTCGCGCAGCCTTCGGCGTGGACGATGTTCTTCTTCGGCTTCGCCTCGGGCATGCCATTCCTGCTCGTGGCCGGAACGCTGGCGTACTGGCTGACCGAGAACGGGCTGGAACTGAAGAACATCACCCTGATCGCCAGCGCGGGGCTCACCTACACGTTGAAGTTCCTGTGGGCGCCACTGGTGGATCGCTGGCGCCTGCCATTGCTGGGCGGGCTGGGCCAGCGGCGCGGCTGGCTGTTGCTGGCGCTGGGAGTGGTCATCGTCGGTCTGCTACTGATGGCGCACCTGACACCGGGGACGCTGGCGCCCTTCATCTGGGTCACGCTGCTGACGGCCTTTGCCGGCGCCACGCTGGACATCGCCGTGGACGCTTACCGCATCGAGATCGCGCCGCAGGAGTCGCAGGGCGCGCTGCTGGCCACGTATTCGCTCGGCTACCGCATCGCGCTGATCATCACGGGCATGCTCGCCCTGGTGCTGGCCGACCACGTGCCCTGGCCGCAGGTGTATGTCGCCATGGCGGCCTTCATGCTGATTCCGGTCGTCGCCGTATTGCTGGCATCGGAACCGGATGTCGTGCGGGTGCGGATGACGACGTGGGCCGAAGGCCTGCAGGAAGGCGTGGTGGAGCCGTTCCTCGATTTCTTCCGCCGGTTCGGCCCGGCGCTGGCGCTGGCGCTACTGTCGTTCATCCTGCTGGCGAAGATCTCCGACCAGTCGTTGGGCGGCGGCATCATGGCGCCGTTCTACCTCGGCGAGGGTTTCACCAAGACCGAGATCGCGACGGTCACCAAGTTCTATGGCATCTGGGTGGGCCTGGCCGGCGTGTTCCTGGCCGGCATCGCCATCGCCCGCTGGGGCGTGAAATGGCCGCTGCTGGTGGGGATCGTGCTGGGCGCGATCAGCAACCTGCTGTATGTCTGGCTGGTCGGCGCCGATGGCGACGTATGGAAGCTGACGCTGGTGATCTCGGGCGAGAATCTCGCCCAGGGGTTCCAGGGCACGACCTTGGTGGCGTTCCTGTCCGCGCTGGTCAACCAGCGTTTCACCGCCACGCAGTACGCGCTGTTCTCCTCGCTGGTGATGCTGCCGGGCAAACTGTTGAGCGCGGTGTCCGGCGGCATCGTCGAGCAGACCGGATATGCGGTGTATTTCTGGATCACTGCGCTGGTGGCCGTCCCGGCGGTGATCCTGTTCTTCTGGCTCGCGCCGCGCATCCGGTTCGGCAGCGGCCATGAGGCCGCCACCGGCGTTGACGCGCGCGCGCCGGATACGCCGGCTTGAATGACTGCGCTACAGTTTCCCGCCGGGGCAGGCCAGGGGAGGAGGGGATGACCGACATCGTGCTTAAGGACGTGGACCCGATCCTCGCCGAGCGCATCCGGCGCGTCTCGCAGGCGCGGGGTTGGCCGATCCACGACACCATCTTCAACCTGCTGGAGCAGGGCCTGTTCGTCTGCGAGGCGGAAGTCCGTGGCGGCTTCGACGACCGCGAGGTCAATGCGCTGGCCGAGGCGATCAGCGCGTTGAAGGACGTTCCGTCCGGCAAGGGGTTCTAGGCCGGATACACAGTGCCGAGCACGCGGCGGCCCGATGCGCCGGTGACGGCGGGAAGGTTGCCGGGGCGACCCGCCAGCGTCTCGCGGGCCAACCACGCGAACCCCATCGCTTCCACATAGTCCGGGTCCAGGCCGTGGGTGGCCGTCGACTCCACCACGGCCTGCGGCATGTAGGCCGCCAGCCGCGCCATCAGCACCGGGTTCCGCACGCCGCCGCCGCAGACCAGGACGCGTCGCGTGTCGGGCTGCGTCATGTGCAGGGCATCGGCCACGGTACGCGCGGTGAGATCCAGCAGGGTGGCCTGCACGTCCGCATTCGATACGGAATTCCCTTCCAGGCGGGCCTGCAGCCAGTCCAGGTGGAAGTGTTCGCGCCCCGTGCTTTTCGGCGGCGGTGCGGCGAACCAGGGTTCGGCCAGCAAGCGCGCGAGCAACGCCGCATCGACCTGGCCGCTGGCGGCAAAGGCACCGTCGGCATCGTAGGCGTGCCCGGTATGGCGCTCGCACCAGGCATCCATCAAGGCATTCGCCGGCCCGGTATCGAAGCCGCGGACATCCCCCGCGCCCGGCAACAACGTGAAGTTGGCGATGCCGCCCAGGTTGAGCACCGCGCGGTCTTCGTGCGTCGATCCCAGCAGCGCGGCATGGAACGCCGGCATCAGCGGCGCGCCCTGGCCGCCCGCCGCCACATCGCGGCGACGGAAGTCGGCGACGGTTGTCATGCCGCTGCGTTCAGCAATGACGTTGCCATCGCCGAGTTGCCAGGTGAACGGCGGCTCCGCATGCGGCCGGTGGCGCACCGTCTGGCCGTGGGAGCCGATCGCACGGACGCGGCCGCGCGGCACGCCGGCGGCCTGCAGCAGCGACAGCGCGGCATCGGCGAATGCGATGGCGATGCGGGCATCGAGCAGGCCCACCGTATCCAGCGACACGCTGTCCGCACCCTGGCCGAGCGCAACGAGCGTCGTGCGCAAGGCGGGATCCCAGGCGAACGTGTGGCCCCGCACCAGGTCGCACCGCAGTGCGCGGCCCTCACCCTCGAAGCGCACCAGGGCGGCGTCGATGCCGTCGGCGCTGGTGCCCGACATCAGGCCCAGGTAGAGCTCGGAAACGGTGGCGTCGATGGCGTCGGTCATGCGGGAACGTCACGCAAAGAAAAGGCGGGACAGTGTCCCGCCTTTTCTTGTTCGCCGCCATGCGCCGGGCTCAGCCTTTGCCGCCCTTCTTGCCGCTGGCAGGCTTGGCGGCGGCGACGGTGGTCGCCTTCGCCTCGTCGGCGGGGCCAACATCGGCATAGATGATGTCTTCCACCGTGCGGATACGTGCCAGCGCATTGGCCGTGTACGTGCGATACGCCGCCAGTTGCGCGCCGGACAGCGGCTCCGGCGGCGGCATCGTCACCGACAGCGGATTGCGGTGCACGCCGTTGATGCGGAATTCGTAATGCAGGTGCGGGCCGGTCGACAGCCCGGTGGTGCCGACGTAACCGATCACCGTGCCCTGCGCGACGCGCTGGCCCGGCTTAATCTTGCCCAGGCGCGACATGTGCGCGTACAGCGTGGTATGGCCGCGGCCGTGGTCGAGGATCACGGTACGGCCGTAGCCGCCCTGCCACCCTGCGAACTGCACGCGGCCATCGCCGGCCGCCATGATCGGCGTACCCGTCGAGGCGGCATAGTCCACGCCCTTGTGCATGCGCATCGTGCCCAGCACCGGATGGCGGCGCGCACCGAACTTCGAGCTCATGC
Organism: Pseudoxanthomonas sp.; assembly: GCF_002863005.1. GTDB lineage: Bacteria > Pseudomonadota > Gammaproteobacteria > Xanthomonadales > Xanthomonadaceae > Pseudoxanthomonas_A. The sequence continues at coordinate 81,141 of NZ_PKDG01000022.1, forward strand.
GCGCATACGCAATCGGCATGCGGATGAAGTTCTTCTTCAGCGGCCGGCCTGCGGCGGTGAAGTACTCCGGTTTGCCGCCCGGACGCGTGAATCGGAAGCCCGAATGCAGTTTCCCGTCGACGGTGAACGTGGCGGCCTGCACGGGGCCGGTGCTGATCAGCTCGCCCTCGCGCCACGTCTGTTCGACCACCACGCTGAAACGGTCTTCCGGTCCCAGGTCGGAATTGAAGTCGATGTCGTACTTGAAGATCTCGTCCGTCATCGAATTGATGTTGGCGGACGTCAGCCCCGCCTTGCGGGCCGACCGGTTGAGCGAACGCCCCACCTTGCCGCTCAGCACGACGGTACGGGTCGTGGTCTCGCGCGCGATCACGCGCTCGGTGACCTTGTCCTCGCCGACCACGAGTTCGACGCGATGGCTGGGATCGCGGTCGTAGCGCAGGGTGCGCAGGCCGCCGGTCACCGGCAGGTCGAAGGCGATCTCGGTGCCGGGCTTCAGGCGGGTCAGCGCCTTCTTGGCATCCGCGTTGTCCAGGATGCGGTGCAGCGTCGCGGCCGGGATGCCCAGCTCCTCGAAGATCGCGCCCAGCGTCTGGCCGCGCTTCACCCGCACCACTTGCCAGCTGTCGCCGGCGATACCGGCCTGGCGCTCTGCGGACAGTTCGGGCAGATCAAGCAGCAAGGTGTTGCGCGGTTCGGAGATCGGCGCCTGGATCGCACTCGAGAAGCCCGGCACGATCGTCGCCATCAGCACGCCGATGGTGGTGAACAGGGTGGCGTGGATCCAGTGGCGTCGCGTCCATCGCCCCTCCGGCAGATGACGCTTCACGGCGCTATCGCGGAGCACCCCCAGGCGCTCGCGAAACAGTTGCTTGCGGCTGTTGCCGCCCCCATGAGTTTGCATCAAGGTTGCACCCCGGGGCCAAGGCAAAGCCCCAATCGGCGTACCATAGACACGCGAAGACTTCGCGTCAAACCATTGAGTCAGATAGCTTTTTTGATTGGTATCACTGTTTACTTTCTTTTAACGGCAACTTCACGTCACTGACTTGGCCTTCACGTGGCCCCTCTATCTGGAACCGCTATCCCGTGTCCTCCGCAGAAGCGCTTGCCCTGATCGGCCGTGGTGCCGACGAAATACTGAAGATCGAAGACCTGCAGGCGCGCCTCGCCTCCGGCCGTCCGCTGCGCGTGAAGGCGGGGTTCGACCCCACGGCGCCCGACCTGCACATGGGTCATACAGTGCTGCTGAACAAGATGCGCCAGTTCCAGGACCTGGGCCACCAGGTGATTTTCCTGATCGGCGACTTCACCGGAATGATCGGCGACCCGTCGGGCAAGAACGCGACCCGCAAGCCGCTGACCCGCGAGGATGTGTTGGCCAATGCCCGCACCTATGAGGAGCAGGTATTCAAGGTATTGGACCGCGAGAAGACCGAAGTCCGCTTCAACTCCGAATGGTTCGGCAGGATGGGCGCGGCGGACATGATCCGCCTCGCCGGCCAGCACACCGTCGCGCGGATGCTGGAGCGCGACGATTTCGCCAAGCGTTACGCGGCGCAGCAGTCGATCGCGATCCACGAGTTCCTTTACCCGCTGGTGCAGGGCTACGACTCCGTGGCGCTGCAGGCGGACGTAGAACTCGGCGGCACGGACCAGAAGTTCAACCTGCTGATGGGGCGCGGCTTGCAGGAGCATCACGGCCAGGCACCCCAGGTCGTGCTGACCATGCCGCTGCTGGAAGGCCTGGATGGTGTCAACAAGATGTCGAAGTCGCTGGGCAACTACATCGGGGTCAGCGAGCCGGCCATCGACATCGTCACCAAGACAATGAAGATCGGCGACGCGTTGATGTGGCGCTGGATCGAGCTGCTGAGCTTTGAGATCGGCGGCGCGGAAGCCGCCACGCTGAAAGCGTCCGTCGACGGCGGCGAGCTGAACCCGCGCGATGTGAAGCTCCGGCTGGCGCGCGAGTTGGCGGCCCGTTTCCACGATGCCGCCGAAGCGGAGAAGGCCATCACCGGCTGGCATGCCGTCGTCACGGGCCAGGGCGACACCTCGCTGCTCGAGCTGAAGGATGTCGTGGTGCCTGCAGAGGGCATCCGCATCGCGGCGCTGCTGACGGCCGCCGGCATCACGCCCAGCAATTCGGAGGCGAACCGCAAGCTCAAGGAGCGTGCGGTAAAGCTGGAAGGCGACGTGGTGGAGGATGCCGGACTGCACCTTGCGCCCGGTTTCGAGGGCGTCCTCCAGGTGGGCAAGCGCAACTTCGCGCGCGTTCGCCTGGTGACCGGCTGAGCGGCGGAGGGGCTGCAGGAATGCCGGTCGACGCAGTGTGAATTTTTCTTCTCCGACCCCTTCCCAAAGCCGGGAGAACCGGCCATACTTTCCCTCCCCCGACGCACGGGGCCTTGCCGGAACGGGAAGGCGTCATGGGAAGGGAAAGCGGATCGCCAACAACTTCGAAAAAAGGTGTTGACGGAACAGAAAAACCCGCCATAATAGGCGGCTCACCTCGACGGAAACGACGAGGTTTACGAAGGAAGGCGCTGAGGCCGACTTCGCAGCTCTTTGACAGTGTGCGCAGGTGACTTGTGTGGGCGCCTGCAG
>NZ_PKDG01000010.1 GCF_002863005.1 Pseudoxanthomonas sp.
CGCGCAGCGGCGCAGCAGTTCGTGCATGCCGCCGCTGGATGCGTCGCGCAGTCGTGCCACTTCGGCGCGGGAAAGCACGTCCAGGCCGCCGCGCGGATAGATGCGTGCGTCCTGTACCGGCAACGCCCTCGATGCCGTCTGGTTCATGGAAAGTCCTGTCTTCGTTCGTCAGAGGCGGGACTTTAGCGCAGTCGCGCGGGCAAGAGGAGGCTGCCCAAAAGAAAACGGCCGGGTTTCCCCGGCCGTTCGTGTTGCGTTCCGCGGTAAGGCAGCGGATCAGAACTCGTACTTGAAACCGACCTGCAGGGACCACTGCGAAATGCCGTTGGTCTGGCTGTCGGCGTTGGTCGGGATACCGAGGGCGGTCGCCTGGCCGAACTCCGTGCCGCTGCGGTAGCCGTACACGTACTTGCCGTTGTACATGCCCTGCAGCGTGGCCACTGCGTTGTTGGCGTTGAAGCCGTAGTCGATGACGTGGCCCCAGTCCTTGTTGATCAGGTTGCCCACGTTCTGGATGTCGATCCAGACCTTGGACTTGTGACCCTTCATGAAGCCAGGCAGCTCCTGGCTGATGCGGACGTCGAACGTATTCACCCAGCTGCTGGTGAAGCCATTCTCGGGGGCGTACGTACCGGCGTAGCGGTTCAGGCCATCCTGGCGCGACAGCCAATCCCAGAACGCCTGCTCCATTGCCGCGTTGGCGGTGAACTGGCCGGTCGCGCTCAGGCTGCCGAACAGGACGTCGCCAGGGCCGGCGGGCACGTAGAACAGGTCGTTGAAGGTGCGGTTGTCGCCATTGGCATCGCCCGAGAAGATGTAGCTGTACGGACGGCCGCTGCGGCCTTCGTAGAACAGGCCGACCTGGGTGGCGTAGTCACCGAAGAAGTTGTGCGTCCAGTTCAGCGAACCGCTGAAGCGATCCTTGATCTCGTAACGCGCCGTGCTGCTGGTCGGTTCGTTGATGCTGAAGCCCAGCTGCGAACCGTAGCCGGAACCCGCGGTGGAGCTGGTCAGCGCCGACACTTCTTCGGCGTTGGTACGCGTGTAGCCCAGGCTCCAGGACCAGTCGCTCTCGCTCGACGCCGGCTTGGTCAGCGAGACCGTCAGCTGTTGTCCCTTGCCCTTGTTGGTGTTCTCCAGCAGGAAGACGTCGCCGAAGTAGGTGTTACGACCGGTGCGCGCGCCATTGGGCGACAGCAGGCCGGTGCCGGCGCTGGTGTTGCCGAACGGACGGCCGCTGTTCGGGTTCCAGTACAGCACGCGACCGTCCGGACCCACGTAGCCCGGGCCGACGTTGAGGCTGCGGTAGAACAGGCCGTTCTTGACGTCGGTCAGCAGCAGCTCGGCCGAGGCCACGACACCGTTCCACGGCGTCTCGACGTCGATGGCCAGGTTGGCCTTCCACACCGACGGCAGCTCGAAGTCGTCGCTGATGGCATTGACGTTGCGCACGCCCGTACCGCCGGCGGGCACGTTCTGGTCCAGGCCATCCGGACTGAACGGAACCAGCGTCGGGTTGGTGTTGTTCTGGTAGGAGATGTAGTTCATGCCCGTGTTGCTGTAGGCATTGCCCACCCACACCTGCGGAGCATCGCCCTGGAACAGGCCGATACCGCCGCGCAGCTGGGCCGGACGCTCCCAGTCGAAGGTGTAGTTGAAGCCGAAGCGCGGCTGGATGATGTAATCGCCGTTGTAGGTGTTGTTGTTGGCGATGCCGAAGCCACCGGTGTAGGTACCGCCGGTGCACGCGGCGTTCGTCGTGCCGGGAGCGGCGGCGAAGCACGCGTTGAACGGCGCGGCCGGGCTGGCGCTGGGCTTGTCGGCGCGCACGCCGAGCGTCAGCGTCAGGTTGGGCGTGACGTACCACGTATCCTGCACGAAGAAGCCGAGACCCTTGTTCTTGTAGCGCGCGGCGATCATGCCGGGGTCGGTCGGGTTGGTCTGCAGGTCGTAGTCGAAGTAGCGACCGTTGATCAGGTTGCTGAAATCGGACGTACGGGTGCCGCCGACCAGCGGACGCGGAACGTAGAAGCTGTAGTTGCCCCAGTAGTCCTGCAGGAAGAAGTTGTAGATCTCGTTTTCGCTGTACTCGGCGCCGAACTTGATGTCGTGGTCGCCGACGGTCCAGGTGGCCGAACCGAAGTAGTTCCAGGTCTCCGTGAGCAGCGCGTTGCCGGGCGAGCTGCGCTCGGTACCCAGGCGGATCGCGTCCAGGCCGCTGAAGCTGTTGCTGCTGGTGCCGATCGGGTTGTCGTTGCCGTTGCCGGTCACGCCATCGTCGAAGTAGACCTGGATGGTCGGCGCGGTGGTCGGGCTGACACGGACGGCCGAATAGTCGCGGTAGGACACCTTGAACTCGGTCGAGAACGTGTCGGACCAGTCGCTGAACAGCTGGCCGACGTAGCTTTCCACGGTCTTGACGTGGTTGTACCAGTTGGAGCTGAGCGACAGGATGCTGGCCGTGGAGGCTTCCGGACGCACGCGGTTCTGCTCGAGCTTGCTGTAGCGCAGGCTGGCGCGGTGCGCGTCGCTGATGTTCCAGTCCAGCTTCAGTGCGTACTCTTCCAGCTCGGTATCGCCGGCGCCGGTCAGGTCGCCCGGCTCGAAGCCCCACACATCGCGCGCGATGCGCTGCACTTCCGCCAGGTCGGTGGGGCTGAAGTCGGCGGTGCCGGCGGCCAGCGGGTTGGTGCCCTGGCTCTTGCCGGCCGGGCCGATGTTGGTCTGCTTGAACTTCTCGTAGTTGGCGAAGAAGAACAGCTTGTCCTTCACGATCGGGCCGCCCAGGGTGACGCCCCAGGTGGTCTCGTCGTCGTACTCGTCGAACGGCAGGCCGGTGACGTCGAGCGAGCTGCCGGCGATGCGCGCCGGGTAGTCGCCGAACCAGTCGCCATCACGGTAGGTGCCGTAAACGGAGCCGTGGAATTCATTGGTACCGGACTTGGTCACGGCATTGACGTTGGCGCCGGCGGCACCGGCCATGGTGACGTCGTAGTTGGACAGGTTGATGTCGATGGCCTCGATGGCCTCCATCGACACCGGCTGGCGCTGCGTCGGCATGTTGTTGCCTTCCAGGCCGAACGTGTCGCTGGCCGACACGCCGTCGATGGTGATCTTGTTGAAGCGCGGGTTCTGGCCGCCGGCGGTGATGCTGCCCGAGGCGCGGTCGCTGAAGGTCACGCGCGGATCGAGGCGCATGAAATCCTGGATGTTGCCGTTCATCGACGGCAGGTTCTCGATGGTCACGCGGTCGACGCTGGTACCCGAACCCATCTTCGTGGCGCTGAACACTTCCGAGCCACCCGAAAAGCCCACGGCGGTGACCGTCTCGAGCGTGGTCAGGTCGCCGGTCAGCGCCGCATTGACGGTGCTGGTCTGGTTGAGCTGCAGGTAGATGTTGTCTTCAGTCTTGGTGCCCGAACCCGGCTTGGTGATCGTCACCTGGTAGGGACCGCCCACACGCAGGCCGCGCGCGGTGTAACGGCCGCTGGCATCGGTGGTGGCGCGGCTGACCGTACCGGATTCGATGTGGGTGATGGTCACTTCAGCACCGGTGACGGGCTGGCCGCCATTGTCGGTGACCAGGCCGCCCACACCGGCCGAGGTGCTCTGCGCGAAGGCAGGCGCGGCGGCGAGTGCGACGACGAGGCCAAGGCTGAGCTTGGACAGGCGAAGACGACGGGATTGGTTCATCGGATAAACCTCGGTACGGGAGTGATGTGGCGAAGCTGGCTGACAGGACGTGCGGAACCGCCCGGTGGGGTCGGTTCTGGAGGGCGTGCTAGGGGTTCCCATGGCCCACGCGGCGTCCGCGGAGGTTAATAACAGGTTAACACGATAGGACCATTTTGTGACCGCGGCATGACAATATTCCGCACCGCAGCATGACACTGCAGCGACTCGCGGAAGGCACGCGTCAGCCCTGCTGGCAACAGGCCCGGAGACCCGCCGTCATCAGATGTTGGGCGGGGTCAACTTCAGGTAGGTGCCCACCCCATCGAGCACCATTTGGACGGAAATGGCGACCAGAAGCATGCCCATTAGCCGCTCGATCGCGGTCAGCACGCTCCTGCCCAGCCACTTGTACAGCACGGTCGCGGAGAACAGGATCACCGCGGTGGCACCCCAGGCCAGCAGCAGGGCCAGGCTCCAGTCGCCAAGACGGGACGGGTCGTTGCTGCCCATCAACATCACGGCGGCCATGCCCGAGGGGCCGGCCACCAGCGGGATAGCCAGCGGCACGATGAAAGGCTCGCCGCCGGGGAGTTCGCCCATCAACCCTTCGGGACGCGGGAAGATCATCCGCACGCCGATCAGGAACAGCACGATGCCGCCGGCGATCGCCACCGACTCCTGCCGCAGGTGCATCATTTCGAGCGCGTACTTGCCGCACCACAGGAACAGCATGAGTACCGCGAGCGCGATCAGCAGTTCGCGCACAACGACGATGCGCTGGCGACGCGGCGGCAGCGGCTTGAGCACGCTGAGGAACACCGGGACGTTGCCCAGCGGATCCAGGATCAGGAACAGCAGCAGCGCCGCCGACAGGATGGTCATGCCCGTACCTTCCATATCTGCCCCCTGTGCGTGGCGCCGGCAGATGACAGCAGGGTGACACAGGCCGAGGCGTATTCCTTCGCCTCGCACGCCTGCGCGTCGGTGTCGTCGGCGTACGCGCGCGAGCGGAGCCCGGTGCGCATCGGCCCCGGTTGCAGCGCGGACACCCGCACGGGGCCGGTGGCCAGTTCGGCATGCAGCATGCCGACCAGCGATGTCAGCGCATGCTCGGCGACGCCGTAAGCGCCCCAATAGGCCTGCCCGACACGCGACAGGTCGTCAACACTGAAGACCAGCGCCGCGTCGTCCGACTGCTTGAGCAGGGGCAGGCAGGCCTGCGACAGCCACCAGGGCGCAGTGAGGTTCACATGCACGACGCGCGCGAATGCCGCCGGATCGGTGTGTTCGAGCGGGGTCAGCCCCTTGAACTCGGCCGCGCAATGCAGCACGCCGTCCAGCCGGCCCAAGCCGGCATGCAGGCGATCGGCGAGTTCTGCATAGTCGTCGGGCGTGGCGCCTTCGAGGTCCAGCGGGTAAAGCAGCGGTTCCGCACCGACTTGGGCCACCGCGTCGTACACGCGGTTCAACTTGGGCACCTTGCGTCCGAGCAGTACCACGGTGGCGCCCGCCTCAGCACACGCCACCGCTGCGGCACTGCCCAGGCCACCATGGGCACCGCTGACCAGCACGACGCGCTGATCGAGCGCACGCGGCGCGCGCGTGGGGAGGCCGACCAGACTCACGGAGCGAAGGCCTCGGTCACGATCCGCCGCAACTCGCCGGATTCGTGCAGTTCCAGGGTGATGTCGCAGCCGCCGATCAGTTCGCCATTGATGAAGAGCTGGGGAAAGGTCGGCCAATTGGAGAAGCGCGGCAGGTTCGCACGGATCTCCGGCTCCTCCAGCACGTTGATGACGTGCAGGTGTTCGGCACCGGCATCGCGCAGCGCATGCACGGCACGGCTGGAGAAACCGCACATCGGGAACTGCGGCGTGCCCTTCATGAAAAGGACGATCGGGTGGCCATCCACTTCGGCCTGGATGCGTTCCATCACCGGCATGCTGATTTCTCCTTCCTTGACGGTTTGGCAACCACCGTCGGGTACACTTTCGGTCCGTTCCGCCGGCTGCGCCTGCGGATTGCATAGTGTAAGCCTTTGCATCGCCCACCGATGCCGGGCATCCCCCTTTGACCCGCCTAGCGTAAGGAACCGAGCCATGGCCATCGAACTGCCCCCCCTGCCCTACGACCGCACCGCGCTTGAGCCGCACATTTCCGGCGAAACGATCGACTTCCACTACGGCAAGCATCACAAGACCTACGTCGACAACCTCAACAAGCTGATCGAGGGCACCGAGTTCGCCGATGCATCGCTTGAGGACATCGTGCGCAAGTCGCAGGGCGGCATGTTCAACAACGCCGCGCAGGTGTGGAACCACACCTTCTATTGGAACTGCCTGAAGCCCAACGGCGGTGGCGAGCCAGGCGGCAAGCTGGGCGAACTGATCAACAAGGCGTTCGGCGATTTCGCGAAGTTCAAGGAAGAGTTCACCAAGACCGCCATCGGCACCTTCGGTTCCGGCTGGGGCTGGCTGGTGCAGCGTCCGGACGGTTCGCTGGCGCTGGCCAGCACGTCGAATGCGGCCACCCCGCTGACGGGCGAAGACAAGCCGCTGCTGACGATCGACGTGTGGGAGCACGCCTACTACATCGATTATCGCAACGCGCGTCCGAAGTACGTTGAATCGTTCTGGGCCCTGGTCAACTGGGACTTCGTGGCCGGCAACCTGCGCTGATCGCGGGCGCCTGCACGCTTCGGAAACGGCCGGGGAAACCCGGCTGTTTTTTTTCGCGACGCTGGCTGGCCGATGAATGCGGCGAGGCCACGCGTCAACAACGGCGCGGGCGCGGGCGTTCCAGGAGCCGTGGTCCCAACCCCGAGGAGAACACCATGGCACTGCGTTACGGATTGGCTGGATCCCTGCTCACCGTCCTGCTGGCGATGTCGGCGAACGCCGACGCGGCGCCACGCGACCGCGACAACAATCCGCCCGGCCCGGCCGGCGGCCGCGGCACCAACTGGGAGAATCCGCCCGGCTGGAAGGGCGGCCCGGGTGCGTCGCCTGATCGCCGCTGGTACCGGCACGGCGGCAAGCGCTACGAGTTCGTCGTGGGGAAGAACGGCTACTACTTCAATCCCCAGTACGGCTATTGGCATCCCCGCTACGGCCTGTGGAACCAGGCCAGGCGTTGCTGGCTGGACCTCGACAACAACCCGCCGGGACCGCACGGCGGCCGTGGTACCAACTGGGAGAATCCGCCCGGCCCGAAGGGCGGGCCGGGCGCATCGCCCGACCGCTTCGGCCGCTGCCGCTGAGGCGCGATGCCGCACGCATCAGAACGGCCGGATGAGCCGGCCGTTCTGCGTTTTCCGCCGATGATCGCCCGCGTCAGCCGGTCAGGCGCGCAATGACCGGCGCGACCTGCGCCTGGCGCTCGAGTGCGACACCGATGCGGGCCAAGGCGTGGGCGAGCGATGCGGCATCGTCGGCGCGGACCGTGGCGTGGCCCACCTTGCGCCCCTCTCGCGGCTCCTTCCCGTAGTCGTGCCAGTGGCCGCCGGCCTCCTGGAGTACGGACGACGCCTCGGGCATCTCACCGATCCAGTTCAACATGCAGGCGTGGCCCAGCACGCGGGTGTCGCCGAGTGGCAGGCCCAGCACGGCGCGCAGATGGTTCTGGAACTGCGACGTCTCCGCACCTTCGATGGTCCAGTGGCCGGAGTTGTGTACACGCGGCGCCATCTCGTTGGCGAGCAGTTCGCCGTTCCGGTAGAACAGTTCGAGCGCGAACACGCCCACGTAGTCGAGCGACTCCGCCAGCCGCCGTGCGTGCGCACATGCCGCTTCGGCGAGTGCCGCATCCACGTGTGCCGGCGCAAGGCTGGCCGACAGCACGCCGTCGACATGCCAGTTTTCGGTCAACGGCCAAGTGCGGAATTCGCCATCGCGGCTACGCACGGCGACCACGGACAGCTCCCGCTCGAACGGGATGAAGGCTTCGACGATCAGGCCGACGGTCCCTGCCTGCGTCCCCAATGCCTGCCACGCCGCATCCACGTCCTCCGGCGACTTGATGCGGAACTGTCCCTTGCCGTCATAACCCAGGCGACGCGTCTTGAGGATGCACGCGCCTCCGAGTCGTTCGACCTCGCGGCGCAGTATCTCGAGGCTGCCGACATCGGCGAAGTCGCCGACCGGAATCCCCAGATCGCGGAACAGGCTCTTCTCGACCAGGCGATCCTGCGCCACCGCCAGCGCGCGCGGATTGGGGAACACCGGTACGCGGCCGGCTAGCCACTCCGCGCTCTCCGCGGGCACGTTCTCGAAGTCGAAGGTGGCCACGTCGACTTTCGAAGCGAATTCGGCCAACGCCGCTTCGTCACGGTAGTCGCCCACCAGCAGCGGTGCGAACTGGCCGGCGCACGCATCCGCGGCGGTATCCATCACGAGAAAGCGCAAGCCCAGTGGCGCGCCGGACAGCGCCAGCATGCGCGCCAATTGCCCACCGCCCAGGATGCCGACGGTCGTCATAGCGGCTGGCGCGGGTCGTCGTGCGCCATCACGTCGTCGGTCTGGCGGCTGCGGAACGCCGCGAGCGCGGCACCGATGGCCGGATGCTCCGGCGCCAGCAGCGCCGCGGCGAACAGGCCGGCATTCGCTGCCCCGGCATTGCCGATGGCGAAGGTCGCCACCGGAATGCCCGCCGGCATCTGCACGATGGACAAAAGCGAGTCCATGCCGTTGAGCGCCTTCGACTGCACGGGTACACCCAGCACCGGCACGGCGGTCTTCGCGGCGAGCATGCCCGGCAGATGGGCCGCGCCGCCTGCACCGGCGATGATGGCGCGCAACCCGCGCGAGGCGGCTTCGTCGGCGTACGAGAACAGCACGTCCGGAGTCCGATGCGCCGAGACCACTCTCACCTCGTAAGGAACGCCGAGCGCATCCAGCTTCTGCGCAGCGTGCTGCATGGTCTCCCAATCGGACCGGGAACCCATCACGATGCCCACGATGGGGCGGGAAGCACTGGCGGTCATGGCCGTCCTCTGTCGCAAAGACGTATTCTACCCTCCTGACCGAACCGCTGATCGAGTCCCCACATGGACCGCAAACTGCTCGACCTTCTCTGCTGCCCCGCCACCCGCCAGCCCTTGGCCATGCTCGAAGCGCGCGGGCTGGAAGCGCTCAACCGCGCCATCGGCGAGGGACACGTCAAGCGTGCCGATGACACCACGCAGGCCGAGCCGCTGCGCGAAGCGCTCGTCACGCACGACCGCAAGACCGTGTATCGCGTCGAGGACGGCATTCCCGTGCTGCTGGCCGAGGAGGCGATCGCCACCGCGCAGGCGGGGGACTTCCCCTCGCGATGAGCACGCGCCCGACGCCGCCGCCCGCGGATGCCATCGCGTCGGATGTGGCCCGCGCGCTTGCCGAGGACATCGGCAGTGGCGATGTCACCGCCGCCCTGCTGCCCGACGCCGCCGACATCGCTTACCTGCTCTGCAAGGAGGCAGCCATCGTGGCGGGCAGTCCGTGGTTCGAGGCCTGCCATCGCGCACTCGATCCGGAGGTCCGCATCGACTGGCGCGTGCGGGACGGCGACCGGGTGCAGCCCGGCACCGTGCTCGCCACGCTCGCCGGGCGCACGCGCGCGCTCGTCACTGCCGAACGTTCTTCGCTGAATTTCATGCAGACCCTCAGCGGCACCGCCACCGCCACCGCCGCCTATGTCGACGCGGTGCGGGGCACGGGGTGCACCGTCCTGGATACGCGCAAGACGCTGCCGGGCTTGCGGTTGGCGCAGAAGTACGCGGTCCTCTGCGGCGGTGGAAGGAACCATCGCGTCGGTCTCTACGATGCGGTGATGCTCAAGGAGAACCATGTGCGTGCCGCCGGATCGCTGGCCGCCGCCATACGCACCGCTCGCTAAGCGCAGCCGTCGTTGCCGCTGATCGTGGAAGTGGAAACCCTGGCGCAGCTCGACGAAGCACTGTCCGAGGGCTGCGAACGCATCCTGATCGACGACTTCGACGCCGATACGCGTCGGGAAGCCGTCCGCCGCGCGAAGGCGGCTCCCTATGCGGGCCGCATTCCGCTGGAGGTGTCGGGCGGCGTCGACCTGACCACGCTGCGGAGCATCGCTGACGACGGTGTCGACTTCGTGTCGATCGGCGGCCTGACCAAGCACGTGCACGCCATCGACCTGTCGATGAAACTCGGTCCCGCACCGTGAGGCCGGCATGTCGCCGCTGAGCGCCCTGCTGTGGCTGATCGCGGCCGGCGCCGCCTTCGCCTACTGGAATGCGGCGCGCGCGGCGGCCGAGCGCGCCATCGCGCTGGGGCGGAACGCCTGCGAAGCTGCCGGGGTCATCTGGCTCGACCAGAGCGTGCATGCCAGCGGGTGGCGCCTGCGCCGGGGCGAGGATGGGTGGCTGGGCTTCGAACGCAGCTTCCGCTTCGAGTACTCGCACGACGGCATCGACCGCCATGTCGGACGCCTGGTGCTGCGCAAGGGGCAGCTGGTCGCCTTCGTCGGACCGGTCACCCCGTCGGTGACGTCGATCGAGCGGCACTGACCGCCGCAGACGGCGGACGCCCGACGCAACGGACTTACTTCACCACGCGCAGGAACGGCGGACGCTTGCCGCCACCGGGCGGCGGGGTGTCGTCATCGGGGGGCGAGTCCTGTGCATGCGCGGCATCCTCGTGGTCGCCGCTCGCCTCCGCGTCGTGCGGGACGTCGTCCGGCAGCGCCATGCCCTGCCCTGTCTCGCGCGAATAGATCGCCAGCACCGCGCTGATCGGCACATGGACCGCGTAGCTCACGCCGCCGAAGCGGGCGGTGAAGCTGACCGCATCGTTGTCGATCATCAACCGCACCACGGCGCGCTCGGCGATGTTCAACACCACCTTGCCTTCCTTTACCGCGCTGGCGGGCACCTGCACGCCGGCCATCGTCGCGTCGACCAGCAGGTGCGGCGTCATGCCGTTGTCGGCGATCCACTCGTTCAGGGCCCGCAACAGGTACGGGCGATGGCTGGTCATGCGGGAAGAGGCGTCGGTCATTTCACTTCTCGGCAGCCAATCGCATCGCGTCGGCCTGATCCTGCACGGCAGCCGGTCAGGCCGGGATTTCGCGCAGCTTCTTCTCCGCATCCGTCAGGCTGCGCAGGAAGCCGGGGTGCCGGAAGATACGGTTGCCATAGTCCTCGATCGCCTTGCCGTCCTTGGGCAGCGGCACGTCCAGCGACGGCAGGCGCCAGATGATCGGCGCCATGGCGCAGTCGGCCAGGCTCATCTCGGGATTGAGGAAGAACTTGCTCGCCTTGAACAGCGGCACGGACGCCGTCAGGAGTTCCTTCAGGCGCTTGCGACCGGCTTCCGCCTGCTGCTTGTTGCCCAGCTGGATGGCCTGCACCTGCGGCACCCAGTCGTGCTCGATGCGCAGCATGGCGAGGCGCAGGCGGGCGCGGGAAAGCGGATCCACCGGCATCAGCGGCGGATGCGGATAGCGCTCGTCGAGGTATTCACTGACCACCGACGCGGCGTAGAGCACCAGATCGCGCTCCACCAGCGTGGGCACGGAATGGTAGGGATTCAGATCGATGAGGTCTTCAGGCGGGTTCTGCGGATCCACCGGCACCAGGTCGTAGCTCACGCCCTTCGCGGCGAGCACCAGCCGCACGCGGTGGCAGAGCACGTCATCGGTGGAGGAAAACAACGTCAGTGTATTGCGCATACGTGGGCTCGCAGCCATTCACGGCTCTCCGACGACCGGAATCCGCCGATCGCACCGACGCCATCGGCCCCTTGCCGAAGGTCGCCCCGGTCCCTGAGTGTGCAATCCCCGCCGGAAAAAGCCAAGCAACCCCAATGCCCGGCAACTCCGTCTACGGCGCGGGCGTGTGCCCGCGCCGTGGCGGCAGATGCGGCGTCCTTAGTGGACGTCCTTCCAGTACTCCTCCTTCAGGAGGTAGGCCAGGAACGTGAGTGCCGCCAGGAACAGGATCACCCACACGCCGATGCTCTGGCGCTTCAGGGCCGCCGGCTCGCCGACATACTCCAGGAAGTTGGTGATGTCGCGCGCAGTCTGGTCAAACTCACGCGCGTCCTGCCGGCCGGCCTGCGTCACCTTCAGGCTTTCCACATGGCGCTCGCCGGTGGCCGGATCGACCGGACCGAATTCGGCGTGCTGCAGGCCCTGCAGCTCCCACAGCGGGTTGGGCATGGAGGCGTTGGGGAACAGCTTGTTGTTCCAGCCCAGCGGACGCGATTCGTCCAGGTAGAACGACTTCAGGTAGGTATAGATCCAGTCACTGCCACGCACGCGGGAGATGACGCTCAGGTCCGGCGGCATCTTGCCGAACCACTTCTCGCCACCCGCAGCCGGCATGGACACCTGCACCTGTTCGCCGAACTTGGCGCCGGTGAAGTTGAGGTTGTTCATCACCTCGTCTTCGGTCAGGCCCAGGTCGTCGGCGATGCGCGAGTAGCGCATGTACTTCAGCGAGTGGCAGCCGGCGCAGTAATTCATGTACAGCTGCGCACCGCGCTGCAGCGACGCGCGGTCACCCAGGTCGTTGCCGGCCTGAAGCGTGGCGCCGCCCTCGGCGGCGAACGCGGAGAACGAGATCAGCAACCCGCTGGCGAACACAGCTAGGCGAGAGGCGAAAGTCTTAGTCATGCGTCGTCACCCGCTCGGGCACTGGCTTGGTCTTGTCGATCTTGGTCCAGATCGGCATGGTTAGGAAGAACAGGAAATAGAAGCCGGTCAGGAAGCGGCCGATGATGGTTTCCACCGGATCCGTACCCGGGCCCGCACCGATCTTGCCCAACCAGACGAAGCTGATCGCGAACAGGCCCAGCAGCACTTTCGACAGCACGCCGCGGTAGCGGTAGGACTTGACCTTGGCGCGGTCCAGCCAGGGCACCAGGAACAGGATCGCGATGGCGCCGAACATCACCAGCACGCCGCCCAGCTTGTTGGGCACCACGCGCAACATGGCGTAGTAGGGCGTGTAGTACCACACCGGCTTGATATGCGCCGGGGTGACCAGCTTGTTCGCTTCGCTGAAGTTGTCGTGCTCCAGGAACCAGCCGCCCATGGCCGGCGCGAAGAACACGATGAAGGCCGCCAGGATCAGGAAGCAACCGACGTAGAACCCGTCCTTGACCGTGTAATACGGATGGAACGGCACGCCGTCGGCCGGGGCGGTGGGCGACCAGCGGTTGCCCTTCGGCCCCTTCTTGATCTCGACGCCGTCGGGGTTGTTCGAGCCGACTTCGTGCAGGGCGAAGATGTGCAGCACCACGAGCAGCAGCAGGACCAGCGGCAGCGCGATGACATGCAGCGCGAAGAAGCGGTTGAGCGTGGCATCGCTGGGCAGGTAGTCGCCCATGATCCACTCGGTCAGGCCGTTGCCGATCACCGGGATGGCGCCGAACAGCGAGATGATGACCTTGGCGCCCCAGAACGACATCTGGCCCCACGGCAGCACGTAGCCCAGGAAGGCTTCGGCCATCAGCACCAGGTAGATCAGCATGCCGAGAATCCACACCAGTTCGCGCGGCTTCTGGTACGAGCCGTACATCAGGCCGCGGAACATGTGGATGTAGACGACGATGAAGAACAGCGACGCGCCGGTGCTATGCATGTAGCGGATCAGCCAGCCCCACTCCACGTCGCGCATGATGTATTCGACCGAGGCGAAGGCTTCCGCCGCGCTCGGCTTGAAGTGCATCGTCAGGAAGATGCCGGTCAGGATCTGGTTGACCAGCACCACGATCGACAGCACGCCGAAGATGTACCAGATGTTGAAGTTCTTTGGCGCGTAGTACTCGCTCATGTGCTTGCGGTACACGGGCATGAAGCCCGGCGCGCGCGCGTTGAACCAGTCCACTACGCCATCGGCGGCGCGGGTGATGATGTTCGCCATGGCTTACGCGCCCCCTTGCGGATCGAGGCCGATCACGATGGTGTTGTCGTCCTGGTAGAAGTGCGGCGGCACCACCAGGTTGGTGGGTGCGGGCACGCCTTGGAACACGCGGCCGGCCATGTCGAAGCGCGACTTGTGGCAGGGGCAGAAGTAGCCGCCCTTCCAGTTCGGATCGTACGGCTCGGGCTTGATCTCGGCGGCCATTTCCGGCGAGCAGCCCAAGTGCGTGCACAGGCCGACCAGCACGGAGATTTCAGGCTTCAGCGAGCGCGTCTCGCCGGTGATGTACGACGGCTGCTGGTCCTTGTTGGTGGACTGCGGGTCGCGCAGGTTCGCATCCAGCGTCGGCAGTGCGTCCAGGATCGCCTTGGAACGCTTGACGATCCAGATCGGCTGGCCGCGCCATTCCAGGATCAGCCGCTGGCCTTCCTGCAGGCCGGTGAGATCGGCAGTCACCGGAGCACCGGCCAGCTTGGCCCGGGCGCTCGGATTCCACGACTTGATAAAAGGTACAGCTGCAATGCCGGCACCCACTGCACCCACCACCGCGGTGGTCGCAGTCAGGAACCGGCGTCGGCCCGTATTCACAGGCCCATTGACCCCATCGATGGCCATCCGGCACTCCGCAAAACAATCAGGTAGCAAAAAAGGCTGCCAAGGCCGCACCCAGACACAGACGCGGGCCGCAAAAGACGGCAAAGTGTAACGGATGGCTTAATGGGCCGACAACGGCTGCCGTGGAATCAATGGCTTGCGTGCGCCCGAGGCGCCCGCCACGACTCAACGCGCGGCGACCGCCTGGCGGTAGCGGTCGGCCAGCACGGCGACGCGCTGCACGTAGCGCTGGGTTTCCTTGTACGGCGGGACGCCGCCATGGCGGTCCACTGCGCCTTCGCCTGCGTTGTAACCGGCGGCCGCCAGCGTCAGGTTCCCATTGAAGCGCTTGAGCAACCAGGACAGGTACTGCGCGCCGCCGCGGATGTTCTGGCCGGCATTGTAGGAGTCAGTCACGCCGAACCGGCGCGCCGTGGCCGGCATCAGCTGCATCAGGCCCTGGGCACCCGCATGCGACAGCGCCATCGGGTTGTAGGACGACTCGGCGTGCATGATCGCGCGCAGGATGGCCTCCTCCACGCCGAACTCGCGCGATGCCGCAGCGATTTCGGCCTGGTAGGCGGAGGTGTTCAGCCGCAGCCGGCCGAAGTCGACGCCGGGGTTGCCGCAGGCGAAACACGTTTCGATGTAGCTGTACTTGATGGTGCGCAGGCTGGCCACCTGCGTGCCGCCCTGCGGGCGCGCGCTGGTGTAATGACGGACGCCGTCCTTGATGTACGAATAGACTTGTCCGCTGACCACGCGGCGCGGACCGGTCGCGGCGGGCGCCGGCGCCGGGACGGCGGCCGGGACGATGGCACTGGCGGAATCCGACAGGGCGGGCGAGACGGCGGCGCCGATGGCCGGCGTTGCCTCGGCGGGCCGGGACACGGAGGCGACCTGGGTCGGGCGACTGCGTTCGGGCGTGTAGCGGCTCACGACTTCGCAACTGGAACCACTGACGCGCTTGCTGACATACGCCGGCACGCCGTCGGCGCCGGTGCACTTGTACAGCGTGCCCGCGCTGGCTGGCAGTGCGGTCAACGCGGCCAGCACGGCCAGAAGCGTCAGAGTCCCCCTCATGCCGCGCAGTGTCCCGAATTCCCGGGGGATTGCCAAGTCCTTGTCCAACAAAGGGTTCCTCCAATCTGTGCGGCCGGTCGGAGTTCCAACAGCCGGCGGCACGGCGGCCAGGGATGGCCTGTTACCCGCTATCAACGCCATCCGGTACGGGTTCCGGCCGCCCCAGCGCGTAAACTACGCGGCCCTGCCCGCTCCACCCGACTGGATTAAGCGCCATGACCGGGACGCAAGCCCCCGACCTGCCGACCACGGCCGGCCCCGCCGTGACCGACCCCACCCTCGTCCCGCTGCCGCAGGCCGGGCCGCGCAACCCGGACGTCGTGCGCGGGAAGCTGTACATCAAGACCCACGGGTGCCAGATGAACGAGTACGACTCGGCCAAGATGGCCGACGTGCTCGCCGCCTCCGACGGTCTCGAGCTGACCGACAACCCCGAGGAAGCGGACGTGGTGCTGGTCAACACCTGCTCCATCCGCGAAAAGGCGCAGGAGAAGGTCTTCAGCCAACTGGGCCGCTGGAAGGCGCTGAAGGCGGGCGGCCGCGACGTCATCATCGGCGTCGGCGGCTGCGTGGCCTCCCAGGAAGGCGAGGCGATCGTCAAGCGCGCGCCTTACGTGGACCTGGTGTTCGGCCCGCAGACCCTGCACCGCCTGCCGGAACTGATCCGCGCCCGCCGCGAACAGAACAAGCCGCAGGTGGACATCAGCTTCCCCGAGATCGAGAAGTTCGACCGCCTGCCCGAGCCGCGCGCCGAAGGTCCTTCCGCGTTCGTGTCGATCATGGAAGGCTGCTCGAAGTACTGCTCGTTCTGCGTGGTGCCCTACACCCGCGGCACGGAAGTCAGTCGACCATTCGAGGACGTGCTGGTGGAAGTGGCGCAGCTCGCCGCGCAAGGCGTGCGCGAAATCAACCTGCTCGGCCAGAACGTCAACGCGTATCGCGGCCCCTACGGCGACGGTGAGGTCGCCGACCTGGGCCTGCTGATCCGCACCATCGCCGAGATCGACGGCATCGGCCGCATCCGCTTCACCACCTCGCACCCGCTCGAGTTCAGCGACTCGCTGGTGGACGCCTACCGCGACGTGCCGCAACTGGCCAACTTCCTGCACCTGCCGGTGCAGGCGGGCAGCGACCGCATCCTCTCGGCGATGAAGCGCGGCTACACCGCGCTCGAGTTCAAGCAGAAGATCCGCAAGCTGCGCGCGGTGCGGCCCGACATCTCGATCAGCTCGGATTTCATCGTCGGCTTCCCCGGCGAAACCGATGCCGATTTCGAGAAGACGATGAAGCTGCTCGAGGACGTCGGCTTCGACCAGAGCTTCAGCTTCATCTACTCGCGTCGCCCTGGTACGCCCGCCGCGGACCTGGAAGACGACACGCCGGACGCCGTGAAGCATGCGCGCCTGGAGCGCCTGCAGCAGCACATCAACGCCTACGCCGCGGGCATCTCGCAACGCATGGTGGGCACGGTGCAGTCGGTGCTGGTGGAAGGCCCGTCGAAGAAGAACCCGACCGAGCTGACCGGCAAGACCGAGAACATGCGCTCGGTGAACTTCCCCGGCCATCCACGCCTGGTCGGCCAGTTCGTCGACGTGGTGATCACGGAAGCGCTGACCAATTCCCTGCGCGGCCGCATCGCCGGCACCGACTGACGTCGCACCTCAGCCGACGGCAGGCAGGGGCACGCCGTCGCGCTCGTTGTCCCAGATCATGTGGATGATCTTCCAGCCGTCCTCGCCCTTGTAGAGCTGAATGCTGTTGATGCCGCGGCGTTCCGCCACCGCATCGCCGGGCGCGTGGCGGGCCTCGTAGGCGCTCCAGACATGGGCGATGTTGCCGAACACGCGGATCTCCCGCCCGGTCTCCACCTCGAAGAAATCCATCTCCGCCAGCAGAGCGTCCGCGTTGGCACGGTACTCCGCCAGTGAGAAAGACAGCCGCCACGGCGCGCCCTGCGCATCCACGCCCGTGCGGATCTGGCGGCAGTCGGGATGGAAGACATCGTCCTGTGTCGACCAGTCGCGCGGGCCCGCCAGACCCGAGATCATCGCGTACATGGCATCCACCACCGCACCGATCGCTGCGTCGTCCATCGCTCGCTCCTCTTGTCGGAAGGTCGCCAGCCTATCAGTCCAGCCGCTTGCGGAACCGCAGGATCGCCGCCGTCATCATCACCGTGGTGAAGGCCAGCAACGCGAGCACGTCCGGCCACAGCTCCCACAGGCTGGCACCGCGCAGCATCACGCCGCGGATCAGGCGCAGGAAGTGGGTCAGCGGCAGCGCCTCGGCGATCCACTGCACGACCTTCGGCATGCCGGCGAAGGGAAACATGAAGCCGGACAGCAGGATCGATGGCAGGAAGATGAAGAACGTCATCTGCATTGCCTGGAACTGCGATTTGGCGCCGGTGGAGATCAGCAGGCCGAGCGTCAGGTTCGCGATGATCAGCAGGCAGGCGGCGATGTACACGTGCAGCAGGCTGCCGCCCAGCGGTACCTGGAACAGCCACATGCCCAGCGCCAGCACCACCGTGGTCTGGACGAAACCGATGGCCACGTAGGGCAACACCTTGCCGATCATCAGTTCCGCGCTGCTGACGGGCGTGGCGATCAGCAGTTCCATGTTGCCGCGCTCGCGTTCGCGCACGATGGCCACGCCGGTGAACAGCACCATCGTCATCGTCAGGATCACGCCGATCAGCCCCGGCACGATGTTCACCGCCGAGCGCCGCTGCGGGTTGTAGAAGCCGACCACGCTGATCGTGCGCGTCGCCAGCGGGCTGCTGCTGCCGTCCAGCGGCATCTGCGCCAGTTGCGCGGCGGCGCTCTGCACGGCGTTGTCGCTGCCGTCGACGAAGATCTGCACGGCTTCGCGGCCTTCCGCACGGCGGCGCTCGTAGTCCGGCGGGATCACCACGCCGATGCTGATCTCGCCCCGGCGCATCGCCTGCACGAGTTCCTGCGGCGTCGCAGCTTCCTTCGTCGGGGTGACCACGCCGGTGGCGACGATATCCATCACCAGCGCGCGCGACGCGGCCGTGCGCGACTGGTCGGCGATGCCGGCGGACAGGTCGCGCAGGTTGGTGTTGATCGCGTAACCGAACAACAGCAACTGCATCACCGGGATGCCCACGATCATCGCCAGCGTGATGCGGTCGCGCCGCATCTGCCGCAGTTCCTTCACCATCACGGCCATCAGGCGGCGGAACTTCATGCGGCCTCCTCGCGCGCCGGCTGGCCGCGCGTGGCGGAGACGAACACGTCTTCCAGATTGGCCGGCGCCGCCGACACCTCCGCGCTGATGCCAGCCGTGCGCAGGCCCTGTGCGATGCGGTCCGCGGCCTGTCCATTCTCGGCCAGCAGCACGCGCAGCACGTTGCCGATCTGCGCCACGCTGATCACGCCGGGCAGGCCGACGAGGACTTTCTGCGCCTGGCGCGGCTCCGGCGCTTCCACGACCAGCGTGCGTCCGGCGAGCTCCCCCGTCAGCGCATCGGGCGTGCCGTCCGCCACCAGCACCCCACGATCGAGGATGGCGATGCGATGGCAGCGCTCGGCCTCGTCCATGTAGTGCGTGGACACCAGCAGCGTGGTGCCGGCGTCGGCGAGCTCGAAGAGCTTTTCCCAGAAATCGCGGCGCGATTCGGGATCGACCGCGCTGGTCGGTTCATCGAGGAACAGCAGCTCCGGCGAATGGATCACCGCGCCCGCGAGCGCGAGGCGCTGCTTCTGCCCGCCGCTCATCGTGCCGGCCAGTTGCTTCTGCCGGTCCTGGAAGTGGTACTGCTCGACCAGTTCATCGATGCGACGCCGCGCCTGCGCACGCGGGATGTCCTGCACCGCGGCGAGGAACTCGAGGTTCTCGCGGACAGTGAGGTCTTCGAACAGCGAGAATTTCTGCGTCATGTAGCCAATGCGCGTACGCAGCTGCTCGGCTTGTTCCGGGATGCGCAGGCCCAGCACTTCGATGGCGCCCGCGGTCGGCGTCAGCAAGCCACACAACATGCGGATGGTGGTGGACTTGCCGGAACCATTCGGCCCAAGGAAGCCGTAGACATTTCTACGCGGCACCTGGAGGTCGACGCCGTTCACCGCAACCAACGCACCGAAGCGCTTGGTCAGCCCGCGGACGCGGATCGCCATTCCCTCGTCATTCGTCGCCATCGGACACCACATGCAGCGGCGCGCCTACCGGAAGGCTGGCGGCGTCCTTGCCCAGGCTGATTTCAGCGAGGTAACTCAGGCGCGCGGCGTCCTGACCGGTCAGCGCGAAGTACGGCGTGAAGCTGGGCTCGCTCCGGATCATCCGCACGCGGCCCGCGTGTGTCGCACTCTCGCCCTCCAGGCGCACGCGCACGGTGTCGCCGACTTTCAGCCGGTTGCGCATCGCCTGCGGCAGGTACACGCGCGCATACGGCGCATCGCCGACCAGCATGACCGCAAGGGGCGCACCGACCGGTGCCTGGTCACCCAGCTTGTACGGAAGGCTGTCGATGCGGCCCGCACGTGGCGCGACGATGGTGAGCTTTTCCAGTGTCACCGCCTGCACACGCGCCTGTGCATCGGCCGAAGCGGCGGCAGCCTCGCCCTGGGCGACCTGCTCGACGCGCGTGCCGCGCTGCAACTCCAGCAGCGCAGCCTGCGCCACGCGCACCTGCGCCTGCGCGCTCTGCGATGCCGCGCGCGCACGATCCACCTCGGAAGCCGCCACCAGGCGCTGGCGCCCCAGCGGTTGCAAGCGCGCGTAATAGGCATCCGCATCCCGGACTTGTGCCTGCGCAGCGGCCAGGCTGGCACGCGCCTGGGCGATGGCCTCGACGCGTGGGCCGGCGCGCAGTTCTGCCAGGGCTTCGCGACTCTGCGTGGCTTGCGCCTGTGCGGCGGCCAGTTGCGACTGGGTGCGCGCCAGTTCGAGCTGCAGCAACGGCGCGCCTGCGGCCACCTGCTGGCCTTCGCGCACGTCGATGCGCACGATCTTCTCGGCGACCGGCGACGGCAGCGTCACCCGGTCCCACTCCAGCGTGCCGAGCGCCTGCGGCGCATCCGGCTTGCAGCCGGCCAGCACCATCAGCGCGATCGCGAGGGTCGCGCGGGTCGGTTCATTTCGCATGGTCGAGCTCCAGGCCGCGGTCCAGCAGCACCAGCGTGTGCCGACGCAGGTCGTCGAAATCGATATCGTCGGCGCCGAACAACTGGCGCCAGATCGGTGCGCTCGCCATCGGGAACATGGTCAGCCCGATCAGCGACACCATCAGCAGGCGGGGATCGAGGTCCGGGTTGAGCCGTCCGGCCTGCTGTGCGGCGGCGAAACGACCCGCCATCATCTTCGGGAGCAGCGGGCCGACCTGGCCGATCATCACCTCGCGCAGCGCGCCGCCCTCGCACAGGATTTCGCGCACCCACAGGGTCGGCAGCCAGGGATGCTGCGCGACCACGCCGCCGATGCCCTGCACGAACCCGGCCACCAGCCCCGCCACGTCGCCCTCACCCGCCTGCATCACCGGGGTGCGCATCTGCGCCACCACCGGCAGCAGCCGCTCGGCCACGACCGCCGCTTGCAACTGGGCCTTGTCACCGAAGTAGTAGTGCACCAGCGCCGGAGTCACGTGGGCTTCGCTGGCGATATCGCGCAGGGAGCTGGCGGCGATTCCCTTCCTGACGAAACAGCCCAGCGCGGCGTCTAGCAGCGTCTCGCGGAGATCAGCGGATTCGGCGGTCGGGCGACGGCCGCGCGCGCGCTTGCGCGGCGTGGCGGTCGTTGTGCCGTTGGCGGCCATGTCGGTCTTGGGTGGTTTCGAAGAGGTCATGACTTTATTTAATTTATGATTTAATTAAATTTCAAGCGACATCCGACGAGCGGCGCGTGATGGTCCGACTCATCGCCGCCGGGTTACGCTGCCGCCCGTCCTTGTATCCAACGGAATCGCCGCCATTTCCCCTGACAGCCCGCGCCTGTGGGTGTTCACCCTGGAAGCCCGTCCGCAGCCCGACAGCCCTGATTTCGCGGAAGCCGGCGGGGCCTTCGTCACCTGCTACCTGCGCCCGGATTTCGTGCCGGATCCGATGCATCGCGCCATCGCCTTCGTCCGCGAACAGGGATGGGAGGTCGTCGCCGTGGAGGACGAACCCGTGCGGATCGAGCGCCATGACGCGCCGGAGGAGGAACACTTCGACCAGGCCCTCGTCGACGACGAGGTCTACGTCTTCCACCAGTGGCCGGTGGACGACGCGGACGAGCACACCCGTCACTAGCGCCACGCCTTGAGACCCCTGCCTGCCCCATGACCGCACCCAGCCACCACGAATTCACCCTGCAACCCGAGAACGTCGAGCGCCTGGCCAACCTGGCCGGTCCGTTCGATGCGCACCTGCGCCAGATAGAACTGCGCCTGGGCGTGGAGATCGCCAACCGCGGCGCCATCTTCCGCGTCACCGGGCCGGAGAAGTCCGCTGCGGCGGCAGAGAAGCTGCTGCATGCGCTGTACGAGGAAACCGCCAGCGAGACCTTCGACAGCGAAGCCATCCACCTGCGACTGAACGCCGCCAACGTCGACCGCATCGCCGACGAGGACTACCAGCCGCAGGACGTGGCCATCAAGGTCAAGCGCGGCACGGTGCGCGGCCGTGGCGCCAACCAGGCCAAGTACCTGCATGCCATCGCCACCCACGACATCAACTTCGGCATCGGTCCGGCCGGCACCGGCAAGACGTTCCTGGCCGTGGCCAGCGCCGTCGAAGCGTTGAACGAATCGCGCGTGCAGCGGTTGATCCTGGTGCGCCCGGCGGTGGAGGCCGGCGAGAAGCTCGGCTTCCTGCCCGGCGACCTCACCCAGAAAGTCGACCCCTATCTGCGCCCGCTGTACGACGCGCTGTACGAGATGCTCGGCGTGGAAAAGGTGGTCAAGCTGCTGGAGAAGAACGTCATCGAGATCGCCCCGCTGGCCTACATGCGCGGCCGCACGCTCAACGACGCGTTCGTGATCCTGGACGAAGCGCAGAACACCACCATCGAACAGATGAAGATGTTCCTGACGCGCATCGGATACGGGAGCACCGCCGTCGTCACCGGCGACCTGACCCAGATCGACCTGCCCAAGCACCAGAAATCCGGCCTGAAGGACGCGCTGGAGGTACTGCGCGGCGTGGACGGCATTTCGTTCAACTTCTTCACCAGTCGCGACGTCGTGCGCCATCCGCTGGTGGCGAAGATCGTGCGGGCTTACGATGCACGCGACGGCAAGGACGCGGAGACGGAACCGGCCGCGTGACGACCGCAGTCGAGCTTGCCCGACTGCTTTGCC
The DNA here is from genome assembly GCF_002863005.1 of Pseudoxanthomonas sp. Taxonomy (GTDB): domain Bacteria; phylum Pseudomonadota; class Gammaproteobacteria; order Xanthomonadales; family Xanthomonadaceae; genus Pseudoxanthomonas_A. The sequence continues at coordinate 22,533 of NZ_PKDG01000010.1, forward strand.
CCGCAGGATGATGGCGCCACGAGCAGTCGAGCGGGCTCGACTCTACCGAGACATACCCCATGACCCAAGGTCCCGTCCGCCTCGAAGTCGCCGTGAACTACGCCCTGCCGCGTGTCGGCATCCCGTCCGCGGTGAGTTTCCGCAAGTGGGTGGCGGCGGCGCTGAAGGGCCGCATCCGTGAGGCGGACCTGGCCATCCGCATTGTCGACAGCAAGGAAGGCCGCGCGCTCAACCGGCATTACCGCGGGCGCGACTATGCGACCAACGTGCTGAGCTTCCCGGCGGAGATGGCGGAAGGCGTCAAACTGCCGAAGGGCGTGAAGATGCCGCTGCTCGGCGACCTGGTGATCTGCGCGCCGGTCGTCGCGCGCGAAGCGAAGGAACAGAAGAAGCCACTCGCCGCGCATTACGCCCACATGACCGTGCACGGGACGCTGCACCTGCTCGGCTGGGACCACGAGGACGACAAGGAAGCCGAATGCATGGAACAGCTCGAGCGCGGGATCCTGGCCGAACTCGGCATCGCCGACCCCTATGCGGAAGACTGATCGCATGCGTCGCACGTCCTTGTCCGCCCCGTTGCTGGCGCTGCTGCTCCCGCTGTCCGCCGCCGCGCAGGACGCATCCGTCGACCTCGCCGCCCTGATCGAATGCCGTGGCGACCTGGCCCGGCTCATGGCGTTGGCGCCGGCGCTTGAAGACCCGTTGAAGGCGGTCGCCCAGGGCTGGCAGCCGTTGCCGCAGGCGAACATGTTCATGACCGAATACCGGCTGGCGTCGCCGATCCGCGTGTTCGGGCACCAGACAGCCCACATCGCGTTTTCCGGCGGTGGCGTGGTCGCCCTGCTGGACCTGCCCGATCCACGCCCCCTGGCCAGGCAACTGGCGCTGGAGACCGCCATCGACACGCCCGAGAAGGCGATGTTCGGCAAGGAAGTCCGCAGCGAGGAAACCCTCGACCCGGACACCGGCAAGGTCATGATCGACTCGGCGGTGCTCAACGTCAGCAACGTGTCGTCGCACCCGGGCAAGACCCTCGTCGGCTGCAGTTACAGCCTGGACATGCTGGAGGACGAGCCCGCGGACACGCCTGCCGACCCCGGCCAAGCGCCTGCGCCAGCGGTCCAACCGGGTTAGACTGGCCGCCACGCCCCGCACGGGCGACCTTTCCGAAGAGATGTCAGAAGACGACAGTACCCTCGCGCCGGATGGCTCCGACAAACCGTCGGAGAAGCGGCGCACCTGGCTGGACCGCCTCAGCTCGGCGTTTTCCGGCGAACCCAGCACACGCGACGATCTGGTGGCCATCCTGCGCGATGCACAGTCCGACGGCCTGATCGCGGGCGACACCCTGAAGATGATGGAAGGCGCCATCGCGGTCGCCGACCTGACCGTGGGCGACGTCATGGTGCCGCGCGCGCAGATGGTCTCGCTGCCGGTGGAGGCGCGCTTCCTTGATCTGATGAAGGATGTGGTGGAGTCCGGCCATTCGCGCTTCCCGGTACATGGCGAGAACAAGGACGAGATCCTTGGCATCCTGCTGGCCAAGGACCTGCTGCGCGGCGTCGTCGCCGACAATGGCCCGGGCAGCGTGCGCGAGTTGCTGAGGCCCGCGGTGCTCATTCCCGAATCCAAGAAACTCAACCTGCTGCTGAAGGAGTTCCGGCTGTCGCGCAACCACATGGCGATCGTCGTGGACGAGTACGGCGGCGTGGCGGGCTTGGTGACCATCGAGGACGTGCTGGAGCAGATCGTCGGCGAGATCGACGACGAACACGATGACGCGGAGGACGGTGCCGCACTGATCGCGGCGCAGGCCGACGGCCAGTTCGTCGTTGATGCCTTGACGCCGATCGCCGATTTCAACGAGCGCTTCGGCGCCGACTTCCTCGACGACGAATACGACACGGTCGGCGGCCTGGTCACCGCCGCCATCGGCCACCTCCCGGAAACCGGCGAGGAACTGACACTCGGGCGCTTCATGTTCCGCGTGGCGCGTGCCGATGCGCGGCGCGTGCACGCCTTCCACGTCGGCGTGCTGGCCGATGCGTAGCGCGGCCACGCGCCTGGCGCTGCTGGGCGCACTGTGGTTGCTGGCGGCGACGGCATGGGCGGCACCGCGGATCGGCGTGGCGACGATGCAGCCGGGCGAGGTGTTCTTCGAGCGCTTCGGCCACAACGCCATCGTGGTGATCGATCCCGCCAGCGGCGATGCGATCTCGTACAACTTCGGCTTCTTCGATCCGGGCGAAGCGGACTTCGTTGGCAACTTCGCCCGCGGCCACATGATGTATTACCTGGTCGCACTGCCGTTCGAACAGGACCTGACGCAGTACCGCGACAGCGGACGCGGCGTGTCGCTGCAGTGGCTGGACATCGAGCCCGAGCAGGCGCAGGCGCTGGCCGATGCGTTGGCCGAACGGGCCAAGCCCGAGAACGCGCGCTACCGCTACGACTACTTCACCTCCAACTGCTCCACCCAGGTGCGCGACGCGCTGGACGCCGCGCTCGGTGGCCGGCTGAAATCCCAGCTGGCCGGACGCTCGCGCGGCAACACGTTCCGCAGCGAGGCCGTGCGGCTCGCCTCGCCGGCGACGTGGATGTGGCTGGGCTTCGACCTCGGGCTGGGTCCGAATGCGGACAAGCCCATGTCGCGATGGGAGGAAGCGTTCGTGCCGATGCGCCTCGCCGACAGCCTGCGCGAGGCGAAGAATGCCGCGGGTCGACCGCTGGTGCAGTCGGAGATGCAGTTGCTGCCGCACCGCATCGCGGCAGAGCCTGTCGAGACGCCCCGCCGCTGGCTGCCGTGGCTGGGTGCGGGCGTGCTGGTTGCGATCGTCATGGCACTGGCGGGTCGACGCTGGCCGCGCGCGCTCGTCGCCGTGGCGCTGCCGTTCTGGCTCGTCTGCTTCATCGGCGGCTCGCTGCTGGTCTATCTGTGGGGTTTCAGCGACCACTGGGCCGCGTGGGCGAACCGCAATCTGCTGCTGCTCAATCCGTTGTGCGTGCTGCTCATCCCCGGCGCAATTGCCGTGCTGCGCCGCCGCACGCCGCCGCGCTGGTTCGGTTGGTTGCTCGTGGCCATCGGCGCGGGTGCGCTGGCCGCGTGGTTCCTGCACTGGCTGCCGTTGCGGCTGCAATACAACCAGACCTGGATCGCCCTGCTGCTGCCGGTGCACCTGGCGCTTGCATACGTATTCATGCCGCGACGCTTGTCGCACTGAGCCCCGCCACGCACGATGCGGCCCTCTGCCTATCGCGAGGGTCGCATGCTCCGTTTCCTCTCCACGTTTGTCGTGCCCCTGACGGTCGTGTTCGCCGTCGCCGCCTCCGCGCACGCCGGCCCCGGCCCACGCGTCACCTCGCCGGACGGTTCCCTCATCGTCGAGCTGTCCACCGACAACGATGGCCGCCCCGCGTACGCGGTATCGCGCAAGGGCCAGCCGGTCATCGCACCGTCGCGGCTCGGCTTCCTGCTGCTGGACGCGCCGAAGTTCGAGCGCAACATCGAGATCGTGCAGCCGCGTACGCGCGCGTTCGACGAAACGTGGGAGCAGCCCTGGGGCGAGCGCCGCTTCATCCGCAACCACTTCAACGAACTGACGGTCACGCTGAAGGAGAAGGCCAAGCCCTTCCGCAGCTTCGACGTGGTATTTCGCGTGTTCGACGACGGCGTCGGCTTCCGCTATCGCTTCCCGAAGCAGCCCGGCCTGGAGCAGGTGAAGATCAGCGAGGAGCTGACCGAGTTCTCGCTGGCCCGTGACGCGACCGCGTGGTGGATTCCCGCCGGGGAATGGAACCGCGAGGAATACCTGTACCACCGCACGCCCGTGCAGCAGGTCGGCGATGCGCAGACGCCGATCACGTTCAAGTTCGAGGACGGCACCCACCTCTCGATCCACGAAGCCGCGCTGGTCGACTACAGCGGCATGAACCTGACCCGCGTCGAAGACCGCAAGCTGAAAGCCGCCCTGACACCGGGCATCGGCGAAGGCAAGGTGGTGCGCGCCGCGCCGTTCGACACGCCCTGGCGGACGCTGCTTCTGAGCGATGACGCCGCCGGTTTGGCGATGTCGTCCCTGACCCTCAACCTCAACGAGCCCAACGCGCTCGGCGACGTGTCGTGGGTGAAGCCGATGAAGTACGTCGGCGTGTGGTGGGAGATGCACCTGGAGCTGAAGAGCTGGGCGTCCGGCCCCAAGCACGGCGCCACCAACGAGAACGTCCGCAAGCACATCGATTTCGCCGCGAAGCACGGTTTCGGCGGCGTGCTCGTCGAAGGCTGGAACGTGGGCTGGGACGGCGACTGGTTCGGCAACGGCGAGGATTTCAGCTTCACGAAGTCGTATCCCGACTTCGACCTCGAAGCGCTGAGCCGCTACGCCCGTTCGAAGAACGTGGTGCTGATCGGCCACCACGAGACCTCGGGCAACGCCGCGCACTACGAGTCGCAACTCGATGCCGCGTTCGACCTGTACCAGCGCGTCGGCGTGCCTGCGGTGAAGACCGGCTATGTGGCCGATGCCAGCCAGGCCAAGGTCACCGGCACCGACGGCAAGCGCCACTATGCGTGGCACGAAGGCCAGGACATGGCGCGCCACCACCTGAAGGTGGTGACCGAGGCGGCGAAGCGCCATATCGCCGTCAATCCGCACGAGCCGATCAAGGACAGCGGCCTGCGCCGCACGTATCCGAACTGGATCACCCGAGAAGGCGCGCGCGGCATGGAGTTCAGCGCCTGGGGCCAGCCCGGCAATCCGCCGGAGCACGAGGCCAACCTGGTGTTCACCCGCCTGCTCGCCGGGCCGATGGACTACACGCCCGGCATCTTCGGCATGAAGACGCGCTCCACCGACGGCATTGCCACCACCTGGGCCAAGCAGCTCTCGCTGTATGTCGTCATCTACAGCCCGCTGCAGATGGCCGCGGATCTCCTCGAGAACTACGAGAAGAACCCGGCGCCGTTCCAGTTCATCAAGGACGTGCCGGTGGACTGGGACGACACCCGCGTGCTGAACGGTGAAGTGGGCGACTACGTGACCATCGCCCGCAAGGAGCGCGGCGGCCCGAACTGGTATCTGGGTTCGCTGACCGACGAGGACGGACGCACGCTGACCGTGCCGCTCTCCTTCCTCGACGAAGGCCGCCGTTACACCGCACAGATCTACCGCGACGGCGACAAGGCGAACTGGAAGACCGCGCCGCAGGACATCGCGATCGAGGAGCGCAGCGTGACGCGTGGCGACACGCTGACGCTGAAGCTGGCACCGGGTGGCGGCCAGGCGATCCGCTTCGTCGCCCAGTGAAGTGGACCTGGTTGTGGGAGCGACGTAAGTCGCGAACCGGGATCAGCGATGTACTGGACCGGCCATCGCGACTGACGTCGCTCCCACAACAGCGGACCGGGCTTGTCGGACGCGGCTCCGTGGCGCACGATTCCCGCCATGAATGATCTCGCGACCGTCGACACGAAGCCCGCCCTGCCCCAGTGCGTCATCAACTGCGTGGTATACGACAAAGGCGGGAAGCGACGCGATATCAGCCTGGACGAGATCAGCGATGTGCTGGCCGTCGACGACGGCAGCTTCATCTGGGTGGGCCTGTACGAACCGGCGGACACCATCCTGGAGAAACTGCAGGAGGAATTCTGCCTGCACGACCTCGCCGTCGAGGACGCGCAGAACGCGCACCAGCGCCCGAAGCTGGAGGCCTACGGCAACTCGCTGTTCGTGGCCGTGCATACCGCGCAGGTGGTGGACGACCGCATCAGGTTCGGCGAAACCCACGCCTTCCTCGGCCCGCGCTACCTGGTGACCGTGCGCCACGGCGCGTCGCTATCGTATGCGCCGGTGCGCGAACGCGTGCAGCGCGAACCCGACCTGCTCGCGCTCGGTCCGTCGTATGGACTCTATGCGGTGCTCGACTACATCGTCGACAACTACCGGCCGATCATCGACCAGTTCAAGCAGACGCTGGACACGCTGGAGAAGGACATCTTCGCCGACACTTATCGCCGGGTGACGGTGGTGAAGCTGTACGAACTGAAGCGCGAGCTGACCCAGATGCGTCTGGCGGTGGCGCCGCTGCAGGACGTGCTGGCGCAGCTGACCCGCTCGCAGAGCACGCTGATCCCCGAAGAGGTGCGGCTGTACTTCCGCGACGTGCAGGACCATGTGCTGCGTGTCAACGAATACACCGACACGCTGCGCGAAATGCTGACGACGGCACTCAGCGTGAACCTCTCGCTGGTGACGCTGGCCCAGGGCGAGATCGTCAAACGCCTGGGTGCCTGGGCCGCGCTGCTCGCCGCGCCCACCCTGATCACCAGCTGGTACGGCATGAACTTCGAGCACATGCCGGAACTCGGCGGACGCTTCGCCTACCCCGTCCTGATCGCGGGCGTGGCGCTGGCGTGTTTCGGCCTGTACCGACTGTTCAAGCGCTCTCGCTGGCTCTGATGCCAGTACGCCTGCGGACTGCGACCAAAGTCGAAGGCTGAATCGGCCATTACGGATTGACCGGCCTCGTGCATGGGGCGACCCTTGTCCCGACTTGTCGGAGGGTTCCCGAATGAACGGTTTTTCCAAGATCGGTTGGGCAGCGCTCGCGCTGCTCGGCGCGGTGTGCCTGGGCGTGGTGGCACTGCGCCAGGGCGAGCAGATCAGCGCGCTGTGGATCGTCGTGGCGGCGGTGTCCATCTACCTGGTGGCGTACCGCTACTACAGCCTGTACATCGCGAAGAACGTGATGGGGCTGGATCCCACCCGCGCGACCCCCGCCCACATCCACAACGATGGCCTGGACTACGTGCCCACCAACAAGCACGTGCTGTTCGGCCACCACTTCGCCGCCATCGCAGGCGCCGGGCCGCTGGTGGGCCCGGTGCTCGCCGCGCAGATGGGCTACCTGCCCGGCATGCTCTGGCTGATCGCCGGCGTGGTGCTTGCGGGTGCAGTGCAGGACTTCATGGTCCTGTTCATCTCCAGTCGCCGCAACGGCCGCTCGCTCGGTGATCTGGTCCGCGAGGAAATGGGCCAGGTCGCCGGCACCATCGCGCTGTTCGGCGCCTTCCTGATCATGATCATCATCCTGGCGGTGCTGGCGATGATCGTGGTGAAGGCGCTGGCCGAAAGCCCGTGGGGCATGTTCACGGTGATCGCCACGATGCCCATTGCGATCTTCATGGGCATCTACATGCGCTACATCCGCCCGGGGAAGATCGGCGAGATCTCGGTGGTCGGCATCATCCTGCTGCTGCTGGCCATCTGGTTCGGCGGCAAGGTCGGCGCGCATCCCACGTGGGGCCCGGCGCTCACCTTCACCGGCACCCAGATCACCTGGATGCTGATCGGCTACGGTTTCGTCGCCGCCGTGCTGCCCGTGTGGCTGCTGCTGGCGCCGCGCGACTACCTGTCGACCTTCCTCAAGATCGGCGTGATCGTCGCGCTGGCCATCGGCATCGTCATCGCCAGCCCGGAAGTGACCTCGCTGAAGATGCCGGCGTTCACGCAGTTCGCCAGCACCGGCGATGGCCCGGTGTGGAAGGGCGGCCTGTTCCCGTTCCTGTTCATCACCATCGCCTGCGGTGCGGTGTCTGGCTTCCATGCGCTGATTTCCTCGGGCACTACGCCCAAGCTGCTGGCCAATGAAACGCATGCGCGTTACATCGGCTACGGCGGCATGCTGATGGAATCCTTCGTCGCCATCATGGCGCTGGTCGCCGCCTCGATCATCGAGCCGGGTGTGTACTTCGCCATGAACAGCCCGGCTGCGGCCATCGGCACGACCGCGGTGGACGTGGCCGCGAAGGTCAGCAGCTGGGGCTTCGTGGTGACGCCCGAGATGCTGACGCAGACCGCGCAGAACATCGGCGAAGGCACGATCATCTCGCGCGCCGGTGGCGCACCGACGCTCGCGGTGGGCATCGCGGTGATCCTGCACGACGCGCTGCCGGGCGGCGACGCGATGATGGCGTTCTGGTACCACTTCGCCATCCTGTTCGAAGCGCTCTTCATCCTGACCGCGGTGGATGCGGGCACGCGTGCCGGCCGCTTCATGCTGCAGGACCTGCTGGGCAACTTCATTCCGCCGCTGCGCAAGACGGACTCCTGGGGCGCGAACGTCATCGGCACCGCCGGCTGCGTCGCGCTGTGGGGTTACTTCCTGTACCAGGGCGTGGTCGATCCGCTGGGCGGCATCAACACGCTGTGGCCGCTGTTCGGCATCGCCAACCAGATGCTCGCCGGTATCGCGCTGATGCTGTGCACGGTGGTGCTGTTCAAGATGAAGCGCGACCGCTACGCGTGGGTCACCGTCGTCCCCGCGATCTGGCTGCTGATCTGCACGACCTACGCGGGCCTGATCAAGATCTTCGACAGCAACCCCGCGGTCGGCTTCGTCGCCCAGGCGAAGAAGTACCAGGCCTCCATCGCCGACGGCCAGCTGCTCGGCGCGGCCAAGAGCATGGGTCAGATGCACCAGGTGGTGATCAACAGCTACGTGAACACCGGCCTGACCGTGCTGTTCCTGTTCGTGGTGTTCAGCGTGTTGCTGTATGCGGTCAAGGCGATCCTGAAGGCGCGCGCCAGCAGCGTGCGTACCGATCGCGAGTCGCCGTACGTCGCGCTGACCGACGAACAGCAGAAGGCCTGGCTGTAAGCCATGGGCACGGAACTCGTTCCGCTCTCGCACTTCGCCACGCACAAGCGTGTGTGGCGGAGGCTGGTGCAGACCGCGCGGCTATGCTGCGGCGTGCCGGACTACGACAACTACGTCCGGCACGTGCTGGAGAAGCACCCGGACCGCGAGCCGATGGATTACAAGACGTTCTTCCGCGAACGGCAGGAAGCGCGATTCGGCGGCAGGAGCGGGTTCCGCTGCTGCTGATCGATTCCGGCAGGCAAACAAGAAAGGGCGAAGCCAGTGGCTTCGCCCTTTTTCCATTGCTCCCTTGTAGGAGCGACGTAAGTCGCGACGTTGATGCTTCCGGTCGCGACTTACGTCGCTCCTACAGAAAAGCGTGCGTCAACCCTGCCCCGCCATTGCGCGCAAGCCAACGCCGACCGCGTACGCCGCCACCGTTCCAGTCGCATAGCCCAGCGCACCCAGCAACGCACCGACCGGCGCGAGCGAGGGATGGAACACCGACGCCACCACCGGGGCCGATGCCGGCCCGCCGATATTGCTCTGCGAGCCCATCGCGAAATAGAAGAACGGCACGCGCAGCAGCTTGGCGAGGAGCACGAGCAGCGCGATGTGCACCAGGATCCAGATCAGTCCCAACGCCAGCAGCCAAGGCTTGTCGGCAAGCGAGCCGATGTCCATCTGCATGCCGATGCAGGCGATCAGGATGTACAGGAACAAGGCGCCGATCTTTGACGCGCCCGCGCCATCCAACGTACGCGCACGCGTCAGGCTCAGGCCAAGACCGATCAGCGTGGAGAGCACGACGACCCACACGAAGGGCTCGTGCAGACTGACCTGCTTCGCCCACGAGACGTTCTCGGCGAACCAGGACGATGCCGGTCCCGCAATGGCGTGAGACAGGCCGACCGCGCCGAAGGCGATGCCGAGGATGACCATGAGGTCGGACAATGACGCGACACGTTCGTGCTGCTTCTGATAGCTGGCGAGCCGTTGCTTCAGGTCTTCGATGGCGCGCGTATCCGCACCCGTGCGTGCATCGATCGCCTGCGCGCGGTTGGCGAGGAAGATCAACACGGCCATCCAGACGTAACCAACAGAAACATCGACGACGACGAACTGTCCGAAGGTCGTTTCATTGACATCGAAGATCTCCTTCATCGCCAGCATGTTGGCGCCGCCACCGATCCAACTGCCTGCCAACGCGGCCATGCCGCCCCAGGTGTCGCCGGCGACGGTTTCCGGGTGAATCAACCCCATCAGCCAGAATGCCGCCCAGGCGCCAATCATGATGCTGATCGACGCACCCGCATACATCACCAGCAATTTCGGCCCCAGTTTCAGCACGCCCTTCAGGTCGATGGTCAGCGTCAGCAACACCAATGCCGCAGGCAGCAGTACGCGGCTCGCGACCGGGTTGTAGAGCTTGCTGGCGGCGCCGTCGATCAGGCCGACGCTGTTGAAAATGCCGGGAATGAAGTAGCACAGCAGGAGCGCGGGCACGTACGTGTAGAACTTCTTGAAGAAGCCCGTCTCGCGCGAGGACGTCCAGAACACCACGCCCAGCGTGGCGGCGATCAGGCCGAACAGGACGATATCGTTCTGGATGAGCGCAGTGGAAGGTTCGGTGGCTTCGATCGCCATCGGCGGGTCTCCTTCAGTCAAAGAAAAAGGGCCGGCATGACCGGCCCTTTCGAGAAAGCGTCAGCGGCCGATGTGCTGCTTCAGCCACGCATTGACGGTGTCGTGCCACAGGATGCTGTTCTGCGGCTTGAGCACCCAGTGGTTCTCGTCGGGGAAGTACAGCAGCTTGGATTCGATGCCCTTGCGCTGCAGCGCGGTGAACGTGGAAAGGCCCTGGTCCACCGGCACGCGGTAGTCCTTCTCGCCCTGCACCACCAGCATCGGCACTCGCCACTTGGCGATGTGGTTGACCGGATTGAACTTCTCGATGTTCTTCGGCACGTCGTACGGGGTGCCGCCGTTCTCCCACTCGGTGAACCACAGCTCCTCGGTGACGTAGGCCATCGAGCGGATGTCGAACACGCCGTCGTGGTTGACCAGACACTTCCACGGCTCGTTCCAGTTGCCGGCGATCCAGTTGATCATGTAACCGCCGTAGCTGGCGCCCAGCGCGCAGGCGTTCTTGCCGTCGAGGAAGGCGTACTGCTTCTGCGCCGCCGCCCAGCCCTTCTGCAGGTCTTCCAGCGGGCGATCGCCCCAGTGCTGGCTGATCGCATCGGTGAAGGCTTGTCCGTAACCGGTCGAGCCGTGGAAATCGATCATCACCACCGCGTAGCCCTGGCCTGCGTAGGTCTGAGGGTTCCAGCGATAGCTCCAACCATTGCCGAAGCTGCCCTGCGGGCCGCCGTGGATCAGGAACGCCACCGGGTACTTCTTCCCTTCCACGTAGTCGTGCGGCTTGACCACGTAGCCGTGCACGGTCTCGTTGTTCCAGCCCTTGAAGTTGAACTGTTCGAAGTCGCCGAACGAGACATCCTTCAGGACCTCATCGGCGCTGGGCGTGATGGCGCGAAGGGTGGCGCCGACATCATCGCTGGTGGCGTAGATCACGTCGCCGGACTTCAAGGTGTTGCGCGAGAACACCAGCGTCTTGCCGACCATGTCGAACGCCGAAACGCTGCCGTCGCCGACGATCTTGCGGGCTTGGCCGCTCTGGATCTCCACCGAGAAGAGCGGATGCTCGCCCATATCCTGCGCCGTGGTGTAGATCCTTTCACCGTCATCCGACAGAACGATGCTGTCGGCGCTGCGATCCCAGTTCGGTGCGATTTCGTGGACTTTTCCATTGTCCAGGTCCATCGCCATCAAGCCGAAGCGGTCGGCTTCGAAACCCGGGCGCTTCATCGCGCGGTAGAAGAGCGTCTTGCCGTCCGCACTGAACACCGGACCGGTATCCCACGCGGGATTGGCGGCGGTCAGGTTGACCGGCGCGCTGCTGCCATCCGTCGCGATCTTGTAGAGGTCGAAGTTGGTGGACCATGCTTCCGACTTGCCTGCGACACGGATGGCGGCCACGACCGAGCCGCCATCCGGCGACCAGGTGTATTCATCCGCGCCCCCGAAAGGCTTGGAAGGCGCGTCACCGTCCAGACCGTCGGTCAGCGAGGTGGCACTGGCGACCGGCTTGGCCTTGCCTGCAGGAAGCGCGGCCACGAACAGGCGGCTGCGGCGGCCGTCGGCCCAGGTATCCCAATGGCGTACGAACAGGCCGTCGTAGACCACGCCAGAGGTCTTGCGTGCGGCGGTGTCGTCGAGCTTCTTCTGCGTGCAGGCGAAGTCCGCCTTGCAGTCGGCGAAGGTGTCGGCGCTGAACAGCAGGCGCGTGCCATCCGGCGACAGCTTGTAGCTGGCGACGTCCAGCGCGAACGCCGTCAGCTGGCGCGGCGTGCCGCCGGCGACCGGAATCGAATACAGCTGCTGCACACCGGACTTGCCGCTGAGGAAGTAGATCGTCTCGCCATCTGGCGAGAACGACGGCGAGTTGACGCTCCAGCCCTCCGGCGTCAACCGCTTGGGCGGTGCCATATCGCGGGTCAGCAGGTTGCGGATCCACAGACTGCTGCTGGCCTTGACCACCTCGGCATCGACGATGCGCTTGGCGAACACGACAGTACCACCGTCCGGCGAAAGGACCGGCGACGAGACGCGGTCCAGCTTCTGCAGGTCGCGCACGTCCAGGCCGCGGGCGGCGGCGAGCGACGGCAGCGCTGCCAGCAGGCAAAGGGGCAACAGGGCGGATTTCAGCTTCATCCGGGGCTCCGGCAACAGGGAAACCCCGATGGTAGGCGCTAAGCGCGCCGGGGCGCAAAGGCGTGAGGTCACGCCCTTGCGCCGTGTGTTGGCTTAACGGGGGCCGGGTTCGGCGTCGCCCAGCGCCTTCGACTTGGCGCCGGTGCGGTAGAGCAGCCAGCCCACGATCGCCAGGATCACGAGGCCGACGATCTCGCCCTGCTGGAAGGCTTCCGGCAGCACCAGCACGTCGCGATCCTTGAACACGTAGATAGCGATGCCGACCGCGATGCCCATCAGCGCTTCACCGGTAATCAGGCCCGCGGCGAACAGGGTGCCGGGACGGTGGATGCGGTCGCGCGCTTCCTCGTCCTTCGTGCCGACCATGCCGTGGCGCTTCTCGACCAGGTAGGCGAGCAGGCCGCCGAGGAAGATCGGCACCATCAGCTCCAGCGGCAGGTAGATGCCGATCGCGGCAGCCAATACCGGCACGCGGAAGCTGCTGCCCTTGGCTTTCAGCGTCTCGTCGACGGCGATGATGATCGCGCCGATGACCGCGCCGATGCCGATGATGCCCCACGGCAGTTCGCCACCGAACAGGCCCTTGGCGACCGATGCCATCAGCGTGGCCTGCGGGGCGGAAAGCGGATTCGGATGTTCGGCCGTCGGTGCACCGATGCCGTAGGCCTCGGACAGGATGTTCAGCACCGGCGCCATGATCAGCGCGCAGGAGAACGCGCCGATGCCCAGCATCAGCTGCTGCTTCCACGGGGTCGCACCGACCAGGTAACCCGCCTTGAGGTCCTGCAGGTTGTCGCCACCCACGGCCGCCGCGCAGCACACCACGGCACCGATCATGATCGCAGCCACGGCGCCCAACGGCGCCCCACCGGAACCGACCGCCATGCGGCCGCTCTCGCCGAGCAGCAACAGCAGCACGACGGAGGCGAACAGGATGGTGGCGATGGTGATGCCCGACACCGGGTTGTTCGACGAACCCACCAGGCCGGCCAGGTAGGCCGATACGGACACGAACAGGAAGCCGGCCACGATCATGATGATCGCCATCGGGATGCTGACGTGCCACATGCCGACGATGGCCTGGTAAAGCAGCAGCAGCGGCAGCACGAAGACCACCAGCGCCACCAGCATCCACTTCATCGGCAGGTCGCGCTCGGTCTCGGCGACATCGGCGCCACCGGAACCGGCGCGCGCGGCGGCGATGCCGCTCTTCACGCCCGACAGCAGCGACTTGCGCAGCGAGAACAGCGTCCACACGCCGCCGATCAGCATCGCGCCCACGCCCAGGTAGCGGATCTTCGCCGACCAGATGGCACCGGCCACGTCTTCGGCACCTGCGCCTGCGATGCTTTGCGCCAGCGCAGGATCGGTACCCATGAAAAACATGTGGTACAGCGGGATGGCGATATGCCAGGACAGGATGCTGCCCGACAGCACCACGATGCCGATGTTCAGGCCCACGATGTAGCCCACGCCCAGCAATGCGGGCGACAGGTTGGTGCCCATGTAACCGAGGTACTTGCCGAAGAAACCCGCGCCCGCGGCGGTGTCCGGGATCAGGCGCATGCCGCTGTGCGCGGCGACCTTCAACACGGCACCGATGGCGGCGGAGAACGCCAGGATCTTCAGGCCCGGCCCCGGATTCTCACCCGCCTTGAGCACTTCGGCAGCGGCCTTGCCTTCGGGGAACGGCAGCGGCTCCTCGACGATCATCGAGCGGCGCAGCGGCACCGAGAACAGCACGCCCAGTAGACCACCGAGGCCGGCGATCGCCAGCACCCAGGAATACTGGAAGTCCTGCCAGTAGCCGAGGATGATCAGCGCGGGGATCGTGAAGATCACGCCGGCCGCGATCGACGAGCCGGCGGAGGCGCCGGTCTGCACGATGTTGTTCTCCAGGATCGTGCCGCCGCCCAGCAGGCGCAGCACGCCCATCGAAACGACGGCCGCCGGGATGGCGGTGGCCACGGTCAGGCCGGCGAACAGGCCCAGGTAGGCGTTGGCGGCCGACAGCACGACGGCCAGCACGATGGCCAGCACGACGGCGCGGAAGGTAAGTTGCGGGGTCCCCGAGCTCATTGCATGTTCCCGAATTGCGGAAAGCCGACACGCTAGCGTCCGCTGCCCGGCAAGTCCAGCCGGAACGCGCGCCGTCGCTATACTCGCCGCGGAATCCACGCCGGAGCGGCCCTTGACCCCCCTCGCCCCCGCGGCCACCGGCCGCGACGACTTCCTGGGCCACCCCAAGGGGGTCTACGTCTGCTTCTTCACCGAGATGTGGGAGCGCTTCTCCTTCTACGGGATGAAGGCGCTGCTGCTGCTGTACCTGACCAAGTACCACCTGTTCGCCGACGGCGCGGGCTACGACCTCATCGGGGCCTACGGCGGACTGGTCTACTGCGTGCCCGTGATCGGCGGCGTACTGGCCGACCGCTGGCTAGGCATGCGCAAGGCGGTGGTCTTCGGCGGATTGCTGCTGGTGGCCGGCCATGCCGGCATGGCGCTCGAAGGCGCGGCTGCGACCATGGACGCTGGCGTGGTAACGCGCGATGAAGGCGCGCTGCGCGCAATGTACCTGTCGCTCGCGCTGATCGTCATGGGTGTTGGCTTCCTGAAGCCCAACATCACCGGCATCGTCGGCCGGCTGTATCCAGCGGGCGACCCGCGCCGTGATGGCGGCTTCAGCCTTTTTTACGCCGGCATCAACCTCGGCGCCCTGCTCGCCTCGCTGGTTTGCGGCTATCTCGGCGAGACGCTGGGCTGGAAGTACGGTTTCGGCGCGGCCGGCATCGGCATGCTGCTGGGCCTGGCGATGTTCCTCTGGGGCCGGCGCTACCTGCAGGGCCACGCCGAACCACCCTCGCCCGCGGCACTGCGCGTAGCGGTATTGGGAGTTCCACGGGAATGGCTGATCTACGCGGGCGCAGCACTGGGCGTGCTGCCCGTGGCGTGGCTGATGTGGGCGGCGGCCAACGGCGCGTTCGCGCTGGGCGGCGAATTCTCGCTCGCGCTAGCGCTGATGCTGCTGGTGCTGGCCACGGTGCTGGCGTGGTTCCTCTGGTTCATCACCACGCAATGCGCGCCGGTGCAGCGTCGCCAGATGCTGGCGTTGATGGCGCTGATCTTCATGTGCCTGGTGTTCTTCACGCTGTACGAGCAGACGTACGGCTCGTGGGTGATGTTCACCGACAGGATGCTGACGAAAGACCTGTTCCCGTCATTGGTACAGCCGGCAGCGGTGGTGGTCTGGTCGGATAGCGTTGCCGCGAACATCGCGCTCTTCCTCGGCAGCGCGCCGTGGTCCACCTGGGCGCTGGTGGCGATGCCGCTGTCGTTCGTGATCGCGTCGCGCTGGTCGGAGCGGAGCACGCGCCCCGGACCACCGCGCGCACTGTTCCTCGGCACCGCTGCGCTGATGGTGGTGCTGGTGCTGCGCGACTCGTTGGTGCTGCCGCAGACGGCCGGCTCACTGACCTACCTGGGTGCGATGTTCCTGGTGGTGCTGGCGCCCGTGTTCGCGTGGCTGTGGGCCACGCTGGGACGACGCAGCCTCGATCCGTCCAAGCCGGTGAAAGGCGCGCTGGGCCTGTTGTTCGGCGGTCTGTCCTTCATCCCGCTGGCGCTCGCGGCGCAACAGGTGGGTGACACTGGCGTGGTCGCGAGCGTGTGGTGGCTGGTGCTGGCCTACCTGTTGCTCGAGATCGGCGAGATGTGCCTCGCCCCGGTTAGCCTGGCCGCCGTCACCGAACTGTCGGTGCCGCGCGTGGTGAGCTCGATGATGGGCATGTGGCTGCTGGCCACCGCATTCTCGGAAACGCTTGCCGCACAGTTCGGCAAACTTGCGGCGATGGATATGCCGGACGATGGCGCACTCGATATCGCGCACGCGGCCACCGGCTTCGCCGACCTGTTCTGGCTGATGATGTGGATCGGCCTGGGATGCGCCGTCATCGCGCTGTTGGCCTCGCCGTGGTTGCGGCGGGCGATGCGCACGACGGAGTGACCGGTCTTGCGATGGTAGGGCGGCGGGTGGCCGCCCGTACAGGATGTCCTACTTTGCCGTTGCGCCACCGAGATGGCGACTGAAGAACGCCAGCAGCTTCGTGTAGTAGTCGCGCTGGTTTTCTTCCTTGTAGTAGCCGTGACCTTCGGTGCGGTAGTAAACCGCTTCCACCGGCACGCCCGCCGCCTTCAAGCGACGTTCCATCAGTTCGGTGTGCTGGACAGGCGCGCGCTCGTCTTCACCGCCCGCCGCAAGGAACACCGGCGCCTTGATGCGGTCTGCCATGTTGGCCGGTGACACGGCCGCCACGTCCTTCGCTTCCCCTATCCAGTCGCGCAGGTAATAGCGACCCGATTTCGCTTCGCGGATGTCACCGCGCGTATGCATCATGGTCAGGTCATAGACGCCGACGTTGCCAGCGGCGCATCGATACAGATCGGGCTCCTTCGCCGCGCCGGTCAACGCTGCGTATGCGCCGTAGCTCGCGCCATAGATGCAAATCCTCTTCGCATCCGCGACACCGGTCCGGACTGCCCAGCGGGTCGCATCCGTCAGGTCGTCCTGCATGGCGCCGCCCCACTGGCGGGCGCCGGCTTGACGGAAGCCGCGCCCGTAGCCGCCCGAGCCGCGGAAATTGACCTGCAGCACAGCGTAGCCTGCGGCGGCGAGCATCTGTACGTCGCCGTCGAATCCCCAGCGGTCGCGAATACCGTAAGGTCCTCCATGTGGATACACGACGAGCGGAAGATTCTTGCCGTCGGTCCCTACGGGCAACGTCAGGTAGCCATGCAGGACGAGACCGTCGCGCGCCTTGAGCTGGATCGGCGTCATCGGCGCCAGCCGCTCGGGGTCGAGCCAGTCGCGACGACTCAACAGATAATCCATCTTCCGCGCCGCGACATCGAAGACATAGAAGTCGCCCGGATTCCGATCCGAAGACACTTGCACCAGCGCCAGCTTGCCGTCGCGCGTCACGGAGGTGATTTCGACAAACTCGTTCGGGAACGCCTCCTCCACGCTCTGCAGCAATCGGGCTTCCGGATGCTGGGGATCCAGCGGAAGCACGTCCGGCTTTCCGTCGAAGAACACGGCGGCCATCGGGCTCCCGGTTCTGTCATGCGCATGCAGGACCGCATCCGGATCGACATTCGCGTTACGCAGCACGTCCTTGCGCTCACCGGTGGCGACGTTCCAGGCGATGATCGCGTCCGTCCCATCGGCCCGTTCCACGTTGAGATAGGCCACGCGGGGATCCGCACCGAAACCGAGCGGGAGCTCCACGCGGGCGGTATCCAGTTCGTCGTTGATGCGCTGCCATTCCTTCCCGTCACCCTCCCGGTAGTAGAGCTGGCTCGCGTTTTCGACGGTCCTTCCATACGCGAACCGAACGACACCCGAGCCATCAGTCAGGAAGTCAGATTCCTGCACGGGCGCGCGCGCGAGCAGCACGCGACGACCGCTGTAGACGTCCATTTTCTCCGCACGCGTATAGGAATGATCTCCGAACGGGCGGATCATGACGACGACATTCCGGTCATCATCGGGAAGCGTATCCACCAGGAAGCCCGCGACGGCCTCCGCTTTCTTTGGCTGGATGCGCGTTGCGACCCCTTCGGCTTCGACCCGGTACCCGAGCAGGTTCTCCTTCTTCGACCCGTCGGCATTCATTGCGTACAGCTCACCGGTGAGCTGCGGCAGGTCTAGTGAACCGAGCTTCTGGGCGACCGAGAACATCACACGGTCGGGGTTGACCCACCAGAAATCCGCCACGTGGTTGTTCTTGCCCAACGACGCGGCGGCCAACACGCGATTGTCCTTCCGGCTCAGGACCACGAGTCCCGTCCGGTCTTCCTTCTGCACGGTGGCCGCCAGGAATTCGCCATCGGGCGACAGCTTGATGTCGGTGAAGGCATCCTTGCGGACAAACGGCCCGATATCGATAACCGTAACCGCGCCCACCGGCATGGCCACGACGCACACGCAGACCATGACGGCCCCACGGACCATCTTCGAAAACATCCCCATATTGCCTCCCCAGGCCACGAAGAGCTCATCGTTCCACAGCAAGGACGCGCATTCAACGACGACGGGGAAGCCCTGCCACCTGCAGGACCAGGCGATCTCAGCCCGCGAGTACCTTTCGCAGACCCTCGCGCCAGTCCGGCATCGCGTATCCGAGGCGTCGCTCCAGCTTGCCGACGTCGAGGCAGGAGTAAGCGGGCCGTCGCGCGCGCGTCGGATAGTCGGCCGTCGTGATCGCGACCACGCGGGGCGCGCGTGGGATCAGCCCCTGCGTGATCGCCTCGTCGAAGATGGCTTCGGCGAAGCCGTGCCAACTCGTCTCGCCCTGAGGAGTCAGGTGGTAGGTGCCGGAGACGGCATCGCCTTCTCTCAGCAGCGCCGCCGTCACCTCCGCGATCAGGGTTGCGGGTGTCGGTGTCCCGATCTGGTCGGCCACCACGCGCAGTTCGTCGCGCTCTGCACCCACCCGCAGCATGGTGCGCATGAAGTTGTGCCCATGCTGGCCGTACACCCACGCCGTGCGCAGGATCAGATGCGCGCCGCCGGCTGCCCGCACGGCCTCCTCGCCCGCCAGCTTGCTTGCGCCGTATACGCCCAACGGGTCCACAGCATCGTCTTCGCGATAGGGACGCGTACCCTGCCCGTCGAACACATAATCCGTCGAGTAGTGCACGAACGGAATGCCGCGGGAGGCGCAAGCACGCGCCAGTACGCCCGGAGCGTCTGCATTGGCGCGAAACGCCGCCGCCTCGTCGTCTTCTGCCTTGTCCACCGCCGTGTAGGCCGCCGCATTGACGACGGCGATAGGCGCGATCCGCTCCACCAGATCAGCGAGCGTGTCGGGCCGGTCCAGGTCGGCGATCTCGCAGGCGCTTCCATCAGGCAACGCGCCCGACCGGGTGGTCGCCACTATCGGTCCCAACGGTGCCAGGCTGCGCCTCAACGCATGTCCGACCTGTCCGTTGGCGCCAAGTACCAGGACCGTCATGACGTGAACGTCGGCAGGCGATCCGGCGCGATGCCCGCCAACAGGGGAGCCACTGCGTCCTTGGCCGACAACTGCGGATCACTCACGGGCCACTCCACGCCGATCGCCGGATCGTCCCAGCGCACGCTGGCGTCTGCGTCCCTGTCGTATAGAGCCGTGCAGAGATAACTGAAGACCGCGCGCTCGGAGACGACGGCGAACCCGTGCGCGAAGCCTTCCGGAATCCAGAATTGCCGTTTGTTCTCGGCGCTCAACATCACGGCTTCCCACTGCCCGAAGGTGGCGGAGCCGCGGCGGATGTCGACGGCCACGTCGTAGACCTCGCCTTCCAGGACGCTGACCAGCTTGCCCTGTGGATTCGGCCACTGGTAGTGCAAGCCGCGGAGTACACCACGCGACGAGGACGAAACGTTGCTCTGGACGAACTTCGTCGGCAGACCGCGCTCGCCAAAACGCGCAGCGTTCCAGGTTTCGAAGAAGAAGCCGCGCTCATCCCCGAAGACGGCCGGCTCGATGACGACGCAGCCCGGCAGCCGGGTTTCAATCAACTTCACTTCACGATCCCACGTGCCGCGAGCGAAAGCAGATATTGTCCATACCCATTCTTGGCCAATGGTGCAGCCAGCTTCTCGACTTGGGCCGCATCGATCCATCCATTGCCGAATGCGATCTCTTCAGGGCAGCACACCCGCAGCCCCTGTCGCGCCTCGATGGTCTCGATGAAATTCGAGGCCTCCAGCAGCGACTGGTGGGTACCCGTATCGAGCCATGCGTGACCGCGGCCCAGCGGCTCCAGGTGGAGAGCCCCCGCCTCGAGGTAACGACGATTGAGGTCGGTGATCTCCAACTCGCCACGGGGGGAAGGCTTCAGTTCCGACGCGTATTGGCTAGCATGGCCGTCATAGAAATACAGACCAGTCACGGCGTAGTTGGATCGCGGTTTGACCGGCTTCTCTTCGATGCCGACGACACGCCCCTCCTTGTCGAACTCCGCGACACCGTAGCGCTCCGGATCGTTGACCCAGTATCCGAAAACGGTGGCCCCGCCGGCGCGGGCATCGGCGCGACGAAGCTGTTCGGTGAATCCGTGGCCATAGAAGATGTTGTCGCCCAGCACCAGGCAGCTCGGCTTGCCATCCACGAAGTCGCGACCGATCAGGTAGGCCTGCGCCAACCCGTCCGGGCTCGGCTGAACGGCATACTGGATGTCCATGCCCCACTGGGATCCGTCGCCCAGCAACGCCTTGAACAGCGCCTGTTCGTGTGGCGTGTTGATCACCAGCACTTCGCGGATGCCCGCCAGCATCAGCACGCTGAGCGGGTAATAGATCATCGGCTTGTCGTAGACCGGCAGCAGTTGCTTGCTGATGGCCTGCGTCAGCGGATACAGGCGGGTGCCAGAGCCGCCGGCCAGGATAATGCCCTTGCGCATTGTCATCGTCGTCTTCCCTTACGCGGCCGTGCCGATGCGTTCCAGGCGGTAGCTGCCGTCCAGCACGCGCTTCACCCAATCCTGGTTGGACAGATACCAGTCGACGGTTTCAGCGATGCCCTGTTCGAAGGTGTACTCGGGCTCCCAGCCCAGCTCGTCGCGCAACTTCGATGCATCGATCGCGTAGCGCCGGTCATGGCCAGGCCGGTCGGCGACGAAGGTGATCTGGGTGCTGCGGGATTGCCCATCAGCGCGCGGCACGCGTTCATCCAGCAACGCGCAGATCGTGTGCACGACCTCGAGGTTCTGTTTTTCGGCGTTGCCGCCGACATTGTAGGTTTCGCCGACGCGCCCCTTCTCCAGCACACGGCGGATGGCGCTGCAATGGTCACCGACGAACAGCCAGTCGCGCACGTTCTTGCCATCGCCATACACGGGCAGCGGTTCACCCGCCAGTGCACGCGCGATGATCAGCGGAATCAGTTTCTCGGGGAAATGATACGGGCCGTAGTTGTTCGAGCAATTGGTCGTCAGGACCGGCAAGCCATACGTGTGGTGGAAGGCGCGGACCAGGTGGTCGGACGCGGCCTTGGACGCCGAATACGGTGAGTTGGGCGCATAAGGCGTAGTTTCCGTGAACTTGCCGGTCTCCCCCAGCGATCCGTAGACCTCGTCGGTGGACACGTGCAGGAAACGGAAATTCCCTCGCCGCTCGCCCTCCAATGCCTTCCAGTAGTCGCGCGTCGCCTCCAGCAGGCCCAGCGTGCCGACGACGTTGGTCTGGATGAAGGCGCCGGGCCCGTCGATGGAACGGTCGACGTGGCTCTCCGCCGCGAAGTTGACGACCGCATCGGGGCGGTGCTCGCCGAGCAGTCGCGACACCATATCCCGGTCGCCAATATCGCCCTGCGCGAATACATGCAGCGGATTGTCCTGGAGGGATGCCAGGGTATCGAGGTTGCCGGCGTAGGTCAGGGCATCGAGGTTGACCACCTTGATGCCGCTGGCGACGGCGCGCAGCACGAAGTTCCCGCCAATGAAACCGGCGCCGCCGGTCACGAGCCATGTCGGCATGTAATGCTCCTTAGTTCAGTGCAGATTGCTTTCCGTTCGATCGCGAAACGCGATCCTCAGAACGGAATGTCGTCATCCGCGAAATCGTCCATCGGCGCCGGTTGCGAAGTCGGTGCAGGCGCGGAACGGCGCTGACCGCCGCCACCCCCCTGGCTGCCATAGTCCTGGCGCGGCGCGCGGGCCGGGCGGTCGCCGCCCATGCCACCGCCACCACCGCCCTCACGGCCGCCCAGCATCTGCATCTCGTCGGCGATGATGTCGGTGGAGTACTTCTCCTGCCCGTCCTGGCCGGTGTACTTGTCGTAGCGGATCGAGCCTTCCACGTACACCGAGCTGCCCTTGCGCAGGTATTCGCCGGCGATCTCGCCGAGCTTGCCGAAGAACACCACGCGGTGCCATTCGGTGCGCTCCTGCTGGTTGCCGTCCTTGTCCTTGCGCACGCTGGTGGTCGCCAGGCTGATGCGGGTGATCGCCATGCCACCCTGGGTGTAGCGGGTTTCTGGGTCGTTGCCGAGGTTGCCGACCAGGATGACTTTATTGATGCCGCGGGCCATATCGATATCCGTTCAGGGATGCCCGCCGAGCGCGGGCAAAGACCAGTGAAGTATACCCGTCGGGGTCCCGCCATCGGCCGCCGACCGGCTCACATGTAGGGCATTGCCGCACGCCAGACCTTATAATTACGTGACTTTCCGGCACCTTGCCCCATGTCCGTCGTCGATTCCCCCCGCTCCGCCTTGACCCTTCCCGCCATCCAGTCGCTCGCGCAAGCGGACATGGCGGCAGTCGACGCATTGATCAGGGCCCGACTGGCCTCGGACGTGGTGCTGATCAACCAGATCGCCGACCACATCATTTCGGCGGGCGGCAAGCGTTTGCGGCCCATGCTGGTGGTCTTGGCCGGACTGGCCTGCGGGCCCAGCACACCGGATCACCACCAGCTGGCGGCCATCGTCGAGTTCATCCACACCTCCACCCTGCTGCACGACGACGTGGTGGACGAATCCGACCTGCGTCGTGGCCGCAGCACGGCGAATGCCCTGTGGGGCAACGCGCCGAGCGTGCTGGTCGGCGATTTCCTGTACTCGCGCAGCTTCCAGCTGATGGTGGAACTGGACCGCATGGACGTGATGCGCCTGCTGGCCGACACGACCAACCGGATCGCCGAAGGCGAAGTGCTGCAGCTCCTGCACGTCCACAACCCCGACACCGACGAAGCCGCCTACCTACGCGTGATCGAGCGCAAGACGGCCGTCCTGTTCGCGGCGGGCACGCAGCTCGGCGCACTGGCGTCCGGCGCCGACGCCGCCACGCAACGCCGCCTCTACGACTACGGCATGGCCTTGGGCTATGCGTTCCAGATCGCCGACGACGTGCTCGACTACACCGCCGATGCCGAGGCGCTGGGCAAGAACCTGGGCGACGACCTGGCAGAGGGCAAGGCGACCCTGCCGCTGATCCATGCCATCCGCCACTCGGATGCCGCCACGGCAGACCGTTTGCGCACGATCGTGCAGGCCGGCGAAGCGGATGCGATGCCCGAGGTGCTGGCGGCGATCCGCGCGACCGGCGGCCTGGAATACAGCCGCGAGCGCGCGCACCACTACGCGACGCTGGCCGAGCAGGCGCTCGACGACCTGCCGGCCTCCGATGCGCTGGCCGCACTCCGCGGCCTCGCGCGCTACGCGGTCGAACGCGGGCACTGAGCGCGCCCGCGCCCGCTCAGCGGGCGAATACGTCGTCGAAGAAATCCGCCATCATCCGGTAGGCGCGCTTTGCCGACGGCGCGTGATACACGCAACCTGGCGGATTTTGCGCATCGGATTCGGCGAAGCAGTGCACCGCACCACCGAAACTGACGAACTGCCAGTCGGCACCTGCCTTGCGCATCTCGTCCTGGAAGGCGGTGATCTCCGCCGCGGACACATAGGTGTCGTCGCCGCCGTTGAGCACCAGCACCGGTGACTTGACCGGGCCGGCCGCCGGCAGGTCGGTGGCGAGCCCACCGTGCAGGCTGACCACGCCGGACAACGCATCGCCCGCGCGGACCAGTTCCAGCACCGTGCTGCCACCGAAGCAATAACCGAATGCGCCGATGCGGGTCGCGTCGACCAGCGTTCCGGGTTGCTGCTTCAGCACCTCGACCGCCTTCTGCACGCGAGCGCGCAATTTCGGCCGGTCCGCGCGCATCGCGGTGGCCACCGGTCCGGCTTCGGCATCGGTCTTCGGACGGATACCCTTGCCGTAGACATCGGCCACCAGCACCACGTAATCGTCGCCGGCGACCAGGTGCGCTTTCTCGATCGCGGACGCGTTCACGCCTTTCCAGTTGGGCACCATCACCAGGCCGGGGCGCGGTTTCTTCACGGCATCGTCGTAGACGAGTACACCGGCGAACGTATCACCGCCGATCTTCCATTCCACCGGCTTGGCGACGGGTGCTGCCATCAGCGTGGACGACCAGAAAAGCGAGAACAAAGCAGGCAGCAGCAGTCGGCAACGCATGGCGGGCTCCTCGTGGGGGCAGGCTGAGTAAGCAGTCTACGCCGCCTCCCCGCGAATGGATTCACGCGATGGCTCAGGCGATGCCCAGGCCCGGGATCGCCGTGATCGCGTCCGGATCGAATCCGGCCAGCTCGGCGAAGTGACGGCCACGCGCGACATAGTCGCGGTACTGACCGAAGCTGGGCGCACCAGGCGACAACAACACCACGCCCTCATCGCCCAACGCCTCGCGTGCGGCGGCGATCGCCTCCGGCAACGTCTCCACCCCGATCAGCGTGAACCCCGCCTCGCTTGCCACGGGCGCCAGCAAGGCGTGGATGCGCGGGCCGTTGGCGCCCATCGTGATGATCGTGGCCGGCGCGTCGTGGCGCATGTGCGAAGCGAAATCGGACCAGTCCACCCCACGGTCGTGCCCGCCCACCAGCAGCGCGATGCGCCGTCCGGCGAAGCACTCCAGCGCGGCGAGCGTGGCATGCGGCGTGGTGCTGATCGAATCGTTGACCCAGGTGATGCCGTCGCGCGTGCCCATCGCCTGCAGGCGGTTGGGCAACGGACGGAACGACTGCGCATGCGCCGCCAGCGGCAGCGCATCGATGCCCCGTGCTTCCAGCGCGGTCAGCACGGCGCACAGGTTGCTGCGGTTGTGGCGCCCCGGCAGCGGTAGCGGGCGGGTGTCCATGACGAACACGTCGCCGCGATACAGGTCGTCCTCGCGCAGGTGCCAGCCGTCGGCGTGGTTGAACCAGCGCACCTCGCTGCGCGGCAGGTCCAGCGCAGCCAGGTGCGGATCGGCCGCGTTGAGCACGGCGATGCGGGGATGCGCAGCGGTGACGAGCTTCAGCTTGTCTTCAATGTAGCGTGCCTCGCTGCCGTGCCAGTCCAGATGCTCGGGAAACAGGTTCAGCACGATCGCCACATCCGGTCGCGCGCCGCTGTCGGCCACATCGCCGGTCTGGTAGCTGGACAGCTCGATCGCCCAATCTTCCGGCGCCGGCTGCGGATCCAGCACTTCCAGCATCGGCAGGCCGATATTCCCGGCCAGCACCGTGCGTCTGCCTGCCGCGCGCAGCAGGTGCGCCAGCAGCGAGGTGGTGGTGCTCTTGCCCTTGGTGCCGGTGACGCAGAACGTATGCGCGACCACTCCGTCGGTGCCCGCGTGTTCGCCGAACCACAGGCCGGTGCCGCCGATGAAACGCGTACCGGCGTCCGCCGCAGCCACCGCGGCGGGCGTGTTCGGGCTGATCCCGGGCGACTTGATAACGATCTCAAACGCCGACAAGCGTTCGGCGGTCACTTCGGTTTCCATCGAGAGCAGCGGATCGCCCAGCGTCGCGGCCTCTGCGGCTTCCTGCGCGTTGCAGAACAGCGTCAGCGGCAGCGAGGGAAGCCGCGCGCGCACCACGTGGTGGGCGGCACGACCTTCGCGCCCCCAGCCCCACAGTGCGACACGCCGACCCTCAAGCTGCGAAATTCGCACGCAGACGCTCCCACAGCGCAGCGGGGATGCGGTGCTCGCCGCTGATCTCGAGCAACGGCGCCACGACCAGTTCCGATGCTTCGAGTTGCGGACGGATCTCGCGGTTGAAGCGCGCGACGATCACGTCCTCTCGCCATTCAGGCCGGTCACCCAGCGTCGCCATCGCCGCGCGCGATTCCTGGCCTTCGCCGACGCACTCGAACGGCTTGTGGTCCTGGTACTCCAGCAACGCGTCGAAGCCGCCCGTCTGGTTGGCGTCATCCAGCAGGTTGCGTCCGAAGATGCCGACCAGGCGCGGCTTGGGCATGAACGGCGCCAGCGCGAGGAATACGAAGTGGCACTTCGGGCACACACCGCACCAGCGGTTGGTGGGGCGCTCGCCGAGCAGATGGAAATTGCGGTTGCAGCTGGAGAAATGCGCGTCGTAATGGTCGGTGCGGGCGAACTGCCGCGCCACCGCGAGCTCCGACAGCGGACGCAGCAGCGAGTAGTACTGCAGGTCGGCGGCCACGTGCGACTGCACGTGCACGCCGAACGCGCTCTCGAACGCCCAGCCCTTCGACCACTGGTGGTTCACCTCGCCGGTGCCCGGAATCATGCTGCCGTAGCTGGCCGAGCGCTCGTTCGAGAACACCACCTGGTCCACGCCGTGCAACAGCGCCGCCAGCACCATGATCGCCGAGTTGATCGCGGTGACCGGGATGTGCCCGTTCCACGCGCCCTGGCGGTTGTATTCGAACAGCTCCGGCGCCAGCGCGCGGCCGATGTTGAGCGTCGGCAGGCCCGTGCGCGCCGCGCAGGCCGCGATCAGCTGCGAACCGCCGATCCAGGTGACGGTCTGCTCGATGCCGGCACCGCGCAGCGCCTCGATGCTGACCAGCGAGTCCTTACCGCCGCCGATGGCGACCAGTGCGTGCTCGCGCAACCCTGCCGCCGGTGCGGCCGACGGCGTCTGGGCGCCGACCGGGAAGCGCACGCGACCATGCAGGCTCAAACCGTTCCGGTAGGCGAACTCGCCCAGGCCGTGCACGTACACCTGCTCCATCATCACGGCAGTGGCCGCGTCGATCGCGTAGCCGTCGATGCGGATCTCGTTCGGAACGGCCGCCTTGTAATAGCTAACGCCGGTGATCAGGTGCAGCAGGCGCAAGGCCCGTTCGACCGCCTGCGCACGCGTGGCGTCCAGCGCGAACGGCGCGCCCGGTACGGTCACCGTCTCGGTCAGCTCCGGACCGTCGTCGAAGGCGTACACCAACCGCGCGACACCGGCCTCCGCATCGAAGGAACAACGGACGAAACGGAAAGTGCGGATGCTGGATTTGTCGAAAGTCGTCATGCGTGATCCGGGGAAAGTGCGGCCCGTCGGCGCAGGTAGCGGCGGCAGGCGAAATATTCGATGGCGAACAACGGCGCAGCGCCGAACACAGTCGCGAGCAGCGAGCCGTAGAAGACGAGGACCGGCAGCCAGGCCAGCGCCTCGTCCGATCCGCCTGGGTGGCTGGCGGCCAACGAGTCGATCGCGATCGCGGTGACCGCCCAGGCGGACAGCGACAGCGGAAACAGCAGCAGCACCACCAGCAGCAGGCGCAAGGTCATGCCGCCCGCCTTCCAGCGTTGGCCCGCGCGCTGCGCACGCGCCTGCCATCGCGTGACGAACCAGGCGCCCAGCCCGACCGCCAGGAGTGCAGCGGGCGCAAACCGCAACGCTGCCGTGAACTCGGCGACGCCCGGCATGCGGCGATCCGCATCCATCAGCACCACCACCGCGATGCTCAACAACGCGGCGGTCAGCAGGCTGGACAGGACGAACTCAGTGCGCGGCGACATCGCCAAACACCCCATCGATCACATCCTCCGCCGGCAAGCCGCGCAGGTTGTAATGGCTGGCCATCACGAACCCATACGCGCCGGCGTCGGAGAACAGCAGCACGTCGCCTTCCGCGGTCGCAGACGCGAGCTTGCGGCGCTTGCCGAAGATGTCGCTCGATTCGCAGATCGGGCCGACCACGTCGAACGGCTCCTGTTCGGCATCGTCGAGACGCGACAGGTTGGTCACGTCGTGCCAGGCGTCGTACAGCGCCGGGCGGATCAGCGTATGCATTCCCGCGTCGCTGCCCACTCGGCGGATGCCGAGCTTTTCCACGACCTGCGTGACGTGGGCCAGCAGGACGCCCGACTCAGCGACCAGGTAGCGGCCCGGCTCGATGACGAGCTGGTACGCCGGGTACGCAGCCTTGATCGCGGCCAGGCCCTCGCCCCACGCCGCCAGGTCGAACGGCTCGTCGCCTTCGGCGTAGGGAATCGGCAGGCCACCGCCGATGTCGATCGTCTCGATGGTGCCGATCTGGTCGGCCAGTCCGCCGAGCTCATCGGCGATCTGGTTCCAGTGCTGCGCGCTTTCCACACCGCTGCCCAGGTGCGCATGCAGGCCGACGACGCGCACGTCGATCGCGCGGGCCGCTGCGAGGAAGGCCTCCAGCTTGGCCAGCGGCAGGCCGAACTTGGAGGTCTTGCCGCCGGTCTTCACCTTGTCGTGATGGCCGTCGCCGCGCCCCAGGTCGACGCGCAGCCACAGGCGGCGACCACGGAAGATCTCGGGCCATTGCTGCAGCGCCTCGACATTGTCGAGGGTGACGTTGATGCCCCGCTCCAGCGCGAATGCGTACTCCTCGCGCGGCGCGAAGCTCGGCGTGAACAGCACGCGCTCCATCGGCAGCGCAGGCGCGATCTCGAACACGCGCTCCAGTTCGCCGCGCGACACGCACTCCAGGCCGAATCCTTCTTCCACCAGCGCCCGCAGGATGGCGGGATGCGAATTGGCCTTGATCGCGAAGAAACGATGATCGACGGCCGTGATCGCGGCCAGCGCGCGGGCACGTGCGCGGACGATGTCCAGGTTGTAGGCGTAGCGCGGCGTGCCGGCCTGCGCCAGCGACAGCAGCCGTTCGCGGGCGGCAGGCGCACTCCACCAGCGCACGCCGCGATGGCGGACCGCGCCGTTGATCTCCCGCCAGCTGGGGCCGAACACGCTGGCCTCCTCGACGGGCATGGCGCCGCTGTCGATCAACGCCTCGTGCAGCAGCGGCAGCATGCCGTCGGCATCGGCCTCGTCGATCACGAAGGTCAGATTGAGGTCGTTCGAAGACTGCGAGATCAGGTGCACGCGCTCGCGACCGAACATCGCCCACACATCGGACAGCTTGTGCAGCAGCGACCGCATGCCGCGCCCCACCAGGGTGATGGCCGTGCACGGTGCGATCACCTTCACCCGGCAGATCTCCGCCAGGTCGGCCGACAGCGCGGCCAGCACGTCGGTGTTCACCAGGTTTTCGCTGGGGTCCAGCGACACGGTGACGTTGGTCTCCGACGAACCGATCAGGTCCACCGAAAGACCATGCTTCTTGAAGCGCGCGAACACGTCGGCCAGGAAGCCGACCTGCTGCCACATGCCGATGCCTTCCATCGAGACCAGCACGATGCCGTTGCGGCGGCTGATCGCCTTCACGCCCGGCACGGTCAGGGCGTTGCCGTCGATGGTGGTACCCGGCAACTCCGGCCGCTCGGTATCGAGGATGGCCATTGCCACACCGGCATCGCGGCATGGCTTGATCGAGCGCGGATGCAGCACCTTCGCGCCGGTGGTCGCGATTTCCTGCGCTTCGTAGTAATCCAGTCGCGTCAGCAGGCGCGCATCGGGCACTTCGCGCGGATTCGCGCTGAACATGCCGGGCACGTCGGTCCAGATTTCCACGCGCTGCGCACCGAGCAGCGCACCGAAATACGCGGCGGACGTATCCGAGCCGCCGCGGCCGAGGATGGCCGTGCCGCCATCCGCATGCCGCGAGATGAAGCCCTGCGTCAGCAGCATCGTCGTCGGTTGGCCCGCGAACGCGTGGCGCCAGTCCTGGTCCGGCGCGGTGTTGCACGACACCGACAGCCGCTGCGCCCACGGGCTCTGGTTCGGCAGGAAGTTCGCCTGCAGCCAGTGCCGCGCATCGACCCAGCCGAAATCCAGTCCCTGCGCGCGCAGGTAGGCCACGCCGAGCGTGGACGAGAGCAGTTCGCCCTGCCCCAGCACCTCGGCCTGCCAGTCGAGCGCGCGGCTCGCGGCGCGCGGATCGGTCAGCAGGTTGCGTAGCGCCGCCAGGCGGTCGCCGAGCACGGCATCGGCGTCCAGCTCGAGTTCCGAGAGGAATTCGCGGTGGCGCTGTTCCAGTTTCGCCACGCGTTCCGCGCTGTCGCTCGCGCCGTCGGCGATGGCGGTCAGCTCGTTGGTGACCCCGGACAACGCCGACACCACCACCAGTACGCGCGCGCCCTGTTCGTCCGCCCGCTGTTTCGCCAGTTTGCCGATCGTGTCCCAGCGATGGCGACGCGACACCGAGGTGCCGCCGAACTTGAGGACGATCCAACGATCAGACGCAGGCGTGGCAGAAGGCATGGATAGAATGACGGGGAATGCCCGAACCCTTCGGGCGTGAACCGTCGATTCTAGCCCAAGCTCCCGCGCGCGACCGGACCGTACCGCATGCAACGAACCTCACACCGCTATCTGCAGGTCGATGTCTTCGCCGACCGCCCCGGCGCTGGCAATCCGCTGGGCGTCGTACTGGACGCCGGTGGATGGGACACGGCGCGAATGCAGGCGTTCGCCGCCTGGACCAACCTGTCGGAGACGATCTTCTTCCTGCCCCCGACCACACCCGACGCCAGCTACCGCATCCGCATCTTCACCCCGCGCCAGGAGCTGCCGTTCGCCGGCCATCCCAGCGTGGGCGCGGCATGGGCCGCGCTGCACGCCGGCCTGGTGCCCGGCTCCGCGACGCTGGTGCAGGAATGCGCGGCGGGCCTGCTTCCCGTGCGGGTGGAGGGCGACGGCCTGCAACGCGCGATCTGCCTGCGTGCGCCGTGGGCGCACCCGATGGATGTCGCTGCCGCCCTGCCCGAGCGCGACGCCGTGCTCGCTCGCTTGCCTGCGGCGGGCCTGCCCGCCGCGCTCTGGAACAACGGCCCCGCCTGGTGGCTGGTGGAACTGCGCGACGCGGCCGCCGTGCGCGCCCTGCAGCCGGACCTGCCGGCGATCGCCGCGCTGACCCAGGCAACGGGTGCGGTCGGGCTGGCCGTCTTCGGCCGCGCCGGCGTGCACGACGACCACGACTTGGCGGTACGCGCGTTCTGCCCCGCCGACAACATCCCGGAAGACCCGGTCACCGGCAGCGTCAATGCCTGCATCGCGGCCGCGCTGAGTGCCGCGGGCACGTTGCCCGGCACTGCAGGCCGCTATCTGGCCAGCCAGGGCCGCGAGCTCGGTCGCGATGGCCGCGTCCACCTGGCGGTGGACGACGAAGGCGAGGTCTGGATCGGCGGTCAGGTGCAGCCGGTCATCGAAGGCCAGGTGACTTGGTAAGCTGCGCCGCCCCCACGCGACAACGCCCCCATGACTCTCCGCCGCTACGTCCAA
This sequence comes from Pseudoxanthomonas sp., assembly GCF_002863005.1. GTDB lineage: Bacteria > Pseudomonadota > Gammaproteobacteria > Xanthomonadales > Xanthomonadaceae > Pseudoxanthomonas_A. The sequence continues at coordinate 53,912 of NZ_PKDG01000010.1, forward strand.
CTGGACGTGTTCGCCGACCGCCCCGGCGCGGGCAATCCGCTGGCCGTCGTCCTCGACGCCGCCGGCCTCGACGATGCCGCCATGCAGGCCATCGCCCGCTGGACGCGCCTGCCCGAAACGACGTTCGTGTTCGCGCCCACCCGACCGGGCGCGAGTTACGCCGTGCGCATGTTCAGTCCACGCCGCGAAGTGCCGTTCGCCGGCCATCCCAGCGTGGGCACCGCGCACGTGGTGCTGGAGGCGGGCCTGGCCATGCCGGTTGACGGCCTGCTGATGCAGGAAGGCGTCGTGGGCGTGTTGCCGTTGCGTGTCGATGGCGATGGTGCGGACCGCACGATCGCCGTGCGCACGCCACGCGCGACGGTGGTGAAGGAAGGCGATCCCTCGGGCGACCGCCTGCTGGGCGCCGCCCTGGAAGGCCTGGCGCCGGGCGTGCTGCCCCCCGCTCTCGTCGACGGCGGCCGCCGTTGGTGGGTCGCCGAGGTGCGCGACGAAGCCACGCTCCGCGCTGCCTCGCCGGACTGGGATGCGATCAGTGCATTGGCGCGCGCTACCGAGAGCATGGGTGTCTGCGCCTATGCGCGGACGCCGGGCCGCGACTACGACCTGGCCGTGCGCGCTTTCGTCGGCGCGCCCGCCGCCTTCGAGGACGCGGCTTCAGGTGCGGCCAACGCGACGCTGGCCGCCTGGCTGGCGTCGCGCAACGCGTTGCCCGGCCGCGACGGACGCTACGTCGTCAGCCAGGGCCGCGAAGTCGGTTACGACGCGCGCCTGCAATTGCGCGTGGACCCCGCCGGCGATGTCTGGTCTGGCGGCCATGTACGCACCATCGTGACCGGCCAGATCGACTGGTAACGATGGCGGCTTCTTGTGGGAGCGACGTCAGTCGCGAAAGCGCAGTCCTTGAATGCGCCAGAGGCGACCGGTAGCGGCGAGCCGTCGCGACTCACGTCGCTCCCACAAAGGCAAGAGCCTACTTCGCCTCGTACACCGGCTTGCCATCCACCCACGTAGAGCGGACGTGCAGCGCATCGAGCTGTTCGCCCGGCACGGCCAGCGGATCCTCGTCGAGGATGACGAAGTCCGCACGCAGGCCGGGAGCGAGCTTGCCCACCTCTGCCTCGTCGTGCGCCGCCCATGCCGCATCGGCAGTGAAGCCGCGCAGCGCTTCGGCCGCACTCAGGCGCTGATCGGGCATCCAGCCACCCGCGGGGGCGTCGTGTCCGTCCTGGCGCGTCACCGCGGCGTGCAGTCCGCGCCGCGGATCGACCGATTCCACCGGAAAATCCGACCCCAGCGCGAGCTTCGCGCCGCTCGCCTGCAGGCGCTGCCACGCATAGGCACCCTTGATGCGTGTCGGACCCAGGCGGTCCTGCGCCCAGGGCATGTCCGAGGTCGCATGTGTGGGTTGCATTGACGCGATCACGCCCAGTGCGGCGAACCGCGGGAATTCCGCCGGCGCCACCACCTGCGCGTGCTCGATCCGCCAGCGGTGGTCGGTCTTCGCCGCATCGCCCAGCGCGCGGGTATACGCATCCAGCACCAGCCGGTTGCCGCGGTCGCCGATCGCATGCGTGGCCACCTGCACGTGGCAGCCGCGCGCCTTGCGCATCGCCGCTTCCAGCGCCGCCGGCTCTGTCACCAGCAGGCCACGGTTGCCGGGATCGTCGCTGTAGTCCTCCAGCAGGGCAGCGCCTCGGCTGCCGAGCGCGCCATCGGCATAGAGCTTCACGCCGCGCATCTGCAGCCTGCCCCCGGCATGCCGGTACAGCCCGGCCGAACAGAGATCGGCCAGTGCACCGCTGTCGCCATCCGCGTAGGCGTCGATGCGGAGCGGCAGGCGACCTTCATCGGCGAACTGCCTCATCAGCGCCAGGTCCTCGCGCGACACGCCCATGTCGTGCACCCCCGTCAGGCCATGGCGCACGGCAGCCTGCGTGGCCTTCTCCAGCGCCTGTCGGCGATAGGCCGCATCCGGTGCCGGCACGATGTCATTGACGAGCGACATGGCGGCATCGATGAACACCCCGGTAGGCTTGCCTGCGACGCGCTCGATGCGCCCGCCCTCGGGCTGCCAGTCACCGTCCAACGGACGCGATGCCTTCGCAGCGACGGCACGCAACGCCGCGCTGTTGCCCCAGCCCGCATGGCCATCCACCCGCTCAAGCCAGACGGGACGGTCGGGAAACGCCTCATCGAGATCTTCGGCCGTGGGAAAGGCCTTGCCCGGCCAGTCGTTCTGGTCCCAGCCACCGCCCAGCAGCCAAGCCCCCGGTGGCAACGACATCTCGAAAGCGCGCAGGCGCGCGATGACCTCGGCCTTGTCCGCCGCATCCACCAGGTCCGCCCGCATGAGCGCGTAGCCCAATCCCATGACGTGGCCGTGCGCGTCGATCAGACCCGGAATGACTGTCTTGCCCGTCGCATCGATGCTTTTCGCGCCGGGATACCGTGCCAGCAGATCACTCGCATCACCGATCGTCAGGATGCGGCCGTGCTCGTCCCATGCCATCGCTTCGACGAGAGGGCGTGCAGGATCAAGGGTATGCACGCGCGCGCCGGTCACCACCTTCACCTGGGCCTGCACGACGCCCGTGCACGCAAGCAAGCCCGCCACTCCCCACGCCAAATGCCGCATATCCCACCCCCGCATTGATCCAGCGCGGGACTATGCGCGGAGTGGGCCGGCACGGCAACGCCCATGGAAAAGGGGCCTTGCGGCCCCTTCTCGCGACTCTCGCCCGCCTACCACATCGGGCTCACCATACCCGCTCCGTCATTCCGGACGCACGTCGACGCGTACGCGCATACGATCGCCCGGGTGGTAGCCGGTGCGGGTACGGTAGGTACGGCCACCATATTCGTACGTTACGTCGTACCCTGAAACGCGCCCGTCGCGTTCGTAGCGTTCATCGTATCGACCGTCGTTCGCGGGCACCGGATCGCAGACGCGCACCTGCCCGCGCTGCACCTGGCGGTTGCGCTGGCTGTTGTCGTAGATGGATCGGCCCGCCATGCCGCCGACCATGGAGCCCACCGCCGTGCCGACATAGCGTCCGCTGCCGTCGCCCACCTTGCTGCCCAGTACCGCACCGGCGATACCGCCGATCACGGTGGCCACGGTACGGCCAGCTTCGTTGCCTCCGTTGGATACGCGGCGTTCGCCATAACCGTCCTGCCCGTAAACGTCGCGATAGTCGCCGCTGTCGTAGACATCGCCGTAGTCGCGAGTCCCGTAGACATCGCGACGATAGTCGTCCCGCGCATAGACGTCGTCGGCATCCCGGTAGTAACACTGCTGGGCCGCGCCGCGCGTCTCACGGTAGCCGTTGTCGATGACGGGGTCGACGCGGACCACGCGCGCGAAGTCGTAATAGGGTTCGTCGCCGTAGCGGTCCGTCGTGCCGTAATAGCGCGTGGACTGCGCGGATGCCACGCCGGAAGCGAGCAGACCGATGGCCAGCACGGTGGCGGATAGACGCTTCATGTCGGGTACTCCCCCACGCCGGATTGGCGTGCTGGCATGCTCGGCCGATGCGGGTGAAACATGGCTGAACTCAGCCGGTTTTCGCGGCCCGGTTTAGCCATTCGACAGCTTGCGCGGCAATGCAGGCCGCTTCGCGCCCAAGCAACGGCCCGACATGCGAACCTGAAACCGTTTGCAGCACCTCCGCGCCCCAGGCCTCAGCCATCGCGCGCGTGATCGCAGGCGGCACGTCGTCGTCTTGCGCGGACGCCACGCACAGCATCGGGCATGCGGGACGTTCCGCCGCGACACCGCGCCGGGCTTCGCGCAGCACGGCGCCGGACTCGTCGCGCCAGTGGCGGAACGCGTACAGCGTCGTTGCGTCGTCCGCCTCGGGCAGTGCCGTGCGCGTGCCGGACAATCGCGCGTCGCGCCGCCACGGCACCACATCGGGCCAGTCGCGTGCCGGCATGTCCACGTGCCACGGCGCCGGCGGCAACGGATTCACCAGCACCACCGCATCCGCACCCTCGGCGGCATCCAGTACGAGCAATCCGCCCAGGCTCGCACCGACCAGCACGCGCGGCCGCGGCAATGCCGCCAACGCCGCGCGCACCTGCGCCTGGTAGTCCTCGATATGCGTGGCCGCCACGTCGCCGCGCACGGGCATGAGGTCGGGGGCTGCCACCTGGAAGCCCGCCGCCTCGAACACGCCACGCCACACATTCCATTCCCAGCCGCCACCGCCCGCGCCGTGCACGAACAAGGCGGCCCGCGTGCCCGTCAAAGCAGGGTCGCCTCCAGCGATACCGGCACCGACAGTGCGCGCGAGATCACGCAACCCGCCTTGGCCTGCTGGGCGATCTCTTCGAACTGCGCCGCGCTGATCCCCGGCACGCTCGCCGAGACGGTCAGCTTGATCGCGGTGATCGTCGGGCCCGGATCCATGCCCGGTTCCATCGTCGCCTCGGCGCGCGTCTGCAGCTTGTCGGGCGTGAAGCCCGCCTTGCCGAGTACCGCCGACAACGCCATGGTGAAGCAGCCGGCATGGGCGACCGCCAGCAGTTCTTCCGGATTGGTGCCCTTCTCGTCGCCGAAGCGGGTCTTGAACGAATAGTTCTGGCCTTCGAACAGGCCGCTCTGCGGCGTGCTCAGGCTGCCCTTGCCGGACTGCAGATCGCCAGCCCACACCGCATCCGCGTAACGCTTAAAAGCCATGGTCGTGCTCCTCGGGTCAGGGGAAGCGAAGGGTACACCGATGGATGTTCACGCCATGTACCGCAGTGCGACTTGACCCCTCCCCCGCACCCGCGGATGCTGGCCGCCCGCCATGACCGCCCGCCGAGCGCACGCTCACGGGACGCGCTCAGCCCGGACAGCCATGACGGCCCTTCGACCCAACCCACGGGAGGAACGGCCTCATGTCGTACAGCACACAACAGATCCGCAACGTGGCCCTGGCAGGCCACCCCGGCGCCGGCAAAACAACGCTCTTCGAAGCCCTGCTGCATGCCGGCGGCGCCCTCCAGGTGGCAGGCACCATCGAGCGCGGCACGACCGTCTCGGATCACGATCCGATCGAGAAGACGCGTGGCCATTCCATCGACACCGCCATCGCCAGCACCGACCACGGCGGCATGCACGTCAACCTGATCGATACACCGGGCTATCCCGAGTTCCGGGGCCCGACGCTGTCGGCCCTGTCGGCCGTGGAAACCGCGCTGATCGTGGTCGATGCCGACAGCGGCGTCGCCCATGGCACCCGCCGCCTCATGGACCGTGCCGCGCAGCGGAACCTGTGCCGCGCCATCGTGATCAACAAGATCGACCAGGAGGGAGCCGACTGCGCCGCCATCCTCGCCGCATTGCGCGAGGAGTTCGGCCCCGAAGTACTGCCAGTGAACCTGCCGGCCGACGGCGGCAAGGCGGTCATCGATTGTTTCTGGCAATCGACCGGCACGTCCGACCTGGGCGATGTCGCCGACTGGCACCAGAAGATCATCGACCAGGTGGTGGAGATCAACGAAACGGTGATGGAGCACTATCTGGACCTGGGCGAAGGCGGCCTGTCGGGCGAAGAACTGCACGATGCCTTCGAGCAGTGCCTGCGCGAAGGCCACCTGGTGCCGGTGTGCTTCGCCTCCGCGCGCACGGGCGTGGGCGTGAAGGAACTGCTGGACGTGGCCGAACGCCTGTTCCCGAATCCGGCCGAGGCCAATCCGCCGCCTTTCGTGAAACTCAACGGTACCGGTCCGCAGCCGATCGAGGCCGTGCCCGACCCGCGCGCGCACGTCATCGCCGACGTCTTCAAGATCGTCAACGATCCGTTCGTCGGCAAGCTGGGCATCTTCCGCGTGTACCAGGGCACGCTGAAGAAGGACACGCAGTTGTTCGTCGACGACGGCAAGAAGCCGTTCAAGGTGGGCCACCTGTTCAAGCTCAAGGGCAAGGACCACGTGGAAGTCGACCAGGCCATCCCCGGCGACATCGCCGCCGTGGCCAAGGTCGAGGACCTGCATTTCGACGCCGTGCTCCACGACAGCCACGACGAGGACCACATCCATCTGGCGCCGATCGATTTCCCCAAGCCGATGTTCGGCCTGGCGATCGAAGCCGCCAGCAAGGGCCAGGAACAGAAGCTCTCTCTCGCGCTGCAGAAGCTGGCCGAAGAGGATCCGGCGTTCATCGTCGAACACCAGCCGGAATTGAACGAAACCGTCATCCGAGGCCTCTCCGACCTGCACCTGAGGGTGATGCTGGAGCGGCTGAAGGACCGTCACGGTGTCGCGGTGACGACGCGACCGCCACGCATCGCGTATCGCGAAACCATCGGCGCGAAAGCGGAAGGCCACCATCGCCACAAGAAACAGACCGGCGGCGCGGGGCAGTTCGGGGAAGTCTCGCTGCGCGTCGAGCCCCTGCCCCGGGGCAGCGGATTCGAATTCGTCGACGAAGTGAAAGGCGGCGTCATTCCCGGCCAGTTCCTGCCGGCCGTCGAGAAAGGCGTGCGGCAGGTGCTGGGCAGCGGCGCGCTGGCGGGCTATCCGCTGCAGGACATCCGGGTCGTCGTCCATGACGGCAAGCACCACGCGGTCGACAGCAAGGAAGTCGCCTTCGTCGCGGCCGGGAAGAAGGCCTTCCTCGACGCCATCGCCAAGGCGCGGCCGCAGGTGCTGGAACCGGTGGTCGATCTGGAAGTCGTCGTGCCGGAGGCACAGGTGGGCGACATCACCGGCAGCCTCGCGGGCAAGCGCGCCCGCATCAACGGTACCGACGCGGTGCGCGACGGGATTGTGGTGAAGGCACAGGTGCCGCTGGCGGAACTGGACGGCTATGCGGCCGAGTTGAAGTCCATGACCGCCGGCCAGGGACGCTACAGCCTGGACTTCAGCCACTACGAAGCGGTACCACCGAACGTGCAGCAGAAGCTGGTCGACGCGTACAAGCCGCGCCACGACGACGAGTGAGCCGGGGTGCGTCATGCGGTCGCGGTGGTGGCGACCGTCCTTGCGCATCGACGCATGCGAAAGGTGATTTGGTCATGCCGACAGGCGATTTCCGACACGCGGCGACGGAAAAACACGAAAAAAGCGAAAAAAAAGCGGTTTCGGGGCCTTCCTGCCCTTGGCGGCGCCATTCCTTTGCCCTACATTTCGCTTGCCGATGCGATCGGCCCGATTACCCAACCACTCGACAGTAGAGACAGGACACATGGCAAAGAGCACCAAGAAGGCCGCGCCGAAAAAGGCCGCCAAGAAAGCTGCACCGAAGGCCGCCGCCAAGCCGGCCGCCCCGAAGCCGATCAAGGAAGCGCTGAGCAAGTCGGGCCTCGTCGCCCACATCGCCGAAGCGACCTCCGTGGCCGCCAAGGACGTCCGCGCCGTGCTGGCCTCGCTGGAAAGCGCCGTGCACGCCTCGGTGAACAAGAAGGGCGCGGGCGCCTTCACGCTGCCCGGCCTGCTGAAGATCACGGCCGTCAACGTGCCGGCCAAGCCGAAGCGCAAGGGCATCAACCCGTTCACCAAGGAAGAGCAGTGGTTCGCCGCCAAGCCCGCCACGGTGAAGGTCAAGGTCCGTCCGCTGAAGAAGCTGAAGGACGCCGCCGCCTGATCGCGGCGCACCTCGCGTGACACGAACGGGACGGCCATGCCGTCCCGTTTTTTTTGATGCCGCTGGCCGCCCTTGCGAAGCCCCGGCATCGCCCGCACGTCATCCTTCATCTCCCCACGACAAGGTGCTCCGCGCATGAAGATCCAGGGCTTCCTCGACCATCTGCTGAAATCCTCCAGCGGCAGCGGCAGCGTACTCAACGCCGACTTCGGCAAGGGCGCGATCAGCGGCGGCGCGCTGGGCCTGCTGCTGGGCAAGAACAAGACCACCCGCAAGCTCGCCACATACGGCGGCCTGGCCGCGATCGGCGTGATGGCCTATCGGGCCTATGGGGACTACAAGCGCCAGCAGGGAGGGTTCGCCGCCGGCGCCGGTCCGCAGACCGTGGATCGTCTTCCGCCGCCGCAGGTGGAGCTGCACAGCCAGGCCATCCTCACGGCGCTGGTCGCGGCAGCGAAGGCCGACGGCCACATCGATGCGCGCGAGCGCGACGTGATCGAAGGCGAATTCGCCCGACTCGGCACCGACGGCGATGTACAGCAGTGGCTGCATGCCGAGCTGGAGAAGCCGCTGGACCCGGCGGACGTCGCGCGCGCCGGCAGTACGCCGGAGATCGCGTCGGAGATGTACCTGGCCAGCCTGATGGTCGCCGACGAACAGAGTTTCATGGAGCGCGCCTATCTGGATGAGCTGGCGAAGCAGCTGAAGCTGGATCCGTCGCTGAAGGCGCAGCTGGAACGCCAGCTGGCGCAGATGCAGTCCTCGCCGCAGGGCTGATCGCATGGTGCGGCCCGCCGCGCGGCGCCTGAGGCGCTTGGCCTGGACGCTGTTGTCGCTGGCCGTGCTGGCGATGCTGCTGGCGTGGGCATGGGGCAGGCCTTTCATGGCCCCTGCCCGCATGCTGTGGGATATCTCGCGGGCGCCCGCGCCGACCGCGTTGCCCGTTCCCGTCGAGGGAGTGCGGGCGCGACAGGTGGCCGACACGTTCGGCGCGCCGCGAGGCCGCGACCGTACCCATCAGGGCGTGGACATCTTCGCCAGGCGCGGCACGCCCGTGGTCAGCGCGACGCGCGGGATCGTGGTGTCCATCCGCGATGGTGGACTGGGGGGCAAGCAGGTGTGGGTGCTCGGCCCGGGACGCGAGCGCCACTACTACGCGCACCTGGACGACTGGGCGCCCGGCCTGGCCGACGGCCAGGTCGTGCAACCCGGTGACGTGCTGGGGTTCGTCGGCACGACCGGCAATGCGCGAGGCACGCCACCGCACCTCCATTACGGCATCTACGGCGCCGCTGGCGCTTACGATCCGTTCCCGCTGTTCACGGCGGGCGCGGCCTCCGCGACCGTCGACTGAACCGCCGCGCCGCCGGGCGGAACAGTCCATCGCGGGGGCGACGCTCGTTACCCACGGCGTGTGGGCCTATCTTTGATTCGTCCCCGACGCGTGCCTGTACCGCTGCCATGCCCAACGACTCCCACCGCTATCGCATCACCGTCACGCCGATCGAGGGCGATGGCCAGCCCTCCCCCGGCCGCTGCACCATCGAGTTCGAGCATGGCTGCCACGACGACTGGATGCGCATCCTCGAGAACGTCCAGCGCCAGCGCGGCCTCAGTGGCGACGAGCGCGCCGCACTGGTCGTCGGCACGAAGCTGCTCAGCGGACTGATGCTCGACCACCGCAAGGATTCCGACGACCTGTTCGCCCCCCTGCGTCCACACATGGGCACGTTCATCGCCGCGCTGAAGACGCGCAGCCGGGACGGCAGCTGACCTTCCCCTGCGGCAGTCCGTAGCGATGAAAGCGCGCAGCGCCGACGACGCCCACCGGCTCGAGGACCTCCCGAACATCGGGCCGTCCATCGCGGGCGACCTGCGCGGCATCGGTATCCTCCGCCCCGGCGACCTGGTCGGCCAGGATCCGTACGCGCTCTACCAGCGGGTGAACGAGGCGACGGGCCAGCGCCATGATCCCTGCCTGTGCGACTGCTTCATCGCGGCGGTGCGCTTCATGGAAGGCAGTGGCCCGCTACCCTGGTGGCACTACACCGCCGAGCGCAAACTGCGATTCCGCAACGACCCTGCACTCGCCGGTTAGCCGTCGGACAGGCGGTTACGGCTAAGGTGCGGCGACCCGTCACGGAGCTTTCCATGCGCACCCGCCGCCGCTTCCTGGTCGCCGCCTTCGCCGCCACCGCCACGCTCGCCCTCTCGGGCTGCGAAACCCTCAATGCAGTCACTGGCCTGTTCGGCAACCAGATCAACTTCACCCAGCCGCAGCTGCAGCGCTACCTCAATCAGAGCTTCCCGCGCGAGTTCGACAAGCTGGGGGGACTGGTCTCGGCCACGCTGACCAATCCGCGCCTGAGCATTCCGTCGGGCGATGACCGCCTCCGGCTGGACTTCGACATCGGCGTCAGTGCGCTCGGCGCTCGCGATGTCAGCCGTGGCCACTTCGCGCTCGCCAGCCGACTACGCTATGACCCCGCGACGCGCGGGCTGCACCTGGACAATCCCGAAATCCTGTCGGTCGACGTGCCGGGGTCGGGTTCGCTGATGTCCGGCGGTACGCGCCAACTGGTCAACACCGTGCTGGCCGAATACGCGCGCAGCGAGCCGGTCTACCGCATCGACAACGACATCCTGCAGCGCCTGCCCGCCAGCAAGCGCATCGGCAGCACCCTGATCGAGGATGGCCGCGTGGTCATCCACCTGCAGTGAGGCAGCACGATGAAGACCCTGATCCCCCGTATCGCCCTGCTCTGCGCACTCGCGCTGCCCTCTCTGGCCGGGGCGGACAACGCCGGCACGCTCCGCTTCGACGCCACCCAGCTGCAGGCGGCCGCCCGCGCCGGCTTTCCTGTGGAGCACGCACTGCTCGAAGGTTTCGCCTCCCTGACCCTGACCGATCCGCAAGTGCGCATCCCCGTCCCGGGTGAGCGCCTGCAGTTGCAGATGGACTATGACGTCGGCCTGGCCAATGGCGACCGGCTCGAGAACGGCAACGTGGTGGTCAGCAGCGGACTGCGGTACGACCCCAACACCCGGGGCCTGCACCTGGTCGATCCCCGCATCGAACACATCGGCACCGGTGCGGCAGGCCGCGGTCTGCCGGGCGGCTCGCGCGAGGCGTTGCAGGAGCTGGTCGGCGAGTACGCGCGCACGCGGCCGCTCTACACCCTCACCGCCGAGGATCTCGCCCAGGCACCCGGCCCGCTGGATGCGGACTCGCTGCGGATCCGAGACGGTCACGTGGAACTGAAACTGGCCCCGCCCGTCACTCGCTGAGCGCGACAGACGCTGCGTACCGCCGTCGGGCGGTGCGCGCTCAGATCTCGAAGCGGTAACTCAGCTTGACCACCAGTTGCTCGTCGTCGCGCAGGCGCAGGCTGTCCTGCAGCAGGCCGCCCACGTCGTCGGTTCCGGTACGCTGATCGTAGCCACCACGCGCGTAGACCACGTAGAGGTACGAAAGCGGCGCCAGCTCGTAGCGGTAGCGGATCTGGAAGCCGAGGTTGCGCACGCTGAAGTCGTCCACCGTATCGGACGCGGCCAGCGCATGGCCCAGCGCATCGAAGCGCCACGCATCCTGTACGCGGGCATCCAGCGCGATCGCCTGCATCTTTACCCTCAGTTCGTGGCGGTCCGCCATCACCCAGTCCAGCCCCGCGTCGAGGCTGACCTGGCGGCGCCGGAAACCGCCGACCAGGTCTTCGCGCTGCCAGACCAGCCAGTCGGGGGTGTACAGCGCATAGAAGCCGCCGTAGAGGCTGAAAGCGTCGTTGATGAAGTACGTACCGGTGTAACCCACGCCGCCGCCCAGCTTGCGGTTGCCCGCCAGGCCACCGCTGACGATCTCCATCTCCGTCTCGTGCGCCCAGTCGCCCTTGCGCGGCCGCTCGTACTCGAAGTAGGTGTTGAAGTTCGCCGGCAGCCGGATCACGCCATTGCCGCGCAGCACGGTATCGGCCAGTCCCGCGCTGTTGACGTTGATCTGCGCATATTCGTAGCTGCCGTTGCGCAACTGGCCCTCGCGGCTCATGCGGAACTGGTCATTGAGCTTGTCGCCATGGTTGTTGTGGCTACTGCTGACGCGCCAGCGCCAATCCTTGGAGGCGTAACGCGAGTCCGCCGGCATGTCGGTGAAGCGTTTGCGCACTTCCCAATGCAGGTAATTGGTGCTGTTGCGCGACAGGTAGCCGAAATCGTTGAGCTGCAGATCGTTGCCGAAGTGCATGGCGATCCATTGCTGGCGCCAGCCGTGGTCCATTTCGTAGTCGGCCCATACCGTCGCACCGACATCGCCGGTATCGCTGCCGGCCTGGTCGATGCGGCTGCCCAGCAGGCGCGTACGGATGTTCCAGCGCGCGCTTGGGCGCCAGTTGTGGTCCACGCCCAGCACGGTGGCCTCGCGATCGCGCGAAGGATCGTCGACGCGGGTCAGCATCGCGCCGAGGTTCTGGCTCTCGAAGTCGCGTACCAGCCGCACCGCGTGGTAACTGCGTCCGGTGGCGCCGTCCTCGTCGGCGGAGAACAGCCCGTAGTTGGCCTTGCCCAGGCTGCCGTTCAATTTCACCGCCGCGACGATGTCGCCGGTGCTGCCCACGCGGCGCGTATAGAGCTGCTGGCTGTCGTCCGACGGCGTGGTCAGTTCGAAAATGCCCTGGTTCTCGGTGAAGAACGGGCGCTTGTCGCTGATGAAGGTTTCGGTGGCGCTGAAGTTGACTACCAGGTCGTCTGCTTCGACCTGGCCGAAATCCGGCTTCAGCGTCGCGGTGAGCTGGAAGCGGCCATTCGGTTTCCAGAACAGATCGGCACCGGCATTCAGGTCGCCCTGCCCGCCGACGTTGTCGTACAGGCCGGAGACATAGGGCGTGATCGCCAGCAGCGACTGGTCGTAGCGGGCAACCGTGACCGGTGCGAAATCGGACAGGAAGCGCGGCCGCTCGAAACTCGCCTGCGGCCAGGCCATGCGCTCGCCGGTCGCGCCGATCACGCGGGCAAGGAAGACTTTCAGCGTGCGCTGGCCGTCGGTGCCGTCGCGCATGGGCGCGGTATGCCAAGGGACCAGCAGTTCCACAGACCAGCCCTGCTCGTCTTCAGCCACCGCGTGGCGCCACTGACCGTCCCAGTCGTCGCTGAACTGGTTCTCGTTGGTGATGATCTCGTCGGCGATGCCGCCAGTCGAGCTGACGGTAAAGGCATATCCCGTCCGGCCATCGCCATCGAAATCGATGAAGGCGTTCACGCGGTCGACCTGTTCGTCGAAGTCGCGTTGCACCTTCTGCCGCGTGCGCGGAACACTGGAGGGATGCGTGGCCCGGAAGGCAATGGCGAGACCATCGGGCGTGGCCAGGATCCATGCCTCCGTCGCGAGCGAGCCCGGCTCGCCGGTCAGTGGCTGGGTCTTGCGGAAGTCGGTGACGTGGCGTGCTTCCTGCCATTCGGCAGGATCGATGCGGCCGTCGATCTCGACGGCATGGGCAAGGCTGCACGGCAGGGCCAGCGCGAGCAGGCCGGCGAATCGGGTCAGGGTCATGGCAGGCGGGTGGTGGTCCGGTGCGCGCACGTTAGCGGCGGGAAACACGGGCCACACCTGCCTTCGGTCATTTCAACCTTTCGGCTTCCCGCGGCATCCGTGCCAAGTGGAGATCAGCGCCCTTTCTTGGGCTGCAGCATCGTGCCCGTGCATTTCTTGCTGCCGCAGCGGCAGGCCCAGATCTTCTTCAGGCGCGCGGTGTGCGGCTCGGCAAGGGTGATGCCGTAGTTGTAGGTCAGCTCTTCGCCAGGCTTGATGGCGCGGATCGCTTCGATGAAGACCTTGTCCTTCTTGCGGTTCTTGCCGTCATGCTCTTCGATGACGGCCTCGCAGTTCGGGTCGCAGCTGTGGTTGATCCAGCGCGCCTTGTTGCCCTTGTGGTTGGCATCGATGACGTAGTCGTCGTTGAGCGTGAACAGGAAGGTGTGGCCGGAGTCGACGTCCCCGGTGTCGTCGGCGTCGACTTCTTCATGGGTCCGTCGCTTGCCCTTGTACTCCACCACGCGCTCGCCCTTCTCGATCGGCGCGATGGCGAACACGCCGTTACCGTGGATGTCGGATTGGCGGGCTTCGATCTTGCGGGGCATGCGGGGGTCCGGCGGGAGGGAGGAAGGGGGATTCTCGCCCATGCGCAGGGCGTTTCCCAACTTTCGCTCGCCTGAACGCTGCGGCTGCAGCAGGTGGCCGGTCTGCGCGGGGCCGCGCGTTCGATGCCCGTTCCCCTTATTGCGACCACCACCATGCGCGCCAGCCCGCTCCTGTTCACCACCGCCCTGTGCCTCACTCTGTCCGCCTGCCAGCCTGCGGAAACGCCGACGACGGCCCCACTGCCGTCGGCCGCGCCGAGCGCTGCCGACCTGCTCGCGCGCGGCGAATATCTCGTGCGAACCACCGGCTGCAACGACTGCCACACGCCGGGCTACGCCGAATCCGGCGGCACGACCGACAAGGCCGGCTGGCTGGTGGGTTCGCCGATGGGCTTCCACGGGCCGTGGGGCACTACCTACCCGAGCAACCTGCGGCTGCGCATGCAGCAGCTCACCGAAGCGCAGTGGCTCGAGTACAGCGCCAACCTGCGTACCCGCCCGATGATGCCGGACTTCGCCGTGCGCGCGATGACCGAGGAAGACCGCCGCGCGATCTACCGCTTCGTGTATTCGCTCGGTGCCGCCGGCCAGCCCGCGCCCGAGGCGCTACCTCCGGGACAGACCCCGCCGGCGCCCTACCTCGGCCTGGTGTTGCCGACCCCGCCGGCGGACGCGCCTGCGGCCCACTGAAGGCCTGCGGCCGCCTCACCAGGGGAAGAGGCGGCCGTTGAACATCCAGACCAGGCCCAGTGCCAGGCCGAACACGGTCCAGAACAGCTGGCCCAGCCCGCGGAACAGCTTCACTGCCAGGTAGACGCCGCCGATGGCGAGCAGCACGCGCCAGAGGAAGCGCTGGTCCAGTCCGTGGGCGGACGGGGCGGTACCGGAGGAGGCGTGGGAGGTGTTCATCGAAGCGTTCCTGGAAGGGACTGTCCGGGAGTGGACGGGGCCCATGTTCCCGATATGCGGGTCGCCGCATCAGTCGCAGCCGTCAACCATCGCGGGTGACATTCGTCAGCCGGAGCGGCCTCGCCTGAACAGGCAGAACCCCGGAGTTTGAGCCGGCCGGCCTGAAAGCGTACAATTTCGGTACGTTTTCCGAGTTCCCTCCCCCATGCTCCGCGTCACCAAGCTGACCGACTACGCCACCGTGGTCCTGACCGTGCTCGCCGCCCGGCCGGGCCAGGTGCTCAGTGCCTCCGACCTGGCCGAACATTCCGGCCTGGAAACCCCGACCGTCAGCAAGGTGCTGAAGCCGCTTGCGCAGGCCGGCCTGGTGGAAGGCCTGCGGGGCGTGCACGGCGGCTACCGCCTGAGCCGCGACGCGGCCGAGATCACCCTGGTGGACATCGTGGAAGCCATGGAAGGCCCGCTGGCGATGACCGAATGCAGCCAGAGCGAAAGCCAGTGCGGCATCGCACAGAAATGCGGTGCGCGCGCGAACTGGCGCCTGATCAACGACGTGGTGGCCGACGCCCTGCGCGGCTTCACCCTGGCGCAGATGGTCGCGCCTCCCCCCTCTTCTTCCGACGACGTGCGCAGGCGATCCATCGCCGTGCAGGTCGCGACCCGCTGAACCGTAGGCAGCCCGATGGCCACCGAGAACGCTGAAATCCTGGAACAGCTGGGACGTCGCTACGACGCCGGCTTCATCACCGACATCGAATCCGATTCGTTGCCGCCCGGCCTGGACGAGGACGTCGTCCGCGCCCTGTCGGCGAAGAAGAACGAGCCGGAATGGATGACCGAATGGCGCTTGGCCGCCTACCGCCACTGGCTGACCATGCAGGCCCCGCATTGGGCCAAGCTGAAGATCGGTCCGATCGATTTCCAGGCCATCAGTTACTACAGCGCACCGAAGGCGAAGTACGCCTCGCTGGACGAGGTGCCGCAGGAACTGCTGGACACCTACGACAAGCTGGGCGTGCCGCTGCACGAGCGCGCGAAGCTGGCGGGCGTGGCGGTGGACGCGGTGTTCGATTCGGTCTCCGTCGGCACCACCTTCCGCAAGGAACTGGCCGAGAAGGGCGTGATCTTCTGTTCGATGTCCGAGGCCATCCACGAACATCCCGAACTGGTGAAGCAGTACCTGGGCAGCGTGGTGCCGGTGGGCGACAACTACTTCGCCGCGCTCAATTCGGCGGTGTTCTCCGACGGCAGCTTCGTGTTCATCCCCAAGGGCGTGCGCTGCCCGATGGAACTGAGCACCTACTTCCGCATCAACGCGGGCCACACGGGCCAGTTCGAGCGCACGCTGATCATCTGCGAAGACAAGGCCTACGTCTCCTATCTGGAAGGCTGCACCGCGCCGATGCGCGATGAGAACCAGCTGCACGCCGCCGTGGTGGAACTGGTCGCGCTGGAAGACGCCGAGATCAAGTACTCGACGGTGCAGAACTGGTACCCGGGCGACGAGGAGGGCCGTGGCGGCATCTACAACTTCGTCACCAAGCGTGCCGAATGCCGGGGCGACCGCAGCAAGGTGACGTGGACGCAGGTGGAGACCGGTTCGGCGATCACCTGGAAATACCCGTCCTGCGTGCTGCTGGGCGACGACTCCGTGGGCGAGTTCCACTCGGTCGCGCTGACCCACCACCGCCAGCAGGCCGACACCGGCACCAAGATGATCCACGTGGGCAAGCGCACCAAGTCCAAGATCGTCAGCAAGGGCATCAGCGCCGGCCGCGGCCAGAACACCTACCGCGGCCTGGTGAAAGTGGACCGCAACGCCGACGGCGCGCGCAACTACACCCAGTGCGACAGCCTGCTGATCGGCAAGAAGTGCGGTGCGCACACCTTCCCCTACATCGAGGTGAAGAACCCCACCGCGACGCTGGAGCACGAGGCCACCACTTCGAAGATCTCCGACGACCAGCTGTTCTACTGCCGCGCACGCGGCATCGGCCAGGAAGACGCCGTCTCGATGATCGTCGACGGCTTCTGCAAGCAGGTGTTCCGCGAGCTGCCGATGGAGTTCGCGGTGGAAGCCAAGAAACTGCTGGAAGTGTCGCTGGAAGGCAGCGTCGGGTAATGCAGTTCCCTTCTCCCTCAGGGAGAAGGTGGCGCGAAGCGCCGGATGAGGGTGCGGCGGAGCCAATGACGTCCGGACCATCCGGACTTCGCCGGACCCTCACCCCAACCCCTCTCCCGGTGGGAGAGGGGCTCAAGCAATCAAACTGGAAACGCACCATGTTGAAGATCGACAACCTCCACGCCAGCGTCGCCGGCAAGGACATCCTCAAGGGCCTCTCGCTGGAGGTGAAGCCGGGCGAAGTGCACGCCATCATGGGCCCCAACGGCGCCGGCAAGTCCACGCTGGGTAACATCCTGGCCGGCCGCGAGGGCTATGAGGTCACCGCCGGCAGCGTCGAGTTCGACGGCAAGCCGCTGCTGGAACTGGAGCCGGAAGAGCGCGCCGCCGCCGGTGTGTTCCTGGCGTTCCAGTACCCGGTCGAGATCCCGGGCGTGAACAACACTTACTTCCTGCGCGCGGCGCTCAATGCCCAGAGCAAGGCGCGCGGCGAGTCGGAACTGGATTCGATGCAGTTCCTCAAGCTGGTGCGCGAGAAGCTGGCCGTGCTGCACCTGAAGGACGAGCTGCTTCATCGTGGCGTCAACGAAGGTTTCAGTGGCGGCGAGAAGAAGCGCAACGAGATCTTCCAGCTCGCCGTGCTGGAACCGAAGCTGGCGATCCTGGACGAGACCGACAGCGGCCTGGACATCGACGCGCTGAAGAACGTCGCCGATGGTGTCAACGCGCTGCGATCCACGGACCGCGCGTTCGTGGTCATTACCCACTACCAGCGCCTGCTCGATTACATCAAGCCGGACGTGGTGCACGTGCTGGCCGGCGGCCGCATCGTCGAGACCGGCGGCCCGGAACTGGCGCTGGAACTCGAACAGCACGGCTACGCCTGGATCAAGGACCGGGTCGCCCCGGAGCAGGCCGCCTGATGAGCGCGTTGCTCGACTCCCTGTCCGCCGGCTTCAGCGGCGACGTCGCGCGCCGCGCGGTGCTCGACGAAGCGCTGCGCGACGGCCTGCCCGGCCCGCGCACCGAAGCGTGGAAGTACACCTCGCTGCGCCAGCTGGAACGCCGCAGCTTCGCGGCCGTCGATGCGCTGCCGTCGCTGGACCCGATGCTGCTGGCCGACATCCCGGCGCCGCGCGCGGTGTTCGTCAACGGCCGCTACTCGGTGGCGCTGTCGCTGACCACCGATCTGCCGGACGGCGTCAGCCTGCAGCTGCTGTCCGAGGCGCTCGCCGACGGCGGCGATGCGGCGCGCTTCCTGCAGCGTCGCTTCGAGCGCACCGACGAAGTCTTCGCCCGGCTCAATGCCGCATTGGCCACCGAAGGGCTGCTGCTGCGCGCCGAGGCCGATGTGCGCAGTGAGCGGCCGCTCCACCTGGTCTTCATCGGCACCGACGACGGCGCCGATCGCGCCTGGCACCTGCGCAATCTGATCGAACTGCGCGCGGGCGCCTCGCTGACGGTGGTGGAGCTCCACCTCGCCGCCACGCCACACGCGCACTTCATCAACACGCTCAGCCACGTGCATCTCGCTGCCGGCGCCACGCTGTCGCACGCCCGCGTGCAGACGGACAGCGACCGCGCCACCACGCTGCTCCGCACCGACGCGGTACTGGCACGCGATGCCGATTACCGGCGCGTGGACCTGGAACTGGGCGGCGCATTGTCCCGCCATGAACTCAACGTGCGCCTGGAAGGCGACAACGCGCGCCTTGCGGCGAACGGCGTACTGCTGGCCGGCGGACGACGCCACGTCGACACCCGCCTGGGCATCGACCACATCGGTCGGGACACAGCCTGCGAACTGACATGGCGCGGACTCGGCGCTGGACGCGGCCGCGCGGTGTTCCATGGCGGCATCCTGATCCGCGAGGGTGCGGATGGCACCGACGCCGCGCTGTCGAACAAGAACCTGCTGCTGTCGGACAGCGCCGAGATCGACACCCAGCCGGTGCTCGAAATCCACGCCGACGAAGTGAAGGCCGCCCACGGCGCCACCGTCGGCCAGATCGATGCCAATGCCCTGTTCTACCTGCGCTCGCGCGGCCTGACCCAGCCGGAAGCGCGACAGCTGCTGACCACCGCGTTCTGCCGCGAGCCGCTGGGCGTGATCGAAGACGCCAACGTGCGCGATGCATTGCTCGTCCGCGTGGACGCCGCGCTGGCGGCGGTGGAGGCGGGATGAACCGCGAAGTCCTGACCGACGCCGGTACCGCCATCGATTGGGCACGCGTCCGCGAGGACTTCCCCCTGCTCGCGCGGCAGGTCAACGGCAAGCCGCTCATCTACCTGGACAGCGCCAACACCGGCCAGAAGCCGGTGTCGGTGATCCGGACGACCGACGACTTCTATCGCCAACACAACGCCAATGTCAGCCGCGCAGTGCACACGCTGGGCACGGAGGCGACGGAAGCCTACGAAGGCGCCCGCAAGACGCTGGCGCGCTTCCTCAACGTGCGCGCGGACGAGCTGGTGTTGTGCAGCGGCACCACCTTCGCGATCAACCTCGTGGCGTACTCGTGGGCGCTGCCGCGCCTGAAGGCCGGCGACACGATCCTGGTGTCGCGCATGGAGCACCACGCCAACATCGTGCCCTGGCAACTGGTCGCCCAGCGCACCGGCGCGACCATCAAGGTTGCGGAAATCCACGCCGACGGCACGCTCGACCTCGATGCGCTGCACGCCGCGATGACCGGTGATGTGAAGCTGCTGGCGATCACCCACACTTCGAACGTGCTGGGCACAGTCAACCCGGTGCGCGATATCTGCCGCGAGGCACGCAAGCGCGGGATCACGACGGTCGTCGATGGTTCCCAGGCCGTGCCGCATCGCGCGGTCGACATCGCCGCCATCGGCTGCGACTTCTACGCGCTGACCGGCCACAAGATGTGCGGGCCCACCGGCACCGGCGCCCTGTGGGCGCGCAAGGAACACCTGCAGGCTATGCCGCCGTTCATCGGCGGCGGCGAGATGATCAAGGAAGTGAGCTTCGACGGCACGGTGTTCAACGACCCGCCGCACAAGTTCGAAGCAGGCACGCCCAACATCGCGGGTTTCATCGGGCTGGGCGCGGCCGTGGACTACCTGGATGCGCTGGGCATGGCGAACGTCGAAGCCCGCGAAGCCGAACTTCTGGCGCACGCCACCGAGGAACTGGACCGGATCGAGGGCCTGCGCATCTTCGGCCGCGCGCCCGACAAGGCGGCGGTGATTTCCTTCCTGATCGAAGGGGCGCATGCGCACGACCTGGCCACGTTGCTGGACCTGGAGGGCGTCGCCGTCCGCTCCGGCCAGCATTGCGCGCATCCCTTGCTGCAGTTCTTCGGCGTCGCCGCCACCCTGCGGGCCTCGTTCGCGTTCTACAACTCGCACGAGGATGTCGAGCGCTTCATCGCGGCCCTGAAGAAAGCGCGCAGCCTGCTGGCCTGACGCTGGGGTAGAAGGGGTTGCCGCCCTACAATGGGCGGCATGGATACCCTGACCTTCCGCTCCGCCGTCCCCGCCGACATTCCGGCCCTCGTCGCACTGGTGACCTCTGCCTACCGCGGTGATGTCAGCAAGCAGGGCTGGACCACCGAAGCCGACATGCTCGATGGCCAGCGCATCGATCCGGACGTGCTCGCCCGCGACATCGAACGCGATCGCAGCCGCATCCTGCTGGCCGAACGCGATGGCCTGCTGTTGGCCTGCGCGCACGTGGCGGAAGACGAGGGTGCGGGCTACTTTGGCATGTTCTCCGTGCGGCCCGACCTGCAGGGCGGTGGCGTCGGCAAGGCCATACTGGCGGAAGCCGAACGCGTGGCGCGCGACGAATGGCGATTGCCCGCGATGCGGATGACGGTGATCGACATCCGTGACGAGTTGATCGCGTTCTACGAACGCCGCGGCTATGTGCGAACCGGCACCAAGAAGCCCTTCCCCTACGGCGACGAGCGCTTCGGCATACCGAAGCGCGACGATCTGCGCTTCGAAGTCCTCGAGAAGCCTCTGATGGAAGCCGCGGCATGAGCGAGACCTGGACCTTTGTCTGTGCCACGGGCGAGCTGTTGCCCGGCGAAATGAAAACCGTCTTCGACGAGGTCACGGGTACGCCGATCCTCGTCGTCAATCACGAGGGCACGCTGTACGCCCTCGAGGACAAGTGCAGCCACGAGGATTTCGAGCTGTCATCCGGCACCTTCGACCCGAAGGACGCCAGCATCGAGTGCGTGCTGCACGGCGCCCGGTTCGATGTCAGGGATGGGCGTGCCCTGTGTGCGCCGGCGTATTCGCCCGTTCCCAAGTTCCCGACTCGCATCGAACACGGCGGCGTCTGGACGCGTGACGATCGCGACTGACCCAAGCCGCTGGCGCGCCTGTTGTAATCGCAAATCATTCTCATTATCCTGTCGCACCGCTGCGACAGGCTATCGCAGCCGACCCATCGAGACCCCGTGCTGCGCGAAGTCCGCCCTCTTTCGATCCTGTCAGGCTGCCTGCCGTGGGCGAGCCTGTTCGCGCTCGCAGGCCTGTTCGTCGCGTCCACTGGCGCGGATCTCCGGGGCACGTCGCCATGGTCTTCGGCTGCCCAGTACGAACCCGACATGGACGGCCCGCACCGTAGCGGGTACACGTCCGCGTCTCCCGCCGGATACATGCTCGAAAGCCTGCCGATGCCGGCAGAGTCCGAAGCCGACGGCGACTGCATCGTTCGACGCTGTGTCGCGACCGCACCGCAGCTCGCGCGTGCCGATATCCGGCATGCGGACGCCCCGGCTTCGCGTCGCGTCCGTTCGCCCGGACGCGGGCCGCCCTTCACCTGATCCGCTTCTCGCGGGCCGCTCGGCAAGTGGCCGCGACGATGCTTGAACGATCACGGCGCCGCCGAGGCGCGCATTCCCCATCGCCACCGATCTCTCCCGCCAGCCTTCGCCACCGGGTGTTCCCTTCCTGCACCTGAGGATGCTCATGAACTTGCGCCACTCTCCCCTCGCCGCTGCCCTGCTGCTGGCCCTCAGCACCCCTGCCCTTGCCGCTCCGGGCGGCGAGATTCCTGCCGACGCCGCCATGCAGGCCAAGGAACTGGACACCGTCGAGGTGCACGGTGAGCGCGTCCAGAAGGCCAGCTCGCCGAAGTACACCGAAGCCCTGGTCGACACGCCGCAGACGATCACCGTGGTGACCAGCGACGTCATGGCGCAACAGAACCTGCTGGGCCTGAAGGACGTACTGAGCACGCTGCCCGGCATCACCTTCGGTGCCGGCGAAGGCGGCGGCGGTTATGGCGACAGCATCAACCTGCGCGGCTTCACTGCCAGCAGCGACATCACCACCGATGGCGTGCGCGACAGTGCGCAGTACACGCGCAGCGACACGTTCAATCTCGAGTCGATCGAACTGATCAATGGCGCCAACTCCGCCATGTCCGGTGCCGGCTCCGTCGGCGGCACCATCAACCTGGTCAGCAAGACCGCACGCGAGGGCGATTTCAACACGTTCACCGTGGGCGCTGGCTCGGACAAGTACAGCCGCGTGACCGCCGATAGCAACGTCGACTTCGAGAACGGCATCGCCGTCCGCTTGAACGCGATGGGGCATACCCAGGACGTACCCGGGCGCGACGAAGAATTCAAGCACCGCTGGGGTTTTGCGCCGTCGATCGCGTTCGGTCTGGATTCCGATACCCGCTTCACGCTGAGCTACCTGCACCAGCACGACAACAACATGCCCCAATACGGCGTCCCGTTCGCATTGAGTCCGTTCAACGACGGCCCCCTGCCGGGCGTGGATCGCGAAACGTATTTCGGTTATCGGAACACGTCGCGTCAGGAAAGCGACGTCGACATGCTGACCGGTGTGTTCGAAATGGACTTCGGCGACTACGTGACCCTGCGCAGCCTGGGTCGCCTGCAGCGGGTCGAGCAATACACCAATGCCACTGCACTGCAGGGTTCGTGGTGCCTTTCGAACAACACCAACCCCTATACCGGCCAGGCCTGCGTGGGTCAGCCGGCGGGCACCTGGAATCCGAATGGTGGCCCGCGTGGACTGGTACGCGACACCGAGAATTTCATCGCCCACAGCCAGACGGACCTGACGGCCAGCTTCAGCACGGGCGCCGTGCGCCATGACGTCGTCGTGGGCGTGTCCTTCAGCAAGGAGGACTTCGAACTGGACACCGGCACGACCTTCCGAAATCCCGACGGATCCACGACGGGCATCACCTACCCGATCCAGAACTTCGACAACCCGTACAACGTCTGGACCGGCCCGCAGAACTACTTCCGCACAGGCCGCACCGAGGGCAGCCTCAACAACCAGGCGGTGTACGTGTTCGATACGCTGAAGTTCGGCGACCAATGGTTGTTGAACCTGGGCGCACGCTACGAGCACAACGAAGGCGACACAGTGAACTACGCCGTCTCCACCACGGGCCAGATCGCTGGCGTGAGCGGCGTCTTCGAGAACGAGGACGATCTGTTCTCGTATCGCGCGGGCCTGGTGTACAAGCCAGTCGACAACGCCAGCGTCTATCTTTCGTACGCCAACAGCAAGACGCCGTCGAAAGCGTCGGTCAATGGCGCTTGCAGCGCGGTGACGTGCAATGTGGATCCCGAAACCGCGGTCAACATCGAGCTCGGCACCAAGTGGGACGTATTGGAGAATCGATTGGCGGTAACCGCCGCACTGTTCCGCAACGAGCGCCAGAACTACAAGGTGGCGAGCGTCGACCCGCTGCAGCCGGAGCAGGTGCTCGACGGCAAGGCGCGCGTGGACGGTATCGCTCTGGGCGTGGCCGGCAACATCACGCGCGAGTGGGCGGTGTTCGCCAACTACACGTTCCTGGACAGCGAGGTCCTGCAGAACGCAGCGGACGGTGCCGCCACCGATCCGGTCAAGGGCCACGAACTGACCCAGACACCGCGCCACTCGGCGAGCCTCTGGAGCACGTACGAACTGGGCGACTGGACCTTCGGCTACGGTGCGACGTACCAGGGCAGTTTCTATCCGAACAACTCTTCTGCAACTGCCTACCTGAAGACGGAAGCCTACTGGGTCCACCGTGCGATGGTCGGTTACCAGATCAATGAACGTATCGGCCTGCAGCTCAACGTCAGCAATTTGTTCGACGAGGAGTACTACACCGGTATCCGCAACAACCTGACCGTCAACGGTGCTGGCGTGGTGACCGCCGGCAACGGCTGGGCCAACCCGGGCGAAGGCCGCTCCGCGGTGCTGACGGCAACGTTCCGGTTCTGAGTCATCCACGCGACACCACCCCGCCCATGCACAATGGGCGGGGTTTCTTTTCGAGGCGAACCGCATGTTGCTGGCGATCCCGGATGTCCTGACTCCTGCGCAGGTCGCGCAAGCACGGTCGCGACTGGATGCCGCCGATTGGGCGGACGGCCGCATCACCGCGGGCTACCAGTCGGCCAAGGCCAAGGACAACGCACAGCTGCCGGAGGATTCGCCGGCCGCGCGGGACGTCGGCGCACTGATCCTCGACGCGCTCTCGCGCAACAGCACCTTCTTCTCGGCGGCGCTGCCCAGGCGCATCTATCCGCCGCTGTTCAATCGCTACGCCGGTGGCCAGTCCTTCGGGTACCACGTCGACAATGCGATCCGCTACGACCGCAGCCGCGGCGGCGTGGACCCCGTGCGCACGGATCTCTCCGCCACGCTCTTCCTGAGTGCACCGGAAGACTACGACGGCGGCGAACTGATCATCGAGGA
>NZ_PKDG01000040.1 GCF_002863005.1 Pseudoxanthomonas sp.
TCCCGCGTGGTGCCCGCATCGATCTGCTCGCCGATGTCCTCCAGCAGCTGCTGCACTTCCTTGTCCGTCCAGACATACTCGCGCTGGTAGTCCGGGACGATGTAGAAGCACTCCCTGAAGGCTTCCTCGATGCTGTATTTGTGGTTCTCGATACGGGCCATTTGCTTCCTCTACTCGTCCTGTTAGAAGGCTCGCATCACAGATACTCCGCCATCAACCTGATCACTCTCTTGAACTCGTCGTCCGCTCCGCCGCCACCGGTGCGTGTTCCGCCCAAAGTTGCGGTCGTGTTTCTCTTAAAGGAGTCATAGTTGTAACCATAGGTGGCACGCCCGAAAGAGCCACCCTTGTTTGCGATCCAAGTTGTCAGATCGTTCCTAAGATTGGCATCATGCGCCACGTCATAAGGTTTTGTGGGATCGGCTGATTTGATGCGATCAATATGCTGAGGGTAAGCCTCCAAAAACTGCTGCGCCACCCCTACTGCTTGCGTCACATGCCCACGAGTGCCGTCGGACTGACCGACTCCTTTTTCAACCACGACCCAAGCCATATGAGAATTTGGTGTGTGGTTCTTTATTTCATTCAAACATTGCTTGTAGAACCACTCTTTAGATTTGAGAGTCATAACGATTTCCTTTTGAATAAGATAGCCACGTAGTCACGGTGTTGCCATGCGATTGGTGCTTTCCAGCCAAAAACTAACCATTTTGGGCGATTTCAATATATCCGATCAATTCCGCAGAATAACTGCCGTCGCCGTTCGCGGCTCCCTTGTGTTTCAGCTCACGTTGCAAGGTTGGTTCAACCGCTCTGGCGAACACGTCGATCCGCTGCTCCGGCTGGAAGATTGGCGTGGCAGGTGGCGCTTGCAGGTATTTCTCGCACAGGCGCTCGACCGCCGGAACACGCGTGCCGTCCTGCTTGACTGCGATGGGCTGCACCACTACGCGGCGTTCGCCCTTGCCAGCGGATGCTTCAACCATCCACAGCGACAGCAGCACCGGCTCGTCCACGTCGCCGGACACGGCGATCCCGACTTCCTCCGGTGACACGCTGCGCCAGCGGCCCAACTCGTCCTGCACCAACGGGTGATCCAAGCCCATCAATTGCAGATCGTCCTGATTGGTCGCGGCTTCGCGGCTCAGGGTGAAGAGGGTGCGGCGCGTGCCTTCGATGGTGAAGAGGTCGTAGGTCGCATCATCCACCTTGACCAGCTTCTGTTGGCGATCCGCGACCGCCGCTGAGAGGAAGCGCACCAACCGATCCAGACTGGACGACACGTCCGAGAAGGGCTTGTAGTCGTCGAGGCTGAATCCGTCGAGGTCTTGGAACAGGTCGAACACCACCTGCCGCGCCTCGCGCGAGTTCGACAGCGCCGCCTCCAGCTCTACCTGCGTGCGCTTCAGCTCCGGGTCGGACAGCGCCTCCTGGTACAGGCGGTCGTAGTTCAAGCGTTCCGACAACTGGCCCAGAATCTGCGCGCGCAGGTCTTCGGCCACATTGCCTTGTTCATCCACCTTGCCGACCGTGCGTGCGATCTCAGTCAGCTTCTCGTCGAGCAGCAGGAAGATGCGGCCCTCAATGGTGTCCGAAAGAACGAGGTTGTAGACCTGCGCGGTGTGGCTCTGGCCATAGCGATGAATGCGCCCGATGCGCTGCTCCATATCCATCGGATTCCACGGCAGGTCGAAATTGAACAAGACGCGCGCGAACTGCAGGTTGATGCCTTCGCGCCCCGCCGCCGTGCATACCAGCACGCGCGGGCCGTCCTTCAGGCGGAAGCGCCGCTCCGCCGCCACCTTCGCGCCGTGGTCGCCGCCGCGCAGCACGGCGACGCCCTGACCGGGGAAGGTCTGCTCGATCTCGCGGGCGATCATATCCACCGTGCCGAGGTAGGTGGCGAAGATCACGATCTTCTCGTTGGGGTTCTGCCGCCACAGCGTGCCCAAGCCGTCGAGCAGCTTCTGCATCTTGGTTTCGCGCTCTGCCGGTAACACCCGCAGCAGGTCGCCGATGCGCAGGCGCTCCTCCGGCAGATGCAGATCCACTACCGCCGACGCGGCTTCCTCGGCGTGCGAGGACGAATACTCACTGGCGTAAGAGTCGGAGGCCATTTCCAGCGCCTCTTCGTCCAGTTTCTTGACCAGCCGGTACTTCAGATCGGCCAGCACGCGATCCACCTCACTGCGCCCGATGCTGTCGCGCGTCAGTCCGAACTCCACATGGATCAGCTCGCGCGCCTCCTCGGTCAGGCGCTCGCGGCCTTCGATGTCCAGTTCCTTGTCGCGCAGAAACGCCTCGTGCAGCGTCAGCATCAGCAGGCGGCGCTTGAGCGTGCGGCGCACGGCAGCAAAGCTCGATGCCGCTATCTTTTGGAAGATGGCCATCAGGAAGCCCAGCGCACGCCCCTGGTTGCCTTGACGGCGCGCGAGGTCGAAGCCGTCCTCCAGGTACTCGCGCAGCTTCTCGTAGAACAGCCGTTCGGCCTGGTTCATCACAAAGGATTCGGTGTGAACCCAGCGCCGCGCGAACAGAGGCGAGCCATCGGGCTGACAGGCGTCGGCCTTGGTACGGCGGAACATCACCGTGTTGAGCCGATGCCGTTCCTCCAACATCTCGTCGGGGCTGCGGAACAGCGTCGGGTTCAGCAGTTGCGCCAGCATCCAGAACTGAAAGTGATTGCCCTGGTGTGGGGTGGCAGACAGCAGCACGAGGTCACGTGAGTGATCCTTGAGCGCCTCCGCCAGCTTGTAGTTTTCGGTCTTGCGCACTTTGCCTCCGGTCTTGTACGCCGTGAGGTGATGCGCTTCATCGAACACCACCAGATCCCAACGCGGCGCGTCCAGCAGGCGTTTGATGCGCGCCGGGCGCTTCAACGTGTCTATGCTGGCGATCAGCCGGTCGTGCTTGGCGAAGGCATTGGTCTTGCGATCGGTAATGTCGCCTTCGGAGCCGAACACCTCGAAGTCGAGGTTGAACACCTCGTTCAATTCGCGGTGCCAGTTGTTCACGAGGCCCGCAGGCACCACCATCAAGGCACGGTTCAATTCGCCCCGGCTGGCCAGCTCGCGCAGGATCAGCGCGGTTTCGATGGTCTTGCCCAAGCCCACCTCATCGGCGATCAGGTAGCGCCGGGGCGAGGCGGTGGCGATGCGGTGCGTCAGCACCACCTGATGCGGCAGCAGGTCGATCTTGGCCGAGGTCAGGGCCGAGGCGCTTTCCATCACCGGCAGCGCGTGCGCCTCGTAGGACAGCCACGCCTTGCGCGACCGCTCCGCGCTGCCATCCACGGCGCGCAGGATGCGCTCGGTGCGAGTGAGTTCGCGCCGCAGCGACGCGACCGGCACTCGTCGTTCGCCGATGCCGAAGAACGCACGCAAATAGCCGTCACGCGCCGGGTCGAGGACGACCCCTTGGCCGTACTCGGGGTGGGTGATGCGCTCGCCGGGTTGGAACTGAATCTCTGCCGTCACTCAGCCACCCTCAAGTAATCCGCAGATGGAACAGGCCAGCGGGTCTGCCGCTGTCGCGCAGCAGAATCTCCTGCGGGTACTCGTTGGCTTGGCCCCACAAGATGCGGCCGAGGTCGATCTGATGCCCGTGGGGCGAGTGGCACAGCCAACCCACCTCATCAGTGGCGGTATTCGCCCTGACGCGGCTGTGGCCGCCCGGCAGCCAGAAGACCAGCGCGCCATCACTTCCCCACTCATCTTGAAACGACAGGATGGCGGGCTTGATCGCATCGCCCAGCCACGCTTCGGCATCGCCCGGCGTCAACAGGTCGAGGCTGCCGTCCAGCCCGGCCACAACCAGCGTCCTGGCGCCATTGCTCGGTAGGTCGTCCGGCCAGTTTCCTGGCGCACGAAGGAACTGGCGCAGGCTCCACACCTCGCTGGCCGCGCAGATTTGGTTGCGGGCCTCTTCGTCCCACACCCAGCTGGTACCTCGCACCTGCCAGACCGGGTCGCGCAGTTGTCTCATTGCTCGTACTCCCCATCGTCTTCGAACAAGGAACTCTGCGCGGGCTGGGGTGCCTGGCTGGCGTGCCATGCGTTATGGATGGACACCGCGCGCGAGGCCGCATTGCGGGTGGTCTGATCCGGGCCGTTGCGGTGCAGCCATTCCAGAAGCGGCTTCAGCGCGACGTGCGGTTTGAAGTTCTCGTTCTTCATCGTGTCCGAGGCGTTGATGCCACTGCCGTCGAAGCACGCGCCGATCAGCACCAACGCCTGATCGAGATCGGAGGTCAGCTTGCGGCGATGCTTGCCCGACCATTCGCGTGCGAAGTCGAGCGCATCGGTGCGGGTGAACACCTTGTTCTTCTCCACGCACCAGCCACGTTGCACGAACTCGTCCGGCGTGGTGATCGATCCCTTCAGGAATTTCTGCAACTGGTCGCGCTTCAGCTCAGGCGCGTTCCCGAAGGTGCGCAGGAATTGGCGCGTGATCGGCTCGGCGTTGACCGGCGGCGCTTCCTTGCCTTTGTCTGCATCCTCGTCGATGAGCTGGTTGATGCCCACCAACGCGTCGCGCACGGAGATGGTGCGGCCTTCGTCCACGTATACCTTGCCGTAGTGGCGCGAGAAGTACTCCAGCGCCTTACCACGCCGGATCACCTGGATGTCAGCCGCCGGCAAGCCTTCCTTGGCGTGGTTCTCCAGCATCGCCTGCAACTGACGCACATCAGCCATCACCTCGCGGCGCATCCGGCCCCAGCTCACGGGCTTGGGTTCTTCGGTGCGCTTGCGGCAGACGTGGATGATGTCGTACTCGATGGTCTTGGAGCCGAACTCGCCTTCGCCCTTGGTTTCGTCGGAGCGGATCGGGTAGGTCGCTTCGAGGTAGTAGCCCGCATCGAACAGCGATTCCAGCACCGCCACCCACGGCTCGTCCTCGCTGTGGTGGAAGGTGAAGGCCAGGATGCCGCTGGGCTTGAGCGCGCGATGCGCTTCACGCCAGCAATGCGTGAGCAAGCGCTGGTAAAAACCGTCCGGGTCTTCCGGCTCGCGTGCGCGGTTGGCCACCGCTTCCAGCGATTTCGGCGTATAGTCGCCGCCAAAGTGGTCCGGGTATTTGTTCTTCAGCGCGAGGCGCAGCCAGACGTAGAAGAAGTCGGACAACTCCGAGTAGTGCAACAGGCCGCCGAAGGGCGGGTCGGTGATGACCAGATCAAGGCTGGCCGTAGGGACGTGTGTGAGATCGGTGGACGAGCCTTGGAACACGCCAACTTCGCCAACAGGATCACCGGGAAAGACCTTCTCGCTTTTGCCAGAAATTTTCTCTGCTAACGCAGGAGCCTGTCGCTTCAGTGTTTCAAGGCTTGCGGCTTCCCAAGGATCTACTGCCCATTCGCGCCCCTCAACAATACCCTCGACGCAGGCCGCCCAGTTACCGCGCCCAAGCGCAGGGAACACACAGTTCTCCACAACGGTTGACTTGGGATGAAAGTTGTTGTTTGCAAACTGTGGTTCCAGCTTGTCGCCTTGCACATTCCATAGAGTGAATTGGCTCTGGTTGCGCAGATACTGCTGGAACGCACCTAGCACATACTCACGCGTTTTCCATTCGTAGTGTCCAGCCTCGACAATCGCCTTCAGCAGTTGCGCGTGAACGAGTAGCTGGCGCGGATTGAACATCGTCCACCAGTGCGTGAAGCCGTGGTTCGGCACTCCGCCCTGCAGGTGGTGGGTCATGAAGCCGTAGGCCAATTCGGAACGCGGCCAGTAGTCCTTCAGATCGGCGTCCTTGCGCGCCTCCCATTCCGCGAACGCGGCGTCGTATTGCTTGGCATGAGCCGTGTCGTAGGCGGCGAAGAAGCGACCGTTGTAGGGCTTGCCCGCTTCATTGCGCTTCGGTGCGTAGCCCTGCACCGCGTAAGCAGCCATCGGGCCGGTCTTGCCGGTGGCCTTGATGGTGGTCAGCACATCCTGCACCGTGCCGCAGGCCGAGCAGGCGTAGTTCGACTTCTTCGGCACCGTGCCTTTCTCGGGCGCGAAGGTGACACCCGTTTCCCGGTCGGTCACTTCATCCGGCAGCGCGCCGCGCACCTCGAGCAACCGAATCTTCGCGGCGCGTGCCGCATCCCAGCGCGTTGTCGCCGCCACATTGTCCTGCGCCGAACCGCCGTAAGGCTGGCCGTTTGCATCCTGCTTCGATTCGCCCGCCAGCCATTGAGGATGCACCAACAGGCTCAGTTCCACCTTCTTGTTCTTGCCCTTGCCCAGATTCGCCATCGCCGTGTGGCCGCAGTGAGGGCAGATCACGCCTTTCCTACGGTCGAGCACGGAGTAAGGAGCTTCAGTGGGCGCGACGTAGAACGGCGCATCGGGTGCCATGCGCGCGGCTTCTTCCTCCACGTCGAAGCTCTCGCCACACTTGCCGCAGTTGTGTGCCCAATGCTTGACGGTGAGCGCCTTCACCGCCATTACCGGGCTAGTCATGATCGGCGTGCGGTGGCCGCAGCCCGTTACTTGGCAGGGCCCATGCTTGGCCCAGAAGGTGTAGATGATCTCCGGGCCTTCGTAGCGGTATTCCTTGCGCTCTTCGCGCGGAATGGCGAGCGGGTCGAAGTCTGCCGGCATCGCCTTGTTGCTGGGCAGATGCGTCCACTTGCCTTTTTCGCCCTGCGGGCCGTCGCAGAAGTAGTAGGGCATGATCTGTGGCTTGACTTCGGCCTCGATGTCGGCGAGCAGCTTCTTCACTTGCTCCAGATCGACATTGGCCAGTTCCTGCTTCACCACGAACCATGCGACCGGGTTGAGATCGTTGCCGACCATCTGCATCCCGAGGCGCGAGCCTTCCACCAGCGTGGTGCCGCCGCCCATGAAGATGTCCGCCACCTTCAGGTGTTTGAACGCGCCTTTCTTCTGGTGGTTAGCGTAGTAGTTGTCCCACACCAGTTTGGCCGCGTGCGACGGGTCGTCCGGCGCTTTGGTGGCTGCCGCGATCAACATCGAGCGGAACACGCTGGAACGCCGCCGCGCCCACCACTTCGACATCTGGTAGATCGGCTTGCCCGCGTTGCCTTCGATGATCGCCACCTGATTTACCGGCAGGATCGGAAAGTCCACCTCCAGACAGGTTTTGGGGCGGTTCGGGTCGTTGAAGTCGACGGTTTCGAGTGCGACCGCCTTGCCTGCGCCGACGGCTTTGGCAACTTCTTGTTGGAGTAGTTGTTTCTTGGTGGCCATCAGCCGCAATCCTTACTTGGTCAGCTCGACGAAGGGCGACAACACTTCCAGCAGCGACAAGCCGCCATGCGTGAGCGTCGGGTATCCGCCCTGGCTGCGCCACTTCCTGCGGCCAAGAGCCAACAGGTGCGCGCCGTGAGGGCTGTTGATCTGCAATGCGACCGGCGGCACGAAGGGGCCGATGTCGCCAGTTCCCGTCTTGCTGCGCGAGCTTCCAAACGTCCGCTTGAGGAACTGGCCGACCTCGCCATCGGCATCGGGGAAGTAACCGGTGGCTGCGTAGCCGTGATCTGAAGTGATAACTAGCCGCCGCCCGGTGGCGAGGCGCTCGACGAAGGCCCAGAAATCGTCGCTGGACAACTGCTCGGCCACGTCCTTGGTTAGCGGCTCCAGCCCCTGGCCAGCGCCGGAGCCGTCGTGGAGCTTGGCGTCGGGCCAGTGGTGCCAGAAGATCTGGTTCGGCGCGCTGTTGATCAGCGCTTCGCAGTCCTTCCACGGCAAGTCCACGGTTTCGGTGCTGGCTGCTTGCAGCTTGTGCGCAAGACCACCGCCGTTGTTCTGGAGCTTGCTGCGGCTGGCGAAGCCGAGCGCGCGGGCAAACTCGTCGGTTTCGCCGGGGAGCTCGGAGGCGCAGGCGGCGACCTCGTGCGCGATGAAGCCGCGCTCCTTCGCACCCTGCAACAGCCACGGTAGCTCGCGCAGGGAAAGGCCGTCGAGGATCAACACCGCCTTGGCGCTGAAGGGTTCGGCCCACCAGCGCATCAAGCGATCCGAGGTACGTTCCACGCTGTCGCCGAAGGCTGGCCACAAGTCCCAGCCGCTCGAGGAGAGGAACAGATCCAGTGCGCCGATTTCGCGGTCGCGCCGCACGACCTCGCTGGGCGCATTGCCTGCGGCCAGTGGCTTTCTGGCGATCTCGACAGCCTGGTCGACGATGACGCGCCAAGCATCGACGTCGGAGCCTTGGACCAAGGCCTGCAAGGCGCTGGCAGTCAGGGCCATCAGTCGTCCTCCTTCTCAAGATTCAGCTCGAAGGTCATCCCTTCGGGGAGCTTCTTGAGCAGTTCCTTGAGCTGCGCGCCGGTGGCGGCGGACACCTTGATGGACACCTCCGCGACCTTGGTGGCCGGGCCAATTCCCCAGCCTTCGATCTTGCCGATCAGATTGAGCGGCGACGTGGCGGGGTTCGACAGAGGCGTGCGCGGCTTAGTGGTGCCGCCGTCGCCGCCGAAGATGCCGCCCGGCGTGGGCCCTGGCGTGGGAGCGGGCGAGCCACATGTTGTGGGGTTCGGCACGCCCGGCGTGGGGGTCGCGCCACCACCGGATGGCGTACCACCCGGCGACGGCGCAGGCGGCGTTGAGCCACCCGTTGCGGGCACAGCCGATGGCAGCATCACGAACACGTCGTCGAGGTGGCGGCCCGTGAGCGAGAGCTTGGGGCGCAGACGCCGCCACGCAGTGTCCTCGTCCTCGCCCGGGTTGGTTTGCAGGTACTCCATGCCACGCACGTTGATGGCGACCTTGCCCTTGGCGCACAAACGCAGCAGGCGTTCCTTCATCGCCGTTTCGCCCAACCACGGGATGCAGTCCTGCCCCGCCGGGCGCGGCTCCTGCAACTCGCGCAACAGCTTGCCGACCGATTCGTTGTTGCTGGCGTATTCGAGCACCAGTTCCTCAAAGTCCTCGGGTACGAAGAGGTCGCCGATCAGCGCCTCTTCCATAGCTTCGGGAATCTGCGAACCCTGCTTGTCGAGACGCTCGACGCTGAATTTACACTGCGCGGGGTCGGCGAAGTTCCAGCGTTGCAGCACGGCAAAGCGGTCGAAGCGCTTTTTCAGGTTGTCGCGCAGGTTGTTCTCGAACTCCTTGTGCAGCTTCTTGTATTCGGGGTTCTGTCCGCCCCATTCTTGGGCCTTCATCTCCGCGCGGGCCAGGATGAGCAGGTCGCGATCCATGAAGGAATTGATGCTGCCCGCGCGTGGCAGCAGGAAGCGCACGGTGTTGCGGCGCTTCTGCAACTTGTCTTTGAGCCAGCGGCCCAGCGTGGCATCGAGCTTGTCGGCCTCCTCGGGCAGCACGAGGATGGGCAGACGGTCATCCCACTTGTCGGGCTGCTCGGAGTCATCAAGCGCCGCCCACGGCTCATTGACCCACGATTTCGGCAGCGCGATCACACGGAAGGTCTTGGCGACCTCGTCGCTGCCGCCGATGACATAGCGCACCTGCTTGGCGAGCTGCGCCTGATCCGCACCGTCGGCGAACAGCTTATCGTTGCGTGCGTAAGCCATGAGCTTGGCGCGCGGATTCTCTTCCTCGCGGAACAACAGCTTGGTGCCGTCCTGATGGATGTTGAAGCTGTTCTCGACGATGGTGGCCAACTCGACCTGAAAGGCGTTGTCGTCTACCGGTTTGCCACGGGTGATGTCCAACTGCAGCGTGGCGGGTTCGGCTCCGGCGAGGTTGCCGACGGCAATCGAACGCAGCCACAGCGCGCCAATGATTTCTTGCAGGTGTGGCGCGACGCTTGCGTGGTCGTGCCGCGCTTCCTGCACCGAGATAATGTTCTGTTGCGCCTTCTCGCGCAGCGTGCGGTGGTGCTGGTTGGCGACAGCTTCGAGCAGCGCGCCGATGCCTGAGGTGTCATCGTCCAGGCGGAAGTCGGCAGCGGTGAGCACTGGCACAACCTCGCCTCGGCTCTTGTAGACGTTGGCAAGGATACGGATAAGGTCGCGCGTTTCCTGCGCGTCAGTGGCAATGAGCACCTGCTCTTCCAGCAAACGCAGCAGATGCGGCGCGTAGGGCCACGATTCGATGAAATCCCGGCGCTTGCGTTCTTGCTCGGCGGATGGCACATCAAGCAGGCGGAAGGATTCGGCGACGTGCTGCGCGACCAGCGATTCGATGGTGCCACTGGCGATCTGCAGGCGGTTGTCGAACAGGCGGTGCAACAGCATCCGTCGGCGATCCAGCTGAATGCGCTCGGCACTGCCGCCCGCCTTGAAGTCGATGGCGACCGGGTTGACGCGATGCACCTGCTGGTAGGCGTCGCTGCCGCCGTTGCGCACCGAGATCACCAGCACCAGCAGGTCGGGGCGCTCCTTGGCGATCTCTGAAAGAATCTGGATGAAGTTGAACGCCCAGTTCTTCCAAGGGTACTGCTTGGTGTTGGTCAGGCCGTCGTACCACGTCTGGAACTCGTCCAGCAGCAGCATCGTCGGCTTATTCTCAAGTAGCTCGATGATGAGCTTGTCAGACGGGATTTCGGTCTTGGACGCGCCCTGACCGTCCCATTTGCCCTTGATGAAGGTGCCGTGCGGATGGTTCTCGAACAGAACATCCCACAGAAATTTGTAGCGATGGCGATGCAGGCTTTCGCCGATGACGTGCATCCCGTCGCGCAAGGCGATCTTGCCGATGCTGGCGTCGGCAAGCGTGGTTGCCCATGCATTGAGCCAGGAGCTGGTCGAGGACGGGTCGGTCACCGCGTGATAGAGCGCGGCCATCAAGTGCGACTTGCCGAGGCCACGTTCGCCGATCACGACCAGCGGCCGGCCCTGTCCGGGGCCAATGGCCTCAATGCCTTTCAGCAGGTCGTGCGTCGGATAGGTGATCTCCAAAAACTGCTTGGCTGCAATCTGGGTCGCACCCGTGTGCTGGTCGTTGGACAGCTCGATGGCTGTGCCTTTGAGGCGCTTGCCTCGGAACTCCTCACGCAAAGTTAGACCGAGCACTATTCTTCCCTCTCCGAATTCGGGGTTCCCAGATGGTCAGTAGCTGATTCGTCCACGAACGTCATCAGCTCCCCGGGTTGGCAACCGAAAAATCTGCATAGCTTGTCGACGATATCGGTGCTGATGTTTGCCCCTGGATGGTTCGCGATCTTCGACAGCGTGGCCCTATGGACGCCCGTGGCGTCAGCTACCTCAGAAAGAGGCACCACACGCCGCTCCCGAAACGCCTTATCGGCGATTAGCTCAGTCAACCGAAATCTAATCATATGAACAAAACATAAATATTGTCGATTAAACGCGACATTTGTCGTTGACAGGCGGCGGAGGTTGACTATTATCGACAACAAGCGTCGCGTATACGCGACAGCCGTTGACGATGAACGACAAGGAGCGCGCCGTGCAAACTTACCTCACCACTGAAGAACTGGCTAGCCGGATCCACTACGACGTCCGCACGATCAGGAATCGCCTAAAGGACAGCGTCCTGCTAGAAGGCACCCATTACATCCGCCCCTTTGGGGGTCGGAAGCTCCTGTTTCTCTGGGAAGCGATCGAGCGGGACATCGGCAGCGCGTCCGCCAGCCGGGCACCTCTGATCCCGATGGCCAATGGGGGCCGGGCTCATGGCTAATGTCCGCTGTCGTCCGGAGACGGGCTGCCTGTTTATCGATTTCCGATACCGCGGCGTCCGATGCCGTGAGCAGACCACCTTGCAGGACACCAACTCCAACCGCAGAACCTTGGAGGCCTTGGCCAATCGCATCAAGCGAGAGATGGCAAAAGGAACATTCAACTACCGAGCATTCTTTCCTGACAGCGCGCGTGCCAATCAGTTTGACGACAGCAGCGGAAGCACTCCCAGCAACGCCCCCGCGCGTAGAGCCGCCCCGGCTACTACGCCGACGCTAGGTGAGTTTACCGAGACCTGGTATCGCGAAAACTTGCCCCGCTGGCGCCAGACGCACGCCGAAACGGTGCACGGAACTTTGCATCAACACATCCTCCCGAAGCTTGGCGAGAAACCACTTTCGGAGATCACTCGGGCAGATCTGCTGACGTTTCGAGCTGAATTGAGCAAGCAAAGCACTAAAGGAGCGGAGACACTGTCTCCTTCGCGGATCAACCACATCATGACGCCCCTGCGCATGTTGCTGGCAGAGGCCTCCGAGCGCTACGAGTTCCTCACTCCGTTCCGAAACATCAAGCCGCTGCGTCTGCCCAAGCTCGACATCCAGCCGCTTTCGCTGGATGAGGTCAATCGTGCTCTCGGCACTGTCCGCAAGGACTGGCATCCGTACTTGGCTACCCGCTTCTTTACGGGTATGCGGACAGGGGAAATCAATGCTTTGGAGTGGAAGCACATCGATTTCGAGCACGACCTGATCCTGGTTCGCCAGTCGATCGTCAAAGGGAAGCTCGAGAACACGAAGACCGATGGCTCGATGCGGGACATTCCCATGGTCCCCTTGGTACGCACCGCCCTGCTGGAGCAGCAGAAACTGGTTTCCGAGGATTGCCGTTGGGTCTTTGCACAACGAAATGGCGATCCGATCAACCTGGTCAACTTCACCAATCGTGTCTGGCACCCCCTTCTCCGCCATCTCGGGCTGGCTCCTCGCAGACCCTACCAGACGCGCCACACGGCAGCCACGCTGATGCTGGCTTCGGGCGAGAACCCCGAGTGGGTAGCCAGGACCTTGGGACACGCCAATACGGAAATGTTGTTTCGGGTGTACTCGCGCTACGTGCCCAACCTGACCCGTAACGACGGCAAGGCCTTTACGGGGCTGGTGACCGCCTCCTCGCTGCCGATCAGTACGGGGATTCAGGCCAAGAGCAAACAGGAAGGCCCGACCGCCCCGCTGTCAGTGCTGACCCGCAAGCAGCTCGAAGCCTTGGTCGCCCAACTGCAACAGCGGTAGCGGCGCTCCTCAGCAATCCCTTACTTGCCAGACAGAACCAGCTTGACGCACGCGCGCCGAGCCAGGCCCTCCTGCGCTCCAACGACGGCCCCGTACAACAACTCAGACAAGGAAGCCCCATGAACAAGCAACTCCTCATCACCCAGCCCGTCACCTTCGATGCTGTTCTCGAACCTGGCCTGATCAGTGGCGATGGCCTCCAGTCGGTGCGCGTACTCCATCCGGACGGCGAACTGGCCGCGTGGACTTGGCAACACTTCGATGCTGCGAACACCGATTCGGTGCTGACAGCCACGGTGAGCATTCGACCCTTTGGCTACCCATTGGGGCTGACCTCGGTCATCGACCGCATCCAGTGGCAGCCTACCCTCCAAGTGGTAAATCTGATCCCCGAGGTCTCAGGCACTGCAAAGCTGGTCGCTCGCTTCCGCTCGCTGTTGGAGCAGATCCGGCATCCCGGCTTGCATCAGCTTCTCCAAGACGTTTTCGCCCTGCGTCCGCTGTTCTACGACTACTGGAACACCTCGCTCGACATTGATGGTCGCGAGTGCTCGTTGGCCGAGAAGGCGATCAGTAATGCCGAGCTGGTGCAGTGGAGTGTTGGCTTGTCATCCTTCCAACGCTGCATCGGTATGACATTCGCCCTGCTCCGAAACGCAGGGCAGGCGTGGCCAAGGGAGGAATGGTCTGACGGCGAGCATGCCTTGCATCTGCTCAGGCAGATCGATGGATCCATGTCACACCTAGCCAGTGTGTATCCGGAAGATGCGGACGTACTCAGGGAGCTGATGGAGCACGAGTACCGCCTCTCCCTCAGCCCGTTGGCCCTGTCCACCCTGGAGCATGTCAACTACTTGGCTGATACGAGCCGGCTGGATGCACATTGGAAAGGACCGGAGGAGGACAATGGCTCGAGTAACCTGATCTCGCTCGATGCATTCCGGCGCCGTCGAGCCTCGATATCTACCTGAGACCTTCGTAACTGGCGGGGTGTAGTCGACGTGCCGTCAGCGGCGCATTCACCAAGACTCAGCCATTCTGCCCGCCAGAGATGGACTGCAGGTATCGAAGGACTCTCCCTGTCTCACCAGCTCCAATGGCCTGCAACATCGTCATGCCATGTAGCGCCCTCACGGGCGCCTTTCCGAGCTGCACCAATACGTCGGGCGACTCCCCCTTCATCTCGGAGAGGACGGCCGCAATGCCCCTGATATCCGTTAGCTTCCGTTGCAAATCGGGAGACTGCCAGGCCTCTGGCTGCTGCCAGTTTCTGCACCGCAGCGCCACTGCAAGCTCAGAAAGCGTCAAGCCGAGATCAACGGCAACCCATGCCGGATCAACAAAGGAATGCCTAGATGCACCTTCTTCAGAATCCCCTTCAATCCTACCCATCACTCTGCGTCCCTACCGTAGTGGATCGAGATCCTCGCCATCCGTCGTCTCAGTTCCTGATACCTGCCCAAACCATGCTCGGGAACAATCAAATGGGGATCATTTCATGACGATGGCAAGTGAACGAACGCGGGCGCTGCTGTGGGCAGGAAGTCTTCTAGTCGAAATCGCGCGTGATAAAGCACTTCCGCTGCAGCTGAGACGAAGAGCCGCAACGATCGCAAGACACTTCCCTACTGAGGAAGACGTCGAATGGTTGGCTGCGTCCATTAGGGATTCGGTTCTCAGCATCCCACTGGCTTCACCAAAGCAAGCACTGCCCGAGCCGAATGATTGGAACTTCGAACCGTTGAGACATTCCACAAGACTCAGCTGGCCTGATGACTTATAAGCCAATCGTCAAGCGGCGGTTCAACTGGCCAGATCGCACAATGGAAAGGAACAACGGGAGTTGTCGCCGGCTTTCGCGAATCCAGCAGGCTCAAGAAGCCATTCCTCAACGGCAAACCGACCATGACATCCGCCACTCAGAAGCACTCAATCCACTTCTCGAAAGGCCTAGGTGAGACCACAGCCATATCTCCAAGACTCTTTTCCGACCAGTTTCATATCGACTTTGAGACGCTGGCTGATCTGGCCCACGTTGAGCTGGCCGTGTTGTTGCATAGGCCAGATTCCGAGTCGCTGCAGAAGTATATGCGCGACGCTTCGAACTTGGTCTCATTGCTGCTTGATCTCAATGGTGGGGATCTCGGGCGCGCCATGGCCTGGTTTCGCCATGCGCCTTTGAGCGAACTAGGGGGCGCCACCGCCGAGCATTACGTATCTCAAGGCAGGGCCGACGCAGTTCATCGGTACGCTCTGGCCTTGGCAGCAGGAGCCACGGGCTGAACTCGGATCAAGCCTCGCACACCTGTAAGTGAAGCGGCTTTACTCGCTTGACCGTCCTTTGTCATATAGACCTCGCGCGTCAAGTAGGCGTGAATT
Organism: Pseudoxanthomonas sp.; assembly: GCF_002863005.1. Lineage (GTDB taxonomy): Bacteria > Pseudomonadota > Gammaproteobacteria > Xanthomonadales > Xanthomonadaceae > Pseudoxanthomonas_A. Next base: position 15,226 of record NZ_PKDG01000040.1, read on the forward strand.
ACCATCTGCCAAGTAGCATGACCAAGCAGCCTCTTGGGGAAGAGGAACCGGATGAGAATTGAGCCGTCGATCGTCAGTGAGCTGGTGGCCAAGGCCGATCGCCTGCAGCTAGTAGCCGTCATTCCTGCGGACTGCCGCCGCATTGATGTCGCCAAGGAACTAGAAGACCTGCGATCCCGCCTCCGAGAGAAGATCGACGAGAATCTTCAGCCTTGGTTCGTTCTTCTTGACGAGAGTGTCCAGTTCTTCGTTCAGTTCGAACGGTTCTTGTATCAGTTCCCGCTGAGCAGTGAGCTCATGGGGTATGCGGTGATGGTGTCCAAGCTCAAACGGGACGTCGTGTCGATTCGGGAGCTTCTCGCGCTCGGACAGGACATGACGGCTCGGGTTCTGGCTCGGACGTTCATCGAGGATGTCGAGATAGCGATGGCTTTGGCCCTGAGCGCGGATACGTGTCGTGCCTTCGCCGGCACGCATGACACGAATGAGTTCTGGAACAAGCACATCGGCTACGGGAAGGTCTATGACAAGGTGAGTCAGTACCTTCTGGCCTGCGGTGTTCCGGAGGACAGGGCCCGGGTTCTGGTGGACCGTCATCGGGAGGCCAAGAAGATGTTCTCCGAAAGCACGCACGGAGGGCGCAATTCATCCTTGTTCAGCGCTTTCTCGCCAGCACTTTCAGACCCCGGCCAAGTGAACTTTCTTTCGCTCGGGGCACTTACCTACGCCACTGCTGAGCTGGCGCTCTTTGTTGCTCAGGAGACACATACCTTCGCGGGATCAGTCGTTAATGGGACCATGCATCCGCGGCCACTCCATCTGTATGAGGAGTTCGAGACGACAGGCAGATTCATGAACGCCGCCGGATCGGCTTACGTGCTCCAGGAACTCCTATTACGGTATGAGGAGACGCTTCAGGACTTGGTGGAATCACTTTGAATCAACTGAGTTGACCGATGCAGATGTCGGCCGACGTCTGCTTCCGGTCTATTCTGTTGAAAAACTCGGTCCCGGAGCAGGGGCGTCACGTGACCAGGCAGCCGGAAGCGGATTTGTTCGATCCGCAATGAAGCAAATGGGGGCGCGCAAGCGCCCCATGCCTTAGATCGGCACCGCAATTCCTGCTTCCGGGCCTTTCGGCATCAACCACGCCGCCATTCTTCGCAGATTTTGCGCAGTCGCCGCCAACAGGAACTCGTCGCGGGCACCTTTCAGGCCCCGAAGCCGCAAGCGATCCAGCCGCAGGATGCGCTTGAGGTGTGCGAACAGCATCTCGACCTTCTTTCGATGTCGCCGCGATCGTGCGTATCGAGGTGTTGATGCCAACTGGCGGGCCACGTCGCGTGCGGACTCGTTGACCTGCCGTGCAATCTTCCGATGCGTGGTGTTCGGGCAGCACCGGGACTTGAGCTCGCATCCAGCACAGTCGTAGACGCTGCTGCGATAGATCAGCGTGTCGTCCGCCGTAGGCTTGCCAGTTGAGCGCAACGGCTTGCCCTGTGGGCAGCGATATTCGTCGGCTTCGGCCTCCCAGCGGAAGTCGGAACGTCCCAGCGAACCATCCTTGCGCTCGGCCTTGTCCCACACCGGAACGTGCGGTTCGATCGCTTTCTCATCCACCATCCAGCCCAGCATCTCGGCGGTGCCGTAGGCCGTATCGCCGATCAGATGCGTCGGCTTGATCTCGAACCGTTCCTCGACGCGATCCACCATGACCTTGGTGGCGTTCACCTCGTTCGTGCGGTGTGCGGGCGTGGCCTCGACGTCGAGGATGACGCCGGCCTTGGTGTCGATCAGGTAGTTGGTCGAATAGGCGTAAAACGCCGGGCCGCCGGGCGCGGCCGTCCACTGCGCGGCCGGGTCGGTGAGCGACACGTTCTTCGGAGGCTTACGCGCTTCCTCTGCGGCGTCCAGCGCTTCCAGGTACTCGCGTACCGGGCGCGTGAGCGACGACTCCCGGTCCCAGCTGGCATCGCTGCCCGGGACGCCGCGCTGGCGGTTTGCGTCGGCCTTGATGACGCTGGCATCGATGGCGAAGCCTTCGCCTCCGACCAGGCCCTCAGCCAAGCAGCGCTCCAGCACCTTCTCGAACACGAAGCGCAGCGTGTCGCTGTCGCGGAACCGTCCATGCCGGTTCTTTGAAAAGGTCGAATGGTCCGGCACTGCATCCTCCAGCCCCAACCGGCAGAACCAGCGGTAGGCCAAGTTCAAATGCACTTCCTCGCACAGCCGACGCTCGGAGCGGATGCCGAAGCAGTAGCCCACGATCAGCATCCTAATCAGCAGCGCCGGATCAACGGAGGGGCGGCCGGTGTGGCTGTAGTGCGGGGCGAGGTGCCGATGCAGCTCGCCGAGGTCCAGGAACTGATCGATCCTGCGGAGCAGATGGTTCGCTGGAACGTGGTCTTCCAGGTTGAAGGCGTAGAACAGCGGCACTTGGCCGACTTCCTGACGTCCCATCATCGCGTGAACTTCCGCTCGATCGATGGGACGTCAGTGAATCAGCATCAGCCGGCCGATTCAACAGAGTTTTTCAACGGAATAGGCCAGAAGCGGACATCGATCTTGTGCTGTCAACTAGCCCATACATCAGGCATGCCTACCCTTGCGGGACTCGTTCCATGTTCGGAAGGTGATGGGCGACACCCTTGTGACAGTCGATGCAGGTCTTCTTGCCAGTGCCGAGCCACAGCTTGTGCACCTGCGCCGCGCGGGATCCCTGCCGGGTGAGATCCATCGAATCGTAGTCGTGGCAGTTGCGGCACTCCAGTGAATCGTTGGCCTTCAGCCGGTTCCATTCGTGCGTGGCCAGGATCAGGCGCTCGTCGAGGAACTTCTCGCGCGTGTTGATGGTGCCGAAGAGCTTGCCCCAGACTTCCTTGGAGGCCTGCATCTTGCGGGCGATCTTGTCGGTCCAGTTATGCGGCACGTGGCAGTCCGGACAGGTGGCGCGCACACCGGAGCGGTTGCTGTAGTGGATGGTGGACTTCAGTTCCTCGAACACGTTGTCCTGCATCTCATGACAGCTGGTGCAGAACGCTTCCGTATTGGTCGCCTCGAGCGCAGTGTTGAAGCCGCCCCAGAAGATCACGCCCGCCAGGAACCCGGCCACCGTCAGGAAGCCGAGGCTGTAGTGCCGGCTGGGCAGCCGCAGCGTGCGCCAGAACGCCAGCCCCTCCCGCTTCATCCGTGACCACATGGGCTACTCCTTCGGCGTCGGCGGCACCGACAGCACGCTGTCGATGTCGCGGAACTGGTTGGCGACCAGCACCGGGGCGTCCGTCTGCACCACGTGGCACTGGTTGCAGAAGTAGCGGCGCGGCGAGACCGTCGCCAGGAACTGGTCGTCGCGGTCCATGTAGTGGGTCACGCTGACCGGCGGCGCCTGGAACGTGGCCGCGTTGGCGCGCGCATGACACAGCATGCAACGGTTGCTGTTCCTGTCGACCTGGTAGCCGTCGATGGCATGCGGGATGGTCGGCGGCTGCATCGGATAGGCGCGGGCGCGCTTGAGGTCGGCGTTCTCCACGTGCGCGAGCGGCGGCGGATGCCCCTCCTGGTCCACTGGCACGCCTCGCCGAAGCGCGTCGAGCTGTCCCGCGCCGGGCACGAACACCGCCCGCGCATCGACCGGCGTGGATGTGGCGGGCACCGGTGCTTCGTGCCGGTCGGGCCGGCCCACCATCCACCCGGCCGTGAAGACCAGCGCCATCAGCACCCCTGTCAGCGCCACCGCGATCCATAGCTGCTTGTTCTGCATGGCGATTCTCCTAGGCGGCGACGACCTTGACCGCGCACTTCTTGTAGTCGGTCTGCTTGGAAATCGGATCGGTCGCATCCAGCGTGACCTTGTTGATCAGCTGGCCCGCGTCGAACCACGGCACGAACACGACGCCGCGCGGCATCCGGTTGCGCCCGCGCGTTTCCACCCGCGAGCGCATCTCGCCCCGGCGCGAGGCCACGATGATCTCGTCGCCGCGCTTGAGCCCGCGCTCCTTCGCGTCATCCGGATTCATGAACACCACCGCCGCCGGGAACGCCTTGTACAACTCGGGCACGCGCATCGTCATCGAACCCGAGTGCCAGTGCTCCAGCACCCGGCCGGTGACCAGCCACAGGTTGAACTCGTCGTCGGGCGATTCGGCGGCGGGCTCGTACGGCAGCGCCCAGATCACCGCCTTGCCGTCCTTGTTGCCGTAGAACTCGAAACCGCTCCCCGCCTTGACGTAAGGATCGGCGCCTTCGCGGTAGCGCCAGCGCGTCTCCTTGCCCTTGACCACCGGCCAGCGCAGGCCGCGCGCCTTGTGGTAGTCGTCGAACGGCGCCAGATCGTGGCCGTGGCCGCGACCGAAGGCCGCGTACTCTTCGAACAGCCCCTTCTGCACGTAGAACCCGAACAGCGCCGATTCGTCGTTCGCGTAGCCCCGCTCGATCTGCTTCCTGGGGAACCGGTCCACGTTGCCGTTGCGGTACAGCACGTCGAACAGCGTCTTGCCCTTGTACTGCGGATTCGCCGCCAGCAATTCGGCCGGCCAGCACTCGTCGGTGGTGAAGCGCTTGGAGAATTCCATCAGCTGCCAAAGGTCCGAGCGCGCCTCGCCCGGTGCCTTCACCAGCTGGTGCCAGAACTGGGTGCGGCGCTCGGCGTTGCCGTAGGCGCCCTCCTTCTCCACCCACATCGCCGCAGGCAGAATCAGGTCCGCCGCCTGCGCCGTCACCGTGGGATAGGCATCGGAGACGACGATGAAATTGTCGGGGTTGCGGTAGCCCGGCCAGGTCTCCTCGCGCAGGTTCGCCGCGGCCTGCATGTTGTTGTTGACCATCACCCAGTACGCGTTGAGCTTGCCGTCCTTCAACGCGCGGTTCTGTTCGACGGCGTGGTATCCCACTTTCGGATTGATGGTACCGGGCGGGAGTTTCCAGATCTCCTCGGCGTGCTTCCGGTGTTCGGGATTGGTCACCACCATGTCGGCCGGCAGGCGATGGCTGAACGTGCCCACCTCGCGCGCCGTGCCGCACGCCGACGGTTGCCCGGTCAGCGAGAACGGGCTGTTGCCCGGCGTGGCGATCTTCCCGGTCAGCAGGTGGATGTTGTAGACCATGTTGTTGGCCCACACGCCGCGCGTGTGCTGGTTGAACCCCATGGTCCAGAACGACATCACCTTGGTCTTAGGATCGGCGTACAGCTCGGCCAGCTGCTCCAGCCAGCCGCGTTCCGCGCCCGTCATCTCGACCGCCTTCTCCAGCGTGTACGGCGCCACGAAGCGTGCGAAATCCTCGTAGCTGATCGGCTGGCCGCCATTGGGATCCTTCGCGTTCTTCGCCTTCACCTCCAGCGGATGCTCCGGCCGCAGGCCGTAGCCGATGTCGTCGTTGCCGCGCTTGAAGGTGGTGTGCTTGCCGACGAAGTCCTGGTTGACCTTGCCGGTGCGGATGATGTGGTTGGCGATGTAGTTGAGGATGACCAGGTCGGTCTGCGGCTTGAAGATGATCGGGATGTCGGCCAGCTCGAAGCTGCGGTGCTCGAAGGTGGACATCACCACCACTTTCACGTGCGGATGCGACAACCGCCGGTCGGTCACCCGCGTCCACAGGATCGGGTGCATCTCGGCCATGTTCGAACCCCACAGCACGAACGCATCCGCGGCCTCGATGTCGTCGTAGCAGCCCATCGGCTCGTCCATGCCGAAGGTGCGCATGAAGCCCGCCACCGCCGAGGCCATGCAATGTCGGGCGTTCGGGTCGATGTGGTTGCTGCGGAAGCCGGCCTTCATCAGCTTGTTGGCCGCATAGCCTTCGAAGATCGTCCACTGCCCCGAGCCGAACATGCCGATCGCGTCGCCACCCTTCTCTTTGAGGACGCGCTTGAACTGCGCCGCCATCACGTCGAAGGCTTCATCCCACTCCACCGTGGTGAACTCGCCATCCTTCGCGTACACGCCGTTCTTCTTCCGCAGCAGCGGCTGGGTCAGGCGGTCGGCGCCGTACAGGATCTTCGAGAGGAAGTAGCCCTTCACGCAGTTGATGCCGCGGTTGACCTCGGCGTGCACGTCACCGTGCGTGGCCACCACGCGCCCGTCCTTGACCGCGACGTTCACGCCGCAGCCGGTGCCGCAGTAGCGGCACGGCGCCTTGTCCCACTTCAGCGTGGTCAGGTCGCCTTCGGTGACGACATTGCTGCCGCTGCCGGCCAGCGGCAGGCCGGCCGCGGCGGCGGCCGTGGCCAGCGCGCTGTGGCGGATGAAGTCACGACGTGTGCTCATGGGCCTCTCCGGTCGCGGACTGGATGGACAGTGAAGGCAACGGTTCGTCGAGGGCGTGCGCTGGCTCGGCGTGGTGGTAGACCAGCAGCACGTTGAGCACGCCGGGCACCGCCTGCAGCTGGTCGACGCGCTCCATCACTGCATGGCGGTCGGCGGATTCGCAGATCACCACGCTGCGCGTGCCGCCGGCGAGCGCAAGGTCGAGGTCGGCGTGTTCGCGGATCATCGCGGCCACCGCGTCGCCGGCGGTGTCGCGGTGCTGGATGACGAAGCTGGCGATATGAATGTCGGGTGCGGGTGCGTTCAAGCGACGGCCTCCATGGCGGGTGCGTGCTGCAGGGTGATGGCGTCCACCGGGCACGGCGCGACGCAGGCGCCGCACCCCGTGCATGACTCGAGATCGACGGTGGCCGCGCCGCGCGCGCCGGGCGCCACGTGGATCGCGGACGGGGGGCAGACGTCGCGGCAGCTGGCGCAGACCACGCCCTGCGCCGACAGGCAGGTGGCGGCGACCTGGGCGACGAGTGTCCATGGCGGATCGCGCGCAGGCTCGAACGCGCCGCTGTCGCATGCCGCCACGCAGTCGCCGCAGAACTTGCATTCGCCCGCGTGCGCCTCGAAGCGCGGCAAGCCGTCGGCACCCCGGACCAGTACCTGTTCGGGACACGCCCGCACGCAGGCATCGCAGTGCGTGCAGGCGGCCAGGAACTCAGGCTCGGACTTCGCCCAGGGCGGTCGGAGCGGGATGGGCAACCGCTCGGCACGCAGGCGGCCGAACAGCAGGGCACGACGGGAAGGGGAGCGGATATCGCCCATCGCTCACGGTCCGGTCGGCGGCCCGGAGAACAGCAGCTGCCACATCCACACCAGAAAGCCGTAGCCGGAGACGATCAGCACGGCCGCCAGCGGAAAGATGACCGCCGTCAGCAACAGGAACGCGGTGCGCTCCTGCTTCTTGCTCGCAACGGCTGTTCCTTCGCTCTGCTCCATGATGCCTACCTTCCCGGTGGGTACTGGGTGCGACGATGCTGCGGCCGCAGGCTATCACATTTACGTGACTGCCCCGGCGCCTGCCATCGGGAG
>NZ_PKDG01000041.1 GCF_002863005.1 Pseudoxanthomonas sp.
TCCGACATTCGTCGCGCAGCGCGCACGCCAGCCTACGCCACCATCTGCTCATCGGCATGGCGAACGCGGCGTAGAAAGCCGCACGCGAACCTAGAGAACAGCGATGCCCTTCCCCCGAGAGCCAGCTCCAGTAGTGGCTTGCGGGATATCTCATCCTGATCAGGCTAGGGACGATGCCCGCTTCTGGCCGCCAGCCGACACGCCAGCCTCATGGTTTGACTAAGCACGTGTACCTCGACAGAGCTGCCTGCTGCGCGTGCGGATCAGCGAAGGTGAGTGGTTTGGCAAGCATCTCCAGAACGTCATCGGCAAAGGCGGTCTGCCAGCGTGCATTGGGGCTTCTGCTCTGCGCCGCATTCGCAGTCGCTGCGACATCGACAGCGGCGCCAATGCCTACCGCCGCCATGATGCCGGCGGCCGATCGCCTCGAGATCGAGCGGCAGCTGACCGAAGAAGTGCAGGCGCGGGTCAACCGGCAAGAGCGGATCGAGGGACAGAGCAAGGACGTATCCGCGCGCGTCAGATTCGACCACGCCAGCCGGCGAGTGATCGTGGATCTGAGCCGCGGCTATGTCCCCAGGTACGCCGGAGGCCAACTGGAAGACCTGGAAGCGCAACTGAGGATCGTCGTCGAGGAGCTGCTGATGGGCCTGGTGGACTTCAGCGGCGTCCAGTTCCGTTGGCGGCCATCGAGCACGGCTACTACTACGCTCGATCCGCTGAGTTCATGCAGAAGCCAATTGTGGAAATGCTGGTCTGGATGCGCGTTCCGGGCGATGTGATCTTCAGCGTGGGCGCAGTATCACTGGCTTGGTTTGTCTTCAGGCTTTGGGTATCCCCGAAGCCTGTAGGGGTGGCAGGCGCCACCGATGTGCACGATTTGCCTAACCGTTGATGCTTCTGGGCCGGTGGCCTCAGGGTCACCGGCCACGTGAGAAAGAGGCTGTTCCAGGCGCATGCAGGGAGAAGGCATCCATTGGCGCAAGGAGGGCGCCGCCTGGGGCTACTATGTGGGCGAGTGCCGCATCGCGGTGGTTGCGCGTGCAGAGTCTGTCTGGGAATGCAGCTCTACTGTTCCAGGGATCGAACTCCCTAGCTTTGCAAGTTCCAATGCTATCGAGGTTCTGACCCGGGTCGAACATTGGTTGGATTGCCACCGAAGGCTTGTGGTGCGCGTGCTTCTATCGGCTGGCGCGGGGCTATGTCCACAGAAGCATTCATGACCCCCGAATTCCCGCGGGCGAGACCGGGCAGTTGCTGTCCGAGAGCTGCCTGCGATAGAAGGTGAAGCCAGTCCCGATTGGATCTGCTTTCAGCCTGCCTGCACACTGCGGACTCAAGCAGACCTAAATGCACTGCAAGTCTAGCTCGTGTGGCGACCAGTGCCGTAATCGCACTCGCCTGGCTGGCCGGTTATTCAGTCCCCTACCGTTCGATTGGTTAGTTCATGTGCAGGTGATGAAATGAGCAACGTGGCCGCGTTCTTTTCAATCATGCTTGCGCTCTCCTTTTGGGAAGAAGCAAGAGCCGATGTGGTGACGGACTGGAATCGAGCCGCGATGAAAGTCGTGGTTGAGGCGAAAGTCAATACGCCCACGGCAAACCGTACGATGGCCATCGTGCAGACGTCTGTCTATGAAGCCGTCAACCAGATCACCCAACGCTATCCCTCCAATTCACCGGCGAATGCAGAGCCCGCCTCGATCGAAGCGGCTATCGCCGCAGCCAATCGGGTTGTACTTGGCGAACTGCTTCCTTCCCAATCCAGTCATATCGAAAGGCTCTATCAAGTCTCCATCAGCACCTTGCCTGACGACGCGCTGACGCGTCGCGGTATTGCGATCGGAGAGCTTAGTGCCAGGAAACTGCTGAGAGAGCGCGCGGGAGATGGTGCCAACACAGTGGCGGCATACCGACCCGTTACTCAGCCCGGCACCTATGTGGCGACCACGCTGCCGATCGTGCCGCAGTGGCCACAGCGCAAGCCATGGCTGATGTCGGACGCCACGCAGTTTCGTCCTGCGCCACCACCTTCGCTAGATAGTGCGGCATGGGCACAGGATTTCAATGAGATCAAGGAGCTCGGTGCTCGTGAGAGCCTCGTGCGGACACCCGCACAGACCGAACTGGGTCGATTTTGGGAAACGACACTGCCGGTGATCTTTTATGGGATTGTTTATTCGATCACCGATCAGCCTTCGCGAGAAGTGACGCAGAACGCACGTCTTTTGATGGCGGTTAATCAGGCGATGGATGACGCGATCATCGCCGTTTTCGATGCAAAATATCACTATGGCTTCTGGAGACCCATCACGGCGATTCGTAACGGCGACTTAGATGGAAGCGAAGCGACTGAGCGAGATGGTACCTGGCTGCCACTTATCGATACTCCAATGCATCCAGAGTACCCCTGCGCGCACTGCATCGTCGCTAGTACTGTTGGCACCGTATTGGGGGCTGAGTCAGATGGCGTACGAGTCTTTTCTACTACCAGTGATACCGCACCGGGCGTTAAGCGCAGCTGGAACCGCCTGGAGGACTTTGTGGCGGAGGTATCGGAGGCTCGTATCTATGACGGCGTCCATTTTCGAACCTCGACGCAAGTAGCAAAGGAGATGGGTGAGAAGATTGGCCGACTTGCGATAGATCGGCATCTGCGCGAAGAGTCAGATGCTAAGGCGATTGAGCGGTAGTTTGCAGCTCCTATTTAGGGAGCCGGACTGATCCGGAAAGTGATACCTCAGCCGTGGAATGGTGACTCGAAATTCTGGCTTCGGCGCCAGCCAAGGTTTGACGACCGTGAGTAAGGGAACCTGGGGCTGCCGTCTAGCAGCTTCTAAAATCCTGTTGCGCTGACAGAAATGGACGTTTCCCCAATACGTTGAGCACTACAGTGCGGCGTTCTTAGTCGATCCGTTATAGGCAGGACGCGACACTGGACAGCCTTAATCTGATTCATACGTTCCCGCTTCCTAGCTCGCCGTAATAGCCCCACACTGCACGTTCCGCAGCAGTTAAGCGTCTATTGACTGTGGTCAAGGACACGCACATGTGGTTACTGCGAATTCCGATGTGCAGCTAACTGTTTCGCCCACTGAGGCCCTTAGGCCCTGGAGACTGCTGGTCTGTAGCAGTGATTTGGATATTTAGCATGCCTGACATTCTGCAATTGCATGGTAGCCATGCGCGGAGACTGGAGATCTTAGCGGGCATTTCGGATGATCTGGCTCAAGCGATGATCAGTGTCGATCGTCTTCTTAAGGGTGGCTCCAAGAACGAACCGGGGTTGGCCAGGATGGACGCGCTTGTGCGCTATGGGCGATGCTTTGGGAAAGGTGTAGCTGCATGGGGAGCATCCAGGGTGTTGGGAGATTTAAGCGACGTGGAGTTACCAGCATTTAGTGGACACCTGAGCGGCGGTGTCGATGTACCGCCTCGAACTCGATGGGACTGACGCCACCGAGATGGCTGTGTCGACGGATCGGATTGTAGAAGCCTTCGATGTACTCGGACACGTCCAGGGCAGCCGTTTGGCGGTCCGCGTAAATGCGCTTCTTGATCCGCTCCTTCTTCAGGCTTCCGAAGAAGGATTCAGCGACGGCATTGTCCCAGCAGTTCGCCCGCCTGCTCATACTGGGCTCAAGATGGTTGGCCTTGCAGAAGCGCCGCCATGCATCGCTCCCATACTGTGTTCCCTGATCCGAATGAATCAGGGTCTTGCGGGGTCGTCGAGAACGAACAGCCTTCAACACCGCTTCTAGAACCAGCTCTCGATGAATCGTCGGCTTGACGGCCCAGCCCACGACCTTACGGGAAAACAGATCCACGACGACGGCCAAGTAGAGCCACCCCTGCCAAGTACGGATGTAGGTGATGTCCGTCACCCACGCCTCATTGGGCTTGGATACCGTGAATTGACGTTGCAACAAGTTGGGGATCAGCACGTGCGGCTTGGCGGCCGGGAGATGACGTATGCGGTAGCCGTGGAGCGCGTGCAGGCCGTTCTCGTGCATGAGTCGAGCAACCCTGTGCTTGCTGCAGGTTTCACCTCGTTCGCGTAGATCCAGGAACACCCGGGGGGCGCCATAGATCCCGTGACTGGCTGTGAATGACGCACGGATGAGACGCAGCAAGCGCGCATCCTCCAGTGCTCGCTCGGACATCGGATGATCGAGCCATGCGTAGTAGCCGGCACGAGCTACACCGAGAAGCCGACACATCATCTGAATGCTGAACTCATTCCGATGCGACTCAATGAACCGATAAGCCCGCCGTGTCCGGCTCGGAACCTTCTTCGAAGACATGATGCTTGCCTCCCGCTGATTGCGTGGATGCTAGACCCTGTCCACAAGATGCTGGTAACTCCAACGTCCTCCGTGCCCGACACCATCATTTCAGGCGGCTGAGAGATACGCTCGTTAGTCATCCCGGGGAATCGGACGCACCTATACAGCTGAAGCCGTACTGGATGCTAGCAATGTTCTCCACCTCCAGTGTGAGCCCATTCCCATATTCGCGCTGGGGCAATTGGAGGCTATGGATTTCGCGGAACTATTGTCCAATGTTCAAGAATGGGTGGAGCGGCTTAGGCTCGAAGTCGAGAATGATCTTCGCTTAGACTTAGCAGAGCTATCGGATGAACAGTTTCGACAACTCCCCATACCGGTTCGCGCGGATCGGCCGGATCAAGGGCCAGTTTGACGGGTATTAGCCATTTGTCGACCTGCCGGAGCATCCAACCAATTGGCGAGTTTGGCCGAATCTCCCGCCTGACTTCTCGGCGGAGGCCAAGTAAACTGGGCTAAAAGGGGGCGGTATGAGCCATGTTCGGATAGGTGTAGTAGGAAGCCTGTTTCTATCCATCGCAATACCTGCGAGAAGCCAAGAGGCGAGCAGCCTGGAAGCCAGTTATGCGGCTATGTGCGCGACGCCTGCTGCCCGTGAAGGCGAAACTTGCATCGCTCTCCAGAAGGCCCTGGCGGAGAAAGCAATGCGCCCCACTACCAACGCATCGTCGACTCCGGCATTGGACAAGGCTGTCTGGGGACTCTACGCGGATCTCATCGGAAAAACCCAGACGGTTGGAAATCCTACCGACCCCATATTCGCGAAAGTCGAGTTCCGACTGGATAAGGGTCGTGTCCTGGAAAAGTGGACTTGGTACGGCGCTGGCGCGTTCGGCACCTCTGAGACATATACGATTGAGCAGCTTGGCGACACGGGTCAACTACGTTTCACGACTTCGGCCGGCGCGAAATGGGTAGGCGCCGCGTCTGCTGATGGGAGTGTCCAGTTCAGCAAGAGCACCATTGTCGGCAAGAGCATTCAGGGCTACTACTCTTCAGCAGCGGGCATCGAGCGCCGGACCTCTTATCGAGGGAAAACCACAATCGAACTCCTCTCTCCCTTTGATGCGAGTCGAGAGTCCCACTATATCGAAATGGCGAACGCCAACAACGCCGAGGAACAGCGAAGCAAAGCAGAAGCCGCTGGACAGCGCTTCCAGATGGTGGGTGCCCTCGTTAACAGTGCCGCGCAGAGTTATGCCGCCTACCGAACCGAGGACGCAGGGAGCACCACAAGCAGGGTGGTCATGCCGGCATCAGTCACCCCACCGGTTGATTCAATCAGCGCGCAGGCCGGCGGTGCTCATGACCATGCAACCAACGGCAGTGGCAGCCGTGCACCTTCGACCGACTTGCGGTTCGTGCTCTCCATCGGGATGGAGCCGATGGCGGGTGATAGAGTGAATCCCACGTGTTACTCGAATCTAATCAGCCGACCAGGTCCACCCGGCTGGGGGAACGGTGACTTGCCGAGCGGCTCTGCACGGCAGGCGCACGACACCGTAAAGGCCTTCAAAGCATCCTTCATTAACCAGTGCCGCGCGACGGGCCGAAAAGTTGCCAGCGAGGGCAATTTCCAATGGGTCTGGAACGAGCGAAAGATTGACGAGGCGCAGCTCCGGGAGGTCCGGCCTCGCTACAAGGAAGATGTGCTGGTACAGATGGATTGAGTCGTGCTGTTTACCATTGCGGAGTGCAGCACTCTTATAAGCCGACGATGCTTTGGCGTGATCGAATTGCGACGCTCGATGGCCGGTTCCGGCCAGAAGCGGACCTCGCGCCACATCAGCGGCGAGAATGCCAAGGCCCATTATACTGCTCCACAAGGATTCGGCCTTGGCCGTGGGCGAGGCCCCGATTCATACTGCAGCAAAATCGAGCTTAACTACCTCGATCATCTTTCTCGTCATTCAGGCGCCCTCTGGTTCTCGTCGCTTAGTCGAAGCCCACCTTGCCTAGGCGATTCTCCGGAAACCAGCCCTACGCAAGCAATATGTGCCGGCTTGGCGTCGTTCGCGCGAACGACGAGCCTATGACCCACCTTGGGTGGGTTAGATCGCAGTTCCCGAGGAACAGGAAGGTAGAACTCCACTCCGCTATCGCTCACCAGAAGAAGTCGCTCCATCTTGCTGTTGCAGCCAAGAACAGTTGCTTCGAATGTGGGGTAGCTTTTCTCTTGAGTCCGATCTGCCTCGAGAATCGCGACTGAACTCCATTTAGGAAATTCACGAACCCCGACGCCATTCGAACTGTTCACCGCAATTGATGCGTCCGAGTCCGGAGTGCACATTGCTTTTACGAGCCTGTTGATTGCACCCGGGTCGGCGCCAACATGATGAGCTAGACCTTGCTCTAGGCTCCGAACACTATCTTTGATCTCGGCCACCATCAACTCCACACCACCTGACTCCAAGCCATCCGTTCGCGTGATGGCGGCCAGCGCTTCATTTTGGGCCTTGCGCGCGACGGCGTACTTATGGATGTCTTCCAGAAACTGGATGACGGTGATCGTCCGTTCCTCAGCCTGATCGTAGACGAGAACCCATTCATTGATTCCTGGATGAAGAACGATGTCATCGTACAGATGTGCGCCATGCGCCTGTCTATGCTGATTCAGCATCTTCACCTGCTGCGCCAGCGCTGCAACTTTTGACACATTGGCCGATGGGACCATATCAATAGAACTGAGGCTTGTTCGAATGAACTGCCCTCGCTCGATCAGGTCCAAGTAGGACGCCTCCGGGAACAGCGCTGCGGTACTGACCTCCATAACCCTCGCTCATCATGTAGACACTACATCGTGCATGGGCATGGGAGCACGCTACAAAGGAACGCGTAACCAGGGTTGGTGGGTGATTCGTTCAGAGCCCCATCTTTCTGATGGAGAAGGCAACATGACAAGCGAGAAGTGCCCAGTGAAAGCCTTGGGTCAATGGCACCTTTCCCGTCGACGCGCCCTGCTCAGCATGGATGCTAAGTAAGAGCTGAGCCCCCTGCTCGTTCTTTTGCTGGAGCTTGCAGCTAAGACCAAGAACGCCCAGCAGCCTGTCCAAGGCATCTTTGCTGGATCTGTGGAGCTTCAGCCGTGAACCCGGACCAGTGTTCAAGTTACTGATTTCACTAGCGAGGAGCTCAAGCAAGTCTCGATTGGGAGTGCCAGGCTCCGAGTCGGCCAGCGCGAGAAGTGGTTTCAGGAGGGTCAAAGACTTTAGCCTCCTAACACTCACCTGCTCAGAGGCTGAGCTGCCTGTTTCGGACGGAGGCAGGCGATGGCGTACACGCTCCTCTGCGATGGAAACAACTTTTTCCATGACCTGGAGTGGCACCCCCAGCGAAAAGGCTGTTTTCTTTAAGTCTGCTCCTTTGGCCAGTTGATTCAGAACCTCCAGTACGGTGCTTGCTGATAAATGCATATCTCCGATGCTGGATTGCGAGTCAGCTCCCACGGACCCAACTAGCCCTCGCCGGGAGGCAGGCTGTTGAGTATCACTCCCCATGAGCATGCTCTCCACAGCATCTGTGTCTCTCTCTCTACCCGCGCGGATCGCCCGATCCACTTTTGAGAGTGATTGCATTCCAAGTGCGGCGAGCTGGAAACGACTAATTTCTCTCCTCGCCCTTCGCATAGGCCGAGACTTGGCTGACACCGGCAAGTGATGGTAGTACCGTCCTGTTGTGGTAAAGCGACTATGTCCGATCCTGAGGCGGGAAGAAGCTGCATCCCGCGCACTCGCGTCACCTGTGAACAACAACGATTGGCCGCCAAGTCCAGTGGACAACAGGTTGGCGTCCGCCGAATCCAGTATCAGCCGCGAAACCAGTACCGTTCCGCCATGATGGCGCAGGTGATGAACCTTTGATCCATCGCGCACCGATGCGGCAAGCCAGCTTCTCACATACGCCCTGAGAATTGGCAGGCCCACGTGAACCGGGCGTTGGTCCAAATTCAAGAATATCGGAAGGTTTGGACTGTATCGCCGTCCCAAGCGGCTCCGCTCTGCGGCCAGCCAATCTCTGAGGACTTGCCATTCCCATGCGTCCTGGCTGACTTTGACAGTCACCCTTCTGCGCGCGCTCCTTGTCTTGAGACCTCGATAAGGATGTGGCCGAATCAGGATATCCACTTCATGTTCGGCGAAGGAAATGTCCTTGAATCTGAGAAGGACGACCTCGCTAAGACGCGCGTAGCTTTCCTTGAGCAGGGTAAATAGAACCGTTGCCTGCCTTTCAGATCGGAGCTCATCCGAAGTTCGGGAGAACGTCATGCCTACCTTGCCGATGGCATCGCGTAGTTCGCCGATGATGCGGTTTGTTTCATGATGCGACACGAGGTTGGCATCAACCCCCGTCAGTTCCGTGCCGGATGGAAAGAGAACTGATGGCACCGGGGGAGCCCCAAGCTCGCTCTGCGCGAATCGGTGAAACTCCATCAGCGTATGGGCCACGACTTCGACGCGACGAGGAATTGTCTCCTCGATGACTTCCTCGTAGATGGCCGCAAGGTCATCAGGCTCGATCTCGGAAATGCGCTCGGTGCGTAGTTTGGCCGCAAGTGGAGCACCTATCCTCGTAACGTACTCATAGACCGTCCGATGTGCGAGCTTTCTCTTGGCGCGTGTCCCTTCCTTCAGCAAGTGCAGTGCGTATCTTGCGAGTGCATCACACGAACCGGGAACGTCCGGACCATTCAGGTAGGCTGTCACCGCCCGCGCCATGGGATTTCGAAACTGCGCGAACTCGCCCTCGGATATGCGCTCGCCCGTCGTGCTGAAAACCTTCTCCGAGGCGTACCCTGAGCGCAGGTATAGCAGATCGCGTAGCTCGCGGAACTTTCCGGCACCTCCGCAGCTGGAGGACGGTCGCGGCAAAATGGCGACAGCTTCATGACGATAGGCGGCACTATCATCGAGCGCCAGATCTTCACATCCATTGTCTTTCGAGCCTTCAACAACGGACCGATATCGATCTAGCGACAGGTGGGTTGAGCCATCTCGGCCACCTTCAATACTTCTTGCAAGACCGGACATTTCGTGGATCTTGAAGATCCTAACCGTCTGGCAAAGCGCGATGAGCGGCGACCCCGAAGCCAGATTGAATAGGCCCTTCGGCAGGTTTGTGGACAAGAGGTCGTCGATTTGGTCGTGTGACACCCCTTGGCCACCAAGCCCCCATTGCTGGAGCGACTTCAGCGCCAGTGCTGCCACCCCATCTATGTGAATGTGTCGAGGGCTAGCCTCCATCTCAAGGAAGAAGTGACATGGCATTGCAGGCAGGCTCCTGACGGCGCCAGGTGAGGCAAGGCACCGCAGGATGGACTCAGGAGAGTCGATCAAACTGTAGGCTGCGAGCGCAACAACGCATCGGGCCAAAGCTTCGTCGAATGATCGAGGCTTCTTCGCAGCTTCAGTGCTGTTGAACGATTCGCGCAGGGCCATCATTTGGTCAATGGCTAACCCCATTGAAAGAACGAATGGCGACGGCTCAAATCTATGCATAGGGAGCCACGGCGGCGGAACGCTGGCTTTCCAACCTAACTTGCCGACACCAAACCGAATGAGCTGGTAGAGGTAGTTGCGCGCGGCAATTGACAGTGCGGGCTGGTTCTTCGCGACAGCCTCGATGCCTTCAAGTGCAGCCGAGATCTGTTTCTGAGGAACCTCAAGATCTTCCAACCCAGCGGCTTTGAAGACTTCGAGAGCATGCGACCTTTCGGCACTGGTTCGCAGCGGGAGCGGGGCGACATCTCGGGCCCACACCGATGACAGGACTTCGGTCAGTCGCGTCGCAGCTTCCGCCCTGATTGCTCTGCCGGCGGCTCGCTGCTCGTGGCGCAAGGCCAACTGACGTTCGCGTCCGATGCGCTCTGACCTCTGGATCTCCATCTCCCAGGACTTGAGCGGTCCATGCATCCGTGTTCTTGGATACGGGGATCGCGTTCTCGCAGCAAAGCCGCGCTCGACAGTGATTCCCTGTACTTCGATTGCCTTATCCAAGTGTGGGCGGATCCTCCGGACGAACTGATCCGGCGCGACAGGGCTTTCCGAGGAGAATGGATAGAGTGCGCTTTCCAAGTGGCCCAAGAAGGTCAGGACGTCATCGCCAGAGGCGCCGGTCAGTCTGAGCCTCCTTGCCAAGTAGGTTCTACCCCAGTTGAGCGGAAGGACCGCCCATTCCTCGGGAAGACTCGCCTTGAAGCTTATCCAGTCGAACGGCGACGGTTTTCCAAGCTCGTCAAGGTGAAAGAACAGTGGGGCACCCGACTTCAATGCAGCTTCTGCTCGCCTCGTTGCCGCGGCTGGAAGTGGACTGCCCTGCTCGGCGAATGCGGAAAGGTGCTGCAGATAGCCTTCGAGCTGCAGTACTACCTTGCTTGGGAGTGCGGCGGGTCTGAGCCAGTGGGTTGGATCAACTTGCTTGTCCCTTACGAAAGCCGCGCCCGCGCAGAATGAGAAGTCGTTCTTGCAGAGTCTTAGCAGCGCTTCCCCGGGCCGGTGTCCGACGCTCGCTAGCATGAGCGTTGCGCAGTAATTCACCAGATGGTTGTGGCGAGCCGCTGCCGTAGCTGCACTCTCTTTCCAAGGGCGAGGGTTTCGCAACGGAGCGATCATCGCCGTTACCATGGCTCGCACAGCATCGTCCTTGACGAGCAGATTGGAGCCTATGAGGTAGTCACGGTCGACATGCAAGGGCGGCTCGGACTGAGGATCGCACCCGAACACTGGCCAGATTGCTTCGCGGTAGGAATTGGCCACATCCCCCGCTGGCACCGTAGTGTAATGAAGCGGCGCCCTAGATTGTCCGAAATCGTCTGCGCACGCGAGCATGGTTAGTGGGAGATCCCCTGTCGAACGCTGGATCAATGCGCGCGCAGTAGAGCGTGCTCGAGCGATGGTGAGGGCACCATAAGGTCCTTGATTCCGTTTGCCCGCCATGTACTCCGTAAGCTTTACCGCGCTATGGAGCGCAAGCAGTCCGTACTTGGCGAGCACCTCATTCAAAGCGGCCGCGAGCACTGGAGGAAGGTCCAAGGGAAGGTGACTTCCGGTCGGCTCCAGCCAATCAACCTGATCTTCGGCAGGCTCGAATACAGCCTCGGGCCTGAGCACCGGAATCCAGAGGCTGGCACCGTCCCAGATCGGCGCTTTGAGACTTGAGCTCGCCTGCGGCGAGCCGATAGAAATGGCTGTGAGCCTGTCTTCAGAGTATCCAAGGGCGAGCGTAAGCAAAACCTGCAGAGCTGTCGCCGTTACGTGCGCATCTTCGTTCGCCAGTCCATTCCGGACATCCGCCAGCGCCTCACGCGCCAGCCACATGGCCTCTTGGTCGGAAAGTGATTCTATGTGATCCCTTATGAGGCCTTGGTTGCTGGACCAAGTGCGCCGCAGAAACTCCGTCCGTGCCTCGCGGGCCAGTGGCAACAGTAGCCCCGTCTCGTGGATCGGAGAGGGCAACATGAAATCTGCACGCGCAGATTCGTTGCCATCGGAATCGACTTCGAGTGGCAACGAACGGATGGGGCCTCTATTGCCGCGAGGCCGCTGCGTTCTCTTAGTGACTGTCTCTCTGAGTCGCAATGGACCCTTGATCCCGGGCGAGACCGGGCTCGGCACCCCTGTAGCGGGAGGCACCAAGATCGTTGAGCGCTCCTCGGGACGCTTCAGCAGACCGAGGAATCTATTGAACACCGCTCTAAGATCGGCCAGCCCTGCCGAGGACGCAATACCCGTCGAATCGCCCAACTCATCCAACGCAGCCCTAACCTGACTCGCAAACTCTTCGGCCGTTGAAGTCAGTTCAACGTGGATTTGAAGCTTGTCGTAGAGCGCACGGGATGTCTCCCTGTTGGACACGAAGCCGCGTATCAGCTGTGCAATTCGCTTCTGCTCACGCAGCGGTACGCGCGTTGTCTCGCCAAGGACGCCGTGGAACGCGGCTACTACGAGCAATGCACGCAGAGGCTCAACAAAGTCGGCACCCCCGGCCACCAACGCGCTCGCTACCGGTGCCGCGTTTACGGAATGCAGGTAGTTGGTCTTGTCCCACTGTTGAGGGCGCCCCTCCCAGTACTTGGCTAGCTCAGCCAAGGAGATCCCTCTTGGGAAGTACACCTCGATCCAGGGAGCGGCTTGTCCAATTCTGAAGATGTTGCGGCACAGTGACCCGATCGCCATCTTTGGCAGATCGAATGCCTCGAGCAAAGCAGCTTCGACTTGGGAATGATCGACCGGTCGTTCTTCGCTTGGAGGTACGCCAGATGGGCTACTGCTCATTCCTGATCGCTGTCCTGTGCCAAGCCACGGCTCGGATCTCTAGCGTTGTAAACTGTCATCACGATGCCTGCCATGGTGTGGGGCAGCATCTTAGCAGCAACCGACAATCCGTTTAACTAACTGTTTTTAATATAAATTCTACTCTCTCAATGTAAACTGTCATAACGAAACGCATCTAGACGTATCGTTCAGTTAGTGGCTTCCGAAGCCGTCGGGGGTTCGAATCCCTCCGGGCGCGCCATTCCTGCTGTTCGTGTTCCCGCGCCGTTCGAAGCGCGGTACCTTCGCCGCCATGGCTGCCTGGCTGCCCGCATCCCGCACGCGCGCCGCCGCGCGCTCTTCCGAACGTCGCCGATGTCCGATCTGGATGCCCGTGCGCTAGCCCTGTTCGACGAGTACGTCGAACTGGCGCCTCCCCAACGCTCGGCCGCACTCGCGCGGCTGCAGGCGCGCGAACCCGCGCTCCACGCGGCGTTGCTCAAGCTGCTGGACGCCGACGCGGCCACGCATCCGCTCGAGAACGTCGCGCTCGACGCCATGCTCGATGTGTCGGGCGAAGAGGAGGACGATCCGTCTTCCGCACGCATCGGCAACCGGCTGGGCCCATGGCGTATCGACCGCCTGCTCGAATCCGGGGGCATGGGAACCGTCTACGAGGCCAGTCGCGCGGATGGCCAGTACGAAAAGAAGGTCGCGTTGAAGTGCATGCGGGCCGGGATGTCGTCGCCGACGCTGATCGAGGCGTTCATGCGCGAACGCAACCACCTGGCGCAACTCGACCATCCGCACATCGCACCCTTGCTCGACGGTGGCATCGAAGCGGATGGCCGACCCTGGTTCGCCATGCGCCTGGTGCACGGCACCGCCATGGACCTGTGGGCGGACCAGCAGCGGCTGTCGCTCGCTGAACGCGTCCGCCTGCTCCTGCAAGCCTGTCAGGCGCTGCGGTATGCGCATGGGCGCGGCATGCTGCACCAGGACATCAAGCCGGCCAACCTGCTGGTATCGGCGGACGGCCACGTGCATCTCATCGACTTCGGCCTCTCCGCCATGATGGACAGCCTGGAAGGGCCCGCGCATCGCTGCATCGCGGTATCCAATGGATATACCGCGCCGGAAATACTCGCGGGGGGCGCCGCCTCCGCGGCCAGCGACATCTATTCGATCGGCGTCATGCTGTACCAGCTGCTCGTCGCCGACTGGCCTCGTCCGCTGCCGCGGCTGCAGGCCAGCCTCATCGCCTCGCCGGTCGTTCATCCCGCACGGCCAGCGTCGCGGCTGGCGATGTCGACCACGATGGACGTCGCATGGAAGCGTCGCTGCCGCAGCCCGGCGCGACTGGGCCGCGGCCTGCAAGGCGACCTGGATGCCATCGCCCTCAAATCCGTGGCGACGTCGCCCGCGGATCGCTACGGCAGCGTCGAGGCCCTGATCGACGACATGGAGCGCTGGCTGGGGCGTTACCCGGTGCGCGCGCGCGATGCCGGCCAGCTGCATGCGGTGCAACGCTTCCTGCAACGCAACGCCCTGTCCAGCGCACTGGCCGGCGGCGTGGTCGTTGTCGCCGCCACGGCCGCAGGCGTGCTGGGCTGGTCGCAGCTGAGGGACAGCCGCGAGCTGCGCGACATGCAGGCTGTCTCGGCCGTGTTCGAACAGACGCTGGGGGCGGTGGCACTGTCGGGACTGTCGGACGCCCGGCCTTCTTCCCGCCAGCTGCTCCGCAAGACCGAGATGCAGCTGCGCGCGTTGCACCTGCAACGCAATCCCGCGATCAAGGCCAAGGCATTGGCCTCCCTGGCCCGCAACTACGCGTCGGTCGGCGACTATCCCCGTGCGCTCGAGCTGGCCAGCGAGGCCAGCCAGCTGCTGGCGGACCAGCCGGTGGATGCATCCGACACGCAGGCCATGCTCGCCATGCTGCTCAACCTGCAGGCGCGCCATGCCGACGCACGAGCCGCCGCCACCGTCGGCCTGCAGCGATCCACCTCGACGCGACCCACCGCGGACCTGACCACGCTCGACCTGCTGGTCGAGCTGGCGCGCGCGAACTGGGAACTTTCGGAGTACGACGCGGCCTTCGACGCCCTCGCCTTCGCGCATGAAACCGCATCCGGGCTGTCATCGCGCGCCGCGTCCGACCTGACGGTCGAACTGCTCATCCTGCGTGGACAGTGGCATCTCCAACTGATGGACCTGGCGAGTGCGGAGCGCGACCTGCAAGGCGCCGCCAAGGCGGCGCGGGGCGGCGCGCCATCGTGGGGGGAGCATGTCGAGGAGGCCCAGCTGCCCTTGCTGATGATGCAGGGGCGTCACGGCGAAGCCTACGAACGCGCCACGGCACTGCTCAACGCGCGCCGCAAGCGGCTGGGCGCGGATCATCCGGATACGGCGCGCAGCCTGCGCCTGCAACTGGAGGTCGCCCAACAGGCGCCTGCGATCGCCCCCGTTACCCCCGACGCGCTCGACGCCGTGCGTGACAGCATCGTATCTGCCTATGGGAGCCAGCACCCGGAGTTCGCGCGCCAGCTGATGCTCGAGGCCCGCGTGCGCTCCCGGGACAAGCCCGGCACCGCACTCGAACCGGCGCGCCAGGCCGTCCAGCTGCTGGAAGGTACGCTGGGACCGCGCCACCCCACGACCCTGGCGGCCAAGGAGGAACAGGCGGGCTTGCTCCTCGCCTCCCTGAGGCTCGTCGCTCCCGCCGACAGGGAAGGGCTTCGCGGCGAGGCCATCGGTCTGCTGCAGGAAGTGATCCATACCACTGCGCTGCGCCACTGGCCATCGCCTACCGCGAAGTACGCGCTGGCACGGGCGCTGCGCGAGCGCGCCGCACGCGGCGGGACCACCTCGGCCTCGGATCGCCAGCAGGCGGAGACGCTGCTTCAGGATGCGCTGGTGGAGGCCAGCCGCCACCTGGGTGCCCGCCATGCAACGACGTCGATGATCATCCGCGATGCGCTGGTAAGTGGGCACGCGGCCGTCGCGACCACATCCGACACGCAACGATCGCCCTCGCCCTGATCGGCCCGCACCAGCAGGCCGATCGTGATGCGAAAAGACCGCCGACGATCGCTCGCCAGCGGCCGTGGCATCAGTACGTGCCGACGAGGTTGAGGAACCAGCCCTTGTGGTCGTAATCGAAGTCGGTCAGATCGTCGCTGAACTCGGTGAAGTTGTAGCCCACGCCGACCCGGAAGTTCTTGCCCAGGTCGCGATCGACACCCAGCAGGAAGCCCTGCCTGGAGCCGCCGTCCTCGACATCGAGCCAGCGGTACTCCGCCAACGCATGCCACTGCGTGCGCAGGTCGTAGCGCACCTGCGCGGCCGCGAAGGTGGTGGCCGAGTCGAGCCAAGCACCGGTGCCGCGGCCCATGCGCACTTCGCCCTCGCGCCGCGCGAGCTTGCCGGCGAACTCCCAGCGCTGGTCCAGCTTGTACACGCCTTCGAGCGAGAAGATCTGCGACTTCTGGTCGTAGTCGGCGCCGCCAATCTGGCCGAGCGTGGCCAGGTCGTACAGGTAGGTGTAGCGACCGAACAGGCCCCACCGCTGGCTGTTCCAAGGGCGGTAGGCGAAGCCCACGTTGCCCTCGATGAAGCGCGCACTGGCGAGCGGATTCAGTTCATCGTCGGTGTCGGCATAGTTCAGCCGTGCCGCGATGCGCCAGCTTTCGTTGATCTTGTGGGTCAGGCGGTTGATGCTGACCCACTGCTCGCGTTGCTCGGCCCCATTGTCCTCTCGCCACTCCAGCTTGCTTTGCCAGTCGGTGTCCGGCGACGTGCGGCCACCGGAGACGCTGATCGCGCGGCGGTCGACGTTGCCGCCGTCGGTGTTGGTCAGTTCGCCATCGGACAGCGTGAAGCCGAGGTTCCATCCCTGGGCGGGATAGAAGTCCATGCCGAAGGTGTGCGCCAGACCCGATGCGTTGCGCTCCTTCAGGAACTGGCTCTCGTTGTACAGGTTCACCTGGTTGGACAGGCGCCAGCGTTGGCCCAGGGTCCAACCGTTCTGCGTGCGGCGGTCGAAGACCGAGTCGTAGTCGGTGGTGTCGGTGGAATAGGTATACGCACCGTAGATCGAATGCTCCGCGGTCAGGCGGTGCTCGGCGTTGATCGTGGCGGCGTCGCCGCGGTCGCCCGTGGAGACTTCCGCTCCCACCGACGACTGGTTGCCGTACAGGACCTTGCCGCCCAGTGTCAGGGCATTGTTGTCCGCGTACTGGCCACCGTCGTCATCCAGCGTCACCTGCCCGATGCCGTAGAGCTCCAGCGTACTGCCGAAACGGTGCAGGTACTTCAGCGCACCGAGCGTACCGGCGGCGTCGGCCGCGGTGCCTTCCTGGTCGACGCGACGGACTTCGGCACTGAACGTGCTGGCGTCGTTGACGCGCCATTCCAGCGTTGCCTGCGCCTGCGTGAGCGACTCGGCCCCGCTCTCGGCGCGGGTGTAGCGCGTGTACAAGCCCAGGTTCGGCGTGAACTGGCCCAACAGTTCGGCCCCGTATTCGGTGATCGGCCGACCGGTGTCGTAGCGCGAGATCGAGTAGCCAGCGCTGGCATTGCGCCACCATGCGCCGACGCTCCAGTCCTGCTCCGTCCAGCCCAGCTCCTTGAAGTTGGCGCGCGCTTCCAGCGACTTCGCTTCGCCTTCGCGGAACAGCGTCGTGTCGTTCTGCTGGATGAAGCTCAAGCCGCCATTGTCGGAGAAGAACACCGGTGCACCGAACGACTCGGTCTGCGCGTACTCCGCCTTGATGTAGGTGCCCTTGCCCGCCTGCAACGTCAGGTCGCCGGCGGCGAGCGTGTAGTCCTCGCCCGCCCGGTTTTCCTGCACGTACGTCGCACCGACGCCGACGTGGTTGCCGAACCAGTGCTTGCCGCGGAAGCCGGCGGTGACATCGTCGGCGTCGAACCCCGACGGTACCCATTCGTAATCCACGATCAGGCGCTGTTCGAAACCATCCAGCGGGGTATCACGCGTGAGCGTGGGACTGTTCTCGCGGGTGATCTGCGCCAGCGGCCGCGTCAGCAGAACGCGACCCTGCAGTTCGTCGATCTCGTAGTCGGTGCCGCGCTGCAGGACCACGCGGTTCTCCGTACGACCGGTGGTCAGGTCGCGGATTTCCAGCGTCACCACGTCCGAGCCCGGCAACAGGTCGGTATGGCGCAGGTAGTACAGGCTGCCGCCGGTACCGATGAACTCGTTGTGGCCCGGCGCGGTTTCTGCCTGTGAACCGAACACGCGGAGCTCGCTGCCCGGATCGCCCCAGCGGTTGGTGGCATTCGAGCGCCAGTTCAGTGCAGCGCCGTAGAGCGAGCGCTGGTACTGCGCGTATTCGGTGCCCGTGATGCCGGTGCTGTAGTTTCCCCAGAGCGCCTGGTTCTTGTCCCAGTCCACGCGCAGGTAGAAGCGACCCATGGTGTCCACGTCGCGGTAGGTCGTGGAGTCGTCACCGTAGACGGGGTAGTAGAGATCCGGATCGAGGCGACGGAACACGTCCTGCGGATCGGCCTCGGTGAACCCGTCGAACAGGCGCTCGAGATCACGCTGGGTGGTGTCCGCCTGCGCGGTGACCAGGTACTTGCCTGCGTACTTGGCCTTGCCGTAGAACGCCAGCCGGCCGTCGCTGATCACGTCGTCCTGATAGCGCGTGTCGTTGGCGAAGGCGGCGCCCGAACCGCTTACCTTATTCTGCGAGATGGTCACGTCGGCCAGGCCAACGCCGAAGAAATACCGCCCGGTGACATCGACGTCCAGCGTATAGCCAGGCTTGGCCTGCGCCGCACCCTCGCTGTCGCCCACGCCGATGTCGAACCGGTGCCGCCCGACCGGCACCAGGTACTCGGCCACGAACTTGCGCTCCAGGTCGACCGGGTAGCTTTCGCCATTGATGGTCAGCTGGCTGCGCTCGGGAATGTTGCGGCCCTGTATACGGATACGCGAGCCGTACAGCGGGATGTTCTGCTGGCGCAGGCCGTTGTCGGCGAAGACGTTGTCCAGCAGGCTCTGTGCCTGCGCCTGCTCGCCGCTCAAGGCGCTGCCCAAGGAACGTTCCACGCTGTCGCGGAGCAGGTTGGTGCCGCGCTCGGCTTCTTCGGGCGACACCAGCTGCAGTGTGCGCGGATAGGTTTCGTCGAAACTGTCGCCCTCTCCATAGGCACGCAGCACATAGACGAGTTCGTCACCCTTGCGGAAGGGGTACGTCGACGGCAACGCGCCGTCCCAGTCCGCGTGGGCGACTGCCGCCACGTCCAGCGGCACGGTGGCGATGGGTTCGATCAGGTCGGCATCGCTGCTGCGGTAAAGCGAGATTTCCAGGCGCTTGATGAAGGCCGGATAGTTGCCACGCACGTAGAACTGCACCGGTTTGGTGACGCGCTGACCGTCGAAAGCGACCAGCGTCGGTGCGGACACCGACAGTTCCGGTTGTCCCAACGTGGGATCTTCCGTCGCCCAGATGACACCCCCACCCGGCAGGTCGATGGAGAACTTGCCCATCGCCGTCGCCTTGCCGGGCTGCTCCGTCGCCACGGTGACGCGGCGATCCGGCTGCAGGGCCTCGGAAGAGGACCCCACATCCGTATTGCGGGTGACCGGCTTGTCGTAACTGCGCGTGCGCAGCCGGAACAGCAAGCCTTCCTCACCCGTGCAACGGTCGCCGTCGCAATCCATCTGCTTGGCGGTCCCCTCGGCCTGGTCCTGCTGCGCCTGTGAAGGCGCAGCCGTCTGGCCGAAGGCGATCGGCGCCGAACCTGCCAGCAGGCCGATCAGCGTGTAATCCAGCAACTTCATCTTCATACGCTTCTTCATGATCCGCCCCCTCACTTCCGCACGCCGACAGGGGCTGTCGGATCGTTACTGGCTTCCACGCGCACCTTGGCACGCACCTCCTGGCTCAGGCGTTGGGCGATCGCGTCATAGACCGCCTTGGCGCGACGCATGCCGAGCGCGGTGTTGTACGCGTGCGAAGCGCGTATGTCGGTATGGCCGACGATGGCGATGGTGCCGCCACCCATCTTCTCCAGCGCCGCGGCGACCTTGTCCAGCAACGGATCGAACTCGGGCCGGATGGTGGACTTGTCGGTATCGAACAAGACCGTGCCCAGCAGCGCGCCGCCTTCGTCGACGCCCACGATGAGCGAACCCGGATCGTCCACGGTACCGCGCACGCTCACCACCAGGCCCCTGGCCGAGCCCGCGTCCAGCTTCTCCAGCAGCGCTGCCTTGACCGCGTTCGCGCGGTCGAAGGCCAGGCTTTCGCTGTCGCCGTTGGCATGGATGACCACGTCACCGCCCTGGTACTCACGCACCTTGGCCGCCATCGCCTCGATCACCGGCAGGTACTTCTCCCGGACCTCGGCGCTACCGGGGGCGAAGAACACTTCGCCCAGCTCCAGCTCGACCTGCTCCTGCCCGCCTTCGATGACCTGCTCCGGCAACGTCACGCCGAAGTCGAAGCGGACGGGCACGCCGGGGGTGATCCGGCGCAGCAGCGGGTTGTCGGTGGTGAACGCGGCGCCGCTCGGCAACGTGGAGGGATCGACCTTCAGGATGAAGTTGCGACCCCGCTCCCACGCGCCGCCCGGCACGCCGGCCAGGTGGTAGCGGCCGTACTGGTCGGTCTCGATCAGCAGGCCTTCCACCGACGCGATGCGCACGCCGGGGATGCCGCGCTCGTCGATGCCCGCATTGCGGATGACGTAGTCGACCACATAACCGCCTTCACCCTGCGACACGCGGCGCTCGACCGTCGGCGCGGCGGCATTGAGGCCCTTGGCCGCATCGCCGGACTGCTCGACGCGGGTGGCACCTGCGGCATCCATGCGCACCGTGACACCCTGGTCGGTGGTCAACACGAAGTCGTCGGTGAAGCTGGCCTCGCTCAGACGCTGGCGGATGACCACCGCGTTCGCGTCGACCGGCTCGGCCAGCGACTGGCGACCTGCGATCGCACCCAGCGCGATGCCGTGCAGCATCGGCGAACTCGCATCCGGTTCCGGCTGCGGACCAGCACCACGATCCACCGTGGTGGAGTTGGCGATATAGGCACCCGGCGCAAAGCCGCCCTGCACCTTGACGCCGCTCAACGCTGCGCTGTCCTGCCAACCGTCGCCATCGCGGTCGTTGAACACCGTACCGAACAGCAGGCTGTCGTCGACCAGCGCATCCGCCGTCAGCACGACCTCGGCCGTGGCCACGTTCGACACCGGATCATCGGTCGCCGAGCGCACCTGCGCCTGGTTAACGTGGGTACCCGGGCGGACGCCCGCACCGATGCGCATCACATAGACCAGCGTGGCGGTCTCGCCGGCAGGCACGTCGACGCCGTCGATGCGGATCGGGTAGGTACCCGACACCGTCGCCATCCGGTCGGCATCGCCGGCCACCAGCGACCCTTCCACGTAGCTGAAGCCAGCAGGGGGCGTATCGGTGATGCGGCCGTCCACCAGGTCGCTGGTGCCCACGTTCTCCACGGTCAGCGTGTAGCGGACCAGATCGCCCACCTTCACTTCGCGCGCACCCGCCGACTTGCTGAGGCGGATCTCGGGCAGATTGACCGGGTGTTCCGTGCTGCAGGTCTGGCAGGTCGGCGGCTGACCCGTCGGATCGTCGGTGCTCGCCACCACCACGTTCGATACACGGCCACTGGCCGATGCACCGACCGTCGCGGTGTAGGTGAACACATGCGTGCCCACGGGCGTACCGGCCGGCAGCGTGCAGGTCATCGTCGTGCCGTTGTAAGCACACCCTGCCGGCATCGCACCCAGCACCAGGCGCTGGTCCGGAGTATCGACCAGCGTCACCGCCGCACGGGTGGCCGACTGGCCGACCTGAACGGACAGGGTGTAGGTGATCACCTGACCGGGCTGCACGGTGGCGCCATTGGACGGGTCGGAACTCTTGTTGACCACAATCGTGGGTGCCGCGACCGGCGTATCGATGTCGCAATCGGCGGCGCAGACGGGGTTATCGTCGCTGGTGCCGACCACCGCGTTGCGCACGAAACCGGTGGCCTGGCCGTTCACCGTGGCCGTATAGCTCACTTCGTACACGCCAGGCGCCGTGGCCGCCGGCAGGGTGCAGACGAGCGGTTGCGTGCTCGTGCAGGTGTACGCACCGGCATTGGTCACCGCACCGAACGTCAGGCCCGTGCCCAGCGTGTCGGTCAGCGTCAGCACACCGGAGGTGGGCGCTGCCGCGACGGTGGTCGTCAGCGTGTAGGTGATCACGTCACCCGCCACGACCTGCGTCTTGCCGGCAGGCAATGCAGCCGACTTACCGTAGCTGATGATGGCCGGCAACGGCTCCGTCACGATCGTTTCGGTCTGGCAGCTGCCCTGGCAGGTGGGAGAGTCATCGCCCGTGCCCACCACGACATTGCGGACAAAGCCGGTGGCGAGGTCATTCACGATGGCCGAGTAGGTCACCGTGTACGTGCCGGGCGCGGTTGCGGCCGGCAGCGTGCACACCAGGGGATTCCCGCTGCCGCAGCTGAAAATGCCCGGGGACACGGTGCCCAGCGTCAGGCCGGTACCGAGTGTATCCGTCAGCGTAACGAGCGACGTGGTGCTGGCATCCGACACCTGGACCTGCAGGGTGTAGGTCAGGGTATCGCCGATCGAGACTTCCGTCTGGCCAGCCGGCAGCGTCACCGACTTGCTGTAGCTCACCGCAGGCGCCGTCACCGGCGTGCTGGTGCCGCAGTTCGTCGTGCAGGTCGCGTTGGTGCCGACCACGGCGTTGTCCACCGTGCCCACGGCCTGGTCATTCACCG
>NZ_PKDG01000016.1 GCF_002863005.1 Pseudoxanthomonas sp.
CGAGGCGGCGGCCCGCGAGGCCGAGCTCGTCGAGCGGCGCGCGATGTTCCAGGAGCAGGCGCTGCCGTTCATGGACCAGCTCTACGGCGCCGCGATGCGCATGACGAAGAACCCGGCCGACGCCAGCGACCTCGTGCAGGAGACCTTCGTGAAGGCCTTCGCCGCGTTCGGCCAGTTCGAGCAGGGCACGAACCTCAAGGCGTGGCTCTACCGCATCCTCACGAACACGTTCATCAGCGTGTACCGCAAGAAGCAGCGTGACCCGTACCAGGGCTCGGTCGACGAGCTCGCGGAGTGGCAGCTCGGCGGCGCCGTGTCGGCGACCTCGAGCTCGAGCCGCTCGGCCGAGGCCGAGGCGATCGACCGCATGCCCTCCGGCGTCGTGAAGGACGCCCTGCAGGCGATCCCCGAGGACTTCCGCCTCGCGGTGTACCTCGCCGATGTCGAGGGCTTCTCCTACCAGGAGATCGCCGACATCATGAAGACCCCCGTCGGAACCGTCATGAGCCGCCTGCACCGCGGCCGCCGGCTCCTGCGCGAATCCCTCGCCGACTACGCGCGCGAGCGCGGCATGACCGCGAGCACGGCCCCGAGGAGGACCCGATGACCGACTGCGGCTGCGACAAGGCCAAGGCCGAGCTCGAGGAGTTCCTGCACAACGAGCTCAGCGAGCAGCAGTGCAGCGACATCCGCGAGCACATGGCGAACTGCGACGACTGCTCAGCTGAGCACCTCGTCGGCATCACGCTGACCGAGAAGGTCAAGCAGTCCTGCCAGGAGAAGGCTCCGGAGGAGCTGCGCGCGATGATCGAGGGCGCCATCCTGCGCGCCGACGCGAACGCCTGACGCGGGATGCCCGCCGCGGGCCGCCCGTCGGCCCCGCGCACCCCGTTCCACGTCGAAGGGCCCGTCACCTCGCGGTGACGGGCCCTTCGACGTTCCCCCGGCGCTACTCGGCCAGGGCCGCGTCCATGATCGCGGCGTGCTCCTGCGCGCTGCGCTTCGTCGACCCGGTCGCGGGCGAGGCCGAGGCCGGGCGCGAGATGACGCGCACTCCGCGCGGGCCGGAGCGCTTCGCGCTCTCGAGCGCGAAGAACGGCCACGCGCCCTGGTTCTCGGGCTCGTCCTGCACCCAGACGATCTCGGCGTTCGGGTACCGGTCGAGCACGGCCTGCAGCTCGACCGCGGGCAGCGGGTAGAGCTGCTCGAGCCGCACCAGGGCGACCCCCTCGGTGCCGCGCTTCTCGATCTCGCTCTTGAGGTCGTAGTGGATCTTGCCGGCGTGCACGAGCACGCGGCGCACGGCGGCGCCGTCGGTGATCCGCGCGTCGTCGAGCACGGGCTCGAACTTGCCCGAGGTGAAGTCGGCTACGTCGCTTGTCGCGCCGCGAAGGCGCAGCATCGCCTTCGGGGTGAAGACCACGAGCGGGCGGCGCGGGCGGGCGTAGGCCTGCCGGCGCAGCAGGTGGAAGTACGAGGCCGGCGTCGACGGGCGCGCGATCGTCATGTTGTCCTCGGCGGCGAGCTGCAGGAAGCGCTCGATGCGGGCCGACGAGTGGTCGGGGCCCTGGCCCTCGTAGCCGTGCGGCAGCAGCAGCGTCAGGCCGCTGATGCGGCCCCACTTGGCCTCGCCGGCGGCGATGAACTGGTCGATGACCACCTGTGCGCCGTTCGCGAAGTCGCCGAACTGCGCTTCCCAGATACACAGCGTGTTGGGATCGGTGGTCGAGAAGCCGTATTCGAACGCCATCACCGCTTCTTCGCTCAGCAGCGAGTCGATGATGGTGGCCTGCTCGGGCTGTTCCACCAGTTGGCGAAGCGGCAGGTAATAGCTGTCGGTCTTCTGGTCGTGCAGGATCGCGTGGCGATGGAAGAACGTGCCGCGCCCCGCGTCCTGGCCCACCAGGCGCAGGCCGTTGCCTTCGGCCAGCAGCGTCGCGTAGGCGAGGTTCTCGGCGAAGCCCCAGTCGGCGGCTTGCTCGCCGGCGGCCATCTTCACGCGGTCTTCGTAGATCTTGGCCACGCGCGGGTGCAGGGCGACGCCGGCGGGAATCGTGGTAATGATCTTGGCCAGCGAATCGAGGGACTTGCGCTTGACCTTGGTATCGACCGGATCGCTGAGCTTGCCGGAGAGGTACTTGGACCAGTCGATCGCCAGCTCGTCGTCCTTCTGCTTGGCGAGTTCGGTGGTGTACTCGCCCGAGTCCAGCTTGTCGCGATAGGCGTCGGCCAGCGCCTTGCCGCCTTCGGCCGGGATGACGCCGGCGCCTTCCAGCTTGGCGGCGTACATCTCGCGCGTGGTCGCGTGCTTGCGGATGGTCTGGTACATCACCGGCTGGGTCGCGGCCGGCTCGTCGGCTTCGTTGTGCCCGTGGCGGCGGTAGCACACCAGGTCGATGACCACGTCCTTCTTGAACTGCTGGCGGAAGTCGTAGGCCAGCTGCGCCACGAACACCACCGCTTCCGGGTCGTCGCCATTCACGTGGAAGACCGGTGCGCCGACCATCTTGGCGACGTCGGTGCAGTACAGCGTGGAGCGCGCATCTTCCTTGTTGCTCGTGGTGAAGCCGATCTGGTTGTTGATGACGATGTGCAGCGTGCCGCCGACGGCGAATCCGCGCGCCTGCGACATCTGGAACAGCTCCATCACCACGCCCTGGCCGGCGAACGCAGCGTCGCCGTGCATGATGATCGGTAGCACCGCCTGGCGTGCGGCGTCGTTGCGGCGCTCCTGGCGCGAACGGACGCTGCCGGCCACGACCGGGTCGACGATCTCGAGGTGCGACGGGTTGAACGCGAGCGCCAGGTGGACCGGGCCTCCCGGCGTGGCGATGTCGGCGGAGAAGCCCATGTGGTACTTCACGTCGCCGGCGTGCGCCAGGTTGTTGTCGTGTTCGAACTTGCCCTCGAACTCGTCGAAGAGCTTGCGCGGGCTCTTGCCGAGCGTGTTGACCAGCACATTGAGGCGGCCGCGGTGGGCCATGCCGACCACGATGTCCTTGACCCCGCCTTCGCCGGCACTGCGGATCATGGTGTCGAGCAGCGGGATGAGCGCATCGCCGCCTTCCAGCGAGAAGCGCTTCTGGCCCACGTACTTGGTGTGCAGGTAGCGCTCGAGGCCTTCGGCCGCGGTCAGGCGCTCCAGGGTGCGGCGCTTGGCGTCGTCGGACAGGCCGAACTGGCCGCCGGCGGTCTCCAGCCGCTGGTACAGCCACTGGCGCTGGTCGACTTCCGAGATATGCATGAACTCGACGCCGATCGGGCCGGTGTAGGCCGCCTTCAGGCGCGCCAGCAGGTCGCGGAGTTTCATGCGCGAGTTGCCGCCGACGTTGCCGGTGCTGAATTCGCTGTCGAGATCCTTGTCGGACAGGTTGTGGAAGGACAGGTCCAGGTCCGGGGGATTGACCGGCGGGGTCAGGCCGAGCGGGTCCAACTGGGCCCCCAGATGGCCGCGCGACCGGTACGCCGTGATGAGGCGGCCGATGTTGCGCTCGCGTTCATCGCCGCCTGCGGCGACGACATGCCCGTTGTTGGCAGCCTGGCGGGCGGCCTCGGTGATCTGCTGGATCACGACCGAATGCGGGACATCCCCCGCCTCGTGGCCCTTGAATCCGTCGAAGTAGGCCTTCCACTTGGGGCCCACGCTGTCCGGGGCGACGAGATACTGCTCGTACAGGTCTTCGACGTAGGAGGCATTGCCTCCGTTGAGCTGCGAGGATTGCGCGAACTGCTTCAGGAGATTGTCCACGATGGGGTTCGGTGGGGTAGTCGAGGGGCGCTTGCGGTCCATGTCGCGCGATGTCCCACGGACATGGACGAAAACCCGGAAATTATACCCCCATGCCGGGAAGGGGGCGTAACCGGATTGGACTAAAGACGCAGGGTGCGGGCCGCTGGCGCTGCCGGATGCGACCGCATGCGCAGCGTGCTAGAGGCCCAGCGCGCGATATTCGCTGACGGGCCGCGAACGTTCCCAGATCTGCGAGAACTCCTCGCGCAGCTGGCGTGCACGGCCGGCATGCGCCAGCCCGGCCTCACCGTCGAAGCGATGCCCGAGCGGCCGGAAGTAGTACCCGTGGTCGTCGTTGGCGACGAACGCGGCGGTGTAGGGCAGGTCGACGGGATCCTGCACTTCGCGGAACGAGAACACGCTGGGCAGTCGTTGCCCCAGGGCGATCAGCGGCGCCAGTGCCCGCTGCGGCGTGGCCGCATCCTGCAGCAGCAGCTGCACGTGGGCGCCTGTCTGGCGCGTGGCGAGGCGGCGCAGGCCCTCGACGACCGTCGGTGCGTCCCACAGCCCCGGATCCAGCGCCCGGCTGTAGACCACCAGGCCGCGGCGCGCCTGCGCGATCACGGCCGTGGTGATGGCCACGGCTTCAGCGCGCCGGGTGATGCGGGCGGCGCCCGCCACCACACGGCGCATGGCCTGGTGTTCGATGCCGGCTTCGAGGAAGCGCTCGCCCTCCGGCATGAAGCCATGGCGCGCATAGAACGCCTCGGCGGACACCTGGGCGTGCAACGACACATCGGGCCACTGCCGCTGGCGGGCCTCGTCCAGAAGGGCGGCCAGTAGGGCATCGCCGACGCCGCGCCCACGCCATGCCGCCAGGACGGCCATGCGGCCGATGCGGTGCGCTGGCGTCAACCGCGCCGTGCCGATGGGGGTGCCGGAGGCATCGCGGGCGAGCACGTGGTAGCTGAGCGGGTCCATCGCATCCCGCTCGAGATCGCGCGGCACCTGCTGTTCCTGGACGAACACCACGTCCCTGACCTGGTGGACCAGGCGGGCGTCGGTGGCGTAGTCGACCGGTGCGACGCGGTAGTCCCCGGCGGCGTTCATGCTTCCTCGTCCCCGGTGTCCGGATCGTCATCCCCGAACGCGAGCTGATAATGGCCCTGCGCCGCCAATCCCATCACCGCATCGCGCGCGTCCTCGCTGAGTGCACCGTAGGTAGCGCCGTCCAGGCTCTCGAGGCCTGCCAACTGCTGGGCTTCCCTGACCGGCAGCACGTAATCCACCCCATTGCAGAACAGGGTGGCGCCCTTGCTGCGCCGACGCCATGCGAATCGCGAGAACGGGTGGCGCAGCAGGTGCGCGCCGCGCTGCAGGTCCCATTCCATCTCGATGCGCGAGGGCGCATCCGGAGGCGGCATGACATCGCCCGAAGCACGGTAGGTGGTGATGAAGCGGCCGAACCAGTCGCCGACCAGGTCGGGATCGTTCATGCGCAAGGCGTTGAGGGCCTCGACTGCGCGCGCCATCGCGCGCGCATCGATTTCGTTGGGATCCTGCGGCACGGTCAGGTCTTCGTCGTGGTAGCGCACGGCCTCGTCCGCTTCTGCGATCAGCGTGTCCAGATAGTCGCCGATCAGTTCGGCCGACGACGGGGCGCGCATGCCCACCGAGAAGGTCAGGCACGGGTTCTCGGCCACGCCGTGGTGGGGGACCAGCGGCGGCAGGTACAGCATGTCGCCGGGTGAAAGCACCCATTCGTGGGTGGGTTGGAACGTGCGCAGCAGCTTGATCGCCACGTCCTCCAGGAAACCCAGGTCCGGCGCGGGTTGCCCCATCGCCACGCGGGCGTCGATCGCCCAGCGGCGCTCGCCCTGGGCCTGCAGCAGGAACACGTCATAGTGATCCACGTGCGCGCCGACCGAACCGCCGGTGGCCGCGAAGCTGATCATGATGTCGTCCACCCGCCAGCGCGGCAGGAAGCGGAACTGCTCCAGCAGCGCTCGTACGTCGGCGTCCCACTTGTCCACGTCCTGCACCAGCAGGGTCCAGTCGTGGTCGGGCAGTCCGGGGAAATCCTCTTCCTGGAACGGGCCCGTGCGGACATCCCACGCGCCGGTGGCGCGGTCCAGGCTGATCATCCGCGCCAGCACGCCGTCTTCGCAGGCCAGGCCGGCGAGATCCTCCGGTTGCACCGGGGTCTCGAAGCCGGGGAATGCGTTGCGGATCAGCAGCGGACGCTTGTGCCAGTAGTCGCGCAGGAAGCGCTCGGCCGGCATGCCGAGGGGATGGTCACGGGTGGCGTCGACTTCGAACGGAAGCGAGGCGGCGCGGGGGAGCGTCTTCTTGGTCATGGGGTCGTGTTCGCGGGGCAATGCGCCGGGCAGGAAGGGGGAAGGGCAGCGTCACCGATCGCGCCACCTGCGACATTGATGCCGGTCAAGGCCGCGCCGGCGTTCCGCTGGCGGCTTCGTCTGCCAAGCGCTTGTCCAGGCGTTCGGAGGCTTTCCGCGCGTACACCCGGCAGGCGTCGCGGTCCACGAGGGGCGCGTTCGCTCGCGGCCCGATCCTTGACCACAGCTGGCTGGCGGAGGGATGCGGAGTGACCAGAATGTCGCAGTCAAGGGCCGCGACCCGCGCAAGCGTGTCGCGGAACGCTGCTACGTAACCTGGATGCGCTGCGTCGTCGCTGTAACGGTACACGTCGTCGGAGATCGCGGTCAGGCTGTCGGCATAGACCATCTGCCGGCAGTCGTCGCCCTCGCACGAACGCCAGGTCCAGCTCGTCCCCCCCGGCGTGTGCCCCGGTGTGGGAACGGCCTGCAGGGAGAGCGGACCGACGCGCACGACGCCGTCATCCGCGACGACGACCACCTGTCCGACCGGTGCGAACGGGTCCAGTACCTCGTGTTGCGGATCGTTGCGGTCGCTGGCGCCGCGCTTCAGCGTGGCGACGGCAGGCGCGCGTGCGTACACGGGTGCGCCCGTGGCCTCCTGCAGCTCGGCCAGACTGCCGGCATGGTCGAAATGCTCGTGGGAGAACACGATGGCGCGCACGTCCGCCGGCTCGAAGCCGAGGGCACGGATGTTGGCGAGGATCTGTGGAGCGGCCTGCGGCGTGGCGGCATCGATGAGGACATGGCCTTCGTCCGAGGTCAGCAGCAGGGCACTGATCCCGCACGTACCTACGTACCAGGTGTTGCCGTACACCTTCAGGGGCGTGGCCGGCTCGTTCCAGCCTGCGTCGTCTTCACAGGCCTTGACGGGGGGGCGAGCATCCGCGGCGACGGCGGCGAGAGGGAGCGCGAGGGCAAGTAGCCCGCCAGCGAAGAGGCAGCGAAGGGTCATGTAGTGATCTCGTCGTAACCACGATTGACGAACTGCAGCAGGCACCAGCCATGGCCCCAGGGATCGGCCAGGCGGACGATGCGGCCCCAGTTCGCGTCGCGGATGTCGGTTTCCTGCACCAGGCCGGCTTCCAGGGCTCGGTCGAGGGCAGGCTCTAGATGGTCCACCACCACGTCCAGGTGCACGGGCGTCCAGTGGCGGGCGTAGTCGCGGCGCGCGTCCGCGGCGGCAATGCTGCCGGACGGATGCTGCAGCACGTAGATCGGGGCCTGTGCGCCCAGCAGTTCGACACCCCCGGCGCCGAAGCGGCGGCCGGCGGTGAGCCCGAAGGCGCGCGTGTACAGCGCCTCGGCGGCAGGCAGGTCGGGAACGTCGATGTTGATCAGCAGGTGCATCGCCGTTCCCTTTGCCGGTGCATCAGATGTCGCGTGCGAGGCGTTCGGCCAGGCCGGTATAACGGCTTGGCGTCATGTCGCGCAGGCGCTGCTTGTCGTCGGGCGGCAGGTCGAGCGATTCGACGAACGCGCGCATCGAGTCGGCGGTGATCCCCTGGCCGCGCGTCAACGCCTTCAGCTGTTCGTACGGATTCGGCAGGCCGTGACGACGCATGACGGTCTGCACGGCTTCGGCCAGCACTTCCCACGCCGCATCGAGGTCGGCATCCAGGCGCTGCGGATTCACTTCCAGCTTGCCCAGGCCCTTGGCCAGCGAATCCAGCGCGACCTGCGTGTGACCGAAGGCGGTACCCAGGGCACGCAGTACGGTGGAGTCGGTGAGGTCGCGCTGCCAGCGGCTGATCGGCAGCTTGGCGCTGAAATGTTCGAACAGCGCATTGGCGATGCCGAAGTTGCCTTCCGCGTTCTCGAAGTCGATCGGGTTGACCTTGTGCGGCATGGTGGAACTGCCGACTTCGCCTTCCTTGAGCCGCTGCTTGAAATAGCCCAGCGAGATGTAGCCCCAGACGTCGCGCGCCAGATCGATCAGGACAGTGTTGGCGCGGCGCGCGGCATCGCCGATCTCGGCGACGTTGTCGTGCGGCTCGATCTGGGTGGTGTACGGGTTGAACACCAGGCCCAGGCCTTCGACGAAGCGTTGCGCGAATGCCGGCCAGTCGACGTCGGGATAGCTGGCCACGTGCGCGTTGTAGTTGCCGACCGCGCCATTGATCTTGCCGGTCAGTTCCACCGCGGCGATCTGCGTGCGCTGGCGCTCGAGGCGGGCGACGACGTTGGCGATTTCCTTGCCCAGCGTGGTCGGCGAGGCGGTCTGGCCGTGCGTGCGCGACAGCATCGGCTGCGCCGCCTGCGCATGGGCCAGCGCGCGCAGCGTCGCGGCAACACCGTCCAGCGCGGGCAGCAGCACGTCGCGGCGCGCCTGTTCCAGCATCAGCCCGTAGGACAGGTTGTTGATGTCTTCGCTGGTGCAGGCGAAATGGACGAATTCCAGCGCCGGCGCGAGTTCGGCATCGTCCTTCAGCTGCTCCTTGATGAAGTACTCCACCGCCTTGACGTCATGGTTGGTGGTGCGTTCGATCTCCTTCACGCGCGCCGCATGCGCCACGCTGAAGCCGTCCGCCAATGCGCGCAGCTTCGTCGTCGCGGCGGCCGAGAACGCCGGCAGCTCGGTGATGCCCGCTTCGGCACCCAGCGCCAGCAGCCATTCCACCTCGACCTTCACGCGGGCGCGGATCAGGCCGTACTCGGAAAAGATCGGGCGCAGCGCGTCGACCTTGCCGGCATAGCGGCCATCGAGCGGGGACAGGGCGAGCAGGGACGAATCCGACATGGGCGCGGGTGGGCTTGAAAGGGAGCGTTCCATTTTACCCCGGGAAGGCGACGAACCGGCCTGGCGTATCCTGTGGGCCCGCCAGTCGCCGGTCCCGCACCGGCGAGCACGCCGTGAAATCCTCGCAGGAGACGGTCGATGACCAGCAAGAAGTCTGCGGGCCGCACCCGCATCGAGCACGACAGCATGGGCGAACTGCAGGTTCCTGCGGACGCGCTCTGGGGTGCCCAGACGCAGCGTGCGGTGCAGAACTTCCCGATCTCCGGCCGGCCGATGCCGCGCGGCTTCATCCGCGCACTGGGTCTGGTCAAGGGCGCTGCCGCCGAGGTGAATGCGGGCCTGGGCCTGTTGCCGAAGGGCATCGCGGCGACGGTGCAGATGGCGGCGCGGGCCGTGGCCGCCGGCGAGCACGACGCGCATTTTCCCATCGACGTGTACCAGACGGGCTCGGGCACCTCCTCCAACATGAATGCCAACGAGGTGATCGCCACGCTCGCCTCGCGCGCCGGCAGGGCGGCCGTGCATCCGAACGACCACGTCAACCTGGGGCAGAGTTCCAATGACGTCATCCCGACCGCGCTGCGCGTTGCGGCGCAACTCGCGGTGATGGAAGACCTGCTGCCCGCGATCAAGCACTTGCGCAAGACCATCGATGCGCGCGGCAGGACGCTGGCCAGGGTGGTCAAGACGGGCCGCACGCACCTGATGGACGCGATGCCGCTCACCTTCGGCCAGGAATTCTCGGCCTGGTCCGCGCAATTGTCGTCCGCGCAGGCCCGCATCGAAGACACATTGAAGCGGGTGCGCCGCCTGCCGCTCGGCGGCACCGCGATCGGGACGGGCATCAATGCCGACGCCCGGTTTGGTGCCCGGGTCGCCAAGGTCCTGTCCACCCGCACCCGCACGCGGTTCGAGAGCGCCGCCAACAAGTTCGAAGGTCTCGCGGCGCAGGACGATGCGGTCGAACTGTCCGGCCAACTCAGTGCGCTGGCGGTGGCCTTGACCAAGATCGCCAACGATCTGCGCTGGATGAACTCCGGGCCGCTCGCCGGCCTGGGCGAAGTGGAGTTGCCGGCACTGCAGCCGGGCAGTTCGATCATGCCGGGCAAGGTCAACCCGGTGATTCCCGAAGCCACGGTGATGGTCTGTGCCCAGGTGATGGGCTACCACACGGCGATCACGGTCGCCGGCCAGACCGGCAACTTCCAGCTCAACGTCACCCTGCCGCTCATCGCCAACAATCTGCTGGATGGCATCCAGCTGTTGTCGAACGTTTCCCGACTGCTGGCGGACGACTGCATCGCCGGCCTCACGGTACGGACGGACCGCGTGCGGGAGGCGTTGGATCGCAATCCGATCCTGGTGACTGCGTTGAATCCGGTGATCGGTTACGAGAAGGGCGCGGCCATCGCCAAGCAGGCCTACAAGCAGAACCGGGCGGTACTGGATGTCGCGCGCGAGGTCACCGGGCTACCGGAAAAGACGCTCAAGCGGCTGCTGGATCCCGCCGTGCTCGCCAAGGGTGGCATCCATGGCAAGCCGGGGGCGGGAGGCGGCTGATCCGCGGGCCGTGGATCAATCGCGCGGCGGCCATTCGCCGGGTACCCGTTTGCCCATGAGCATCGCCAGGGCACCCTCGCACATCTGCCGTTTCTGCTCAGGCGTTCCGGTGTCCAGCCGCCCCAGGCGCTGCGACAGCGTGCGTGCACGGTAGGTCGCCAGCGTATCGGACGGGCCGAATTCCGCCAGCGTGAGCAGGCGTCCGCGCTCGATCTGGTCCTGACGGCCATTGACATACCGGAAGTACGCGGGCGCGGCGCGCGCCAGGTAAGTTTCATCCATGAGGGCGCACTTCTCGATCATCACCGGCATCGCGAACGTGGCCACATACGCGATATGGTCCTGAAACGCTTGCTCGCGCGCAGCATCTGGCACATCCGCCGCCCGCGCCGGGGCTATCGTCATCAGTGTCGCCAGCAGGATCGGGTACGCACACTTCATGGACGGCCTCGCACGGGCGTGTCGGCGTGGGGGAGGGTGGACGACGCGACCACCGGCGCAGCATCAGGGGGAAGGAGCTTCCGCCGGCTCGGCGGCGGCCGCATCCGCTTCCTGGGCTGCATTGCCTTGGGTGGCCTTGACCGCCTGGCCGATGGCGCGCCCCACGTCCTTGCCCGCCTCGTGGCTATCGTTGTGCGAAGTGCGGCACTCGGTCACGTCATCAGGTTCCATGCTCGCGTAGGGCGTGAAGGCCGGCAACGCGGCGGCGAGATCCTGCTGCGCCTTGTACAGGCCGGGCAGGCGATCGCAGATCTTCATGGCTTCCGCTTCGACCTTCTTGGCTTCGGCTTCCATCTGTTTGTCGATCTGGTCCGGATTGCCACTGAAGATGCCACGCACGGCCGCGCCGACCGCCTTGCCGGCCAGTTTTGCGCCTTCCCTGCCGGTGGCGATGCCGGCATCGGCGATACCGCCCAGTTCGCGGTGATAGGCGACCAGCAGTGCGCGCTGCTGGTCGTTCACCGGCACGGCCTTGCCGTCCACGATGAAATCGCCCTTCGCCGATACTTCCGCCCGGGGGTGTCCGGTCGCGTCGAGCTTCACGTTCTGCCCCCAGAGCGCATTCGAGCTCGCCGTTCCGTCGCTGGGGTCACGGTCTGGCGAGCACGCGGCGAGCAGGAGCACGGTAAGGGCGAGTGCGGGCATACGGGTCATGTTCGTTCCTCAGGTATCAACGTCGCTTGGGAAGATCGAGAGCGCCTTTCACGCCCTCATGGTCGATGTCGCCGCTGCCTATCGAGCGCACGGTCAATCCACCGCTTGCATTGCGCACTTCGACGCCGCCCGATCCCACCGAGTCCACCGCGATGTCGCCGGCGATGTCGCGGAGTTCGGCACCGCCGGAACCGATCGAGCCGATCTCGACGCTGCCGCCGTGCGACAGGCTGAAACCCCCCGAGCCGATGCTGCCCACCTTGGCGACCCCCTTGATGGCCTCCGCCTCCACCTGGCCAGAACCGATCGATACGACGTTGAGGCTGCCGGCTCCATGGAGCTCGATGCTGCCCGAGCCCACCGAAGCGGCGGCCAGGCCGCGCGTGTTGCGGCCCACCGCGTGGCCTGAGCCCACATCCGCGCTGAATACCGGCGCGCCGGTAACGGTGGCTTCGCCGGAGCCGACCTTGACCTGTACCGTCAGGTGGTCGGGCAGGGTGGCTGTGAGGTTCATGTACGCGTAGTTGCTGCCGAAGGATAGGCCACTGAAACGGCCTTCCTGGTACATGCGCACGATCAGCTTGTCGCCGGAGCGACGCTGTTCCAGCTTCAGGCGATCCAGCCGGTCGGCGTGGCTGCTGCACGCCCTGCCCGTCATGGCGGCGGGGGCACCCGCGCGCGATGTCACGGTGAGGTCGTGGGGGCCGACGTCGAACACCACGGTCCGGGCATCGCCGACGTCGAGCGTGAGCTGGCGCGGAGCTTCGTGCTTGCAGTAGCGATCCGAGGCCAGGCTGGGCGCAGACAGGGTCAGCAGGCCAAGGAGGGGAATGGTGAGCGACGCGATACGCATGAGGGAGTTTCCGGAATCAAACCGAGGGAGGCATCGGCGGCCTGGACGCGGGTGCAGGCCGCAGGCCGTCATCGCGATGCGAACGTCTGGCGGATGTCCTTCTCGCAGTCCTCGGCATCGTCGACGTCCAGCGTCGCGTAGGGGCGGAACGCCGGGAGGCTTGCGGACAGCCGCTGCTGGCTGTCCCGGAGCGCGGGCAGGCTGCGGCAGATCCGGCGGACGCCGGGTTCGACGGTCTCGCTGACGGCTTTCTCGATCCGGCGTTCCAGGTTCCCGGTCATCGCGCCGAACAGCAGGCTGAACACACCGCGGTCCACTGCCTCCAGCGCGACCTCCGCGCTGCGTTCACCGATGTCGATCCCGGCTTTTGCGATGTCGATCACCTGGCGTCGGTAAAGCAGCAGGTCGCGACGCTGCCGCTCGTCGATGGCGACAGGCTTGCCCTCGATCAGGAAGTCGCCTCGGGGCGTGATTTCCGCTTTCAGCAAGGCGCGATCAGCATCGGAAGCGCGCTTGTCGGACTTGCCGAAATGGACATGGGCGCCGAGCTCCAAGTTGTCGGTTTCCAGTTCGCGACGGGCAGCGGCGAGTTCCGCCCGCACTTCCTTCCGTGCGTCGGCGAGGTCCGCGCTGATCTCGTCGCGGACAGGCGTGTCCTTGGCGGACGCTGCGGGAGCGGCGAACGGAAGCAGGAGGGTCAGCAACAGCGGCATGACGACGGGGTGGAGGCGCATGTCGGGTTCTCCGCGTGGGGACGCTGGATGGAAGGGGAAATCGGATGCCCCGCGATGCGGGGCACCGCGCGCGGTGCTCAGAAGGACCAGGTACCGTCGCCGTTGGCGTCTGCGCAGTCGTCGACGTCGGACTGGTCCATGTTGGCGTAGGGCTTGAACTCGGGGACCGCAGCGGCGAGCGCCTGCTGCGCAGCCAGCAGGCCCGGCATGCGCGTGCAGAGTTGCGCGACCATCGGCTTGATCTTCGCCTTGGCCTGCTCGCCGACCTGCTGCCCGATCTCGTCGCCGGACTGCCCGGCGAGCACGCCTTTCAGCGCCGAGGCGGCGGCATCGATACCGACGCGCGCGCCTTCCATGCCGATGGCCATGCCGTCGCCGACCACCCCCAGAAGCTCCTTGCGATATGCCAGAACGAGTGCCTTCTGTTCCGGCGTGGTGGCGATCTGCTTGCCTTCGATCAGCAGTTCGCCTGCGGGGGTTATCTCCGCCTTCGGCTGTGATTCGCTCTCGTTGCGGTTCAGCGACAGGTTTTCGCGGGCCAGGCGATCGCGTGCGTCGGCGATTTCCTGCCGCGCCTTCTCCATTTCCTTGCTGGCGTCGCCCAGGCCCTTGGCGACCTCTCCCATCGCCTCGGCTGCAATGCCGGTGGGAGCGTTGCCTTGCTTGTCCTGCGCCGGTTGGCAGGCCGTCAGCAGGAGGGCCGTGGCGATGCAGGCGCCCTGGATCGGGTGAACACGATTGCGCATGGGAGATCCTCGTTCTGCGGAAAGGGACGGGCGGCGGCAGGGGGCGCCGCCCGGAGCAGGCTTATTCGCTTTCGCGCCAGCGGCGCAGGTAGATCGCGCCGACAATCAGGGCGACGCCGATCACCGCACCGATCCACAGGTCCGCCGTGGCGAAGGCGTGCCAACTGCGCGTCAGGTCGATGGCATTGGCCAGTTCGTCCGGCGAGTTGAAGTCGGCATGCGGGTTGGCGGCACCACCGGGCAGGGTGGGGAACCAGGCGCCCGGGATCACGCTCGCCAGTCCGCGGTAGACCACGGTGTACCAGATCAGGTCGTGGCGGACCTCCAGGCCGGGCAGGATGTCGGTCATGCTGATGATCACGCAGGCAAGTACCGGCACCAGCACCGCCCACAGGAACGGCTTGCTGCGCGACCAGGCCGAGCAGAACATCAGCCAGCCGACCGCGGGCAACGCCCAGAACACATAGACGGGCAGCGAGGCCAGCACCCCACCGATGATGCGCAGCGGATGCGAGTGGGTGAACACCGCGCCGCCAGCGGGCAGGCCGTTGATGGAAATGGTCAGGGCCGAAATCAGCCACATCGCCAGGCCGATCAGGATGCCCACGCCCACGGCCAGCAGCGGTGCCAGCAAGAGTGCCCAGGCCAGCTTGGACAACACCATGTGCGTATCGGAGACCGGCAACGATTTCCAGAACAGCACGCTGCGGTCGCGGCGGTCGTCGTACAGCGTGCCCAGCGCGTAGAAGAACACCACGAACGCCAGCACCACGCAGGCCAGGATCACGCCGCCCAGCAGCATGCCATCACCGATGCCGCCGACGATCTGGTACGCCTTCTCCGGCGCTTCCTCGATGCTGAAACCGCCGCCGTTGATCTCACC
Organism: Pseudoxanthomonas sp.; assembly: GCF_002863005.1. Classification (GTDB taxonomy): domain Bacteria; phylum Pseudomonadota; class Gammaproteobacteria; order Xanthomonadales; family Xanthomonadaceae; genus Pseudoxanthomonas_A. Next base: position 14,798 of record NZ_PKDG01000016.1, read on the forward strand.
CCGGGCCGCGATGCTGCCGATGATCGCCAGGATCAGGTTGAGCACCACGAAGATGCCACCGGTGATGACCGGTGCCCAGAAGAAACCGCCTCGGTTCTCCCAGAACTCGCGCTTCAGCAGCCACGTGAACGCGCCCGGCTTGGAGGATTTGCCCAATGTCGAAGTCACGGCGTTCATGCGTAGGTTCCTTTCATGATGGCGACGAACAGGTCGGCCAGGCCAGGGGTGCGTGTTTCGCCGAGGGCGGCGAGATGTCCCTTCGGTACGCCGTCGAATAGCAGCACGGTCTTGCCGAAGGGCAGGGCGCGCTCGTCGATCGGCTTCAGGGCGCGCGCCTGCTCCACCGCGTCGCCGCTGACCAGCAGCTCGGTGTAGCGCTCGGCCACATCCTCCATCTGCGAGGTCAGCGCGATCTTGCCGTCGCGGATGAACATCACGTCGGTGAGGATGTGTTCGATCTCCTCCACCTGGTGGGTGGTGACGATGATGGTCTTCTGCTCATCGAAGTAGTCTTCCAGCAGGCGCTGGTAGAACTGCTTCCGGTAAAGGATGTCCAGGCCCAGCGTGGGCTCGTCGAGCACAAGCAGCTTGGCGTCGATGGCCATCACCAGCGCCAGGTGCAGCTGCACGATCATGCCCTTGGACATCTCGCGCACGCGCAGGTTGGGCTTGAGCTGGGTGTTGGCGATGAAGCGTTCGCACTTGCTCCGGTCGAAGCGCGGATGGACGCCGGCGACGAAGTCGATGGCCTCCTTGACCTTCATCCAGCGCGGCAGCACGGCCACGTCGGCGATGAAGCAGACATCCTTCATCAGTTCGTCGCGGTCCTTGCGCGGATCCAGGCCCAGCACCTTCAACTGGCCTTCGAACGGCGTCAGGCCGAGGATGGCCTTCAGTGCGGTGGTCTTGCCCGCGCCGTTCGGACCGATCAGGCCGATGATCTTGCCCGCCTCGATCTCGAAGCTGGTGTTGTCCAGCGCGAGCTTGTTCTTGTAGGCCTTGCGCAGGCCGTGGGCCGACACCACGGTGTTGGCGATTGCGGCATTCATCACTTGTTCCCCTTGGATTGCAGCAACTCTTCGATGGACAGGCCCAGGCGCTCGATGCGCTCGGCGACGGCCGGCCACTCTTCGGTCAGGAAGCGCTCGCGTTCACTGCCGCGCAGCTTCCGGGACGCTTCGTCGGTGACGAACATGCCCAGGCCGCGGCGCTTCTCCACCAGGGCTTCATCCGCCAGTTCCTGGTAGGCACGCGAAACGGTAATCGGATTCAACTGGTACTCCGCCGCCACCTGGCGCACGGAGGGCAGGGCGTCGCCGGGCTTCAGGATGCCGTCGAGCATCATCGCGATCACGCGATCCTTCAGCTGGCGGTAGATGGGAGCGCCGTCGCTCCATTGGATGGGTGCCATGGCTCAGCTCCTCGGACGCAGTGACTGGCCGAACGAGAAGTACGGCATGGCCAGCGAGGCGCGGGCGCGGCGCTTGTGCCGGGTGGCCTCCGGGTTGCCTTCATCCCCGGCGATCTCGCGGACATCGGACTCCAGCGCGCCCACCAGCGCGGCGGTGTCCACCTCGGACGTGCGGGCGCCTGACATGGCCGCCAGGGCGCCCGCCGCCAGCAACAGGCCGCCGACGGCCAGGCTGGGCAGGGTGTGGGTCAGTTTCGGGTTCATCGGGTACCCCCCTGAGTTGGGTGAGTGGTGTTGTATTCAACTATAACACCAAAACACAGGTCGTCAACTGTCCTGCGGGAGTTTGTCACCCAACTGAAGGCATACTTGTCATGTTCACACTAGTGGAGTCCGCCCGTGCGTTCCAAGATATTGAAAACCATGGTCTTTGTCGGGCTTGTCTTGGCGTCCGCCACGGCAATCGCGGCCAGCCTGCTGGACGTCAGCTACCGCCCGCTGGCCGGCAAGGCGGCCGTCAACCTGAAGGACAGGTATGCCGGGCAGGTGCTGCTGATCGTCAATACGGCCAGTAAATGCGGATACACGCCCCAGTACGAGGGACTGGAGGCGCTGCACCAGCGTTATGCCGCCCAGGGGTTTGCCGTACTCGGCTTCCCTTCCAATGACTTCAAGGGACAGGAGCCGGGCAGCGAGAAGGAGATCCAGGAGTTCTGCACGTTGACCTACGGGGTCAAGTTCCCGATGTTCGAGAAGGTCGTGGTGACGGGCGACGGCGCCACGCCTCTCTACAAATCGCTTGCGAGCGCCACCGGCACGTCCCCGGCATGGAATTTCCACAAGTACCTGATCGGGCGCGATGGTCGCGTGGTCGCGAACTTCCCCAGCAAGGTCGCGCCGGATGACCCTGCGGTGGTAGCCGCGATCGAGCGCGAACTGAAGGCGCCCCGCGCGACGCGTTGATGCCAGTGCCTGCGCCCGCAGCGGGCGTGCCACAATATTGGTTTGGCGCCACCCTCGTGGCGCAGGTTCCAGGAGCAGAAAGGATGAAGCGGTCGGTCCGCGGCGCAGCCGTGTTGTTGGCAATCTCGTTTTCGATGCTGGGAGGCAGCGTGTCTGCACAGGAAAAGACCGCGCTGGTCACCGAGCGCGACAAGGTCAGCTACGCCATTGGCGTGGACGTCGGCAATTCGCTGCAGCCGGTAGGTCCCTTCATGGACATCGCCGCCTTCCAGCGTGCCATTGCGGACACCTTCGCCGGCAAGCCGAAGGCCATGACCGAGCAGGAAGCGCAGGCCACCGACCAGCTGCTGCGCATGAACCTGGCCGTCGCCGATGGCCAGACGATCCCGGGCATGCCGCCGGGCAGCACGCCGCCGCCGGTCGACAAGACGAAGGTGGGTGTATTCCTGGGGACCTACGTTATCGGCCCGTCCCTGCTGCCCTTCAAGGACGAAGTGGATCCCGCCGTGCTGGCGCAGGCGGTGAAGGCCGTCGCGACCAAGAGCGGCACGCCGCTGTTGACGCTCGAGCAGGCGCAGGCCGAGATGCAGGCTTACCTCACCAAGCGCCAGGCCGGCGTCGCACAGCGCAACCGCGACGAAGGCGCGGCGTTCCTTGCCGCCAACAAGGTCAAGCCGGGCGTGGTGACGACGCCGTCCGGCCTGCAGTACATGGTGCTGCGCCAGGGCAACGGCCAGCGTCCGCAGGCCAGCAGCCGCGTACGCGTGAACTACGAGGGCAAGCTGCTGAACGGCGATGTGTTCGACAGCTCCTATGCGCGTGGCGAGCCGGCGGAATTCGGCCTCGGCCAGGTGATCGCCGGCTGGACCGAGGGTGTGTCGCTGATGCCCGTGGGTGCGAAGTACCGCTTCTGGATTCCGTCGAACCTCGCCTATGGTCCCAACGGTGCGCCGGGCGGCAAGATCGGTCCGGACGCCACCCTGACCTTCGATGTCGAACTGATGGGCGTCCTGCAATAAGCAGCTGATCCAATAGGGTCTTCCCTCGGCCAGGAAGTCAGCGGATGCGCGTTGCGATCTTCGGTACCGGATACGTCGGATTGGTGACGGGCACGTGCCTGGCCGAAGTCGGGCACGACGTCGTGTGCGTCGACATCGATCCGGCCAAGGTCGACGGTCTCAACCGCGGCGTCGTGCCGATCTACGAACCCGGCCTGTCGCCGATGGTGAAGGCCAACCACGCCGCCGGCCGGCTGCGCTTCACGACGGTCGCCGAGGAGGCGATCGATCATGGCGACGTGGTGTTCATCGCAGTCGGTACGCCGCCGGATGAAGATGGGAGTGCCGACCTCCAGTACGTGCTGGCGGTGGCTCGGACCATCGGACGCGGTCTCCGGCATCCGTGCACGGTGGTGAACAAGTCGACCGTGCCGGTGGGTACGGCGGACAGGGTGCGCGCCGCCATCGACGCGGAACTTGCGACGCGCGGCGTGGAGATCGCGTTCGACGTGGTGTCCAATCCCGAGTTCCTGAAAGAGGGTGACGCTGTCAACGACTGCATGCGGCCCGATCGCATCATCGTCGGTGCATCCCAGGCGCGCGCGGTTGAAAAGTTGCGCCGGTTGTATGCGCCGTTCAATCGCAACCACGAGCGCATCGTCGTCATGGACGTGCGCTCCGCCGAGCTGACCAAGTACGCGGCCAACGCCATGCTGGCCACCAAGATCAGTTTCATGAACGAAATCGCCAACATCGCCGAGCGCGTGGGCGCGGACGTGGAGCAGGTGCGGCAGGGCATCGGCTCGGACCCGCGCATAGGATGGCACTTCATCTATCCCGGTGCCGGCTACGGCGGATCCTGCTTTCCCAAGGATGTGCAGGCGCTGGCGCGCACCGCCGAGCAGCACGGGTATGTCCCGGAACTGCTGCAGGCGGTGGAATCGGTCAACGACCGCCAGAAGGGCCATCTGTTCGAACTGATACAGCGCCACTACGACCGCGGCGAAGACGAAGGCGTGCGCGACAAGACCTTCGCGGTGTGGGGGCTGTCCTTCAAGCCCAACACCGACGACATGCGCGAAGCGAGCAGCCGGCGGCTGCTGGCGGAATTGTGGGAGGCGGGCGCACGCGTGCGTGCCTACGACCCCGAGGCCGGCCCCGAGGCAGCGCGCATCTTCGGCGAGCGTGACGACCTCACGTTGTGCGAGGACGCGCGCACCGCGCTGGAAGGCGCCGATGCGCTGGTGGTGGTGACGGAGTGGAAACAGTTCCGCAGTCCCGATTTCGCCCGCCTGCACGACGCGCTGGGCGACGCCGTCATCTTCGACGGCCGCAACCTGTACGACCCCGCGGAAGTGGAAGCCGCGGGACTCGCCTACTACGGCATCGGGCGCGGGAGGTCCGTGCATGCAAACTGATCTGCCCCTACAAGGGGATTCGCTGGAGCGTCGGCTGGTGGAACTGGAAACCCGGCTGGCGTTCCAGGAGCACGCGATGGGCGAACTGAGCGATGCGCTGGCCGAGGCGCGCTCCGAGAACCAGCGTACTTCGCTGCTGCTCAGGCAGATGGTCGAGGAGTTGGGCAAAGTGCGCACGTCACTGCACGACAGCCCCGTGGATGAACCACCGCCACCGCATTATTGATAGGCTTGGGGCACGGCAGTTCCCCACGAAAGACCGATGACCGATTCACTCCGCGACCAGTTGCTGGGCCTGGGTTTCAAGCCCGCGCCAAAACCCGAGCGCAAGCCCGACCGTCGTCCCGATCCGCGGCGCGATGCCCAGAAGCCCGCGGGCAAGGGCGCAGCGCATCCCAAGCCTGGCCAAGGCGGCAAGCCGCGGCCACCGCATGCCGCAGGCAAACCGAAGCGCAGCCAAGAAGACATCGACCTGGCCAAGGCGTACGCGATCCGCGCCCAGCGCGAGAAGGACGAGCGCATCGAGGCCGAGCGCGTCAAGCAGGAGGAAGCCCGCGTGCGCCGCGAGGCGAAGGCCAGGCTCGACGCCTTCCTCAAGGACAAGGCGCTCAACGATGCGGATGCCGACATCGCGCGACATTTTCCCTACGGCGGCAAGATCAAGCGCATCTATGTCAACGCCGAGCAGCTGAAAGCCTTGAACAAGGGAGATCTCGGCGTCGTGCAGCAGAACGGCCGCTATCTGCTGGTCACGGCGCCGGTTCTGGCGGAGGCCGAAGCGATCTTCGCCCCCGCCGTGGCGCTGAAGGTCGACCCCGACGCGCCCGCCGACCAGGATCCCTACGCCGATCCGCAGTACCAGGTGCCTGACGACCTGGTCTGGTGACTTCGCCCGCGCGGCCGCGGCTCTGCCTGTTGCCCGGCCTGGACGGCACCGGCCGTCTGTACACCCCGTTGATCGCGGCGCTGGCGGATGCCGCGGACGTCGAGGTGTTGTCCTACGACAGCGGACACTTCGAAAGTTATCCCGCGCTGGCCGCTGCGATCGAACCCGCGCTGCTGCGCCACGCCGATGTCACCCTCGTGGCCGAGTCCTTCGCCGGCCCCCTCGGAGTGCTGTTTGCCCATCGTCATCCGGCGCGCGTGCGTGGGTTGGTGATGGCGGCCACGTTCGTCCATGCCCCGTTACCCCTGAGCCGGGCCGGCGCCCGGCTTCTGGACGCGCTGCCGGCAGTCGCGTCCCCTGTGTTCGCGCTGGAACGACTGTTGGCGGGCCGTGGCCTGCCACCGCCGCTGCGCGCTGAGTTCGAGGCGATCCTGGCATCGCTGCCCTTTGAGGTGCTGCGCCAGCGTGCGCTCGCGGCGCTGCGCGTGGATGTCCGGCCGCAGCTGGCGGAGCTTCGCGTTCCGCTGTTGTTTCTGCAGGCGAAGCGCGACAGGCTCATCTGGCCGCAAGCGGCGCGCGAAATCCTGCGCGGGGCGCGCGATGTCCTACATGCGGTGGTCGACGCACCGCATTTCCTGTTCCAGATCGCGCCCGCACCGGCAGCCAGCGAGATCCGTCGCTTCCTCGCCCAGCTCGCAGGCGCTGGATCAGCCTGACGGGATGGGAGCGCGCACCAGCCAGCGCCAGACGATGCAGGCGGCGAGCAGGGCGATGAACGAAGATGCGAAGAAGGCGGTTCCGCCACCGAAGCGCCACAGCTGGCCAGCGAGCAGGGCGCCGGTCACGCCGCCGACGCCCGATGACAAGCCATAGAAGACCCCTTGGCCGTGTCCGTTCATGCGGCCGGGGAAGAAGCGCACCAGCAGTTGCATCGCGGCTGCGAAGAACGCTCCGAAATTCAATGCATGCGTCAGCTGAGCGAGCACCATCACCGGCATGTTGTCGGGAAACAGGCCCGTCACCAGCCAGCGCACCGATGCGCTGAGCAGCGCCACCATCAGGACGAGGCTCGCATCCCAGCGCCTGAAAATGCGGCTTGCCACGAAGAACACGCCGATCTCCGCCAGCACGCCCACCGTCCACAACACGCCCTGGGTGGCGGTCGGGTAGCCATGCTCGGACAGGTAGATCGAGAAGAACGTGTAGAACGGACCGAAAGATACCTGCGTAAGGAACGCTGCGGCGAAGAAGGCGATTACCCGCGGCTGCCGCAGTCGCGAACGGAACGTGTCATCGCCCTCGCGTGTCGGCGGCCGCGGATCGTGCGCGTACCGATTGAGCAGCGCGGAGCCCAGTACGCCCGCCAGCACGGGCAGCATCAGCCACGGCAGCGCGCCGACGCCGAGCCGACGTTCGTCGATCATCCAGCCGAAGCCGGCCACCACGACGATGAAACCGATCGAGCCCCAGACGCGGATCAGGCCATAGCGGTCACTGCGCGCGCCCAGGTGCGACATCGTGATCGATTCGAACTGCGGCATCACCGCGTTGTAGGCAAAGCAGAAGCCGAGCATCACCGCGAACAGGCCTGCGTGTTCCAACGGAAGCAGGAACAGTGCGAAACAGCCCAGCGCCAAAGCGCACCCGAGGTGGAGCCACCGGATCGGGTGCGACGCCCGGGCGGCCAGCGTGGTCCACAGGCTGGGCGACACGATGCGCGTGCCGTACCACAGGCTCATCAGCACGCTGATGGCGGCCACGCCCAGGCCGCGCGATTCCAGGTACAGGCTCCAGTAGGGCGTGAATGCGCCCAGCGTGGCGTAGTAGAAGAAGTAGAAGCTCGACAGGTGCGCCGTCGGCACGCGGGGCGAGGACTCGGATGCGGGACCCATGGTGATCGGGGCAGGAGGTCGTCAGTGGCTAGCCGCCGCGTTCCACGCTGCGACTTTGGCCCGCGTTTCCGCCAGCATCGCATCGAGTGCCGCACGGTCGAAGACCTTCCCGCGAAGCACGACCGTCTCGATGGCGCGCACTGCCTCGATATCCTCCAACGGGTTCCGTCGCAGCAGGACCAGGTCGGCGGCCCTGCCAGGCAAGATCGCGCCATAACGCTCCAGTTTGCCGAACCATGCCGGGCCGCTCCGTGTTGCAGCAACCATCACCTGCGCAGGTGTCAGGCCCTCGCGCACGTACAACGACATTTCGTTGTGGAGTCCGACGCCGGGATAATTGTAGGAATTGAGGAAGCCGGCATCCGTTCCCGCCATGATGCGCACGCCAGCCTCCTGCAGCATCGGCAGCACGGCGGCGATCCGCGCGAACCGCTCGTGTCGCGCGACGATCTGCTCGGGCGTGGCTTTGGCAGCACGCTCGACACGCCATGCGTAGGTCTTGCGCAGCCCAGGGCCGATGTAGGCCAGATAGTCGTCCCCTTCGTGCGACTCCGTATCCAGGAAGTCGATGATGCGGCTGCCTTCAAGCGTCGGCGTGACCGCTACGCCGCGTTCCGCGAACAGGCGGTACGCTTTCATCGCGGTATCTCGGTCGAAGCCGGCGTGCAGGCGTCGGTTGGCTTCGGTGCGGTCGATCCGCCCGGCGGCGAAGTCGGCGGCGATCGCGGCCTCGTCGGCGACGCCCGCCTTGAAGGCATAGTCGAGGTGTTCGATGGAACTCAGCCCGGCTTCGACCGCTTCTCCTACCGTGATGGCCATGGGGATATGGCCGGAGGTGCGCAGGCCTCGCTTTCTGGCCTGCGAGACCGCATAGAGGAAAAGCTCCGGCTTCAGCGTGCTGTCGGTTATCTTCACGAAGTCGACCGCGTCGCGCTGTTCACGGTCCAGTGCGGCATCCACCGCAGTCTCATCGCCAACTTCCAGCGTGCCCTTCCAGAGGGGCGCGATGCCTTCGATCTTGGCGCCAGCCGTGAACAGTTGAGGGCCGAACAAGCGACCACCGGCGATCTGCGCACGCCATGACAGGACCTGCTCCGGCAGGTCGCCGGAAGCATCGCGGACCGTGGTGATGCCGTGAGCAACGTAAAGCGGCAACAGAGCCTTGTTCTCTTCGATCAATGCCTCGCCGCCGCCGAAATGGACGTGCATGTCCCAGAGCCCAGGAATGAGGTAACGATCGCGTGCGTCCAGGGTGGTCGTTGCCTGCCACGCGCGACCAAGTCTTGCGTCCTGGCCGACGGCGACGATGTCGCCACCGCGGATGGCGACGGCTTGTCCTGCCAGCGTGCGGCCGTGCTCCACATCCACGACGTTGACATGCCGGATCAACACGTCCGCATGCTCGCCGCCAGCGGATGCCGGCGTGGACACGGCAAGCAGGACGGACAGCAGGAAACAGGATTTCATGATGGATTCCGGGCGTATGCGTACCTGCATATCGTACGCGGCCCCCATCCCGTCGTGAGGAGGCACGTGTCGTCCTTGGAGTCAGTCGGGGTCGTAATCCAGGTTGGAAGCCAGCCAGCGCTCCACCTGCGGCAGGTCCACGCCCTTGCGCTTGGCATAGTCTGCGGCCTGTTCCTTGGACACGCGTCCCACCACGAAGTACTGGCTTTGCGGATGGCTGAAGTAGTAGCCGGACACTGCCGCCGTGGGCAGCATCGCGAAGCTTTCCGTCAGCGACATGCCGGCGTTGCGGCCGGCATCGAGCAGGCGGAAGAGCGTGTCCTTCTCGCTGTGCTCCGGGCACGCCGGATACCCGGGCGCGGGACGGATGCCAACGTACTGCTCCGCGATCAGCGCGTCGTTGTCCAGAGACTCGTCTGCCACGTAACCCCAGAACTCCTTGCGGACGCGCTGGTGCAGGCGCTCGGCCAGCGCTTCGGCCAGGCGATCGGCCAGCGCCTTGAGCAGGATGGCGTTGTAATCGTCGTGGTCGGCCTCGAAGCGGGCGACGTGCTCGTCGATGCCGATGCCGGCGGTAACGGCGAACATGCCGATCCAGTCCTGCCGGCCGGAATCCTTCGGAGCGATGAAGTCGGCCAGGCAGAAATCCGGTCGCTCGGCCGGTTTGTCGACCTGCTGGCGCAGGAAGTGCAGGCGTTCGGTCCTGCCGTCGACCTGCAGTTCCACGTCGTCGCCGACGCTGTTCGCAGGCCACAGCCCGAACACCGCCCTGGCCGTCAGCCACTTCGCGTCCACGATCTTCGCCAGCATCGCGCGAGCATCGCGGTACAGCTCACTGGCCTGCGGGCCGACCACCTCGTCGGTCAGGATTGCCGGGTACTTGCCGAACAGCTCCCACGCGTTGAAGAACGGTGTCCAGTCTATGCAGTCGACCAGCTCGCCGAGCGGATAGTCCTCGAACACATGCAGCCCCGGCTGGCGCGGCGCGGGTGGCACATAGTCGGTCCAGCCGCCATCGAACTTCTGTCCGCGGGCCTTCTCCAGCGAGACCAACCGTTTGGCATCCCCGCGGTTCTTGTGGCGCTCGCGAATCTCGGCGTAGTCGGCGTCGTTGGCAGCGACGAAGGCTGCACGCATGTCGCGCGAGATCAGCGACTGCGCGACACCCACGGCACGCGATGCGTCCTTGACCCACACGGTCGGCGCGCTGTAGTGGGGATCGATCTTCAACGCCGTGTGCGCGCGCGACGTGGTCGCGCCGCCGATCAGCAGCGGCATCTCGAAGCCCTGCCGCTGCATCTCCCGCGCCACATGGGTCATTTCCTCCAGCGACGGCGTGATCAGGCCTGACAAGCCGATCAAATCGGCATTCTCGGCGCGTGCTGTGTCCAGGATCTTCTGCGTGGGCACCATCACACCCAGGTCCACCACATCGAAGTTGTTGCAGGCGAGCACCACGCCGACGATGTTCTTGCCGATGTCGTGCACGTCGCCCTTGACCGTGGCCATGACGATCTTGCCGTTGGATTTGCCGACATCGCCGGTGCGCAGCTTCTCCGCTTCGATGAATGGCAGCAGGTAGGCCACGGCCTTCTTCATGACGCGGGCGGATTTCACCACCTGCGGCAGGAACATCTTGCCGGCGCCGAACAGGTCGCCGACCACGTTCATGCCGTCCATCAGCGGCCCCTCGATGACGTCCAGCGGTCGTGACGCCTGGCGGCGTGCTTCCTCGGTATCCTCGTCGACGTAGGCATCGATGCCATGCACCAGAGCATGCGCAAGGCGCTCGCGCACCGGCTTCTCGCGCCAGGCCAGGTTCTCGACCGGCGCCTCGCCTTTCTTGCCCTTGTAGCGGTCGGCGATCTCCAGCAGCCGTTCGGTCGCGTCCTTGCGGCGGTTGAGGATCACATCCTCCACGCGCTCGCGCAGGTCGGCGTCGAGGTCGTCGTAGACCGGCAGGCCGCCAGCGTTGACGATGCCCATGTCCATGCCGGCCTGGATGGCGTGATACAGGAAGACGGAATGGATCGCGGCACGCACGGGCTCGTTGCCGCGGAACGAGAATGACACGTTCGAGACACCACCGGAGACATGGCAGTGCGGCAGCGTCCGCTTGATGATCCGGGTGGCTTCGATGAAGTCCACCGCGTAGTTGTCGTGCTCTTCGATGCCGGTGGCGACGGCGAAGATGTTCGGATCGAAGATGATGTCTTCCGGCGGGAAACCCACCTCTTCGGTCAGGATGCGGTAGGCGCGGGTGCAGATCTCGACCTTGCGCGCGCAGGTGTCCGCCTGGCCCGTCTCGTCGAAGGCCATGACCACGGCAGCCGCGCCGTAGCGAAGGACCTTGCGGGCGTGGTCGATGAAGGCGTCCTCGCCTTCCTTCAGCGAGATCGAGTTGACCACGCCCTTGCCCTGCAGGCACTTCAGGCCGGCCTCGATCACGCTCCACTTGGACGAGTCCACCATCACCGGGATGCGTGCGATGTCGGGTTCGGAGGCGATCAGGTTGAGGAAGCGATCCATCGCCTTCTCGGAATCGATAAGGCCCTCGTCCATGTTCACGTCGAGGATCTGCGCGCCGTTGGCAACCTGCTGGCGTGCGACCTCGACGGCTTCTTCGTAGCGTTCTTCCTTGATCAGCTTGCGGAACTGCGCGCTGCCGGTGACGTTGGTGCGCTCGCCGACGTTGACGAACAGCAGGTCGGGCGTGATGACCAGCGGCTCCAGCCCGGACAGGCGGGTGTAGCGGACGGGGACGCTCACGCGGCCTGCTCCACGGCATGGGCAGGCAACCGGCGCGGAGGAATGCCGGCGACGGCGTCGGCGATGGCGCGGATATGCGGCGGCGTGGTGCCGCAGCAACCGCCCACCAGGTTGAGCAGGCCGGCTTCGGCGAACTCCTTCAGCGTGGCGGCCATCTCCTCGGGCGTCTCGTCGTATTCGCCGAACGCGTTGGGGAGACCCGCGTTGGGGTGTGCGCTGACATACGCATCGGCCACGGTGGCCAGCGTTTCGACATGTTCGCGCAGGTCCCGTGCGCCCAGCGCGCAATTCAGTCCGACCGACAGCGGTCGGCTGTGTGCGACGGACGCGTAGAACGCTTCAGCGGTCTGTCCGGACAACGTGCGGCCGGACGCGTCGGTGATGGTGCCGGAGATCATGACCGGCAGCCGGCCGCCGCGCGCGTCGAAGACTTCCTCGATCGCAAACAGCGCCGCCTTGGCGTTGAGCGTATCGAAGATGGTTTCCACCATCAGCGTGTCCGCACCGCCATCGATCAGGCCTTCGATGGCCTCGCGATAGGTCGTGCGCAGTTCATCGAAACTGGTGTTGCGGTACCCCGGATCGTTGACGTCGGGACTGATCGAGGCGGTACGGCTGGTCGGGCCGAGCACGCCGATCACGAAGCGCGGTTTGGCGGGCGTGGTTGCTTCGATGGCGTCGCAGCACTGGCGTGCGACGCGGGCCCCGGCCTTGTTCAACTCGTACACCAGGTGTTCCAGGCGGTAATCGGCCTGGCTGATCGCGGTGGCGTTGAAGGTATTGGTTTCGATCAGGTCGGCGCCGGCGTCCAGATACGCGGTGTGCACGCCAGCGATCACGTCGGGCTTGGTGAGGAGCAGCAGGTCGTTGTTGCCCTTGAGGTCGTGGTCGCAGCCGGGGCCGTGTGGGTGCGGGTGGGCGGCATCGCAGCCGTCGGCGAACCGCTGGCCTCTATAGTCGGCTTCCTGCAGGCCGTGGCGCTGGATCATCGTGCCCATGGCGCCGTCTATGATCAGAATGCGTTCTTCGAGGGCCTTGAGCAGCAACGCGGCGCGGGCGGGGTGTAACCAGGGGAGGGTCTTCATGGCTTCTGCGCGGTCAGCGACAACACTTCGAAATGGGGTGGACGGCGTTCGCGGGTGACGGTTTCGGCGTTGGCGATCTCCAGCCCCGCCTTCTCGGCGAACTTGCGGAGTTCCTTCTCCGAGAAGCCGAGGTTGACGTGGCCGTAGGCGTCGACGACCGACTTGTGTTCATGCTTGCCGAGGCTGCTGAGCAGCAGGCGGCCGCCCCGGCGCAGCACGCGGGCCGCTTCGGCGACGGCCTGCGCCGGTTTGGCCGAGTAGGTGAGCGCATGCATCAGCACGACCAGATCGAAGCTGCCGTCCTTGAACGGCAGCGCATGCATGTCGCCCTCACGGACCTCCACGTTCGGGAAGCGGCGCAGGCGCTCCCCGGCCGCCGCCACGACGCGGCTGCTGGTATCGATGCAGACGTAGCGCTTGGCATGCGGCGAGAGCAGTTCGGCCAGCACGCCGTCGCCGGACGCGATGTCGAGCACGTCGCCGGTTTCCAGCAGGGGCAGGGCGGTGCGGGCCAGCGCTTCCCAGGTACGTCCGGGCGAGTAGTGGCGTTCCATGTCGCCGGCCACGCTGTCGGCCCAGTTCTGGTCCGCGGCGCGGTTGGCCAGCACGGCCGCGATGCGCTCGGCATCCTGGCGCAGCAAGGGGTCGTCGCTGCCATCGCGCAGGCTGCGCCAGAGTTCGCGTTGGACGGTGTCCAGGTTGTCTTCGTCGAAGCGGTAGTACGCCGATACCCCGGCGCGGCGGTCGCGCGCCAGGCCGGCTTCCTTCAGCTTTGCCAGATGCGTGGATACGCGTGGCTGGGCCAACTGGGTGATCGCCGACAGCTCGGCTACGGTCAACTCCTCGCGGGACAGCAATGCCAGCAGGCGCACGCGCGTGGCGTCGGCGAATACTTTCAGGCGGGCCGACCAGGCTTCGAGATCCATAAATATCTTCCTATCGCGATATAGAGATATTCTGAAGTTCGGCGCCGCCCGCGGTCAACCCATGGCATACGCCGACGGATGGTGGCGGGTTACAATTGGTATCTAACTTTGGTCGAGGGGTACCCGTGGATTTCGCATTCACCGAAGAGCAGTTGATGATCCAGGACGTCGCGCGCCGGATCGCCCAGGAAAAGATCGGCCCGAGCGCCGAGCACCACGACCGGACCGGCGAGTTCCCGCTGGACAACATCCGCCTGCTGGGCGAGAACGGCCTGATGGGTATCGAAGTGCCGGCGGAATACGGCGGCGCCGGCATGGATCCCATCGCCTACGTGCTGGCCATGATCGAAATCGCGGCAGCCGACGCCGCGCACTCCACCATCGTGTCGGTGAACAATTCGCTGTTCTGCAACGGCATCCTGACCTTCGGCACGGAAGAGCAGAAGCAGACCTACGTGCGGGCCATTGCCGAAGGCCGGGAGATCGGCGCGTTCGCGCTGACCGAACCGCAGTCCGGCTCCGACGCCACCGCGATGCGCTGCCGTGCCGTCAAGCAGGCGGATGGCAGCTTCGTCATCAATGGCAAGAAGAGCTGGATCACCTCCGGCCCCGTCGCCAAGTACATCGTGCTGTTCGCGATGAGCGAACCCGACAAGGGCGCGCGCGGCATCACCGCGTTCATGATCGACACGGAGAAGGCCGGGTTCCATCGCGGCAAGACCGAGCCGAAGCTGGGTATCCGTGCCTCGGCGACGTGCGAGATCGAATTCACCGATTACGTGGCGAGCGCGGATACCGTGCTGGGCAAGGAAGGCGAGGGCTTCAAGATCGCCATGGGCGTGCTGGATGCCGGTCGCATCGGGATCGCCAGCCAGGCGATCGGCATCGCGCGTGCTGCGTACGAAGCCACCATCGCGTACGTCAAGGAACGCAAGGCATTCGGCGCGCCGATCGGCACGTTCCAGATGACCCAGGCCAAGATCGCCGACATGAAGTGCAAGCTGGACGCCGCCACCCTGCTGACGCTGCGTGCCGCATGGGTGAAGGGGCAGGGCCAGCGCTTCAGCAACGAAGCGGCCATCGCCAAGCTCACCGCTTCCGAAGCCGCCATGTGGATCACCCACCAGGCGCTGCAGATCCACGGCGGCATGGGGTATTCGAAGGAAATGCCGATCGAGCGATACTTCCGCGATGCCAAGATCACCGAGATCTACGAGGGCACCTCGGAGATCCAGCGCCTGGTGATCGCGCGCATCGAGACCGGGCTGCGCTGAGGCCCGGGCCAGTCCGGTACGGAAACGCCGCCGCGAGGCGGCGTTCTTCGTTACGGGACGCGTGCACGGACGACCCCCGTCTTTGGTCATGGGACCCGGGACCGGCGCTCCGCTAAAGTGGCCTGATGCGGGGGTCTGTCCCCCGTTTTCCTCCTGGAGACCCCGATGCGCAAAACCCTGATCGTCTGTGCCCTCACGCTGGCCCTGGCTGCCTGCGACAAGGGCCCTGTTCCGGCTGCCGGCACCACTGCGGATGCGGCGACCCCGGCGGCGTCCGCCGCCGATGTCGCAGCAGAAAGCAAGCGGCTGAACGAGTGGTTCGACAAGAAGTACGAGGAACAACTGAAGTTCAGCCCCATCCAGCTGACGTTCCAGGGTCGCAAGGACCTGTACGACCAGGTCGACGACATGTCGGAGAAAGCGACGCGCGACCAGGTCGCGTGGCAACAGGCCAGCGTCGAGGAAATGGAGAAGACCTTCGACTACGCCAAGCTCGACGACGAGGCGAAGTTCTCCTACGACCTGTGGAAGCTGCAGTACGAGAACGCGCGCGACGGCCTGCCGTTCCTGCTGGACGGCTACGCATTCGACCAGATGAACGGTGCCCAGGGCTTCTGGCCGACCTTCCTGATCAGCTTCCACAAGGTCGATGAAGAGGCCGACTACACGGCTTACATCGCCCGCCTGAAGGCCACCCAGCGCGCCTTCGACCAGTTGCTGGAGCGCGCACGCGCATCGGCAGCCGAAGGCGTGCGCCCGCCGAAGTTCGCCTACGAGGGCGTGATCGACCAGGCGAAGAAGGTGGTGACCGGCGCGCCATTCTCGGCCGGCAAGGATTCGGCGATCTGGGCCGATGCGCAGGCCAAGGCCGATGCGCTGGTCAAGGCCGGCAAGATCGATGCGGCGCGTGCGACCGCCCTGAAGGACGAAGCGCGCAAGGCGCTGCTGGAGCAGTTCAAGCCGGCCTATGACGGCGTGATCGCGTGGAGCGAAGAGGAACTGCCGAAAGCGGCGGTCAACGCGACCGGCGTGGGTACGACGCACAAGAACGGCAAGGCGTACTACGAGTACCAGCTGCGGCAGATGACGACCACCGGCATGACCGCCGACGAGATCCATGCGCTCGGCCTGAAGGAAGTCGAGCGCATCAAGGGCGAGATGACGGCACTAAAGGACAAGGTCGGCTTCAAGGGTGACCTGGACGCCTTCTTCGCCTTCATCGACAGCGACAAGCAGTTCAAGTATCCGAATACCGATGCCGGCCGCCAGGCCTACATCGACGATGCAACCCGCGCCATCGACAACATCAAGAAGGTGTTGCCGCAGTACTTCGGCCTGCTGCCGAAGGCGGACCTGGTGGTGAAGCGCGTGGAACCTTTCCGCGAGCAGGACGGCGCCGCACAGCATTACTACCCAGGAACTCCGGATGGCTCCCGTCCGGGCGTGTATTACGCGCATCTCTCCGACATGAACGCCATGCCGAAGCCCGAGCTGGAGGTCATTGCGTACCACGAGGGCCTGCCGGGCCACCACATGCAGATCGCCATCGCGCAGGAACTGACCGGCGTGCCGAAATTCCGTACGCAGTACGGCGTGACCGCATACGCCGAGGGGTGGGGCCTGTATTCGGAATGGCTTGCGAAAGAAATGCCGGGCACATACCAGGACCCGTACTCCGAGTTCGGTCGCCTGAGTTCCGAGATGTGGCGTGCGATCCGCCTGGTGGTGGATACCGGCCTGCATGCGAAGGGCTGGACGGAGCAGCAGGCCGTCGAGTACTTCGATGCCAACAGCGCGGTACCGCGTGCGGCGATCGAGTCGGAGGTGAAGCGCTACCTGATCATGCCGGGGCAGGCCACGGCCTACAAGATCGGCATGATCAAGATCCAGGAACTCCGCAAGAAGGCTGAAACCGAACTCGGCGACAAATTCGATATCAAGGGGTTCCACGACACCGTGCTGGGCGGAGGCGCGTTGCCGCTGACCCTGCTGGAGCGTCGTGTTGACCAGTGGATCGCGAAGGAAAAGGCCAAGCAAGCCTGAGTCATTCCTTCCACGGTAAGAAAGAACCCCGGCTCAAGCCGGGGTTCTTGTTTTCAGACGTCAGTGCGAGGCGGTCAGCAGGTCGACGTTCGCGGGGAGCCACGCATCGAACGTCGCCGGCGCCCGACCGGTCAGCGCGGCGTAATCGTCGGTCACTTCGCCCAGGTCGCCGGCCGCCGTCGCCACATCGAACGAAGTGAACACGTCCGCAAGCACCGGCGGAAATCCATGTCCGCGCAACCCCTCGGCCAGTTGGTCCGGCGTGACACCGACGATCGCCAGCGGTTTGCCGAGCGCCGCGCTAACTTTCGCGGCAATCTCGCGGGCGCTCAGCGCCTGCGTGCCGGTGAGCGTGAACGTGCGGTTCGCGGTGCTGTCGGCGGCGAGCGCTACGGCCGCGGCATGTGCCAGGTCTTCGCGGGCGATGTAGGCGACGCCGCCCTCACCGGCGGCGGTGACCCATTCGCCCGATGCGAGCGCGGACGGAAGCGAATACGCCAGGTTCTCGGCATACCAGGCATTGCGAAGCATGGTCCATCCTAGACCGCTGGCCTCCAGTGCTTGTTCGGTACCCAGATGGTCGGGTGCGAACGCGACGTGCGACGTGGCGGGCGAGGGCAGCGACGTATAGACGACATGCTTAACACCGGCCTCGACCGCCGCCTGCACGGCGGTACGGTGTTGCGCCAGGCGCTTGCCCGGTTCGAGCAGTGCGTCGGTGCTGACCAGCAGCACCCGGTCCGCGCCGGCGAAGGCGGTCGCCAGCGTGGCGGGTGCGTCAAAGTCCGCGGCGCGCACAATCACGCCGGCGGCGGCGAGGTCCGCCAGGGCCTCCGGCTTGCGGCTGGTGGCGATGATGCGGGCGGGCGGGACCTTCAGGGTTTCCAGCAGGTGGCGCACCACGGCGTGGCCGAGATGACCGGCTGCGCCGGTGACGAGCAGGGTGGGGGAAGACATGGCGGCTCCTGGGTCTGGTAACGGAAAGGATATTGGTTACCCTATGGTAGTAATGGACGACGCCCGTACAAGCAGGGTGTCCGAAGTAACCCGGTTACCCGGAGGTAACCGATCCTGGAGATCCTCATGACCCTGCACCGCCAATCCCTGATCCTCGTCGAGAACTGCCCGATCCGGGACGTGCTGGACCGCCTCGGCGACCGCTGGACGGTACTCGTGCTGCACGAGTTGGCTATGGGCACGCTGCGTTTTTCCGAGGTCCGCAAACGCGTAGCCGACATCTCGCCGCGCATGCTCGCGCAGACGCTGCGGCACCTGGAGCAGGATGGCCTGGTCAGCCGCGCGGTGTTTCCCACGGTGCCGCCGCGCGTCGACTATGCGCTAACGCCGTTGGGCGAATCGTTCTTCGAACGCGTGGAGATGCTGGCGCAGTGGGCATCGGATCACCACGACGAAGTCCGCGCAGCGCGCAAGGCCTACGTAGCACCTGCCGCGAACGCGCCGAAGTAGTCGCCTTTGCGATGGAATCGCCGTTTCGGGCTCGACGTCCGATGATCAACGTGGGTCCTGTGCGCCTGAGAAGACTGCGCGAGTTGAATCGTCACCCGAGAAGTCACGATTCGTACGTATCGCGCCACGTCGACGGGTTTGGTTCGATCTGGAAAAGTCTGCGCATCACCACATCACCACGGAATTCAAGTGAATCGACTGACATTAGTAAGGAAATGGTGTGTCGCGGCTGGACGCGGTAAACCGCTTGTTTCATTCTCGCGCTGCTGAGTGCACAAGAAGGTTGCATGCAGCTGCAGTGATACATGGAATGTGACAACGGGAAAAGGACATGGAACGAAAGAAGGGAGTCTTTCTGTCGGTAATGGGGTTGTTGGCTTTGGTTGCGGGTATCTATCTGTCCGGATACGCGACCCAGTGGTTGCTCGGACTGGATGTTTCGCTCCGATGGGACACCTATCTCCGCTACCTGCGAGCCCTCGACCAATCCCAGGTTGCGCCTTACGCCACGAAGATCAAGACGGGCGGCGCGTTGGGGTTCGGTGTGCCATTGCTCGCGTGGCTGGCGATGGCAATCCCGCTCCTCAGGTCGCCAAGAGCCGCACTGCATGGAGACGCGCGTTTCGCTCGCGCCGGCGACCTCGCCAGACGTGGCATGTTCGCGCCTGCGCCGGAAGGCATCGTGGTGGGCAGGCTGGGGAGAAAGCTGGTCCGCCTGTCGGGCCAGCAGTTCGTCATCCTGGCCGCGCCGACGCGCTCGGGAAAAGGCGTGGGCGTCGTCATCCCCAACCTGCTGGAGTACCAAGGCTCCGTGGTGGTCCTGGACATCAAGCAGGAGAACTTCGACCTGACCAGCGGCTGGCGCGCTAGCCAGGGTCAGGAGATCTATCTGTTCAATCCTTTCGCCGAAGACCGTCGGACGCATCGCTGGAACCCGCTCAGCTACGTGTCTTCCGATCCTGCGTTCCGCATCTCGGACCTGCAGGCGATCGCCGCCATGCTGTATCCGGACGGAGACGGAAAAGACAAGTTCTGGATCAGCCACGCGAGGAACGCGTTCCTCGCATTCACTCTGTACCTGTTCGAGAATCACGACGACGAGCGCCGCAGGAAGTGTCCTCCGGAACTTATGTCCGTCCCCACGTTGGGCCGCGTGCATCGGCTTTCGGCGGGTAACGGCTCGCAACAGAAGCAGTACCTGCAAGAGCTTTCGGCCAAGCCATTCCTCAGCGAGCATGCGAGGACGGCGTTCGCCAACCTGCTCTCGCAGGCGGACGAAACGTTCTCATCCATCCTGGGCACCTTCAAGGAGCCGCTCAACGCATTCGTCAATCCGGTCCTCGACGCGGCCACCAGCGGTGACGACTTCCTGATCACTGATGTCCGCAAGAAGCGCATGACGATCTATATGGGAATCCAGCCCAATAAACTGGCGGAGAGCAGGGTGCTGGTGAACCTGTTCTTCAGTCAGTTGATCAACGAGAACACGCGCGAACTGCCGCAGGCCAATCCGGCGCTCAAGCATCAATGCCTACTGCTGATGGACGAGTTTACGGCCATCGGAAGGGTGGACATCATCGCCAGCGCAGTGAGTTACATGGCGGGCTACAACCTGCGCCTGCTGCCGATCATCCAAAGCATGTCGCAGCTGGATGCGGTGTACGGCAAGGAGGTGTCGCGGACCATCATCACCAACCATGCGTTGCAGATCATCTACGCGCCCCGCGAACAGCAGGACGCCAATGACTATTCCGAAATGCTGGGCTACACCACCGTGCACCGTCGCAACCGCTCGCAATCGCACGGACAGCAGGGGAGCGTGTCATTCACGGAATCGTTGGAGCGCCGCGCGCTGATGTTGCCGCAGGAGCTGAAGGCGATGGGGCCGGAGAAGGAGGTTTTCCTGTACGAGGGCATCCCGTATCCGGTGATGTGCGAGAAGATCAGGTACTACCAGGACAAGTATTTCACCAGGCGGCTGTTGCCGAAGGTCGATGTGAAGATGATCGATGTCGGACAATGAAACGATTGCTCCCCTTTAAGGGCAGGAGGATGTGATGGCGCAGGAGGGATGCAATGACGATGCCATCGTTGCGCGGATGAAGCTGTGTGCCAACAAGGGCGACAAGCTGCACGACCTGCAATTGCTGCGCGATCTGGAAATCATCAATGTCCGCACCATGGCAGAGTTGGGTCCGCTGCCGGTAGGAGGGTTGCCAGCCGCTACAAAGCGCAAGCCAAACCTTCCATCTTGCGAAGCGGCGAAGGCGTTTCCGATAGATAGTGACGATAATCAGGAGAGCGAGATGAGTATGAAGTCGATGGTCGTCGCGACCAGCATGGCATTCGCGGCTTGTGCGCCGGTGCAGGAAGAGAAGCCATTGCACAAGCTAAATAAGAATCCAAAACACGGCTATATCATAACCATGGACATAGTCGACGCATCTGGACCGTATGAGGTATCCAGGAGTAGCTTGCAATACGACATCTCGAATCAACAATGTCTGCCCCCGATACGTAATTTCGCTGGCGTTCAAACTGAGCCAAAGAGTGCTTCAATCCCGTTTTCTTTGACTAAGGTCGCGGATGGCAGATACGTTGGCACGATCTATCTGGACGCGATATATGAGGAGGATTTTTATGGGCGAGGAATTTGCCAATGGGAGCTCGCCGGCATCTTTATTGCCGCCGATATGCAGTTTAATTCAAGACATTTTTACCCGGAGCTTGCGCTCTGGTATACGCCAGAAATGATGATTTCCGAACAAGTAGAAACTTTCTATTTCTGGAAGGATGGGCGTGGTAGGTCAGATCCTGCCGATCCGACTATATGGGAAGCCCAAGGCCCCAAGGTTTTTCGCGCAGAGCTCGAGGCAGAAGTTTTTTCTGTTGTTTTTTCTTCTAGGGCAGCAGTCCAATGAGCCTAACTAGCCAGCAGTATGCTTATCTGGCAAATGACGCGTACAAGTTCTATCCGCCAGAACCACAGCCAAAAGGTAAAGAGCAGAATATTGTTCTCGGTGGAATAACCTACAAAATACTCGAACACGCCAGCAGCCCTATCAACGGCTACCAGGGCACCATCTACCAGCGCGTAGACACCGGCGAGATCATCGTTGCTCACCGTGGTACCGAGGGCGAAAAGAAGTGGGAGGGCTGGGTCAAAGATGGCCTGATTACCGATGGCGCGATGGTGCTTGACCGCGTCAATCCTCAGGTGCAGGACGCCATCGCGTTGACGCGGCGTGCGATTGAAAGAGCCCGGGATATCGGCCGTGAAGGGGGCCACGTCCCGGAAGTCACCGTTACAGGACACTCTCTGGGTGGCACCCTGGCGCAGATCACGGCGCACCATTTCGACCTGCGTGGCGAGACCTTCAATGCCTATGGTGCGGCGAGCCTGGGTTACGGGATTGGAGAAGGAGGCGACAGCGTCCTCAACCACGTCAAGGTCGGGGATGCAGTCAGCGCCGCCAGCCCGCACTATGGGCAGGTGCGGGTGTACGCCAGCGCAAACGAGATCGCGGCCCTGCACGGCGCGGGCTATGCCAGCGACCGTGATCCTCTCGATCCGCGTGCCCCCGGCGTTGCTGGCTTGCTGCTCGGATCGCACAGCATGCATCACTTTCTCGGCATTGACGGCGAGGGCAGGCCCGACCGCTCCATCCTGTCGGATCCGGCCGCACGCCAACTGGCCGAGGTGTTCGACCCCATGATCGACAAGTTCCGAGGCGATGTTGCCGCAGGCCGGGCCATCGCCACGGTGGTCGCGCGTGGTCCCTACGGCAACGCGCTGGACACCCTTGGCGAACTGCGCGGCCCGTTGCCGGCCGGTGAACCGGCGGCACGTGCGGAGCGCAGCGCAGCGGCGGAGGCCGCGGCGACGCAGCGGCTCGCGGATTATCACGAGCAGCGTCAACAATTCTTCCGCGACCGACTTCCTCCGATTGACCGCGATGCACGGCCGCCAGAGCAGCTGCGGCGACCCGAAACAGACGACGGGTCTGGGCCGACCATCCGCTTCCGGACGCCTGACTATCTTCAACCTGCGTCACCCGAGCACAGAGGGCGGGGGTCGGTTGGCTCGGACCATGAGCGGACTACGCCATCGTCGGACACCCGGCTTCAACGCGACGATCACGCACAAACGTTTCCCACGGACCATCCTCGCTACCCGTTGTATTCCGCTCTGGAGGAACGTCTGCCAGGCGTGGCGAAGGAGAAGATCGCCGAGATCACTCATCAGGCCGTGTTGGGGGGCGTGACCGATCCCGGCCAGATCCGAGCCGTGGTGGTCCATGAAGACCAAGTCTGGGTAGCTGGCCGGATACCCGGCGACCGCGCCAACGTATCGCTGTCCGAACCGCCACCCTCCCTGCAGGAGAGCTTGCGCGGAATCGAATCTTCCGACCGGCTGCAGGTGCAGCAGATGGCGCACCTCCAGGAGCAGCAAAGATCGGCCAGCCAAGGCCAGGCATTGAGCTGAGTCGCGCGGATCAGGACAGGACAAGCATCTGTCCCGGCGGCGCGCGGCAGGACTACAGTCGAGCTGAAATCCTGCCTATAAGAAAGCCCCGGCATGGCCGGGGCTTTCAGTTTCATCGGCCGTGGCCGTGCTCAATGTCCGGGCGCGGCTTCACCCTCCAGAGATGGTGCCGCCTCTTCGGCATCCTTGCGATCGTGCGCATGGTCACGCGCCAGGTACAGGTAGAACGCCGGCAGCACGAACAGGGTAAACAGCGTGCCGATCGTCATGCCCGAGGCGATCACCACGCCCATCGAGAAGCGCGAGGCGGCACCCGGGCCACTGGCGATCAACAGCGGGATCATCGCGAACACCAGCGCGGCGGTGGTCATCAGCACCGGACGCAGGCGGATGGCTGCGGCTTCCTCGATCGCTTCACGCTTGGACAGGCCGCGTTCCATCTGCAGCTTGTTGGCGAACTCCACGATCAGGATGCCGTGCTTGGAGATCACGCCGACCAGTGTCACGAGGCCCACCTGGGTATAGATGTTGATGCTCATGCCGGGGAAGGCTTCGATCTGCATGAAGCCGAGCACGCCGCTCACCAGCGCCAGCACGTTGACGGTCAGCAATGCGCCGCTGATGGCCATCGGTACGGTCAGCAGCATGATCGTCGCATCGCGGAAGCTCTCGAACTGGGCCGCCAGCACCAGGAAGATCACGATCAACGCCAGCGCCAGCGTCACCAGCATCGCCGCGCCCTCCTGCTTGAACTGGCGCGACTCGCCGGCGTAATCCACCGAATAGCCCTGAGGCAGTACTTCCTTGGCGGCCTGGTCGAGAATCGCCAGCGCTTCGCCCTTGCTGACGCCGGGGCGCGGGGCAAAGGTGATCGACACGGCGTTGAGCTGCTGGAAACGCTTCAGGGACTGCGGCTGCGCGCTCTCCTTCAGCGTCACCAGCGTCGACAGCGGTATCAGTTCGCCGTCGCGGGTGCGCGTGTAGTAGTTCTCCAGGTCGCTGGCGTTGAGGCGGTCGCTCCGCTGCACCTGCGGGATCACCAGGTACGAGCGGTTCTGCATGGCGAAGCGGTTGGTGTAGCCACCGGACAGCATGGCTGCCATGTCGGCTGCCAGCGTGCGCATGTCGATGCCGAGCGTCGCCGCCTTCTCGCGGTCGATGTTGACCTCGATGCGCGGCTTGTCGATCTTCAGGTCCTTGTCCAGGAAGATGAAGCGCTTGCTCTCCATCGCCTTCGCCAGGATCTGGTCGGCCAACTCGGCCAGCTGGCTCAGGTCGCCGACGCCACCGATGATGAACTCGCCGCCGCCGCCGTCGCCGCCCGCGCTGGGCAGCGAAGGCGGGACCAGTGCGAAGATGTTCAGGCCGCTGACCTGGCTCATCTTCGGCTGCAGTTCCTGCTGCAGCACCGCGTTGGTGGAGCGCTCGCGCTCGCTCCACGGCTTCAGCACGAAGCCTGCCATCGCCATCGGGCTGGCACCGCCGCCACTGCCGCCGAACCCGCCGTTGAACAGGAAATAGTCCTGCACTTCCGGCACGCCCTTGGCGATGGAGGTGACTTCCTCGGTGTAGCGCTCCACGTAGTCCAGGGTGGAATAGGGGTCGGCGCTGGCGACCGAGAAGATGAAGCCTTCGTCTTCCAGAGGTGCCGGCTCCTTGGGGGCGGTCATGTACAGGAAGACGCACGAGACGAGCACCAGAATGCCGAACACGCCGACCACCGACTTGGTCTCCATGGTGCCGTGCAGGCGCCGCTGATAGCCGGCATTGAGCTTCTCGAAGCGCACGTCCAGCCACTTCTCCAGCTTGCCCTTGCCGCCTTCGCTGTGCGGCTTGAGGATCTTGGCGCACATCATCGGGGTCAGGGTCAGCGCGATCACGCCCGACAGGAGCACCGCGCCGGCCAGCGTGAAAGCGAACTCGGTGAACAGCACGCCGGTCAGGCCGCCCTGGAAGCCGATCGGCAGGTAGACCGCGACCAGGGTCGTGGTCATCGCGACCACCGGCCACGCCAGTTCGCGCGCGCCCTTGATCGCCGCCTCGTAGGGCGACATGCCCTCCTCGATGTGGCGGTGGATGTTCTCGAGCACGATGATCGCGTCGTCCACCACGATGCCGATGGCCAAAACCATCGCCAGCAGCGTGAGCAGGTTGATCGTGAAGCCCATCAGCAGCATCAGGAACAGCGCACCGACCAGCGACAACGGCACTGTCACTGCCGGAATCAGCACGCTGCGCAGCGAGCCGAGGAACAGGAAGATCACCACGATCACGATGATCACCGCTTCCACGATCGTGCTGACCACTTCGTCGATGGCGTCCTGGATCTGCTCGGTACTGTCGTACGGGATGGTCGCCTTGATGCCTTCCGGGAGCTGCGGCACGATCTCGTTGTCCCAGAGCGTGCGCACGTTCTTGATGACATCGAGGGAGTTCGCATCCGGCGACACGAAGATGCCCATGAACGTGGCCGCTTCACCGTTGATGCGGACCGACGTGCCGTAGCTTTCCGAGCCCAGTTGCACGTCGGCCACGTCGCCGAGCCGCACGATCGCGCCGTTCTGTTCGCGAATGATCAGCTGGCGGAATTCCTCGGCGCTGCGCAGGTCGGTGCGCGCGGTCATGTCGATCGCCACCATCTGGCCCTTGGTCGAGCCCACCGCCGCCAACACGTTGTTGGACGACAGCGCGGTGGACACGTCGCTGGCCGTGACCTGCAGGGCGGTCATCCGGTCCGGCTTCAGCCACACGCGCATCGCGAAGGTACCGGCGCCGAGGATGTCGGCCCGCTGCACGCCGGCGACGGTGACCAGTTTGGGCTGGACGACGCGGGTGAGGTAGTCGGTGATCTGGTTGTTGTCCAGCGTCTCGCTGGCGAAGGACACGTACATCGCCGCGATCTGCTGGCCCTGCTGCAGGTCGATCACCGGGTCTTCCGACTCCGGCGGCAGCTGCCCGCGCATCTTGTTGACCTTGGCAGCGATCTGGGTGAGCGCCTCGTTCGGGTCCTGTTCCAGCTTGATGTACGCCTGGATCACGCTGACGCCGGCCGAACTGGTGGAGCTCAGGTACTCGATGCCTTCCGCACTGGCGACCTCACGCTCCAGCGGCGTGGTGATGAAGCCCTGGATGAGGTCGGCGTCCGCGCCGTAGTACGTGGTGCTGATGTTGACCACGGCGTTGCGCAACTCGGGATACTGGCGCACGTTCAATTCGGTGAACGAGCGCAGGCCGAACAACAGGATGAACAGGCTGACGACGATGGCCAGCACCGGTTTGTTGATGAAGATGTCGGTGAATTTCATGCCGGCGCTCCGTCAACGGTTTTCGGGCTTGGGCTGGGCCTCGGTCACCGGCTGCACCTTGTTGTTCACCGTTACCTCGGCGTCGTTGCGCAGCTTCAGCAGGCCGCTGGTCGCCACGCGCTCGCCGGGCTTCAGGCCTTCGGTCACCGCGATCAGGTCGCCGCGGGTGGCGCCGGTCTTGACGAAGCGCTGCCGCACCACCAGCTTCTTGCCGGTCAGCGGCTTGCCCTGCATGTCCTTTTCGCCCTCGGCGCGCGGTACCTCCTGGATCACGTACACCGCGTTGCCATAGGGGTTGAAGCTGATCGCGGTCTGCGGGACCACGATGACCTTGCGCGCGTCGCCGGTATCGAAGCCGACATGGGCGAACGCACCCGGCCGCAGGTTGTATTCGGGGTTGTCCAGCGTCGCCTGCACCTTGAAGTTTCGCGTGGCCGGATCGACCTGCGGCTCCACCGCGGTGACCTCGCCTTCGAACACCTGGCCGGGAAGGGCATCGACCGTGGCGCGGATCTTCGCGCCCGGCAGCACCTGGCCCACGCGTTGTTCGGGCAGGGTGAAGTCGAGATAGATCGGATCCAGCGCCTGCAGGCTCACGATGGCGTCGCCGGGGTTGAGGTACTGGCCCAGGTTGACCTTGCGGATGCCCAGCACCCCGTCGAACGGTGCGCGGATCGTCTTCTGTGCGATCAAGGCGCGCTGCGCCTCGACCTGTGCCAGCGACGTGGCCGCCACGGTGGCGCGTTCTTCGGCTTCGGCCTGGGAGACCAGCTTGTCGCGGGCCAGCGCCTGCCAGCGGTCGCGCTGCACGGCGGCGAGCTTGGAAGATGCTTCCAGCGACTTCAGCACCGCCAGCTCGTTGGCGCTGTTGAGCTGCGCCAGCACGGTGCCGGCCTTGACCGGTTTGCCGACGTCGATCGACAGGCTGCGCACCACGCCGCCGGCCTCGGTGGTGACGTCCGTGCCGTTGATGGCCACGAACGTGCCGACGGCCTGCTGTGCGTCGATCCATTCTTCCTGCTTGGCCGTCCAGTCGGTCACCGCGGCGGCCGGTTGGGGCATGTTGTCGAAGAAGTCGTTCATGCCCTTGCCCATGATGGCCTTCACGACGAACACGCCACCGAAGATCACCGCCACGGCGATCAGCATCAGGATCATGCGGCGGGTGGTGGAGGGTGTTTTCCTTGCGGCTGGGTCTTTCCGTGTCATGGGGATGTCTTCGGCAGGGCGGGGGAGATCGTTCAGGACGACGAACGGGGGGCGGGGTGATCGACAGGATCAATCGGCGGATTATCACGAATTGAGACGGCCGCAAGAAGTGCGGGAGGTCAGGCGGGTGGAAAGGGGCCTCGGTGCCGACCTTGCCTGCCCGGGATTGCGGGCAGGGCTGGGCTGCCGTTGTCCGCAGCCCGGAATACGAAAAGCCCCGGCCTGGCCGGGGCTTTTCGAACGGAGGGCGAGGCTCAGCGCGAGGCCGGTTTGTCCCGCTCCAGCAGGTACTCCTTCGACGGCTCGTCCATCTTGTCGCCCAGCACGCGTCTTACGGCCACGAAGAACACCGGGATCAGCAGCAGGCCCAGGAAGGTGGCGAAGAACATGCCGCCGATGACGCCGGTGCCGATGGCATGGCGGGCATTGGCACCCGCGCCGGTCGAGATGGCCATCGGCAGCACGCCCATGATGAAGGCGAACGAGGTCATCAGGATGGGACGGAAGCGCAGGTGGGACGCCGAGATCACCGCGTCGCGCAACGTCTTGCCCTGCTTGCGCTCCATCACCGCGAACTCGACGATCAGGATGGCGTTTTTCGCCGCCAGGCCGATGATGGTGATCAGCCCGATCTTGAAGAACAGGTCGTTGGAAAGACCCCGCAGCATGGTGAAGGCCAGCGCGCCCAGCGCACCCAGCGGCACCACGAGCAGCACGGCCACCGGGATCGACCAGCTCTCGTACAGCGCGGCAAGGCAGAGGAAGACCACCACGATCGACAGCACCATCAGCAGCGTGGCGCTGTTGCCGGCCAGGATCTCCTGGTACGACATGCCGCTCCAGTCGTAGCCGAAGCCCTGTGGCAGCTGGTCGGTGACGATGTTCTCCATCGTCGTCATCGCCTGGCCCGACGAACTGCCCGGCGCCGCCGAGCCATTGATGTTCACCGCGGAGTAGCCGTTGTAGCGCGACAGCGACGGCGGCACCGAGGCCCACGACGACTGCACCACGTTCGACAACGGGATCATCGCCCGGCCCCCGTTGGCGTCGCTCTGCTGGCTGCTCGGAGAATAGATCCTCGCCAGCGACTCGGCGCCGGTGCGGTACGGCGCGTCGGCGCGCATGTTCACGCGCTTGATGCGGCCTTCATAGAAGAAGTCGTTGACGTACACCGGCGCCAGCATCAGCTGGATGCCGTTGTAGATGTCGCTCAACGACATGCCCATCGCCTGCGCCTGCACCCGATCCACGTGCAGCTGGAGTTGCGGTGCGTTCTCGAGGGTATTCGGTCGCACCGCCATCAGGCTCGAATCCTGCGCGGCCGCCCCCAACAGCTGGTTGCGCGCCGCCATCAGGGCTTCTTCGCCCAGGCCTGCGCGGTCCTGCAGCCACATGTCGAAGCCGCCGAACTGGCCCAGGCCCTGGATCGTCGGCAGGTTCACCACGAAGATCTGCGCGCCCTTGATGCCGTAGAAACGCTGGTTGGCCTGCTGGATGAACTCCGGCACGGTCACGTCGCGCTCGTCCCAGGGCTTGAGGCGGATGAAGGCCATGCCGACGTTCTCGCCACGGCCGAGGAAGCTGAAGCCCGCCACTTCCATCACGCCGTCGAAGCCGTCCATCTGCTGCAGCGTGCCACGGACCTGGTTGAACACCTGCTTGGTCTTCTGCAACGTGTTGCCCGGCGGCAGCTGCACGATGGCCAGCGCATATCCCTGGTCTTCCTCAGGGACGAAGCTGCTGGGCAGTCGAGTGAAGAGGAAGCCCGCCAGCACCGTCAGCAGCGCGAACACGATCATCCAGCGCGGGGCGTGCTTGATCGCGGCGCCGATGTGGCCCACGTAGGTTTTCTCGAGCTTGCCGTAGTACTTCTCGAACGTCCGGAAGATGACGTTCTTCTTCTCGTGGCTGTCGTGCTCGTGCTGCTTCAGGAACGTCGCGCAAAGCGCCGGCGTGAAGCCCAGCGCCAGGAAGGCGGAGAACGCCATCGAGATGGCGATGGTCAGCGCGAACTGCTTGTAGATCTCGCCCGAGGCGCCGCCCTGGAGCGCCGACGGAATGAACACCGCCGCCAGCACCACGGTGATCGCGATGACGGCGCCAGTGATCTGGCCCATCGCCTTGATGGTCGCTTCGCGCGGCGGCAGCTTTTCTTCCGCCATGATGCGCTCGACGTTCTCGATCACCACGATGGCGTCGTCGACCACGATGCCGATCGCCAGCACCAGCGCGAACATGGTCAGCTGGTTGATGGTGAAGCCGATCAGGCTCAGGCCCCAGAACGTGCCCAGCAGGGCGACCGGGATGACGAGGGTCGGGATGATGGTGGCGCGGAAGTTCTGCAGGAACACCAGCATCACCAGGAACACCAAAATCACCGCTTCGATCAGCGTCTTGACCACTTCCTCGATCGAGATCTTGACGAAGGTGGTGGTGTCGTACGGCGAGAACCACGTGACCCCGGGCGGGAAGCTCGGCGCCAGTTCATCCATCTTCGCGCGCACGGCGTCGGCGACGTTGAGCGCATTGGCACCCGGCAGCAACTGGATGGCGAACGCGCCGACCGGCTTGCCGTTGAACTGGGTGTCGAATCCGAAGTTCTGCGCACCGAACTCCACGCGCGCGACATCCTTCAGGCGGACGGTGGAACCATCGTTGTTCGCGCGCAGGATGATCTGCTCGAACTGCTCCGGCGAGGTGAAGCGGCCTTCCGCCGATACCGTGGCCGTGAACGCCTGGCCTTCCGGCGCGGGATCGGAGCCGACCGAGCCGGCGGCGAACTGCACGTTCTGCGCACGCACGGCCGACAGGGCCTCGGTGGCCGACAGGTTGTAGCCCTGCAGCTTGCCCGGGTCCAGCCACAGGTTCATGGCGTACTCGGAGCCGAAGTGCTGCGTGCTGCCGACGCCGGGCACGCGGGCGATCTGGTCGAGCACGCGCGAGGCGACGATGTCGTTCAGGCGATTGCGGTCGATGCTCGCGTTGTCGGACTGCAGGCCCACCACCATCAGGAAGCCGGCGTTCGCCTTCGCCACGACGACGCCCTGTGCGGTGACCTCGCTGGGCAGGCGTGGGGTGGCCAGCGATACCTTGTTCTGTACCTGCACCTGCGCGATGTCGGCGTCGGTACCGGTCTGGAACGTCAGCGTGATCGAGGCCTGGCCGGCGGAGCTGGAACTCGAGCTGAAGTACAGCAGGTTGTCGATGCCCGTCAGTTGCTGCTCGATGACCTGTGTGACGGAGCGTTCGGTGGTCTCCGCGCTGGCACCGGGATAGCTCGCGCTGACCGTGACCTGCGGGGGCGCGATGGAGGGATAGGATTCGACGCCAAGGTTGAGGATCGCGATCACGCCGGCGAGCGAGATCAGGATCGACACGACCCAGGCGAAGATCGGGTGGTTGATGAAGAACTTGGGCATGGGGGAGGGTCCTTCTTACTCGGCCTTGCCTGGCGCGGGCGCGGGCTTGGCCTGGGCGGCCTTGGCGGCGGCCGCCTGTTCGGCGGTCACACCCTTGGCCGGCGCGCCTTCCTTGACCTTCTGAAGGCCCTCGACGATGACCTGGTCGCCGGCCACGAGGCCCTCGGTGACCAGCCAATCGGCACCGATGGCCTGCTGCGCGCTGACGTTCTTGCGCGCCACGTTGCCGTCCTTGCCGATGACCATCGCATAGGCGCTGACGGTATCGCGCTGGATCGCGCCCTGCGGGATCAGGAACGCGCCCTTCTGTTCGCCCAGCGTGGCGCGCAGGGTGACGAAGGTGCCCGGCAGGAGGGCGCGGTCCGCATTCGGCAGGGTGGCGCGCAACGAGACGCTGCCGGTGGCGGGATCGACGACGGTGTCGGAGAAGTCCAGCGTGCCGGTCTGGTCGAGCACCTGCCCGTTGGGCAGCACGATCTGCACCGTGCGCTGGCCTTCACCGGCCAGCTGCACCTTGCCTGCGCCCTGGGCCTGCTGGATGGCCTGCATCTCGCTGGCGCTCATCGAGAAGTTGGCGTACAGCGGATCGATCTGGTCGATCGTGGTCAGCAGCGTGGCATCGCCCTGGCCGACCAGCGCGCCCTCGGTGACCTGCTGTTTGCCGGCGCGGCCGGAGATCGGCGCGGTGACGCTGGCGTAGCCGAGGTTGATGCGGGCGGACTCGACGTTGGCGCGCGCCTGCTGCACGGCGGCGGCGGCGCTGCGTTCCGCGGCCTCGGCGTTGTCGAGGTCCGACTTCGACACGAATTTCTGCGGCGCGAGCTGGCGGGCGCGGTCCGCCGACACCCTGGCATTGGCGTAGGACGCCTGTGCCGAGGCCAGGTTCGCCTGCGCGGCGCTCAGCGAGGCCTGCAACGGCGCGGGGTCGATCAGGAAGAGCACCTGGCCTTCCTTCACGTCGCTGCCTTCCTGGTACACGCGCTTCTGCACGACGCCGGCCACGCGCGCACGCACGTCGGAGCTGCGGAAGGGCGACAGGCGGCCGACGAGGTCGCGCTGCAGCGGCACATCCTGCGGCGTGGCGCTAAGCACCACCACTTCGGGGGGCGGCATCTGCTGCGGTTCGGGCTTGCTGCAGGCGGCGAGGATCGCCAGCAGCGCGCTGGCGAGGACGAGGGAACGGACGGGGGACGTCATGGGGAAGCTCCGTTTCTTTTTCTTGCAGACGTGGGAAGGGAATGCGATGAGCGGATGCGCCGCCCGGGGGGCGCATCGGAAGGGACCGGGTCGGGGGTGTCGGATGAAGCCTGGAAGGCGCGCAGAAAGGCATCTACCGCGAACTCGGCCCAGCGTCGGCGCGCGCGATCGCCCGCGCGATGCCGCACGCCGAACCGCTGCCGTTCGAAGTCCATTCCCACGATCATGCTGAGCAGCAACTCCGCGGCGTAATGCGGATCGTCATGCCTCAACCTGCCTTGGTCCATGGCGTGCTGCAGCCAGGTGGCGAGGCGCTGGACCAGAGTATCGCAGGCCTGCCGGTAGAGATCGCGCGCTTCGTCGGGAAACTGGTGCGCTTCCGCCGCCAGCAGGCGACTGGTGGAGACGATGGCCGGATCGCAGAGATGCCGCAGGTGTTCCGTGGCGAAGTCGACCAGCGCGACGCGGGGATCCTCCACCACTGGCGACAGGCGCGCGGTCGCGACGTCCTGGTGCTCCGCGATCACGCTGCGCAGCAGCTCCTGCTTGCTGCCGAAATGCGCATACAGCGTCTGCTTGGAACAGCCGGCACGGGCGGCGACCGCGTCCATGCTGACGCGGAAGCCCTGTTCCGACATCAGTTCCCGCACGGCGCTATGGACGCGGGCACGACGTTGATCGGGCGCGGAAAGGTCGGGGGAGGGGCTCATACGGATTGGACTATACCGTCCAGTTCAGAATTTTGACAGGCTTGAAAACACGGCATTTCCGTGCACAAAGCGAAGGGTGTACTTCGTGAGGGATGCGTGACGGCGAGGCGCGTGCTTCCGTGCGCTGCCGAATGTTGGTCGCGTTCTCGGCAATCCGCCGAGGCGCTTGCCGACAAACGCCCGTTCCGCTCTCGCTAGACAATCCGGCATGCGATTGCAACCCGCGCCAATGACGCCTCGCAGCAAGTTTTGTCACGGCGTCGGGAGATACAATGACCATTCGACTACCACTTGTTGAGCCATTCTCTGCATGAACGCTGCGCGCAGCCCGAAAAAAGCCGCCAAACCGTCGTCCAAACCGGAAGCCAAGAAGGCCACCCACGCGGTGAGCCCGAAGGCCACGCCCACCAGGAAGGTGGCCGCCCGACCGGAGAAGGCGGCGAAGGCCGCGGAAAAGACCGGCAAGGCGATGGCGAAGGCAGGCGAGGCGTTCTCGCTGGCGCCGATCCTCGACGCGATCCGCAAGCGCGTCTCCGGTGCCGCTGCGCAGGCCGAGGCCCGCACGTTCGCCGAAGCGTTCTACAAGCGCATGGAGGAAGACGAGTACCCGCACCACGGTGCGGACGGTTGGGCCGCGATCGCCGCCGATACCCTGGCGTTCGCGCGCACCCGCAAGCCAGGCACCGCCAACGTGCGCATCTTCAATGCCACGCAGAAGACGCACGGCTGGGAGTCGCCGCATACCGTGCTGCAGATCGTCAACGACGACATGCCGTTCCTGGTCGATTCGGTCAGCATGGCGCTGGCCGAGATGGGCGTGGGCGTGCACGTGCTCGGCCACCCGCTGGTGCGGCTGGCGCGCGACAAGGCCGGCAAGGTCACCGCCGTGGGCGAGGGCAAGCATGAGTCGCTGATGCTGCTGGAGATCGACCGCCTGCCGCCGGAGGAAATGGCCCAGGTGGAGAAGCGCATCCGCAGCGTGCTGGAGGAAGTGCGCGCCATCGTGCGCGACTGGTCCAGCATGCGCGAGAAGATGTTGGCCCTGGCCGACGACATGGCCACCCGCCGCATGCCGGTGGACGACGATGGCCGCCGCGAGGCGCAGGAGTTCCTGCGCTGGGCTGCCGCCGACCACTTCACGTTCTTCGGTTACCGCGAGTACCGCGTCGAGAAGCGCACCGGCATCCTCGCCGCCGTCGAGGACAGCGGGCTGGGCCTGCTGCGCGAGGGCGACACCACGCCGCCGCGCAACATCAAGACGCTCGCCGCGCACTACCTGCCGCAGGGCGGCTCGGTGGACGCGCTGATCCTCACCAAGACCAACCGCCGCTCCACCGTGCACCGCCCGGGCAACATGGATTACATCGGGGTGCTGGAGTTCGACGCGCAGGGCAATCCGATCGCCGAGCAGCGGTTCATCGGCCTGTACACGTCCAGCGCCTACAACCGCCGCCCATGGGAAATCCCGCTGGTGCGCGAACGACACGAATACGTCATGCAGAAGTCCGGCCTGTCGCCCAGCGGCCACAGCGGCAAGGCATTGCGCCATATCCTGGAAACGCTGCCGCGCGAGGAGCTGTTCCAGTCCAGCGACGAGGAACTGTTCCGTACCTCGATGGGCATCCTGGGCCTGCAGGAGCGCGTGCGCAGCAAGCTGTTCCTGCGCCGCGACCGCTATGGCCGCTTCTATTCGGCCTTGGTCTACATCCCGCGCGAGCGCTTCAATACCGACGTGCGCCTGCGCATCGAATCGCTGCTCAAGGACGCCATGCGTGGCGAGTACGTGGACAGCAGCGTGCTGCTCGGCGAGTCGCCGCTGGCGCAGCTGCACATCACCATCCGACCCAAGGCCGGCGAGCAGGTCGAGGTGGACACGTCCGCGCTGGAAGCGGATATCGCCCACCTGCTGCGCAACTGGCAGGACGACCTGCGCGAAACCCTGATCAGCCGCCATGGCGAATCCAAGGGTCTGCTGCTCGCAGGCGGCTACGGCCGTGCGCTGCCCGCGGGCTACATCGAAGTCGTGTCGCCGGAAGGCGCGGCGCGCGACGTCGAACATCTCGCTTCGCTGTCGGGCGCCGACGACCTGCGCCTGAGCCTGCACGAATCGCGCCGCAAGCGTCCCGGGCAGGGCCGCCTGCGCCTGAACCTGTACAGGCAGGAATCCGACATTCCGTTGTCCGACGCGCTGCCGCTGATGGAGAACATGGGCCTGCGCGTGATCTCGGAGCATCCGTTCCGGCTGGAGACCGCGCAGGGTGCGCGTTACATCCAGGAGTTCGAGGTCGAGCCGGTCGGTGGCGAGTTCGACATCGACCGCCTCGCGCCTGCGTTCGAGGAAGCCTTCGCCCGCGTGTGGCATGGCGATGCCGAGAACGACGGCTTCAACAAGCTGGTGCTGGGCGCCGGCCTGGCGTGGCGCCAGGTCGCGCTGCTTCGCGGCTACTGCAAGTACCTGCTGCAGACCGGCGTGCCGTTCTCGCAGAGTTACGTGGAAGAAACGCTCAACCGGTATCCCCTGCTGGCCCGCCTGCTGGTGGAGCTGTTCGAAGCGCGCTTCGATCCGTCGACCGGCAGCGAGAGCAAGGCGCAGGTCAAGGAAGGGCAGGAGCGGTTCGCTGCACAGCTGAAGGCGCTGGCCGGCGACGACGAGGCCGCGGCCAGGACGCTGGCGGCGCTGGTCGAGGCGCGTGGCGGCAAGCGCGAACAGCAGATCGAAGTCGCGCACCAGTCGCTGCTGAAGCTGATGGACCGTGTCTCCAGCCTGGACGACGACCGCATCCTGCGCGGCTTCATGGGGGCGATCGAAGCCACGTTGCGCACCAGCTTCTACCAGGTGGACAAGGACGGGAAGCCGGCGCACACCATCAGTTTCAAGTTCGATTCGGCGAAGGTGCCCGATCTGCCGAAGCCGCGCCCGTACCGTGAGATCTTCGTGTACAGCCCGCGCGTGGAAGGCGTGCACCTGCGCTTCGGTCCGGTGGCGCGCGGCGGCCTGCGCTGGTCCGACCGTCGCGAGGATTTCCGCACCGAAGTGCTCGGCCTGGTGAAGGCACAGATGGTGAAGAACACCGTCATCGTGCCGGTCGGCGCGAAGGGCGGGTTCTTCGTGAAGCGTTCGCCGGTGGGCGGGGACCGTGATGCGGTGCTGGCCGAGGGCATCGCCTGCTACAAGCTGTTCATCCAGGGACTGCTGGACATCACCGACAACATCGTCGGCAACAGGATCGTCCCGCCGGTCAACGTGGTGCGCCATGACCAGGACGACCCGTACCTGGTCGTCGCGGCGGACAAGGGCACCGCGACTTTCTCGGACATCGCCAACGGCCTGGCCATCGCGCACGGCTTCTGGATGGGCGACGCGTTCGCCTCAGGTGGTTCGGTCGGCTACGACCACAAGGGCATGGGCATCACCGCGCGCGGCGCATGGGAGTCGGTCAAGCGCCATTTCCGCGCGATGAACCGCGACAGCCAGACCGAAGACTTCACCTGCGTGGGCATCGGCGACATGTCGGGCGACGTGTTCGGCAACGGCATGCTGCTGTCCGAGCACATCCGCCTGCTGGCGGCGTTCGACCACCGCCACATCTTCCTGGACCCGAATCCGGATGCGGCGAAGTCGTTCAAGGAGCGCGAACGCATGTTCAAGGTGCCGCGTTCCAGCTGGGCGGACTACGATGCCAGGCTGATCTCCAAGGGCGGTGGCATCCATCCGCGCAGTGCCAAGTCCATCGAGATCACCCCGGAAGTGCGCGCCGCGCTCGGCATTGCCGACGGCGTGAAGTCGATGACCCCGAACGAACTGATGAGCGCGATCCTGAAATCGCCGGTCGACCTGCTGTGGAACGGCGGTATCGGTACCTACGTCAAGGCGGCGAGCGAAACCCATGCCGACGTCGGTGACCGCGCCAACAACGGCCTGCGCGTCGACGGTCGCGACCTGCGCTGCAAGGTGGTGGGCGAGGGCGGCAACCTGGGCCTGACCCAGCTCGGCCGCATCGAGGCGGCGCAGCACGGCGTGCTGTTGAATACCGACTTCATCGACAACTCTGCCGGCGTGGATACCTCCGACCACGAGGTGAACATCAAGATCCTGCTCAACGGCGTGGTGCAGGCGAAGAAGCTGTCGATGGACGCCCGCAACAAGCTGCTGGCCGACATGACGGATGAGGTGGCCGACCTGGTGCTGTGGGACAACTACCGCCAGAACCAGGCCATCAGCCTGATGGAGCGCATGAGCGTCTCGCGCCTGGGCTCCAAGCAGCACTTCATCCAGACGCTGGAGTCGCAGGGCCTGCTGGACCGCCAGATCGAGTTCCTGCCGTCCGATGCCGAGCTTGCCGAGCGCAAGGCGCGTGGGCAGGGCCTGACCCGTCCCGAACTGTCGGTGCTGCTGTCGTACTCCAAGCTGGTGGCGTTCCAGCAGTTGCTGGAATCCGACATCCCCGAGGATCCGTACCTCTCCAAGGAGCTGCAGCGGTACTTCCCGCAGCCGCTGCAGAAGAAGTACGCCTCGGAGATGGAGAAGCACCGCCTGAAGCGCGAGATCATCGCCACGGCGGTCACCAATACCACCATCAACCGCATGGGC
This sequence comes from Pseudoxanthomonas sp., assembly GCF_002863005.1. Taxonomy (GTDB): domain Bacteria; phylum Pseudomonadota; class Gammaproteobacteria; order Xanthomonadales; family Xanthomonadaceae; genus Pseudoxanthomonas_A. The sequence continues at coordinate 52,314 of NZ_PKDG01000016.1, forward strand.
GCGACCTTCCTGCTGCGCATGCAGGAGGACACCGGCCGGTCGCCGGCGGAGGTCGCCAAGGCGTTCACCATCACCCGCGAGACGCTGGATGCGCGGGCGCTGTGGAACCAGATCGATGCGCTGGACGGCAAGGTGCCGGAGTCGGTGCAGATCGATGCGCTGCAGGTCATCTGGCAGGTGCAGCGCAATTTCACCCGCTGGCTGCTGACCCGGCAGGGTCCGATCCCGGCGATCTCCACCGCGGTCGAGCGCTACCACGACGGTTTCAACGAAATCCGCGCGGCGGATGGCGTGCTGCCGGATTCGCTGCGTCCGGCGTACAACGCCAGCCTGCAGGCGTGGAAGGACAAGGGCCTGCCGGCGGCACTGGCCGGCCAGATCGCGGCGTTGCCGTACCTGGAGCCCTCGTGCGACATCATCGAACTGGCACGTGCTCGCAAGTTGAAGCCGGTCGAGGTGTCGAAGGTCCACTACCGCCTGGGTGAAGCGCTGCACCTGCCGTGGCTGCAGGACCAGATCGAGGCCCTGAAGGTCGATGGCCGCTGGCACGCGGTCGCCCGTGGCGTGCTGCGTGATGAGCTCGCCGCCCATCAGCGCACCCTGACCAACCAGGTGCTCTCGCTGCCGGGCGGCAATGCCGACGCCAAGGTCAAGGCCTGGCTGGGTCGCGACGATGCCGCCCTGCGCTTCACGCTCAGCATGCTGAATGAGCTGGCGGCGCAGAAGACGCTGGACTATCCCACTGCATCGGTGGCGGTACAGCGACTGGGGCAGTTGGCGTCGCAGGCATGATGCCGGCACTGAAGGCTGGCTAGAATCGAGGCGGCCCTCCGGGGCCGCCTTTTTTCTTTCCAGGGAGAGCAGGGCATGCGCAGGATGGCAGCGTGGGCGTTGTTGGCATGGGCACTGACGGTGGACGCGACGGAGCCGCGCCGGCAGATCGGGCAGGTCGATGGCCAGCCGGTCTATGCCGACCAGATCGTGGGCGAGGGACGGGTGCGCGCCGACAGTGCGCGCGAGGTATTCATGGTCCCGGTCCTGCGCCAATGGATGAGACGGCACGCGGACGCGGTGCGTCCGACAGCGGCCGAGAAGCAGCGTGCCGAGGCGGCGATCACCGCCTATGCCGCGTGCAGCGATAACGGTTATGCGCTGCCGGAGGAGCCTGCGCAGAAGGAGGCGGTGCTGACGATGCTGATCGGCAACGTGAAGCTGCAGAAGCGACTCCATGACACGTATGGCGGCGGCCGCCTGCTGTTCCAGCAGGCAGGCGTGGAAGCCTTCGACGCAACGCGCAGGATGCTGGAATCGCGCGAAGCCGAAGGCGGCTTCGCCATCACCGATCCCGATGTCAGGGCGTTGGCATACGACTACTGGACCCGCGACCACGGCGCCTTCATCATCAGCGATCCCGGCAAGATCGCCGAGGCCCTCGACGTGACATCATTGATTGCGCGTTGCCCCGACTGATCCCGCGCCGACCCGGAGCCACGGATGTCCGATCCGCACATCGCCTTCCTCGCCAGTCCGACGCCCGAGGCGCAGCAAGCGCTGGCGGTCCTGCAGCGCGAGCATGGTAGCCATGCGCCGGACCAGGCCGACGTGCTGTGCGCCCTCGGCGGCGACGGCTTCATGCTGCAGACGCTGCACCGCCACGGTGCCCTGGGAAAGCCGGTATTCGGCATGAAGCTGGGCACGGTGGGCTTCCTGATGAACCACCATCGGCCCGATGGCCTGATGGAGCGCATCGCCGCGGCGGAACCCGCCAAGCTGCGCCCGCTCGAGATGCAGGCCCTCACGGAATCCGGGGCGTCCACGGCCTCGCTCGCCTACAACGAGGTATCCCTGTTGAGGCAGACCCGGCAGGCCGCGCACATCCAGATCGACCTCAATGGCGAGACACGCCTGGACGAACTGATCTGCGATGGCGTGCTCACCGCCACGCCCGCCGGTTCCACCGCGTACAACTTCTCGGCGCACGGCCCCATCCTGCCCCTGGGTTCGCACACCATCGCACTGACCCCGATCGCGCCCTTCCGCCCGCGCCGCTGGCGCGGCGCCATCCTCAAGGCCGATACCGAAGTGCGTTTCCGCGTACTCGATCCGTACAAGCGCCCGGTCAGCGCGACCGCCGATTCGCACGAAATCCGCGACGTGGTGGAAGTAACCATCCGCGAGTCGCGCGACCGGACGGTCACGCTGCTGTTCGATCGCGAGCACAACCTGGAAGAACGCATCCTCAGCGAACAGTTCATGACCTGAGTCGCAATGTCCCCGCGGACATCGCGGTTTCGCCGCATTGCGGCTTGCCGGGTCATGTCACGCATGTTATCCAGCGCCCCGTAGCGGTCCGGTTCGCATCCACCCGGGGAGGGGTCACGATGCAGATGAGGTACGCGGTCTGGGTATTGCTATTGCTTGCCATCGGGGAAGGAAACGCCTGCAATCTGTCCACCGGGACGACCGTGTTCGCCACGCACGGCGTCGCGGCGGCAGCCGATGAAGCGGGTCTGAAAGCGCCGGTCCTTGATCTGGTCAGCCTCACGCGCGGCGTCGATGGGCGGGCATCCTGCGACGCCAGCGGCCTGCTGACGCTGAGTGTCGAGTGGCCGCGCGGGACGGACTACAAGCTGCGTGACCTGGGGTTCGAGTTCCGCGTAGTGGGGGAAGACGCCCTTGCGATCTTTCCCCGCGAGCCGGTCGCTGGACGGCTGGAAGGCAGGCGCAGCGAGTTCGTGTTCCTGTGGAAGGACGGACCGCCCGTGCAGCAATCGCGCATCGACCTGATCGTCGAGGTACGTGCGGTCACCGCGGACAACCGACGCGGCCCGCCGGCGCAACTGCGCATCGCGTCGGCTCCCGGGGGATGATCGGGCGGTCTCGCTTCGCGCGCCGTCGATCGCCGATACTGTGCGCATGCCCGACAACACCCCCCGCCTGCTGACCGTCGCCGTCACGTCGCGCGCTTTGTTCGATCTGGAAGAAAGCCACGCCCTCTACGAACGCGAGGGGGTGAAGGCGTACAGCGATTACCAGCGGCACCATGAGGACGACGTGCTGGCCCCCGGCATCGCGTATCCGGTGGTGCGCAAGCTGCTGGCCCTGAACGCCGGTGCGCCGCCCGACGCGCCACGCGTGGAGGTGATCCTGTTGTCGCGCAATTCCGCGGATACCGGCCTGCGGATCTTCAATTCAATCCAGCACTACGGGCTGGGCATCGTGCGTGCCACGTTCACCGCGGGGGAACCCACCTGGCCGTACGTCAAGCCGTTCGGCACCGACCTGTTCCTGTCGGCGAATCCGGAATCGGTGCGGCGCTCGCTCGAACATGGCATCGCCGCGGCCACCATCCTGCCGGCCGGCGCGCCGCAGCAACGCCATGAGCACCAGCTGCGCATTGCCTTCGATGGCGACGCGGTGATCTTCGGCGACGAGAGCGAACGCATTTCACGCGAGCAGGGCGTGGAGGCCTTCGGCAGGCACGAACAGGCGCGCGCGCGCGAACCGTTGTCCGGTGGACCCTTCCGCAACTTCCTGGCGGCCCTGCACCAGTTGCAGCAGGTGTTCCCCGCCGACGAACGCTCGCCGATCCGTACCGCGCTGGTCACCGCGCGTTCGGCCCCCGCCCACGAGCGGGTGATCCGGACATTGAGGGAGTGGGGCGTGCGCCTGGACGAAGCACTGTTCCTCGGCGGACGCCACAAGGGGCCGTTCCTGGAAGCTTTCGGTGCCGACATCTTCTTCGATGATTCGCAGCACAACATCGACAGCGCGCGCCTTCACGTGGCGGCCGGTCATGTACCCCACGGTGTCGCCAATCCGTAGCGCTGGCCCATCCCGCCAAGCATGTCAAAGCGGCAGCCGGATATCCGTCAGCCGCCAGCGCAGGCCTTGTCGGGTGAGCACGAACACCACCGGGTCGCCGTCATCGTCGTGCACGGTCGCGGTGAAACGCGACAGCGATTCGTAGTGATGCTCGGCGGCCTTCAGCGGTTCCGCCGGTACCGGCGGCGCATAGGTATCGCCACCGATCGTCTCGCCGATCGCGCGTTTCCACGTCGAGCGGCCCTGCAGGATGGCGGCGACCCCCAGGGGCGTGACCAGCGTGTCCACGCCGCGTCCGAGCACCTGATTGGCGAGGGACAATGCGGCCGCGCCGAACAGGTTGGAGGCGACGTCGGGGCCGGCCTTGCGTGCGAGATAGTCCTCCACCTGCGCGCGCAGGTTGACCCGCAGCGCGGGGAAATCCACGTGCTTCTGCAATCGGGCCGTGTCCTGTTCCGCGATTGCGGTGCGGATGCCGTGCAGGGCGAGGTAAGGTCCAGCGATCACATAGATGGCCACCCCCAGCAGCATGGCCAGCAATGTGCCGCCCAGGAGCCACGTCTTCGTCTGAGAGCGCGTCATCGGCGAATCCTCCCGGTCAGAATTCGAGATCCAGCGCCGCACACAGGTAGTCGACGAACGGCCCCAGCGTCTTGAGATCGCCGGCCAGCGTCTGCCTCAGGCGCGGGCCCGTCAGGGTGGTGTCGTCCAGCGAGCGCCAGAACACGAAGTTGCGGTGCTTGAGGTCCTCGATGAACTCGAAATCCGTCGGGAAGCCGCGCGGCGCGCGGACCAGCTTTTCGCTTTCCTCGAAGTCGAAGCGGCGCCGGAACGCCGGATCGTGCGCGGCCTTCTTCCAACTGCCCGGATTGTCGAGGATGAACTGGCGGACGCGGCGCTGCGTGTCCGGTTCCGGGTGCCAGAGACCGGCGCCGACGAAGCACTCGCCCGGCTGCAGGTGTAGATAGAAGGACGGCGCGGGCACCTGCTTGTGGCGCTCGTGGTACAGGCGGGCGCCCTGCCACGACTTGTATGGCGACTTGTCGTTGGAGAAACGGGCATCGCGATAGATGCGGAACAGCGAGCCGCCGACCGTCTTCGGATCCGAGCGGAAATGCAGGCTGACCGCCGCCAGGTCGGGCTGCAGGTCGGTCAGCAGGCGGAGGAACGGCTGGCGGACATGGGCTTCGTACTGCGCCTTGTGGTCGGCGAACCAGGTCTTGTCGTTGTGGCGCGCCAGCCCGCGCAGGAACTTGAAACTGGCATCGGAGAAGTAGGTGGCCATGGACGCCATTCTAGACAAGCCGGTGTCATGGGACCGACAAGGCTGTCCTCGACCTGCCGCTACAGCCCGGCCTCGAGCTCGGCGCGCCATTGCTGAAGCCGGTCGAGCAGCGCCAGCTTGTCGGCATTGCCGGCCTGGCCCCGGCGCAGTTCGGCGACTTCCGCATCGAACTGGTCGAAGCTGTATTCGGACAGGCCGCTGTCCATCGCCAGGCGCCGGCGACGGTAGTCGTCCCAGCGCTGGCGATCGTCGGCGCCGAGGGTCTCCGGCCAATTGCGTGCCCGGTAGCGGAACAGCAGTTCCGGCAGCCGCGCATCGCGGAAGCCGAAATCGCGTTGGCCCAGCAGCGCGGGCGGGGTGGTGCGCACATCGGTGAAGCGGCGCTTGTCGGCGTCGGCGAGGAATCCGTCGTACAACGAGCCGTCGACGTCGCCGGCTTCGTAGGTGCGTTCCCGGGCAAACACCCGGCGCACGGTCTCCGCCAGTGCGGGGCCGGCGTCGCGCAGGATCGCGGCGTGGCGCTCGCAGCGCGCGGGGTCGATGCCCAGCCGGTCCATGTCCGCCGGCCGCAGGTGCGACCACGCGACCAGCGCCGGCGCGCGGTTCAGGTGGACTTCCTTCAGCGGGATGCGCTGCTCGCCTTCCGGAAGGTCGACGGCCGGCGTGTACAGCCGGTCCGCGATGTCGTCCGGCGACATCGTGAGCAGCGGCGTCGGGTCGCTGTCCAGGTCGAACACCACCATGCGGCTGTCGATGCGCGGGTGCCGGGCCAGCGGCAGCACCGGTGCGGCGCACAGCCGGTGCGCGGGATAGCGTTGCGATACATGCAGCACCGGCAACATGGCGGTCGTGTCCAGCAGGCGCGCGGCGAAGCGCTTGTCGCGCAGTTGCAGGGCGTAGTCCCACAGCCGCGGCTGCGCCTGCCGCATCAGGCGCGCCAGCCCGATGGTGGCGAAGACGTCCGACAGCGCCTCGTGCGCGTCGCCGTCGCGCACGCGGTTGGCCAGCGCCAGGTGCTCCAGTCTGAAAGATGTCGCGCCATCGTCGCGCTTCGGCCAGACGATGCCGTCCGGGCGCAGCGCATGCATCAGCCGCATCACGTCCAGCAGGTCCCAGCGCGAGTTGCCGCCGCGCCATTCGCGTTCGTAGGGCTCGTGGAAGTTGCGGAACAGGCCGTGCCGGACGAACTCGTCGTCGAAGCGCAGGCTGTTGTAGCCCAGCGTGCAGGTCTCGGGACGTCCCATCTCGTCGGCGATGCGGGCAAACGCCTCGGCCTCGTTGACGCCCTCGCGCAGCGCCTGCTGCGGCGTGATGCCGGTGATGAGCGTGGCGATGGGCGAGGGCAGCAGGTCATCCGCCGGCTTCACGAAAAAACTGACCGGCTCGTCGACCACCTCGAGCGCGGGCGTGGTGCGCACGGCGGCGAACTGCGCCAGCCGGCTACGGCGAGGATCGGCGCCGAAGGTTTCCAGGTCGTAGAAGAGGAAACTCGCGCTCACGCCACCGCATCCTCCAGGGTCGGCAGCAGCGCATGCACATCGGCATCGATCGCCGCCCAGTCGATGCCCTCGAGCGACGTGCGCCCGGCGGTATGGCGTACCAGCAGGTCGCGCTGCACGTGGCTGCGGTGCTGGGCCACGGCATACGGGATGCGCATGAAGCTGACCATCGCGTAGTGGGGCACGAAGCGCTGTGGATGGCGTTGCTGCAGCGCCAGTTCCAGCTCGCGCTGCAGCAGGAAGCCGCTGTCGTCGACCTTGTCGCGCATTTCCACGTAGTTTTCCAGCGCCATTTCCTGGATGGCGAGCGCGTTCGGCTTGCGCTCGGCCTCGAACGCGGCGAACGCCTGCGCCAGGTCGGAGGAGGCCTGCAGGTGGTGCGCCAGCGAGACGCAGTCCTCGAATGCGCAGTTCATCCCCTGGCCGTGGAATGGGACCATCGCGTGCGCCGCGTCGCCCAGCAGCACGGCCCGGTCGCCGAGATGCCAGCGGTCCAGGTACAGCGTGGCAAGCAGCCCGGTGGGATTGGCGTCCCAGTCCCGTTCCAGCTCGGGAATCAGCGGCACCGCATCGGCGAAGTCGCGCAGGAACAGCGCCTTGGCCTCGCGTCCGTTGCGCACACTGGCAAAGCTCGGGTCGCCTTGGTTGGGCAGGAACAGGGTCACGGTGAAGGTGCGTTCGTCGTTCGGCAACGCGATGCACATGTAGTGTCCGCGCGGCCAGATGTGCAGCGCATTTGGTTCCATCATGAAGGCGCCGTCGGCCGAGGGCGGGATCTCCAGTTCCTTGTACGAATGGTCCAGGAATTCCGTGCGTTCGCCGAGTTCTTCCCGTTGCTGCATCGCGCCGCGCAGGGAAGAGCCGGCACCGTCGGTCCCGACCAGTGCGGTGAACCCGACGGGATGGAGGCCCCCTTGTCCGTCGGCGAAGCGGGCGATGCGGGCATCGAAGTCGACGGCGTCCAGTCGGCGGTCGAAATGGATGTTAGCGCCGGCCTGTTCGGCGAGGTCCAGCAGCGTGATGTTCAGGTCGCCGCGATGGATCGACCAGATGACCTCGGCGTCGTCGCGGCCGTAGCGTTGCAGCTGCAGCCGCCCATCGAGCGCGTGCACCATGCGGCCGCGCATCATCACGGCCTGCCGCATCACCGCATCGTCGGCATCGGCCATGCGCAGCGCATGGCGGCCGCGCTCGGTCAGCGCGAGGTTGATGGATCGGCCTCCCGCGTAGCCCTGCACGCGGGGGTCGCCGCGCTTTTCGAACACGTCCACCCGCCAGCCGGCGCGGGCCATCAGCGTGGCCAGCAGCGCACCGGCAAGACCGGCGCCGATGAGGGTGATGTGTCGAGGCGTGTCAGTGCCCAAGCGCGCGTCTCCGGATCAGAATCCCCGCCACGTCTCGACCTCCTCGACGAAGCGGTGGACATCCATGTAGCGGTTGTAGAGCGGGGCGGGCGAGATGCGGATCACGTCCGGTTCGCGCCAGTCGCCGACCGTGCCGACGGAGAGCAGGTATTCGAACAGTTCCCGCCCGCGCTCCCGGCCCCCGATCACCCGCAACGACAGTTGCGCGCCGCGCTGGGTCGTGTCGCTGGGCGTGATGATCTGCAGGACATCCGGGAGTCGCGCCTGGATCAGTGCCTCCAGCAGGCCGGTGATCTTCAGCGACTTGCTGCGGATCGCCTCCATGCCGCCGGCTTTCTCGAACAGCTCGAGCGACGCGCGCAGTGGCGCCAGGCCCAGGATCGGCGGATTGCTGAGCTGCCAGCCCTCGGCACCCGGCGTCGGCACGAACTCCGGCGCCATGCGGAAGCGGGTTTCTTTCTCGTGGCCCCACCAGCCCGCGAAGCGCGGACGGTCGGTGTGGGCGTGGCGCGCATGCACGAAGCAGCCCGCCACCGCACCCGGACCCGAGTTGAGGTACTTGTAGTGGCACCAGACCGCGAAATCGACCTCGCTGTCGTGCAGGCGCAACGGTATGTTGCCGACGGCGTGGGCCAGGTCGGCGCCGACCACCGCCCCCTGCGCATGCCCGAGGCGCGCGATCTCAGCCAGGTCGAACGCCTGGCCGGTGCGGTACTGGATGCCGGGCCACAGCACCAGCGCCAGGCGCGGGCCATGCTCGGTGATGGCACGTTCGATTGCCGCCATCGACAGCGTGCCGTCGGGCTGGTCCGGCGCCACTTCGATCAGGTCGGTGGCGGGATCGAGCCCATGGAAGCGCACCTGCGATTCCATCGCATGCCGGTCGGAGGGGAACGCACCGGCTTCCATCAGGATCGCCGGCCGCTCTGCCGTGGGCCGGTAGAAGCTGACCATCATCAGATGCAGGTTGGTGGTCAGCGTGTTCATCGCCACCACCTCGGCCGGCTCGGCGCCGACCACCCGCGCCAGCGGCTCACGCACCAGCTCGTGGTACGTCATCCATTGCGCGTTGCCGGTGAAGTGGCCTTCGACGGCCTCGTTCGCCCACTTGTCCAGCACTTCGTTGAGATAGGTGCGCGCCCCCTTCGGCTGCAGGCCGAGCGAGTTGCCGCAGAAGTAGACCTGGTCGTTGTGCTTGTGGCGCGGGATCAGGAACTCGTTGCGGAGCGGACGCAGCGGGTCGGCGGCGTCGAGGGCGATGATGTGGGTGCGGGACAGCGGGTCGGTCATCGGGCTGGAGATGGTCGGTAGGTTGTGGGAGCGACATGAGTCGCGACCGTGGAGTGTCGGTGGAAATGACGCTGGATGGGCTGGTTTCCCACGGAAATACCGAGGGTCCTCGCAAGATCATGCCGTGCGGTCGCGAATGACGCCGCTCCTGCAGCGAGCACCCTCACAGGAACCTCGCGGCCGGCAAGCCGAGCCATTCCAGCGCGGTTCCGTGGTACAGGCGCGCCTGTTGCACCTCGTCCAGGCCCAGCGCGGCGATGCCGGCGCCCGGCTCCTGTTCGCCGAGCGGGAACGGGTAGTCGGTGCCGAGCATCACCCGCTCGTGGCCGACGGTGTCCAGCAGGTAACGCAGTGCGCGCGGATCGGCGACCCAGGAGTCGAAATAGACGCGGCCGAGGTAGTCGCGCGGGTTGCGCGGGTTATCGGTGGCGACGAGGTCCGGCCGCATGTTGAAGCCGTGTTCGATGCGGCCGATCGTGTAGGGAAAGCTGCCGCCTCCGTGCGCGAAGCACACCTTCAGCTGCGGCAGGCGCTCCAGCACGCCGCCGAAGATCAGGCTGCACGCGGCGCGCGACTGTTCCGCCGGCATGCCGACCAGCCAGGGCAGCCAGTACTTCTGCATCGAGGCCGCGCCCATCATGTCCCACGGGTGCACGAGGATCGCAGCGCCCAGCTCGCTGGCGGCCTGGAAGAAGTCGAACAGCTCCGGTGCGTCCAGGTTCCAGTCGTTGACGTGACTGCCGATCTGCACGCCCTGCAGGCCCAGCTGGTCCATGCAGCGCTCCAGTTCCTGCATCGCCAGGCGCGGCGACTGCAGCGGCACCGTCCCGATGCCGGCGTAGTGGCGCGGGTAGTCGCGGCAGGCCGCGGCGGTGTGGTCGTTGAGCGCCTGGTGCAGTTCCAGTGCGTGATGCGGCTTGGCCCAGTAGCTGAACATCACCGGCACCGTGCTGATCACCTGTACCTGCACGCCGAACTGGGCATAGTCGGCGATGCGTTCTTCCGGGTCCCACGTCTTGGGCCAGATTTCGCGGAAGAACTTGCCGTCCTTGTAGATGCGGTGGCGCCCGTCGTCGCCATGGTGGATCACCGGAAAGCGCAGATCGCCGTACTTGGCCGCGAGGTCCGGCCAGTCGCGGGGCAGGAAGTGCGCATGGGTGTCGATCTTCAGCATCGTCGGATTGTAGGGGCAGCCTGCCGGGGATTCGCGCTGCAGTGCCGCGATGTAACAGGAACGTGCGCGGCGTCAGCGTTCATCGTTCCAGCGCGTTGGAGACGCGTTCGCAGGCGGCGATCAGGTCGTTGACGAGCCGGCGGTCGACGTCCACGTGGCCTTCGTACTCGGCCAGGTTGCGCAGGTCGTGCGCCTTGGCCAACACGCGCCATACCTCGGGGCCAAGCCCCAGCGTGTGCGGCAATACCTGGAAGACGATGTAGCGGTGACGGGCACGGAAACCGGCGCGGCGCAGCGCTGCCAGGCTCAGCGCATGGGCGGCGTTGTAAGCCAGGTCGAAGCGGCTTTCCAGCGACAGGGCGTCGTTGTGCGCGTCGGCCAGGCGGGCCAGCCCAGAGCGCAGCAGGCCGGCGGTCTCCTTCTTGTCGGGCGGCTCGGGGCTGAGCGGTCCGCTGTGCGTAGCGAGTTTCTCAAGCGGGGAGGTCATCTTCGCCCCCGATCAGCCATTGCCGTGGCTGCTGCAGCACGCGGGTAACGAAGCTGTTGCCGGCGTCGAGGCGGGTGCGCAGCTCGTCGCGGTCATAGACGGTGGGATTGATCTGCCGGCTCAACCGTTCCGCCACCGGATGCAGGGTCAACATGAGCTCGGCGTAAGCGAGGTCGTCGGCGATCACCATCAGATCGATGTCGCTGCGGGCGGTGTCGTTGCCCTTGGCGACCGAGCCATAGAGGAAGGCGGCGTGGATGCGCGCGGCCAGCGGCGACAACGCCTCGCGCAGCGGCTCGGCCAGGCCGAAGGTCTTGCGGACGATGGAGACCAGTTCGTCGTGGATCGGTGCGTCGGGATTGGCGCGATAGCGCTTCTGGTTGCCGACGTGCTCGACGGTCAGCAAGCCGCTGCCCGCCAGCCGGGCGAGTTCGCGCTGGACGGCACCGCTACCGGCGCCGGTCGCCTGGATCAGCTCGTTGACGGCATAGCTGCGACCGGATTCGCCGAACAGGCAGGCCAGCACACGCTGCTGTGTGGTGGTGAACAGCGCGCCCGACAGACTGGCGGTGGCGTAGCGCGCCGCCGCTTCGCTGACTCTTCCGGATCGGGGGGGGTCGTTCATGCCCATATCGGGCACGATAATGCCCAGATTGGGCAAGCGCAAGCTCAGGTGATGTCGGCCTGAGAGTCCGCCTGCATCTCGTAGCGGCTGGGGCGGGGGTTCAGGTGGCCGCAGGCCTTGCAGGTGCGCAGGTCGTCGTTGCGGTAGAACGCCTCGAACACGCGGAAGAAGTCCTGCTCGATGTCGTTGAGGTGGAAGTACTCCTCGTAGACCTTTTCGTTGCACCGCTCGCAGAACCAAAGCAGGCCATCGTCCTCGTGCGACAGGCGCCTGCGTTCGATCACCAGCCCGACCGAGCCCGGCATGCGCTGCGGGGAGTGCGGCACGCGAGGCGGCAGCAGGAATATCTCGCCGGCGCGGATCGGAATGTCGCGCACGGCGCCCTCTTCCTGGATCCGCAGCACCATCTCGCCTTCCAGCTGGTAGAACCACTCCGGGCCTTCGTCCCAGTGGTAGTCGGTGCGCGCATTCGGTCCGCCCACCACCATGACGATGAAGTCGCCGTCGTAGATCACCTTGTTGCCGACCGGGGGCTTGAGCAGGTGGCGGTGCTCGTCGATCCAGGCCTGGAAGTTCAGCGGGTTCGGCAGCATGTCAGCGACGCTCCGGCACGTGCGCGACGCATTTCAGTTCGATGGCGATCGGGGTGGGAAGCGAACCGATGCCCAGCGTGGTCCGGCAAGGTGCCGTGGCCGGGTCGGGGAAATACTCTGCCCACACCGAGTTGTATCCCTTGAAGTCATGGACCAGGTCGGTGAGGTACACGGTCACGTCCACCAAATCGTCCCAGCGTGCGCCGCTGGCCTGCAATACCGCACGGACATTGGCGAAGACGGCCCGGCACTGCGCATCGATGTCGTAGCTCACCAAGCGCCCGTCCGCGTCGTGCACGTTGCCGACGATGGCGTTGGTCGCCGGATCGCGCGGACCGATGCCGGACAGGAACAGCAGGTCGCCCACGCGCCGCGCATGCGGGTAGTGCCCGACCGGCTTGGGCGCGCCGGCGGCCTGCACCACGTCACTCATCGCGCTTGCCCTTGGGCGGCACGCCGGCGAGGGCGCGCTGGTAGGCGGGTTGCAGGTCGTCCGGGGCTGAGACGTCCATGCCGAGTTCGCGCACGCGGCCGTCGAACAGGCTGTAGACCCAGCCATGGATCGCCAGCGGCTGCCCGCGCGCCCAAGCGTCCTGCACCACGGTGGTCTGGCAGACGTTGAAGACCTGCTCGATGACGTTCAGTTCGCACAGGCGGGCATGGCGCAGGGACTCGGTGTCGACCTGCTCCAGCAGGTCGGCGTGCTTCATCGCCACGTCCGCCACGTGCCGCAGCCAGTTGTCGGCCAAGCCGACGCGCAGCCCGGTCATCGCCGCGTGCACGCCGCCGCACCCGTAGTGGCCGACCAGCAGGATGTGCTCGACCTTCAGGATGTCGACGGCGAACTGGACCACCGACAGTGCGTTGAGATCGCCGTGCGACATGACGTTGGCGATGTTGCGGTGGACGAATACCTCGCCGGGATCCAGGCCCAGGATCTGGTTCGCCGGCACGCGCGAATCGGAGCAGCCGATCCACAGGTAGCGCGGCGACTGTTGTTGCGACAGCCGCTTGAAGAAGCCGGGATCCTCCCGCTTGATGCGGTCGGCCCAGTCGCGATTGTTCTGCAGCAGTTTTTCGAGTTCGGAAAGGTCGGACATTCGGTTCGATGATCCTCAGCGTAGTGCCACGCAGACATTCTTGGGTTCGGTGAAGAAACGCATGGCCTCCAGGCCGCCTTCGCGGCCCAGGCCGGACGCGCCGGTGCCGCCGAACGGCGTGCGCAGGTCGCGTGTCATCCAGGTGTTGATCCAGACGATGCCGGCGCGCAGCTGCGCGGCCAGGCGGTGGGCGCGGTCCAGGTCGCGCGTCCATACAGTCGCGGCCAGGCCGTAGTCGCCGGCGTTGGCGAGCGCCAGCGCGTGCGACTCGTTCTCGAAGGGCTGCAGGGTGACGACTGGACCGAAGATCTCTTCGCGGTTGGTGGTGGCCTCGGGCCCCAGCCCGTCGATCACTGTTGGCGCGATATACCAGCCCGGCCTGTCCAGGGCATGTCCGCCGGCGAGAACGCGGCCACCCTCGAGGCGGGCCCGCTGGATGCAGGCCAGGACCTTGTCGAACTGCACCTGCGAGGCCATCGCCCCCAGGCGCGTCGCCGGATCGTCCAGCGGTCCGGCGTGCAGGTCCCGCACGCGCTCGAGCAGCGCGTCGCGGAACTCGTCGTGGATCGCCTGTTGAACCAGCAAGCGCGAGCCGCACAGGCAGATCTGGCCGGCATTCTGGAACGCAGAGCGGAGCAGGGTGTCCAGGTGCGCACGCCAGTCGCTGTTGGCGAACACCAGCGTGGCGTTCTTGCCCCCCA
>NZ_PKDG01000033.1 GCF_002863005.1 Pseudoxanthomonas sp.
TCCTGAAGGTGGATTCCACCGTCGCCTACCTGCTGATCGCCGCCGCGCTGTTCCTCGCCACGCCGTTCTTCCTGTTCTTCGGCTGGCTGTCGGATCGCATCGGTCGCAAGAAGATCATCATGGCGGGCTGCCTGCTGGCCGCGGTCACCTACTTCCCGATCTTCAAGGGCATCACCCACTTCGCCAATCCGGGCGTGGAAGAAGCCAGCCGCAACTCGCCGGCCGTGGTGGTCGCGGACAAGGACACCTGCTCGTTCCAGTTCGACCCGATCCCGGGCACGCGCAAGTTCACCAGTTCGTGCGACCAGGCCACCGCCGCCCTCGCCCGTGCCGGCGTGCCGTACAGCGTGGAATCCGCCCCGGCGGGTACGCTGGCGCAGGTGCGCGTGGGCGATGCCTCGGTGGCGTCGTTCGAAGCCGCCGGCCTGTCCGGCGACGACGTGAAGGCCAAGACCGCCGCGTTCGGTGGTGAACTGAAGACGGCGCTGGGTGCGGCCGGTTACACGGAGAAGGCGCCGACGGATCGCATCAATGTGCCGATGACGATCTTCCTGCTCTGGATCCTGGTGATCTACGTGACCATGGTGTACGGCCCGATCGCCGCCTACCTGGTCGAGTTGTTCCCGACGCAGATCCGCTACACCTCGATGTCGCTCCCGTACCACATCGGCAATGGCTGGTTCGGTGGCTTCCTGCCGGCGATCTCCTTCGCACTGGTGGCGGCCACGGGCAACCTGTACTACGGCCTGTGGTACCCGATCGGCATCGCCGTGATGACGCTGATCATCGGCACGCTGTTCCTGCGCGAGACGAAGGACGTCGACATCACGAAGTAAACGCTCCTCCCCGGGCCGGTCCCTCCCAGGACCGGCCACCCCGACGCCGGCCCCCGTGGCCGGCGTCTTCTTTTGTACGACGCGCGGCGGGATAAGCTGGGAACTTCATCCCGCCGGAGTTGCGCCATGCCCCTGGTCACCGTGACCGTCCGCAAGCCGAAGGACGCGGCCTTCAAGTCGTCCGTGCTCGATGCGGTGCATGCCGCGCTTGTCGCCTCCGGCGTGCCGGCGACCGACCGTTTCCAGCGCGTGCTGGAACTGTCCGACGAAGACTTCCGCTACGACCCCGCGTACCCGGATGTCGCCGGCGCGCGCGACGAAGACTTCGTGCTGATCGAGATCCTGTGGTCGGTCGGGCGCAGCGTGAGGGTGAAGAAGGCGCTACTGGCCGATCTGATGCAGCGCCTGCGGGCGGCGGGGCGGAATCCCGAGAACGTCATGGTCTGCTTCAAGGAAACGACCTGGGAGAACTGGGCGTTCGCCGGTGGCCGCCTGGTCCACACCTGACGTCATTCAGCGCGGCGGCGCGGCCAGTTCCTTCGCGCTGAGGAATCCATTGCCGTCGGCATCCTGCCGCTTGAAGCGGTCGGCGAGCTGCGCCAGATGCGCCTCGCGGGTGACCGGCTTGCCTCGGCCACCGGGCAGCTCGTCGAGGGACAGCACACCATCGCGGTTGCGGTCCATGCCCTCGAAGGCGTAGCTCATCCAGGTCTGGTACTCGATCAGGCTGACGCGGCCGTCGCCATCGCCATCCATGCGCGCGAGATAGTCGCCGGTGGCGGTGACCTGTGCGAACGCGGCGGCCGGCAGGAGAGCGAGGACAAGGAGGGAGGACGGGAGGCGCATGCCGGCATTGTAGGGCCGCCAGACGCGCCCGTTGACCACCATGATTCGGGTACGCTGCACCGGCAACCGCTCCCCCGCCCTGCGATGACTCCCTCTGCCTCCCCTGCCGCCACGACGCACGCGGCGCCGCTGTTCGAACTGGACCGCGCCACCGTCGTGCGGGGCGCCACCCGCGTCCTGCACGACCTGTCGCTGCGCATCCCGCTGGGCCAGCACACGGCGCTCCTGGGCCCGAACGGGGGCGGCAAGTCGACCTTCATCAAGCTGATCAACCGCGAGCTGTACCCGCTCGCCCGTGAAGGCGATGCGCCGGTGAAGGTGTTCGGCCTGCGCCGGTGGAACGTCAACGAACTGCGCAACCGCCTGGGCGTGGTGACCAGCGACCTGACCCGCGACCTGCAGCAGATGCCTTACCTGCGCGCCGAAGATGCGGTGGTCACCGGCTTCTTCTCCAGCTTCATGGTCCCGCCGCACCGGCAGGTCGATGAGGGCATGCGCCGCCGTGCGCGCCGTGCGCTGGACGACGTGCGGGCGCTGTCGCTTGCCGACCGCCCGGTCGCCGAGCTGTCCACCGGCGAAATGCGGCGCGTGCTGATCGCGCGCGCATTGGTGCACGAACCGGAGGCGCTGCTGCTGGACGAACCGACCGCAGGCCTCGACGTGGTGGCGCGGCAACACTTCCTCGCGCTGATGCGCACGCTGGCGCAGCGCGGCATCACGCTGGTGCTGGTGACGCACCATATCGAAGAGATCATTCCCGAGATCGACCGCGTGCTGCTGTTGCGCGATGGTGTACTCCACGCCGACGGCGATCGTGCGGCCACGCTGACCGACGCCCACCTCAGCCATGCCTTCGGCGGGCCGGTGCGCGTGCGCCACGAAGGCGGCTTCTACCGTGCGGAGCCGGACCATGCCTGAGTTGCCCGAGGTCGAAACCACCCGCCGCGGGCTGGCACCGCACATCGAAGGCCGGCGCATCCGGTCGGTGACGCTGCGCCGGCCGGACCTGCGCTGGCCGATCCCGCCCGACATCACCCAGGCATTGCCCGGACAGCGCATCGACGCGGTGCGCCGTCGCGCGAAGTACCTGCTGATAGACACGGCGGCGGGCAGCGCGCTGCTGCACCTGGGCATGTCGGGCAGCCTCCGCGTCCTGCCTGCGGCGACACCGGTGACCGCGCACGACCACGTGGACATCACGCTGGACGGGGCGGAGGGGCGCGTGCTGCGGTTCAACGATCCGCGCAGGTTCGGCTGCCTGCTGTGGCAGCCGGTCGGCGAGATCCATCCCCTGTTGCAGGGGCTGGGACCCGAGCCGCTGTCGGACGCTTTCGACGGCGACTACCTGTTCGCCCTGAGCCGTGGCCGCAAGGCCCCCGTGAAGACCTTCCTGATGGACCAGGCCGTGGTGGTGGGCGTGGGCAACATCTACGCGGCCGAGAGCCTGTTCCGCGCCGGCATCTCCCCGCTCCGCGCCGCGGGCAAGGTCTCGCGGGAGCGCTACGTGGCGCTGGCGGGGGCAGTGAAGGAGATCCTCGCATGCGCCATCACCCGGGGCGGCACCACGCTGCGCGACTTCCTGAGCCCGGACGGGGCGCCGGGCTACTTCGAGCAGGAACTGTCGGCCTACGGACGCGGCGGCGAACCCTGCCCGCGCTGCGGCCGGCCGATGAAGCACGCCAGCATCGGCCAGCGCGCGACCGTGTGGTGCGGCCACTGCCAGCGCTGACGACCCTCTCAGGGGCATCGCCGTCCTCACGTCCTGTGAGACAAATGACGTTATATTCGCGCCCTTGGCTCGTGGGGAAGACGGATGGCCGACGCACCTGACATCACCTTGTGGCTGGACTCGGCCCGGAGCGGCGATCGCGCCGCGCTGGACCGCGTGCTGGCCACGCTGTACCAGGAACTGCACACGATGGCGCGCCGCCAGCTGTCCGGCCAGCACGGCTACACGCTGGACGCCACCGCACTGGTGCACGAGTCGTACCTGAAGCTGCTCGGCTCCACCGGCACGGCCAAGTTCGAGGACCGCGCGCACTTCTTCGCCTATGCCGCCTCGTCGATGCGCAGCGTGGTGGTCGACTACGCGCGCAGCCGGCTGGCGCGCAAGCGCGGCGGCGACCTCAAGCGCGTGGCGGACATCCCGGAAGAGGTGGAAGGCAACCTGCGCCTGGACGAGGACATGCTGGCGCTCAACGATGCGCTGGAGAAGCTCGCCGCCGCGGACGAGCGCCTGGCCCAGGTGGTGGAGATGCGGTATTTCGCCGGCCTGTCGGAACTGGAAATCGCCGAGCTGCTGCAGCGCTCCGAGCGCAGCATCCGCCGCGACTGGCAGAAGGCGCGGCTGTTCCTGTTGTCGGCGATGGCGGATACCTGAGGCAGGCACGCCCGCGCCGCACCGATGGACGTCGAACGCTGGAAACGCCTGTCACCGCTGCTCGACGTCCTGCTGGAGCTGGAGCCGGAGGCGCGCGCGGACCAGCTGGAGATCCTGCGCGCGGATGATCCCGACACCGCGCGCGAGCTCGAGGCGCTGCTCGCGCTGGAAGAGGAAGGCGACGGCTTCATCGACCAACCGCTGGTCGACAAGCCCGGCCAGCTGAAACCCGGCATGCGGGTCGGACCCTACCAGCTCGAGTCCCTGCTGGGCGAAGGCGGGATGGGCCTGGTCTGGCTGGCGACCCGCGCGGATGGGCTGTACAAGCGCCGGGTCGCGCTGAAGCTGCTGCGCCCCGGGCTGGCCGACCCCAACCTGCGGCTGCGCTTCACCCGCGAGCGCGAGATCCTCGCGCGCCTCGAACACCCCAACATCGCGCGCCTGCTCGATGCCGGCATCGGCAGCGAGGGCCAGCCCTACCTGGCGCTGGAATACGTCGAGGGCGTGTCGATCACCGACTACTGCCAGGCCAACAACGTGGGCCTGGAAGCGCGGCTCGCGCTGTTCCTGCAGGTCTGCGAGGCCGTCAGCCACGCACACGCGAACCTGATCGTCCACCGCGACCTCAAGCCATCCAACATCCTGGTCACGCCGACCGGCGACGTGCGCCTGCTGGACTTCGGCATCGCCAAGCTGCTGGACGATCCCGAACCGGTGCCCGTGCATCCGCGTACCGAAGTCCGCGCCTTCACCCTGCACTACGCGGCGCCGGAACAGGTGCGCGGCGAACTCGTCACCACCATGACCGATGTGTATTCGCTCGGCGTGGTGCTGTACGAACTGATCGCGGGAACCAAACCCTACCGCCTGCGCCGACAGACCGACGCCGAGTGGGAGCAGGCCATCCTTGCGGTGGAACCGCTCAAGCCTTCCGTCGCCACCCTGCGCACCACCGACGGCAGCCGCAGCCGTTGCCCGGACGCGCGGCGCACGTCGCGCAAGCTGTCGGGCGACCTCGACAACATCACGCTGAAAGCCCTGCAGAAGTTGCCGGAGCAGCGCTATGCCTCGGTAGAGGCGCTGTCGCAGGACCTGCGGCGGCACATCGAGGGCCGTCCGGTGCACGCGCGTGCCCAGAGCATGGGCTATCGGATGAACAAGTACCTGGTGCGCCACCGCTGGGCACTGGGCACGGGCCTGGCGGTGGCGACCGTGCTGGTGGCGGCGCTGGCGGCCAGCGTGTGGCAGGGCCGGCAGGCGATGCGCGAAACCGCGCGCGCGCAGGCGATGCAGGATTTCGTGATCGGCCTGTTCGACAACGCGGCCGCGTCGCAACAGGGCAGCACGTTCGATGCGCGCGAACTGCTGGCCGCGGGCGAGCGCCGTGGCGAACGCGAACTCGCCGCCCAGCCGCGCGCACAGGCCGAGCTGCTCGGGGTGATCGCGCGCCTGCGCCTGGGCCTGGGCGACTACCACGAGTCCCTCGCGCTGCTGGAGAAACAGTCGCGCGTGCTGGCGGTGACGGACGATGCGCCCGACAGCCTGCGCCTGCAGGCCGCGACGCAGCACGGCCGCGTGTTGCGCCTGCTGGGACGTTCCCGCCAGTGCGTGCAGGTGATGGTGCCGATGGAAGCGCGCCTGCCCTCGCTCGCATCGCGCCTGCCGCTGCGGGTCGCGGAATTCCAGTCGCAGAACGGGCGCTGCCGCGCCGACGCCGGCGAGAAGCAGCTCGCCCGGCAGATGTTCGACCGCTCGCTGGACATCCGCCGCAACCTGAAGGACGAAGCCGGCGTCGCCGAGAACATGCGCGACCTGGCCCAGCTGGACGTGGAACTGGGCAACGCGGACGCCGGTGCGCGCGGTTATCTCGCCGCCCTGGCGCACCTGGAAGCGCATGGCCATGCGCGGCACCCGCTGGCCATCGAGATCCAGCGCAGCCTGGCGCTTCTGTATCGCAACCGCGGCGACACCGAGGAGGCGCTTGCAGCGTTCCGGCGCGCCCGCGCGCTGTCCGAGGATATCCATGGACCGCGCCATCCCCTGACCCAGGCCCTGCGGCGTCATATCGCGGCGGTGCAGGTGGACATGGGCCAGCTGCGCGAGGCCGACGAAGAGTTGCATCGCCTGCATGCGATGACGCTGGAATCGCTCGGCCCCCATCATCGCGATACGGCCTCGAGCTGGAATTCCATGGGCATCATCGCGTGGGAGCGCGGCGACAACGAAACCGCGGTCGCCGACGTGGCCCGCGCCGTGGCCATCTGGCGCGAGACGGAAAGCCTGCAGATCCTGCCGGGAGGCCTGTTCAACTACGGCATGGTGCTCTACAGCGCCGGGCGTTACGACGAGGCGTTGGCCGCGCTCGAAGAGTCGCGGCAGATGCGGGTGACCACGATCGGCGCCAGCCACGCGCTGATCGGCGAGACCGACCGGATGATCGGCGAAGTGCTGGCCGCGAAGGGGGACCTGAAGGGCGCCACCGAGCGCTTCGATAGGGCAGTACGGCTGACCCGGGTGGGGTTCGGCCCCGATCACCCGCGCACCTGGTTCGCGGAACTGTCGATGGCGCGCCAGCTCACGCGCCTGCACCGGCCGCAGGACGCCATCGCCCCCCTGCAGGCGCTCGCCGTGCACGAGGGTGGGGGCAGCGAAGCGCCCAAGCTGCGCTGGCTGGCGCGCGCCTATCTGGCGGAGGCGCGCTGCGGCCTGGGCGAAAAGGAGCGCGCGCGGCGCGAGCTGGATGCGCTGGCCGGCGAACTGCGCATCGCCCTGCCCGACGGCGGCATCATCCCGCGCGAAGTGGCGGGACTACGCGACGCCTGCCGCTGACGCCCGCGTCAGCCCAGCGGAAGATCGGGCTGCAGCGGATCGATGCGTCCTTCGCCGCGCGCGATCTTCTTGAACTCCGCGCGGCTGACCGACACGTAGCGTTCGTTGCCGCCGATCTCCACCTGCGGACCGTCCTGCACCGCCCGCCCCTGCTCATCGACGCGCACGGTCATGGTGGCCTTCTTGCCGGTGTGGCAGATGGTCTTGATCTCGCTCATCTCGTCGGCCCACGCCAGCAGGTACTGGCTGCCTTCGAACAGCTCGCCCCGGAAGTCGGTGCGCAGTCCGTAGCACAGCACCGGGATGCGCAGCGCATCCACCACTTCGCTCAGTTGCCAGACCTGGGCCCGCGTCAGGAACTGGGCCTCGTCCACCAGCACGCAGTCGAGCTTGCCGTTCACCGCGATGTCGTCGCGTATCCGCCGCTCGAGATCGTCGTCGCGCTCGAACGCCACCGCGTCGGCGCGCAACCCGATCCGCGACGCCACCACGCCGGTACCGGCGCGGTCGTCGAGCCGCGGGGTCAGGATCGCCACGCGCATCCCGCGCTCACGGTAGTTGTGCGCGGACTGCAGCAGCGTAGTGGTCTTCCCGGCATTCATCGCCGAGTAGTAGAAGTAGAGCTTGGCCATGGCGCGGATTCTACCGCGCGGCTTAACGGTCGTCGGTGCCCGCCGGCTCCGTGGGAACGTTCTCCACCTCGCCCACTTTCACTCTTCCCTTCAGAGGCGCTTTCCAGATCGCGTCCTGCAATCGCCAGTACTGATCGGGCTGCCAATACTTGGGGGCGTAATACTGGTCGCCCGTCAGTGTCATCCCGGTGCCTGCCAGCGGACCGGTGTGCGGGATGATGGTGAGATTGCCGACGTAGCCCACGCGACTTCCGGTGACGTTCCGTTTCGCGCGGCGCAGGACCTTTTCCAGGCGTGGCTTGGCGACGTCGTCGCCGTACTCGGCCAGGATGGCCTGGCCGCGCGCGATGGCGTCGCGCCGCTCATCATCGTTCAAGTCGGACCACATGCCTTCGCGCCTTACCAGGAAGTCGTGGTAGTGGCGCTCGGCCGCGATGTCCATCCAGGCGTAGGCGAGCGGTCGATCCACGGCAACGCCGATACCGCTCCAGTACATCTCGGCGATGATCGCCTGCGACGCCTTGTCGGCATGGCTCGCCGCGCGCTTGAACTCGTTCATCGCGATGGCGTAGTCCTTGCGGTCGTACGATCGCACGCCCTCGGCACGCCAGCGAAGATCGGGGTGTGCGGCCAGGAAGCCTTCGGTCAGCACGGCCGGATCGATCTGCGCGTCCTGGGCGATGGCCGCCGACACCGGCATGGCGAGGAAGACGAGGAGCGCCAGGCGGTTGAGACGGTTCATGGGGCGGCCTGCGCAGGAGGGCGGATGCAGGCCATGCTAGGAGAAGCCGGGCGCCGTTGTCTGTAAACTGATGGCCTACGCCGAAGTACGCCTCATGCACGGTCTCAACCCCCCCCAACGCGCTGCCGTCCTTCACAGCAAGGGCCCCTTGCTCGTGCTCGCGGGTGCGGGCAGCGGCAAGACGCGGGTGATCGTGGAGAAGATCGCCCACCTGATCGCAGGCAACCACGTCCCGGCGCGCCGGATTGCGGCCATCACCTTCACCAACAAGTCCGCGAAGGAAATGCGCGAGCGCGTCTCCAAACGGATCAGGGGCGATGCCGCGGAGGGACTGACGATCTGCACCTTCCACGCGCTCGGCCTGAAGTTCCTGCAGATCGAACATGCCGCGGTGGGCCTGAAGCGCGGTTTCTCTATCTTCGATGCCGACGACGCCCATGCACAGGTCAAGGACCTCATGTACGGCGCCAAGCCCGACGACGTGGAGGCGGCCAAGAACCTGATCTCGCGCGCGAAGAACGCCGGGCTGTCGCCCGAAGAGGCATTGGCGGAAGCACGCACCAACCGCGAAAAGGACGCCGCGCTGCTGTACCAGCGCTATCAGGACCGCTTGACCACCTTCAACGCGGTGGATTTCGACGACCTGATCCGCCTGCCGGTGCAGATCCTCGAGAACAGCCCCGAGATCATCGCGGCCTGGCGCGAGCGCATCGGCTACCTGCTGGTCGACGAATGCCAGGACACCAACGACGCGCAGTACCGCCTGCTGAAAGCGATCGCCGGCGAGCGCGGCGATTTCACCTGCGTGGGCGACGACGACCAGAGCATCTATGCGTGGCGTGGCGCGAACCCCGACAACCTGCTGCAGATGGCGAAGGATTATCCGGCGCTGCAGATCATCAAGCTGGAGCAGAACTATCGCTGCAGCAATCGCGTGTTGCGCGCCGCCAATGCGCTGATCGCCAACAACCCGCACGAGCACCCGAAGGCGCTGTGGAGCGACCAGGCCGACGGCGAGCGGATCCGCGTCTGGGAATGCCGTGACAACGAGCATGAGGCGGAGAAGGTCGCGGCCGAGATCTCGTTCGTGCACGCGTCGAAGAGCGCGGCGTGGAGCGACTTCTGCATCCTGTTCCGCGGCAACCACCAGTCGCGCGCGCTGGAGAAGGCGCTGCAGTTGCTGCGCATTCCCTATCACCTGACGGGGGGCACGGCGTTCCTGGAGCGCCAGGAGGTGAAGGATGCAATGTCGTGGCTGCGCCTGCTGGTGAATCCGGACGACGATGCTGCCTTCCTGCGCGCGGTGCAGTCGCCCAAACGCGAAGTCGGGGCCACATCGCTGGCCAAGCTGGCTGAAATGGCGCAGCACGCCCACCTGCCGCTGTCGCGCGCCGCCGAATCGATGGGCGCGCTGAAGGCCCTGCCGCCGCGGGCGGCGAACGGCCTCAGCGCCTTCGTCGATATCGTGCGCGATCTGCGCCGGCACGCCGAGGAGCTGCCGCCGGCGGACCTGGTACGGCGCTTGAGCGAGCGTTCGGGCCTGCTGGCGGACCTGCGCTCGCAATGCAAGGACGAAGCCTCGTTCCAGCGCCGCCGCGCCAACCTGGACGAGCTGGCGGACTGGTTCGAGGGCGGACCGCGCGGCAGCTCGGCCGGCGATCTCGCCGCGCAGCTCGCGCTGCTGTCGCGCAACGACAAGGACGACGGCGGCAACCAGGTGCGGTTGATGAGCCTGCACGCGGCCAAGGGCCTGGAGTTCCGCTAC
Source organism: Pseudoxanthomonas sp. (assembly GCF_002863005.1). GTDB lineage: Bacteria > Pseudomonadota > Gammaproteobacteria > Xanthomonadales > Xanthomonadaceae > Pseudoxanthomonas_A. The sequence continues at coordinate 10,031 of NZ_PKDG01000033.1, forward strand.
GTCTTCATCGTCGGCTGCGAGGACGGCACGCTGCCGCACGAGACCAGCGTGGAGGAAGGCAACCTGCAGGAAGAACGGCGCCTGATGTACGTGGGCATCACGCGGGCGAAGGAGCAGCTCTGGCTGAGCCACAGCCGCGAGACGCGCCGCTTCGGCGAGCGCCTGCGACTGCAGCCCAGCCGTTTCATCGACGAGCTGCCCGCCGACGAACTGCAGCGCGACGGGGCGGACCCGGTCGCGGATGCCGAGCGAAAGAAGGAACGCGCCAGCGCGGGGCTGGCCGCGATCCAGGCGATGTTCGACTGACGCCGCGCAACCGCCGGGCGAGACGCGGTAGGCTTGGCCGGCACCCCTCGGAGCATCGACGATGACGCGCAACAGCCGGATCTGGTGGCTGGTGGGTTTCCTGATCGCCCTGGTCGGCGTGGGTTTCCCGTACTGGCGGGCGCCTTCCGCGATGACCGCGCTGCCCGGCGCCTTTTACGGGCCCGGCCTGGCTGCGGTCGGCGTGGTGGCGATGATGCTGCGCGCGTTCGGCACCGGCCGCTTCTTGCCGCTGTGGTTGCTCATCGCGGCCGCCGCACCCGCGGCGGTGGTGGTGCGCATGCTGGTCGGCGATATCGCCGGCACGCCGGCGTCCTGGCCACGGGAGTTGTTGATCGCATCGGTGCTGGGGCTAGCGGCCTCGCTGGCAGGTACGCTCATCGGCAGCCTGTTCCTGCTGCGCAGCAGCCGTCGACCCACGTGATTCCGCCGGAGGTGCTGCGATGACCGCGACGCTCTCGACCATTCGCCAGATCGCCATCACGGTGAGCAATGTCGACGCAGCCCTGGCGTTCTACCGCGATGCGTTGGGCTTGGCCTTCCTGTTCCAGCCCGCCCCGACGCTCGCATTCCTGCAGGCGGGCGATGTGCGCCTGATGCTGACCACGCCACAGGGCGCAGGCGCCGTGGGCGCCAACTCGATCCTCTACTTCAGCGTGCAGGATATCGCCGCGACGCAGGCCGCGCTCGTGGCACGCGGCGCCACGGAAGAGCGCCCTCCGCAGATGGCCGCCCGGATGCCGGACCACGAGCTATGGACCGGCTTCCTGCGCGATCCGGATGGCAACCTCGTGGGGTTGCTGGAAGAGAAGCGCTAGCGCGCCCCTTACTGGCTCATCGCACCAGAGCGGGTGGCTCGCGGGCGGGCTCGACGGGCGCCGCTTTTGGCGGTATCTCAGGCAACGACGGTTCTGCGCGCGCGGCAAGTTCCCTTGCGACATCGGCCTGGAACTGGCGTGCCCACGGACCACTCAGATATTCGCTGACGACGGTCGCCATCGGGTCGCCTCCTCTCACCGCACCTGCGCGCGACACGCGCTCCACAAGATCATTGAGACCGGGCCAGGTGGAACGGTCGCCGGGGTCGGGAAGGGATCGTTCACCGGCCTTGTCCATCGTCGGTGGCGATACCCCGGTGCGGCGCTCGAATCGGGCGTCAAGGACTTCGTCGATCGGCTCCTTGCGGTTGCAGTCGTCGACCACGGCCCGCCTGCACAGCCGCTCCGGCGCCAGCGTGTCCACCTGGTCGCGGATGCCGTCGCGGTCGTAGCCGCGCGTGCCATACAGACCGCCCAAGTGCTGATCGGAGCGATGGATCACGTACTGGTCGGGATCGGTTGGAAGCGGACGCTTCTCAAGATAAGGCGTATCGCTGAGGCGATTGAGGAATTCGACACCGAGGTTGTGGCTGAGCGTACCGAGGCCGTTGCGGCTGTAGGTGTCACCGATGTTGCTGTGGCAGCCGAACACCCGTGCATTGTAGTTCCGGTCGTCTTCGCTGAAACCGGGGACGACGTGCTGGCTGGAGGGAAACATATCGCGACGTTCGTGTTGAGCGGTGACCTGGAAAGTCGAAAGGGTCGAGGGTGGCAGGCGGCGGTCATGCTCCTCGACGCCCGTCGACACGGGATCGAAGAGCAACGCGACTTGCGGCGTCTTGCCCGGCTCGACGAGCAGAGGTCTATCTGCGTACTGGATACCCACGACGAGATTTTCCGAATCACGCACTACCTTTGCGCCCACCGGATCGCGGATGCCTCGCTCGTGCACCATGCGCTGGAGCGCTGCAATCCCCTCGCCGCCGCGACTGAAACCCACGCCCGCCGTACGGATCTGCGCCTGGGGATCCTCATCAAGCCATTTCTTGGCCTGTTCGCAGAACTGAAGGTAGGCCGTCTCCACCCGCTCATCAAAGGTATGACCGAAGCGACCGTCCAACAGCTTTTCCGGTTTACTCAGCAGGCCATTCTGGGTATAGGTGCCTTCCACGTACCCCGTCGCAATATTGCTGACGCCCTCATCCTGCAATTCCCTGACTTGCTGGTGGATCTTCGCGACGACACTCCATCCCTCCGGCTTGTCGTCGAACATGCTATTACCCGTGCCGTCCATCGCCGCCAGATACAGCTTTTCGTTTGGCCTGCCGGCGTGAAGCAGGATGGGAATACGAAGCCGTGACAGATCGGCTTCTGCCCGAAGGTAGCTTTCCCTGCCAGGATCGCCTGCCAGTTCCGCCTCAACCCCACCATCACGATGCTTTGATTTTTGCCCAGACTCCATGGCGAGCTCTCCCTGCTCAGTAAGTCCGACTGAATACCTTGATCAGATCATCGCGGAAGTCACTGTGCGGCCGATCCGGCACACGCGGCTTCTTCAGCGCAATCATGTCGCGCATGTACACATTGATGGTGCGATCGTTGACCTCGAGGATGATGCCGGGCGTGCCACTCGACGCAGGGTCGAGCGCATCCTCCCGTGCCACATGGTGGCGGATCAGTTGATCCCTGAAGATCTCACCGATGTCGATCTGCGCCTGGAGCGCAGTACCATCCCGCGATCGCCACGAGACGTTGGCAGGCGGGGGGAAGTTGGCGATGGGGCCCGCGCCCGCCGTCATGTTGGCTGGATAACGCGACCCTAGTGCCTCGGATGAGGATTGCAGGCGATCCGCTGGTTCGTCAGCACGCACTCGTCCCGCATATTCCACGCGACAGCCATAGGTGCTGTAGGTGGACACACCGAAATAGTGGGCCCTGAACTTCAACGGCCATTCGGCACCGACGTTGGTGTAGTGGCCTTCCGGCAGCGCGGAAGAGGGGCCGGCTGAACTCGATTGACCCATGCTGGCGTGGCATCCTGTCGTGGCGACGGAGATCATCGCGGTGGTGGCGATGCTCCGGATGAGGCGTCGTTCCATGGAAACGTTCCGTGTCGGTGGACGTGGCGAACGTAGCGCGATGCATGGGTGCATGCAACGCGTCGGCACGCGTATCCGCGTGTAGCATCGCTTTCGTGCAGGCGAATGCAGCGTCATCCAGCCGATGATGAATGTGAACAACGCCTGCAGCGCGCGCAACGATGACCGACGATGCCCGATTCACGTTGCTCGCGTCCTACAACACATGGATGAACCAGCGCCTCTACGCTCCCCACAGCGACGTTGCCGCACGACGCTCTCGCCGCGGATCGTGGCCCCTTCTCCGGTCGATCCTGGCACGCTCAACCACCTGGCAGTCGCCGACACCCTCTGGCTGAAGCGCTTTGCCGCACGCTCGACGGTACGCCGATGCCGACGGAACGGGATGCGATGCCCTCCTCCACCTGTCCGCGTTGCACGCAGGCGCGCCTGGCTCGATGCGGCGATCGTGGAATGGATCGCCACGCTGGCGACGCCTGCCCTCTCGTCGCGGCTGGTCTACCCGAACATGAAGGGTGAGACCTTCGCGCGGCGCCTGGATGGCCTGCTGACGCACCTGTCCAACCACCAGACGCAGCATCGGGACCTGGCCACCACGCTGCTGTCGCAGGCGGGCGTGGAGGTCGGCGTGACCGATTTGGTGAGGCTGGCGCCGGACGAGGCGTGAGCGTCAGGAATCGCGCGAGGCCAGCAGTCCGGCCAGCTGTTCGCGCAGGGAAACGACCTCGTCCTCCAGTGCGGTAACGCGGGCTTCCAGCTCTGCGGTCGCGGGCTCGCCCACCGAGGCTGCCGGAATGCGCGCGGCGATAGCCGCCACGTCCACCGCGCCGCTCAACAGATGCACGTACCGATCCTCGCGCTGGCCCGGGCCGCGCGGGATCTGCACGACGAGGGCCGGGTCGCGCTGGATCATGCGGTCGAGGTGATGGCGGACATCGTCCGCATCGTTGAACTTGAACAGGCGCTCGCTGCGTGCGAGCAATTCGTGCACGGTCTGCGCACCGCGCAGCATCAACAGGCCCAGCAGCACGGCTTGCTGCCGGGGAATGCCGAAGAACGCGGCCGTGCGGTGCTCGTAGCGCTCGGCGCGCGAGGAGAACACCTGCTTCGCCAGTCCCTTCTGTTCCAACTGCCGCAACGCATGATTCACGGCGCCCGGATCCAGCGCCATCACCGGCTCGCGCGCGGTCTTCTGGTTGGCGGCGGCCTGCGCGGCATTCACCGTCAGCGGATACGTTTCCGGCGTGGTGGCTTCCTTTTCGATAAGGCAACCCAGCAGGCGGGCTTCGGCGGAGGTCAGGACGGGCGCGGTGTCTTCCATGGAGGCATCGGGAACTGGGTCGGACCGGCAGGATAACCCGCGCGCCGCAGCGTCGAACGACGGGTGTAATAGCGGTCGGCTAGAATTCCCGCACATTCGAAATGGGATCTTCCATGCGCGTTTCCCTGCTTGCCGCCGGCCTGGCGGCGTCGTTGCTGACCTTGGCCGCCTGCAAACGCACCGAACCGGCGGCGCCCGCTGATGCCGCCCCACCTGCCGCTGCCGCGACGCCTGCGAAGGACGCTTCCACGCACGACAACCTCAATGCCGTGGCCTGGGTACAGACGTCGGTCGAATATCGCGCGATCACCATGCAGACCTTCCGTGCCGCCGCCGACCATCTCGACGTGGCGCTGAAAGAGAAGAACTGGGACGCGCTGGTCCCGGGCGAGCGCGGCAATGCCGCCGCCGGCCTCAAGCCCGCCGTGGTGATGGACGTGGACGAGACCGTGCTGGACAACTCGCCCTACCAGGCGCGCCTGATCCGCGACGGCAAGGAATACGACGAGATCAGCTGGGACCAGTGGGTGGCCGAGAAGAAGGCCAAGCCGCTGCCGGGCGTGGTGGACTTCGCCAAGGCCGCCGCCGCGAAGGGCGTCACCATCCTGTACATCTCCAACCGCGCCGTGCATCTGAAGGAAGCGACGCTGGCCAACCTGCGCGAGGCCGGCCTGCCCGTGGCGGACGAGAGCGTGTTCCTCGGCCTGGGCACGGTGCTGGACGGCTGCGAGCAGAACGGCTCCGAGAAGAACTGCCGCCGCCGCCTGGCGGGACAGCAGTACCGCGTGCTGATGCAGTTCGGCGACCAGATCGGCGACTTCGTCCAGGTGGAAGCCAACACGCGTGACGGACGCCAGGCGCTGTTCGACGAATACGACGACTGGTTCGGCGAGCGCTGGTGGATGCTGCCCAACCCGACCTACGGTTCGTGGGAGCCGGCGCTGTTCAACAACGCCTGGGACCAGCCGGCCGCCGCACGCACCCAGGCCAAGCGCGACGCGCTGGACTACGCACCGTGAGCCGTGGGCCGGTCGCCCTGAGCGCGCGCGAGCGCCTGATCTTCGCGCTGGATGCGCCGTCCGGTGCCGACGCGCTGGCGTGGGTCGATCGGCTGGGCGATGCCGTGCAGTTCTACAAGATCGGCATGGAGCTGCTCGCCAGCGGGGACTACTTCACCGTGCTGGACGAACTGGCCCGCCGCGACAAGCGGGTGTTCGTCGACCTGAAGTTCTTCGACATCCCCGCCACCGTGGCGGGCGTGATCCGCGGACTGTCCCGCTGGCCGGTGACCTACGCGACCATCCACGGCTGGCACGCGGGGATGATGGAGGCAGCCGCCGCAGCGCGCGGCGGCGACCTGCGCCTGCTCGCGGTGACCGTGCTGACCTCGATGGACGGCAGCGATCTGCGCGCCATGGGCATCAACAGCGGTGAACCCGCCGATATCGTCGTGCAACGTGCGCTGGCTGCGCAGGCCGCCGGCATTGATGGCGTGATCTGCTCCGGGCAAGAGGCCGGCATGATCCGCGCGGCGGCGGGCACCGGCTTCTCCATCGTCTGCCCCGGCATCCGCCCCGGCGGCCCGGTCGGCGACGACCAGAAGCGCACCGTCGGCGTAGCCGAAGCCTTCGCGCTGGGCGCCGATGCCATCGTGGTGGGTCGGCCGATCAGCAAGGCAAGCGATCCGCGCTCTGCGGCCGATGCCATCCAGGCCGAGATCGCTGGCGCCTTCAATTAATTCAATAGCTTACACATATATATTTCAGGTATTGCCTTAGCATTCGGGCGCAGGTAGTCTGTGCGCATCCGGCCTGCGGGCCGGAGATGTGCCACAACACTTCGTCCTCCGGCCTCGGCCGGATTTCAGGAGGTCGGCGACGTCGAAAGACGCCCCGGCCTCCTTTTTTATGGGCCGCCGGCGGAGAACTTGCGACGACGGTGCTTGCCGCCCGCCCACGCGGGCCGCGAAGATGCGGGGCGACTGGGGAGTCACACCGCATGAAGCCAAGGCCATCCGCGTCCGTCCCGCGCGTGCTGGCAGCCCTCGGGCTGTCGCTGCTGCTGCTGGCCGCCTGCAAGAAGCATGGACCGGAGGAGCTTGCCGGTGCCGCCAGTGGTCCGGCCGCCGCCGTGCGCCAACTGGCCACCCACCTGCAGCGGAATGATCTGGTCGGCTTCGCCCGCGACGCCGTGCCTCCCGACCTCCACGACCGGCTGGATACCGCCTGGCGCGCCGGCCATAGCCGCTGGCCGCTGAGCGAGCTGCCCCTGGAGGACAAGCTGGTGCCGATGCTGGCCGCGCTGTCGGCGAAGGACGCGGAGAAGACGCTGCAGCGCAGCTTCGACCGCCAGTTCGCGCGCCAGGACCGGGACTTGAAGGAGGCCGCGCGCACGCTGGGGCTGTTCGGCGTGCAGTACGTGAAGAACGAGGGCGACTACACCCAGGAAGAACGCGACCATTACGCGCAGGTGATCGCCGCGCTCGGCGACTGGGCGCAGCAGGCACCCCTGGGTGACCCTGCGCTGGCGCGCACCACGCTGGCCCGACTGGCGCCGGCTGCACGTCGCAGCGGACTGACCACGGAGCAGGACCTCAGCGAGGCCGGCATGACGGCCAGCCTGCAACGGCTGACGCCGTTCTTCATCGAGGCCAAGGCGACCTTCTCCCGTTATGGGCTGCCGCTCGACACCACGTTCACCGACCTGCGCACGGGCCTGGTGGAGGAGAAGGGCGACACGGCCACCGTGCGCATCCACTACCCGCTGGGCGAGCGCGAGATCGACACGGTGGTCAGCCTCACGCGGCGCGGCGATCGTTGGTACCTCAGCGACTACCTCAAGCACGCCGAGGATGTCCTGGCGGCCTTGCCCCCGCCCGATGTCCCGGCCCCCGCGCCCTCCGAGCCCGAAACCCCACCGTCACCCTGATGATGCCGGGACACCACGCGAGAGCGGGGCTGGCGCTGGCCGCGTGGCTGGCGTGCGCCTCCTCGGTGCCTGCACACCCGGGGGGGCGTGGACAAGCAGGGGTGCCATACCGACCGGAAAAGCGGTGACTACCATTGCCACCGCATCATCCCGCGCGCCAGGGCTGCACCGAAACAGCCGTTGGCGCCGCCGCACATGCAGCCGCCGGCGCCCGCACGCGCTTTCCGCAACTGCGACGAGGCCCGCGCGCGCGGGGCTGCGCCTGTGGGGCGCGGAGATCCTGGCTACGGGCCGCACTTGGACCGTGACAACGACGGCGTGGGCTGTGAGCCGTATCGGGGACGCTGAACCGCTACGTTTCCGCCACGTGCATCGCTCCCATCGCCGCCGCTGCGATCGGGGGAACTGAAGGGCGGCACTCGCTGCGCGCTGTAACCGCTTCCCAGCCGGCCATGGGGGTGGGCCATAATGCGGTCGATGCCTGAACAGAATTCCCTGCCGTTCCCGGACGGCCCGACCCCGACGCCGCCGGAGAAGAAGCCGGGCGCGACGGACGTGCCCGTGCCTGACGCGACCCAGCCTCCGGCCGCGGATGTCGACATGCGTGGGACGGCCGGCCTGCCGATGGCCCCGGTTGCCCGCCAGGCGAAACGTCCGCTGTGGGCGCGCCTGCTCGGGCGCCTGGCCGACCCCTGGCTGGCCCTGAACATCGAACCCGCCGCGCCGGCCGAGCTGCTGGACGGCCGCCCGGTCTGCTACGTGCTGGAAGACTACGGCCTGTCGAATGCGCTGATCCTCGATCGCGCCTGCCGCGACGCCGGCCTGCCGTCCCCGCTGGTGCCCCTGCCCGTCGGTGGCAATCCGCTGGGCCGCAAGCGCGCCTACGTGGCCCTGTCGCGCCGCAACGCCAGCACGCTGATCCCCGACCAGGTCAGCGCCAAGACGCATTCCGGTTCGCTGGCGCGCCTGCTGGAAGCGCATCGCGCCAGCGCGGGCCTGGACGTGCAGCTGGTGCCGGTCTCGATCTTCGTCGGCCGCGCGCCGGACAAGCAGAGCGGCTGGTTCTCGGTCCTGTTCTCGGAAAACTGGGCCATCGTCGGCCGTTTCCGCCGCCTGCTGGCGATCCTGTTGAACGGTCGCGGCACCATCGTGCGGTTCGCCCCGCCCGTGTCGCTGCGCGATACCGTCGACGAGGGCCTGGAACCCGAACGCACCGTCCGCAAACTCTCGCGCGTGCTCCGCACGCACTTCCACCGCATCCGCGAAGCGATCATCGGCCCCGACCTGTCCACCCGCCGCCTGCTGGTGGACCAGGTGCTCGCCGCCGACCCGGTCAAGGAAGCCATCGCCGAACAGGCCAGGCGAGACAAGTCCAAGCCCGAGGACGCGTGGAAGAAGGCGCATGCCTATGCGTGGGAAATCGCCGCCGACTATTCCAACCCGGTGGTGCGCTCGGCCAGCTTCCTGCTGAGCCATGTGTGGAACCAGATCTACGACGGCGTGCTGGTCCACCACCTGGACAAGTTCAAGGAGGCCGCGCCCGGACACGAAGTCGTCTACGTGCCCTGCCACCGCAGCCATATGGACTACCTGCTGCTGTCCTACCTGCTGTACGAACGCGGCATCGTGCCGCCGCACATCGCGGCCGGCATCAATCTGAACCTGCCGGTGGTCGGCACGCTGCTGCGCAAGGGCGGCGCGTTCTTCATGCGCCGCAGTTTCCGCGGCAACCCGCTGTACTCGGCCGTGTTCACCGAATACGTGGCGCAGCTGGTCTCGGGTGGTTATTCGCTGGAGTACTTCATCGAAGGCGGACGCTCGCGCACCGGCCGCCTGTTGCCGCCCAAGGGCGGCATGATCTCGATGACGCTGCGCGCGTTCCTGCGCCAGCCGCGCAAGCCGGTGCTGTTCCAGCCGGTCTACATCGGTTACGAGAAACTGCTCGAGGGCACCAGCTACCTGGACGAACTCAGCGGCCGCCCGAAGGAGAAGGAATCCATCTGGGCCGTGCTGTGGGGCATTCCCAAGGTACTGCGGCAGAACTACGGCCAGGTGGTGGTGAACTTCGGCGAGCCGATCCCGTTGAACGACGCACTGTCCCGGTACGCGCCCGAGTGGGACGGCACGCCGGTCGGCGAAGAAGAAAAGCCCGCGTGGCTGTCCGACATCGTCGATGCGCTGGCGCAGCAGATCCAGGTCAACATCAACCGCGCCGCGGACGTGAACCCGATCAACCTGCTGGCGCTGGCGCTCCTGTCCACGCCCAAGCACGCGATGGGCGAGGCCGATCTGGTCGCGCAGATCGAACTATCGAAGACGCTGCTGGCCGAACTGCCGTACTCCGACCGCGTGACGGTCACGCCGCACTCGCCCGACCGCATCATCTCCCACGCCGAAGAAATCAACATGCTGCAGCGGATCAAGCATCCGCTCGGCGACGTACTGAGCGTGGACGACGACACCGCCGTTCTGCTCAGCTACTACCGCAACAACGTCCTGCACCTGTTCACGGCCTCGTCGTGGATCGCGTGCTGCTTCCAGAACAACCGGCGCATGAGCCGTGCCGGCGTACTGCGGCTGGGCCGCACGCTGTACCCGTTCCTGCAGGCCGAGCTGTTCCTGCCGTGGAGCGAGGACGAGTTCGCCGAGCGCATGGAACGGACGATCGACGTGTTCGTGCGCGAAGGCCTGCTGCAGCAGGTCAACGACGACGACGGCGGCATCCTGGCGCGCAGTGCCGGCCAGACCGACGAGGTCTTCCGCCTGCGCGCGATCGGCCACTCGCTGCAGCAGGCGTTCGAGCGCTACTACATCGCCATTTCGGTGCTGGTGAAGAATGGTCCCGGCACGCTGGGTGCCGCCGAACTGGAGGGCCTGTGCCAGCAAGCCGCGCAGCGCCTGAGCCTGCTGTATGCGCCGGCGGCGCCGGAGTTCTTCGACAAGACCCTGTTCCGCGGCTTCATCCAGAAGCTGCGCGAGATGAAACTGGTGTGGCCGGACGAGAACAGCAAGCTGGTGTTCGACGAGCGCCTGGACGCGTGGGCGCGCGATGCCAAGGCCATCCTCGGCCGCGAACTGCGCCACACCATCGAAAAGGTCAGCCCGGAAGCGGCGAAGGCCGCCGCGCCGGCCGAGGTGCCCCCCCCGCAGGAGTGAGCGTGGTGATGCGGCGCGCAGCTGCGCCCGTCAGTGCGCGGCGGCGCTGTCCGCCCCGGGGACACGACCGAGGCGGTATCCGGCCGCACCGTGGAGCACGGCCAGGCAGCCCACGTCGGGTGGCCGCTCACCCGTGACGCGGTTTGGCAGCCGCGAGGGCATCAGCACATCGCGTGGAACGACCGCGTCAGCCACGCCTTCGCCGGCAGCGCGCGGGCCGGATCGCGTATCAGCCGGTGCAGCGGCGAGCCGCATTCGGACAGATACGGCTCGTCCTCCATCACCAGCACCATGCGCAGCAGGTCCACGCCGCCCGGCAGGATCGCCGGCGGCAGGTACTCACGGAATCCGTAGTGCTCGAACACGCCGTGCAGGAAGGGCTCGCAGGCAAGCAGGCAGAACTGGATGCGCGATTCCTGCGCCCACCGGTAGGCCTCCTCCATCAAGCGATCCACCACGGGCTTGTTGCGTTCGTCCGCCTGCACCGCGAAGCGCGTGCCCACGGCCACCTGCGACAACGGCCAGGTCCGCGCGAAATCGTCGATCCGGAACAGGTTGCCGTATTCGACCTGCACCGCCAGCGGCGAGAAGTCGTGCAGCCGCAGCGTGGCGATCGCGTGCGAACCCTTCTCCACCGCCAGCGTGGTGCCGCAGCCATCCAGGCCGTCGGTGACGCGCTTGCTGCGGTCGCCGAACTGGCCCTGTTCGTGGAAGTAAACCTCGCGGCGCAGGCGCGGAACGTCGCCCAGCGCCTCGCCGGGCAACATACGCCGCATCCGCAGTCCGATGCCGGCCAGCGCTTCGTCGGTCGCCGCCGATGCCAACCGGGCCTCACGGGCCGAGACCGGGATGCGGGGGTTGAAGGGTTTGTCCTGCTCCATGCCACTCCCTCGCCACCGCACAGGCGTGCGCGTGGCATGTCGTTGGGAACCGCGGCGCCGGCAGGACGGCAGGCGGTCCTTGGTCGGGGAAATCCCCACACCCGGACTACCAAGCAAGCATCGGGCCAACTGCCGCCGCGACCCGCCGGGACCGCGAACGACACCTGCGGCGGGCGTGGCATGGCGGGACGGAGCGCCTGACGTGCGCACGGGCGGCGGCGCGGCACGCTTCCCGGTGACGCAGTGCGTCAGATTGCGCCTCCATCACGCGATTCCCGCCTGCGCGGTCGAGCGGTCTCTGCCGACGCCGTGGCTATACCCGCCCGCGGCACACGGTGGGGAACCGGGCGCCACACGCAATGTCGACACACGCAGGGGAATCCGGTGCGTCTCATCCACCTCGCCCGCCTGGCGACATGCGCGGCGGCTATCGCTCTGGTGGATGCCCGTCCCGCCCCCGACCGCGCCTTTTCGAGTGCCATACTCCCGGCCGCCCTGACGGTGGACGGCGGGGCACTCGACCCGGCCCCCGCTCCCTGCTTCCGTTGGCCCGCTTCGCGGGCCAACGCCATGTCCGTCGTGCGGAACTCAGGCGGGCTCGTCCGGGATCAGTGCGCTTTCCAGACGCGCGATGCAGTCCTTCAGCCACAGCTTGCGCTTCTTCAAGCGCTTGATCGCCACTTCGTCCGCGTCCGCATCATCGACGAGGCGCGCAATGGCGTCGTCCAGATCGCGATGTTCGACCCGGAGCGCGGCGATCTTGTCGGTGATGTCGGCGAGACTGTCGATGTTCACGCGATGAGCGTACACCGTCGCCCTCCCCACCGTCACCGCGCGCCGGTGCCGGCCGCACGCGACGGGACGGTGGCTGCCAGGCACCACGCGCCCCTCCGTGCGCCGGGGCGAGGGCGCATCGGGACGCCGGGTAGAATGGCGGCATGAGTACCGTCCTGCCCCTGCCCGACCCCGTCCTGCGCCGCCCGGCCGTCGACCCGCGCCGTGTCACGCACGAGCAGGGCAAGCTGGCCAGGCGCCTGCGCCGCCAGGTCGGCCAGGCGATCGCCGACTTCGGCATGATCGAGGACGGCGACAAGGTGATGGTGTGCCTGTCCGGCGGCAAGGACAGCTACACGATGCTGGACATTCTGCTGCAGCTGCAGAAGAAGGCGCCGGTGCGCTTCGAGCTGGTGGCGGTGAACCTGGACCAGAAGCAGCCCGGGTTTCCGGGACAGGTACTGCCGGAGTACCTGGAACGCGTCGGCGTGCCCTTCCACATCATCGAGCAGGACACCTACTCGGTCGTCAGCCGGGTGATTCCGGAAGGCAAGACCATGTGCTCGCTGTGCTCGCGCCTGCGCCGCGGCGCGCTGTACAGCTACGCCGAGGACAACGGTTTCACCAAGATCGCGCTGGGCCACCACCGCGATGACCTGGTGGCGACGTTCTTCCTCAACCTGTTCTTCCACGCCAAGCTCTCGGGCATGCCGCCCAAGCTGCTGTCGGACAACGGCAAGCACGTGGTGATCCGCCCGCTGGCGTACGTCCGCGAGGACGACATCGCCGCGTACGCCGATGCGAAGGCGTTCCCGATCATCCCCTGCAACCTGTGCGGCAGCCAAGAGAACCTGCAGCGCAAGCAGGTGAAGAAAATGATGGATGCCTGGGAGCGGGACACGCCCGGCCGCATCGAGACCATCGCGCGCGCGCTGGGCGATATCCGTCCGTCGCAGTTGAGCGACGCAAGACTGTTCGATTTCCTCTCGCTGGGCCATCGCGACGGCGCCACGCTGCATGACGCCCATGCATGGCTGGCCGGTGAGCCGCACGCCGACGGCGAGACACCGCAGTAACCCTTCCGTTTCGATCACTCCGCCCGTCCACGGGAGGAGCGGCTTTTCCCAACTTCTGGATAATCGATGTTCTTCCGCAATCTCACGCTGTTCCGTTTCCCGACCTCCCTCGATTTTTCCCAGCTCGACGACTTGCTGCCGGAGGCGGTGCTCAAACCGGTCGGCCCGCTGGAGCTGTCCTCGCGCGGCTTCATTTCCCCGTTCGGTCGCGGCGAAGACGCGCTTTCCCACCGCATCAACGACGCCATCTGGCTCAGCGTCGGCGGCGAGGACAAGATCCTCCCCGGCGCGGTGGTCAACGACCTGCTGCAGAAGAAGCTGCTGGAAATCGAAGCGAAGGAAGGCCGCAAGCCCGGCGGCAAGACCCGCAAGCGCCTGAAGGACGACCTGCTGCACGAACTGCTGCCGCGCGCGTTCGTGAAGCCGTCGCGTACCGACGCGCTGATCGACCTGGAGCACGGCTTCATCGCCGTCGATGCGTCTTCGCGCAAGACCGGCGAGAACGTGGTGTCGGAAGTGCGCCGAGCGCTGGGCAGCTTCCCCGCTCTCCCGCTCAACGCCGAAGTCGCGCCGCGCAGCGTGCTGACCGGCTGGATCGCCGGCGAACCGTTGCCGGAAGGCCTGTCGCTGGGTGAGGAATGCGAGCTCAAGGATGCGATGGAAGGCGGCGCGGTGGTGAAGTGCCAGAACCAGGAACTGCAGAGCGACGAGATCGCCAAGCACCTGGAAGCCGGCAAGCAGGTCACCAAGCTCGCGCTGGTGCTGGACGACCACGTGTCGTTCGTCCTCGGCGAGGACCTGATCGTGCGCAAGCTGAAGTTCCTCGACGGCGCGGTCGACCAGCTGGAGAACACCGAACACGACGACCTGCGCGCCGAGCTCGATGCCCGCTTCGCCCTGATGGCGGGCGAGCTGAAGCGGCTGTTCCTGGTGCTGGAGCATGCGTTGAAGCTCAGCAAGGTCGAAAGCTGAATCGGTCCGCGGTCCGAGGGTGGGATGCCTTCGCATTGACACGCGTCCGGAGACGGGCGCAGGATCGATTGCCGACCACACAAGGATAGAGTGAGATGAAGTCGATCCTGATCGTGTTTTCCCTGGGTGTCGCCTTGACGGCGGCGGGGTCATGCATGGCCACACCCGAGTCGGCGCCTGAGGCGTCCACGCAAACCGCGCGCCACGACTTCAAGCTTGTCACCCCGGACGTGCTGACGCCCTCCGGCAAGCAGTTCATCCGCCAATGCGACGACAAGGCCTTCGCCGCAACCGATGACGAACGCGGCTTGGCCAACCGCTGCGAACGGCTGTTGACCGGCTGGCGTCAGGAGGCCCACGCGCTCGTCGCCTCCCAACCTCCCGGTCCCCCGTCGGTGGGCGTTCCCTACGGACGCCCCATGGCCAGTTCCTCGGCCTACCGGTACCGACAGTGATCGCGCCGGCCTGATGTCCCCACGAAGAAGCCGGCGCCTACGCCGGCTTCTTCGTTCACCGCTACGGCGTGCCCATGCTCCGACTGCTCCACCGCAAACCCGCCCCCCCGCGAAGCATCGAACGCGATGTGGTTCACCTGACGCTGGACGACGGCGCGACCATCGAAGTCCGACGCGTCCGCGATCCCCGTGCGAAGCGCCTGAAGCTCAGCGTCGACGAACGCGGCGCACGGCTGACGCTGCCGTGGCGCGCGAGTCTGGTTTCCGGCGACCGCTTCCTGCAGCAGCATCGTGGGTGGCTCGGCGAACAGCTCGCCCGCCATGCACCCGATGACGACGCGACACCCTGGGCGCCGGGCGTGACGAGCCACCTGCCGCTGCGCGGCGAAGACCTTCCCCTGCACTGGCACGAGGGACGTTTCGCGCGGATCGAACGGCAGCAGGACGGCATCCATGCATTCCTGCCTGCCCGCGTCAGCGATGCGACCTTGCGGAGGACGCTACGCGGCTTCTACGAGGCCGAAGCGCGTGCCGACATCGGTCGTTGGCTGCCGGGCTATCTCGCGGGACTGCCCCGGTCGCCGCGGCAGATCCGCCTGAAGGTGATGTCCTCGCAATGGGGGTCGCTGGCACCCGATGGCACGCTGACGCTGGACCTGGCGCTGGTGCTGGGCCGCCCTTCGGCGTTCGAATACGTGCTGGTCCACGAGCTGTGCCATCTGCTCCAGGCCAACCATTCGCCGGCCTTCTGGCGGGAGGTCGAAGTCCGCTTTCCGGCCTGGCGCGACGAACGCGCTTGGTTCCATGCGGAAGGGCGTCGGCTGAAGGCCTCGCTGCATCGTCTCCTCGAGACCCGCCAGGGCTGATGAGAAGGGATTGCATGTCCTGAGTGAGACGTGCGTCACGATTCAATGGGGAGCCGATGGTGGCGGCCCCCTGGGGAGCGCCGACACCTCGTCGGATCCTTCCCACTGCCGATATCGCCATGGATCACCGCCCGCTTACCCCCCGTTCCCCTTCCCGTGCCGTCTCCGCCACGCGCGACGAAGGTGCAGATTCGATGCGGAAGTTCTCGCTGTATGCCGTCCCCACCTCCGAGACGGCGGCCAGCCTCAATGCCCGTCGCGCCCTGATGAGCCGCAAGAGCCTGTCGGTGGAAGAGGCCGGCAACCGAGCGCGCGAGCGTCGGCGGGCTGCCAGTGCGATCCAGCGGTTCGACCGTGTCGCCAGGCTGCTCCTCGCACTCTTGCTGGTGGCCGGAACCGTGGCGTGGGTGGGCAGCGCGCGGGATTCGATTCCCACCCTCCTGGCCGGCTACGTGCTGCTGGGCTTCGCCGCCATAGCGCTCATCGCACGCCTGACCCGCACGCCGGAGGCTGCGCGGCTTCCGCTGGAGCGGTATTACCTTCCCGACGAGCAACTGGCCAGTGCGGAAGACATCACCCTGCTGCGCCGCCTGGCGCAGGACGACAGCGAACTGGATGCCGCCACCACCGCATGGTGGCGGAGCAGCGCGCCGATCCGGAAGGGCGATATCGCGCTGGCGGTAGCGTTTCATTCCGCCAAGCGCGGCGCGTCAGGGCAGCAGAAACGCTGAGACCAGCGCGGCGACCGTCGCGGGGTCTTCCATGTGCAGGTGGTGGGTGCCGGGGATGACATGCAGCCGGCCGTCGGGCAGCAGTGCCGCCCGCTGCGAGCGCAACGGTTCCGGGAAATAAGCCTGCGGCGGGTCCGCGTAGACCACGGTGGTCGGACAGGCGACGCCTGCCACCAGCGCTGCCAGCTGCGCCTCGTCCAGTCGTTGCGGGGTGGGCAGGGTCAGGCGCGGGTCGCTGCTCCAGACATAGCCGCCGTCGACCGCCCGTACCCCGCGCTCGACCAGCAGGCGTGCGGCGGGTTCGCTCAACTGGTTCGCCTGCATGCGCGCCCGCACCGGTGCCGCGAGGTCGCCGAACACGCGCAGCTGCTTGCCCGGCAGCGAACGCGCAGCGGCGATCGCCTCACGCCACCGGTCGGCCGTACGTTCGACGGTCTCGGCTAGGCCACCGAGCGCTTCGATCACCACCAGGCGCTCCACGCGCTGCGGCACGGCGGCCGCCATCAGGCTGGCGATCCCCGCACCCATCGAATGGCCGAGCAGCGAGAACGTCTCCCAGCCCAGCGCATCGGCGATATCGAGCACCGCGTTGACCGCCACGCCACTGGTGTACTCCGCCCCGGGCGCAAGATGCGCGCTGCGTCCATGGCCCGGCAGGTCCGGTACCACGAGCTGTAGCCCCGGCAGATGGCCGGCGATCGGGACGAAGCTGGCCGCATTGTCGAGCCACCCATGCAGGGCGAGCACGCGCGGACCCGTCTTCGCCGCACTGCGCAGCCCGCTGATCCGGCCCAACGCGATGTCGACTTCGAACGCTTCCAACGTCATGCGCGCGCGTCGTCCGCCTGGCTGACCAGCGCAGCCAGCGCATCGGCATGCTGCCCATCATCGTTGAGGCACGGGATGTAACGCAGCTCGCCGCCGGCGTGCGCGACCTGCTCGGCGAAGCCGATACCGACCTCCTCCAGCGTCTCCAGGCAATCCACCGCGAAGCCCGGACACACCACATCGACCTTGCGCACACCGCGCGCCACCAGCGCCTGCAGGGTGGTGTCGGTGGCCGGTTCCAGCCAGCGCTCCTTGCCGAAGCGGGACTGGTAGGTCAGCGTCCACTCGCCGTCGCGCAGTCCCAGCGCCTGCACGATGGCACGCGTGCTGGCCTCGCAGCGCTGCGGATACGGGTCGCCGTTGCGCGCCAGTCGTTGCGGCAGCCCGTGATAGGAGAACAGCAGGTGCTCGCCCGCCCCCTGCCGCGCGCGCCATTGGCGGATCGCATCGACGACCGCCTGCACCCAACCGGCATCGACGGAATAGTCCTCGATGAAGCGCACCTCCAAGCCCGTCGCCTCGCGCACGACCACGTCGCGCACCGACTCGGTGGTGGTCGTGGAGTACTGCGGATACAGCGGCAGCACGACCACGCGTCGGATGCCCTCGGCCCGCAGCGCCTGCAGGCGGCTGGCCACCGATGGCTCGCCGTAGCGCATCGCATCCCGCACGCGCCATGCCGGCAACCGTGCCTGCAGCGCAACGGCCAGGCGACGCGTGTACACGGCCAGCGGCGAACCCTCGGGCAGCCAGATGCTGGCGTACTTCGCGGCCGCCTTCGGTCCCCGCAGCGGCAGGATCACGAAGTGCAGCAGCGGGCACCATAGCCATCGCGTCAGCTGCACCACGCGATGGTCGTGCAGGAATTCGGCCAAGTAGCGCCGGACGGCGCGGGGTGTCGGCGCCTCGGGCGTACCGAGGTTGACGACGAGCAGGGCGGTGGGCGTGTCGGACATCCGCGTATTGTGGCAGAGCCCCTGCATCGCACCGAGCCGGTCTTGCACCACCGGTGGTCGGCGCCCGCTGTCAGCACCGATTCATCCCTGCGCGCCTACTTTCAAGCAGTTGCAGCGTCCTGCTGCGAAACCCCCTTATGGAGCCGCCATGAACCGCACCTCCCGTCGCCTGCTGCCGCCCACCGCGCTCGCGCTGGCCGCCGCCCTGTTCGCCGGCCAGGCCATCGCGGGGCCGAAGGAAGACGAGCGCGCCGCCAATGCAGTGCGCGTGCTCAACGAAATCCAGCGCATTCCGGAAAACGGCATTCCCGACAAGCTGCTCGACGAAGGACGGGCGATCGTCGTGATCCCCGACACGCTGAAGGCGGGGCTGGTGATCGGCGGCCGTCGCGGCCACGGCCTGATGTCGGTGAAGAACCCGGACGGCAGCTGGTCGCAGCCGGTCTTCATCAAGCTCACCGGTGGCAGCATCGGCTTCCAGGCTGGCGTGCAGTCGTCGGACGTGGTGCTGGTGTTCCGCAACGACCGCTCGCTCGACTCCATCGTCAACGGCAAGTTCACCCTCGGCGCCGACGCGGGCGTGGCCGCCGGTCCGGTGGGCCGCAACGCCAGCGCATCCACCGACGGCCAGCTGAAGGCCGAGATCTGGTCGTGGTCGCGGGCGCGCGGTCTGTTCGCCGGGGTGGCGCTCGATGGCGCGGTGCTGCAGATCGACGACGAAGCCAACACCTCGGTCTACGGCAGCGCCGCGACGCCTCGCGCCATTTTCGAGAGCCGCGCCGGGCAGCCGTCGGATGCGGTGGTCGGCTTCCGCGACGAGCTGGAGGAAGTCACCGAACTGGCACGCGGCAACCGTGGCACGGCCGGCGCAACGGCGTCGGCCGCTGCGCGCACCCCCGCGCCCGCCGTCGCGCCGGTGGTCGTCGAAGCCCCGGCCCAGGCGCAGGGATTCGAGCCCGTGCAGGACGGCGAGGTGCGCACCGAACCGCTGGATGGCACCCCGTAACGGAAGTAATGGGCGGTGGATCGCCATCCCGGCGGTCTGCCTGCGCTATCCTGAGCGCCCCAACTTTCCTGCGAGCACACCATGGGCGGTTTGAGCATCTGGCATTGGATCATCGTGCTGGTGGTCGTGTTGCTCGTCTTCGGCACCAAGCGCCTGCGCAATGCCGGCCAGGACCTGGGCGAAGCGGTCAAGGGTTTCAAGAAGGGCATGAAGGACGACGACAAGCCCGCCGGCCAGCTCGATGACCAGTCGCGCAGCGACGCATCCGACGCCGCCAAAGAGCGCGACCGCGACGCCCGCTGATCCGGCGGGACGTCCGCCGCGACCATGTTCGATATCGGTTTCAGTGAACTGCTGGTCATCGCGGTCGTCGCGTTGATCGTGCTCGGCCCCGAGCGCCTGCCCAAGGCGGCGCGGTTCGCCGGCCTGTGGGTACGACGCGCCCGCGCGCAGTGGTACTCGGTGAAGGACGAGCTGGAGCGCGAGCTCGCGTCCGAAGAACTCAAGCGCAACCTCAGGGATGCTCAGGACGCCCTGCGCGATACCGAGCAGCGTATCCGCGACAGCGCGCGCGAGACCGAACGCCAGTTCGAGGACGTGCGCCAGGCGGCGCGCGAGGACGCCAAGGCGCTTCGCGACGACGTCGAATCCGCCATCACGCCTCCCGCGCTCGCGAGGCCGCCGGCAGCATCTGCAGAGAGGGAGCCCGAGCCGGTGATCGAATCGGAACGCCGTTCCGATGCGACGACCGACGCGGACATCGATGCGCCATTGGAAGCGAACCACCAGCCTGAAGCCGGCACCACCGCCGACCTGTTCCCGCCCAAGGACGCGCGATGAATCGCACCTCCCCGGATCAGGAAGCCGAAAGCAGTCTGATGGAACATCTGCTGGAACTGCGCACGCGATTGATGCGCGGGCTGGCGGGTACCGGGGTGATCCTGCTGGCGCTGCTGCCGTTCGTACGCCAGCTCTATGATCGCCTCGCCCAGCCGCTGATTTCGCAACTGCCCGCCGGGCAGGCCACGCAAATGATCGCCAGCGACCCGACCTCCGGGTTCTTCGCGCCGATCAAACTGGCGTTCTTCCTCGCGTTGTTCCTGTCCTCGCCCTGGTTGCTGTACCAGGCATGGAGCTTCGTCGCGCCCGGTCTGTACAAGCATGAGAAGCGCCTGGCGATGCCGTTGCTGGTGTCGGCCATCGTGCTGTTCTACGCGGGGTGTGCGTTCGCCTACTTCCTCGTGCTGCCCAGCGTGTTCCACGCACTGACGGTGTTCACGCCGGACATCGTGACGCTGGCGCCGGACCCGGCGAAGTATCTGGACTTCGTGATGGTGATCTTCCTGGCGTTCGGCGTGAGCTTCGAGCTGCCCGTGGCCTTGGTGATCATGGTGCTGCTGGGCTGGGTGACACCGCAGCAGCTGCGGGAGGGGCGCGGTTACGCGATCGTCGGTGTCTTCGTCATCGCCGCACTGATCACCCCGCCCGATGTGGTGTCGCAGCTGATGCTGGCGATCCCGATGTGCCTGCTTTACGAGCTGGGCATCATCGCGGCGGGCTGGCTCAAACCGAAAGAACAGCCCGCTTCGTAGGGCGGGCCTTGGCCCGCCGCCTCACGATCCCTAAGGTTCAGACCTCGATCCGCGTCGACGTCGGCGAAGAGCCACCTGTCGACGCAGGCTTATCCCCATCCAGCATCTGACGCCACGCGGTGTACGCCGCGCCTGCGATGATGGGCATCAGGCTGCCCACCATCGTGGCGTTGATCAGCAGTACGGCAATCACCGGACCCAGTACTAGCTGGATGAAGACGCCGACCATGTTGAGTGCCAGATTCAGCACGAACATGAGGATCGTCAGCAGCACCGAGAAAACCACCAGTGCCGGGAAGTTGCGCAGGTTCACTGACAGGCTCGCACGCAGGGCAGCCATGCCTCCGCGGTCGCGGAAGACGACCTCGGCCATGGCGACCATGACCAGAAGGATCACCACCGGCGTAATGATGACAACAGCCACCACCCACAACATGAGCCTCAGAACCGGCAGCGCGGAAATCAGCGCAGTCACTTGCTGAGGATTCGGCGGCGCGCCGCTAGCGCTGAGCTCTCGCAGCTTCAGCATCACCTCATTGGTCTGCTGAGCGCCCTCGGGGCCGATCAGTGCAATCAGCAACAAACCACACAACATCGTCACGATCACCGGCACTAGGGACACCACCACGAGCGGGCGCAGGTGACGTAGGCCCACCTGCAGATGCTCAAGGGTCGCGACCCGCCCCTCCGCAACCTCCCGTGCCGCCCAAACCACGCCACTGAAGACGATGCAGGGTACGCCCAGCAAAACGAGATTGGCAGCGAGCGACCCAAGGAAAGACAGCGGAAACGGCAAGGCAGACGCAGCCAGCATCCCGATCAACGCCACTACCAACCCGAAGGCAACTACCAGCAGTCCGGACAGGCTGATCGTGATCAGCGGCACCGGCGCGCGCTTCAGCAGCGCGAAGCCCGCCAGCAGCCATTCCGCGCCGGCACTGGCCGGCACCTTGTTGATCGTCGACATCGGGGATCTCTGGGAGAAGTACAGCAGGAATGCTCAGCGCGCGTGCAGGCCACGCGCATGGCGGACGAACCGCCGCAATAGTTTGCGGGCTTGCGGCGCCGCCGTCACGCCGCGGGCGATGGTGCCGGGGCAGCGGCCCTCGCTGCGCAGGTGCTCGGCGCGGGCGTGCACGTAGCCGCGCATGTGGTGGGTGGCGAATTCGGGATGGAACTGCACGCCCCAGGCGCGATCGCGCCAGCGGAACGCATGGCAGTCGTCCTGCTCGGACCGGGCCAGCACGGTCGCGCCATCCGGGGGCCGGGCCACGGTCTGTACGTGGGTGGCGTGGGCCGTGAACTTGCGCGGCAGCGCGGCGAAGAGCGGATCGTCCTGTGCCTGCGGGTGCAGGTCGATGTGGACCGTGCCGGATTCGCGCCCAGCCGGGTTGTACGCGACCTCGCCACCCAGCGCATGCGCCAGCAACTGGTGCCCGTAGCAGATACCGAGCAGCGGCAGGCCCTCGTGGGCGGCGTCGCGCAGCCAGTCGGCACTGCGCTCGCTCCAGTCGGCGCGGTCGGTGACCATGGCGGCCGAGCCGCTGACGATGACGCCGGCGAAGCCTTCGCGCGATGGCAGCGCATCGCCGCGCTCCACATTCGCCACCACGGTCTCGTGCGCCTCCAGCCCGGCGGCCACGCGGATCCAGTGCGGGAAGCCGCCATAACGCCGCATCGAGCGCACCGGCTGGCCGGTTTCGACGATGAGGAAAGGGGCTTTCACGGACATATCCACGACGGCGGCGAACGGGCGGAAAACGGCGGAAGGACAAGGGCTTGCCCGTATACTAGCCCGCTTTTCCGCAGTGCACGATAACGCGATGGCCGGACAAACCATTTCACCGGTAACCACCTTCCAGGGCCTGAGTTTCCAGGCGCTGATCCAGACCCTGAACCAGTACTGGGCCGACCAGGGCTGCGTGCTGATCCAGCCGCTGGACCTGGAAGTCGGCGCCGGCACCTTCCATCCCGCCACCTTCCTGCGCGCGCTCGGGCCCGAGCCGTGGAATGCCGCCTACGTGCAGCCCAGCCGCCGTCCCACCGACGGCCGCTACGGCGAAAACCCCAACCGCCTGCAGCGCTATTACCAGTACCAAGTGGTGATGAAGCCCAACCCCGACAACATCCAGGAGCTGTACCTGGGGTCGCTGAAGGCACTGGGCATCGATCCGCGGGTGCACGACCTGCGCTTCGTCGAGGACAACTGGGAGTCGCCGACCCTCGGTGCCTGGGGCCTGGGCTGGGAAGTCTGGTTGAACGGCATGGAAGTCACCCAGTTCACTTATTTCCAGCAGGCCGGCGGCCTGGAATGCCGCCCGGTGCTGGGCGAGATCACCTACGGCCTGGAACGCCTCTGCATGTACCTGCAGAACGTCGACAACGTCTACGACCTCGTCTGGACGGTCGGCCCGCAGGGCGTGGTGAAGTACGGCGACGTGTACCACCAGAACGAGGTGGAACAGAGCACGTACAACTTCGAGCACGCCGACGTGGAAGAACTGTTCCACCGCTTCGACGCCTGCGAGAACGAAGCGCTGAAGCTGGTCGAGGCCGGCCTGCCGCTGCCCGCCTACGAGCAGGTCTGCAAGGCCAGCCACAGCTTCAACCTGCTGGACGCGCGACGCGCGATCTCGGTCACCGAGCGCCAGCGCTACATCCTGCGCGTGCGCAAGCTGGCGCAGGGGGTGGCCGAGGCGTATTACGCGCAGCGGGAGAAGCTCGGGTTTCCCGGTTTGAAGAAATCTGCTTGAAGCCCCTCTTCCACCGGGAGAGGGGTTGGGGAGAGGGGCGATTGAGTCCCGGTGGTTTGGACCGTCATTACTCCGCTCGCCCCTCATCCGCCCTTCGGGCACCTTCTCCCGAGGGGAGAAGGGAAACGCACCACAAGGCTTGACGACATGAGCGAACAAAAACCCCTGCTGATCGAACTGGGCACCGAAGAACTGCCGGTCAAGGCGCTGCCCGGCCTGGCGCAGGCCTTCTTCGATGGCGTGATCGCGGCGCTCGACAAGCGTGGCATCGGCCACGAGCGCGGCGACGCCAAGCCGTTGTACACGCCGCGCCGCCTGGCGGTACTACTGCCGGCCGTGGACGTGGAACAGCCCGAGCAGACATCCGAAGTGCTGGGCCCGTACCTCAACATCGCGCTGGACGCGAACGGGGCACCGACCAGGGCGCTGGAAGGTTTTGCTGCGAAAGCGGGCATCGACTGGACCGCGCTGGAGCGTACCACCGACGGCAAGGGCGAGCGCTTCGTCCATCGTTCGGTGAAGCCGGGCGCGAAGACCGCCGACCTGCTGGCCGATATCGTGCGCGAGGCGCTGGCCGGCATGCCGATTCCCAAGCCGATGCGCTGGGGCGACCACGACTACGCGTTCGCGCGGCCGGTGCACTGGCTGGTGCTGCTGCTGGGCAAGGACGTGGTGGACGCCGAGGTGCTCGGCGTGAAATCCGACCGCATGAGCCGCGGCCATCGCTTCGAACACGACAAGCCGGTCTGGATCGGCCAGCCCGACGATTACTTGGATGCGCTGCGTGGCGCCAAGGTGCTGGTCGATGCCGACGCGCGCCGCGCCCGCATCGTCGAGGAAGTGCAGAAGGCCGCGGCGCAGGCCGGCGGCAGCGCGCGCATCACCGACGACAACCTCGAGCAGGTGGTCTGCCTGACCGAGTGGCCGGCCGCGGTGCTGTGCAGTTTCGAATCCGCGTTCCTGGCCGTGCCGCAGGAAGCGCTGATCGAGACAATGGAGATCAACCAGAAGTTCTTCCCGGTGCTGAGCGACGGCGGCAGGCTGACCGAGCATTTCATCGGCATCGCCAACATCGAATCGCAGAATGTCGACGAAGTGCGCAAGGGCTACGAACGCGTGATCCGTCCGCGCTTCAGCGACGCGAAGTTCTTCTTCGACGAGGACCTGAAGCAGGGACTCGTCTCGATGGGCGACGGGCTGAAGACCGTCACCTACCAGGCCAAGCTGGGCAGCGTCGCCGACAAGGTCGCGCGCGTGGCCGCGCTGGCGGAGACGATCGCCGCGCAGGTCGGTGCAGATCCGGAACAGGCTCGCAAGGCGGCGCTGCTGGCGAAGAACGATCTGCAGTCGCGCATGGTCAACGAGTTCCCCGAACTGCAGGGCATCGCGGGGCGCCACTACGCGCTCGCGGCGGGTGAAGCGAAGGAGATCGCGCTGGCCATCGACGAGGCCTACCAGCCGCGCTTCGCCGGCGACGACATCGCGCTGTCGCCGCTGGGCAAGGTGCTGGCGATTGCGGAGCGTCTGGATACGCTGGCAGGTGGTTTCGCGGCGGGGCTGAAGCCGACAGGCAACAAGGATCCGTTTGCGCTGAGGCGTAATGCATTGGGATTGGCGAGGACGGTGATTGAGAGTGGGTTCAATCTCAATCTTCACGAACTGCTTAAGCGCGCTAGGCATGAGGTTAATGTCAGCGCTTCGGGCAATCATGCGCTCAAGAGAATCGACGCTCTTGAGAAAGCGAAAGAGGCGGGGGCACACCTTCCAGACCCCGTCGTAAGCGACGCGCAGCTATCGCTTGCTCAGCCAAATCAGGATGGCGAACTCTACGACTTCATCCTCGACCGCCTCCGCAGCTACTACGCCGACAAGTGCGTGCCTGCCGCGCACTTCAACGCGGTCGCCGAACTGAAGCCGGCCTCGCTGTACGACTTCGACACCCGCCTGGACGCCATCGGCACCTTCGCCACGCTGCCGGAAGCCGAGGCGCTGGCCGCGGCCAACAAGCGCATTGGCAACATCCTGAAGAAGGCCGACATCGCCATCCCTCACGCGATCGACCGCGCGCTGCTGACCGACCCGGCCGAGAGCGCGCTGGCCGAAGCGGTGGAAGCGGTGCTCGGCGAGACGGACGAAGCCCTTCACCACCACGACTACGTCACCGTGTTGAACCACCTCGCCCGCCTGCGGCCGCAGGTTGATGCGTTCTTCGACAGCGTGATGGTCAACGCCGACGACCCGGCCGTGCGTGCCAATCGCCTGGCACTGCTGAAGCGCCTGGCTGATCGCTTCCGCGCGGTAGCGGCGATCGAGCATCTGTCGGGCTGACGCTTGTTTCCTTCTCCCCGCATGGCGGGGAGAAGGTGCCCAGCGGGCGGATGAGGGGCAGAGCGCGGTACTTGTACAGGCGCAGCAGTGTCCTTGCTACGTTCGCCCCTCACCCGCCTTCGGCACCCTCTACCCGCGCGCGGGGCGAGGGAATGCTCCGCATGATGTGATCGACTGGTCGCGTGAACCGCGACGGGACAAACCGTACCGATCCTTCACCCCGCTTAACCCCCACCGGGTATCCTCCCCGCATGCGTCGATTCCCCCGCCTCGCCACCGTCGCCGTTCTGCTCGCCGCCACCGGTCCCGCCTTGGCTGCGGCCATCGTCGACAAGGTGCAGGTCGAGGGGCTGGACGACGAACTGATGGTCGAGAACATCAACGCCGCGCTGTCGCTCAACGACTCGCTCGGCAATCGCCTCGGCGAATCACGGCTGGAATACCTGCTGGGCGAAGCCGTCGCCGAAACGCGCGAGGCCCTGGAGCCGTTCGGCTACTACTCGCCCACCATCACCATCGATGCCCCGCGCAGCGAGGCCGCCGAAGACGAGCGCCTGACGGTGGTCGTGCGCGTGCAGCTCGGCGAGCCGGTGCGGGTGCGCAGGCGCGACCTGTCCATCGAAGGCGAAGGCGGTGAAGACCGTTACCTCAAGGAAGACCTGGCCGCCTTCGCGCCGGATGTCGGGGATGTCTTCGACCACACCACCTATGAGGCGAGCAAGCTGGCCATCGTGCGGCGCCTGGCGGACCGCGGTTACTTCGATGCGGACTTCACCCATCGCCGCGTGGAGATCACGCGTGCCGACCACGCCGCCGACATCGCACTCGGCTGGGTCAGCGGCATCCGCTACGACATGGGGGCGACGACCTTCCACCAGGACAAGTTCGACCCCGGTCTGCTCGACAAGCTGGTGTACTGGGAAGAAGGCAGCTACTTCCACCAGGGCAAGCTGGACCGGCTGCGCGAATCGCTGGTCGGGCTGGACTACTTCTCCAGCATCGACATCCAAGCCAATCCCGACAAGGCCGTCGACGGGCGCGTGCCGATCGACGTGAACCTGGAGCTGGCCAGGCGCGACATCTACACCGCCGGCCTGGCATACGGCACCGAGAGCGGCCCGGGTATCCGGCTGGGGCTGGACCGGCGCTACGTCAACTCGCGCGGGCACAAACTGTCCACGCACCTGGATTACGCGCAGAAGCGCAAGACGCTGCTCACGCAGTACCGCATCCCCGCGTTCAAGTGGCTCGATGGCTGGTACACGGTCGGCCTGCAGGCCAGCGACGAACAGACGGATTACATCGACCTGCGCCATGTCGAGTTCACCGGCAGCCGCAGCGGCCAGGTCAGCGAGGACTGGACGGCAGTGGCCTCGATCCATGCGCTGCGGGAACGCTGGCGCTACGTCGAGGATGATCCGTTGACCGGCCTGCCCGACACCACCGTGCAGTACGCCACGTTCACCTACCCGTCGCTGCGCGCGGACTACACCAATTCGCCGGTCGGTTCGAACCGTCCCGACCAGCTGGCAGGGTCCCTCCTGTTGCGCGGCGGCGTCGACGGCGCGGGCTCGGACGCCAACTTCCTGCAGTTCCACATGCGCGCGCGCTGGTCGCAGCGCTACAAGGCCAACAGCACGCTGATCGTGCGCGGCGAATACGGGCACACCTTCACCAGTTCGCTGGTGGCGATGCCGCCTTCGCTGCGCTTCTTCGCCGGCGGCGACCGCAGCATCCGCGGCTACGCCTGGCGCGAAGTCGGGCCGCGCCGCGGCGACTACGCGCTTGGCGCGAAGAACGTGCTCACCAGCAGCGTTGAATACGAGTTCTATCCGAAGGGCGGTCCTTACGGCGGCGCGGTGTTCGTGGATACCGGCAGTGCGTTCGACGGCACGCGCCCCGACCTCAGCACCGGCATCGGCGTGGGCCTGCGCTGGCGTTCGCCGGTCGGTCCCGTCCGCCTCGACGTGGCGCATGGCCTGAACGACCCGGATTCCAGCTTCCAGATCTACCTCAACATCGGGACCGACCTGTGAGGAAGAAGGCGCTTCCCGACGACCTGACACCGGAAGAGCGCGAAGCGCGCATCGCCGAGTTGCGCGCGCGCCGCAGGGCGCGCATGCGCACGTTGGCGATCCGCAGCGCGATCGGCAGCGGCGTGCTGCTCGTGCTGCTGTGCATCGGCCTGTACTGGCTGTTGCAGACGGTGGCCGGGCGCGACGTGCTGCTGGCGCAGATCCAGGCGCGGCTGCCGGCGGACGCATCGCTGACGTACAAGCAAGTCGATGGCCCCATCGCCGGTCCGCTGACGCTGCGCGGCGTGGATTTCCGCTGGGACACGATCCGCTTCACAGCAGACGAGGTCTATCTGGAACCCGACCTGCGGCCGCTGCTCGGCAAGCGCCTGCGCCTGGACGTGCTGAAGCTGCGCGGCGCGATGCTCGACGTGCCCGAAAGCGATGAACCGTTCGAGCTGCCGCGCTGGCCCGACGTGTTGCCGCAGATCGAGATGCCGCTGGCGATCCAGGCCGACCGCATGGAGATCGACCGCTTCCTGATCCGCCAGAGCGGACAACCGGTCATCGACATTTCGCGCGCAACCGGCGCGATCGACATCGGCAACGGGTACGTGCATGCGCAGAAGCTGGCCATCGCCAGCGACCGCGGCGCATTCGGCGTGCACGGCAGTTACGCACCGCGTGACGGATACGCCACCGACCTCACCGCGACGGGAGTGTTCCCTGCGCCATTGGGTCGCACGCCCGCGCGCATCGGCCTGGTGGCACGCGGCAATCGCGCGCGCATGAGCGTCGGCGTGTCCGGCGCTGCGCCGGCCCCCGTGCGCGCCACGCTGACCCTGCGCGGCGAGACGGAGCCGACCTGGAACTTCGCGGCGAAGTCCGACGCCCTTGATCTCTCGCTGCTCGGCGTGATGGAGGACAGCACCCCCGTGTCGTTCGACCTGGTCGCGAAGGGCGCCGGGGGTGCCGCCGACCTGCAGGGCACGTTGCGGCAGGGCGACATCGCGGTCGTCATCGAACCCTCGCACGCGCGCATCGACGGCGAAGTGCTGACCGTGGAGCCGCTGGCGATCCGCGCGTTCGACGGCTATGCCTCGCTGCGCGGCCGCGCCGACTTCACCGCGCCGGAGAATCCCGGATTCCGATTCGCCGTCAACGCGCGCGGCCTGCGCTGGGGTACGGAAGCGGACAGCATGATCGGCGCCGAAGGCGACTTCGGCCTGGCCGGCAAGCTGGACGCCTGGGCCGCCATCGGCAAGGCCACGCTGACGCGCGGCAATGAAAGCGCGCTGCTGGAATTCGATGGCCGCGGCAATGCCGAGCGCGTGCAGCTGGAAACGCTGCGCGCCACCATGCCCACCGGCACGCTCGATGCGACGGGCAAGGTCGGCTGGGCGCCGGTGCTGGACTGGGACGTGAAGGCGACGCTGGCCGGGTTCGATCCCGGCTATTTCGCAGCAGGATGGACCGGCAACGTCTCCGGCAACCTCGCATCGCAGGGGCGCCAGCGCGAGGATGGCCTGTTCCAGGGCGCGCTGGACATACCGAAGCTGAGCGGTCGCCTGCGCGACCGGCCGCTGGATGCACGCGGCACATTCGCGCTTGACGGCAACAACGGCGAAGGCGATCTGGCCTTGTCGCTCGGCGGCAGCCGCGTCACCGCGAAGGGCAGGGTGGGCGATACGCTGGCCATCGACGCCGCGTTCCGCCCGTTCAACCTCGCGGACCTGCTGCCCGAGGCCAGCGGCACGCTCGCCGGCACGGTCAGCCTCACCGGCGCCCGCAATGCGCCGAACATCGATGCCGACCTCGGTGGCGAGAACCTGCGCTGGAACGACTGGAGTGCGGGCACGCTCAGCCTACGCGGGCGCCTGCCCTGGCGCAGTGGCAGCGGCAACCTGGCGCTGCAGGGCAGCGCGGTGGACGTGGGCGCGGTACTGGACACCGTCGCTCTCAACGCCCGTGGCGCCGTGGAAGACCTGCGCTTCGATGGCGACGCGCGCAACGCGATGGGCGCCGTCGCGCTGTCCGGCACCGCGCAGAAACGCGGCGCCCACTGGCAGGGCACGCTCGACGCGTTGCGCATCGCGCCGTCGAAGGGCAACCCATGGACCTTGCGGCAACCGGCACGCTTCGCGCAGAACGGCGCCAACTGGACGCTGTCCGAGAGCTGCCTCGGCTCCGACATCGGGGGCGAACTGTGCGCCAGCGCAAACTGGCCGCGCCAGGGGCTGGCCGTGCGTGGCGAAGCGCTGTCGCTCGCACTGGTGCAGCCGTGGCTGCCGCCGGCCGATGGTCGTCCGCTGACGCTGCGCGGCGAGTTCACCCTCGATGCCACGCTCCGCCCGGCCGGCAACGCCTGGCAGGGCGAAGTGCACCTCGCGTCGCTGGACGGCGGCCTGAAGATGGGCACCACCGCGCGCGGCGAGATCATCCGCTACGACAACTTCACCCTCGACGTGGACTTCACCCCGCAACGCATCCAGGGCCGGCTGGGCACCGGCTTCAAGGGCGACGGTTACGTGGATGCGACGTTCAACACCGGCTGGGACGCATTCGCGCCGCTGAAGGGCGACCTGTACTTCCACAACTCGCGCCTGTTCTGGATGGAGTTGTTCTCGCCGGACCTGGTACGCCCGCGTGGCAAGTTGGCTGGCCATATCGGCGTGGCGGGCACGCGCGGACGACCGCTGCTGAGCGGTGAAGCGACGCTGACCGAATTCACCGGCGAACTTCCCGCGCTGGGCGTGTCGCTGACCGACGGTGGCGCGGAGCTGGTCGCACTGTCCGACGGCAGCGCGCGCATCGACGGCAGCATGAAGACCGTGTCGTCCACCGGCGGCACCGGCACCGGCGGCATCCTCAACGTGTCGGGCACGCTGGGCTGGAACAACGACACCACGCCACTGCAGTTCCAGGTGCGCGGCGACAACGTGCTGGTCGCCGACACCACCGACCTGCGCGCGGTGGCGTCGCCGAACATCCAGGTGGGCTTCGCCGACAACACCATCCAGGTCCGCGGCGAGGTAGGCATCCCGTCGGCGACCATCGATGTCGAAAAACTGGACGACGGTGTGTCTGCCTCGGAAGACGTCGTGATCCTGGACCCCGTCGATCCCGAGCGCGCACCCAGTTCGCGCCTCGACCTGGACCTGTCGCTGAAGGTCGGTGACGAGGTCAGGTTGAAGGGCTATGGGCTGGAAGGCACGCTGGCCGGCACGCTGCACGTGCGCTCGCAACCGGGCCGCGAAATGCTGGCGACCGGCCGGCTCGATGTGGACGGCCGCTACGAGGCGTACGGGCAGAAGCTGCGCATCACCCGCGGCGAACTGACGTGGAGCAACAACGCCGTCTCCGATCCGCGCATCAACATCCGCGCCGAACGCGACGTCGTCAGCGCCAGCGTCACCGCCGGTATCGACGTGACCGGCCGTGCCAGCCAGCCGCGCGCGCGCGTGTGGTCCAACCCGGCGATGTCCGAGTCCGAAGCACTCGCCTACCTGGTGCTGGGCCGCTCGCTCAACACGGCGAGCAGCGACGAAAGCCAGCGCATCAACGCGGCTTCGTCCGCACTGGGCGCGGGCGCAGGATTGCTCGCGTCGCAATTGGGCGCGAAGATCGGGCTGGACGATGCGGGGGTGCTGGAATCGCGCACGCTGGGCGGCTCCGTGTTCGGCGTGGGCAAGTACCTCTCACCCAAGCTGTACGTCAGCTATGGGGTCTCGATGATCGGCTCCGGATCGGCGGTGACGCTGAAGTATTTGCTGCGCAAGGGGTTCGACGTGGAAATCGAATCCAGCACCATCGAGACGCGCGGCTCGATCAACTGGCGCAAGGAGAAGTAGGCGTGCTGCCGTCGCTGACGGCACGACGCCTGCACGCGCAAGGCATAACGATGCCCCTTGCCGCGTCGCCTGCCGATGTCGTCCGCCACATGGGCGCGCTGCAGGCGCAGGACTACCACGCTGCGCTGTGGGCCGTCGGCCTGCGGACGGAAGCGGCGACGCGGGCACAGGTGGAGGATGCGATCACGCGCGGCGAGATCGTGCGCACCTGGCCGATGCGGGGCACGCTGCACCTGCTGGCACGCGAGGACGTGCGATGGATGGTGGCGCTGCTCGCACCGCGCGTGCAGGCGGCGCATGCCGCGCGCATCGCGCGCGACCTGGGTCTCGACGCGGCCACGCTAGCGACCGGGCGGCGCGTCATCGAGCGTGCGCTGGCCGATGGCGCACCGGTCCCGCGCGCCGACCTGTATGCCCGGCTCGACGCCTCCGGCATCGCCAGCACCGGTCAGCGCGGCCTGCACCTGCTGAACTGGCTGGCGCATGAGAGCGTGATCTGCCAAGGGCCGCGCCAGGGCAGACAGCCGACCTTCGTGCTGATGGAGGCGTGGGTGCCACCAGACGCGCCGCTGGACCGCGACGAAGCCCTGCACCGGCTGGCGCTGCGCTACCTGCAGGGCCATGGGCCCGCCACCGCCGCCGACCTCGCCTGGTGGGCGGGACTGACGCAGAAGGACGCGGTGCACGCGCTGGCGCTCGCCAGCGCAGAGACCGAACGGGAAGCGCGCGACGGCACAACTTGGTGGTGGCGTGCCGACGCACCGGCTGCGCCGCGGTCGCGCACGATCCACCTGCTGCCCGCCTTCGATGAATACCTGATCGGCTATCGCGACCGCACGCCGGTGCTGGACGCCGCGCATGCGCGCCGCGTGATCGGCCTCAATGGACTGGTCGCGGCCACCATCATCGTCGGCGGCCGGGTGGCGGCGACCTGGAAGCGCGGCGGCGGCAACGACGGCGAGGTCGTGCTCGATCCGCTGCGCGCACTCGCCGACGCCGAACATGCCGGCATCCGCCGCGCGGCGACGCGCTGGCGTCGCTTTCTCGGCGACGCTCGCTGACGGCACGGCACGCGCCTTCATTGCCGCAGCGGCGCAGGCCCGATATCGTCGCGGTCTCTCCGCTGGATGCTGACGATGCGCCGCCGACTTTCTACCTCCGTCCTCGCCCTGGGCGTCGCCCTGTCCCTGCCCGCCGAGGCCGACGAGGGCATGTGGATGCCCTCGCAACTGCCGCAGCTTGCCAAGACACTGCGCGACGCCGGTTTCACGGGCGATCCGAAGACGCTGGCGGACGTCACCGCCGCGCCGCTCAGTGCCGTGGTGCGCGCGGGTGGCGGGACGGGCGCGTTCGTGTCACGGGATGGCCTGCTGCTGACCAACCACCACGTTGCCTTCGGCGTGATCCAGTACAACAGCAAGCCTGGGCAGAATCTGATCGATGACGGCTTCATCGCAGCTGACCCCGCCGGCGAACTGCCCGCGAATCCCGACTTCCGCGTGTGGGTGACGGTGGCTTACGACAAGGTTACCGATACGGTGCTGAAGGACACCGCCGGCAAGACCGGGCGCGACTACTTCGATGCCGTGGACCGCGCAAGCAAGGCGATCGTGGCTGAGTGCGAGGCCGCCGGCGGCGTGCGCTGCAGCGTCGCCAACATGTACCACGGCACCGACTTCTACCGCATCACCCAACTGGAACTGCGCGACATCCGCCTGGCCTACGCGCCGCCCCGCGCGATCGGCAACTACGGCGACGAGATCGACAATTTCATGTGGCCGCGCCACACCGGCGACTTCACCCTGCTGCGCGCTTACGTGGGCAAGGACGGCAAGCCGGCCGCCTACAGCCCGGACAACGTGCCCTATCGCGCGCCCGCACACCTGTCGCTGGCCAAGGATGGGCCGAAGGCCGGCGACTACGCCATGCTCGCCGGCTATCCGGGCGTCACCTACCGGCACCGCACCGCGGCCGAGTTCGACGAACAGATCAACTGGACCCTGCCCGCACGCGTGGCCGTGTTCGACCAGCTCATCGCCGTAATCGAAGCGGCTGGCAGGCAGGATGCCGACGCGAAGACGCGCTATGCGGCGCAGCTGCAGTCGCTGAAGAACAACCGCAAGCGCGCTGCCGGCGAACTGGAAGGCCTGCGCCGCAGCGATGCCGTGCGCGTTCGTGCCGAGGACGAGCGCGGCATGCTGGCGACCGACGCGGCAGCGAAGGAACGGTCGGACATCGATGCGCTTGCCGCCTCGATCGCCGGCGGATCGGCGGTGCGCGAGCGCGAGCTGCTGTTGGCGCTGTTCGGTTCGCAGTCGCAACTGATGCGCAGCGCGATCACGCTGGAGCGCTTGCGGCTGGAATCGGCCAAGCCGGACGCCGAGCGCGAGAGCGGCTACCAGGCGCGCGACCATGCGTTGATCGAAGGCATCCTGAAGCAGGTGCAGCGCCGGTATTCGCCTGACGTGGAGAAGGCGCTGCTGACGGTGCTGTTGACGCGCTACCAGCAATTGCCGGACGCGCAGCGCCTGCCGGGCTTCGATGCGGCTTTCGGCCGCACGCCCGCTTCGCTCAAGAAGGCGTTGGATGTGCTGTATGCGGGAACGAAGCTCGGTGACGAGGCCGAGCGCCTGTCGCGCTTCGCGGCGGCGCGCGAAGGCAAACCGCTGGCCGCCGATCCCCTGATCGACCTGGCAACGGCGCTGGTACCCGTGCAGTTGGCACTGGAGCAGGAACGCAAGACGCGTGAAGGCGAGCAGCTGCGGCTGCGCCCGGCCTACATGCGCGCGCTGTTCGCTTGGCGCAAGCAGCAGGGACGCGCCCTGTATCCGGACGCCAACGGCACGCTGCGGGTCAGCTTCGGCAAGGTCGACGGCTTCTCGCCGCGCGACGGCGTGCAGTACACGCCGGTGACCACGGTGGCCGGCATCGTCGAGAAGAACACCGGCCAGGTGCCATTCGACGCGCCGAAGCCGCTGCTCGATGCGATCGCCAAAGGCGATTTCGCCGGCACCGAAGATCCCGCGCTGAAGACGCAGACGGTCAACTTCCTCACCAACCTGGACACGACCGGCGGCAACTCCGGTTCGCCCGTGCTCAACGCGCGCGGTGAACTGATCGGCCTGAACTTCGACAGCAACTGGGAATCCGTCAGCGCCAGCTGGATGTTCGACCCTCGCTACAAGCGCGCGGTGCACGTGGACATGCGCTACCTGCGCTGGCTGATGGGCAAGGTCTATCCGGCGCCGCACCTGCTGAAGGAAATGGGCGCACCGTGACGCCCGACGACGATCCGCGCCCGGTCGAACCCGAACCGCCGCTGCCCAGCGACTGCTGCAACAGCGGCTGCCCGATCTGCGTGCATGACCTCTATGCGGAGCAGTTGCAGCACTACCGGCAGCAGTTGGCGGCGTGGAAGGAACGGCATCCCGAAGAACCCCCTGCAGGAGCGACGTAAGTCGCGACCGCACGCCTTCCCGCGTGCAAGGCTCGCTCTCCTGCATGGATGGTGCGTCGTCACTGAAAATCCACGGTCGCGACTTACGTCGCTCCTACAACAGCCGAGCGGCACTTATGCCACGCGCGTGCGCCGCGCCCGCTCCAGGTGAACCAGCAGCAGCGAGATGGCGGCCGGTGTCATGCCGGGGATGCGCTGCGCCTGGCCGACGGTCTCCGGCTGAACGCGCTCGAGCTTCTGCTGCACTTCCGCCGACAGGCCCCGCACGCTGGCGAAATCGAAGCCGGCCGGGATCGGCGTGGACTCGTTACGCTGCTGGCGCTCGATCTCGTCGCGCTGGCGGTCCAGGTAACCGGCGTACTTCACGCCGATCTCCACCTGCTCGGCGACCTGCGCATCGTCAACGCCGGGGCCGATCGAGGGCACGGCGACGAGCTTGGCGTAGTCCAGTTCCGGGCGCTTGATCAGGTCGAGCACGTTGGTCTCGCGGCTGACCTGCACGCCGAGGGTATCGGCCACTTCGCGGCCCAGGGCATTGCCGGGCGTGGCCCACAGCGCGCGCAGGCGGCCGGTCTCGCGCGCGATGGCGTCGCGCTTGGCGTCGAAGCGCTGCCAGCGCGTGTCATCCACCAGGCCCAGCGCGCGGCCGGTTTCGGTCAGGCGCAGATCGGCGTTGTCCTCGCGCAGCTGCAACCGGTACTCGGCGCGACTGGTGAACATGCGGTACGGCTCCTTCGTGCCGTGCGTGATCAGGTCGTCGACCAGCACGCCGAGATAGGCCTCGTCGCGACGTGGCGACCACGCCTCTTTCTGCTGCGCGAAGCGCGCGGCGTTGAGGCCGGCGAGCAGGCCTTGCGCAGCAGCTTCCTCGTATCCCGTGGTGCCGTTGATCTGGCCGGCGAAGAACAGGCCGGCGACCGCCTTGGTCTCCAGCGACGCCTTCAATCCGCGCGGATCGAAGAAGTCGTACTCGATGGCGTAGCCCGGACGCGTGATGTGCGCGTTCTCCATGCCACGGATGCTGCGCACGAGCGCGAGCTGGACGTCGAACGGCAATGATGTCGAGATGCCATTGGGGTAGATCTCCGCGACATCGAGGCCTTCCGGTTCGACGAAGATCTGGTGGCTGGCCTTCTCGGCGAAACGCACTACCTTGTCTTCGATCGACGGGCAGTAGCGCGGCCCGATACCTTCGATCTGGCCCGAGTACATCGGCGAGCGATGCAGCGAGCCGCGGATGATCTCGTGGGTCTGCTCGCTGGTATGCGTGATCCAGCACGACACCTGCCGCGGATGGTCGGACACGTCGCCCATGAACGACATCACCGGCAACGGATCATCACCGGGCTGCTCCTCCATCACCGAATAGTCGAGCGAACGGCCGTCGATGCGCGGCGGCGTGCCCGTCTTCAGGCGATCGACCATGAAGGCGCCTTCGCGCAGGCGCTGCGCCAGCGCGGTGGCCGGTGGATCGCCTGCGCGACCTGCGGCGTACTGCGTCTCGCCGACATGGATCTTGCCGGCGAGGAAGGTGCCCGCGGTCAGCACGACCGCCGGCGCATGGAAGGTCAGGCCGGTCTGGGTGACCGCGCCGCGGACGGTACCGTTCTCGATGACGAGGTCATCGACGGCGGCCTGGAACAGGGTCAGGCTGGGCTGCGCCTCCACCGCGCGGCGGATCGCGCTGCGGTACAGCGCGCGGTCCGCCTGGCACCGCGTGGCGCGCACGGCCGGGCCTTTCGATGCATTGAGCGTGCGCCACTGGATGCCGGCACGGTCGGCCGCCCACGCCATCACGCCACCCAGCGCATCGATCTCCTTGACCAGGTGGCCCTTGCCGATGCCGCCGATGGCCGGGTTGCAGCTCATGGCGCCGACGGTTTCCACGTTGTGCGTCAGCAGCAGCGTGCGTGCGCCCGCGCGAGCGGAGGCGAGCGCGGCCTCGGTGCCGGCATGGCCGCCGCCGATGATGATGACGTCGTAGTGGTGGAAGCGCTGGGTCATGGGGTCGGTCAGGGGACGGCGCCGGGAAAGCCCGGGATCGGTGGAAGCGCGTCGTGCGCAGGGCGGGAAGTTGGCACGCTTCCTGCTGTATCCCCCTGCACCCGTCGTGGCAAGCGACCAGGGGCGCCGGGCTGGTAATTGGAACAGGGGCCAGCCATGCGCACGCCGGGGATGCCGAGGGGCCGGTAGTCGGGGGACTGCCGGCCCCTTTTTTGTGCGCGCAGGATACCAGAGCAAGAAAAAAGCCCGGCATGACCGGGCTTCTTGTTAGGCGCCGACGCCCGATGGGGCCGGAACAGGGGGGATCCAGATTTCCCCACCGGACGTCGACATTGAACCTTTATTGCCGCTTACGTCAGAAAGCGACGCAACCGGTCAACTGGGTTTGCAGCCTGCGACGGCAGCGGCGGGAAAGCAACGGACGGGGCGTTGCTGGGGACTGGAATCAGGGTTCTATCTGACGGGAGGTATCCCGTTCCGCCCGGGCGGGGCGGGACGGCGGGGCAGGACGCTCCATGCGGGGCGGCGGCGACGCACGTTCCATCGTGCGGGGACGCTCCTGCCTTGGCATGGACGGAGGCGAGGTGACACGCGGGCGCTGGTAGCCACCGCCATCGACACGGGGCTGGCTCGGCGACGGCGCGGCCTGGTTGGGACGCCCCGGGACCATCGGCTGCGATCCCCCTTCGCGCCAGCGGCCTGTCGGGTCGCGCCACGGCGGCGGGCGATTGCCGCCTCCGCCGTTGGACGGCGGGGGCTTGGGTGGGGGATTGTTGTGGTCCGGGCGCGGGTGACGCGGCGGGTAATAGGGGTAGTGGGAGCCGTAGTACCCGTAGTACGGATAGCCGTAATAGCCGCCGTATCCATACCCGCCATACCCATAACCGCCATAGGCGCCACCGCCACCGTAGTAGCCGCCGTACGGGTCGTAGTACTGCGTGCTGGGCCGGCCATGGTAATAGCCGCCCGGTGCGGTATCGCCGACATAGTCGTACGTCGCGCAGCCACCCAGCGCGAGGCTGGCGAATGCGATGGTCAGAAGAGATGTGCGCTTCATGGCAGGACCCCCGTTGCTTTGCAGGGCCAGCATCGGCCTGCCGCATTGAATCCGTGCTTAACCCTGCCCCCTGCCCTGAAGGGTGAAATCGCCTGCTGGCGCAGGTTCATGTCGGGATGATGCGATAACCTTTCCGCATGCCGAGCCCCCTGCCCACCTTCCACGATGTCCTTGCCGCCGCCGCCCGCATCGCTCCGCATGCCCATGCCACACCGGTGCTGCGCTCGGGCGCGCTGGACGCGATCGCCGGTTGCGAGCTGCATTTCAAGGCCGAGCCGC
This sequence comes from Pseudoxanthomonas sp., assembly GCF_002863005.1. GTDB lineage: Bacteria > Pseudomonadota > Gammaproteobacteria > Xanthomonadales > Xanthomonadaceae > Pseudoxanthomonas_A. The sequence goes on from NZ_PKDG01000033.1 coordinate 48,558, forward strand.
TGCAGAGGACGGGGGCATTCAAGTTCCGCGGCGCGTGCAATGCCGTGTGGGCCCTCGACGATGCGACCGCGGCACGCGGTGTGGTGACGCACTCGTCCGGCAACCATGGCGCTGCGCTGGCCCTGGCCGCACGCACGCGCGGCATCGCCTGCCATGTGGTGGTGCCGGAAGGCGCGAATGCGGCCAAGCGGGCCAGCATCGCGCGGTACGGTGCGCAGCTGCACTCCTGTGCACCCACCATCGACGCGCGCGAGGCGACCGCCCGCGCGGTGCAGGCCGACACCGGCGCCAGCCTGATCCATCCGTATACCCACCCCCATGTCATCGCCGGCCAGGGGACCGCGGCGCTCGAGCTGCTCAACGCACAGGGCCCGCTCGATGCGGTAGTGGCGCCGGTCGGTGGCGGCGGGCTGCTGTCCGGCACCGCTATAGCTGCTGCCACCCTCGCGCCCGCCTGCCGCATCATCGGCGCTGAACCGGACGGCGCGGCCGACACCGCCGCCTCGCTGTCGGCGGGCGAGCGCCGCATCGAATTCACCCCGGATACCGTCTGCGACGGCCTGCGCGGCACGCTGGGCGAGCCGAACTTCGCGGTGCTGCGCGCGTACCAGGTGGACGTGGTTACCGTGCCCGACGCGGAGACGCTCGCGGCCATGCGACTGCTATGGCAATGCCTGAAGGTGCTGGTGGAGCCTTCGTCGGCCATCGCGCTGGCGGCGATCCTGCGGGAGCGCGGCCGTTTCGCAGGCCAGCGCGTCGGCGTGGTGCTGTCCGGCGGCAATGTCGACCTGGATGCACTGCCCTGGGAGCGCGCGGCATGAGGGGCAGGCAGCGGAAGACGAGGCGCGGCGTCGGCGGCTGGCTCTGGCGGCTGGCACTGCTGGTGCTGGTCTGGCTGGTCGGCGTGGCCGCCTACATCGTCTGGGTGGGGCAGCGCGACGACGCCGGCCCGGCGGACGCCATCATCGTGCTCGGCGCCGCCGCGTACGATGCCAAGCCCTCGCCCGTGTTCGAGGAGCGCATCCGCCATGGCATCGACCTGTACAAGCGCGGCCTGGCGCCGAAGCTCATCTTCACCGGCGGCTACGGCGGCGTGGGCGCACGGTTTTCCGAATCGCAGGTCGCGCGCCGCTATGCGCTGCGCCAGGGCGTACCCGACAAGGCCATCCTGATCGAATCGTTGTCGCGCAACACGCACGAGAACCTGCGGCAGGCCTCGCTGCTGATGCACGAGCACGACCTGCACCGCGTCATCATCGTCAGCGACCCGCTGCACATGGCGCGGTCGCTGCGGATCAGCCGCGGCCTGGGCATCAACGCGGTGGGCTCGCCCACGCCGACCAGCCGCTTCCGCAGCTTCGCCACGCGCTGGCGGTTCCTGCTGCAGGAAGTCTACTTTTTCCACCGCGACCGGCTGCCGCGCTGACAGCGGGGCGTATCATCCCCGCCTTGCCCACCCCACGGGACTTCCCATGAAGATCGACGGCACGCGCCGGCAAGACCGCGCCACCGAACTCGTCCTGAGCTACTACACGGCGTTCAACCGCGGCGACTGGGAAGGCATGCTCTCGATGCTCACCGACGACGTGGTGCACGACCTCAACCAGGGTGCGCGTGAAACCGGACGCGAGGCGTTCGCGACGTTCCTGGGCCGCATGAATGCCTGTTACCGCGAGCAGCTGCGCGACATCGTCGTGCTGGTGACCCAGGATGGCCAGCGTGCGGCTGCCGAGTACGTGGTGCATGGCGAGTACCTGCACACCGACGAAGGCCTGCCCGAGGCGGACGGACAGACTTACATCCTGCCGGGCGGCGCCTTCTTCGAGATCCGCGACGACCGCATCGCGAGGGTCACCAACTACTACAACCTGCAGGAGTGGGTCCGGCAGGTGAGCCGCGCCAGCTCCTGAACCGACGCGGACGCGATAGGTCGCCGCAAGCTTTGGGGTGGCGACCCCGTCGGCGAGCTACTCGCCGCGTCGCCGGATCGGAATCTTCGACAGCGGCACCGCCGCGATGTCCTCGCCCTGCCCGCGGATCGGCGCGCCCGGCGGTGGCGCCCATGCGTGCGCGTAGATCACGTCCCAGGTGCTGGGCAGCTTTCCGTCCGCGCGTCGCAGCGGTTCGTACGCACGGGCGGCAGCGGCGAACCGCGCGCGCCCCGTCAGCGTATGGCGGCGATGGCGCAGTGCGTTGGTCGCGCCCATCGCGCGCAGTTCGCGCATCAGGGCGGGCATATCGTCGTAGGTCAGCGTGAAGCGATCGCGGTCGAGCACCGGATCACGGAAGCCCGCGAGCATCAACGCATCGCCGAACTGCGCGATGGGGGGGAACGGGCTGACATGCGGCGTGTCGTCGGCCTGCGCGAACGCCTCGCGCAGTTCCTGCAGGGTTTCCGGGCCGAACGTCGAGCACACCAGCAAACCGCCGGGTTTCAGCACGCGACGAAAGCCATTGAACGCCGCCGGCAGGTCGTCGACCCATTGCAGGCTGAGGTTGCAGAACAGCACGTCGACACTGGCCTCGGCCAGTGGCAAGGCGCGCAGATCGGCGCAGACGCGCTGGAACGGCTTCCACCAGCCGGCCTGTTTCCTCGCCTCGCGCAGCATCGGCAGCGCCAGGTCCAGCGCGATCACCTGCGCCTTCGGCCAGCGCTTGCGCATGGTGGCGGCCGCATGCGCGGGTCCGCACCCGACATCCAGCACGACGCGCGGCGCCGCGGCGTCCGGTCCCTGCCGCAGGGCGAAGTAGTCCAGCGATTCCAGCAGGCGCTTCTCGACCTCGTGCTGCAGTGCCGCCGCCGCGTCATAACCTGCGGCCGAGCGCGAAAAGGCGCGCCGGATGTGGCGTTGGTCGAAGGTGGTCATGCGACCTCGTCCTGCCGCAACGACTGCATGAACGCGTCCACGTCGCCCGCCACGAGATCGGCGTGGCCAAGGAACGGCGCATGGCCCCCGCCCGCGATCTCGACGAACGTGGCGTGCGGCGCGGCGGCGGCCGATGCCTGCATCGCCTTCGACGGCACCAGCAGGTCACGGCGTCCGGCAAGCCACAGGGTGGGCACAGCGAGTGCCGGCAGCGTCGCGCGCAGGTCGGACTGCTCGAGCAGCTTGAGACCGGCATGCAAGGCGGCAGGCGACGGTTCGCCGCGGGCATACAGATCCTGCTTCAACGTGCGCAACTCGCTGCGGGCGTGTTCGGAGCCCATCGTGTCGAGCGCGAGGAACCGGTCCAGCGTACCTGCGTAGTCGTTGCGCAGGTCGTCGCCGAACTGGGCGAACACCCGTGCCTCGACCGCATGCGGCCATGTTTCGTCGCGGACGAAGCGCGGCGTCGCGGCGATCATCGCCAACCCGCGCACCTGCGGCGACGAGGCTGCCGCATGCAGCGCGAACAGGCCGCCCAGCGACCACGCCAGCCAGACGGCCGGCGGCGTGCGCGCGAGGATGGCGTCGACCGTGGCGTCCAGCGTCAGCGCGACCTCGCTGTCGCGGCTGTGGCCATGGCCCGGCAGGTCGACGAGATGCAGCGTGTAACGGTCGGACAGTCGCTGCACCAGGGGCGCGAAGACGCCGCCATGCAGCGCCCAGCCATGCAACAGCACCAGGGAGGGGCCGCTGCCGAGGGTTTCGATATGCATGCCGCGTATTGTCGCCGATCCCGCGCGAGTCGGGACCGTGCGGCCGCGCGCGGGTTCGATCAGGCGACCGCGCCGTGCACGCGCTGCACCGCCTCCCACGCGCGCGACAAGGTCGTCACCAATCCGTCCACGTCCTGCGGCGAATGCAGGGCGGACAACGTCACCCGCAGCCGCGCCTTGCCGTCGGGTACCGTCGGTGGCCGGATCGCCGGCACCAAGTAGCCGGCGCTGTCCAGGGCGGCGGACAGCGCCAGCGCCGTGGCATCGCCGCCGCACAGGACCGGCTGGATCGCGGAGTCCGAAGCCATCAGCTGCAGCCCCGCGCGCTGCGCTCCGCTGCGGAATCGATCGACCAGCGACATCAGCTTGTCGCGCCGCCACTGGTCGCGGCGCGCATGCTTCACCGCAACGCGCGTGGCCGCGGCCAAGGCCGGCGGCATGGCCGTGGTGTAGATGTAGGGGCGCGCGGTTTCGGCCAGGTGCTGGATCAGCGTGTCCTCGCCGACCACAACCGCACCGTAGCCCCCCAGCGCCTTGCCCAGGGTGACCAGCTGCAGCGGCACGTCGGCGACGCCCATGCGCGCTTCGGCCACGCTGCCGCGCCCTTCCGGCCCGCGCACGCCGACGCCGTGCGCGTCGTCGACGAAGAACAGCGCCTGCTGCATGCGGGCGACGAGACTAAGCGACCGCAGCGGCGCGGCGTCGCCATCCATGCTGAAGACGCCATCGGTGGCCAGCATCGCCGCGCCCTCCGGCTGCAGCTTCAGCTGGCGCAATGCGCCTTCGGGGTCGAGATGCGGATAGCGGCGCAGCTTCGCGCCCGCAAGCCGCGTGGCATCCAGCAGGCTGGCGTGGTTGAGGCGGTCCTGCACGCAGACATCGCCGTCCTCCAGCAGTGCCTGCTGTACGGCGAGGTTGGCGAGGAATCCGCTGCCGAACAGCAGCGCACGCGGATAACCCAGCCAGTCGGCGATGTCGCGCTCCAGCCCCTCATGCGCGGCGTGGTGGCCGCTGACCAGGTGCGAGGCGCCGGCGCCAGCACCTTCGCGCGCGGCTGCGTCCTGCAGCGCGTTGGTCACTTCGAACTGCTGCGCCAGTCCCAGGTAGTCGTTGCTGCTGAACTCGGTCAGCCAGCGCCCGCTGATCTCGACCCGCACGCCGTCGCGGCGCGCGACGGTGCGGCGGACGCGCTGCCGGCCCAGCGCGATGCGCTGCTGGCGCTGGGCGAGGATGCGATCGTGCAGGTCGATGCGGGTCATGTCGGCGGGCCTGGCGGATGAGGACGCCGGGGCGCGGGAAGTCGTCGACGACGACACGCCGGCCCGCGTTTCCGCGCCAGCGTCTTCGTCCGGTACTGCCCCCTGTCGCCCCGACTTACGCCGCCCGGCCGCAGGACGGCTCGGGACGGGTGATGTCGGCATGCACCGTACCGCTGCCCGGGGCATCGGTTCTGTGATGGTCGTGCACGTTTTCCACCTGCACGGCCATCGGACGCAGGCCCAGGCGGGCGAACAGCGCCCGGTCGCGCTCGGTGTCCGGGTTGCCCGTGGTCAGCAGCTTCTCGCCGTAGAAGATCGAATTGGCGCCGGCCAGGAAGCACAGCGCCTGCAGTTCGTCGCTCATCGCCTCGCGGCCGGCCGACAGGCGCACCATCGACGCCGGCATGACGATGCGGGCGACCGCGATGGTGCGTACGAACTCGAAGGGGTCCAGTTCGCTGGTGCCATGCAGCGGCGTACCGGCGACCTGCACCAGCCGGTTGATCGGCACCGAATCCGGATGCGAGGGCAGGTTCGCCAGCGCTTGCAGCAGGCCGGCGCGTTGGTCGCGCGACTCGCCCATGCCGACGATGCCGCCGCAACAGGTCTTCATGCCGGCGTCGCGCACGTGCGCCAGCGTGTCCAGGCGGTCCTGGTACTGGCGGGTATGGATGATGTCGCCGTAGAAGTCGGGCGCGGTATCGAGGTTGTGGTTGTAGTAGTCCAGCCCCGCGTCCTTCAGCGCCTGCGCCTGTTCGCCGCTCAACATGCCGAGGGTGGCGCAGGTCTCCAGGCCCATCGCCTTCACGCCGCGGATCATCGCGGCGACCTTCGGGATGTCGCGGTCCTTCGGCGAACGCCACGCCGCGCCCATGCAGAAGCGCGAGGCGCCGGCCGCCTTCGCCTGCGCCGCCTTGGCCAGCACCTCGTCGGCGTCCATCAGTTTCTGCGCGGCCACGCCGGTGTCGTAGCGCTGGGCCTGCGGGCAGTAGGCGCAGTCCTCCGGGCAGCCACCGGTCTTCACCGACAGCAGTGTGGACACCTGCACTTCCGCCGGGTCGAAGTGGGCGCGATGGACCGTCGATGCCCGATGCAGCAGCGCGGGGAACGGCAGGTCGAACAGGGCCAGCAGTTCGTCGCGCTGCCAGTCGTGGCGCACGACCGGCGCATCGGGAGAAATGTGAAGGGACATCGCGGCCTCGGCGGACTACAGTCGGGGAAGTCTGGAAACCGGGCCCTGCCCTGTCAACCGCATGGATGCTTTGGAAGTTGACGGCTGGTGGCGCCGTGCGAGCCGGTGGCTGCTGGCGCCACGCTGCCTCATCTGCCTCGAACGCGGCCACAACGGCACCGATCTGTGTGCGTCCTGCACCGAACGGCTGCCTTGGAACCGGGTCGCGTGCGTCCGGTGCGGGCTGCCGATGCCGGCGGCCGGGGAATGCGGCGACTGCCTGCAGCATCCGTCCTCGCTGACGCACGTGCGCGCGGTGTTCGTCTACGGTTTTCCCCTGGACCGGCTGGTACCGCGCTTCAAGTTCCACCGCGACCTCGCCGCGGGCCGGCTGATGGCGAACCTCATGGTCGGGGTGCTGGCATCGGCCCCCCGGCCGGACGCCGTGGTTCCGCTTCCGCTGCACGCGCACCGCCTGCGGGAACGGGGCTACGACCAGGCGCTCGAACTCGCACGACCCTTGGCGACCACGCTCGCACTGCCGCTCCGCACCGACCTGCTGCTGCGTGTCCGCGCGACGGCACCGCAGTCGGAACTCGACGCCGGCCAGCGGCAGAAGAATGTCGCACGCGCCTTCGCGGTGTCGCCGCGCCTCACGCCGCCCGACCACGTGGTGTTGCTCGACGACGTGATGACCACGGGCGCCACGCTGGATGCAGCCGCGCGCGCGTTGCTGCGCGCGGGTGCGAAGCGGGTAGATGCCTGGGTCTGCGCGCGCGTGCCCTGAGGCCCTGCACTCCCTGACCCCTCCTGGCAGAGCGGTGGCGGTCACCCGGCACGGCAGCGTCAGCACAAGCTGGCCACCCACCGGGAAGGCCGGAATGCTCCCACCGCTCTTGCCGGTCAGGCTCGCGGACGGACACCGTTCACTCCGGGCAGAGGGCGCCGCCGGTCGCGATGTAGCCCGCCATCGGCGCAGGATCGGTGCACTTCAGGCGTCGCGCAGCATTGTTCCTTTTGCGGCGGCCGGGACCGGATTGCCGGCGGTCATCGTGTCCGTCACGACGCGGCCCGACAGCGCGGCGACGGGGCTGGCCGCTCTTGACGATCGACAGGCCCGCGCGGGAAATGCGCACGTTGCGGGACACGCACGACTGCAATGATCGTGAAAGCGTTACGCGGCGCGAAGGGCAAGATCCAGTGCCAGGCCGGCGAAGATCGCCGCACCCACCCAGTTGTTGTGCAGGAAGGCGCGGAAACATGCGGTGCGTTCGCGATGACGTGCCATCCAGAACTGTGAGATGACCAGCAGGGTCGCCACCGCCAGGCTGATTCCGTAATACATGCCCAGCCCGGCCTGACGTCCCACCAGGTACAGGGCGATGATGACCAGCGCGTACAGCACGCCCTGTATGACCAGGTCCAGATCGCCGAACAGGATGGCGGTGGATTTCGATCCCGCGCGCAGATCGTCTTCGCGATCCACCATCGCGTACCACGTGTCATACGCGGTGGCCCACAGGATGTTCGCGCCATAGAGCACCCAGGCAACCGGCGGCACCTCGCCCTGCACCGCCGCAAACGCCATCGGGATGCCCCAACCGAACGCCAGGCCCAGGTAGACCTGCGGCAGGTACGTATAGCGCTTCAGATACGGATAGCTCGCCGCGAGGAACAGGCCGACCACACTCAGCGCGACCGTGAGCCGGTTCATCGTCAGTACCAGGCCGAAGGCGGCCAGCATCAGCACCGCGAACACGACCAGGGCTTCGCGCCCGGATACGGCACCGGTCGCCAGCGGACGATCGCGCGTGCGCTCCACCTGCGGGTCCAGCCATCGGTCCGCGTAATCGTTGATCACGCATCCCGCCGACCGGGTCAGCCAGACGCCGGCGGTGAACACGACCAGCGTCCACCAGGGCGGCACGCCGCCGGCTGCCAGCCACAGTGCCCACCAGGTGGGCCACAGCAGCAGCAGCACGCCGATAGGCCGGTCGCCGCGCACCAGCTTCCAGTACTGGCCCAGTCGCGCACGCCAGCGCAGCGCGCCGCCTTCTTCGAAACGCTCGTATCCCATGCGGAAAGGGTAGCAGGCGCGATGGCGCGGCCCGGGCATTTCCCCGCCCCGTCGGACGATATGCGCCTGCGCGCCGGTTTGCGGCTAGAATGCCCGTCCCGTGCGCCCGTAGCTCAGCCGGATAGAGTAGTGGCTTCCGAAGCCACTACTCATAGGCCAGAATCGGGAACCGAAGCGTCACCGGGCCATTACTCGAAAGTGGCTGGCCCGAAGCAAAAAGTCCTTAAAAAACGCGCCTGTAGCTCAGCCGGATAGAGTAGTGGCTTCCGAAGCCATTGGTCGGGGGTTCGAATCCCTCCAGGCGCGCCATCCCTGCTGGGACAAATCTGTGCCGGGCCTGTGCCTCGAGATTTCTGGTGAAGGGGGGCCAGAGAGCAATGGCCCTGTGACAGACCACCATTTCTGAAGTGGCCGGCGTGGGTATGATCTGGCCGGCAAATTGGTTCTCGACAAATGACAGTTTTCACAATTGGCTATGAGGGGCTGGACATCGACGATTTCATGTCGCTGCTCTCAAAGCACGGCATCGAGACGATCGTGGACATCCGCGAGTTGCCCCTATCTCGAAAACCCGGCTTCTCGAAAAAGTCGCTGGCCAACGCGCTCAACCTCTCGGGCCGCGAGTATGTCCACATGGTTGGGCTAGGCTGCCCGAAGCCCGTGCGCGACGGATACCGTGAGGACGGCGACTGGAAGCGGTACACCACCGGCTTTCTTAAGTATCTGAAGACGCAGAAGGACGCCGTCGCCGAACTGGCTGAACTGGTGGAGTCCTCGACCTGCGCACTGCTGTGCTACGAGGCTGATTTCAACTTCTGCCACCGCTCGATGGTGGCCGACGCGGTGAACAAGCACTGCGGCGCAGACGTCGAGCACATCCCTGTCAAAGCAACGTCATCTGCCGGTCGTCAACTGGCTTACGTTTAGGCGGGTAGATCAGGCTGACGATCAGCCACTGGTCCTGGAACCGGTGCTGGTTGCCCAGCAGAAACATCAGTTCCTTGCTGCCGAGGTCTTCCTCCAGCTTTGCACGGAACGGCTGCTCCCAATCCACGCCGTGCCTGTGCCGGCAGTTCCAGAACAGCGCGCCTGCCTCCCAATCGACGATCTTGTGCTTGTGCTCTTTCTCGCCTTCCGGCGTGTCGCACACGTAGCGATAGTGGAAATCGAACGGCACCTTGCGGAGCTGCTTCACCTGCTTGCGCTCCTCCGCCTCCGAGAACAGGTTGCCCTGCATCTGCTCCTTTAGCAGCTTCTCCCGCTCCTCGTCCGTCCAGTCAGGGTTGCGGGCCTTGCTGATGTCCAGGCCCAGCAGCCGCTTGGGGCGCAGCAGGGCCAGCGACAAGCCATCAGCGATGCGAGCGGCATCGATGGCATCGAAGCTGTCGAATGACGGCATCTTGTCCAGCCACTCCCAACGGCTGCCCCATGCCTTCTTGGTGTCCATCACGTCGCCGCAGTTGATGGTATCGACGTAGACCTTGTGGCTCTCGGGCCGGTGATCCTTGTTGGCCTTTTCGACGCGCACGTCGATCCACTGCCACTTCTTGAACTGCTGGCCGTCCTCGACCATCCGGAACGGCACCGGGAACAGACGGCGCATCGCGCCGCTCTGGGTGATGCCCGCGACACAGGAAGTTTCGACGAATTGCGCGCTGGGCGATGGATAAGTCTTCGCCAGTATTAGGATTCGTTCGACTCGCCCCAAAGCCATTGCACGCCCCCCTTCGTGATGTCCGATGGCGTCCTTCTAAACGTCGACGGGCGACGTTTTCCAGACGTCTTGAACCAAGGCTATCAGCAGCCCGTGGCGCGCCTCAATGGCCTTTGCATCCCATGCGGGAAATGCCTTCAGCCTTTCGTTGATTCGGGTGATGGAGGTGTTCTTGCCGACGTCGGTCAGCTTCACCAGACTGCGGGTGAGGTAGTTGCCGCTCTTGCGGTACTCGGCCTGCTTCGCCGCATAGAAATCATTGCCCGCGACGATGTTGATGGGCTTCTCCAGCAAGGTCAGGTTGCCGAGCCGGTTCTTGTAGTCGTCGTAACCGGCACCCGGATTCTCGGTAGCCCATTTGGCACGCAGTTCCTCTTTAGGGTTGTCGGGCAGGATGTGTTCGATCTCCAGTTTGGTGAAAGACTCCAGGCTGCCTGGTATTTTCAATCCACTGAATGCCATCTCAACATACTGC
>NZ_PKDG01000032.1 GCF_002863005.1 Pseudoxanthomonas sp.
GCAGCTGAACGAGGACCTCGGCCTGCTGCAGAACCTCAAGTCGGACCCGAAGGATTTCGCCGCCGAGATGTTCGAGGGCACCATCACCGACCTGATGCCGCCGAGGAAACGCTGAACGGCACGGGCGTTGCCGCCACGGATCACGCCAGCGTCATCTCAAATACCGGTTGCGATTTGTTGGACATCATCACACTCAGCGACCCGCAACACGATACAACGAGTCGCTCCCCCACATGACGCAACCACCCGAATTGCCGGAATCCACGCCGTCCTGGTCCCAAGACCCGGTTTTTCTCGCAGACCTACGACGCCACATGCTCAAGTTCGCCCGCCTGCAGCTCGCCGACCCGGATCTGGCCGAGGACGCGGTCCAGGAAGCCCTGATCGGCGCCCTCAAGAACGCTCGCAGCTTCAACGGCCGGGCAGCCCTCAAGACCTGGGTGTTTTCCATCCTCAAGTACAAGATTGCCGATGCGCTGCGCCAGCAGCATCGCCTCGTCCCAGCCTCCAGCCTGCTGCGGGCGGAAGAGGATGACGACGAACCGGCTGCCCTGTTCGACACGAGAGGGCACTGGCAGAGCGAGGCCCGTCCGGCGCACTGGAAAGGACCCGAGGCCGCATTGCAGGATCAACAGTTCTGGCGCGTCTTCGAGGCCTGTCTGGAACACCTGCCGGCGCGCCAGGGACGCGCTTTCATGATGCGCGAGTTCATGGAAATGGAATCGGAGGAGATCTGTAAGATTCTTGCAGTTTCGCTGACCAATCTGCATGTGCTGCTGCATCGGGCGCGCCTGCGCTTGCGTCGCTGCCTGGAAAATCAATGGTTCGTGGAGGCCGGAAAACCATGCTGAGCTGCCATGAAAGCACCCGCCTGTTGTCGCAGGCCAAGGAGCGCAGCCTCACGCTCGGCGAACGCGCTGCGCTGCGCGTGCATCTGGCGATCTGTGTCGGCTGCCGGAATTTCTCCCGACAGGTGGATATCCTGCGTCGCGTGTCCCGCGCCTATGCCCAGGGCGCCGGTGCGACGGATCGGTCCGAGGATGTCAAAGACCCGATTTGATGGACCGCCCAGGCGGCAAACTGGGCCACGCCGTGATGCCGACCCAGATACGGGCCTAGGCATTCAGGCCATAACGGCGCTTGATCCAGTGGTCGATGGAAAGCGTTCCCGGCCCTTTGGCGATCAGAAAGAGCAGTACGGTTGCCCATACACCGTGGGTCGCATAGGCGCCGGGATAGACAAGGATCTGAATCACGACCGTCATGCCGAGCAGCGCCAGCGCTGAAAACCGGGTGGCGAGCCCCAACAGCAACAGCACGGGAAACACATGCTCGGCCGTCGCCGCCAGTGTTGCGGCGAGAACGGGCGACAGCAACGGCAGGGCATATTCATCGCGGAACAGGGCCACCGCACTGTCGGACAGCCTCGGGATCCCCAGGCTGAACTGGCCCTGCACCAGATCGATGGCGAACCCCTCGATCTTGGTCTGACCGGACAACCAAAACACCGCGGCGATGGAAAATCGGCCGATGACGGCGATCAGGCTGTCCGGAATTCGCGACAGAATCGCGATTACCTGGCCGATCCCGGCACGCGCGGAATAAAAAAAGCCCTTTTTTTCAGGCGGATGCGCCATTATGACATCTCCTGTTCGGGGGGCACCAGATCGGTGATCGCCCCGGTCCGCAGCAACAAGGCCAGCATCTCAGAAAAATCAAAATCAGCGGCGCGCGCCATGGCCTGCTCGACCGCCGCGCCCAGGCACGCGCCGGCCAGCACCTGCTGGATGAACCCGGCGGCCCCCGCTGCCAGCCGGATCACCTCCACCTCCAGCCCGGCGCGCAGCACCAGCGCCGTCTCGGCTCGCGACGGATCGACGGCGCCCAGATCCCCCACGCCCTGATGCGCGGCCCATAGGGCAACCACCGCATAATCGGAGGCCAGCACGCTGAGCGAAGGATGCAGCCGCAGGCCCCATTGCCCCAGCGTCTCCGGCTGGGACAGGGCGAGCTGCAGCCGTTCCGGGGCGACGGGGTCGGCGTCCGCGGCGTGATAGGCCTGCACCCGCAGCCACTCCAGACGGGCCACATCGGCCAGATAAGGCACCGGATCGGCGGGCGCAAAGCCCGCGATGAAATCCGGGAAGTCCGCGCCGTATTCGGCCAGCAGCGCGCTGCGAGGCAGTTGCGCCGCGATGAAACATTGCGCCATGGCGCGAAAGAAGTCCGCGCCCACCAAGGCCTGGGTAACCGGAAAGCCATCGGCCAAGGCGTCGATCAGGGACACCCAGACGTTGTTGCGATACACCGCTAGCCGCGCGGCCGGATCCGAGCCGTTCCAGGTTGTCAGGCCCGCCGGGCAGGGCGCCAGCCGGTCGCGCAATGCGTTCGCAAAGCCCGCCTGGTCGCTCATGGCCGTGCCCGCCGCGCCGGAACCGCCGCCTGCGCCAGATAGCGCTCCGCCTCATGGGCCTCGGCCAGCAACACGGCGAAGGCGGGGATGTCGTTGTCGCGCTCGATCAGGGTCGCCACCGGCCCGGTCAGCTCGAGCGCCTCGGCATACAGCGCCCACACCGCAGCGGCCACCGGCGCGCCGTGATGATCGATCAAGAGCAGATCGCCGGCGCCGTCGCGGTCCTCGGCAAAGCCGGCGAGGTGAATCTCACCCACCGCGTCGAGCGGCAGGGCGCGGAGATAGGCCGCCGCATCCCAATGATGGTTCACGCAGGAGACATGGACATTGTTCACATCCAGCAGCAGTCCGCAGCCGGTGCGGCGGACCACCGCCGTGATGAAATCCGCTTCGGCCAGGGTCGAGGCCGCGAATGCGACATAGGTGGCCGGATTTTCCAGCAACAGGCGCCGCCGCAGGCGATCCTGCACCTGGTCGATATGCGCGCAAACCCGCTCGAGCGCACGCTCGTCGTAGGCAATCGGCAAGAGATCATTGAAAAAATCGCCGCCGTGGCGACACCAGGCCAGGTGTTCGGAGAACGACTGCGGCTCATAGCGCGCCAGCAACCGCGCCAGCCGGTCCAGATGCCCACGATCCAGCGGCTCCGCGCCGCCGATCGACAGCCCCACCCCATGCACCGACAGCGCATAGCCCGCGCGGATGCGGGTCAGGGCGTGATGGAACGGCCCGCCCTCGACGAAGTAATTCTCGGCGTGGACTTCAAAAAAACCGACATCGGGCTGGGTTTCCAGCACATCCCGAAAATGCGGGGATTTCAGCCCCAGCCCGGCACGCACCGGAAGGCCCGGATCCAGGGCGGGAGCCGCCCGCGCAACCGTCTCGCCATGGGTCGGCAATGTCATCGCGGGCGCTCCCTGATCCTCAGTTCAAGGCTCGTTCAGCCTTACTTTTTCGCAAAGGGCTTCAACTGGCCAAAGCCAGTGGGAGAGGTGGGCGAGGCGGTCTTCTCGCAGCTGCCCTTGGGGACCATCTTCCAGGCATCACCCTGGTAGTCCACCTTGGACGACCCAGCGCAGGAGGTGCCCGGCCCGCCGGCACAGTCATTCTTGCCCTTCAGGGCAACGCCGTAGCATTTTTCCTTGGCGTCGCTCATGGCGCCGTGGTCGGTCTCGGCCATGACGGGCGTGGCTGCCAGGGTGATCGCCGCGCCGAAGGCCATTGCCAGCGCCGTCCCGGAAATCACCGATGTTTTGGTGGATTGGCTCATGTCTACTCCTTGAGATTGAACAGATTGATGTGACAAGGGTTGCTTCAAGCGCTGCGTGCATCAGGACAGGCGAAGTCGTCCCGCCCTGTTTTCATTCCTGGCCCACACAGCCTGCAAGACGGGCCGCAGAGATCGCCACGGACCGCTTGCCCCGTTGGTCGGCTCAAGCCCGGCGATTCTTACACACCCCATTGGCATCGGGATGACAACGGCACAAGCGCCTGCCAACCGGGACGATCACGGCCGGCGGCGGCCCGTTGCGCGAGGTTTGACGCGCGCGGGCGCCGGCTGTTCCCCGGCCGCGCGCGGCGGCAGGCCGGTGTGCTGGGTGAGCACGCGGCCCTTGGGCGGCGTGGCGTTCTTGCGGCGTGGATTGTGGTAGCCGGCTTCCGCCGCCGGCTGCCAGGTGGGGATCAAGTGGTGCTTGCCGTTGCCGATCAGGTCCGCCCGGCCCATTGTGGTCAGTGCCTCGCGCAGCAGCGGCCAGTTGGCCGGATCGTGGTAGCGCAAAAAAGCCTTGTGCAGCCGCCGCTGGCGCTCGCCCTTGACGATGTCCACCGGCTCGGCGTCGTGGCTGATCTTGCGCAGCGGATTCTTGCCCGAGTGGTACATCGCGGTCGCGGTGGCCATGGGGCTGGGATAGAAGGTCTGCACCTGGTCGGCGCGAAAGCCGTTTTTCTTCAGCCACAGCGCGAGGTTCATCATGTCGTCGTCTGTCGTGCCCGGATGCGCGGCGATGAAATAGGGAATCAGGTACTGCTTTTTCCCTGCCTCCGCCGAATACTGCTCGAACAGCTGCTTGAATCTGTCGTAGCTCCCGATGCCCGGCTTCATCATTTTCGACAGCGGGCCTTCCTCGGTGTGTTCCGGCGCGATCTTCAGATACCCGCCCACATGGTGGGTCACCAGCTCCTTCACATACTCGGGCGAGCGCACGGCCAGGTCATAGCGCAGCCCGGAGCCGATGAGGATCTTCTTCACCCCCGGCAGGGCACGCGCCTTGCGGTACAGGCCAATCAGGGCCGAGTGGTCGGTGTCGAGGTTGTCGCAGATGCCCGGATAGACACAGGACGGCTTGCGACAGGCCGCCTCGATCTCCGGCGACTTGCAGGCGATGCGGTACATGTTGGCCGTGGGACCCCCCAGATCCGAGATCACGCCGGTGAAGCCGGGCACGGTGTCGCGGATGGTCTCGATCTCGCGCAGGATGCTGTCCTCGGAGCGGTTCTGGATGATGCGCCCCTCGTGCTCGGTGATGGAGCAAAAGGTACAGCCGCCGAAACAGCCGCGCATGATGTTGACCGAAAAGCGGATCATCTCCCAGGCCGGGATGCGCGCCGCGCCATAGCGCGGATGCGGCGCGCGGACGTAGGGCCGGTCGAAGACGTAATCCATCTCCTCGGTGGAAAGCGGGATCGGCGGCGGGTTGATCCACACCTCCTGCCTCCCATGGCGCTGCACCAGGGCGCGGGCGTTGCCGGGGTTGGTTTCCAGGTGCAGCACGCGGTTGGCGTGGGCGTAATGCACGGGATCGGCGCGCACCATCTCGAAGCTGGGCAGGCGGATCACAGTGCGCTCGCGCGGCGGCATGGCGTGCTTGCGCGCCCCGGCGCGCAGTTGCGCCACCGAGACGCTCGCCACCACGCCCGGCGCGGTCGCCGCATCCGACGGCATGCCCGACGCCCGCCCCTGCTCCACCGCGCAGGCGGCCGTGTCTGTGGTGTTGATGTAAGGATTGATGCGCGCGTCGACCTTGCCCGGCGTGTCGATGTCGGTGGAATCGATTTCGAACCAGCCCACCGGCGTATCGCGGCGCACAAACGCCGTGCCGCGCACATCGGTGATGGTTTCGATGGCCTCGCCGCGCGCCAGGCGATGCGTCAGCTCCACCAGCGCCCGCTCCGCGCTGCCGTACAGCAACAGGTCCGCCTTGGCGTCCAGCACGATGGAGCGGCGCACCTTGTCCTGCCAATAATCGTAATGGGCGATGCGGCGCAGGGAGGCCTCGATACCGCCCAGCACGATGGGCACCTGCGCATAGGCCTCGCGGCAACGCTGCGCGTAGACGATGGCGCAGCGATCCGGTCGCGCCCCGCCCTGCCCACCCGGCGTGTAGGCGTCATCCGAGCGCACCTTGCGATCCGCCGTATAGCGGTTGATCATCGAATCCATGTTGCCGGCCGTGACGCCGAAATAGAGCGCAGGCTGCCCCAGCGCCCGGAACGGCTCGGGGTCCTGCCAGTCGGGCTGGGCGATGATGCCGACGCGAAAGCCCTGCGCCTCCAGCACCCGGCCGATCACCGCCATGCCGAAGCTGGGATGGTCGACATAGGCATCGCCGGTCACCAGCACCACATCGCAGGCATCCCAGCCCAGCGCGTCCATTTCCGCCCGGCTGGTCGGCAGGAAGGGCGCCGGTCCGAAGCACTCGGCCCAATGGCGCGGCCAATCGAACAGGCGCGGAAGGGCGCAAACGGGCGGGGAACTCATGGCGCGGACTCAATCACTGGATGACCATTTTGTGACAATTCGGCTTTAAGCGGCATTGCGTCGGGCGGCCAAGCGCCGGGGCGGAATCCCCGCTGGCGCCATGCCGCGTTCGCGGACCCTGGGGACGATGCCATCCGGGCCTGGACGCAGCGCCATGACGCGGGATCCGCTCGCGCGGCAGCGGCCGGAATCACCCGCCTGTCCTCGCGCCGGACGCGCGAGGATCAATAAAACCGCAGTTTAGCGCAAAGCGATCCGGGCCGTTCGAGCGCACCGGCGGCGGGCGCCATTGGGGCATCCGTGGACGCCCCACGCACCGCATTGGGGCGCGAACCCGGCCACAACCCCCGGAATGGCCCCGATATCGGGGCAAAAAGCAGCCAAAAAGCTGGCCGGATATTTGCTATATCAGCTCCCGATGCCTGCATCCCCCCGCGCTACCGCAGGGGTATGGCCGGTCCGGCAGTCCTGTTGTCATCTTGAGACGCTTGTCGACAGCCAGCGGCTGGGTTAGCTTACGTTCCGCTGCAGGCGCGAGTTGGTGCGGGATGTCCCTGCCCGCGGGACTCACACTTGATTTCTGGATGGCCGGTCACCCCGCCGGCCCTTGCGTCAATCCGGGTTCCTGCCCCGGCGCTGGCGCAAGTGGGCAACAAGAAGGCGGGCTCGGTCCGCGCAGGCATATCCCGAGGATCCCGGCTCGCCGGGAGGGGGGACGGGGAGGAAGAGCAAGGCCGGCCGGATCCCCGGCACGGTGTTTATCGTTAGTGTCATTCCTGAGGAGTTTTCCAACATGTCCAATTTCAAATTCAATGCCCTGGCCTCTTTGGCCCTGTTGGCCGGCGCCCCGGTCGTGGCACAGGCCGCGATGGTCGAGATGGCCGAAACCGAAATGGCCGGTGTCAACGGTCAAGGTCTGGTGACCGGCTTCATTTCCGGCGCGTTCGGCGTAGCCGATCCCTACCCCATTCCCGGCTTCACCTTCGTGGGCCAGAGTTTCGGTGCAGCCACCGCTGGCGCAGCGGGAGATGCCTTTGTTGACGGCGTTGATGCCACAGTCGGCTTCGGATTCCTGCCTTTCAATGGCCCGATCAGCGCGCTGGGCGGCTTCAATGGCCAGATTCTCGATAATTCTGTAGATTTTGGCGAAGGCTTGGCTGACATCGCCTTCTTTGGTCCCTTCCGCGCGCTGGATCTGGCCGGGAACATCTTGGCCGCCCCGGTGAATTTCGTGTTCAATCCGCTCGACCGCGCCTTGGCCGGTGTCACCGGCCGCTTCGAAGCCACGGTTGATGGCGCGGCCTACGCCGTCACCGAAGTCAAGGGCGCGCTGATCGCCGGCGCCTTCGCCAGTGCCTCGCAGGGCGCTGCCAACAACGGTCTGGATTTCACCAGCCGCGTGTTCGGCCGCATCTCCCAGGCCCAGGCCGGCTTGACCAGCAACCGTCTGGCCGATCTGAGCGACAAGTACGGCTATTGATCATCAGGCGCCAGTCGGCGCCTGAGCGTTCATCGCCTCTCAGAAGGCCACCCTCCGGGGTGGCCTTTTTTATGGCTCCGCGGCTTGCACCGGGCGCATGCGCCTTGCCTAGCCTGAGCACCCACTGCTCCGTCACGCACCAGGCTCGGGCCTTGCGGCCACCCTGATACAGCTGGCAGCCATGGAGACCACCTCTCCCCTTCCAGGCGAACACCCTCCGCGACACCGTCATGGCTCAAGCTTGCGCCGCGCCGGCCGATCGAAAACCGGACGCAACATCTACAGGGAATACCCTCGCGGCCAGGACGGCCGCTTGCGTTTCCACTGGCAATCAATACTCACGTTGGAGACACGCCATGACATCACTCTGCTTGAAAACCCTGTCCACGCTCACTGTTCTGGCGGGCGCGCCGCTGCTCGCCCAGGCCGAAATGGAAAAGATCAACTACGACGACCTGTCCGCGGTCTCCGGTCAGCTGTCCCTCACCTTCAACAGCACCACGACAGTGGAAGGGGGCGCATCCCTACCCAACAACCCCAACCCGCTGCTGCTGCCCATCACTGCGCCCCTTGCGATCCTGGACGGCTTCACTGGCGGCGTGCTGGACAACGCCGGCGGCCTGGGCGCCAGTGTCGCGAATATCCTGTTCGCGCCGCTGTTCCGCCCGCTGATCCTGGCCGGACAGGGCGTGGACACGGCGCTGGACGTCCTGTTCTTCCCGATTTCCGCGCCACTGGACATTGCGGCCGGCGTGTTCGACGCACTGGAGGAGAGCGTGGTGGGAACTGCCACGGCGATCCTGACCGCGCCGCTGAACGCCGTGTTTGGCCCGGTCAACCGCTACGTGGATGGCGTCACCGGTCGCGCCCAGGCCACGGTCGACGGCGTCGCCTATGCCGTTACCGAGGTCAAGGGCGCGCTGATCACCAATGCCTTCGCCAGCGCCTCGGCCAGTGCGGACGCGAATGGTCTCGGCTTCACCAGCCGCGTGTTTGGCCGCGTGGCCCAGGCCCAGGCGGGACGCACCGCCATGCGGCTCGATACCCTCGCAACCCGCAACGGCTATTGAGTCGCCGCCGTCCCGGCCGCTTGGCATTACACGCCCGCTGGCCACCCATAGGTGGCCTTTTTTTTGCTGTTGCGGGATTGAGACTCAGGCCGGCGCGACCTTCCGGCCCGGGCCAGCAGCTCGCTCGGGGCTAGCTGCCGGTCCCGTTACGCGCTTCACGCTTGGCAACGACCTGAAGGGCAGGCAGGCGCTCCAATAGCTGCGGCAATGCGGTTTTCACCGTATCCCAGACCACATCAAGGTTAATGTCGAAGTAACCATGCGCGATGCGGTTGCGCATGCCCTTCATTTCCCGCCACGGCACCTCGGGTTGCCGGACTATGAAGTCAGCGTGATCCCTCATGATCTGGGTAGCCGCCTCGCCCATGATGATCAGATTGAGGATGACGGCTTGTTGCGTGCGCTTGTCGGCAAGAAAATCGTTCTTGTCCAAACCCTCGATGAAACTGCAGCCATCGCCGGCGGCCAAGCGGATATGATCGAGATAATCGGGGAGACGATTGGGGTTCATACCGGACGCGCCTGCGCCAGCACCTGGTTGCGGAATTTCAGCGGCAGGTCGCCCGGCGTCAGCACATCAACCGGCACGCCAAGCAATTCTTCCAGTTCCACCTGCAGCCCGCCAAGGTCGAACAGGGTCGCTCCCGGCAATGCATCCACCAGCAGATCGAGATCGCTGCCATCGCCGTCGGTACCCTGGAGCACGGAACCAAATACGCGGGCGTTGTGGGCACGGTGCGCCTCGACCAGGCGGCGAATAGCGGCACGATGCGTCTGCAGGGCGACCGACGGTTTCATCTGGTAACTCCCGGCATGTCATCTGGTTTCATCATCGCGGCCCCTACCCAAAAGAATCGACATGAGTCCCTTGCAATGGATGGAGGGCCCGTCCCCCTGCGCTGTTACCGATGCCGATACGCTTCGGTCGGGGGGAATCCGATCCGGGGACATCGCCGTTCCGTGCGCGCTTCCCGCGCGCTTCCCTAGAGTGCCTGTTCCACCCCCAGCGGGGCAAGATCGCCCTTGCCGGCGCGCACCACCACCGGTGTCCCGGTAAACAAATCCACCACGGTGGTGGGTTCCAGGCCCCCGGGACCGCCGTCGAGCACCAGATCCAAGCGGCTCCCCAGGCGCTGGGCGATCGCCTCGGCGTCGGTGGGTGGGGTGTCCTCGCCCGGAAACAGCAGGGTGCAGCTCATCAGCGGCTCGCCCAGCGCGGCCAGCAGCCCCAGCGCGACCGGATGATCCGGCACGCGGATGCCGATGGTGCGCCGCTTGGGGTGCTGCAGCCGGCGCGGGACCTCGCGCGTGGCGGGCAGCAGAAAGGTGTAGGCGCCTGGGGTCAGGGCGCGCAGCAGCCGATATTCGGCGTTGCCCACCTGCGCGTACTGGGCAATCTCGGACAGGTCGCGGCACACCAGCGTGAAATGATGGTCCTTGCCAAAACCGCGCAGGGCGCGGATGCGCTCCATGGCGTCCTTGTCCCCCAGATGGCAGCCCAGGGCATAACAGGAGTCGGTGGGATAGGCCACCACCGCGCCGGCACGAATGCGTTCGGCCGCCTGGGCCAGCAGGCGCGGCTGGGGGTGGGTGGGATGAACGGTGAGCATTTGGGCCATGAAGGTTCTCGCAGCTGACGACGGCCCGGGGTCACGCAAGCGCGTTATCCGGAGCCGCCGGATCATGGGTTTTATGATGGCAACGCCCCACGCGTACCGGGAATCCCCGGCGCACGCTGGCCAGCCAGGGCGCCGCCCGCAAGCGGCAGCCCAGTGATTCTAGCCTAGGCTTTCGTCACCCCAGGGCTGGCAAGGTTCCCGGACGTCGCCATGGGGCGCCGACTGACAAGCCGCAGGCCCGCGGGAAGATTCCCGGCCCGGACATCCTTTATGATCGGCGTTCTCCCCATTGCGAGGCGCCCATGCTCTACCTGATCCTGCTCCACGAGGCCGCCGGCGGATCCGCCCAGCGCCCCGCCGCCCGCCCGGCCCATCTTGACCGGCTGGAGGCCCTACGCAGCGAAGGGCGGCTGGTCCTGGCCGGTCCCTTGCCCGCGGTGGACAGCGAGGATCCAGGCGCGGCCGGTTTTCTCGGCTCGGCCATCATCGCCGCCTTTGCCGATCTGGACGCGGCCCGCGCCTGGGCGGCGGCGGACCCCTATTGCAGCGCCGGTGTGACCGCGCGCGTGGAGGTCTTCCCCTTCCGGCAGGTGCTGCCATGACGGCCGCATCCCTGCAGGAACGGATGCGCGCGCTGTTGGAAAGCGCGTTTGCCCCCTGCGAACTGCGCATCCATGACAACAGCGCCCAGCACGCAGGGCACGCCGGGGCAGCCGAGGGCGGCCACTACCAGCTGTGGATCCGCTCGCCCCGCTTCAAAGCGTTGGCTCCGCTGGCGCGCCACCGGGCGGTGTATGCCGCCCTCGCCCCGCTGATGGGGAACGGAATCCATGCCTTGGGCCTCCAAACCCTGGCGCCGGGAGAAACCGAGGGCTGAAATCCGAGCATTTCGCCCGACCGGGCGCTACCATTCTCTTTTTTCCACCGTGCAAGGACTCTTCATGATCGCCCGCAAACTGTCCCTACCCATCACCCTTGGCTTGGCGCTGGCCCTCGTCGCCTGCGACCGGCCGGAAAGCGCCGGCCCCGGCTTCCAGGATGCCGCGCCGGGAATGGCCGTGATCACGGTCAATGGCACCGCCATCAGCGCGCCGGTGTTCGAATCCTTCGCCATGGCGCAGGGCCTGAGTCCCGCAACCGCCGAGAACACCGAAGCGCGCCAGAAACTGGCCAAGCAGCTCACCGACCTGGAACTGCTGGCCCAGGACGCCACCCGCCAGAAGCTGGACAAGGACCCCGAACTGGCGTCTTCCCTGCTGGCGCAGTACTACACCACCCTGGCCGGCGCCGCGGTGCAGCACTACACCAAGGACCATCCCCTGAGCGAGGAGAAGATCAAGGCCGCTTATGAGGAGTGGGCCAAGGACCTGCCCACGACCGAATACCACGCCCGCCATATCCTGGTGAAGGATGAGGCCACCGCCCAATCCATCCTGGATCAGCTCGCCACGGGTGGGGATTTCGCCAAGCTGGCCGCTGAATTTTCCATGGATCCGTCCAAAGGCACCGGCGGCGACCTGGGCTGGTTCACGCCCGACCAGATGGTGGAACCCTTTGCCAAGGCGGTCATGGCCCTGAAAGCCGGTGAAACCGCCCAGACGCCGGTCCAGACCGATTTCGGCTGGCATGTGGTGCGCCTGGAGGAAACCCGCCCGGTGGCGGTGCCGAAGCTGGAGGAATCCCGCGACGCGGTGACGAACCACGCCAACAACAAATTGGTCGAGGACTACCTCGCCGAACTGCGCAAGCAGGCCAAGATCAAGACCGACGAGAAAATCATCAACGGCGACAAGCCGGCGGATCAAAAGACCTGAGCCCTGCCGTCCTTGCCGGCGTGGGTTGATCCCCACGCCGGCAAGGACGGCAACCCCATTCCGCGCTCGACCGCGTGCCATCAATCCCCGCCCTTGCGCGCCTCCGGCTGCAGCCAAAACCTCAATCCGGTTGCAGCAGGGCCAGGAAGGCGGCCTCGTCCAATACCGTGACCCCTAAGGCGCGTGCCTTGTCCAGCTTGCTGCCTGCCGCCTCCCCCGCCACCACATAATCGGTGCGCGCCGAAACGCTCTCACTCACCGCGCCCCCGCGCGCCAGAATCTCGGCCTTGGCCTGTTCGCGGGTGAGGCCCGCCAGCGTGCCCGTGAGCACCACGCGCTTGCCCTGCAACGGGCTCGCCTTGGCTGGCGCGGGCACGCTCGTCGCCGGCCAATGCACCCCGGCCGCCAGCAGACGCGCGATGACCTCGCGGTTGTGCGGCTCGCGAAAGAAGGCCGCAATGTGGGCGCTGACCACCGGACCCACATCGCTCACCGCCTGCAAGGCTTCTGCATCCGCCGCCATCAGGGGCGGCAGGTCGCCGAAATGGGCGGCCAGCGTGCGCGCCGTCGCCTCCCCCACCTCGCGGATACCCAGCGCATAAAGAAAGCGCGGCAGGGTGGTGGCGCGGGAGCGCGCAATGGCCGCCACGATATTGGCGGCGGATTTCTCGGCCATGCGCGGCAGCGCCGCCAGCTCCGGCGCGCCGAGGCCGTAGAGATCGGCGGGATCGTGCACCCGCCCGCTGTCCACCAGAGCCTCGATGAGCTTGTCACCCAGGCCGTCGATGTCCATGGCGCGGCGCGAGGCAAAGTGGCGCAGGGCTTCCTTGCGCTGGGCGGGGCAGGCGAGCTGGCCACTGCAGCGGGCGATGGCCTCGCCCTCGGGCCGCACCACCGCCGCGCCGCATTCCGGACACTGGGTCGGCAGGGCCACCTCGGCGGCATCATCCGGCCGCTCCTCGATCACCACCCGCACCACTTCGGGAATCACATCCCCGGCGCGGCGCACGATCACGGTGTCGCCGATGCGCACGTCCTTGCGGCGCATCTCATCGAAGTTGTGCAGGCTGACATTGCTGACGATGACCCCGCCCACCGCGACGGGGGCGAGGCGCGCCACGGGCGTGACGGCGCCGGTGCGGCCCACCTGGAAGGCCACCGCCAGCACCCGCGTGACGGCCTCCTCGGCGGCATATTTGTGGGCCAGCGCCCAGCGCGGGGCGCGGGAAACAAAACCCAGGTGCTGCTGGCTGGCCACCGCATCGACCTTGTACACCACCCCGTCGATCTCGAACGGCAGTTCGGCGCGGCGCGCCTGCATCTCGCCGTGATAGGCCAGCAGGCCCGCGACGCCGCTGACCCGCCGGTTGAGCGGACAGACCGGCAGGCCCCACCCGCGCAGCCGGCCCAGGCGCTTGAAATGGGTGTCCGGCAGCGCCGGGTCGTTGCTGCCCGCGCCCAGCCCATAGGCGAACCAGCGCAGCGGACGGCGCGCCGTGACGCGCGCATCGAGCTGACGCAGGCTGCCCGCAGCGGCGTTGCGCGGATTGGCGAAAACGCGCTCACCGGCCTCCTGCAGGCGCTGGTTCATGGCCAGGAAGCCCGCGCGCGGCATATAGACCTCGCCGCGCACCTCCAGGAATGCTGGCCAGTCGCCGCCCGCGAGGCGCAGCGGCAGGCTGGGCAGGGTGCGCAGGTTGGCGGTCACGTCCTCGCCGCTGACCCCGTCGCCGCGCGTCGCCCCGCGCACCAGTCGCCCGTTCTCATACAGCAGGCTCACGGCCAGGCCGTCCAGCTTGGGCTCGGCACAGTAGGTGACCGGCCCGTCCACCCCCAGACGTTCCCGCACCCGGCGGTCGAACGCCTCCACCTCGGCCGCGCTGAAGGCATTGTCCAGCGACAGCATCGGCTCGGGGTGGGTCACGCTGCCAAAGGCCGGGGACGGCGCGCCGCCCACGCGCTGGGTCGGCGAATCGGGCGTGATCAAGTCCGGCCAGTTTGCCTCCAGGGCCTGCAGCTCGCGCATCAGGATGTCGTACTCGGCATCGCTGATTTCCGGCGCATCCAGCACGTAATAGCAGTGATCGTGGTGGCGGATCGCCGCGCGCAGGCGATCGATCTCGGCCTGCGCCTGGGCGCGCTCGGGGACGCTCATCAAGCCTCCGCCGGCAACTCATCCAGCAGCGCCTGGAAGCCCATGGCGGTGAGGGGTTGGCGGCGGCGATCCAGCACCTCGCCGTTCAAGCGATCCGCCAGACTCAAAGCCGCGCGATGCATCGCGGCGAGCACCTCGCGCGCCGGCCAGGGGCCGGGCAGCACGGCAAAGACAGTCAGCCCCGGCGTGCGCAGACTGCCCAGCGCCGACAGGTCGAAGCTGCCCGGCTCCACCGCGTTGGCGACGCAATAAACCGACTGATCGCCCCTTTCGGCGTAGCGGTAAAAGATATCCCGTTCACCCGGCGCCAGGTGCAATTCGCGGAATGCCCGGTCCAGTTCCCCGCCGGCGAAACCCGCCGGATCACGCGCCATGACATAGAACACCAGCACCCGGCCGGACCCGCCGGCATCGCGGCGCACCGGGGCACGCGGCGCCGGATTCAGCTTGGGCGGCGTGGGCGCGACAGGCGCCGCGGGCTCGATCGGATCGCCGGCTGGGGCAGCGACCGTGGACCCGAGGTGGCGCGCCACCGCCGAGCTTGCCGCCGGCTCCAGAGCGGCTGCCGATTCCAGTTCGATCGCGGGCAGGGCGTCGAAGCGAGCCTCGGTCTCCCAGTCCGCTCCGGTCGCCTCCGCCGGCGCGTCCAGCTCCCATGTCTCGTCGTCTTCCCATGCCTCGTCGTCCTGCCAGCCCGGCTCGCGACGCTCATGTTCGGCGTCCGCACGGGCCTTGCGGCCCTGGGTCCAGCGCCAATGGGCGTAAATGCCCACCAGGGCCACCAGGCCCACGATAAAGATCAATCCCTGCAATCCGCTCATGGCTTACCTGCTTCTGGCCTGGTTAGGGCGTCTCCGCCACCAGCGCGGTGGCGCGTTCCAGATCGACCGTCACCACCCGGGATACCCCCGGCTCCTGCATGGTGATGCCGATCAGGTGTTCCGCCGCCGTCATGGTGGTCTTGTTGTGAGTGACAAAAATGCACTGTACCCGTTCGGCCATCTCCTGCACCAGATCGCAGAAGCGACCCACGTTGGCCTCATCCAGTGGCGCGTCCACCTCATCGAGCATGCAGAACGGCGCCGGGTTGAGTTCAAAGATGGCGAACACCAGCGCCACGGCGGTGAGCGCCTTCTCGCCCCCGGACAACAGATGGATGGAGCTGTTGCGCTTGCCCGGCGGGCGCGCGATGACACGGATGCCGGGCAGCAGGTGGGTATCGGCTTCCAGTTCCAGCCGCGCCTCGCCGCCCCCGAACAGCTTGGGAAAGGTGGTTTGAAACACGCGATTGAGCCGTTCGAAGGTCTCGGCAAACAGGGCGCGGGTTTCCCGATCCATGCGCCGCATGGCGGCCTCCAGGGTGTCCAAAGCCTCGGTGAGATCGGCATCCTGGCTCGCCAGGCCTGCGATCCGGTCGGACAGTTCGGCGTGATCCGCCACTGCCGCCAGGTTGACCGCGCCCATGCGCTCGATCCGCTGGGTCACCGTGGCCAGTTCCGCAGCCAGCGCCGTCTCGGTGTCCCGCTCGCCCAAGCGGGCGGCCGCCGTGGCGGGGTCCTCGCCCTGCTTGATGAGCCACGCCGTCAGATCCTCGCAGCGCAACTGGGCCTCCCGATGGCGCAAGCTCAGGGCTTCCAGTTCGGCGGCCTGGACCTTGAGCTGCTGGGCCAGCGCCTGGGCCTGGAGATGCTGGGCCTGCAAGGCCTGATCGAGCGTTTCCAGCGTGCCGCGCGCCGCGCGCAATTCACCGTCGATCTGGTCGCGTTCGGCGCGTGCCGCCGCCAACGCGGTCTCCAGCGCCTGCAGCGGTGCCCCGCGCGCTGCCGCTTGCGCCTCCAGCACCGCCAGACGGGCGCCCACCTGTTCGCTTTCCGCCTCCAGCGGGCCGCGGCGCAGGCCCTGGGCACGGGCGTCACCGAGGGCGCGCTCCTGCTGCAAGGCCAGCTCATGATGGCGCCGGTCCAGCGCCGCTCGCTCCCGGGCCAGGCTGTCGCGGTGCTCGCCGGCGGCCACGCGGGCCTGTGACCGCGCCTCCAGCTCAAGCTGGCATTCGGCAATCCGGGCCGCCAACGCCGCAAGCTCCGCCTGGGCCTGCTCCAGCGCCTCGGCCAGGGGCGCGCGCTGGGCCTCGATCTCGGCCTCTTCCCGCTGGCGCCGCGCGGCTTGCTCGGTGGCCTGGGTGGCGGCCAGCCGCGCCCTATCGAGGGCATGGCGGGCCGCGCCATGGGCCTGCTGGGCCGCCCGCAGCGCCGTTTCCGCGCCTTGCCGTGCGGCTTCCATGCCAGTCAGCCCCCTGTGAATCTCGGCATGGTGCGCTTCGGCCGCGCGCACCTGTGCCTCCAGGGCGGCCGCCTCGGCCTGGGCCGCGCGCCATTCCCGCTCCCGCAGCAGCACACCCTCGCGCCCGGACTCGCCCGCACGGCCGCCGCGCAGCCAGCCCGGCCCCAGCCACCAGCCCTCGGGGGTAATCACCGATTCATCCGCGGGAAGTTGCGCCACCTGCGCCCGTGCCGCAGCGAGATCCGGCGCCAGGTGCACCCGATCGAGCCGCGTGGCCAGGGCGCCCGCGCCCCGTACCTGCGCCCCCAGCCGATCCCCGGGGCAAGCCGCAGAGGGCTGAGCAGCATCCACCCAGGCCAGTGCCGGACCGGCGGGGTTGGCATCGGGCGCCAATTGGGACAAGGGGTCGGGCAGGGCCAGCGCGCCCAGCCACTCCCGCAGCACGGTCTCCACCGCCCGTTCCCAGCCCGGAGCCACGTCCATCTGTTCGATGAGTGGCCGGGCGTCCGGCGGTGTGGATTGCCCGCCCGACGGCGGCGCACTGGCGCGCCGACGCAGGCTTTCCAGGGCGCTCACTTGGCCCTGCACCCGCTGCCAGGCGCCGCGCTGCGCATCCAGCGCCCGCCGCGCCACCTGCTCCGCCTCCCGCTGCGCGGCGCAGGCGGCCGCCGCTGCCTCCAGGGCGTCGCGCGCGGCGCTCTCCTGGGATCGGGCCTGTTCCTGCGTCCCCTCGGCCTGAGCCACAGCCGCGTCCAGCGCTTGCGCGTCGGGCAAGGACTCCGCTTGCAGGCGCGCCAGGCGTCGGGTGGAATCCGCCAGCCGATGCGCCAGTTGTTCGCGCCGCGCCTGTGCACCGGTCTGCTGGCGGCGCAAGCTTTCCCAGGCGGCCCGGGCCTGTTCCAGCGCCGCGGCTGCCTGGGTCAACACGGCATCCTGTTCCTTCAGGGCCGCGCCGGCGGCTTCGCGCAAGCCCTGTTGCCGCGCGAGCGCCGGGGCGAGCTGGGCCGCCTCGGCTTGTGCCCGCTGTTCCAGCGCCTGAGTGGCTTCCCGTTCCTGGGCCAGGGCCAGCAGGCGCGCCTTGAGCTGGTCCCGCTCGGCGGCCTCGCGTACCGCAGTCTCCTGCAGATGGCTGCGTTGCTGCTCCAGGCGGGCGAGCTGGCCGCCGGCGGCGAAGTGGCGCTGCTGCAAGGCCTCGAAGGCCTGGGCGCCAGCGCTGCGTTGTTCGGCACGACGAGCCTGTTCGGCCTCACCCTGGGCCAGCGCCGCCTCCAGGTCGGCACGCGCCGATTGTTGCCGCGCCAACGCCTCCTGCAGACTCGCGAGCTCCTGCTGGCGCTGGCGCCAGCGCCACGCCGCGAGCTGGATCTCCAGCGCCTGCTGGCGCTCGCGCAGGGTGAGAAACTGGCGCGCGCCCAGGGCCTGACGGGCGAGAACCTGCAACTGACGCCCCATTTCCTCGCGCAGGTCGGTGAGGCGCGCCAGGTTGTCGCGGGTCTGGCTGATGCGGGTTTCGGTTTCGCGACGCCGCTCGCGGTAGCGCGACACGCCGGCCGCCTCCTCCACCAGGGTGCGCAGTTCCTCGGGCCGCGCCTCGATCAGACGGCTGATCATGCCCTGTTCGATGATGGCGTAGCTGCGTGGTCCAAGGCCGGTGCCGAGGAACAGGTCGGTGACATCGCGCCGGCGGCAGCGCGTGGCGTTGAGGAAATACTGGGACTGGCCGTCGCGGGTCAGCACCCGACGCACCACGATTTCGCGATAGCGCCCCCACGGACCCTCCAGGCGTCCGGCGCTGTTGTCGAAATGCAGCTCGATGCTGGCCTGGGCGATGGGCGCGCGGTGGCCGGAGCCGTTGAAGATGACATCGGCCAGGGCATCGCCACGCAGGTGGCTGGCGGTGCTCTCGCCCATCACCCAGCGCACCGCGTCGATGAGATTGGATTTTCCGCAGCCGTTGGGCCCCACGATGCCCACCCGGTTGCCGGGAATGGGAATCAGGGTGGGCTCGACGAAGGACTTGAATCCGGCCAGCCGGATGGCACTCAAACGCATGGAATCGGTGGCACCGGGCAACGCTCAAGGGGAAGAGTGGATGTATAATGCCGGGTTTCATTCCCCGTTGGGGAAGCTTTCTTTCATCTTTGCCCAGGTAGCCGACCGATGTCCATGCCCGCCCCCGGCGCGCCCACGCCCGCCCTGCTTGAAACCTTTGCCAACCCCAATCCGGAACGGGACTACACCATCCGCATCCGCATCCCGGAATTCACCTGTCTGTGCCCCAAGACCGGCCAGCCGGATTTCGCCGTGCTGCAACTGGACTATGTGCCCGAGGCGCGCTGTGTGGAGCTGAAGGCCTTGAAGCAGTACATCTGGGCCTATCGCGACCAGGGCGCCTTCCACGAAGCGGTGACCAATCGCATCGCCGCTGACCTGGTCGCGGCCTGCGCGCCGCGCGCGTTGCGCCTCAGCGCCGAGTTCAATGTGCGCGGCGGGATCTACACCACCGTGGTGGTCGAACATCGCGCCCCCGGCTGGGCCGCGCCCGCGCCGCTTCATCTGCCGTGATCATCACAACAGCTTGCGGGCCTTGCCCATGTCTGATATAGAATCGCGGTTTATTTTTGCATGACGCTCGGGACAGGCGATTCTCTTTAAGGAGCAACCGCAATGGCGGCCACCGACCAATCCACCCAGACCCCCATTCATCCGCCGGTGAAAGGCTTCGAGCCTTATCCCATGCATGAGGGCGAGGAATACATGAACCCGGCCCAGCAGGATCATTTCCGGGTCATCCTGCAGGCCTGGAAGCGCGAGCTGATGGAAGAAGTGGATCGCACCCTGCACCACATGCAGGACGAGGCAGCCAACTTCCCCGACCCCAATGATCGCGCCAGCCAGGAATCGGATTTCAGCCTGGAGCTGCGCACCCGCGACCGCGAGCGCAAGCTGCTGAAGAAGATCGATGAGGCCCTTGCCGCCCTGGATGCCGGCGATTACGGCTATTGCGAAAGCTGCGGCATCGAGATCGGCATCCGCCGCCTGGAAGCCCGCCCCACCGCCAGCCAGTGCGTCGATTGCAAGACCCTCGACGAAATCCGCGAACGCCAGATGGGGGGCTGAGCCCCTCCGGCAGGATCCCACCACTGGCCGCCATCCCCTGCGGCCGGTTTGCCCCCTCGCCGACCGGCCCCCTGCACTTCGGCTCCCTGGTCACCGCGCTGGCCAGCTTCCTCGATTGTCGCCACGTCCACGGCCGCTGGCAGGTGCGCATCGAGGACCTCGATCAGGCACGCGTGATCCCCGGCGCTGCCGAGACCCATCTGCGCACCCTGGAACGCTTCGGCCTCAGCTGGGACGGGCCGGTGGTCCGCCAAAGCCAGCGCAGCGCGTATTACGATGCCGCCTTGCAGCAGCTTCAGGCCGCCGGCGCCCTTTATTCCTGCACCTGCAGCCGCGCCGAGATCGCCCGTGCCGGACGGATAGGCGCCGAAGGGCCAATCTATCCCGGCACCTGCCGCAACCGGCGACACCCCCTCACTGGCCCCCATGCGCGGCGGGTGCGGATTGAGTCAGCGCCCATCCTCTGGCAAGACGCCATTCAGGGACCCCAGCGCCATGATCTCGCCGCGCTGTGCGGTGATTTCGTGCTACGCCGGGCGGATGGGGTGGTGGCCTACCAGCTTGCTGTCGTGGTGGACGATGCCGCGCAGGGGGTGAACCGGGTGATGCGGGGCGCGGATCTGATCGCCTCGACGCCGCGCCAGATTCACCTGCAGCGTCTGCTGGGTCTGCCCACCCCCAGCTACGCCCATGTGCCGCTGGCGCTGGATGGGCGTGGCGAGAAACTGGCCAAGCGCCTGGGCGCCGCCGCCGTGGCGACTGGCGATCCGGCTCCTCTGCTGTGCCAGGCGCTGGCTTTCCTGGGTCAGGCCGTGCCGCCGGACGGTCCACGGCTTGGGATCGGGGAACTGATCGACTGGGCGATCGCCCATTGGGAGCCGGCCCGCATTCCACAGGGCAGCGGATGGCCCGCGCCGCCGCTGCCGCATCCTCCCCAGCCCTTCTGCGACTGAGGGCAAGGAGAAGCGATCCGGCATGATTCGCCAAACCCGACAGGCAGGCCGACACAGTTGAAAGCGGTTTCCGGCAGTGTCAAGCCGCCGCGGCCTGCCGAAAGGGAAAAAGGACGGCAGCAGCGCCGTCATGAGCCGAGCGGGTCAGCCGGCGGCGCGGTCGAAAAAGACGAGAGGCTGCGCGCCATCGTCCACAGGCGCAGGCGCCGCTTCCGGCGCGCTGGCCAGCCAGTTGACCGGCGTCGCCTGACGCGCGCCCAGGGCGGCGAAATCGAACAGTCTGGGATCGGCCAGATGCGCCGGACCCACGTTGCGCATGGCGGCAAAGATGGAATCCAGGCGCCCCGGGTACTGGCGTTCCCAGTCCTGCAGCATGGTCTTGATGGCCTTGCGCTGGAGGTTTTCCTGCGCGCCGCACAGGTTGCAGGGGATGATGGGGAAGTCCCGCGCCCTGGCATAGCGGGCGATTTCCGCCTCCTCGCAATAGGCCAGCGGGCGGATCACCACATGGCGGCCATCGTCGGAGAGCAGCTTGGGCGGCATGGCGTGCAGCTTGCCGCCGAAGAACATGTTGAGGAACAGGGTTTCCATCAGGTCATCGCGATGATGCCCCAGGGCGATCTTGGTGACGCCGTGTTCGGCGGCGAAGTGGTACAGGGCGCCGCGCCGCAGCCGCGAGCACAGGCCGCAGGTGGTCTTGCCCGCGGGCACCCGCGACTTGACGACGCTGTAGGTGTCCTGTTCGATGATGTGGAAGGGCACGCCCAGCGCCGTCAGGTAGTTCGGCAGGACCTCGACCGGAAAGCCGGGCTGTTTCTGGTCGAGGTTGACGGCAAGGATCTCGAAATCCACTGGCGCGCTGCGCTGCAGGCCGAGCAGGATGTCCAGCAGGGTGTAGGAATCCTTGCCACCGGAGAGGCAGACCATGACCCGGTCGCCGGCCTCGATCATGCCATAGTCCTGAATTGCCTGGCCGACCTGATGGCGCAGGCGCTTTTGCAGGCGTTTGAAGTTGTTGGACACATCGAGGGGCGAGGTGGCGGACATGGGCAAATGCGCTCGGAGGGAAAATCCTCGCAATTATTCCACAGCGCCCGTCTGCCCGCGCAGGCCGAACGCGGCCCGGCGCCGTCCCTGCGGTTCGGCCTGCACGGCGGGATGACATGAGCGCCTATCCGCTGCCCCCTTTGCCCAGCACCTTCCACCCGGCGGTGGCGACCTGGTTCGCGCGCTGCTTCGGCGCGCCCACCGCGGTGCAGGCCGCCGCCTGGCCGCGCATTGCGGCGGGCCTCGACACCCTCATCGCCGCCCCCACCGGCTCGGGCAAGACCCTGGCGGCCTTCCTGGCCGCCATCGATGGCCTGGTCCGCGAGGGCCTGGCCAGCGCCCTGCCCGATGAGACGCGGGTGCTCTATGTCTCGCCGCTGCGCGCCCTGTCCAACGACATCGAGAAAAACCTGCAACAGCCCTTGCACGGCATCGCCAAGGCAATCCAGGCGTCGGGTCTGCCGGCGGTGAGCATCCGCAGTTGGGTGCGCACCGGCGACACGCCGGCCGGCGAACGCCAGCGCGCCGGCCGCACCCCGCCCCACATCGTGGTGACCACCCCTGAATCACTCTATCTGCTGCTCACCAGTGCCTCGGGCCGGCGCATGCTGGCCACGGTGCGCACCGTCATCGTCGATGAGATCCATGCCCTCGCCGCCACCAAGCGCGGCGCCCATCTGGCGCTTTCGCTGGCGCGGCTCGATGCCCTCACCGGGCGGCGCGCCCAGCGCATCGGCCTGTCCGCCACCCAAAGCCCCCTGCAAGAGATCGCCGCCTTCCTCACCGGCCGGCCCATCGGCTGCGCGGTGGTGGACGCGGGCCATCAACGGGCCTGGGACCTGGCGCTGGAGTTGCCCGACACGCCGCTGGACGCGGTCATGTCCAATGCCGTCTGGGACGAGATCCACGACCGGCTGGCCGAACGGGTGCGGGCCCATCGCACCACCCTGGTTTTCGTCAACACGCGCCGCCTGTGCGAGCGGCTGGCGCGGCAGCTTGCCGAACGGCTGGGCCGGGAAGTGGTCGGCGCCCACCACGGCAGCCTGGCCCGCGAGCATCGCCTGGATGCGGAAACCCGGCTGAAGAGCGGAACGCTGCGGGTGCTGGTGGCCACCGCCTCGCTCGAACTGGGCATCGACATCGGCGAAGTGGACCTGGTTTGCCAGATCGGCTCGCCACGGGCGATCAATCCGCTGCTGCAGCGGGTGGGCCGCTCGGGCCATGGCATCGGGCGCATCCCCAAGGGCCGGCTGTTCCCCCTGAGCCGGGACGATCTGGTGGAATGCACGGCCTTGCTGGCGGCGGTGCGGAGCGGGGCACTGGACCAGTTGCAGGTGCCCACCGGCGCGCTGGACGTGCTGGCCCAGCAGATCGTCGCCGAGGTCGCCGCCCGCGGCGAGATCACTGAGGACGACCTGTGGCGTCAGGTCACCGCAGCCTGGCCCTACCGGGCGCTGGCGCGGAGCGAGTTCGCGCAGGTGCTCGATCTGCTCAGCGACGGCGTCACCACACGGCGGGGACGGCGCAGCGCCCACCTGTTCCGCGATCCGGTTGCCGGCTGGCTGCGGCCACGCCGAGGCGCCCGCTTGGCGGCCTTGCTCAACGGCGGGGCGATTCCCGACCTGTTCGACTATGACGTGGTGCTGCAACCGGAAGGGCTTCGCGTCGGCACGGTGAACGAGGATTTCGCTTTCGAGAGCCTGGCCGGGGACATCTTCCAGCTCGGCAACCGTGCCTATCGCATCCTGCGGGTGGAAACCGGCCAGGTCCACGTCGCGGACGCGGGCACCGCGCCGCCCGGCATGCCGTTCTGGCTGGGCGAGGCGCCGGGGCGCAGCGACGCCCTGTCGGAGGCGGTCTCCCGTCTGAACGCCACAGTCGAGGCGGCCCTTGCGGCCGGCGGGCTGGATCAGGCGCGTACTTGCCTCGCCCGGGATTATGGGCTGTCCCTACCCGCCGCGGATCAGCTCGCCCAGTATCTTGGCGCCGCCTATGCCGCCCTGGGCGCGCTGCCGACCCAGCGCCACCTGATCCTGGAACGCTTCATCGATGAGGTGGGCGATCCCCATCTGGTGATCCACAGCCCCTTCGGCGCACGCCTCAACCGCGCCTTCGGCCTCGCCCTGCGCAAGCGCTTCTGCCGCCAGTTCAACTTCGAGCTGCAGGCCGCGGCCCTGGAGGACAGCCTGATCCTGTCCCTGGGGCCCACCCACTCCTTCGACCTGCTGGATGTGCCGCGCTATCTGCATAGCCGCAGCGTGCGCGGCGTGCTGAGCCAGGCGCTGCTGGACGCGCCGTTCTTCGCCACGCGTTGGCGCTGGGTCGCCACCACCGCCCTGACCATCGCGCGTCGGCAGGGCGGTCGCCGGCGCCCTCCGCAATTCCAGCGCCAGGATGCCGAGGACCTCATCGCGCTGGTGTTTCCGGATCAGCTCGCCTGCCTGGAAAACATCCAGGGCGAACGCGAGATTCCGGACCATCCCCTGGTCGCCCAGACCCTGCGGGATTGCATGGAGGAGGTCATGGACGCGACAGGACTGGAACGGCTGCTGGCCGAGCTGGAATCCGGCGCCATCCGCGTGAGCGGGCGCGACCTGCCCGCGCCCTCCCCGCTGGCGGCGGAAATCCTCAACGCGCGGCCCTATGCCTTTCTGGACGATGGCGCGGCGGAGGAGCGGCGCACCCGCTCGGTCAGCACCCGTGGCGCGGTCTGGGCCGCCGCGGCCAGCGACGCACCGGGCTTTTTCGAGGATACCGTGCTGGCGTCGATCCTGGCCCAGATCCGGCCCGCGCCGCGCGATGCCGAGGAGCTCCTCGATGCGCTGCAGGTGCTGGGGTTTCTTACTGCGGCCGAAGGGCTCGCCTGCCATCCCCAGGCCGCCGCCTGGCTGGAGGCGCTCATCGGAGACGGCCGCGCCCGGCGCGTGGCGATTGCCGGTGCGGGAACCCTGTGGGTGGCGCGGGAACGGCTGGCCGAGGTACGGGCCGCATGTCCCGAGGCACGGATCGATGGGGCGTCCGTGCCGGCGCCTGCAGTGTCCGAGGACCCGGCGCTGGCCCTGCAGGCGCTGCTGGCCGGTCGCCTGGCCGGATGCGGGCCGGTGAGCGCGGCGGCGCTGGCGGCGCCCCTGGGCCAGCGGGCAGCGGAAGTGGAACCGGCGCTGGCCGCCCTGGCGAGTCAGGGCGAGGTGATCACCGGGGCTTTCACAGCGCCGGGGACGACGGAATGGTGCGAGCGGCGCGTGCTGATTCGCCTGCAACGGGCCAGCCTGCAACAGCGTCGCGCCCGGCAGGACCCGGTCGCCCCCCGCCATTTTCAGCGTTTCCTGTTCCGCTGGCACGGCCTGGACAGCCCGCCGTCCGGCGAGGCGAGTTTGAGCGCCGCCCTGGATCGGCTGGCGGGCTGCTCGGCCCCTGCCGGCGCCTGGGAACGCTACCTGTTACCGGCCCGCGTGGTGGGATTCACCCCCGCCGCTCTCGATGCCTTGCTGGCCCAGGGGCGTTATGTGTGGCTGCGCCTGGACCCGCCCGCCCCAGATGAGGAGGCGCGTCCGCGCTTTCGCAGTGGCAGCCTGCGCCAGATCCCGCTGGCCCTGCTGCCGCGGGCGCAACTGATTCATTGGCGGCGCCTCGCGCCACCGACCGACCCGGCACAACTCCCGCTGTCCGGTGCGGCGAAGTCGGTGCTGGATCTGCTCGGCGCCCAGGGCGCGCTGTTCTTTGAGGAGCTCGCCCTGGACAGTCGCCTGTTGCCCGCCCATCTGGAGACGGCGCTGGCGGAACTGGTCGGCTGGGGATTGATCACCGCCGATGGCTTCGCGGGATTCAGGCGGCGTACAGCGGGGGCGCGCCGCTCCGGCCGGCTGATGGGCGGCCGCAGGGACAACATGCACAGTCCGCTGGCCCGGGCCGGGCGCTGGTCGCGGCTGCGACCGCTGGCGCTGCCGGAGGTCGCACCGGCGCGCTTTCCCAGCCAGCCCCTGGAGACGCTGGAACAGGTGGCCCGGACGCTGCTGCGCCGCTACGGCGTGGTGTTCAAGACCCTGTTGGCGCGGGAATCGCCGTTGCCGCCCTGGCGCGAGCTGCTCTATGTGCTGTGGCGGCTGGAAGCCCAGGGCGAGGTGCTGGGCGGGCGCTTCATCGAGGGCGTTTCCGGGGAACAGTTCGCCCTGCCGGAGGCGGCCGGGCTGTTGCGCGAGGTGGCGCGCCAGGCCCCGGCCGAAGAGCGCGTGACGCTGTCCGCCGCCGATCCACTCAATCTAACCGGCATCCTCACGCCCGATGAACGCGTCCCCGCCTTGCCGGGGCGCAGCGTGTGCTATCTCGATGGCTTGCCGATTGATCCGGCGCGATCACCCTGTCTGGGCGCCCTCGATGAGGAAAACCGCATCCCACGGGGAAAAACGCCAGGCAAGCGCTGAATCGATCCATGCTGGATTCTCGGCGCTCGCCAACAGCAGCTTATAGCCCCTGATTCTGCCGGCGCGGTCCTGCGCTGCGTTATGGCGGCGGGCTACTCCTCCCGTGCCAGCATTTGCTTGAGGGCATCCAGATGCGCACGGCCGCGGGCCTGACGGGTGGCCGCATCGCTGGCGTCGGTGGGGCGGACCCAGTCGATGACCTCGGCCGGCAGCTCTTCCAGAAACCGGCTCGGTTCGCGTTCGACTTCCTCTCCGCCCATGCGCCGCTGGCCGGCGTAGGTCAGCGTCAGGGTCTGGCGCGCACGGGTGATGCCGACATAGGCCAGGCGCCGCTCTTCCTCCAGGCTGCCCGCCTCCAGGCTGTTGCGGTGGGGCAACAAGTCTTCCTCCATGCCCACCAGGTAGACGTGGTCGAACTCCAGGCCCTTGGCGCTGTGCAGGGTGAGCAACTGGACCTCGTCGGCGTCCGATTCCTCCTGTCGGTCGAGCATGCCCACCAGGCTGATGTGGGCGAGCAGCCGCTGCAGGGTCGCCTCGTCTTGCCAGCGGGTCTGCAGGCGGGCGAACCAGTCCACCAGTTCATGCACATTCTTCTGGCGGCGTTCCACGGCCCGGCGATTCTTGTCGCTTTCCCCCAGCCAGTTCAGGTAATCGATGCCTTCCAGCAGGCGCTTGAGGCAGGTGGGCGCGTCCTCCTCGTGGGCAATCCGCTGCATGCGGCCCATCCATTCGGCAAAGGTGTGCAGCCGATCCACCGCCCGTTCCGAGAGATGACGGGTGAGCCCCATCTCGCTGGACGCGGTGAGCAGGCTCACGCCCCGCGCCTGGGCGTAGCCGGCCAGCTTTTCCAGGGTGGCAGCGCCGATTTCGCGCCGCGGCACATTGATCACCCGCAGGAAGGCGGCATCATCGTCCGGATTTTGCAGCAGGCGCAGATAGGCCAGCAGGTCGCGCACCTCGGCGGCGTCGAAGAAGGAGGATCCGCCGGTGATGCGATAGGGAATCTGCTGCTCGCGCAGGGCGCGTTCGAAGGGCCTGGCCTGGTGGTTGCTGCGATAGAGGATGGCGTAGTCGGCGTAACGGGTGCGGTGGCGGAAGCGGTGCTGCAGCAGTTCTCCGACCACCCGGCGCACCTCGTCCTCGCCGTCTGCACAGGCCAAGATCTGGATCCGCTCGCCCTCCCCCAGCCGGCTCCACAGGCGTTTCTCGAACAGATGGCTGTTGTGGGTGATGAGGGCGTTGGCGGCCTGCAGGATGCGACTGGTGGAGCGGTAGTTCTGCTCCAGCTTGATCACACGCAAATGCGGGAAATCGCTTTGCAGCAGGTTCAGGTTCTCGGGGCGGGCGCCGCGCCAGGCGTAGATCGACTGGTCGTCGTCACCCACCACGGTGAGGCGCGCCTCGGGGCCCACCAGGCGCTTGAGCAGCCGGTACTGAGCGGCGTTGGTGTCCTGGTATTCGTCCACCAGCAGGTGGCGCACGCGCTCCTGCCAGCGGCCGCGCAGGGCTTCGTCTTCATCCAGCAAGCGCACCGGCAGGGCGATCAGGTCGTCGAAGTCCACCGCGTTATAGGCACGCAGGTGGCGCTCGTAGTCGCCATAGAGCTTGGCGGCGCGAAAGCCGTCCTCGTCCTCGGCGGCGGCGAGCGCCGCCTCGGGACTGATGAGTTCGTTCTTGAAGGCGGACACGCGGTTGTGCAGGGCCTGCAGTTCGGCATCGCCGATCTCCATCTCCTGGCGCGTCAGCTCGCGCAATAGACCACGGCTATCGTCGGTGGCGAAAATGGAAAATCCCGCCTTCAGACCCGCCGCACGGGTTTCCTGTTGCAACAGACGCAGGCCCAGGCTGTGGAAGGTACTGATCCAGGGTGGGCGGGCCGGGCGACCGCGCAGTTGCTCGCTCACCCGCGAGCGCATTTCACGCGCTGCCTTGTTGGTGAAGGTAACGGCCATCACCTCGTTGCGCGCCAGGGTTTGCTGGCTCAACAGATGGACGATCTTGCGGGTGATGACGCGGGTCTTGCCGCTACCGGCGCCGGCCAGCACCAGCAAGGGGCCATCCAGGTGGTGCACGGCTTCATGCTGTTCGGGATTCAGACGCGGCATGGAACGGACCGGGGAACGGGCGTGCGGGGCAGCGAGCCTAGCACCGACGCGGCACGCCGGAAAGGGCGACTGCGATGCGGTCGTCGCACGCCGCCACTCTCAATGAGCACCGTCGAACAAGCCAGGATGAAGCGTGGCGGGCATGGCCCAGCGCAGGCGCAGGCCAGGCGCGGCAGGGGGCGCCGCGAAGGGCGCCGCGACCCACTGGTTCGCCACTGCGGCCAGCGCGCCATCCACCCACAGCAAGGGCAGCCGGTCGCGCACCCACGGCGCCAGCCTCGCGCGGCGGCACAATTCCGTCAGCATCTGGTGGTGGGCGTGGGCCGGCAGACGGATCCGCTCCCCGCCACGCCGAAACCCAACCTCGAGGCGCCGACCGGCAAGGGCTTGGGGATCGAGCCCGCCCGGTCCCGCATCCAGAACCAGCCGGCCCAAGTCCCCCGGCAAGGCCAGCGGCTGCGAGGGCGTCAGCCAAGGCAGTTTCACATCCGGTACCGGCGCCAACGGTGGGCCGGCGTAGGCTCGCCCCTGGTGGCGGCGAATCTCCACGCCGGGATAACCGAGCAGAATCTGCCGGTCCGCATCGGCCCTGGCCAGTTGATCCGCAATCGCCGCCAGCATGCGCGTGCTGGGCAGCGGCAAGCCGGCTTCAGCGAGCCAGTGGCGCAGCAGCAGACGGCGCTCCCGCTCCGGTCGTTCGGACCAGCGCGTCAGCACCAGCGCCCCATCGGCCACCATTCCCGCAGCCAATTGCGCCTCGCCCCAGGCCGTCAGTTGTTCGCTGGCCTGTGCACACTGGTGGGCGCTGCGCGAGAGGGTGCGGGCCGCCTGGGGCCAGCGCGCGCGCAAGGCAGGCAACACGGCGCTGCGCAGGTAATTGCGATCAAGCGCTGGATCCGCGTTGCTGGGATCGTCGATCCACGCCAGCTTCCGGGCCTCGGCGTAGTCCCGCAATTGCTCCCGGGTCAGTTCGAGCAATGGGCGCGCCAGCCAGCCGGGTTCGAGGCGGCGCAACGGCGCCATGGCCGCCAGCCCCGCTGGGCCGGCCCCACGCAGGGCCTGCAGCAAAAAGGTTTCCAGTTGATCGTCGGCGTGATGAGCGGTGAGCAACAGATCCCCCGGCGCCAAGCACGTCGCCAGGGCAGCGTAACGCGCGCGCCGCGCCCAGGCCTCCAGGCTTTCCCCCGCCGGGGGCTTGCCATCAAGCGCCAGGGCCGTGAAATCGAGGCCGCGCGCCGCGCACCAGGTCGCGCAATGCGCAGCCCAATGGCCGCTGTCCGGCTGAAGTCCGTGATCGACGTAGAGGGCATGAAGCGGCGGCAGCTCCTGTCGGCAGCGCAGCGCCAGATCGACCAGAACCGTGGAATCGAGTCCGCCGCTGAAGGCCAGGTGACACCGGCCCGCGGCGGGCCATTGCCGCAGCGCGCGGCGGAAGGCCTCCAGCACCGGCTCCGCCGTGGTCACGGCGCCGGTCAGGTCTCGCGGAAGGGACCGTAGGCCATCAGGCGCTCCTGCCGACGCCTGATGAGGTGGTCGGCATCCAGGGTCTGCAATTCATCCAGGCTGCGGATCAGGAAGGCCTTGAGCCGCTCGGCCATGAGCTCCGGATCGCGATGGGCGCCCCCCAAGGGTTCCTCGATCACCGTATCAATCAGGCCCAGTTCCAGGACCCGCTCGGAGGTGATGCCCATGGCGGCTGCCGCCTCCTCGGCACGGGCGGCATCCTTCCACAGGATGGAGGCGCAACCTTCCGGCGAGATCACCGAATAAATGGCGTATTGCAGCATGGCCACCCTGTCGCCGACGCCGATGGCCAGTGCCCCGCCGGAGCCACCCTCGCCAACGACGGTACAGATGATGGGGGTGGCCAGCCGGGCCATGACGAACAGGTTGCGGGCGATGGCCTCGCTCTGCCCGCGCTCTTCGGCGTCGATACCGGGATAGGCGCCGGGGGTGTCGATCAGGGTCAGCACCGGCAGGTGAAAGCGCTCGGCCATCTCCATCAGGCGCAGCGCCTTGCGGTAGCCCTCCGGCCGTGGCATGCCGAAATTGCGGCGGATCTTTTCCTTGGTGTCGCGGCCTTTCTGCTGGCCGATCACCATCACCGGCCGGCCGTCGAGGCGGGCCACGCCGCCCACGATGGCAGCATCGTCGGCAAAA
Source organism: Pseudoxanthomonas sp. (assembly GCF_002863005.1). Lineage (GTDB taxonomy): Bacteria > Pseudomonadota > Gammaproteobacteria > Xanthomonadales > Xanthomonadaceae > Pseudoxanthomonas_A. The sequence goes on from NZ_PKDG01000032.1 coordinate 30,398, forward strand.
GCCCGATCGCCGTGCAGTTCCTCGAAATCGGTGAAGATCGCGGCGATGTAGTCCAGCGTGTAGGGACGGCGGGCGTGGCGGGCGACCTGGGACACCTGCCAGGGCGTGAGTTTGGCGAAAATCGTGGCCGTCAGGGCCTGGCTCTTGGCTTCGAGGCGCTGGATCTCCTCGCTGATATTGACCGCGGAATCGTCCCCCACATGGCGGAGTTCCTCGATTTTAGCTTCCAGCTCGGCGATGGGTTTCTCGAATTCAAGGAAATTTAGCTGCATGGGCGGCACGTCGTCCAGATCCGGCAAGGGCCACATTCCACCAGAAAACACTCCCGCTGTCCAAGTTATCTCTGCGACGCCGGCCGATTCATTTCGTGCCACTCAGGCAGCGCATTCCAACGCCGATATAAAAAACAGGTACCACACGCAAGGCCTGGTGGCTTTGCGAGCGATCAAAGAGGGAGAAGAAACACCATGAACACCATCACGCAATCCGCCATTGTCGTTGCCGTGACTGCCCTAACGCCCCTGGCGGCGCATGCCGAGATGGTCGAACTGTCCGACGCCGAGCTGCGCGCCGTTCAAGGTCAAGGCCCGATCTCCGGACTGAGAGAAGCGCTCCAGAACTATCGGAGTGGGCTGGAACCGCTATGGACTGAACTGACCACCGTACAGGGGCTCAGCCCTCCGCTGCATTATGCGGGCTGGAGCGCGGTGCTGGCGGGATACGCGATCAGTGCGCCGGCCGGAGCGGCTCTGACAGCTTTTGAAGACGCCCCTTTCCCGGTCAATCGACTCGGCGTGGCGGCTCAACCAGTAGCCCTCGTCGGAGCCAGTCTCGGCCTCACCGGCGTTTATCTGCTCTATCTGAATGGCGAATATGTCCCGGCGTACTGAGCGGGTTCCGAGTACGGTTCGGCACTGCCACAGCCATTCCCCCGAGGATCGGGGCGCACCGGCAGGACCCAGATAGCCTTCCACGAGTTGGAATATTGGCATGCCCTGGGGGCCGCCCTGCTGGCCGCACTGGTATTCACTGGCCCGGTGATCGGTCGGCTGCCGGTCTGGTACACAAGCTTGAGCTTGAGCCTGGGGCTTGGCCTCGCTGCCGCTCTGCTGGCTGCCTCCTTGCCGAAAGCGCAAGACGCTGCACCCAGCCGATCCATAGGAGGTTGCCGTTGGAGTCCGAGCGCGGCGCGGGATCTTGGGGCTCGGGTCGCGCCTGCCAGAGCGCTTTCAACGGCAATACCGTTCAGTCTTCTGCGAAGGCGCTCCGGGAAGTGCGTTTGCCGGGACTGGGGGACGGACGGGCATATTCCAGGCTGACGGCCGTCGCACCCAGCCAGTCCCGCAGGCGCTGCAACAGATCCCCGGACGGCCGCACCCGCCAGGATTCGCCAAGGGCGAGCACAGCCTCGGCGGCCTGGGCGCGGTAGATGACGCGCACCGGGCAGGAGCCGTCACGAAAGGGCTCCAGGCAGTGAATCAGCTGTTCGACAGCGCTTTCACCACCTTGTCCATCGAGGGCCAGCGTGAGCCGCCGGCCATAGCGCAGCCGCATCTGTTCCAGATCCAACAATTCGCGCGGTGTCAGGCGCTGGCTGCCTGAGTAATCATCCAAGCCGATGCTGCCCACCACCACCAGCAATTGATCCTTGACGATCAGGTGCTGGAAGCGCTGGTACTGATCTTCGAACACCGCCACTTCCATGCGCGCGCTGCGATCATCCAGGGTCAGGAAGGCGCGCTTGCCGGCCTGCCGGCGGATGGCCACCACCAACCCGGCCACCACCACATCACGCCGTGTGCCCGGACCGGGATCGGACGCGCTGCCCAGCAGGTCGCTGAGGCGGCCCGACACGAACTGGCGCAGATCATCCTCGAACTGCGTGATGGGGTGGCCGGTGAGGTAGAGCCCCAAGGTTTCCTTTTCTTCCTGCAGGCGCTGAGCCTCGGGCCATTCGGGGACCTGCGTCACGGCCGCCTGCTGCGGCAGATCCGGCGTATGGGCCAGCCCAAACAGGTCTTCCTGCCCGGTGGCAGCGGCCTGTCCCTGTTGATCAGCCAGCCGCAAAGCCTCGTCCAGACCCTGCATCATCCCGGCCCGCGAATTGCCCAGACTGTCGAGCGCGCCGGCGCGAATCATGGCCTCCAGCGCCCGCCGATTGACGCGCCGCCCATCCATCCGACAACAAAAATCAACCAGATCCCGGAACGGTCCGCCGCTGGCGCGCTCCTGCACGATCGCCTCGATGGCGTTGTAGCCCACACCCTTGATAGCCCCCAGGCCATATTGCAGTCCGGCCGGATCGGTGGCGGTAAAGCGATAGTCGGAGCGGTTCACGTCCGGCGGCTGCACGACCAGCCCCATGGTCCGGCACTCATCGATCAGGGTCACCACCTTGTCGGTGTGATCCATGTCGGCGGAAAGCACGGCGGCCATGAACGAGGCGGGCGCATGGGTCTTGAGGTAGGCCGTCTGGTAGGAGAGCAGTGCGTAGGCGGCGGAGTGAGACTTGTTGAAGCCGTAGCCGGCGAACTTCTCCATCAGGTCGAAGATGTGGGTGGCGATGGCGCCATCCACCCCCTTACTCTCGGCACCGCTGACGAAGATTTCGCGCTGCTTGGCCATCTCCTCGGCTTTTTTCTTGCCCATGGCGCGGCGCAGCAGATCGGCACCGCCCAGGGTGAAGCCGGCCAGCACCTGGGCGATCTGCATCACCTGTTCCTGGTAGAGGATGACGCCGTAGGTGGGCTTGAGGATGGGTTCCAGCGCCGGGTGGGGATAGTCCACCTTGGCGCGACCGTGCTTGCGGTTGATGAAATCGTCCACCATGCCCGACTGCAAGGGGCCGGGCCGGAACAGCGCCACCAGGGCGATGATGTCCTCGAAGCAGTCCGGCTGCAGGCGCTTGATCAGGTCCTTCATGCCGCGGGATTCGAGCTGGAATACGGCGGTGGTTTCGCAACGCTTGAGCAGGGTGAAGGTGGCCGCATCGTCCAGCGGCAGGGCGTCGAGATCCAGCGCTGCCTCGTTTCGCCCGGCCCGCTCACGGTTGATTGCCGCCACCGCCCAATCCAGGATGGTGAGCGTGCGCAGCCCGAGGAAGTCGAATTTCACCAGCCCCGCGGCTTCGACGTCGTCCTTGTCGAACTGGGTGACCAGATTCTCGCCGCTGGCCTCGCAGTAAAGCGGCGTGAAGTCGGTGAGTTCGGACGGCGCGATGACCACCCCGCCCGCATGCTTGCCGGCATTGCGGGCCAGGCCTTCCAGCGCGCGCGCGAGGTCGATCAGCGTCTGGACCGCCTCGTCCTCGCGGTAGAGCCGCCCCAGTTCGGGTTCCTGTTCCAGGGCCTTGTCCAGGGTGATGCCCAGCTCGAAGGGAATGAGCTTGGCGATCCGATCGACGAAGCCGTAGGGATGCCCCAGCACCCGTCCCACGTCGCGCACCACGGCCTTGGCCGCCATGCTGCCGAAGGTGATGATCTGGCAGACCCGGTCGCGGCCGTAGCGCTCCGCCACATAGTCGATGACCCGGTCGCGGCCTTCCATGCAGAAATCGATATCAAAGTCGGGCATGGAGACGCGTTCGGGATTGAGGAATCGCTCGAACAACAGATCATAGGCGAGCGGGTCCAGATCGGTGATGCCCAAGGCATAGGCCACCAGCGAACCGGCCCCGGAGCCGCGCCCCGGCCCCACCGGCACGCCGTTCGCGCGCGCCCAGCGGATGAAGTCCGCCACAATCAGAAAGTAACCGGCAAAACCCATGCTGTTGATCACGGTGAGCTCGCGCGCCAGGCGTTCGCCATAGACCGTGGGCTCAGCGGCACGGGCGCGCCCCCGCGTCAAGCGTTCCTCCAGCCCGGTCTGGGCGGCGTCACCCAGGAAGGCTTCCGGCGTCTGCCCCGCCGGCACCGGGAAATGCGGCAGCACATTTTCCCCCAGCCGCAGTTGCAGGCTGCAGCGGCGTGCAATCTCCACGCTGTTTTCCAGGGCCTCGGGCAGATCTGCAAACAATGCCGCCATCTCGGCCGGCGCACGCAGGGCTTGCTGGGGCGTGTACTCGCGCGGGCGCCGGGGATCGTCCAGCAGGCGGCCGCTGTTGATGCATACCCGCACCTCATGCGCTTCGAAATCGGTGGGGTGCAGGAAGCGCACGTCGTTGGTGGCCACCACGGGCACGCCGGCACGGCCGGCCAGATCAACGGCGGCGGGCAGATAGACCGCCTCGTCGGCATGGCCGATGCGGCACAGCTCCAGGTAGTAGCGATCCCCGAACAAGGCCGTGGCTGCGGTCAACAATGTCCGCGCCTGCGTCTCGCGGCCGGCGAGAAGCGACCGGCCGATCGCGCCTTCCCGCCCGCCAGAAAGCGCGATCAGGCCATCCGCGCCTTCCTCATTCAGCCAGCCCCATTGCAACAGCGGGAGGCCGCGGCCTTGGCCCTCGCGGTACAAGCGCGTGACCAATCGGGTCAGATGACGGTAGCCAGCGGCGTTCTGGCACAACAGGGTCAAGCGGCTGGGCGGCTGGGCTTCCCCTTCGTCAACCCACAGGTCCACGCCGGCGATGGGCTTGATGCCCTCACTCCGGGCCGCCTTGTAGAACTTCACCAGACCGAACAGGTTGGACTGGTCGGTGATGCCGACGGCGGGCATGCCCAGCTCGCGCGCCCGGGCCACCAGCGGCTTGATGCGCACCGCCCCATCCACCAGTGAATATTCGGTATGCACACGCAGATGGACGAAAGAGACCGTCACAGTGCAGCCCCCGCGAGGGCACGCCGCACCGGCGCGAAGCTCAGCCGGTGGACCGGGCTGGGACCATGGCGCATCAAGGCCGCCAGATGAGCAGCGGTGGGATAGCCCTGGTGACGCTCGAAACCGTAATCGGGATACAGCGCCGCCAGCCGGGCCATTTCCCGATCCCGGCTGACCTTGGCCAAAATCGAAGCAGCGCTGATGGGGCCGCCGTCGCGATCGCCCTGAATCAGGGTGCGCACCGGCATCGGCAGGCGCGGGGCCTGGTTGCCGTCAATCCACACAATCTCGGGGATCACCTGGAGCGCCTGCACCGCGCGCGACATGGCCAGCAAGGTGGCCTGCAGGATGTTCAAGTGGTCAATCTCGGCCACCTCCGCCCGGCCCACCGCATAGGCCTGTGCCCGCTCGACAATCTGGGTGTAGAGCGCTTCCCGGCGCTTTGGAGACAGCTCTTTGGAATCCGCCAGGCCGGCGATGGGGCGATCCGGGTGCAAAATGACCGCCGCCGCCATCACCGGCCCGGCGAGTGGGCCGCGTCCGGCCTCATCGACGCCAGCGATCCAGCCCAACAACTGGCCATCGTCTGCTGTCATCCCGGTCCCACTCCCCGCGCCACCCGTAGCACGGCATCGGCCGCCGCCGCTGCACCTCCGGCGCGCAGGCCGCTGCGCAGCGCCGCAAAGCGGGTACGCAGCGCAGCGCCCCGCGCCGGCTGCGCCAACAGCGCCAGCATTTCATCGGCCAGCGCCTCGGCCGTCGCGGCCTCCTGCAGCAACTCCGGCACCAGCCGCTCACCGGCCAGCAGGTTGGGCAGGGCCACATGGTCGGCGCGCACCAGATGGCGGGCCAGGGCATGGGTCAGCGGCGCCAGCCGATAGGCCACCACCATCGGACAACCGAGCAGCATGGCCTCCAGGGTGGCCGTGCCGCTGGCGACCAGAGCCGCATCACTCGCCTCCAGCGCGTCGCGCGCACCCACTTCCAGAAACCGTAGCGTGATGCCTGGCGCTGCCCGAGCGAGCGCTGCCTCCAGCGGCGCGCGCAGCCCGGCATGGGCCAAGGGCAGGAGAAAATGCGTCGCGGGATGACGCGCGGCAATGAGACGGGCAGCACCCAGGAACGGATCCGCCAGCAGCTTCACTTCACCCAGGCGACTGCCGGGCAGCAGGGCAACCACCGCCCCGGTTTCTGGCAGCGCGAGCCGATGGCGGGCGGCGGCCTGATCCGGCGGGTCGGGAAACACATCGGCCAGCGGATGGCCCACGAAACGCACCGGCACCCCGTGGCGGCGGTAGAAGTCGGCCTCGAAGGGCAACAGGGTCAGCATGGCATCCACCGACCGCCGGATGCCCCGCACCCGTCCCTGGCGCCAGGCCCAGACCGAGGGGCTGACGTAATGCACGGTGGGGATGCCTGCGTCCCGCAAGCGCCGTTCCAGCCCCAGGGTGAAATCGGGGGCGTCAATGCCGACGAAGACATCGGGGCGATTGCGCAGGAAATGCTCGGCGAGCTCGCGCCGCAGCCGCAGCAGGCGAGGCACATGGCGGATGACCTCCACCAGTCCCATCACTGCCAGTTCACGGCAGTCGGCCAGGGGCAACGCGCCGGCCTGGATCATGCGTGGTCCGGCGACACCCTCCACTCGCAAGTCGCCGCCGGTCTGCTCCTGCAGGGCCTGGATCAAGGTGCCGCCCAGCTGATCGCCGGACAATTCACCGGCAACGATGCCAATGCGCACGGTCATGGCATCAACGGATGATGCTGCGGGGATTGGATTCCAGGAAATGGCTGAAGCGGGCCACATCCGGATGATCGACGGCCAAGGCTGCCAGCTCGGCCCGCGCCTGCTCCAGTCGCAAACCGCTGCGATACAGCAATTTGTAGGCTTTCTTGAGCGCGCCCACGCGATCGGCATCGAAGCCGTGCCGGCGCAGGCCTTCGGTATTCAGCCCGGCGGGCCGCGCTGGAATGCCGGAGGCCACTACAAAAGGGGGCACGTCGCGGTTCACCCCGGCGGCGAATTGCAGGAAGGCATGGGCGCCGATCTTGCAGAACTGGTGCACCATGGCGAAGCCGCCCAGGATCGCACAGTCCTCGATCTGGACATGGCCTGCCAGGCTGGCGTTGTTGGCCATCACGATGTCGTCGCCCAGCACGCAATCGTGGGCGATGTGGACATACGCCATGATCCAGTTGCGGCTGCCGATTCGCGTCACGCCCTGATCCTGCACGGTACCCCGGTTCAGGGTGCAGTATTCGCGGATGGTGTTGTTGTCGCCGATTTCCAACCGCGTTGGTTCGCCGCGGTATTTCTTGTCCTGCGGATCATCACCGATGGAGGCGAACTGGTAGATCCGGTTACCGCGGCCGATGCGTGTGGGTCCCTTGATGACCACGTGAGGCCCAATTGTGCATTCCGGGCCGATTTCCACTCCCGCACCGATGACACTGAAGGGCCCGATCCGGACGCCCTCGGCAATCTGGGCCCCGGAATCGATGATCGCGCGCGGGTCAATCACGATCGTAACTCCGCGCGGCGCACATGATTTCGGCTTCAGCCACGCAGACGCCCTCGACCTCAGCACGGGTCCGGAAACGCCCGATTTTCTTCAGCGTGCGTTGCAGCTCGGCGTGGATGACCAATTGGTCACCGGGTTCCACCGGCTTTTTGAAACGCGCACGATCGATGCCAACCAGGTAATACAGTTCGTCGGGATCCGGCGGTGTGTCGGCGCTGCGATAGGCGAGGATACCGGTGGCTTGGGCCATGGCCTCCAGGATCAGGACACCGGGCATCACCGGACGGCCGGGGAAATGGCCCTGGAAGAACGGCTCGTTGATGGTGACGTTCTTGAGTGCCACCAGATGACGACCTGGCTCCAGCGCGGTCACGCGGTCCAGCAGGAGAAAGGGGTAACGATGGGGCAGAAGCGCCTGAATCTCGGGGATATCCATGCGGGTCAAGCGTCGGATCCTTCTTCATCGGCTGCGGGGACCACGCCAGCCGTTGGGCCGCGTTCCAGGCGACGCACGCGCCCCGCCAGTGTATCCAGATGGCGAAACCGCGCCACATTGCGCTGCCAACGGCGATTGTCATCGACCGGCAAGCCCGAGGAGTATACCCCGGCGGCATGGAGCGAGTGGGTCACCATGGTCATGCCCGTGATGACCACATCATCGGCGATCTGCAGGTGGCCACTCATGCCGACGCCACCGGCGATCATGCAGCGCCGTCCGATGACCGTGCTCCCGGAAATGCCCGTACAGGCGGCGATCGCGGTATGCGCGCCGATGCGCACGTTGTGACCAATCTGGATCTGGTTGTCCAGCTTGACGCCCTCGTCCAGCACGGTGTCGTCCAGCGCCCCTCGGTCCACCGTGGTGTTGGCGCCGATTTCCACATCATCGCCGATGCGTACCGTACCCAGCTGGGGAACCTTGACCCAGCGCACGCCATCGCGGGCGAAACCGAATCCATCCGCACCGATCACCGCACCGGGATGGATCACGCAACGAGCGCCCATCGTCACGCCCACACCGATGAAAACACGCGCCACCAATCGGCTCTGAGCGCCGATTCGGGCGCTCGCGGCCACGACGCAGTGCGGGCCAAGAACCACTGCGTCCCCTATTTCAGCGTCTGCCTCGATCACGCAATGGGAGCCAATCTCGGCACCGGAGTGCACCCTGGCCGTGGCGTCCACCACGGCCGTGGCATGGATGCCAGGGCGGGCGCAGCGGGGCGAGGCAAACAACTCGGCCAGTCGGGCGAAGACCAGATGGGGATTGCTCGCAACCAGGGCAGGGACCGGACTTGATGGCGCATCAGCCTCAGTCAGCACCACGGCGGCTGCCTCAGTGTGCCCAAGCAGGCGCCGATAGGTGGGATTGGCCAAAAAACCAATGTGGCCGGGCTGTCCCGGAGACAGGGCGCAAACGCCGCTGATGCGGGTTGTTCCCTCGCCCACCACGCTGCAATCCAGACGCCCGGCCAACTCCGCCAAGGTATATTCCGCCAACTCGCTGCCCTCGCGGCGGATCAGGGCGTTTTGCCCTGTAATTCCCGGATGACCTGAGCGGTGATGTCCATGCGCTGGGACGCATACAAGACCCCCTCGGACAGGATCAGATCGTAGCCTTCGCGTTCCGCCAGATCGCGGATGACGCGGGTGACGCTGCGATCGATCTCGCGCAAGCCTTCCATGCGGCGGGCCTGCAACTCTTCCTCGAACTGCCGGCGCTTGCGAATGAGTTCACGCTGGGCGGCGAGCAGTTCGCGCTCCATCTGTTCCCGCCGCTCCGGGGTGAGGCTTGGCGCTTCGCGGTCGAAGCCTTCCTGCTTCTGGGTAAAAGTCGCTTCCTCCCGCGCCAGGGTACGTTTGCGCTGCTCCAGATCCGCCTCCAGGCTCTCGCGCAGGGCGCGAGCCTGAGGGGCTTCACGCAGCAACTGCTGCAAATCGATCACACCGACCTTCATTTCGGCCTGGGCCAGCCCAGTGCCGCCCAGCAGCCCCATGACCAGGGCGATTCGCGCCATCAGACTGCGCATATCCGCTCCTTAGAAAGTCGCGCCAAAGGTAAAGCTGAACACTTCCGTGTCATCGCCCGGCTCATCGTTCAGGGGATAGGCGACGGCAAATTCCAGCAGACCCAGGATCGGGGTCAGCCACTGGAAGCCCACACCGGTGGAGGTGCGCAATGTACCGGCATCGAAATCCTCATAGTTATCGAACACGTTACCCGCGTCCAGGAACAGGCTGAAGCGCGTATTGCGGCTTTCCCCCAGCAGGGTGGGGAAGAGCAATTCGAACTGGCCGATGGTGCGGAAATTGCCGCCCAGGGGATTATTGTATTCATCCCGAGTGCCCAGCGAGCTGCCCTGGTAGCCACGCACCGACTGGATGCCGCCGGCGAAGAATTTCTCATAGGGCGGCAGGTCAGTGGTTTCGCCATAGCTGTCGGCATAACCCACGCCCAGGCGCGCCGAGCCGATCAAATGCCGGTTGATGGGGAAATACTGCTCATAGTCATAGGTAAGTTTGTAGTACTCCAGATCCACTACCGGCACCGCGATGTCCGCGAACAATCGGTGAATGTAGCCCTTGTTCGCGAATACGGTGCGGTTGCGCGTGTCACGCACCCAGCCGGTATCGAAGGTGAGTGCATTGAACGAATCGCCGTTCTGGTCCACGAAATCGATGATCTGTTGGGGCGTGCTGCCTTCCAGAACCGTCAACTGCGTGGCCCGGAAGCTGCCCCCCAGGCGAATGCTGTCGTATTCGGTGATGGGGATGCCATAGCGCAGCGAACCACCCCAGGTATCGGTGTCGAAACGGGAGCTGACCCGGGTCAGCGAATCCGTCGAGCGCTGGAACAGCGAGATGGTGCGGCTGACGCCGTCCAGGGTATAGAACGGCTGGGTGAGCGAGGCGCTGTAATTGCGGCTGTACTCGCTGGTCACGAAGTCCAGGCTGACCCGGTTGCCCGTACCGAACCAGTTGCTGTGGGAGACATTGGCATTGAGCAGGACGCCCTGGCCGCTGGAATACCCCACGCCCACCTGGAAGGCCCCGGCGCTGCGTTCGGTGACATCGAAATCGACGTCCACCAGATCGCTCTCGCCGGCGACGGGCCGGGCCTGCACATCGGCCTGCTCGATGAACGGCAGCCGGGCGAGACGCACGCGTGAACGGGCGACCTCGCTGGCGGCGAAGGATGCGCCTTCATACTGGCGCATTTCCCGCCGCAGCGCCTGATCCTGGGTGGTGGTGTTACCCCGGAAATTCACATTGCGCACGTAGTAGCGATTTCCCGGCTTCACCACCAGATTGACCTTGACCTGCCGATTGGCCTCGTCAATGTCGGTCATCGGTTCCACCTGGGCAAAGGCATAGCCCTCGTCGCCCAGCCGCTCGGCAATCTTCTTGGCGGATTCCGTGGCCTGCTGGCGCGAGAACGTCGTGCCCGAGCGGATCGTCACCAGCGGACGCAACTGCGATTCCGGCAGCACCAGCTGCCCCAGCAGCGCCACATCGCTGACCTGGAATTTGGGGCCCTCGTAGACATTCACGGTCAGGTAGATGCTCTCCTTGTCCGGGGACAGGGAGACCTGGGTCGATTCGACGCGGAAATTGAGGTAACCCCGATCCTGATAGAAGGAGGTCAGCGTTTCCAAGTCGCCCGAGAAAGTCTGCTGGGAATAACGATCCCGACTCCCGAACAAACGCCACCAACTGGCACTGCGTGCGCGCAGGGGTTTCAGCAGTTCTTCGTCGCTGAAAGCGTCATTGCCGACGACATTGATGCGGCGAATGGTCGCCACCTCGCCTTCATCGATGGTGATCGCCACGGCAACCCGGTTATCGGTTTCCTCATTGACCTGGGTATCGATCTTGACCCCATAGCGGCCATTGGCAAAATATTGACGCCGCAGTTCCTGTTCAACCTGCTCCAGAACGGAGCGGTCGAATGCGCGGCCTTCCGCCAGACCGACATCGCGCAAGCCCTGCAACAGCTTGTCGGCGGGGATTTCCTTGTTTCCTGTTACGGTGAACCGCGCAATGCTGGGACGCTCAACCACCCGGACCACCAAGGTGCCGCCGTTCTGGGAAAACGCCACATCGCTGAAATAGCCGGTCTTGAACAGATCCCGGGTCATCTGCTGGACACGCTCCTCGTCGACCCGATCGCCGACATTCAGATTCATCGCGCGGGAAACCCGAGCAATGTCGTGGCGTTTGAGTCCATCCACCTGGATGTCCTGGACCACGAAGGCATCGAATGCCTGCGCCGACAAAGACAGACACAACAACAGGATGGACCACGTCAGGCGCGGCAACAGTTTCTTGTTCATAAAAACCTTGATGATTGCGGATCCGTAGCATGGGCCAGCGGCTGGCTCACGGCGCCAAAAGTCGCATGAAATCGTTGTAAAAAGCGAGCCCCATCATGAGCGCCAAGGCAAGGATGCCAGCCTGCTGACCCCAATGCTGGACGCGCTCGGACAAGGGCCGACCCCGCACCCACTCGGCCAGGTAGAACGCCAAGTGACCGCCGTCGAGCACCGGGATCGGCAGCAAATTGAGCACGCCCAGACTGATGCTGATGACGGCCAGGAACCCCAGATAGGACACCAGGCCAATCTGGGCGGAATACCCGGCGTACTGGGCAATGTTGACCGGGCCACTCAAATTTTCCAGCCCCAATCGCCCGGTGGCCATGCGCGCCAACATCCGCACCGTCATCAGGCTCATCTGCCAGGTGCGCTCAACGGCCACCGGCAGCGCCGCCAACGGGGCATAACGGTACTCGGCCCGCAGGCTGTCTTGCAACTGTTGGGGGACTTCGGGACTGGCTCCGACAAAACCAATCCGCACACCATCCTGCTCCCGCGCACCGATGCGGAGGTCCAAACGCAGCATTTCGCCGCGACGCGAAACCTCAATGGGGACGGCTTGATCGGGACGGCTACGCACCTGTCCGACCCAATCCTCCCAGTCAGCGACCGGCGCCCCGTCCATGCGCACAATGCGATCACCGGAGCGCAGTCCTGCCTGAACGGCCGGCCCATCCGCCTGGAGCTGACCCATCTGGGCCGGCAGAGCCGGCCGGTAGGGCGCAAGTCCCAGGGACTCGTGCAGCCTGGCTGGATCTTCCAGCGCCTGCGACAGATCCGCATCCAGGACCAGCGCCTGCCGGGTTCCGTCGGCGCGCCGCACCTCAAACTCCAGGGGCGCATCGTCCAGCGCCGCCTGCACCAGACGCAGGCCCAACTGCTCCCAGGTGGGGGTCGAGGCGTCGTTGACGCTCAGGATTTCATCACCCGCCTGCAATCCAGCCCGGGCGGCAGGGGTGTTGGGCGCCGGCGCGTCCACCAGCGTGCGCAGTCCAGGCACGCCCAAGCACAACACCAGCCAGTACAGGGCGATTGCCAGCAACAGGTTGGCGATGGGACCGGCGGATACAATGGCCGCGCGGATGCCAACCGACTGGCGATTGAATGCCCGCCCGAGGTCCGCCGGCGCCACGGCCCCTTCACGCTCATCAAGCATCTTGACGTAGCCGCCAAGGGGAATCAGCGCCAAGCGATATTCGGTGCCATCCGCGCCGGTGCGTTGCCACACGGATCGGCCGAATCCGACGCTGAAGCGCAGCACCTTCACGCCAAGTCGGCGCGCCACCCAGAAATGACCCCACTCATGGACCGCGATCAAAACGGCCAAGGCCACCAGAAACGCCAGCAAGGACGATACCACCTGAGTCATGCTTCACCCCCGAGCCACGCCGCGCAGGTTGCGCGCGTGCGACGGTCCAATTCTATCACCGCCTCCCAGCATCCCGCCGGTTCGCCGCCCAATTGTGCCAGGACACGACCGATGAGCTCGCCAATCCCGGTGAACGGCAGGCGATTTGCCAAGAACGCGGCAACCGCCGCCTCGTTGGCCGCGTTCAACACCACGGGCGCCCCGCCACCCGCCCGCAGCGCTTGGTAGGCCAGATCAAGGGCCGGGAAGCGCTCCCGATCCGGCGCCTCAAAGTTCAATTGGCCGATTTGCACCAGATCCAGCAGGGGCAAGCCGACGTCCAGCCGCTGCGGCCAACCCAGGGCATGGGCGATGGGCGTGCGCATGTCGGGATGGCCGAGCTGGGCCAGCACCGAGCCATCGACGTATTCCACCAAGGAGTGCACCACACTTTGGGGATGCACCACCACCTCGATGCGCTCCGGCGGCAGGCCGAACAACCAATGCGCCTCAATGACCTCCAGACCTTTGTTCATCAAGGTGGCCGAATCGACCGAGATCTTGCGGCCCATCACCCAGTTGGGATGGGCGCAGGCGGCCTGCGGCGTGACATGCGCCAGTTGTTCCGCTGGGAATTGGCGAAACGGGCCGCCCGATGCGGTGAGCAGCAAGCGGCGCACTCCCGCGCCATCCAGGCCGGGTGCGAAATCCCGCGGCAGGCACTGGAAAATGGCGTTGTGTTCGCTGTCGATGGGGATCAGCCGGGCGCCGTGGCGGCGCACCTCATCCATGAACAAGGCCCCGCCCATGACGACGGATTCCTTGTTGGCGAGCAGGACCGTTTTCCCCGCACGCACGGCGCTCAAGGTGGGCAACAGTCCAGCGGCGCCCACGATGGCCGCCATCACCGCGGTTACCTCCGGCAGACTGGCGGCCTGGATCAAGCCCGCCTCGCCGTGCCACACCGTAGTGGGCACACCGGCTGCGTCCAATCCCGCCCGCAGCCGCTCGGCGGCATCAACGCTGTCGACCACAGCCACATCTGGACGGAAGCGTCGGCATTGCTCCAGCAAGCGCTCGCCCTGCCGATGGGCCGTGAGCGCCACCACCCGGAATCGCTCAGGGTGCCGTGCCACCACGTCCAGGGTGCTACAGCCGACGCTGCCGGTGGCTCCGAGGATGCACAGGCCGGTTACAGCCATCCCTGCGCCCTGCCCAGTCCCCAGGTGAAAATGGGGGCTGCGGCGGTGAGGCTGTCGATACGATCCAGAATACCGCCATGGCCGGGCAACAAATGGCCCGTGTCCTTGACGCCCATCTGGCGCTTGAACATGCTCACTGTCAGATCCCCCACAACTGAGCCCGCCACCGTAACCAGACATACTCCGGCATAGACCCCTACGGTGGGGATGTCCAGCCCCAACAAGGCCGCGCCCAGAAGACCGGTCAGCGTACCTGCGCCGAGCCCCCCCCAGTATCCTGCCCAGGTCTTGCCCGGACTCACCCGAGGCGCCAGCTTGCGCCCCCCGAACCGCCGGCCGGTGTAGTAAGCACCGCCATCGGCCAGCCAGATCATCACCAGCAGCAGCAACAGCCAACGCGGACCCTGGGGCATGCCATGCAACACCACCAGCGCCAGCCAGGCGGGGACCAGCAGCGCCAGACCCACCACCAGCTTGCGGCCGCGCAGCAAGGCGCCGCTCGGTAGGCCAGCCGGGAAGCGCATGACCCATACGGTGGCCAGCACCCACCACAGCAGCGCTGCGCCGAGCAGGACATTGACCACGGCGAGGTCGCCCAGCACATAGGCCACTGCCAGCAGCGGCAGCAGAAACAGACCGGCCGCCCGGCCGCCGTCGTGCGGCCAACCCATCAGGGCCGTCCACTCCTGCCCTGCACCCCAGACGACGCCCGCAAACAAAACCGCCACCCAGGCATTGGGCAGGAACAGGACGGCAGCCACCACGGGCGGGATGATCCACAGGGCGGTCCGGACACGGTCACTGATCATCCATATTCTCCATCACCACCCCCGAAGACGGCGGCTCCGTGCGGCCGAAGCGGCGCTCCCGCCCCGCGTACCAGGCCAGCGCGCTGCTCAGTTCGGCAGGCCCGAAATCAGGCCAGAGGGTGTCGCAGAAATACAGTTCCGCATAGGCCAGGTGCCACAACAGGAAATTGCTGATGCGATATTCCCCGCCGGTGCGGATCAGCAGATCGGGATCGGGCAGATCGCCCAAGGCCAGGGCTGCGCCCAGATCGGCCTCGGTAATCTCTTCCGCCCGCAGGGTCGTGGCCTCGATGCGCCGACCCAGCGCACGCACGGCCTGAACAAGGTCCTGACGACCGCCATAGCCCAGCGCGATGACCAGCACCATGCCCGGATTGCCGGCGGTGCGCCGTTCGCTGGCTTCCATCACGGTCGTCAGGGTTTGCGGGAGCCGTTGCCGATCGCCGATGAAGCGTACCCGCACCCCCTCGGCGTGGAGCGTGTCCAGCTCCACCCCCATGGTGCGCACGAACAGCTCCAGCAAAAAACCCACTTCCGCTGCGGGGCGAAACCAGTTCTCACTGCTGAAGGCGTAGAGGGTGAGGAAACCGATCCCAGCATCGCGGCAGGCCCGCACCACGGCGCGCGTGGCGCGAACCCCGGCTTCATGGCCATACAGACGTGGCTGTCCGCGCTGTGTCGCCCAACGCCCGTTGCCATCCATGATGATGGCTACGTGCCGGGGCACGACGTTCGTGGAAACTGGATTCATGGGAGAACCCCCGGTCTTGCCGAAGGAGGAAATGCGGCAGGCGACAAAGAGACCCCAGGGCTCATCAGACCTGCATCAATTCGTGTTCTTTCTCTTCCAAGACGCGGTCGATTTGCGCGATGTGTTCATCGGTGATCTTCTGCATCTCCTCCTGGGCACGCCGCACCAGGTCTTCGCTGGTGAGCTTTTCTTTTTCGAGTTGTTTGAAATGATCGTTGGCGTCACGCCGGATGGCGCGCACCGCCACCTTGGCATTCTCCCCCTCATGACGCACCACCTTGACCAGGTCACGGCGCCGTTCCTCGGTCAGGGGTGGCAGGATGATGCGGATCACCATGCCGGCGGTATTGGGGGTGATGCCTAAGTCGGAAGCCATGAGGGCTTTTTCCACGGGCGCCACCATGTTTTTTTCCCAGGGGGTAATGGTCAGCGTTCGAGCGTCGGTTACCGTCACGCTGGCCACCTGCCCCAGCGGCATGTCACTGCCGTAATAAGGGACGGTGATGTGATCCACCAGGCTGGTATGCGCCCGGCCGGTACGGATCTTGGAGAGATTATGCCGCAGCACTTCGATGCTTTTCTTCATCCGTTCCGCGGCATCCTTGCGGATTTCATCGATCATCTCATGCTCCCAGACGATTCGCCTGCACGGGCGCGCCAGCGCCGTTATCCACAGTCGTCCCCACGGTTTGATCGCCGGTCACGATCCGCATCAAGGCGCCTCCCTGCTTGATGTCGAACACCCGCAGGGGCAAGCTGTGATCCCGGCACAACACGATGGCCGTGGTATCCATCACCATCAAGCGCCGATCCAGAACCTCATCGTAATTCAGGTGGTCGTAACGCCGGGCACTGGGGTCCTTGACTGGATCGGCGCTGTACACGCCATCCACTTTCGTGGCCTTGAGCAGCAAGTCGGCACTGATCTCGATGGCGCGCAGGCTGGCGGCCGTGTCCGTGGTGAAAAACGGATTTCCGGTCCCCGCCGCAAACAGCACCACGCGGCCTTTTTCCAGATGCCGGATGGCCCGGCGGCGGATATAGTCCTCGCACACCTGGTTGATGCGCAGCGCCGACATGACCCGGGCAAAAACGCCCAGGCGTTCCAGGGCATCCTGCAGCGCCAGGGCATTCATCACCGTGGCCAGCATGCCCATGTGATCGGCGGTGACGCGGTCCATGCCGGCATCCGCCAGACCCGCCCCACGAAAGATATTGCCGCCACCGATCACCACACCGATCTGCACGCCCAGATCGCGCACATCGCGGATCTCCTCGGCCATGCGACCGATCACGGCCGGGTCGACCCCATAATCGACCTCCCCCATCAAGGCTTCGCCACTGATCTTGAGGAGGATACGGCGATAAGCGGGAGCGGTTGGCGTCATGGCGTCCTCGGCAGGATTGAAGGAGTCTGGCGCTGCGGGGCACTCAGATCGGTGAGTGCCCTGCTTGCAATCGACTGTCCAGCGGGTTTAGCCGCCGCGTACCTGCGCCATCACTTCCTCGGCAAAATTCTCGGTCTTCTTCTCCACGCCTTCGCCCACTTCCAGGCGCACGAAGCGCATGACCTGGGCACCGGCTTGCTTGAGGCGCTGACCCACGGTCTGATCGGCATCCTTGACGAAGGGCTGGCCCACGAGGGCGACCTCACTCAGGTACTTGCGTACACGACCGTCGACCATCTTTTGGATGATCTCCTCGGGCTTGCCGCTTTCACGCGCCTGGGCCTCGAAGATCTCCCGTTCCTTGGCCACCAGATCGGCAGGCACCTCATCGGGCGAAATACACAGCGGACGGCTGGCAGCGATGTGCATGGCGATATCCCGCGCCAGCGCCTCGTCGCCGCCCTTGAGATCCACGACGACGCCAATCCGGCTGCCGTGGCTGTAGAGCCCGAACACATCGCCCCGGCGAGCCAGGTGTTCGAAGCGGCGCACGGCGATGTTCTCGCCAATCTTGGCCACCATTTCGCGGCGCCGCTCGTCCACGCTCGCCCCGCTGGGCAAGGACAACGCCAGCAAGGCATCCAGATCGACCGGCGCCGCAGCCAGCGCCGCCTCGGCGACCAGGTTGGCGAAGGTCTGGAACTCGTCCCCGCCGCCAACGAAATCGGTCTCGCAATTGACCTCGATGGCAATCGCCGCGCTCCCCGTCGCGTCACGCTGCACCACCACGCGCCCTTCGGCCGCCACGCGGCCGGCTTTCTTGTCGGCCTTGGCGAGCCCCTGCTTGCGCATCAGCTCAATGGCCTGATCCAGATCCCCCGCCGTCTCGGTAAGGGCCTTCTTGCATTCCATCATTCCTGCGCCGGTACGTTCGCGCAGCTCTTTGACCATGGTCGCCGTAACGGACATGAAAATCTCCTTGGGATCAATGCAATCCGGTTGCGGGCTTCAGTGAGTGGCTTCAGGCGCATCCGCCACGTGTACAGGCGGCACCTCGACTTCGACTTCGATGAAGTCATCGCCCATCAAGCCGGCATCGGCGCGACCGTGCTTGCCTTCCAGCACCGCATCCGCCATGAGCTGGGCATACAAGCCCACGGCGCGCATGGCGTCGTCGTTGCCGGGGATGGTGTAGTTCACGCCCAACGGCGAGTTGTTGGTGTCCACCACGCCAATCACGGGGATACCGAGCTTGGCGGCCTCGCTCACGGCAATCGCTTCATGGCCGACATCGACGATGAACAGCGCGTCGGGCAGCCGGTTCATGTCCTTGATACCGCCCAGGCTGCGCTCCAGCTTCTCGCGCTCGCGGCTCAGCATCAGCGCTTCTTTCTTGCTCAGCTTGTCCAGGGTGCCGTCCTCGGTCATCAGCTCGAGGTTCTTGAGCCGACGGATGGACTGACGCACGGTCTGCCAGTTGGTCAGCATGCCGCCCAGCCAGCGATGCGCGACGAAAGGCATGCCGCAACGCGCGGCCTGTTCACGCATATGATCGGAAGCGGCGCGCTTGGTGCCCACGAACAAGATCGTGCCGCCACCGGCCACAATCTTGCGGCCATGGTCCAGCGCCTCGCGCAGCAAGGGCAGGGTATGCTCAAGATTGATGATGTGGATATTGTTGCGGGCGCCGAAGATGTAAGGCGCCATGCGCGGATTCCAATACCGGGTCTGGTGGCCAAAGTGAACACCGGCTTCAAGCAGTTGACGCATCGAAATATCAGGCATGATAAAGAACTCCAGATGTGTGGGTTAAGCCTCCGCGCGCCCCAGATTGCCACCTGTTTCCAGGCACCCAGCAAGCTGTGACGGCGCACGTGTGGAATAATTCCGCCCCTGACCGTCCTCTGGACAGCCGGGTTGCGGGCTAAGTTGTTGCTGAAAAAGCCGGCGATTTATACCATAGACCTTCATTTCACGACAAATCGGCTGGGAGTCGGGCCATCCGCTCACCCGCCATTCCCTTGCGCCCTCCTTCCATGATGAGCCCCACCATGCAGGTCAATCTGAAAACGCCTGAAGAACAGGAAAAAATGCGCGTGGCCGGCCGGCTGGCCGCGCAAGTGCTGGAAATGATCGCCCCCCATGTGCAACCGGGGGTGACCACCGAGCAACTCGACCGCCTGTGCCACGAGTATATCGTGGAGGAACAACGCGCCATCCCCGCGCCGCTCAACTACAACGGCTTCCCCAAGTCCATCTGCACCTCGGTCAACCACGTGGTCTGCCACGGCATCCCGGGACCGAAGGTGCTCAAATCGGGCGATATCGCCAACCTGGACATCACCGTCATCAAGGATGGTTTCCACGGCGACACCAGCGCCATGTTCTTTGTCGGCGAGGGCTCGGTGCTGGCACGGCGATTGGTGCAGGTGACCCGGGAAGCCCTGTTCGTCGGCATCAATCTGGTCCGGCCGGGCGTGCGGCTGGGCGATATCGGCGCCGCCATTCAGGCCTATGTGGAGCGGGAGCGCTTCAGCGTGGTGCGGGAATATTGCGGCCATGGCATCGGCCGGGTGTTCCACGAGGATCCTCAAGTGCTGCACTATGGTACTCCCGGCACCGGCCTGATCCTGCAGGCCGGCATGTGTTTCACCATCGAGCCCATGGTCAACACCGGCAAACGCCAGGTGAAGCTGTTGCCCGACGGCTGGACCGTGGTCACCAAGGACCACAGCCTTTCGGCTCAATGGGAACACACCCTGCTGGTGACCGACACCGGGCACGAAATCCTCACCCTGCGGTCTGACGAAGATGTGCTCCATCCCGGTCAGCCGGGATAAACCCACTCCTGATCGAGTACTGGCACGATGTCCACCACTGCACCCCTGCTCACTGCCGACGACGACACCCTGCTGCAGGAAACCGAACTGCAACAGTGGCTCGCGGCCGGTGCCACCGATCGGCCCCGCCTGCGGCAGGCCTTGCGGCAACTGGATCGTCAACAATGGGCGGCATTGCAACAAGGCGTCGCCATCGAGCAACTGATGCAGGCCCGGGTGGCGCACATTGATCGTTTGCTGAGCCTGGCTTGGGAACACTTCCTGGGTGACTGGGCAGCGGTATTGTGCCTTGCGGCCACGGGGGGATACGGGCGCCGGGAACTCCAGCCGCATTCCGACATCGATGTCCTCATTCTGCTACCCGCCGAGGCAGATCCCGAATGCATGGCGCCGCTGGAGCGCTTCCTCACTTTTCTGTGGGATACCGGGCTGCAGGTGGGCCACAGCGTGCGCACGGTGGCCGAATGCGCCGAGATGGCCAGCACCGATCTCACGGTCATGTGCAATCTGCTGGAGTCACGCGCGCTGGATGGCGACCGACATCTGCTGGAAGCCATGCGGGCCGCCACCAGTCCACGCCGCATGTGGAACAGCCAGGCCTTCTTCGCCGGCAAGGTGGCGGAACAGAATGCCCGCCATCATAAATTCCAAGATACCGGCTACCAGTTGGAGCCCAACGTCAAGGAAAGCCCCGGTGGCCTGCGCGACATCCAGACCATCGGCTGGGTGGCCAAGCGCCATTTCCAGGCCGAGACGCTGCACGAACTGCGCGAACATGGCTTTTTGACGGAGCGCGAGCTGCGTTCCCTGGTCGACAGCCAACAATTCCTGTGGCGCGTGCGCTGGGCGCTGCACATGCTGACCGGGCGCCGCGAAGACCGGCTGCTGTTCGACGTCCAGCTCAAACTGGCCGGGTTGTTCGGCTACTGCGACCAGGACAACAACCTGGCCGTCGAGCAGTTCATGCAACACTACTACCGCACCGTCACCCGCATCAGCCGGCTGAACGAGTTGCTGTTGCAACTGTTCGACGAAACGCTGTTGCATCCCGACGACCACGCGACGCCGATCCCGCTGAATGCCCGTTTCCAGCTACGCCACGGCCATATCGAAGTGACCCGGCCCGATGTCTTCCGCCGATCCCCGTTTGCGCTCTTGGAAATCTTCCTGCTGCTGATGGAACACCAGGAAATCCAGGGTGTGCGCGCCGCCACCATCCGCCTGATCCGCCAACATCGCTACCTCATCGACGGACCTTTCCGGGACGACATCCGGGCGCGCAGCCTGTTCATGGAAATGCTGAACCAGCCCCACGGCATCACCCACGAACTGCGGCGAATGAACCGCTACGGCATCCTCGCGCGCTACCTGCCGGAGTTCGGCGCGCTGGTCGGGCGCATGCAGTTCGATCTGTTCCATGCCTACACCGTGGACCAGCACCTGTTGTTCGTGGTGCGCAACCTGCGCCGCATAACCGTGCCCGAGTTTGCCCACGAATACCCGCTGTGCAGCGAGATCGTCGAACGCATTCCCAAGCGCGAGCTGCTTTATATCGCCGGGCTCTACCACGACATGGGCAAGGGTCGGGGTGGCGACCATTCCGATGTCGGCGGCCAACTGGCCAGCGACTTCTGCTGCCGTCACGGGCTGGGGGAGCGCGACACCGAGCTGGTGGTATGGCTGGTGCGCAATCACCTGCTCATGTCCATGACTGCCCAGCGCCGGGACATTAGCGATCCCCAGGAAATCCACGCCTTCGCCCGCAAGGTGCGCACGCGGCTGCGGCTCGACCACTTGTTCCTGCTCACCGTGGCGGACATGCGCGGCACCAACCCGGCGCTGCTGACCGACTGGAAGTTCCGCCTGCTGAGCCAGCTTTACCATACGACGCGCGAGGCCATCGAGCGCGGCCTGGATCGACCGCTGGATGCCGCCCTGGTGGCGGCGGAAAATCGGGAAGAGGCGCTGGCCCAACTGGCGCGCGGCGGCGTGGACCGAGGGCGCGCCCAGGCCCTCTGGGATGGCTTTCCGGAGGCCTATTTCCTGCGCCACCAGGGCGATGAAATCGCCTGGCAGACCCGCGCCCTGCTGCTGGCTGGCCGCCCGCATGTGCCCGTCATCCAGTTGCGGCCCGACAACGATCGGGGCAGCACGGCCATTTTTCTCTACCTGCCCGACCGGGACTACCTGTTCGGCCTGATCAGCGCCGTTCTGTGCCAACTGGGACTCACCATCCAGGACGCACGCATCAGCTCCACCGCTGATGGCTGGGCGCTGGACACCTTCATGGTGCTGGAACAAAACGGCTGCTTCGTCAATGATCACCACCGCTTGCAGGAAATCCGCGAGCAACTGACGCGGATCCTCGACAACCCGCCCGTGGACGGCTTCCTGGTCACCCGCCGGTCCTCGCGCCAGGCGCGGGTGTTCCATACCCCACCTCAGATCCACTTCCGCGATGATCCGGGTCCCCATACCGCCATGGAACTCATCGCCGCTGACCGGCCCGGACTGCTGTCCTGCGTCGGCCAGATGTTCGCGCGCCACGGCATTCGGGTGCATGCCGCCAAGATCGCCACCATCGGCGAACGCGCCGAGGACGTGTTCTGGATCACGGATGCCCAGGGGCGCATCGACGATCCCACCATCCGCGCCACACTGACCGCCGTCCTGACCGAAGCCCTGAATGATTCCTCGGGATAAAAAGTCGCCACGGACCCGATCGGTCAACCGAGCGCCCGACTGCTAGAATAGGCCGCCCTTTTTCCCCCGGAGGCTGGCCATGACCGCATTGCAACAGACCATCGAAGCGGCCTTCGAGGACCGCGCCCAGCTCACGCCCCAGGATGCGCCCGCCGCGGTCCGCCGCGCGGTCCAGGAAGCGCTGGCGCTGCTGGAACAAGGCCAGCGCCGTGTCGCCGAGCCCCTGCCCGGCGGTGGCTGGCAGGTCAATGAATGGCTGAAGAAGGCCGTGCTGTTGTCCTTCCGGCTGGAAGACAACCAGCTCATGGATGGGGGTTTCGGCCGTTTCTACGACAAGGTCCCAACCCGCTTCGCCGGCTTTTCCGAGGCCGACTTTCGCGCCCTGGGCGCGCGCGTGGTCCCGCCCGCCACGGTGCGGCGCGGCGCCTATATCGCGCGCGGCGCCGTGCTGATGCCGAGCTATGTGAACATCGGCGCCTACGTGGGCGAAAACACCATGGTCGACACCTGGGCCACGGTGGGCTCCTGCGCCCAGATCGGCCGCAACGTGCACCTCTCCGGCGGCGTCGGCATCGGCGGCGTGCTGGAACCGCTGCAAGCGGCGCCGACCATCATCGAGGACGACTGTTTCATCGGCGCCCGCTCGGAAATCGTCGAGGGCGTCATCGTCGAGCGCGGCGCGGTCATTTCCATGGGCGTCTACATCGGTCAGAGCACGCGCATCTACGACCGGCAGACCGGAACGGTCAGTTACGGCCGCGTTCCGGCCGGCGCCGTGGTGGTCTCCGGCAGCCTGCCCTCGGCCGATGGGCGCTACAGCCTCTATTGCGCCGTCATCGTGAAACAGGTCGATGAAAAGACCCGCGCCAAGGTCGGCATCAACCAACTGCTGCGCGACGTGGACTAAGGCCATGTCCACGACCTTTGAACTGGCCCAGGCCCTTATTGCGCATCCCTCCGTTACACCTGAGGACGCCGGCTGCCAGGAATTGATCAGCGCGCATCTGCGTCCGCTCGGCTTTCGGTTCGAGGTGTTGCAGTTTGGCGCGGTGCGCAATCTGTGGGCGACCTGGGGCGAAAACGGTCCGCTGTTCGCCTTCGCCGGCCACACCGATGTCGTGCCCACCGGCCCCGAGGATCAATGGACCTCGGCGCCCTTTGTGCCCACCATTCGCGACGGTCTGCTCTACGGTCGCGGCGCAGCCGACATGAAAGGCAGCCTCGCCGCCATGGTAAGCGCGATCACCGCCTTCCTCGCCCGCCACCCCGCCCCGCGCGGGCGCATCGGCCTGCTGCTGACCAGCGACGAGGAAGGCCCGGCGGTGGACGGCACCGTCCGCGTGGTGGAAGAACTGGCCCGGCGCGGCGACATGCCGACCTGGTGCATCGTGGGCGAGCCCACCAGCGAACGCGCCTTGGGCGACATCATCAAAAACGGCCGGCGCGGCTCGCTGAGCGGCAATCTCACGGTGCACGGCGTACAGGGACACGTGGCCTACCCCCAGAAGGCTATCAATCCCATTCACCTCGCCGCCCCGGCCCTGAGCGATCTGGTTGCCGAACGCTGGGACGAAGGCACGCCCGAATTCCCGCCCACAACCTTGCAGATTTCCAATCTCCATGCGGGGACCGGCGCCGGCAATGTCATCCCCGGCACGCTGAACGTGCAATTCAACTTTCGTTTCAATCCCGGTAGCCCGGCGGCGAGTCTGCAGGAGCGGACCGAGGCGCTGCTGGCGCAGCATGGCCTGGATTTCCACATCGACTGGACGCTGGGGGCCGAACCCTTCCTGACCGCGCCCGGCTTGCTGGTCGACACGGTGCGGGCGGCGATCGAGGCCGTCACCGGCCGGCAGGCGGAATGCTCCACCATTGGCGGCACCTCCGATGCCCGCTTCATTGCCCGTTATTGCCCGCAGGTGGTCGAGCTGGGTCCAGTCAACACCTCCATCCACCAGATCGACGAATGGGTGGATGTGGCCGAGCTCGACCAGCTCGCCGCCATCTATGAACAGGTGCTGGAGCGGCTGCTGGGGTGAACCGGGTCCATTCGAGGTGCTCATGAACCCGCCCACCGAATCGACCGGCGACGCCTGCCCGAACGCGCCGAACCCATCGGCCGAGGACCGGGTCTTCATGGCGTGTGCACTGGCGCTGGCCCGTCAGGCCGAAGCCCTGGGGGAAGTCCCGGTCGGCGCCGTGCTGGTGCGGGACGGCGCCATCGTGGGGGAAGGTTTCAACCAGCCCATCGGGCGGCGCGACGCCACCGCCCACGCTGAGATCCTGGCCTTGCGCGCGGGAGGCCAACTTCTGAACAACTACCGCCTACCCAACACCTGTCTGTATGTCACCCTCGAGCCCTGTTTGATGTGCGTCGGCGCCATGCTCCACGCCCGCATTGCGCGGCTGGTTTACGGTGCCACCGACCCCAAGGTCGGCGCGGCGGGCAGCCTGCTCAATGCCTTCTGCAACAGCGGCCTCAACCACCAGGTGCAAGTCCAGGGCGGCGTGCTGGCGACCGAGTGCAGCACCCTGCTGCGCGATTTCTTCCGCGCCCGCCGCTGATCCGAACGTATCCTGTGACCCAAAAAGCCGCTTTGCCATCTCGTGACCTGCCCCCCGTAGCCGTACCGATCATTAGGCGGGAAGTCCAGTTGCAAGGTTAATCGAATTGATGGTGGTTTCCAGTTCCTTGAGCCGCCGGGTGTCGGAGACGTCCATGCCGCCCGCCATGTGTAGAAGATGGCGTCCGGGAAACCGCCCTCGCGGCAGAGTTCCTTGATGGCATCCCGGCTTCGGCTTGCTTGAGAAACCCGATGATCTGTTCTTCGCTGTATCTGCTTGAGTGTTCTGGACTGGCCGATGATTTGGGGCATGCTTGGAAACGATCCGGACGGCCGCGCTGCAATTGACCAAGGATAAGCATTTCCACCGGCTCAAGACGAAGCTTCACCGCCATGGCGCGCCACAACCTGCGTCGATCGCAACTGAACGCTATCGCCTACGGGTTAGCGGATGAGCAGCCTAGGCCCAGCGGCATAACCCAGAGCCCAACAGGCGCCAGACTCGGACAGAGGCTGTGACAGGCGCTCGACGCGCCTCTCCCCGTCAGGGAAATGCCTCAAGGCGGCAGCTTGCAGCGGGTAACAAAGAGCGCCACGCCACCCAGGATGACCAGTGCAAGGCCGCGATAGGCCCAAGGCATTTGGTTCGCCATAAAACCGACCGGCGCAAGCCCCGTTCCCTGGAGAATCCACCAAACGCCCAGCAGCATCGCAAGGATGCCCATCGATCGAAATACGGCCCTCATAACACGCTCCTCCTTGGAATTGCGCCGCCCAGAACCATCTTCAAGCCCGGGGGAATCAACCGCCCGGATTCAGGGTGATCTGAACGAATCATAGATGACAGACAGGGCTGAAGCGCTCCGTCCATGGGACGCCCTGCTGGCAGGGCAACGCCGGACCTGCGCCGGCAGCCGACGGCCTGATGACCGCGGCGGATGCTTTTTGCGTGCTGGGCTTGAGTTGGTCGTGACGGAAGAGGGTTCAACCGGTGGCGCGGCGGCGGTACAAGGGCAAGGCTTCATCCCAGGCGGGTTGATAACGCACCGAGAACGCCTGCAAGGCCGCCAAGGTGGCTTGTGGGTCCTGGTCGGCGCGCATGACCAGCACGTCGAAGCCCGAGCGCTTCAGGAAATACACCTGGTCGATCAAGACTTCGCCAATGGCGCGGATCTCGCCGCGATAGCCGTAGCGCTCACGCAGCAGGCGGGCGGCGCTATAGGGCCGTCCTTCTCCGGGGCTTGGAAAGCGCAGGGCGATGCAGGCAATGCGGGGAAGATCGGCCGCCAGTTCTTCCAACGGCTGACCGGGTTCCAATACCACGCCGACCGGCGCGGCGCGGGCCAACAGCGCCTCCCGCTCGGCGCGCCAGCGGTCGAGCGTTACCAGTACCGGCCCCGCCGGCAGGGCGTCGTCGGCACTCACCGCCGTCCAGGAATCGGCGTCGATGAAGCGGCCCTCCACATGCAACAGTTGCGCGCTCATGCCGCCACCTCCAATTCCGCATAGGCCCGTTCGCGGAAGGGCTCCACGCCCACGCGCCGATAGGTATCGAGGAAACGTTCGCCATCCTCGCGCAGGTCCAGATAGACCGCGAGCAGCCGGCCGATGACCTCGGCCACCTGGTCCTTGGGCACCGAGGGGCCCAGCACCTTGCCCAGGGAGGCGCTGTTTTCCGAGCTGCCGCCGACCTGGATCTGGTACCACTCCTCGCCTTTCTTATCCACGCCCAGGATGCCGATGTGGCCGACGTGGTGGTGGCCACAGGCATTCATGCAGCCGGACATGTTCAGCCGCAACTCACCCAGGTCATAGAGGTAATCCAGATCATCGAAGCGCGCGTTGATCTGTCGCGCCACGTCGATCGACCCGGCATTGGCGAGCGAGCAGAAATCCAGCCCCGGGCAGCAGATCATGTCGGTGAGGGTGCCGATGTTGGGATGCGCCAGGCCATGATCCCGCAGTCCCTGCCACAGCGCCGGCAGGTCGCCCACGCGCACATCGGCGAGCAACAGGTTCTGGTGATGGGTCACCCGCAGCTCGCCGAAGCTGTAGCGGTCGGCCAGATCGGCGACCAGATCCATCTCCGCTGCGGTGGCATCACCCGGCGGACGCTCGGGGGACTTCAGGCTGACGGAAACGGCGCGGTAACCGGCGACCTTGTGCGGCACCGTATTGCGTGCATACCAGCGGGCAAATGCCGTATCGGCCTCCACCGCCGGATCGATCCGGTCCTGGGCAGCCTGGGCATTGTAGGCCGGCGGCGCAAAATAGGCGGCCATGCGGGCCACTTCCTCGGGCGGCAAGCGCAGGGCGTCGCCCCGCTCCCGCTTCCATTCGGCCTCCACCGCTGCCGCAAAGACTTCCCGGCCCCAGGCCTTGAGCAGGATCTTGATACGCGCCTTGTGAATGTTGTCACGCCGGCCGTTCTGGTTGTAGACCCGCAGGATGGCTTCCAGATAGGTGAGCAGGTCGGCCTCGGGCAAAAACTCGCGGATCACCTCGCCGATCATCGGTGCTCGGCCGAGCCCGCCACCGACGAACACGCGAAAGCCGCGCTCGCCTGCGGCGCTGTCGACGATCTGCAGGCCGATGTCATGGACCTGAGCCGCGGTGCGGTCGCGCTGGGCACCGGTCACCGCGATCTTGAACTTGCGCGGCAGATAGGAGAATTCGGGGTGCAGCGTCGACCACTGGCGGATGATCTCGCAATAGGGACGCGGATCGGCCAGCTCATCGGGGGAAACGCCGGCCAGTTGGTCGGAGGTGACGTTGCGGATGCAATTGCCGCTGGTCTGGATGGCATGCATCTCCACCGTGGCCAGGTCAGCCAGGATGTCGGGCACGCGCTCCAGGGCGGGCCAGTTGTACTGGATATTCTGGCGGGTGGTGAAATGACCATAGTCGCGGTCATAGGTCCGCGCGACGTGGGCCAGCATGCGCAACTGCCGCGACGACAGCAGCCCATAGGGAATGGCCACGCGCAGCATGGGGGCATGAAGCTGGATGTACAGCCCGTTGCGCAACCGCAGGGGGCGGAACTCCTCCTCACTGAGCTGTCCGGCCAGGTAACGGCGGGTCTGGTCCCGGAACTGGGCGACGCGCTCATCCACCAGGCGCTGGTCGTG
>NZ_PKDG01000035.1 GCF_002863005.1 Pseudoxanthomonas sp.
GTATCTAAGACTTACTTAGATAAGACTCATGGGCGAGCACGAGGATTGTGGAGGGACGGAGGCCGGGACGTGCGCGCTCGTTGCGATTGCAACGCAGATCGCCAGCAGCTTCATTCATCCTCTGGCGTCAGCATTGAGGTTGCCGGCCCGCTTGGTCTGCCCCTCGGACGAGGCGGAGCAGGCCGTCGTCGACGCGATGATCCAAGCCGCCGCTGCACGGGCAATTCCAGTCGACGTCATCGATCTACGGCCGTCGCCCGCCGAGCGATTGGACGCCGTCACGGCGCGACTCGACGGGTGGGGAAGCAGAGCAGCTGATGTCGCCCCCGGTGCGATGCCGACGCTCCTGATCCTGCGGGGTTTCGACGTCTTCGGCGACGACACGCACGATACACCCACCTATCCGTTCCGATCCGAATTCCAGTTCGACCGGAAATTCCTGTGGCTCTTCATCGGCCGAGACGCCTCGCGCATGCGGTTCCTGTTCGGCAGCTACCGACGTCCGCTGTATCAGGTAGCAGGTGACATCACCCCCGAAGAGTGGCGGCCAGGCAAACGTCATGATCAGTGAAAGAGAGCTCGAACGTCGTCTGGAACGGGCGCGTCAGAATCGCGATCTGGAGCCGGCCTTCTTCCGTTGTCTGCTCGACGCGAGGGTTTATGCCCACGCGCCGGTGTCAGACGACCATTCGCGGCTGCGGCTGCTCCAGTTCCAGCACCCGGATGGGTTCCTTGCTGTTCCTTTCTTTACGTCGCTTGAGAAGGCACGACCTCCCACTGGGATCACTGCCAAGATCGTCCCATTGCGGGGGCGGCAGTTCCTGGAGCTCACGCATGGCGCGGCCGTCATGTTGAATCCCAATGACGGTGGCTGTCTGCTGTTTCCCGAGGAGGTCAGCGCTCTGCTGAGGAGCGGGACCGTCGCCCGCGTCGAGAAGTTTGATCTCGAGTCGGAAATACCTTTTCTGGTCATGGATGAAGCCAACCCTCCAGTCTGGTTGATGCAGGCCTTGATAGCGCTTTATGAGGGCTTACCATTCGTCGAGGTGGCGTACTTGTTGGAAGTGGCGCCGTCCGAGCACCCGGAGCGGCACACCTTCCTGATAGCGGTCGGAGTGGCGAAAGAACACGCCGAACGGACGGCATGTGCCACCATCACCGCGCTGCAGTCGGCCGTCGCTAAGGCGGATATTCCGCTCGATCTGACGTCGTTCGATCCTGATCAGGACCTGCCCGAGTACTTGCGGCGGCCAGGGGCGATGTGCTTCTTTGGGCCACGAAAGTAGCGCCATGAGACCTGCATTGCGTACGGTTTCCGCCAAGATCCCTGCAGAGCTGTTTGACCGACTGCGCGAAGCTGCGGACCGGAACGAGCGGCCGATGGCCTGGATCATCAGACAGGCGCTGCAGAACTATCTCGATGAGGACGAGGCTCTCTGCCCGGGCACTCTAGAGAAAGGTGCGGGTCCGCCGATGCGCCGGCTGTGATCTGCCAGGCACCGGGCAACATGGGCGTGTTGTCGGTGGTTTGGATTTCGTTCGCCTGCGGCCTGGCGGGAGGATTTCGGGGCCCGGAAGCGAGATCAGCCTAATGTGAGCTGAAAAACGCTCATCTCATTGATAAAAAACATTTTTTTTGATCTTGTGCATGGTTTTTACACGTATGTCGGCTGTACCCCAACTACACGGGCAAGACGCGGCCCGCCATCACCGTCAACGGCTCGGTGCCTGCACCGATCCTGCGCTGGCGCGAAGGCACGCGGGTGCAGCTCAGGGCCCGGAATGACCTTCCCCCCGGCTCGATCCACGGCGACGCGACGTCGATCCACTGGCACGGCATCCTGCTGCCCGCCAACATGGATGGGGTTCCCGGCTTCAGCTTCGACGGCATCAACCGCGGCGAGAGCTACCTGTACGAGTTCGATGTCCGCCAGAGCGGAACCTACTGGTACCACAGTCATTCGGGGTTCCAGGAACAGGGCGGCATGTACGGGCCGCTGATCATCGACCCCATCGATCCGCCTCCGTTCTCCTACGATCGAGACTACGTGGTCTTCCTGTCCGATTGGACCGACATGGACCCGGCGCGCCTGTTCGCCCGGCTGAAGAAGCTGTCGGAGTACGACAATTACTACCAGCGTACGGTGGGCGACTTCTTCCGCGACGTGCGCCGGGACGGCTTGAGCGCGACGCTAAGCGATCGCGAGGCATGGGGACGCATGCGCATGACGCCGACGGACCTGTCCGACGTCAACGCGCATACCTACACCTACCTGATAAACGGGACCACGTCGCTGGGCAACTGGACGGGACTTTTCCGTGCCGGTGAGAAGGTGCGCCTGCGTTTCATCAACGGTGCGGCGATGACCTACTTCGACGTCCGCATCCCGGGCCTGAAGATGACGGTCGTCGAGGTCGACGGCCAGTACGTCCACCCGCTGACGGTGGACGAGCTGCGCATCGCCACTGCCGAAACCTTCGACGTGATCGTCGAGCCTACCGGGCAGGACGCCTTCACGATCTTCGCCCAAGACTCCGCGCGCACCGGCTACGTCAGTGGCACGCTTGCGGTCCGCGAGGGCTTGCGTGCTCCGGTACCGGCGGTGGACCCGCGGCCGCTGCTGACCATGGCCGACATGGGGCATGGCGGCCACGGTGCCCATTCCGGACTGGCGGCCGCATCGGCCGATCCGCATGCCGGGCATGGCGCCGCGCCGGCGCCGGACCCCCACGCGGGCCACGGGGCGGGGGCCGTGGCCGCCGATCCGCATGCCGGGCACGGCGTTCCGGCCGCACCAGGCGCGCACTCCGCGCATGAAGGCGGCGGCATGCAGATGCAGACTCATCCGGCCAGCGAAACGGGCAATCCCCTGGTGGACATGCGGACCATGACGCCGGAGCCGCGACTGTCCGATCCTGGGATCGGTCTGCGCGGCAACGACCGCAAGGTGGCGACGTATGCCGACCTGAAGAGCCTGTTCGAAGACCCCGACGGTCGCGAGCCGGGGCGCACGGTGGAGCTGCACCTGACCGGCCACATGGAGCGCTTTGCCTGGTCGTTCGATGGGATCAAGTTCGCCGACGCCGAGCCGCTGCGCCTCAACTACGGCGAACGCATGCGCATCGTGCTGGTGAACGACACCATGATGTCGCATCCGATCCATCTGCATGGCCTGTGGAGCGATCTTGAGGACGAACAGGGCAACTTCCACTTGCGCAAGCACACCATCGACATGCCGCCGGGCACGAAGCGCAGCTACCGGGTGCGCGCCGACGCGCTCGGTCGCTGGGCCTACCACTGCCATCTCTTCTTCCACATGGAATCCGGGATGTTCCGGGAAGTGAGGGTCGAAGAATGACGAGCGTGAGAACATCGATGCGTTGGGCTGCGCTGGCCGCAGCATTGCTGCTCCCTCCTGTCGGCGCCCACGCGCAGCACGCCGGTCATGGCCAGCCTGTCCCGTCGAGTCCGACTGCGAACCAGCAGGAAGAGGACGCGACGACAGCGCAGTCTCCCAATGCCGGCATGGACCACTCGCAGATGGATCATGGACAGCATGGTCGCCCACAGGTCGACCACTCGCAGATGGATCATTCGCAGCATGATCGTCCGCAGGTCGACCATTCGCAGGTCGACCATTCGCAGATGGATCATTCCCGGATGGGGGTGTTCGACTCGCCACGCGAACCCATCCCCGCCGTCACGGATGCCGATCGCCTGGCGGCATTTCCGACGCTGAAGGACTACCACAAGCATGGAACCAGCCTGAACTCCTTCTGGCTTATGGATCAGCTGGAAGGGGCGAACACGGATGAAGGCAGGGAGATCGCCTGGGAGGGAATCGGCTGGGTCGGTAGCGACATCAACCGCCTCTGGCTGAGGACCAAGGGGCACGCCCTGGACGAGAACCTGCAGCGCGCGCGGGTGGAGGCGATGTACGGACGCGCGATCCATCCCTGGTGGGATGCCGTGGTGGGCGTGCGCCGGGATTTCGGTGACTTCGGCGGAGGCGGAACGCCGCGCACCTGGGCCGCGTTCGGCGTTCAGGGGCTGGCGCCCTATAAGTTCGAGGTTTCCGCAACGGGTTACGTCGCAGAAGGCGGCAAGACGGCGGCGATCGTCGAGGCCGAGTACGACATGCTGTTCACCAACCGGCTGATCGCAAGCTGGGGTGTCGAAGCCAACTGGTTCGGGCAGTCCGATCCGGCGGAAGTCATCGGGTCAGGCTTGAGCACGGTAGAAGGAGGTGTGCGATTGCGCTACGAGATCACGCGGCAGTTCGCGCCCTATATCGGGTTCGAGCGCGAATGGAGCTTCGGCGAGACGTCCGACCTGCGCAGGCTCAGCGGTCATTCCCGAACCGACAACCGCTGGGTGGTCGGCCTGCGCTTGTGGTTCTGACGTAGATGCGTTTGGGGTTGGGGAGATGGCGGGGTGGTGCCATCGTAGGAGGGCCTGGAATGCAACCCGCATCAGGCCATCGAACACGAAATCGAAGGTCATATGCGTCCACCCCGAATCTCATCGTTGCGTCGTGGCATTCAGATTGTGGTCGCTGCCCTTGGATTCGGTTTGGCATGGTGGCGCCTGCGGAAGACCACGCCATCGGTGCTGGCGGAGCGCTTGCGCGAGACGCTGGAGGGGCTGGGCACGACTTTCGTGAAGCTCGGTCAAGGCTTGAGCTTGCGTCGCGACATGCTGCCCGACGCGTACCGCGTGGTGCTGGAGGACTTGCATAACCGGGTGCCGCCGTTCTCGTCGCAGCTTGCCGAAGCTGCCATCAAAGATGCGTTCGGCCAACCGGCGGCAACGCTGTTCGCACGGTTCGATGCAATTCCCTTTGCTGCAGCGTCCGTGGCCCAGGTTCATCGAGCCCGTACGCACGACGGGCAAGAAGCCGTGGTCAAGGTTCGCCGCCCCGGTGTCGTCTCCCAGGTCAAGACCGATCTTCTGCTGCTGCGCTTGCTGGTGAGGATTTTGCTTCCTGTGTGGCCGCAGCTCAGGCGGCAACAGCCGCTGGCGCTGATCGACGAACTCGGCATGCAGTTGCTTGCAGAAATCGATCTGGATCACGAAGCGCGGAATATGCGGCGTTTGCAGTCAGCAATCGCGGGGCTGCCAGGAGTCATGATGCCCCGCGTCGTCGAGCCCTATGTCTCGCCTAACGTACTGGTTCAGGAATACAGCAGCGGCGTCGTCGTCACCGACTTCGCCGGAAGCGACCGAGGGCGCGCCATTGCCGATCAGTTGTTCAATGCCTATCTGCACCTCTTGTTCGTTCGCGGCGTGTACCACGCCGACCCACATCCAGGAAACCTGTTCGCGATGGCGGATGGGCGACTGTGCCTTCATGACTTCGGCTCGATCGGATACCTAGATCCAAAGGCGCGGCTGGCACTCGCACGCATGATCGCTGCCGTGCCCTATGCGGATGCGGACGAGGTGCTGGATTCGGCGCTTCTTCTGGGTTTCATCGTTGCACCCGTGGACCGTCGCGAGTACACGCGCGCCATCGGCGAGATTCTCGACAAACTGGAGAGCCTGCCCGTCACCGAGTGGTCGCTGGCCGAGATGGTGTGGCGGATCTCAAGCCTGGGCGGAGGAGAGCGTTTCCGGCTGCCCCGGCATCTGCTGGTCCTGATCCGAACACTGTTCCTGGTCGAGAACACGATTCGCCAGCTCGATCCGGAGTTCAACCTGCTGGGAAGTTTCGAGCTCCACCGCGAAACCCTTGCAGCTTCGTTGAGCAAGGAGGCGAGCCGCAGCCGGCGGCCGGTGGCCGAGCGTGCTGCGCGCACGGCCGACAGCTTGTCGACGATCGCATCAGAACTGCTCAGGTCGGCGATGGTGGATGATGGCAGGCCGAGCCTGACCATGTACCACCGGGGGCTTGAGGCATTGCAGGCCAACATCAGCCGGACCGGCAACAGACTGTCGGTCGCGTTGATCACGCTGGGGCTTTACCTTGCTGGATCGCTCTTGATGCAGCACAGCATTGGGCCTCGCATCTGGGGCGACATGCCGTTGTTCGCGGTCGTCGCGTATTTGCTGGCCCTATTGCTGTCGCTACGCCTGGTTCTGGCGATCTCGCGCTCCGGTCACTTGTGACGACTGGCGCCTAAGCCTTCATCCGCCGATCCACTACGCAACCAAGCCGCGACCACGAATCGTCAGGCCGCGCCGAGCCTTCTCGGCATGGCGCCGAACACAAGCGCGAACCACCATTCCATCGCCTCGTCGCGATGCTTGCGCCCATCTTCGATGGCCTGGGTAACCTGCGCGATCACCGCCTGCTCCTGCGCCGCGAAGGGGTTGTCCGCGGGCAATGGCGTCCGCTCCTTCCTGATCAGGGGCGCCAGGGCCGCGACGGCGTGCATCCAAGGGCTGAAGGCCTCCGAAAGCAGGTAGCGGCTGGTGCGCATCGGATGCAGCCATTCCAGCGCCGGGGCGCTCCAGGGATTGCTCATGGCGCTCACGACGGGACTCACGAACGTCTTGTAGAACAATTCGTTCGTCTCCGACATCCCTCGCACTTTCTCGAACGCTGCACTAGGGACATCGAACCGCAGGTCCTCGACCTGTCGCTCCTCGAAACGGACGGTGTACTGCGACCGCGCGCAATCCGGGTCGCCGGTGGGGTTGTCGATCCTCATCTCGTAGAGGCCCGGGGCCAATGCCTCGACGTCCGCCAGGGTCTCCAGGATGGCCCGATGCTCGAAGCGGGCGACCTTCGCGGAGACGAAGATCCCCAGGTGACCAACATGCGGGTTGGTCAGGTAGACGATGCGCTGATCCGCCTGCTTGAGCGCGTTCGTGTCGGGATAGACAACGGGAATCCAGCCCAGTGCCTGGTGAGGCGGCGTGATGTTGTCACCGTAGGAGGCGAAGACCACCAGCGGGTTGCGGATGCGCTTCAGGTCGACGGCGCAGTGCTCGTCGATCCGCAGTTTGCCTTCCTCAAGACGGTTGCCGATGAACAGGTTCTCGACAATGGCGACGATCTCTTCGCGGCTCATGAAGTACCAGGCATTCCACCAGCGCTCGAACTGGAGGAAGCGATCACGCTCGGTATCCACATGAGCGAAGAGGTTGGCGTACTTCTCCCACACGCCTTCCGGCTTGAGATTCTCGAAGTTCTGGATGAGCCAGGCGCCGTCGAAACGACCATTGCCCAGATCCGCGAGCAGATGGGTCATCCACACGCCGCCCACGAATCCTCCGGCGAGCCGCATCGGGTTCATACCCGCGGCGCCCGCCCAGTAGGACAGCGGCGATCCATTGAGCACGACTGGCCCGCTCAGGCCCTGGCAGTCCGCCGCGAGCAGCGTGAGCGCCCAACCCGCCTGGCAGTTGCCGTACAGCACAGGAGGCAGGCCGGGATGGCGCCTCGCCACTTCCTCCACGAAGCGCCGCAGCGCCTGCAACACGTCCGCGAGCGTCTGGCCGGGACATGGTTCAGGATAAAACGAGACGAAGTAAACGGCATGGCCGCGATGCAGCGCGATACCGACTTCGGAGTCGGTCTTGAAGCCGCCGATGCCTGGGCCATGTCCGGCACGCGGATCGACGACCACCACGGGCGGCCTGGAGGCATCCAGGCAGTCTTCGATGCAGTGGTCCCCGGCCCGCGTGATGCGAAGGAGCGCGTAGTTGGCCGGACGCTCGAAGCGCCGGGCATCGAGGAGGGTTTCGTAGTCGAAGTCCAGCAGCGGAGGCTTGCCCGCGCGCTCGTGGGCGATCATGTCGTCGGCCCGCTGGCGCAGCGTGTCCCAGAACAGCACCGCGCGCTCGAACACGTCACGCGAGTAGCCCACTGCCTGAGCGAAGTCGTACACGGCAGAACCTGCAAGCGCTTGTTCGGCGGAATGATCTGTCGACACCGACGGCACGGCTGCCACGGGTGATGCGTGAACAGCCCTTTCGCT
Source organism: Pseudoxanthomonas sp. (assembly GCF_002863005.1). Taxonomy (GTDB): domain Bacteria; phylum Pseudomonadota; class Gammaproteobacteria; order Xanthomonadales; family Xanthomonadaceae; genus Pseudoxanthomonas_A. Next base: position 7,927 of record NZ_PKDG01000035.1, read on the forward strand.
TCTGGATCTGCCCGCAGCGCGCTTCGCTGAACGAGTCAGAGTTTCACGTGGGCGCATCTTGGCCTCCAATGGAGATACTGCCGCGACGTCTCAAGTCGCGATTTCGATGATGTCCGGGTTCCGGGACGCATATTCCATGGCATAGGCCAGTTCACCCGCGGTGTCGGCGTACAACTGAAGCAGCGGCTGTCCGATGCCGACGTCAGCTCCCAGCATGACCTCCATGGTGACGCCGGCGGCCTTGGCCTCGGGCGCACCGGCCAACTTAGCGAGCTGGGCAATCTTGCGGTTGTTGATCTGGACGATCCTCCCAGCACGCGCCGCAGTCAGGGGCCGGATGTGCAAGGCCCTGGGCGGCTCGCGCATGCCGCCCTGCGCCTGGCAGATCCGCTGGAACTTCGTCCAGGCCTGACCGTCAGCCAAGGTGGCCAAGGCCAGCGCATAGCCTGCTCCTGGCTCTGCCGCGCCGCCGATTTCGAGCGCGGCGCCGGCGAGCACTGCGGCCCGGTGCCGCAGATCGCCGGGCGCATCGGGTTTGTTCTGAAGGACGGCGAGAATATCGTGCGCTTCGAGGGCGGGGCCGATCCCTCGGCCCACCGGCTGGCTGCCGTCGGTGCGGATGCACGTCGCGGCCAACCCGAAGTGCGCGGCGACCGCGATCAGGCGGTCGCCCAGCCGATCTGCGGCTTCCTCCGTGCGGACCTTGGCGGTCGGCCCGACCGGGATATCGAGCACGACGTGATTGGAGCCCGCCGCGATCTTCTTGGACAGCACGGAGGCGATCAATTGCCCCTCGGTGTCCACGTCCAGTTCCCGTTCCACGCGAACGAAGATGTCGTCGGCGGGACTGAGATGCACAGCACCGCCCCAGGCGATGCAGCCGCCTTCCTGATCCACGACGCGCCGCATGGTGGCCAGGTCAAGATCCACAGGCGCCAATGTTTCCATGGTGTCGGCGGTGCCCGCCGGCGACGTGATCGCGCGCGATGAGGTCTTGGGCATCACCAGGCCGTGGGCTGCCACGATGGCGACGACGATCGGCGTGGTCCGGTTGCCTGGCAGTCCGCCGATGCAGTGCTTGTCCACCACCACCGGAGCGTTCCACGTCAGGCGCTCCCCGGCATCGATCATCGCGGCGGTCAGATCGACCGTTTCCTGTTCGTCCAGCGGCAGGGCCGCACTGGCCGTCAGGAACGCGGCTAGATGCACGTCCGTGTAGCGTCCCGCCGTCACGTCCGCGACGACGGCTTGCAGCGCGGCCGCATCGAGCCGATGGCCATAGATCCGCCGTCGAACGCTGGCCAAGGAGTCCAGGGCGGGGGCATGGGAGACCTCAATGGGGGCGCCCTCGGCGACGCCCAGCCGTTCCCAGGCGGATTCGGAGAGTGCGGCTTCGCCTGGCGCAACCAGATCGCCATCGGCCTGATAGAGCACTGCCTGCACCTGTCGCCCACCGGCCGAAAGCAACACCTGCGATCGTGAGGCGAGTCCCTCGGCGCGGCACACGTGGCAATCCGTGCGCATGACCGCAATCGACTGGTGTTGGGCATAAAGCCCCAGGCGCCGAGCGCGTAGCGTCGGCGGCGAATCGGCCACCTGGGCATCACGCGCGTTCATAGTTCGAACACCTGCCCGAAGCGCGGCACCGAGACAGGCCAGCCGTTCTCCTTGTCGATGCGTACGCGCAGCGCCTCGGAGGCCTCCGGTTCGCCATGCACGACGAAGATCCGCGAAGGCGCGTGCCGAAAACCGGAGAGCCAGCGCATCAGCTCGTTGGCATCGGCGTGCGCGGACAATTCCGGCAGGTTGGCGACCTGCGCATTGACCGGCACCCATTGACCGTGAATCCTGATTTCGCGCGTGCCTTGCAGCATCGCCTGGCCGCGCGTCCCCGCGGCCTGGTAGCCGGCGAACAGGATCGTATTCTCGCGCCTGGGCGCGAACGCTGCGAGATGGTGCAGCACGCGACCGCCCGTCGCCATGCCGCTGGCCGAGATGACGACCTTGGGGAATCGGCTGGCGGTGATCTGTTTGGATTCCTCGACCTCGCGTGTATACGTGGCGATCCCGCAGGCGGCATGGCAGATCTCGGCGGGCAGGCGGTGGTCGGCGAGGTGATCGCACAACAGCTCGCTGGCGTTGATCGCCATCGGACTGTCCAGATAGATGGGCACCGAACCCAGGCGCCCGGCCTGGCGCAGCTTCCAGAGGTGATAGAGCAGCAGCTGCGCCCGGCCCACCGCGAAGGCGGGAATGACCACCGTACCGCCGCGGCCGACCGTTGTCTCGATGACCGCCCCGAGTGCCTCGGCGGCATCGCTCGGGGCATGGGTCCGGTTGCCGTAGGTGGACTCGATCACCACGTAGTCGGCTTCGGTCACGGGCTGCGGATCGAACAGCATCGGGTCGTCGTAGCGTCCCAGGTCGCCCGAGAACACGATGCGCTTGCCGCCCCAGTCGATCTCCACGGTCGCAGCGCCCAGAATGTGCCCGGCGTAGCGGAACGTCAGTGTCGCGCCGTCGGGAAGCGCGAATGGCTTGCCGAAGGGCACGTTGGAGAACTGCTTGAGCGCGCGCTCGGCATCCTGCACGGTGTACAGCGGCAGCGCGGGCTTGTGCTTGCTGAAGCCCTTGCGATTGGCGTACTCGGCATCCTTCTCCTGCAGATGGCCGCTGTCCTTTAGGATCAGTTCGGCCACGTCGCGGGTTGCGGCGGTTGCGTAGATGCGTCCGCGAAAGCCGTCGCGCACGAGCCGGGGAATGTAGCCAGAATGGTCGAGGTGTGCATGCGTCAAGACCACTGCATCGAGCTCCTTCGGCGCGATCGGCAATGGCTCCCAGTTCAACTCACGCAGGTTCTTCAGGCCCTGGAACAGGCCGCAATCGACCAGGATGTGTTTTCCGTTGTGGCTCAGCAGGTGCTTGGAGCCGGTGACGGTGCCAGCACCGCCGAACGAGGTGAGATGCAAGATGGTGCTCCTCAAGATGTGGAGGGGGCAGTAAAGGAATCGGCATCCAACGGGTCGATGTCATCGAGAGGTTCGGGTGGACGGCGATGGCGCACGAGGCGGGCCTCTGCCTCAGGAGAGGCGGCAAGGAACTGCGCGATCAGGGGAGCCAGTGCAATCGCATTGCTCTGATGACGCACGGCATCGGTGGAGACGATGCGGCTGCATAGCTGCGCGAGTTGTGGATAGGCATCCTCGGCGAAGATGGCATGCACCACAGCGACCACGGGCAGCGCGAAGCCTTGCTGAGGCAGCTGCCGCGCGGCCTCGATCAGCGTGCGTCCGGAGGACGCAATGTCATCGACCAGCACGGGCTGGCGATCGCGCCAGGCGGACAGGTCGGACAATGCGACCTCGACATTGCGGTCGCCGTGGCGGATCTTGCGCAGGACTGCATGGGGTGCGCCGATGCGCTGGGCGATGGCCGCCACCCACTGCTCACTTTCCTCGTCCGGACCGATCACCAACGGCCTTTCCACCTCGCCGGTGATCCAGTCGGCCAGCAGCGGAGCGGCATGAAGGGTGTCGGCGGGCACGGTGTAGAGCGCCGACAGCGCCGGGTAACGGTGCAGATGGGGATCGACCGTTACCAGGCGGTCGAAGCTCGACGACACGAGACGGGCAAAGCTCCGGGAGGTGATCGCTTCTCCGGGGTGGAAGCGGCGATCCTGCCGCATGTAGGCCAGGTAAGGTGCGACTAGGATCACGTCGCGGGCACCGAGGTCGCGGGCGGCGTCGGCGGCGAAGACAAGCGACAGGAAGCCGGGATCGGGCTGGGCCAGGGTCTGCACGAGGACGACCGACTTGTCCGCCACCTCCGCGGCGATGCGCACGTAGCTTTCGCCGTCGGGGAATCGCCGGGTTTCCAGCTCTCCCAGCTCCCACCTTCCAGCGACCGCCAACTGGCGGGCGAATGCTTCGTTGCCGGGAAGGGGAAGGATCACTCGGCTGGAGGAATCTGTCGTAGTCATGTTTGTCGCCTGTAGAAACGGAGAAGCTGGGCATTGATGGCGACGATCACCGTGCTGGCCGACATGAAGACGGCGGCGATGGCAGGCGTCATCAGGAAGCCCGTACCGAAGGTGATGCCCGCCGCCATGGGCACCGCAATCGTGTTGTAGCCGGTCGCCCAGATCAGGTTCTGCACCATCTTGCGGTAAGTGGCGCGAGACAGGCCAAGGATGGCGCCGACATCGCGCGGATCGCTGCGCACGAGCACGACGTCGGCCGACTCCACGGCGACGTCGGTGCCCGCGCCGATGGCCACGCCCAGGTCGGCCTGGACCAGCGCCGGGGCGTCGTTTACGCCATCGCCCACCATGGCGACCGATAGCCCGCGGGCCTGAAGCTCCTGGATCTTCTGCGACTTCTGATCCGGGAGCACCTCGGCGAAGTACTCCGAGATCCCAAGTTCCTTGGACACCGATTCGGCCACGCCTCGGGCATCACCTGTCAGCATCACCGAGCGAATCCCCAGCCGGGTCAATTCGGCGATGGCATCCCGGGATTCGGACCGAACGATATCGGCAAGCGCGAACAGTGCGCGCGGCTGACCATCGCGTTCGAGTACGACGACGGTCTTGCCTGCCGATTCGAGCTGTCCCAGCCGCTCGTGGGTAATGGCGTTGCCCTGGCGGGCCAGATGACCTGGGCTGACGATGCGCACGCGCTCGTCGCCCACGTTGGCTACGATGCCTTCGCCGGTGATGTTGCGCACGTCGCTGGCCTTGGGGATGGGGATGTCGCGGCGCTTTGCCTCGGCCACGATGCCATGGGCGATGGGATGTTCCGACTGGCTCTCGGCCGCCGCGGCGAAGGCCAACTCCTGGCGCTCATCGCCCTCCTGCAGCATCACGATGTCGCTGACCCCGAATCGTCCCTCGGTCAGCGTGCCCGTCTTGTCGAACACGACCGCATCCAGTCGGCGCGCGCGCTCGAACGCGGCCCGGTCACGGATCAGCAGGCCGTTGCTCGCGCTCAGCGACGTGCTGACCGCGACCACCAGCGGCACCGCCAGGCCCAGGGCATGCGGGCAGGCGACGACCATGACGGTGACCATGCGCTCGATGGCGAAGTTGAGCGGCGCGTCGAGCACCAGCCACCAGACCAGCAGCGTGCCGACGCCCACGGCCAAGGCGATGTAGGTCAGCCAGGCGGCAGCGCGGTTGGCGATGTCCTGCGTGCGCGAGCGGGTCTGCTGCGCCTTCTTGACCAGGTCGATCACCTGCGACAGATACGTGGCATCGCCGGTTGCGGTGACGCGTATGGTGACGGCGTTCGCGCCGTTGATGGCCCCGCCGATCGCGGTGGCACCGACTCCTTTGGCGACCGGGCGGGATTCGCCGGTGAGCATGGCTTCGTTGAAGTCCGAGGAGCCCTCGGTGATCTCCCCGTCCACCGGCACCTTGGCGCCGGGACGGACGATCACGCGGTCGCCCGGCTGCAGTGCGCTGATCGGGACGTCGTGCAGGCTGCCATCGGCATCGATGCGGGTGGCACTGTCGGGCAACAGCTTGACCAGTTCCTCCAGGGCACGCGACGCCCCCATGACCGAGCGCATCTCGACCCAGTGGCCCAGCAGCATGATCGCGATCAGCGTCACCAGTTCCCAGTAGAACTCCTGCCCGGGAAAGCCGAAGGTCACTGCCACCGAGAAGATGTAGGCGGCCGAAATGGCCAACGCGATCAGCGTCATCATCCCGGGCTGACGCTTGCGCAGTTCGGAGACGACGCCGACCAGGAAGGGCCAGCCGCCGTAGAGATAGGCGACGGTCGACAGGGCGAACAGGAGGTAACGATCGCCTGTGAATGCCAACGCCTCGCCCAGGCCGAGCGCGTGCTGGATCATGGGCGACAGCGCGAGGACAAACGGGGTCAGCAGCAGCGTGACCCAGAAGCGTCTGCGGAAGTCGGCGACCATGGCGCCATGGTCGTGGCCGGCATGGCCTGCGTGACTCGAACCGGCGGCGCTTACGACTGCGCCGGTGCCGGGTGGAGACGCATGGACGTGTGCGCCGTGATCGTGCTGGTGGTGTGCGTGCGGGTCATGGTGACTCATTCGATCTGGCCTTCTCTATTGTTGAACAAGCGCCCAAGCCGCGGCACGAATGCAGGCACGTCGCTCGCGTAGCGTCGATACTGATCCCCGAACGTCGCTTCGACCTCGCGCTCCTCCCGCTTGGCGAGCCGCCAGTACATGACCAGCAGAATCGGCAGCATCACGCCCGTCACGAGTGTGGGCCATTGCAGGAAGAATCCGATCAGCACCAGGATGAAGCCCACGTACTGCGGATGCCGCACATGGGCGTACGGCCCGGTGGTGGCAAGCGATCCGGCGCGTTGAGCCTCGTGCAACACCCGCCAGCCGGCGGCGATCAGCCAGAACCCGCTGCCGATCAGCATGTAACTGGCCAGGTGGAACGGATTGAGATGAGGATCTCCCGACCAACCGAAGAGTGCGGGCCAGATGTGGCCGGCGTCGTGGGACAGCGGGTCCAGTCCCGGGAAACGATTGCCCACCCAACCCGCCAACAGGTAGAGCGTCAGCGGAAAGCCGTACATTTCCACGAACAGGGCGACGATGAAGGCGGAAAACGCGCCCAGCGAGCGCCAGTCGCGCGCCGTCGTCGGCTTGAAGAAGCTCAGGGCGAACAGAATGAAGATGCCGGCGTTCACCAGCGCCAGAAACCAGAGGCCGTAGGCGGGCGGGTTACCGGTCATCGCGGTCGCCCTCCTCCCGATGCGTCTGGTGGCCACCGTGACCGCCGTGACCGCGGTGCAGGAAGAAGTGCATGCCGATGCAGATCACCAGGGGCAGCAAGAGGGGGAGCGCACCGAGTACGTGCGCCCGGTGCTCCAGCCACAGGAAGAGTCCCGCGATAAAGAGAAAGACGCACAGGGTCAGGACGGCGGGGCTGCGCCAACCGCCTCGCTTCCGATCAGGAATTTCGCTCATCTCGATGCTCCAGGACGCCAGTTAAGAATGGACGGGACAATTGGCGAAGATGCGTCCTGAGCGTAGAAAGGCGTCGCTGTCGGGTCAGTTACGCGTCGATTACATTCATGTAATCACCACGTCATCGCGTGGCAGATGGCGGCTTGCAATGTAGGCAGCAAGCATCCTGGCTTACCGACCTGGTCGGGTCGGCGCTCGAAGCCGTTGTGGAGATTGGACGCGATGAAGCAGCACGTTGTCGATCGGAGGGACGTGCTGAGCGGCATCCTGCTCCTAGCGCTCGGCCTCCTCACCATGGGAACTGCGGTGTTCTTCCTAGTGTTGCGCCCCGCGCTTCTGCCCGAGGATATCCGGCACACCGGTATCGATCCGGGCACGTTGGCTCACGGCGTTCCTGGAATGGCTCGGCACCGTGTTCCGCGCTTGGGGCGCTTCATTGCCGGATTGGGCGTCCTGCTGCTGGGGAGTGGAGGCTTCCTGCTCTCCGGCCGGGCGCGATTGCCTGTACTGGGCCACGGCAATAGGCGCCCTCGTCGCGTTTGGGCGCTTCCTGTTCAGCAATATCCTCCTGGATTCGGATTTCCTCTGGTTCATTTCGGCCCTGTTCGCGTTGGCCGCCGCAACCGCGATCAGCCTGCTGCTGAGGCGCGGACGCTGACGCGATTGTTTGGCATTCACTCGTTCAAGGCCGCTCCGGCCCAAATGGTGACGAAATGATTACCAATATGTAATCTTTGCGTCATCCTTATGGCAGCTTCGCCTCGATAGATTCCAGTGACCCATCATGATCCATCCGTCGTGGCGGGGGCCGGAAGCACGAACGAGTGCGGGCATAGGGCTGACATGAAACTTCTGGTTGTCGAAGACGAGCACAAGACGGCGGACTACGTCCGTCAAGGACTGATGGAGGCCGGGTTCGTCGTCGACTTGGCGCGCGATGGGCCCGACGGCCTGCATATGGCCACGACCGAGCATTACGACCTGATCGTGCTCGACGTCATGTTGCCGGGCATGGATGGGCGGAAAATCCTGCAAACCATCCGGGCGGCCGGCAACCAGGTGCCGGTGCTGTTCCTGACCGCTCGCAGCAGCGTCGACGATCGCGTCCAGGGATTGGAGTTGGGCGCCGACGACTACTTGGTCAAGCCGTTCGTGTTCTCGGAACTGCTCGCACGCGTCCGGACGTTGTTGCGCAGAGGGGGTTCGCCTATTCCGCACGATCGCATCCAGATTGCGGATCTGGAGTTGGATCTGGCGCGCCGTCGTGCCACGAGGGCCGGGCAGCGTATCAACCTGACCAGCAAGGAGTTCGCCTTGCTCGAACTGCTGGCGCGTCGCCAAGGCGAAGTGCTGCCGCGTTCGCTGATCGCCTCGCAGGTCTGGGACATGAATTTCGACAGCGACACCAACGTCATCGACGTCGCGATCCGACGGCTGCGCGCCAAAATCGACGACAGCTTCGAGCCCAAGCTCATCCAGACCGTACGTGGCATGGGCTACACGCTGGACCTGCCGGATGCCTGACCGGTTTGCCTTTCTGCGGCGTCCGGCGTCGCTCTCCGCACGGGTCACCGGCCTCGTCGGCATCGCGATGATGGTGGTGCTCCTTCTGTTCAGTTGGGTCAGCGTGGGATCCCTCGACCGGCATTTCGCCGAAATGGATGAGGAAGAGTTGGGCGTGATCGCCAGTTCGGTCATCCGGGCACTGGGCGAGGTGCAGGACGGAAGCGATGCGCAGGCCTTGCGCCGTGCGGTTCGGGGGCATCACGGGGTCTATTACTATGTCGCTGATGCCGGCGGAAAGACGCTGTACGCGCCGAAGGACGGTCCGGACCTGGCGAGCTTCGCCCGGCGCACGCCTCCCGTCCCTCTGGCGGACAGGCAAAGCATGACGATATGGGAAGAGAACGGGAAGTCCTATCGAGGTGGCGTCATCCGGGTCGGGGGCGACACCAGCCTGAGCGGTACCTACACGATCGCCGTGGCGATGGACATCGGCGGCCATCTCGAATTCATCCGGAGCTTCAAGCGCATCCAGTGGTGGACTATTTGCGTGGTCATGTGCATCGCGATCCTGGTCGCCTGGTTCGCGGTTCGCTGGGGGCACATTCCGATCCACAGGGCGAACGAGAAGATTCGCGCGATCACCTCGTCCAAGCTGTATCTGCGATTGGATCCCAAGGCCGTACCGGTCGAGTTGGAAGAAACCATCGCGTCCTTCAACGACATGCTCGGGCGCATCGAGGATGGGTTCGAGCAACTGGCGAACTTCTCGGCCGACATCGCCCACGAGTTGCGCACGCCGGTCACGAACCTGACCACGCAGACGGAAGTGGCGCTTGGTCAGGCCCGCTCGGCCGACGAGTATCGGGAGATTCTCTATTCCAACCTGGAGGAGTTCGGGCGCCTGAACCGCATGATCAACGACATGCTGTTTCTGGCTCAAACCGAGAACGATCCCGGCAATCTGAATCTGGAGAGCGTGGTCCTTGAGGACGCCGTCCGGGGGCTGTTCGAGTACTTCGAAGCCCTGGTGGAAGAGCGAGGCGTGAAGCTTGAACTTCGCGGCCGCACCACACCGATCCGCGGTGACCGGGAAATGCTTCGCCGGGCGCTCAGCAATCTGATCTCCAATGCGATCCGGTACACGCCCAGTGGCGAAACGATCACCGTGAGGTTCTCGCAGAACGATCGGGACGTCATCATCAGCGTGGAGAATCCCGGCGAGAAGATTCCGCCCGAGGAAGTCTCGCGCATCTTCAACCGCTTCTACCGGGTGGGGCACGCCGCCCACCGAAAGGGCGAAGGCGCCGGGCTGGGGCTGGCCATCGTCAAATCCATCGTCGAGGCGCATGGCGGGTCGGTCAGCGTGCTGTCCGACCAGAAGCTGACCAAGTTCTACATCCTCTTGCCATTGACCGAGAGCTGAAAGCACGTTCTTCATCGCCACGCGCCGGCGGGTGATGGGTCATCGAGACCCGCGGACTTCTGCCGTAGCGCGAGGTTCAGGGGCGGGGATAATCGAGGGAACCAGCGTCGCGCTGGGGCCAGAGCCGTGAAAGGCTGAGCGTCAGCATGAGCGAAGCCGCGGCTAGCCCCCAGACAATGACAAACTGCTGGGCCGCCCGGCACGCTGAGCCGGAACCGCAGTTCCCGGAGCGGGCGTGGAGAAAGGGGCCCACCGGCTACGGGCTGTATCCCTACGAGGGCTATCGGATCGCCCCTCACGTGTTCGACAACGACTAAGCAACGCTTACTTCATGGGTCCGCGGCCCGTGTCGGGCAGCAGCAGTCGCGCAACCGCGCTTTGGATCATTTTTCGGCGCACGTTGTGCTCATGCGGATCCGCCGCTGACGGAGCCATGCACCATGATTGCACCAGGGTTGTCACCAGCCGCACGATCTCGACAGGCGTAAAATGCATAGTGATGCGCCCCTGCGCCTGAGCGGTGGCAATGGCCGCCAGCTTGCTCTCAAGAACGCCATGCCCGGCTGGCAGTAGCAGCACATCCTGGCCGCGCTCCAGATGGAACCAAGCCATCAGCCGCCACAGATGCGGCCGCTGCGCGAGTAGATCGTAGGTGCGCCCTGCGTAGCCGGGCAAATCGTCCGCCTCGAAGCGGTCGTCCTGCGCGGCTCCCACGATCTCTTGCGCAAGCACCGCATCGAAGAGCGCCTCTTTGACACCGAAGTAGACATAGAGCATCGGCTTGCTGATGCCTGCCGCGGCCGCGATCCGGTCGATGCGCGCCCCCGCCAACCCATTGCGGGCGAACTCCTCCATCGCGGCTTCCAACAGCTTCTGCTGAGTCACGACAGGATTTCTTTTGGACATACGCGGTTCCCTTTGATTCGGACGGCCGTGCCGGCGAAGGGCCGTGCTTGACAGTCGCCGAACATCGGCCTGTCGGTGGTCTACAAGGCGCTGGACAACATGGGCGCCTATCAGCGCTGGCTTGGCTTCCAGCCCAACACCAAGGCGGCCACGTTGATCTTCGGTCTGTTCCACGGCTTTGGCCTGTCGACCAAGATCATCGAGTACGACATCTCCCCCGATGGCCTGGTGCCCAACCTGCTGGCCTTCAACGTCGGCGTGGAAATCGGCCAGCTGCTGGCCCTGGGCGCGATCCTGATCGTGATGGGTTACTGGCGCCGCTCGCGCGGCTTCTGGAAGCACGCCTACACCGCCAACGTCGCGATGACGTGCGCCGGTTTCATCCTGATCGGCACGCAGCTCACTGGCTACTTCGTTTCCTAATTCAAGACATTGCGAGAACACACCATGTACAACAGCAAGCCTCTCAATACCGATCTGCCGTCCTCGCGCCAGTTGCTGCGCTCGACCATCATCGCCTTCATCGTCGCGGTGTTGCTGCTGGTCACCGTCGTGCTGCCTTCCGAGTACGCCATCGATCCGACCGGCATTGGTCGAATGCTTGGGTTGACCGAGATGGGCGAGATCAAAGGCCAGTTAGCCGAGGAAGCCACCGCCGATGCCGCACGCGATGCGGCCGCGGTCGCGGCTGCGGCACGCGCGCCGGTGTCATCGGCCGCCTCATCCGCAAGCCCGGCCGCACCGGCCACGCCGGCCGTGGACACCACGCAATGGCGCGATGAAATGCAAGTGGAGCTGGCACCGGGGCAGGGCGCCGAGGTCAAATTGGCGATGACGGCCGGTCAAAAGGCGAACTTCGCCTGGACCGCGCAGGGCGGTGTCGTGAACTTCGACACCCATGGCGATGGCGGTACCGGCGGCGAATCGACCAGCTACGAAAAAGGACGCGGCGTGGCCGCCGACGAGGGTGTGCTGGAAGCGGCCTTCAACGGTAACCATGGCTGGTTCTGGCGTAACCGCAGCGAGGCCGAGGTGACGATCACCCTGCGTACGGCCGGCGACTACGCCCAGATCAAGCGAGTGATGTAACCCCGTAGCGGCCAGGCGCTTGTAACGGGCCGTGGCATGGCCTCGACCCAACGTCGCGAGCCTGGATCCTCGCGATACCTACTCATCTTCGGCCAAAGGCCGATCACGAAGGAACTGAAATGAAAGCTCGCTCACTGTCCATTGCCGGCCTGGTTGCGCTATCGCTTGTCTCGCTGTCCGCCTTGGCGCACCCCGGAGCCCACGACGAAGAGAAAGAGATTCCCAAGACCTGTGAGGATCTGAAGGACACCAAGCGTTTCACCGACGACTCGGCGTATCCGGAAGTCAAAGCTCTCAAGGAAAAATGTGGCGCGCAGGGCAAGCCAGTCAAGGCCGAGGAGGCTAAGAAGCCGGCTCCGGAAGCTAAGAAGACCAACTGATCGCCCACGGGCCCTTGGTGGTCAGTTCGACTGACCGCCGAGGGTCCCACTCTATCGTTCAGAGGTGGCCCGAGCGGTCATCTGGCTGAAACAACGGGTTGAACTACTTCCTATATTCCGGAACTATAGAAGTATGGATACACCCCAGACCGTTCAAGCGCTTCGTGCGCTCGCGCACGACCATCGGCTTGCCGCCTACCGCGCTCTTGTACAAGCCGGCCCCGGCGGTATGGCGGTTGGCGAGCTGCGCGATCAACTCGACTTGCCGCCTGCGACGCTGACAGCCCATCTGAACCAGTTACGTGCCGCAGGGCTTGTCACCGACGAGCGAGAAGGACGGGTCATCCGGATACGTGCCGACTATGACCGCATGAACGGTCTGATCGGCTTCCTGACGGAGAACTGCTGCGGCGGGAAGTCCTGCGTGCCGGCAGTCAAGAAGAAGCTCCGCTGATCCGCACTCCAGAGATACGACATGACTAACAAGACCTACAACGTACTGTTCCTGTGCACCGGCAACTCCGCACGCAGCATCATGGCCGAGGCGATCCTCAACGTGCTGGGCCACGGCCGGTTCAAGGCCTATAGCGCCGGCAGCCATCCCAGCGGCCACGTCCAGCCAATGGCGCGGGAGCTTGCCCAGGCCATCGGCTATGACGCCAGCCAGGTGCGCAGCAAGAACTGGGACGAGTTCGCGGGGGAGGGTGCGCCCGAGATGGACATCGTCATCACGGTTTGCGACAACGCCGCTGGTGAGGCGTGCCCCGTATGGGTGGGTCATCCTGCACTCGCGCACTGGGGTGTGCCCGACCCGGTAGCCGCCACGGGCGATGAAGAAGATCGCCGTCGAGCCTATACGGCAGCATTCGCAACACTGCGCCGCCGTATCGAGCTACTGCTGTCCCTGCCGCTGCAAAGCCTCGACCGGTTGGCAGCACAAGCAAAGCTTGGCGAGATCGGACGCGTCGGCGCTGAATGATCCGCCAGCGTCTCCTTGCCGAGTTCTTGGCGACGGGCCTGCTGCTGGTGACAGTAGTGGGCTCGGGGATCATGGCTGAGCGTCTTGCGGGCGGAAACGACGCCGTCGCCTTGCTAGCAAATACCCTGGCGACCGTTGGCGGACTCTACGTTCTCATTGAGGTGTTTGGCCCGATCAGTGGTGCGCACATGAACCCCGCGGTCAGTGCCGTGATGGCTGCGCGTGGCGAACTGTCCAAAGCCCTATTGCCGGCATACATCCTGGTCCAGCTCATGGGCGCGGTGAGCGGTGCTTTGTTGGCGAACGCCATGTTCGATCTTCCGATGCTGGAGTTCTCCGCGAAGGTGCGGACCGGCGCGGGTCAATGGCTGGGCGAGATCGTTGCGACAGCGGGTTTGCTGCTGGTGGTGCTGCGGGCACCTGTCCTGCAGCCGCCTTCGGCCGCATGTTAAGTGACAGCTTCGCCGGCATTTCGCCCGACGACGTGCCGGCCTTCATTGTGGCTCAGGTCATTGGGGCAGCCCTGGGCGCAATGATCCACAAGCTACTTGGAAAACCTCATGTCGAATCTCGGTGATCTGCCCAACATCTTGGCTGAACTGTTTCAGTTGCCCGAGGTTGACCGCCTATCCCCAGCCGCACGTGCTACTCATGCCCCGCGGATTCTTTTGCTCTATGGATCGCTGAGGAAGAGGTCATACAGCAAGTTGCTAGCGCTGGAGGCGGCCCGACTCCTTCAGGCAATGGGCGCAGAGACTCGGCTCTTCGATCCGACAGGCCTTCCTCTTCCAGATGCAGAGCCCGACACCCATCCGAAGGTGCAGGAACTGCGGCAACTGGTGCAGTGGTCGGAGGGCATGGTCTGGAGTTCACCCGAGCGGCACGGTTCCATGAGCGGCATCATGAAGGCGCAGTTGGATGCGCATGATCACGATCCCAAATCAGTCCTCTGTCGCAAAGGCCTTCAACGAGTTCGATGAAGATGGGCACATGAAACCCTCCGCGTTCTATGACCGCGTCGTGGACGTCATGGAAGAGCTCATGAAATTCACGCTACTGACCCGGGATGTGTCGCCGCACCTAGTCGATCGCTACAGCGAACGGAAGGAAAGCGCGGAAGAGCTTGCCAAGCGGGTCAACCTTCGCGCCATCTAAGTATGGAAGTGGCCTGCGCATTTCTCTCGCCAGCTCCCTGCGTGCGCTTCTGGCCGATAGTAAAAAACGCTACACAGTTACACCTCAAAACTTTGCGTTGGCTGACGTAGCTTCGAAAGGCTCGTGCACTCGGCCCGCTGTCCCCGCGGCAGCTGCCGATGACACGCTCAAGTTCATCGGCCAGCCGACGAAGATCTTCCTGGCGCGCACAAATATCGATCAGATGTGTACGCGCCAGGCGGTCGACGTCGTCGCAAGCAACAGTTGCTTCTCGTGGGGATACATCGCACGGCAGGACGCGTAGGCCGGGGCCAAGAACTTCAGGATCGTGACCGTCGCGGTCACCGGCCCCCAGGCAGTGCGCAGGCAGGTGTCAGTTAAAAAAAGCGCGGAATCAATCGAGGGTGCTGGCCGCGCCCCGGCTTTACATAAGCGACGTTATGCGAAGTAAGCTATTGATTATATTACATTAATCAAGGAATCGCAAGGTCTGTAGTTGCACCGTGCGCTGGCCGGCCACAAACGCGATAAGCTAAGCATTCCTTAGCGATAGTCATTCTTGATGTTATGACGATGCCATCTGAGCGCACCCGCAATGTGCTGCAGGCGGGCGCATTCCTCAGGCAGCTAGCGGCCAGCCAAGCCGTGCCGAAAGAGGTGCGGCAAGAGGCATATCGACTGCTGCGGCACTATCCAACCGTCAGCGACATCGAGGCGATTGCTGAGCACGAAGAGCGGCTGCGAGCGCTGACCCAGTCGGCCTTCGTACGGCCCTACCTGAGCAGCGAGATCGAGGTGGATTGGTTCTCCGGGTACCCGCTTGGCCCTCATCGCATCTGACCATGAAGCAACCGAGCAGGCCGCGTGGAAGAGGGACTACGTCTGCGGAGACAGCGCTGGAGGCTTCCTTTGAACGGGCCCGCGACAGTGCAGCCGAGGAACGCGCATTCTTCAAGCGACTGATGGATGCGATCGTGTACGTGCATGCGCCCGTCTCGGACGACGCGCGGACACTGCGCCTCGTCCAGTTCCGCCATCCTGACGGTTTCGATGCGATCCCTTTCTTTACCTCGCTCGACAAGGCGCAGGCGGCCAGCTCGGCTGCTGTCAGAATTCTGGGAGTTTCAGGCCGTGAGCTGCTAACCGGTACTCGCGGCGCGACGTTGATGCTCAATCCCAACGACGGCGGCGTTGTCCTGTACCCGGAAGAGGTTGCGACATTGTTGGATACGGGCTTTCTGGCCAGGGTGGAACGGCTGGCGCCGGCGGAGTTCGCGGTGAGACCTGCCCAGGCCGCACCGTCTTGGCTCGCTCCGGCCATCAGCGGCAGCCTTGAGCACGCCGACTTCGTCTCGTCGGCGTATCTCCTGGAAACTCACTCGTCAGGGGGCGTCGAACAGCCTCCCGGTCTGTTGATCTGGCTGGTGGTCGACCTGGCTTTCGCCGAGCGGGCGGCTCGTCTGGTGACCACCGCCATACAGCCCTTATGCTCAGATTTGGACGTAATCATCGACTTGGCGGTCCATGACGTATCGCTGCCTTTGCCGGCGGGCTTGGATGATCCCCAGATCCTGCCCATATTCACGAGAATCAAGCCAACTTGAGCGCAGCTCATCGGCCTATGAGCCCTGAAGACAAGCTACTAGCACTCCTTCCGGAATTGACCGAGGAAGAGAAGGATCGACGGACCCGCGAGGGTATGGCCGACGTCGACGCTGGACGTACGATCCCGCACGAGGAACTACTGCAATGGATCAGGCGATGGTCGGAGCCTTCCTGAGCAGTACTCCAGGAATGCCTGTGTCACGCGGCTTCTGGTTCGATCAAGCCTAGGTCTGAAATCCACGAACTGCCTGACGTCGAGGCTTTCCTCGTTGAATCATGGTGTTAGAGCCGATTCGGCTGTTTTTCTCACGAATCCCTGCCGACCCTCTAGAAAAGCCGGTACCGTTCGAATTCGAAGTAAGACCGGCTCAAAGTGCACCCGCCTGGAGAGCGCCAGCTTTGTCTCGGCGGCCTATCTCCTTGAAACCCTTCCAGCCACGGCTTCAAACCAGCCCCCAGGGCTGTTGATCTGGTTGGTGGCTGACGTGGCCTTTTCCGAGAGGGCTGCCCGCCTGGTGACCACGGCCATCCAGCCCTTATGCTCAGAAGTGGATGTCGTCATTGATCTGATGGTCCACGACGCGTCACAGCCTTTGCCGGAGGCCTTGGATAGTCCGCAGGCCTTGCCCATCTTCAAGAGAACCAAGTCCACCTGAGTCCAAGCACCCTGGTCCACATGCATCCCGATGATGAGCTGCCAGCACTTCCTCCGGAGCTAACAGAGGAAGAGAAGGATCGCCGGACTCGCGAGGCCTTGGCCGATGTCGACGCTGGGCGGACGATCACGCACGAGGAACTGCTGCGATGGGTCAGAGGGCTGTCGAAGCCTTCCTGAGCGCACCCATAGGCTCAGGAGCGTGGAAACTGGGGCACGCAAAGCGCGTTAGCGTGACTTCTGGGGATACACGACTGCGGCCATTGAAACTGAGGACATCAGAGCGCGGCAAATGGGGAGGGTTGGCGCGGGCGCTGGGGACAATCAAGTGCGCTCAACAATCATCCGAGAGTGCGCTGCCCACCAGTATGAGCAGGCGTGCGAACTGCTGGGACAATGCCGTCGCTGAATCCTTCTTCGGAAGCCTGAAGAAAGAGCGGATCAAGAAGCGCATCTATGCAGACCGCCAAACGGCTGCCTTAGACGTATCCGAGTACATCGAAGGCTTCTACAATCCGATCCGTCGGCACAGCCATGTCGGCGGTGTCAGTCCCATCGAGTTCGAGGCGGTACATCGACACCGCCGCTCAGGTGTCCACTAAATCCTGGTAACTCCAGTCAAGCCGCCTTGTTCCATTCGGAAGCGGATCGCCTCAATTGGATCGGGGGCTTCGATCGGGAAGTGCTTGGCCTCATAAGCTTTGACCAGCGTGGCCAGGATCTCGAAGCGGCCGCCGTCCTCCGTACCCGGAACCGGCTCGTTCTCGAAATACGCAGACAGCTCGCGCAGCGCAGCCTGGTAATCATTTTCGGTGCGAATGGGATGGATGTTCATAGATCCTCCACGGTTTTGGGCGTCGATCACGCGGTTGTAACCGATAAAGCTGACACTGGCGTAGTGATTGCGAATGTGCGTGGTAGTCCGAACGGCGTGCCTGCCTTCGTCGTACCACTGCAAACCTGTTACTTCCCCGAAGTGCACATTAGTCCTGTGACTTGGCCGGGGGAGAGGAGGAAAGTCACAGCTTTACCGAGCCCGGTTGGGGCCGCCTTAGGTGTGGCGATGGCCCGAACTGGGCACATCCGTAATTTCGCATAATGCCTATTATGTAAAGTCGGATTGGGGCTGGTGGGCGCGGCTGCTCCGGGACTGGCTGGCATGGCGCTTGCGTGGCTCTAAGCCCACCAACGGGAGCTTTGACGCGTGCCTGATCGGTTGAACCGCAACGCCCCTACGATTGTCGAGATTCTTACCGACGTACCTAGCCAGTGGAACGGCTGGCGCTTCTCTGCCAGCGGCCGGCATCTGATCGGGCCGGATGGCGACAGGATCACGGCACAGCGCCTAGCAGGTCTGCTGTGGCGTGATGCCATGGAGCTTCGACGTGACGGCCTGAAATCGCGCCGCGAAGCTGAAAAGCCTGTTCGGCGTGGACCGGTCAAGGTGGTCATCGTTGACCTGGCCGACTGGCACGCCCGGAACGTCGGTACTCGCGCTGGATGAAGCGTCACCGTTGGGGTGCCGCCCCTACACCCCGGGTATGATCGGTCCGGGGGTGAACATGGAACGTCCGAGACACCCGGTGGCGCGGGAACGATCCGGCATCATTCATATCACGCTGATCGGTTTAGCACTGGCTACAGTGATCGCCGGAGGCGTACACCTGCTCGGCAGAACACAGTTGGCGTGGAACGCTCGCTATGGCGAGCGACCGCCAACGCCTAAAGCTCAGCCGCAGAGTGAAGCACCGCTAGTGCTTCCGGCTCCTGATCCGGTCTACGAACAACTGAAGAAAGATTTCGCTGCTGGCCGACTCAGGTGCATTAACGGCCAACTGTTCCGAAAGCTTCCTAATGGCTGGGAGAACATCCCCGGCGAAGACTGCCTACAGGAAGACCAACCGAGGATCGACAAATGAACCAGCAGCAGAACCCACTAAATTGGTTTGAGGATTTGGTGAAGGAGTATCCGGGCGCAGAGAACTACCGATCGGATGTGCAGAACGTTGAGCGCCTAGTGATCGAGGCATTAGACATAGCCGATCAAGCTAGGAATCAAGCTCGCGACAGTGCAAAGAAATTTCTGATCGATCTACTAACATCGATGTGGGACAAATCGTCCGCGTACACGACTGCTGTTATTTCCGTTGGTTACGTAGCGCTATTCACATCATGGAGTGCTACAGCGGGCGATATCGCGCCACAGTTTTCACGGCTGGTAGCGGTATTCGGCCTAAGCTCGCTTGCAGTGTTCGTAATATTCGAGGTTGGAAAGATGGTGTGGCAGCACGTGCACGTGATGGCTTTGATACGCCTCATCGGACATCAAGGACCAGCTTTCGATGAGGCACAAAATCGATACAGCTCATTCAGCGCATCAAGCCAAAAAGCGCATCAATGGGTATGGAGCATCGTGCTCGGACTTACGTTGGTCCTGGGAATGACATCCGCTAGCGTTTTGGTATACGCCAACCTAGAGCGGATGTTTGGCCTCTAAAGCGATGACACAGGCCCGGTGTATGTCGTGCCCGGCGCATAGCCGGGGCTGCGCGGGAACACATCCGGGCGTTGGCCGGGTGCGTAATCGACGGTGCCGCCTGCGCGGCCAGCGTCACCGCCCTCACTCGCTCCGCTCGCAAGGCCGGAGGCGCTGCCGCTTCCGCTCAGGTTGTACAGCGTGTGGGACGTGTAGCCGAGCGCCTCGATGGCCGCCACCTCGATCTGTTCGACTGTCTCCCCGGAGTCGTTGACCCACTCCACCCAGCCCCGCACTCGCCCGCCGACCTCGGCACGCGCGGCGAGCCTGACGCGGCCGAGATCCTGCAGCTTGACGACGAAGCGTTGGTCAGGCGTTAGATCGGCGAACTCATCCTTGGACGGGAGCGATCCTGCTGCGCTCAAGGCACCAGCTTCACCACCCCTGTACACGCCCTTTCGCAGTCTTCCTCCATGACGGCGACCCCCCGCGACCTCATCGTATTGGGCCCTGAAGGCATGTACTGCCCGGCAGGCGATTTCTTCATCGATCCCTGGAAGCCGGTCGCGACGGCGGTGATTACCCATGGGCATGGGGACCACGCCCGCAGCGGCATGGCGCGCTACCACGCGGCCAGCGACTGCATGCCGGTACTGCGGTGGCGGTTGGGCGATCAGGAGTTCCATCCGCATGCCTACGGCGAGCGTTTCTCGCTGGGGAACGCCACCGTGTCGTTTCATTCAGCCGGGCATGTCCTCGGTTCCGCGCAGGTACGCATCGAAGTGGACGGCGAAGTCTGGGTCGCGTCGGGCGACTACAAGCGCCAGGCGGATCCCACCTGCCCGCCCTTCGAGGTCGTGCCGTGCGACGTTTTCATCACCGAAGCGACGTTCGGCCTGCCCGTCTATCAATGGCCCGACACGCCCGAGGAAGTCGCGCGCATCGTCGAATGGCGTCGCGCGTGCGAGGCGCGTGGACGTGCGGCCATCCTGTACGCCTATGCGCTGGGCAAGGCGCAGCGCATCCTGGCCGAACTCGCGCGCTTCGACGAACCCCCCGTCTACCTGCATGGCGCCGTGGACACCGGCGTGCAGGTGTACCGCAGTGCGGGCATCGACCTGATCGCCACCGAGGCGGTCGGCGAGCAGCCCAAGGGCAAGGATTTCGCGGGCCGCCTGGTGATCGCGCCGCCCTCCGCGGCCGGGTCCACCTGGACGCGTCGCTTCCGCGACGCCGAACATGGCTTCGCATCCGGCTGGATGCGCCTGCGCGGCAACCGCCGGCGACGCAACTACGACCGCGGCTTCGTCGTGTCCGATCATGCCGACTGGCCGGGCTTGCTCGCCACCATCGAACAGACGGGCGCACGTCGCATCATCGCCACCCATGGGAACACCGACGCGCTGATCCGCTTCCTGCGCGAGCGCGGTCAGGATGCGCAGGCGTTCTCGACCGACTTCGGTGGCGAGGAATGAAAGCCTTCGCCGCGCTCTACCAGGCGCTGGAGCACAGCACCGGCACCCTCGACAAGCGAGCGGCGATCGCCGACTACGTGCGCCGCGTGCCGCGCGAAGACGCGGCGTGGGGGCTTTGGCTGCTTGCCGGCAACAAGCTGCGGCGGATCGCGGGCAGCGGCGAACTGCGCACCTGGTGCGGCGAACTCGCCGGCCTGCCCGCGTGGCTGGTGGACGACAGCTATTCCCACGTCGGCGACCTGGCGGAGACGCTTGCCCTGTTGCTGCCGTCGAGCACGGCGCAGCATCCCGAGCTGCCGCTGCATGCGTGGATCGAACAGCGCCTGTTGCCGGTCGCCGGTGCCGATGCGGAGACGCGTCGTAGCACCGTGGTCGACGCCTGGACGCAGCTGCCCGACAGCGAGCGCCTCGTCTTCAACAAGCTGCTGACGGGCGCGCTGCGGGTCGGTGTGTCGGCGCGCCTGGTCCAGCAGGCGCTCGCGGATTTTTCCGACGTGCCCATCGCGGTGCTCGCGCAGCGCATGCTCGGTGACTGGCCGCCCACGCCGGCGTTCCTCGATGGCCTGCTGTCGACCGAGGTGCTCGACAGCGACCGCGAACAGCCCTACCCGTTCTTCCTCGCATCGCCGCTGGAACATGCACCCGAACAACTGGGCGACGTGAAGGACTGGCTGCTGGAATGGAAGTGGGATGGCATCCGCGTGCAGGTGATCCGTCGCCGCAACGAGGTCGCGCTCTGGTCGCGCGGCGAGGAGCGGCTGGATGGCCGTTTTCCCGAGATCGAGGCCGCTGCGCTCGGCCTGCCGCAGGATGCCGTCATCGATGGCGAACTGCTGGCCTGGGACGACGGCACTGCACCCCTCCCCTTCTCCGCGCTGCAGACGCGCATCCAGCGCAAACGTCCGGGCAGCAAGCATCTTGCTGCCGCACCCGCGCGGGTGCTGGCGTACGACCTGCTGGAACTGGAAGGCGAAGATGTGCGCGAATGGCCGCTGGAGGCGCGCCGGCAGCGCCTGGACGAGCTGCTCCGGGCCACGCACGATCCGCGCCTGCAGGTCTCGCCGGCGGTGGATGCTGCATCCTGGGATGCGGCCGCCGCGCTGCGCCAGGGCGCGCGCGAACGCGGCGTCGAAGGCCTGATGCTGAAACGCCGTGCATCGCCGTATCGCAGCGGCCGGCGACGCGGCGACTGGTGGAAATGGAAGATCGATCCCCTGACCATCGACGCGGTGCTGCTGTACGCGCAGGCCGGGCATGGGCGCCGCAGTACCCTGCACACCGATTACACGTTCGGTGTATGGAACGACGCCGGCGAACTGGTGCCGGTGGCGAAGGCCTACTCGGGACTGGACGACAAGGAAATCCTGGCGCTGGACCAGTGGATCCGCACCCACACGCGCGAGCGGTTCGGCCCCGTGCGTTCCGTCGTCGCCCACCATGTCTTCGAGCTCGGCTTCGAAGGCGTCAACATCAGCAATCGGCACAAGGCGGGCGTCGCCGTTCGGTTTCCCCGCATCCTGCGCTGGCGCCACGACAAGTCCGCGGCGGACGCCGACAAGCTGTCCACGCTGCAGGCACTGGCGCGATGACGCCCCTTGCCCGGCTGCAGCAGTGGTTCGCCACCCGCGGCTGGAAGCCGCTGCCGTTCCAGCGCCAGGCCTGGCGACATTACCTGGCGGGCGAATCGGGGCTGATCCATACCCCGACCGGCAGCGGCAAGACACTCGCCGCGTTCGGCGGACCGCTGCTCGAAGCGTTGGCGGAAAAGGCGCCGTCCCGTTCATCCGGGTCGCGCAGGCCGGTTGCGCGTCCGTTGCGCGTGCTGTGGATCACGCCGCTGCGCGCCCTGGCCACCGACACGACGCGAGCGCTGGCCGAGACCGCCGATGCGCTCGGCCTGCCGTGGAGTGTGGCGCAGCGCACCGGCGATGCCAGTGCACGCGACAAGCGCCTGGCGCGCGGCGGCAAGCTGGATGTGCTGGTGACCACGCCCGAGTCGCTGTCGCTGCTGCTCAGCTATCCGGATACGGCGCCGATGTTCGGCGACCTGCGCTGCGTGGTGGTGGACGAATGGCACGAGCTGATGGGCAGCAAGCGCGGCGTGCAGACCCAGCTTGCGTTGGCGCGCCTGCGCCGATGGTCGCCTCGCGTGCGAACGTGGGGACTGTCGGCGACGCTCGGCAATCTGGAGGATGCCTGCCGGTCGCTGCTTCCGCCCGGCCAACCGCCGCGCGTGCTGTCGGCCGCGCGGCCCCGGCCGATGACGCTGGAAACGCTGTTGCCGGCGGACATCGTGCGGTTTCCCTGGAGCGGCCACCTGGGCCTGAGCCAGCTTGCGGGCGTGATGGATCGCGTGTTCTCCGTCCGCACCACCCTGCTGTTCACCAACACGCGCGCGCATGCGGAACTGTGGCACCAAGCGCTGTCGTCGGTATGGCCGGAAGACACCGCGACGCTGGCCCTGCATCATGGCTCGCTCGATCCGGCCGTGCGGCAGCAGGCCGAAGCCGGCTTGCGCGATGCATCGCTGCGGTGCGTGGTCGCCACGTCCAGCCTGGACCTGGGCGTCGACTTTCCCTCGGTCGACCAGGTGATCCAGATCGGCAGCCCGAAGGGCGTGGCCCGGCTGCTGCAGCGTGCCGGCCGTGCGCGCCATCGCCCCGGCGAGACCGGCCATGTCCTGTGCGTGCCCACCCACGCGCTCGAACTCGCGGAATACGCGGCCACGCGCACGGCGATCACGGAGGGCGTGGTGGAGACCCGGCATCCCCCTCGCCTGCCGCTCGACGTGTTGGCGCAGCACGCGGTGACGCTCGCGCTGGGCGGCGGCTTCGAGGCGGACGCGCTGCTGGCCGAGGTGCGCACGACGCACGCGTTCGCGACGCTCGACACCGCGACGTGGCAGCGGGTGCTCGACTTCATCGTGCGCGGCGGCGATGCACTGGAGCACTATCCCGAGTATCGACGCGTCGTGCGCGATGCGGACGGTGTATATCGCGTGCACGAGAAGATCGTAGCCCTGCGCCATCGGCTTTCCATCGGCACCATCGCCAGCGACGGCAACGTGTCGGTGAAGTTCATGAAAGGCGGGGGACTGGGTGCGGTCGAGGAAGCCTTCCTCAGCCGCCTGCGACCGGGTGACCGTTTCCGGTTCGCCGGTCGCTTGCTGGAGCTGGTGCGGCTGCAGGACATGACGGCCTACGTGCGCCTGGTCAAGCAGGGGGACGGCGTGGTGCCCCGCTGGATGGGCGGCCGCATGCCGTTGTCGTCGCGGCTGGCCGCGCAGGTGCTGGCGTCGCTGGCGGACGACCGGACATCGCCCGAGATGCGGGCGTTGGGTCCGCTGCTGGCCGTGCAGGAAAGTCTCAGTCGCGTGCCGTCTCCGGGTGAGCTGCTGGTGGAGCAGGTGAAGCGCCGCGATGGATACCACGTGTTCGTCTACCCGTTCGCCGGCCGTCGTGCGCACGAGGGGCTCGCCGCCCTGATGGCGTGGCGATGGGGCCAGCGGCACCCCAACACGTTCTCGCTCGCGGCCAATGATCTCGGTTTCGTGCTGTCAGCCCAGCTGCCCGTTGCCCTGGATGCGGACCTGCTGCGGGAACTGCTCTCGCCCCTCCATCTGGTGGACGACCTCGCCCACGGCGCCAACCTCGGCGAACTGGCGCGCCGGCAGTTCCGCGGCATCGCGCGCGTCGCCGGCCTGTTGCCGCCTTCGCTGCCGGGCCGCACGCCCCGCAGCCTGCGGCAACTGCAGGCGTCGAGCGGCCTGCTCTTCGACGTGCTGTCGCAACACGACCCCGGCCATCTGCTGCTGGAACTGGCGCGCCGCGAGGCGCTGGAAGAAGACCTGCAGATCGCCGACATGGAGGGCCTGCTCGGCCGGCTGCGCGATGCGCGCGTGCACCTCACCTCGCCCGCCAGCCTCACACCGCTCGCCTTTCCGCTGTGGGCCGACGGGATGCGCGCACACCTGAGCACCGAAGACTGGCAGGCGCGGGTACGCCGTGCGGCCGAGCAGCTGGAACGCCGCCATGCAGGCTAGCCTCGATATCGAACTGGCAGGACAGCCTGTACGACTGCTCGCCGATCGCGCCATGTTCTGGCCGGCGCAATCCCTGCTGCTGATCGCGGACCTCCATCTCGGCAAAGGCGAGGCGTTGCGTCGTGGTGGCATCGCGGTACCGCGCGGCGGCACGCGCGACGATCTGGAACGCCTGCAGGCGTTGCTTGCCGCCACCGATGCACGCGAGCTGTGCGTGCTGGGCGACTTCCTGCATGGCGCCGGATCGGGCGGCGCGTGGCAGGAGGAGTGGCAGGCGTGGCGTGAGCGGCATGCGTCGTTGCCGATCACCGTGGTGGCAGGCAACCACGACCGCCATCTGCATGGACGCGCGTCGGACTGGCGGCTCGATCTCGCCTCCGAAGGCCTGCGACGCGGCCCGTTCGAGCTGCGCCATATACCCGGCGACGGGACGGGACACGTCATCGCAGGTCACGTGCATCCCCGCGTGCGCTATCCCGGCCTGCCAGGGCGATGGCCGACGTTCTGGCTGCGAACCGGGCTCACCGTCCTGCCCGCGTTTTCGCGCTTCACCGGCGGCGTCGAGCCGGTCCTGCGCGCCGGTGATCGCCAGGTCGCGTGCCTGGGCGGCCTGGTGGCGGCGTTGCCGGCGGGATAGATCGGCGACGACTCAGGCCTGCGCCATTCGTCCGGGATGGCTGTAGACCACATGCCGGCCCGGACGCGCGAAACCGACCAAGGTCATGCCGCATCCGATGGCCAGGTCCACCGCCAGCGCCGTGGGCGCCGATATCGCGGCGAGGAACGGAATGCCTGCCATCGCTGCTTTTGCCACCATTTCGTAACTCGCCCGGCTGGTGACCAGTGCGAAGCCCGATGCGGGATCGATGCCCTCCCGCCGCATGGCACCGATCAGTTTGTCCAGTGCGTTGTGACGACCGACGTCTTCGCGTACCCGTGTGATCTTGCCGTCCACCCCCGCCCATGCGGCGGCGTGTACGGCGCCCGTCGCTGCGTTCAATCGTTGTCTTTGCGCCAGTTCGAACAGCGCGGCCTCCAGCGCCGATGAGGCGATGGCGCGCCCCTCGCCCACGGCCTCGGGTTGCCTGATGACATCTTCCAGGTGCCGGTTGCCGCAGATGCCGCAGCCACTGCGACCGGGCAGCCAGCGTTGCTGGTCGGCGACACGCGCGGGCAGCGGAACGCGGGTGCGAACGTCGAGCTGGATGCCTTCCAGCAAGGGCTGCGCATCCACCGACACGAGATCGCCTGCCTCGATGCCGAGCTCGGTCCACGCGAAGCCATGCGCGAAGTCCTCCAGATCGCACGGCGACACCATCATCACCGCCAGCGGTTCGCCGTTGCAGTGGATCGCGAGCGGTACCTCCTCGGCGAGCAGATCCTGGCGGACGGTCGATGCGCCCCCGGTGACGTCGACGACCTCGCGTCGCGCCACGCCCCCGGTACGATCATCCGGCATCGACATGCGAATCGCGCACCTTGCTGACCACCACCGGGATCGACTTGTAGGCCGGCGTGCCGGAGTGCGGATCGTGGCTGTCCAGCGGCACCAGGCGGTTGCCTTCCGGGTAGTACATCGCGGCCGACCCTTGCGGCAGGTCGTATTCGACGGCGATGAAACCCGACACCGTCCGCGTCGCGTCGTCGCCGGCCAGGTACGACACCACGTCGATCCGGTCGCCCTGCGCCAGCCCGCGCGCGCGCATGTCGTCGCGGTTCATGAACACCACGTCGCGTCGCCCGCTGATCCCGCGATAACGATCATCGAAGCCGTAGATGGTGGTGTTGTACTGGTCGTGGGACCGGATGGTGGTCAGCGTCAGCAGGTCGCGACGGCCCGTGCCCGGATCCTCGTCGAGCCCGGGCGCGACCAGGAACCGCGCCTTCCCGCCAGGCCCCCAGTCGCGTTCGGACGCCCCCACGTACAGTCGGAAACCGCCGGGCTCGCGAACGCGGCGGTTGAAGTCCTTGAACATCGGGAACACCGCTTCGATGTCATCCCGGATGCGGTCGTAGTCGCCGACCAGGCCATCCCAGTCCACTTTCGTCTGCGGCAACGTCGCTTTCGCGATGCCGGCCACGATGGCCGGTTCCGAGAGCAGGTGATCCGACGCCGGCGGCAGTCCACCCTGCGATGCATGCACCATCGACATCGAATCTTCCACCGTTACCGACTGCAGGCCGCTCGCCTGCAGGTCGCGTTCGGTGCGGCCCAGGCAGGGCAGCAGGAACGCCTGCTTCGCGGGAATCAGGTGCGAGCGGTTCAACTTGGTGGCGATATGCACGGCCAGGTCGAGCGTTCGCATCGCGGGAATCGTCGTCTCCGGGTCCGGCATCGCAACGGCCAGGTTGCCGCCCATGCACACCAGCGCACGCGAACGGCCGTCGCGGATCGCGCGCACCGCCTCGACGGCGTCGTGCCCGTGCGTGAGCGGGAACTCGAAGCCGTAGGTGCGCTTGATCGCATCGACCAGGGCCTGCGTTGGTTTTTCGGTGATCCCGACCGTGCGGTCGCCCTGCACGTTCGAATGCCCGCGGATCGGCGCAATGCCGGCGCCCTGCCTGCCGATATTCCCGCGCAGCAGCATCAGGTTGGCCATCTGCTGCACGTTCTGCGTGCCACGGCGGTGCTGCGTCATGCCCATGCCGTAGCAGAGGATCACGCGGTCCGCCCTGGCGTAGAGCTGCGCGGCGGCGGCGATGTCGTCGCGTGCCAGGCCGGAATGCCTGACGATCTCTTCCCACGTCGTGCGCGCGAGATCCTCGCGCAACGCCTCCAGTCCTTCGGTGTGCTCGGCGATGAACGCATGGTCGAGCACGCCGTTGCCGCCGGCGGCGAGGTCGTCGGCATCGGCGTCCAGCAACCACTTCATCATGCCTTTCAGCAGCGCGAGGTCGCCGCCGATCTTCACCTGGTAATAGGTCTGCGCGATCGGCGTGGCAGTGTTCGTCAGCATCTCGGCCGGGTGCTGCGGCGAGGTGAAGCGTTCCAGGCCGCGCTCCCGCAGCGGATTCACCGCCACGATGGGGACGCCGCGCTTCGAGACCTCCCGCAGCGTCGAGAGCATGCGGGGATGGTTGGTGCCGGGATTGTGGCCGAAGCTGAAGAGCGCATCGCAGTGCGCGAAATCGTCCAGCGTCACCGTGCCCTTGCCCACGCCGATGGATCCTGGCAACCCGACGCTGGTCGCCTCATGGCACATGTTCGAACAGTCGGGAAAGTTGTTGGTGCCGTACTCGCGCACCATCAGCTGGTACAGGAAGGCCGCTTCGTTGGACGTGCGGCCGGAGGTGTAGAACTCGGCCATGTCGGGATGCGGCAGCGCCCGCAGCGCTGCGCCGATGCGGGCGAACGCTTCGTCCCAGCCGATCGGCACGTAGCGGTCGGTATCGGCGTCGTAGGCCATCGGATGCGTCAGCCGGCCTTCGTCCTCCAGCGCGTGGTCGCTCCATTCCCACAGTTCCGCCAGCGTGTGGCGTGCGAAGAAGTCCGGAGTCGCGCGCTTGCCGGTGGCTTCCCACGACACCGCCTTGGCGCCGTTCTCGCAGAACTCGAACGACGACGTGTGCTTCGGATCGGGCCAGGCGCAGCCCGGGCAATCGAACCCGGTGGGCTGGTTGACGCGGCGCAGCGCCGAGGTCTCGCGACCGACCGCCATCTGGCTCTTCACCGCGCGGGCGACGGCGGCGAGTGCGCCCCATCCGCCGGCTGCGCCATCGTACTCGTCGATGCCCGGGACCTTGCGTTCACTCATCGGATCCCTGCCCTTGCATGTCGGAGAAAGAGACGCCTGCAGGATACCCGATGCCCTCGGACGGGTTGCATGCGTCATACATCGTGGCGCCTGTGAACCAGACGCTCAGGATGGGATTGCTAGCATGTCGACCTCGTCTGACCCGGTACCGCATGCCTCCCGTGATCCGTCTCCTGCTTCCGCTCACCGCCCTGCTCGCCAGCGTTGCGCTGCTGCTGGGTGGAAATGGCCTGCTCGGAACGCTGCTGGCCATGCGCAGCCAGGCCGAAGGTTGGGGCGAGCGTACGACGGGTCTGGTGATGTCGGGCTACTTCGTCGGCTTCTTCCTGGGTACGTTCACGGCGCCACCGCTGATCCGGCGCGTCGGCCACATCCGCGCATTCGCGTTCCACGCCGCGCTCGCGGCGGCGGCGGTGCTGGTGTACCCGCTGTGGAGGGAGCCGGTCGGATGGATGCTGCTGCGCGTGGTCACCGGCATGTCGCTGGTCGGGCTGTGCACCGTGATCGAAAGCTGGTTGAACGCGCAGGCCGCGCCCGAGCACCGCAGCCGCGTGTTCGGCGTGTACATGGTGGTCTCGCTGCTCGCCCTGGCGGCCGGCCAACTGTTGCTCGACCTGCAGCCTCCGCGCAGCCCGGTGCTGTTCAGCGTCGTGGCGATCCTGTTCGCGCTGGCCATCCTGCCGGTCAGCGCGACACGGCTTTCGCCGCCGGTGATGACCGTCGCTCCGAAGGTGCACCTGCTGGAGATCTGCCGGGCGGCGCCGAGTGCGGCCGTCGGCGCGGTGCTCGCCGGCCTGGCGCTGGGCGCGTTCTGGGGCATGGGCGCGGTGTATGCGGCCTCGCTGGGCCTGGATCGCGCAGGCATCGGCACTTTCATGGCAGTGACCATCATCGGCGGCGCTGCCCTGCAGTTGCCGATCGGCCGTCTGTCCGATCGCGGCGACCGCCGCAGCACGTTGGCGCTGGTCGCCGCCGCAGGCGCCGCCACTGCCCTGCTCGCGCTGCGTTTCGAGGGTCAGGCGCACGCCCTGTTCTTCCTGTTCGGCGGTCTGGCCTTCGCGCTGTATCCGCTGGCCGTCGCGCACCTGCTGGACCGTCTGCCGGGGGAGCAGCTGCTCGCGGGCTGCAGCGCACTGCTACTGCTCAACGGCATCGGTGCCGCGATCGGGCCCGCCGTGGCCGGTGCGCTGATGCAGCGCTTCGGTGCGGAGGCACTGCCGCTTTTCTTCGCCTGCACCCTGGGAGTGTTGGCGCTGGTGGCCGGTGGCCGCCGCCTGTTCAAGACGCGCCGGCTGCTGCATCCCGGCCGGTTCCACCCCATGCTGCGCACCACGCCGACCGCGCTGGAGATGCTGCCCGAAATTCCCGATGCGCCCGAGGCCCGAGAGCGCGATCCGCGCGGGAATTGATCCCGATCAATGCGGCATGGTGGGCCAGCCCCTAGCCTGCGCGACATGGGCCACGTCTCTCCAACCCCGATGTTCGATGCCGACCTGCTGCGGCGCTACGACACGCCCGGTCCGCGCTATACCTCGTACCCGACCGCGCCCCAGTTCAGCGCGCGCTTCGGTGCCCCGGAACTGCGCGCACATGCGGCGTCGACCAATGGCCTCGAGCACGCGCGCCCCCTGTCGCTCTACGTGCATGTCCCGTTCTGCACCAGTCCCTGCTTCTACTGCGGGTGCAATCGGGTCATCACGCGCGACAAGGCGCGTGGCGAGCTCTACCTCGACTATCTATACCGCGAGATCGCGCGGATGGCCCCGTTGTTCGACAGCGGCCGCCCCGTCGTGCAGCTGCATTTCGGTGGCGGTACGCCGAATTTCCTGACGCCGGCGCAGATCGCCGATTGCGTGGCCGAACTGCGCAGCCAGTTCACGTTCGCCGATCCGGCGACCATGGATTTCTCGATCGAACTGGATCCGCGCTTCGTCACGCCCGCCGACATCGCCGAGCTGGCCGCCGTGGGCTTCACGCGGGCGAGCCTGGGGGTGCAGGACTTCGACCCGGGCGTGCAGAAGGCGGTGAACCGATTGCAGGGCGTGGAAGAGACGCTCGCCATCGTGGCGGCATGCCGCGAACACGGCATGCGGTCGGTCAACATCGACCTGATCTATGGCCTGCCGAAGCAGACGCGCGACGGTTTCGCGAGGACGCTCGAGATCGTGCTCGACGCCAGGCCCGCCCGTATCGCCGTCTACAGCTATGCGCACCTGCCGCAGCTGTTCAAGCCGCAACAGCGCATCGCGGACGCCGACCTGCCCGATCGCGAGACCAAGCTCGCCTTGCTCCAGGGGGCGATCGAGCGGTTGGTGGCGGCGGGCTACGTCTACATCGGCATGGACCATTTCGCCCTGCCCGACGATGAGCTGGCACGTGCGCAGGCGCGCGGCGACCTGCATCGCAACTTCATGGGCTATACCACGCATGCCGAGAGCGACCTGATCGGGCTCGGCGTGAGCGCCATCAGCCATATCGGCGACAGCTTCAGCCAGAATCCCCGCGACATCGCCAGTTGGGAACGCGCCATCGACGACGGACGCATGCCGGTCTGGCGCGGCATGCCGCTGGATCGCGACGACGTGTTGCGGGCGGAGGTCATCCAGGAACTGATGTGCCATGGCCGACTGGACTACGCGCGCATCGGACGGCGCTACGACATCGTGTTCACCGACTACTTCGCCGATGCGCTGTCGCGGCTGGCGCCGCTGGCAGACGACGGCCTGCTGACGTTCACGCGGGTCGGCATCCAGGCCACGCCCAAGGGTCGCCTGCTGCTGCGGGTGATCGCGATGTGCTTCGACCGCTACCTGCCAGCCGCACCGTCGCCGGACACGCCACGGTTCTCGCGCACGATCTGAGACCCTCCTTCACCGGCACGCCTGGTTGACACGGTCGTCGAGCTTGCGGCTTGTCGCGAAATCGCGCTTCAGGCCAAGTCGCGCGTACGCCTGGTCGCGTGCGTGCTTGGCCCGTTCGCAGGCTACGGCATCGCGATGCATCGAGATCACCGCCCCCTGCGCGGCTGAATTTTGCCTGCGTTGCCTGGCCGGCGCGCGCTTCGTCCCCGCACCCGCCTGCGCCGGCATGGGCGTCGTGGCAACGACGGGACCGGCGGGCCGTGCGGGGTCCGGCGGGTAGTCGCGCACCCACTCTGTGTGGTGCGTCGACGGGCATGGCGCGGACTGGTAATGCGACTGGCCATCCTTGCCGCGGCATTTGTGGACGGGGTCGCTGCCCCAGGTGGAACTGCCCACGGCGACGAGCACGCAGGCCAGCACGAGGCGGAAGGCGCACGATGAAGAACGATGCATGGCGGGCTCTCCTGGCGGTGGAGCCTGCAGGCTCGCGTGCATGGCCGCGCGCAACCATCGGGGCATGTCGCACGGTGTCGTCGGACTTCGCCGCGTTCACCCTGCCATCACTTGCCGCCATGCGAGATGGCGGTCCATCCCGCCGGAGACGTCCCGTGGCTGCCGCCTATCTGTACCTCAACGCGATCATCTACCTGGTATTCGCCGCGTGGTGCACGCTGGCACCGGCGCGGACCGCGACGGCCATCGGCTACGCGTCGCTGACGCGCTCCGGACAGACCGAATACCTGACCATCTACGGCGGCCTGCAGCTCGGGCTGGCGTTCCTGTTCGCCTGGTTCGCCTGGACGCAGCAGATGCGCACCGGGCTGATCCTGGCGATGGCGCTGTATCTTCCGATCGTGCTGTATCGCAGTGCCGCGCTGATGCGCTGGTGGCCGGTGGAGACCACGACGCTCGCCCTCGCGGTGACCGAGTGGCTGATGTTGGCGGCGGCGGTCTGGCTGTGGTGGCAGGGCCGCCCGGCCTGACACGTCGGATCAGAAGTTGATCGGCAGGCGTGCGGTGAAGGTCATGTCCGGCGTGTCGCGGGTAACCCCGACACCGAGCGCCACATTGAGCGACATCCTGTCGCTGAAACGATAGGTACCGCCCAGCAGCAACGTGCCGAGCGTGGTGCGCACGGCGCCGGCGACGTCCTCGCCATCCTGCTTCGCCTTGCCGACGATGCTGGTGTCGTAGCCGATGCTGATGGCCGCCTTTTCGTTCAATGCCAGGCCCATCCCCAGGTTGAAGCCGAAGATGTCGCCGGCCTCGATGTCGCCGAGGAGTTCGGTCTGCCCGCCCAGTACCCGGCGCGATACGTTGCTCCGCTTGAAGTTGTGGAGGTAGCTGAGGCTGCCGAAGAAGACGACCGGGTCGGAGGGATACAGCCACGTGATGCCCGGCTGCAGCGCATTGAATCCGCTGCCGGTGGGCAGGTCCAGCGGCAGACCGGTGCCGGTGGTGTTGGCCACGCAGCGCGTGACGCAATCGGTGGTGACGTCGAACAGGTCCCGGCCGGTGCGGCTCTTGTAGCGCAGCCACGCGATGTAGAACGGCTTGTCGGCCCCCCCGCGGTTGAGCTGGTAACGGCCCGTGACTTCCACGTCGCCCATGCCGCTGCCGCGCGCGTTGAAGACGCGGTCCTGGGCGGAGCCGGTGAAGATCTCGCGGCTGACGGTGTCGCTGTGGATGTAGACGTAGGGTAGCTTGGCTTCGACTTCCATGCGCCGGCTGACACCGTAGCGACCGGTCAGCGTGGCGACGGCGGTGGTCGTCTTCACCTGGCGCACGTCGATCAGGCCGATGAGGATCGCCGGGATGATCGTGTAGCCGACCAGGGCGACCCGATCATTCGCCGAGTACCCGTACTGAATGGCCGGCTCCACCACCAGCTTTCCCTTGGGCGTCAGCACGCCGGGCTGGTCGAAGATCTGCGCGACCTCGGGTGGCCGCGAGTCGCTTTCCGGTGCCTGCCCCACGCGCTCCGGTGCCGAACTGTCGCCCGCCCGGGGCGACGAGGCCTGCGCTTGCGCGCTGGCGTGCGGCGTCGCGGGCGATGGTCCCACGATGTAGGTCGGCGTCGGGGCCGGCGCGTCGCGAAACGTCGGCGCCTGGTTGAGCGAGGGGACGATGACGGGCGCGGGAGCCCCGCGTGCGCGGGCATTGGCGAGGATCTCTTCATTCAGCGCGTTCTGCAGGCCGAAGATCTGCTGCTCCTGCGCGTGCATCAGTTCGCGCATCTGCTGCAGGCGCTGGTTCTGCTCGTTGAGCTGCCGCTGCAGCGCATCCAGTCGCGCGTCGGCCGTGATCTCGTACGGCTGTGCGGGAATCGGCGACGCGGTGGCAGGCAACGGAACATCCTGCGCCCTCGCCTGCCCGGCCTGCACACCCAGCCCCACGGCCAAGGCCAGGGGTGCGACTTCGATCAGAGACGTCCCTTTCATGATGTTCCCCTTGTCTTGCTGGGTGGTCGGGATTGCGTGGTCGCTCACGGACCGCCGGGTGCGCGGATCAGCGCGTCGTTCAGCGCATCGCTGGCATTGAGGTTCTGGTAGGCGCCGAGGGTGTCCACGCCAACATCGATGCGGGTGATGGTCCGGATGTCCTGGTCGTCGAGTGTGTTCTGGATGACCAGGCCGCCGGCGGCACTCACGGGGTCGAAGCGGTTGCCGTTGCCCACCTGCACGACGAGACCACGGTTGAAATCGGCCAGCGCCTGCGCCTGTTCGGGCGTAAGGCGCGCCACGTCGGGTACGTGCACGGCGATGCGTGCGGTGAGCTCGCCGTTGAGGTACACCACGCGCTCGATGCCGAACGACAGCATCATGCCGGACGGCATCTGGAAACCGCCGCGCATCCGGTCGAGGCGACCGGGATCGACCGGTTGCCATTCGGCGCCAAGGTCGCCGCCCTGCCCGCGCGCGCCCAGGGGCGCCAGCACCAGTGCCAGCATCATCGCGATGCGGTATGCGCATACCCGATTGGCGGCCATGTCAGATGTCTCCCGGACCGCGCCGCGGCACGGTAACGTTGCGCAGGCCATCGCGCTGGATTCCCATGTCGAGCGGCGCCGGAGGTGCGGTCTTCCAGTCGCTGGCCTGGTTGAAGCGGGCGCGCTCGCGCTGGTTGTGCACGACGAACATCACCCGGTTGTCCCACAGGGCTTCGAAGCGCGAACGCGGCATCGCGCGCGTTCCGCGCGCCGGATCGCCGAGCAGGACGCGCCCGTTGCGCAAGCCCTTCACCACCACGAAATGCCGATAACCGCGGTCATTGAGCAAGACGATCGCCGGCACGTTCTCCTGCTGCAGCTTGTCCAGCGGCAGCTCGAAGCCGTCCGCCTCGTATCCTTTCGAACGCAGGTAGCGCCGCATGTCCAGCAACGAAAACCCTTCCTTCCGGATGCGCGCCTGGTCGCCGTTGTTGTACATCTGCACGAATACATCCACCTCGCTGACCGGATGACCGTACTGGTGCGTCAGCAGCGTCGCGGTCGCCGCAGAGCCGCAGCTGAAGTCGTACTGCTGCGGCAATGTGGTCTTGAAGCGGGCTTCCTTCAGGCTGGTCAGGCGGACGGTATAGGCGCCGCCTGGGACGCGTAGGTCGCTGGTGGCGGCGGAAGCGCCGCCGAGGGTCGCGAACGCGCACGCCAGCGCGACGTGTGCCAGCCAGTGCGCGCGCCGCGAGCCGCGTTTCATTGCGGACCGCCCGCGAAATCGACGGTCACGATCATCGCGTTCTGGATGAGCACGTTGCTGCCGGTGTTCTGGATGACCGTGTTGATGCCGCTGGCGTTGCCGAAGGCGCCGTCGGCAATGCTGTTCGAGCCACTGGTGACGTGGTGCGCCGTGTTGCCGTCGACGGAGCCTTCCACGTCGATCAGGTTGTCCACCTGCGTCGCATCGCCGCCCCGCAGACCGGACAGGCGATCGATCGCGACGGCACGCCCGAGTCCGCTGACAGCCACCTGCGGCACCTCCACAGGCATGACGTCGATGACGTGCGCAACGGGTGGAACGGTCGCGACGGCATTGTCATCCGCCCACGCGCCGCCGACGGCGAACACCCATCCGCAGGCCGCGATGCGCAGCCCTGTCTGGTAGTGCGTATGCATGGTCAGTCTCCCTTGCCATGCGTCCACCGCGCGGCGATGGGGCGCCCCGCGTGAAGCGGCGGGGCGCCTTGCGTCCGCGCAGCGTGTCCCGGCATCGCCAGGACACCGACGGAACGCTTATGGTCCTACGGTGAGGTTGGCTTGGACAGTGATGCCCTGCTGGATCAGCGAGGCCATGCCGCTGTTCTGTGCCGCCACCATGATGCCGGCCGCCGACTGTCCGACGCTGGTCATGTTGTTCGACATGTCGAACGCACCCGCGTCGACTGCGACGGAGCCGCCCGCACCGCCTGCACCGCCGGTCGCGCCGTTGCCGACGCCGCCGTTGCCGTCACCGCCCATGCCGTCACCGCCGTTGCCGACGCCGCCCGCACCACCGGTCGCACCGACCGCGCCACTGGCACCGTTGCCGGCGGTGGCATCGCCGTTGCTGGCCGTGGAGGACGCGCTGCCGTTGCTCGCATCGCCGTTGCTGGCATCCCCACCATCGCCACCGTCGCCGGCGGTCGCGGTCAGCGTGCCGCCCGTGCCACCCATGCCCGAACCGGCGCCGCCGCTGGCGGTGGCGTCGCCACCCGTGCCGGAGCCGGCACCTCCGGTGCCCATGCCGTCGCCACCGGTCCCGGTCGCGTCACCGGATGTACCGGCACCGGCAGTCGCAGTGCTGGCGCCGCCGGTCGAGGTCGCATTCCCCGAGGTGCCGGCGCCGCCCGTGGCTGTTCCGTCGCCGCTGGTGCCGTCGCCGGCACCACGCTCGCGGACATTCCCGCTGCCCGCTCCTGCGTCGCCACCGGAGGCGTCCGCGATCGAACCCGTGTCGCCGCTGGCGCTGCCTGCATCGCCGCCCGATGCGCCCGTTGCACCGTCGCCATCGCCGCCCCAGCCACCCGCATCGCCGCCCCGACCGCGTCCGTTTCCGGCGGTCGCATCGCTGTCGCCGCCCCAGCCGCGTCCATCGCCGCCATTCGCGCCACGGATGTCGTTGGCGTTACCGCCACGGCCGCCATCGCCCGCCGTCGCGTCGCCGATGGACGCGCTGCCATTGGACGAATCGCCGGCCGTCGCATCGCCAATGCTGGCGCTGCCGCCGCTTCCGCCGTCGCCGCCACTGCCGCCATTGCCACCGTCGCCGCCGCTGCCGGAACCGCCGCCAGCTTCGCCGCCGTAGCCGTTTCCGCCATAGCCGGCGCCGCCACGTCCGCCGCTGCCGCCATTGGCATTGCCCCAGTTCTTGGCGACGTTGCCGATGTCGTGCACGGTCACGCCGGACACGCTGCCGTCCAGGCGCGTTTCGGCCACAGCCTTGCTGTGGTTGAAGGAATTGGAGAATGAGGAAGTGGCGGTGCTGCCGTTGTTGGCCGCGGTGGAACCGTAGCCCTCCGCACTGGCGCGGCCGCTATTGTTGCGGTTGTCGCCGTCATGCGTGCTGTTGTCGCTGTGGTCCGAATTGTCGGAGTTGTCGGAATTGTCGGAGTTGTCGCTGTTGTCCGTGTTGGTGCTGTTGTTGCTCATGTCCACCGCGAGATTGACCAGGATGTCGTCTCCCCGGCCGTTCTCGGTGTTGGTTTGTTGCGCGAATGCCTGTCCCGTCGTGCCGAGCGCCAGCAATACCGCCGATGCGATCAGTGTCTTGCGAATGCACATGTCCAGTCTCCTTGTGGCCGCTCCGGGACCCAGGGGAAGCCCCTAAAAAGCGACGCGGGTCACGGTTGCACGCCAATCGTTATCCGCAACCCGGCACAAGGTTAAAAATCTGTTCGAGCAGGGACCGTTCGTCCGCTCAGTCGCGGCGCTGTAACAGGTCGAACATGGATGTCCGGCAAGAAAGCCGGACGATGTTGTGCGCCTTACCAAGACGGCGCGCGAACCGCGCCTGCGACGCGTGCACCCAGCCATACCAGCAGCAGGCCGGCGACCAGAGTGATGGCGAGATAGCCCAGCGCACTGCCCTGCCGGTCCGAACGCGCGAACAGCAGGCATTCGACCATGAGCGCCGAATACGTGGTCAACGCGCCCAGCACGCCGACCATCAGGAATGCGCGCCAGTAGATCGCCGAAGGACCACGCGCTTCCAGCCACATGGCCAGGAAACCGGCGGCGAACGAGCCGATCATGTTCACCGCGAACGTGCCCCACGGGAATCCGGTCCCCAGCTGGCGCAGCAGGACGCCGCCGAGCCAGAAGCGCGCCGCCGCGCCGAGGGCGCCACCCGCCATCACCAGCGCGAGCTGTTGCCACCAGATCCAGGCGTGTACCGGCATGCGTCGTGTCCTGTCTTGGAATTCAGTCGTCGCGACCGGCCCGCGTCCGGGCCTGTCGGCGGGCCTCGCGCAAGCGATCGAGTTTTTCCTTCAACTTGATCTCGAGCCCGCGCTCGACCGGCGCATAGTACGTCCGCTCGCCCATGGCGTCGGGGAAGGCGGTCTGGTCCAACGCGATGCCGCCTTCGGCATCGTGGTCGTACTGGTACCCGGTACCGTAACCGAGCGACTTCATCAGCTTGGTCGGTGCGTTGCGCAGGTGCATCGGTACCTCCTGCGTGCCGTACTCGCGCACATCGGCTTTCGCCGCGTTGAACGCCATGTAGCCCGCATTCGATTTCGCGGTGCTGGCGAGGTAGATAACCAATTGCGCCAGGGCGAGGTCCCCCTCGGGGCTTCCGAGACGCTCATACGTGTCCCACGCATCGATCGCCATCTGCAGCGCGCGGGGATCCGCCAGTCCGATGTCTTCCACGGCCATCCGCGTCATGCGGCGCGCGAGATAGGCGGGATCGCAGCCGCCATCCAGCATGCGCGCTAGCCAGTACACCGCTCCGTCGGGATTGGAACTGCGCACCGACTTGTGCAAGGCGGAGATCTGGTCGTAGAACTGCTCCCCACCCTTGTCGAAGCGGCGCGTGCGGTCCGCCAGTACCTGCACCAGCGTCTGCGGTGTGATGCGCCCGCCTTCGTCGGCCGCCAGTTCCGCGGCGATCTCCAGCAGCGTGAGCCCTCGCCGGACGTCGCCGTCCGCGGCCGTCGCGATCTCGAGCAGCGCCTCAGCGTCGACATGAAGCCCCAGATCGCCAAGCCCGCGCTCGCCATCCGCCAGTGCCAGTTGCAGCGCCTGCCGGATGTCCTCCGGCGACACCGCTTCCATCACGTGCACGCGACACCGCGACAGCAGGGCCGAGTTGAGTTCGAACGACGGATTTTCCGTGGTCGCCCCGACGAAGATGATCGTGCCGCGCTCGATGTGCGGCAGGAACGCATCCTGCTGCGCCTTGTTGAAGCGATGCACCTCGTCCACGAACAACACGGTGCGACGCCCGCCGGCGAATCGCTGGGCCGCTTCGGCCAGCACCTGCCGAACCTCGGGAAGACCCGACAGCACGGCCGAGATCGCCTTGAATTCCGCGTCGGCATAGCGTGCCAGCAGCAACGACAGCGTGGTCTTGCCGCAACCGGGCGGCCCCCACAGGATCATCGAGTGCACATGGCCGGATTCCACCGCGCGACGGAGGGCGCTGCCCGGGGCCAGCAGGCGGCGCTGCCCGACCATTTCGTCCAGCGTACGCGGACGCATCCGCTCGGCCAGCGGACGCAGCGCGTCAGTGTCTGCGCTCAGCAGGTCGACCTGGGGTTCGAGAGGGGTGCGTGTCCTGGCCACGCGTCATTGTAACGTCGTGGCCCGTAAGGCTCGTTGACGCGTGCGTGTCAGGGTCCACCGACCACATCGACACCCTTGGCTGGCGCGTACTTGAACGTGCCGGCGGAAAACGCCGGATTGCGCTTCCATCCCGAGAAGCTGATCTCGGTGCGCTGGCCCACCGCGTCCTTCACCTCCATCTTGACCAGCGTGCCGTTCGTGAACGCCAGACGCGCCGTCTGGAAGCTGGCATCGCCTTCCTGCCTGGGCGTCAGCGTCAGCCATTGCACGCCACCCTGCCCGGCGCCCTCCGCCACCTTGAACTGCTGGTCGAGTTTGCCCGGGTCGATCAGTGCAGCGAGCGGGCTGTTCTCTTCTTCAACCCCCTGCTCGCGGACGGTGGCCTGCTGCAGGTCGGGGTCGTAGACCCACACCTTCTTGCCGTCGGCCACGATCAGTTGCTCGTACGGCTTGTTGTACTCCCAACGGAACAGGCGCGGCGCGGACAGCGCGACTCGGCCATTCGAGGTCTCCTTCAACTTGCCGCCGCCGTCATAGACCTTCTGCGTGAACTGGCCATCCAGGCCCTTCAGTCCCGTGGTGAACGTCTTCAACTCGTCGCGTGCGCCGGCGAAGGCGCTGTTGGCGAGCAAGGCAGTGGCGAGGACAGCGATGCGGGCAGTGCGGAGCATGGTGCGTTCCGGTGGGAAGGTGTTGGCGGGAGTGTGCCGGGACGAAACTGAACAGGCTGATGACTGCACTCGACGGAAATTCAGCCGTTCAGTTAGCGCGGTGGCGGCGGTGCCAGGACCTGGCGGTCGCCATTGTGCTCGGGCGGCGTGACGACACCTGCCGCCTCCATCGCTTCGATCAGGCGCGCGGCGCGGTTGTAGCCGATCTTCAGGCGGCGCTGTACCCCCGATATCGAGGCCCGGCGGCTCTCGGTGACGATCTTCACCGCCTCGTCGTACAGCGGATCGGACTCGTCGCCGCCACCGCCGCCGGACTCCGGCAGGCCGGTCGGACCGACGACGATGCCATCGCCCATGGTCTGGACTTCCTCCAGCACGCCTTCGATGTAGTCCGCGGTGCCGCTGGCCTTGAGATGCTCGACGACGCGATGCACTTCCTCATCGCTCACGAAGGCACCGTGGATACGTTCCGGCATCGCCGTGCCCGGCGGCAGGTAGAGCATGTCGCCGTGGCCCAGCAGCGTCTCGGCGCCCGACTGGTCCAGGATCGTGCGCGAGTCGATCTTCGAGCTGACCTGGAACGCGATGCGGGTGGGAATGTTGGCCTTGATCAGGCCGGTGATGACGTCCACCGACGGGCGCTGGGTGGCCAGGATAAGGTGGATGCCGGCGGCACGCGCCTTCTGCGCCAGGCGTGCGATCAGTTCCTCGACCTTCTTGCCGACGATCATCATCATGTCGGCGAATTCGTCGATGAAGATGACGATGAACGGCATCGGCTCGAGCGGGCGCGGCGCTTCGGCC
The DNA here is from genome assembly GCF_002863005.1 of Pseudoxanthomonas sp. Classification (GTDB taxonomy): domain Bacteria; phylum Pseudomonadota; class Gammaproteobacteria; order Xanthomonadales; family Xanthomonadaceae; genus Pseudoxanthomonas_A. Next base: position 48,434 of record NZ_PKDG01000035.1, read on the forward strand.
AGGTCCGGATTCGGCTTGAACAACGGGTCCATCAACGGCTGGCCCGCGTCCATCGCGTCCTTGACCTTCTTGTTGAAGCCGGCCAGGTTGCGCACGCCCACCGCGCTCATCAGCTTGTAGCGGCGCTCCATCTCCGCCACGCACCAGCGCAGGCCGTTGGCGGCCTCCTTCATGTCCGTGACCACCGGGGCCAGCAGGTGCGGGATGCCCTGGTAGACGCTGAGTTCCAGCATCTTCGGGTCGATCATCAACATGCGCAGGTCTTTCGGCGAGGCCTTGTACAGCAGGCTCAGCACCATCGCGTTGACCGCCACCGACTTGCCCGAACCGGTGGTGCCAGCGACCAGCAGGTGCGGCATGCGCGCCAGGTCGGCCACGGTGGGCCGGCCGGCGATGTCCTTGCCCAGCGCGAGCGTCAGCACACTGCCGGACTTGTCGTACTCCTTCGAGCGCAACAGTTCGGACAGGAAGATCATCTCGCGACTGGTGTTGGGGATTTCCAGGCCGATCACCGACTTGCCCGGGATCACGTCAACCACGCGCACCGACTTCACCGACAGGCCGCGCGCGATGTCCTTGTCCAGCGAGCTGATCTGGCTGACCTTCACGCCGGGCGCGGGCTCCATCTCGAAGCGCGTGATGACCGGTCCCGGATAGGCGCCGACCACCTGCACATCGATGCGGAAGTCCTTGAGCTTGAATTCGATCTGCCGCGACAGGGTCTCCAGCGTTTCCTCGGAATAGCCCTTGGTCTGCGGCTTGGGATCGTCCAGCAGCGACAGCGGCGGCAGGCCGGATTCGTCTCCGCCGGTACCGTGGAACAACGGGATCTGCTGTTCGCGCTTGGCGCGTTCGCTCTTTTCCACCACGGCTGGCGCGGGGGGCTCGATCTTGACGGGTTCGCGCTTGGCGCGGGCGACGGCGTCGATCTTGCGGACGATCTCGCGCTCTTCGCGCATGGCGCGGGTCTGCTGCCACTCGTTCGCCTGCTGCCCGCCACGGCGGAACAGGTCGGGCAGCATCAGCACGTACTTGCCGATGCGCTCCATCACCGCGAACCAGGACAGGCCAGTGGCGAGCGTCACCGAAGTCAGGAACAGCACCAGCAGGAACAGGTTGCCGCCCAGGCCGCCGAACAGCTTCAGCAGCGACTTGCCGACCAGCGTGCCGAGGATGCCGCCGGCACCGTCGGTGAGCGATTCGGCCGGAACGCCGCGCATGAACAACAGGCCAGTCGCCGAGATCAGGAAGGCGACCATGCCGATCAGGCGCAATGCCGGCCCCAGGTCCGCCTGCCCGTCTCCATCGGTATCCATGCCGAACAGCGCGATCCACGCGATCGCCCCCAGGATGAAAGGCAGCACGAACGCCACATACCCGAACAGCGACAGCAGCAAGGCCGACAGATAGGCGCCGGCAAGCCCGCCCATGTTGTGCACCGGCGCGGTGATGCTGCCGGACTGCGACCAGCTCTGGTCCTGCGGCGAGAAGGTGAAGAGGCTGGCCAGCAGGTAGAGCAGCAGCGGCGCGATCGCGATGAGCGCCAGGTCGCGCCACAGGCGTTGCCTGCGCGGATTCGGCGGCGAGGCCTGCTTGCGCGCGGCCGCATTGCCGCCCTTGGATTTGCCGTTGTCCGGGAGCTGCTTCGCCACCTTTGGACCAGACCTTAGGAAATTTCTGTTAGTGATTGATACTAAACGAATCGTATGCGATGCGACAGCGCGCCGGTCAAGCTTCGGGCCTGTCCGTCCGAAGACCGGATAGCAAAAACGCCGCGCGGTCGCGCAGCGTCTTCGATTGACCTGTCCGGGCGCCGGCCTGCATCACCGCTTTCCATCTGCGCGCCTTGATTCGCCGGATACGCAACGCCACTCTATGTGCCTGCGGACGATGCGACAGCGCGTCGTTGCCTGCCCGATCACCCTTTTTCGCGAGTATACATGAGCACTTCGAAGCACTGCCGCCTGTTGATCCTGGGCTCCGGCCCCGCCGGCTGGACCGCTGCCGTCTACGCCGCCCGCGCCAATCTGAAGCCGGTCGTGGTGACCGGCCTGCAACAGGGCGGCCAGCTGATGACCACGACGGAGGTCGACAACTGGCCCGGTGATGCGCACGGCCTGATGGGCCCGGACCTGATGGCGCGCATGCAGGCGCATGCGGAGCGCTTCGAGACCGAAGTGATCTTCGACCACGTCCACACGGCCGACCTGTCCAAGCGCCCGTTCAAGTTGATCGGCGACGCCGGCGAATACACCGCCGACGCGCTGATCATCGCCACCGGTGCGACCGCGAAGTACCTGGGCCTGCCCTCGGAAGAGGCCTTCAAGGGACGCGGCGTGTCCGCATGCGCCACCTGCGACGGGTTCTTCTACCGCGACCAGGACGTGGCCGTGATCGGTGGCGGCAACACGGCCGTGGAGGAGGCCCTGTACCTGTCCAACATCGCCCGCAAGGTCTATCTGGTGCATCGCCGGGATACGCTGCGCGCCGAGAAGATCATGCAGGACAAGCTGTTCGCCAAGATCCAGGCCGGCAAGATCGAGCCGGTGTGGCACCACACGGTCGACGAGGTCTTGGGCAACGAGGCCGGCGTTACCGGCATCCGCGTGAAGTCCGTACAGGACGGCAGCACGCGCGACATCGACGTGCACGGCTTCTTCGTGGCCATCGGCCACACGCCGAACACCGGGTTGTTCGAAGGCCAGTTGGACATGAGCAACGGCTACCTGAAGATCCGCTCGGGCATCGAAGGCAATGCCACGGCCACGACCATCCCCGGGGTGTTCGCGGCAGGCGACGTGACCGACCAGCACTATCGCCAGGCCATTACCTCGGCAGGCTTCGGGTGCATGGCGGCGCTGGATGCAGAGCGCTTCCTCGACAAGGACGCCTGACACCGACGCGGGCGGCCTCCACGGATGGACAAGCTGCTGATCAAGCAATGCCTGTTCTACGGCAGTTGGCTCGTCTGGCCCTTCATGGCGTGGCTGCTGTGGCGACTGCGCCATCGACACGCCCGCGGCTGGCTCGTTCTGCTGCTTGCGGGTTGCCTGCTGTTCGCATGGGCGCGTTTCGTCGAGCCGCAGCGCATCCGGGTCCAGCAGACGGTGCTCGACGGGACCGGCGCCCCGCTGCGACTCGTCCTGATCAGTGACATCCATCTGGGCGTGTACAAGGACGCGGCATACCTGCGGCGCCTGGTCGACCGCATCAATACATTGCAGGCCGATGCCGTCGTGATCGCGGGCGACTTCACCTACGAGCCCGACGGCGCCTCGCTGCAGGCGATGTTCGCGCCACTCGCCGGGCTGCGACGGCCGTCCTACGCGGTGCTGGGCAACCATGACCAGCAGGCCCCGGGGCCCGACATCGATACGGAATTGCGCGCCGCCCTGGCCGGACATGGCGTCACGGTGATCGAAGGCACGTCGGTAACGCTGGGCGGCTTCCGATTGGCCGGACTGGGGGATCGCTGGGCCGACCGGGACGATCCGGGTTTCCTGTCGGGCGTGCCATCGGCCCTCCCCACGCTGGTACTCACCCACAATCCGGACAGTGCGATCCGACTGGACCCACGGCAGACCGTGCTGGTACTGGCGGGTCATACGCATGGCGGCCAGATCCGCCTTCCCTGGATCTACCGGCACGTGATTCCCAGCCGGTATGGATTCGATCGGGGCGAGCAGTACCTGGCCACGCCGGAAGGGCGCGTGCGGGTTTACACCACGGTGGGGACGGGTGAGATCGGCCTGCCGATGCGGCTCTTCAATCCGCCCACCATCGACCTGCTCGACCTGCGTCCGTAGTCTGCGTGCCGATGGCCGACGTTCGCTTCCTTCCCTCTCTCGCCGACGTGCCGCCGCCGGCCTGGGATGCCCTGCATGACGGACGCAACCCCTTCGTTGCCCACGCGTTCCTGCAGGGCCTGGAAGCGCACGGCTGCCTGCGCGAAGACTGGGGGTGGTCGCCGCATCATGCGACGCTCTGGGACGAAGAGCGTCTGGTCGCCGCCGTACCCGGCTACCTGAAGGACAACTCGCATGGCGAGTTCGTGTTCGACCACGCGTGGGCCCACGCCTATGCGCAGCACGGACTGGACTACTACCCGAAGTGGCTGGGGGGCGTACCGTATTCGCCGGTCACCGGTCCGCGCCTGCTCGCGCGCGATGACCCTGCGCGTCAGGCGCTACTGACGGCAATACAGCAGGAAACGCGCCGGCTGGGCCTGTCGTCGGCCCATGTCAACTTCCCGACATCCGGCGAGGATGCGGCATTTCCCGTCTCGTGGTTGCCCCGGATCGACGTGCAGTACCACTGGCGGAATCCCGGCCACTGGCGTGACTTCGACGGCTTCCTCGCCGAGTTCGACCACAAGCACCGCAAGAACATCCGCCAGGAGCGGGCCAAGGTCCTGCGCTCCGGCGCGACGTTCCGCACCGTGCACGGGGACGAGGCCAGCGATGCCGAGCTGGAGGCCATGTTCGGCTTCTACCTGCAGACCTTCCGTGACTACGGCAACTCGCCGGCGCTGACGCTCGACTTCCTGCGGCACCTTGCGCGCAGCATGCCGCGGCAGGTGGTGATGTTCCTCGCCGAGCACGAGGGCAGGATCATCGCGGGCGCGCTGTGCCTGCGGGGCGGCGACACGCTGTACGGTCGCTACTGGGGCGCGGCGTCCCATCTGCCCGGGCTGCATTTCGAAACCTGCTACTACCAGGGCATCGACTACTGCCTGCGCGAAGGCCTGACGGTGTTCGAGCCCGGCGCGCAGGGAGAGCACAAACTCGCACGCGGATTCCTGCCGACGCTGGTGCACTCGCGGCACTGGATCGCCCACCCCGACTTCTCCGCGGCGCTGTCCCGCTGGTGTGCCGAGGAAGCTGTCGCGGTGCGCCGTTACGCCCATACCCTGACAACGCACACGCCATTCAAGCATCGCGCGTGAGTATCGCGGCACCGGCAGCGGGATGACGCCTACAATCCCCGCATGCGACAGCGGCCGTTCGTCCTGCCTTCCGATCCCCACGCCCCGTTCCCGCCCGCGGACAGCGCGATGCGCGACCCGGACGGCCTGCTCGCCATCGGCGGCGACCTGTCCCGGCCACGCCTGCTCAACGCCTACCGGCACGGCATTTTCCCGTGGTTCTCCGCGGGTCAGCCGCCGCTGTGGTGGTCGCCGGATCCCCGCATGGTCTTCCCTACCGACCAGGTGCGACTGTCCACGCGCTTTCGCCGTGGACTGAAACGCTGCGCGTGGCAGGTCCGAGCGGATACCTGTTTCGAACAGGTCATCACCGCCTGCGCCCGCTCGCCGCGGGCCGGCCAACAGGGCACGTGGATCACGTCCGGCATGCGCCAGGCCTATATCGACCTGCATCGGCAGGGTGACGCGCACTCGGTCGAAGTATTCGAGGGGGATGCACTGGTGGGGGGCATCTACGGCGTTGCGATCGGCAGGATGTTCTTCGGCGAGAGCATGTTCAGTGGACGCTCCGGCGGTTCGAAAGTCGCGCTGGCCGCGCTGGCCAGCCGCTTGCGGGCGTGGGGTTGGCCGCTGATCGACGCGCAAGTGGAGAACGACCACCTGCACTCGCTGGGCGGGGCCCTCATGCCGCGCGAGGATTTCCTGGGCCAGGTCGCCCGCCTCGTCGACCTGTCCTCGCCGGAAGGCGCCTGGACCGACCGGTTTGGCGTACTGGACGCCGTCTCGCTGTCGCAAGTCTCCGCGCCATAACGGAATTTTTGCACCGGAGGCGCGGCTGGCGTACAATGCGCGGCTTCATGGCACCCGCCATCCCTCGCGGCACAGCATAGGCTTACATGTCGAAAGACGATTCCATTGAATTCGAGGGCACCGTCGCCGAGACGCTGCCCAACACCATGTTCCGGGTCAAGCTGGAGAACGGGCACGAAATCATCGCCCACATCTCCGGCCGCATGCGCAAGAACTACATCCGCATCCTGACCGGCGACAAGGTGAAGGTCGAAATGACCCCGTACGATCTCACCAAGGGTCGTATCACTTATCGCATGAAGTAAATCGCATAAGTGATTGATTGAAAAGCGGCCTCAGGCCGCTTTTCTCGTTCTGGACGTCAGTATGTTCCCATGACGAAGGGCACGGGGTCGGTCGTCATGGCGACTTCAGGCAGATTCCCCCGCAGCCCAGCGGCCTCAGCATGCCTGGCGCCCGCTCCGGGCGCTGACCACAAGAGAGCCGCCATGAACTCCCGTCGCCCCCTCCCCCTGCTGGCCGCACTGGCCGTCGCGATCGCCCCCTTTGCCGCCCTTGCCGCCTCCGCCGGCGAGGCCATCACCGACTGCGTGGACCTGGGCAGCGATCAGGAAATCGTGCGCGCGGGCGGAGGGCAGCAGTTCTTCCTGCGCAATGGCGACGATCACTACCGCGTCTCGTTCCAGCGCACCTGCGATTCGATCACGATGACCTCGCGCGTGGAGATCAGTACCGACGGCCAGCCCAATCGCCTTTGCGGCGCGGGGACCCGCGTGAAGACCACGCGCGACACGTGCCGTGTCGGCGCCGTTGAAGCCGTGACGGCAGAGGAGTTCGCCACGCGCAAGAAGCGCGCCTCGCGCTGACGCGCCAGATGAGAACGGAAAAGGCGGCCGCATGGCCGCCTTTTCGTTGCGCCGGTGGGCTTCTGCTTACGACACCGTGGCCGGCAGCAAGCGCTCCGGCTCCGCCTGCGCATCCACTACCAGGTCGCCGTCGCGCACGTCGATGCTGACGCGGCCGCCATCCACCAGCTTGCCGAACAGCAGTTCGTCCGCCAGGGGCCGCTTCACCTTGTCCTGGATCAGGCGCGACATGGGTCGCGCACCCATAAGCGGATCGAAGCCGTGCTGGGCCAGCCAGTCGCGGGCCGCGGGCGTGGCCGACAGGCTGACGTGCTTTTCCTGCAGCAGCATCTCCAGCTCGATGATGAACTTGTCCACCACGCGCAGGATGTGATCGAAACCCAGACCCTGGAACTGCACGATGGCGTCCAGGCGGTTGCGGAACTCCGGCGTGAAGCTGCGGCGGATCACTTCCATCGCATCGGTGGAGTGGTCCTGCTGCATGAAGCCGATCGTCCGGCGCGAGGCCTGCGCAGCCCCCGCGTTGGTCGTCATCACCAGGATGACGTTCTTGAAGTTCGCCTCCCGGCCGTTGGTATCCGTCAGCACGCCGCGGTCCATGACCTGCAGCAGGATGTTGAAGATGTCGGGATGGGCTTTCTCCACCTCGTCCAGCAGCAGCACGCAGTGCGGGGTCTTGACGATCTTCTCGGTGAGCAAGCCACCTTGGTCGAAGCCCACATAACCCGGAGGCGCGCCGATCAGGCGGCTGACCGAATGCGGTTCCATGTACTCGGACATGTCGAAGCGGACCAGCTCGATGCCCAGCTGCAGGGCGAGCTGCTTGGTCACTTCGGTCTTGCCCACGCCGGTGGGGCCGGCGAACAGGAAGTTGCCGATCGGCTTTTCCGGGTTCGCCAGGCCGCTGCGCGCAAGCTTGATGGACGATGCCAGGGTCTCGATGGCGGGATCCTGCCCGAAGATCACCATCTTCAGGTTGCGCTCCAGGTGCTGCAGCACGTCCTTGTCGGACGAAGACACCTGCTTGGCCGGGATCCGCGCCATCTTGGCGACGATCGTTTCGATCTCCTCGACGTCGATCAGCTCCTTGCGCGTCTCCATGGGCAACAGGCGCTGGCGTGCGCCGGCCTCGTCGATGACGTCGATGGCCTTGTCGGGCAGCAGGCGGTCGCCGATGTGCTTCACCGACAGGTCCACCGCCGCCTGCAGCGCATCGTCGGCGTAGGTCACGCCGTGGTGCGCTTCGTACTTGGGCTTGAGGCCCTGCAGGATTTCGTAGGTCTCGCCCACGGTCGGCTCGACGATGTCGATCTTCTGGAAACGGCGCGCAAGCGCACGATCCTTTTCGAAGATGCCGCGATACTCCTGGAACGTGGTGGAGCCGATGCAACGCAGTTCGCCCGATGCCAGCGCCGGCTTGATCAGGTTCGAGGCATCCATCGTGCCGCCGCTGGCCGATCCGGCACCGATGATGGTGTGGATCTCGTCGACGAACAGGATGGCACCGGGAATCTTCTTGATCGAAGCCAGAACGCCCTTCAGGCGTTTCTCGAAGTCGCCGCGGTACTTGGTGCCCGCCACCAGCGCGCCGAGGTCCAGCGAGTAGATGACGGCATCCAGCAGCACGTCGGGCACCTCGCCTTCGACGATGCGCTTGGCCAGGCCCTCGGCCAGCGCGGTCTTGCCCACGCCGGCCTCGCCGACGTAGAGCGGATTGTTCTTGCGGCGGCGGCACAGCACCTGGATGGTCCGCTCGATCTCGTCGCCACGACCGACCAGCGGATCGATCCGGCCCTGCCGGGCCATCTCGTTCAGGTTGCTGGCGAACTCGGTCAGGGCATCGCCCTTGCCCTCGCCCTCCGCGCCTTCCGCCTTGCCCTCGCCGTCCGAGGACCCGCCCGCATCGTTCTCCTCACCCTGCTTGGCGATCCCGTGGGACAGGTAGTTGACGATGTCCAGCCGGGTGACGTCCTGCTGGTTGAGGAAGTAGACCGCGTGCGAGTCCTTCTCGCCGAAGATCGCCACCAGCACGTTGGCGCCGGTGACCTCCTTCTTGCCGGAGGACTGCACGTGGTACACGGCGCGCTGCAGCACGCGCTGGAAGCCCAGCGTCGGCTGGGTATCGCGGCCGTCGTCCTCGGCCAGCCGCGAGACCGAGGCTTCGATCGCCTGCTCGAGGTCGGCGCGCAGGCGGTTGGCATCCGCACCCGTCGCCTTCAGGACGGCCTGTGCCGAGGGGTTTTCGAGGAGCGCGAGCAGCAGGTGCTCGACGGTCATGAATTCGTGCCGAGCTTCACGGGCGCGCTTGTAGCACTGGCCGATGGTCTGCTCGAGATCTTTGCTGAACATGGTTGCCTCCGGGGCCTATGCCGACAATATGCGGCTTGGCGGGCGGTTTTCCATCACCCTACCGGATTTCAGTGTTCAGGGATCGTTGCCTTGTCCCGCGCGGCGGTGCCCCCACACCGGATCCGACCCGGCGTGCCCGCACCGGTCCCCCTCAGGACTTCTCCATCGTGCACAGCAGGGGATGCTGGTTCATACGGGAAAACTCGTTGACCTGGGCCACCTTGGATTCGGCGACCTCGCGGGTATACACCCCGCAGACGCCGCGTCCGCGGGTATGCACGTGCAACATGACCTGGGTGGCCTTTTCCAGGTCCATGGCGAAGAACTGCTGGAGGACCGTCACCACGAAATCCATCGGGGTGTAGTCGTCGTTGAGCAACAGGACCTGGTACTGCGGCGGCGGCGCGACTTCGGGCCGGCTGGTATCGACCATCAGGCCATGGTCGCGCTCGTTTTCGTTCTTGTGGGGCATGCGGCGATTATAGGCGCCCGCCGCCGCCCACCGCATGGACGCCATGCGTGACCCCGGCCACAATGCGACATCCTTATCCGACGAGCCCGCCATGAAGCCCATGCTGTCCCGACTGCCTGCCGCCCTGCTGTTGTGCGCCGCCGCTGCCGCCCCCGCCCTGGCGGCCGATGCATCGGTGGATGCCCGGTTGAAGGCGCGGGGCATCCAGTTCGAGGTCGACGCGGACGGCGACTACAAGGTGACGTATTCCTACAAGCAGGAGAATCGCACGCAGTTGGTGTTCGTGTCCGGCCGGACCGAGCAGATCAACGGCATGAGCGTGCGCGAGGTCTTCTCGCCGGCGGGTCGGGTAGCGGCCGACGGGATCGACGGCGCCAAGGCGCTCGCGCTGCTGGCGGACAGCCGTGGCAAG
>NZ_PKDG01000038.1 GCF_002863005.1 Pseudoxanthomonas sp.
GCGCGTCGGCGTGCCGCTGAAATGCCTGGCCAAGGCAGGTGCCGATGTCGCCAAGCTGGATCGTCCGTGGTCTGTCGGTAGCGCCGGGACGATGACGATCTCGGTATCGCGCGTGGCGCTGGGCGCGCTGGACCAGGCGGAACAGACCGTGGACTGCGCACGCTGACCACGAAGGGCGATCCGGACGCATCAGTGTCCGGATCGCCCGCGATGGCAAACGAACGGGGAAGGGGAGCGGGATGACACTGTCGGGACTGGATATCGCCATCGTGCTGGCCTACCTGGCCGGCATCTTCGTGCTTGCGCAGTGGGTGTCGCGCGAGAAGGCCGGGCACACCAAGGACGCGAAGGACTACTTCCTCGCAAGCAAGTCGTTGCCGTGGTGGGCCATCGGCGCGTCGCTGATCGCGGCCAACATCTCGGCCGAACAGATCATCGGCATGTCCGGTTCCGGCTACGCCATCGGCCTGGCCATCGCGTCGTACGAATGGATGGCGGCGGCCACGCTGCTGATCGTCGGCAAGTGGTTCCTGCCGGTTTTCCTGCGCAACGGCATCTACACGATGCCGCAGTTCCTCGAGCAGCGGTACGGCACGCGCATCCGCACGCTGATGGCCGTGTTCTGGTTGGGGCTGTACGTGTTCGTCAACGTCACCTCGATCCTGTGGCTGGGCGCCATCGCGGTGTCGCAGGTCACCGGCATGGACCAGATGCTGGCGGTGGTGCTGATCGGCGTGTTCGCGCTGCTGTACCAGCTCTATGGCGGGTTGAAGGCGGTCGCGTTGACCGACATCGTGCAGGTGTCGCTGCTGGTGCTGGGTGGCCTGCTGGTCGCGGGCCTCACGCTCAACGAACTGGGCGAGGGCGCCGGTGTCGTCGCCGGCTTCCACAAGCTCTGGGCCGCGCAGCCGGGCCACTTCGAGATGATCCTCGATAAGGACAACCCGTTCTACAAGGACCTGCCGGGCCTCAGCGTGCTGATCGGCGGCATGTGGATCATGAACATCAGCTACTGGGGCTTCAACCAGTACATCATCCAGCGCGCGCTCGCCGCGAAGGACATCGGCGAGGCCCAGAAGGGCGTGCTGTTCGCGGCCTTCCTCAAGCTGCTGATGCCGGTGATCGTGGTGCTGCCCGGCATCGCCGCGGTGATGCTGGCGCCGGGCCTGGACAAGCCCGACCAGGCCTATCCGACGATGATGCGGCTGCTGCCCACCGGCATCCTCGGCCTGGTGTTCGCCGCATTGGTGGCGGCGATCGTCGCGTCGCTGGCATCGAAGATCAATTCGGTGGCGACGATCTTCACCCTGGATTTCTACGCCAAGGGCAAACGCCAGCACAGCGAAGCCACGCTGGTGCGCGTGGGCCGCATCGCCGCGGTCGTGACCGTCGTGCTCGGCATCCTCGCGGCCAAACCGCTCCTCGGCAGCTTCGACCAGGCGTTCCAGTACATCCAGGAATACACCGGCTTCTTCACCCCGGGCATCGTGGTGATCTTCATGCTGGGCCTGTTCTGGAAGCGCGCCAACGAGGCCGGCGCGCTGGCGGCGGCGATCGGTTCGTTCGCGCTGTCCATCGTGCTGAAGTTGGCGTGGCCGGCGCTACCCTTCATCGACCGCGTCGGCCTGGTGTTCCTGCTGGCGCTGGCGCTGGCCGTCGTCGTCTCGCTGGCGACGCCGCATGCGCCGGAGAAGGACGTCATCCGCACGGACGACGTGGAGTACCGCACCGGCACTTCGTTCAACATCGGAGCGGTGGCGGTGCTCGGCATCCTGGCGGCGCTCTACACGCTGTTCTGGTAACCCGCCAACGGGGCGGCATTCACAAGGGATTTAGCTGCGGCTCGATGCAGCGCGCATTCTCACGAATTCATTCGCAGAATCTAATGGCGGCTTAACTTCCGGCTAATTGGGCCTTAATCCAGCGCTTCCAGCATGCCCGCCATGCACTGGATCCGCTCCCACATCGCCCTCGCACCGCTCCCCGGCCGTTTCGTCAGCGTCCGCTTCGTCGATCCGGGCGATCCGGACCGCGCCGAGGTGGAGGCGTTCATCGCCGGCGTCTATCGCGACCGCCACGGCGCAACGCTGCGCAGCTTCTTCCCCCACCTGATCGCCTATCGCGACAGCGATGGACGGCTCGCCGCCGCGGTCGGCGTGCGTGCCGGCGGCGAGGGGCCGCTGTTCGTCGAACACTACCTGGACGTTCCGGTGGAACAGGCGATGTCGCAGCATGGCCTGGCGCACGTCGACCGGCGCCGGGTGGTGGAAGTGGGCAACTTCGCCGCCACCACGCCCGGCATCGCACGCGAGCTCATCCTGCAGCTCGCACTCACCCTGCAGGCCGCGGGCATGGATTGGGTGTTGCTGGTGGCGACCCAGCAGTTGCGCAATGCATTCGAGCGACTGCACCTGCCGATGCTGGACCTGGCCGAAGCCCGCGCGGAACGACTCGGCGACGCCAGCGGCGACTGGGGTCGCTACTACGCCTCGCGTCCGCGGCTGATCTGCGGCAACCTGGCCGAAGGCGTCGCCTATCTGCGCGGAGTCCCGCGGCCACAGGCATGCGATGCGCCGATGCTGTGCCTGGCGGGCGCGCCATGATCCGGCCGATGGATGTCGTGCTGCGCAACCCGGGCCAGCGCACCCTGCCGCGCGTGATCACCGCGGACGGCGTGCTGGACGACCGGATGCTGGCCGCAAGGATCGATGCGCTGGTCGCCTGGCTGGCGAAGAGCGGCATCCGCCGTGTCGCCAGTCGCCTGGACAACGGGCCGTCCTGGTTCGTGCTGGACCTGGCGCTGCGCGAGGTCGGCGGTGTGCATGTGCCGCTGCCGATGTTCTTCTCCGAAGCGCAGGTCCGGCATGCGCTCGCCAACAGCGGCGCCCAGTGCGTGATGACGGCACGCGAGGATGCCATGCCGCCGGGCGCGGAAGCGTTGACCGGCTTCCTCGATGGCGAGCGGCTGGCATGCTGGCGAACGCCGGCCGACGAGAGCGGCGCGACGGGGTTGCCGGCGCGCGCGGCGTGCATCACCTATACCTCCGGCACGACGGGTCGCCCGCGCGGTGTATGCCTCGACGCGGACACGTTGTTCACCGTCGCCGCGTCGCTGGTGGATGCCGCGGCGTCGATCGCGCCGCGGCGGCACCTGTGCCTGATGCCGCTGGCCACGCTGCTGGAGAACGTGGCGGGCCTGTACGCGACCCTGCTTGCCGACGCGGAAATCGCGCTGCCGTCGCTGTCCGAGATCGGCTACACCGGCGCCACCGGCCTGGACGTGCCCACCCTGCTGCGTTGCCTGCACCGTTACCAGCCGGAAAGCGTGATCCTGGTGCCGCAGTTGTTGCTGGCGCTGGTGATGGCGGCCGAGCAGGGCGCGCCACTTCCGCCGTCGCTGCGCTACGTCGCTGTCGGTGGCGGACGCGTCGGTCCGGGCCTGCTGCGACGCGCTCGCGCGCTCGGGCTGCCGGTGTTCGAGGGTTACGGCCTGACCGAATGCGGGTCGGTGGTCTGCCTGAACCGCCCCGATGCGCTGCGCGAGGGCAGCGTTGGTCGCCCGCTGCCGCACGCCCGCGTCTCGATCGTGGACGGCGAGATCCAGGTCGACGGCGCGCGTGCGCTCGCCTACCTCGGCGGTGAACCGCTGCCGGCAGGCCCGGTCCGCACCGGCGACCTCGGTTACATGGACGACGAGGGCTTCGTGCACATCACCGGTCGCCGCAAGAACGTCTTCATCACCGCGTTCGGCCGCAACGTGTCGCCGGAGTGGGTCGAGAGCGAGTTGCTCGCACACCCCGCCATCGCCCAGGCGGTCGTGTGGGGCGAGGGCCAGGCGGACAACGTGGCGGTGCTGGTGCCGCGCCGCGCCGACATCGACGACACGCGCCTCGCGCGTGCGCTGGCCGACGTCAACGCCGGCTTGCCCGATTACGCACGCATCGCCCGCTTCGTGCGCGCGGGCGCCCCCTTCACTGCGGACGCGGGCCTGATGACCGCCAACGGCCGCCCGCGCCGCGAGGCGATCCTCGGCCACTACCAGGCCGACGTCGACGCCTGCTACCGGCGCGCCCCCAACGTATCCCCCTCCGGAGTTGCTGCATGAGTTTCCATGACGAACTGGTCGCGAAGACGGCGCGCGAGCGCGATGGCCTGCTGTCCATCCCCATCATCCAGTCCGCGCTTGCGGGCAGGATCGCCCGCGACGACTACGTGGCGTTCCTGACCCAGGCCTTCCACCACGTCCGCCATACGGTACCGCTGTTGATGGCGTGCGGTGCACGCCTGCCCGCGCGACTGGAGTGGTTGCGCACGGCGGTGGGTGAGTACATCGAAGAGGAGATGGGGCACCACGAATGGGTGCTGGACGACATTGCCGGGTGCGGTGAAGACCGCGCGGCGGCGGAAGCGTCCACGCCTTCGCTGGCGACGGAGCTCATGGTCAGCTACGCCTACGACACCATCCAGCGCGGCAATCCGGTCGGCTTCTTCGGCATGGTGCTGGTGCTGGAAGGCACCAGCGTGGCGCTCGCCACGCGCGCGGCGAACACGCTGCAGACGTCGCTCGATCTTCCGCGCAACGCCTTCAGCTACCTGCTCTCGCATGGCGACCTCGACGTCGAGCATGTCGGCTTCTTCAAGCGGCTGATGGACCGCATCGACGACGAGGGCGACAAGGCCGCCATCGTGCACGCGGCGCGCCGCTTCTACGTGCTGTACGGCGATGTCTTCCGCACGCTGCGCAGCGACGGCGTGCGCCTGGCGGAGGCGGCCTGATGGACCTTGCCGGTCGGACCGTGGTCGTCACCGGGGCCAGTGGCGGCATCGGCGTGCCGCTGTGCGCGGCGCTGCTCGCCGCCGGCGCGCATGTGCTGGCCGTCGGGCGAGACGAAGCCAGGCTGCGCCGGCTCGCCCAGCAACTGCCTGCGGGCCGCCTGTCGTGGGCGGTGGGTGATGTGGCGACCGAAGCGGGTCGTGCGCGCGTGATCGAGGCCGCGCGTGCCGCCGTTCCCACGCCATCGGTGCTCGTACTCGCGCATGCGCAGGCCGCGTTCGGCCTGTTCGAGGACCAGTCGCCGGAGGAGATGGCGCACCTGATGCAGACCAACCTGGTGGCGCCGATGCTGCTGGTGCACGCGATGCTGCCGGTCCTGCTCGCGCATCCGTCGGCGTCGGTGGCCGTGGTCGGCTCGACCTTCGGCAGCCTGGCGTTCCCAGGTTTCGCCGCCTACAGCGCAAGCAAGTTCGGCCTGCGCGGCATGACCGAAGCGCTGGCGCGCGAGTATGCCGACACGCCGCTGCGCTTCCAGTACCTGTCGCCGCGCGCCACGCGCACGCCGTTCAACAGCGCCACGGTCGACGCCCTGAACGCGGACCTGAAGGTGGCCAGCGATGCGCCCGCCGACGTTGCGCGCCAGCTGGTCGCCGCGATCGTGCGGGGTGCGCCGCGGCTGCAGATCGGCTGGCCGGAAAAGCTTTTCGCCCGCCTCAACGGGGCGCTGCCCGGCCTCGTCGACCGCAGCCTGCGCGCCAGCCTGCCCATCATCCGTCGCCATGCGCGACCACCCCGAACTTCCCATGCACCGCAGGAGACCCTTCGCCATGAAACGACGCCACGGTAAGTCCATGCTCTTCCTGATCCTCATGTCCACCGCCCTGATCGTGGGCATCGCGATGGCCGCCGAGCCGGGCGCAAGCAGCGCATCGCAGGTGCGCGACCGCTGGGCGCAGGTCAACTACCAGGTGCCCAAGGCGCAGCGCGAGTCCGCGTTCGAGGATCTCCTCCACCAGGCCGAGAAGGTCAGGCAGGCGAACCCGCGCGACGCTTCGGCGCTGATCTGGGAAGGCATCGTGCTGTCCAGTCTGGCCGGCGAGAAGGGCGGCATGGGTGCGCTGGGCCTGGTGAAGCGCGCGCGCGCGGATTTCGAAGCGGCCATCAAGCTCGATGCGAATGCGCTCGATGGCGCGGCATACACGAGCCTGGGCGCGCTCTACTACCAGGTGCCCGGCTGGCCGCTCGGCTTCGGCGACGACGATGCCGCGCGCACCATGCTGCGCAAGGGCTTGGCCATCGATCCGGACGGCATCGACGCCAATTATTTCTACGCCGATTTCCTGCGCGACCAGAAGGACTGGGCCGGTGCCCGTGCGGCGTTCCAGAAGGCGCTCGCGGCGCCTGCGCGCCCGGGTCGCGAGGTCGCCGACGCCGGTCGCCGCCAGGAAGCGCAGGCGAAGCTGAAGGACGTGGCGACGCATCTTGCGCACTGACGGGGCGGCCACCAGACTGGCTGCATGCGCATCCTGCTGGTGGAAGACGATCTGTCGCTCGGCGAAGGCCTCCGCACCGCGTTGCGGCGCGGCGCCTTCGCCGTCGACTGGGTGCAGGACGGGGCGAGCGGCCTGCTCGCGCTGCGCGATGGCGGCTTCGACCTGGTGGTGCTGGACCTGGGGTTGCCACGGATGGACGGTATCGAGGTGATCCGCCAGGTGCGCGCCACCGGCGACGCCGTGCCGATCCTCGTGCTGAGCGCACGAGAACGCCCGGCCGATCGCACCCTTGGGCTGGATGTCGGCGCCGACGATTACCTGGGCAAGCCGTTCGATACCGCCGAACTGCTGGCGCGCGTGCGTGCGTTGATCCGGCGCAGCGCGGGGCGCGCGAATCCTTCGCTGGAATCGGGCCCGCTGCGGCTCGATCCTGCCTCGCTCACCGCGACCTGGAAGGGACGGGCGCTGGACCTGACGCGACGCGAGTTCGCCCTGCTGCGCGTGCTGATGGAACAGCGCGGCCGCCCGATGGCGCGCGACGCCATCCAGCAGCACCTGTACGGCTGGGACGCGGACGTGGCCAGCAATGCCGTCGACGTCCATGTGCACCAGCTCCGCCGCAAGCTGGAGCCCGGCATCATCCGCACCGTGCGCGGCCTCGGCTACGCCCTGGGCGACGCCGGTGGGGATGCTGCATGAGGTCGATGCGCGCGACGCTGCTGTGGCTGTTGCTGGGCACGCTGGCGGTGGTGATGGCCGCCGCGGGCCTGCTCAGTTATCGCGCGGGCCTGCAGGAAGCGGGCGAGATGTTCGATGCACGCCTGGTGCAGTCCACCCGCGTACTGGTGAGCCTGGTCGACGAGCCGCTCAGCGAATTGAATGCGTTTCCGGGCGAGCCGATCGTGCTGCGCGGCTGGCATGGCGAGGCGCACGGCGTGGGCGAGGCGCTGGCGTTCAACGATGGCCATGCCTACGAGAACAAGCTGGCGTTCCAGGTCTGGGATGCGCAGGGTCGGCTGCTGCTGCGCTCCGACAGCGCGCCGGCGCGTCCGTTGGCGACACTGGAGGCCGGCTACGAGGACGTGGTGGTGGACGGGGCGCACTGGCGTGCGTTCACGCTGCAATCGCCGAACGGACGATGGTTCCAGTCCGCCGAACTCACCGACATCCGCGAGGAACTGGCCGGCGACATCGCCGGCGGCACGCTGCTGCCGTTGCTGCTGTCGCTTCCGCTGATCGCCTTGGCGGTGTGGTGGAGTGTGGCGCTGGCGACGCGCTCGCTGCGACGTATCTCGCATGAGATCGGCCAGCGCGATCCCGAGCGACTCTCGCCACTGGATCCGGCGGAGGTGCCGCAGGAGGCGCGCGGCCTGGTCGATGCCATCAACGGCCTGCTGCAGCGCCTGGACGTGGCGCTGGTGCGCGAGCGCAACTTCGTGGCCGACGCCGCGCACGAACTGCGCACGCCCATCAGCGCACTGAAAATCCACGCCGACAACGCACAGCATGCCCGCGACGACCGCGAGCGGGAGGCGTCGCAGCAACTGCTGGCCGCCAGCGTGCAGCGCGTCGAGCGCCTGGTCGCGCAGCTGCTGTCGTTGAGTCGCGCCGAGAGCACGGCGCGCGCGCCGGCTTCCGCACGGCTGGACCTCTCGGCGCTGGCGGGCGTCGAGATCGACGCGGCCCGACCCCTGCTCGACGCCAAGCGCCAGGTCCTGCACGCGGACCTGCAGCCCGTGCAGGTGTCCGGCGACGAGATCGCGCTCGGCCTGCTGGTGCGCAACCTGGTCGAGAACGCCTCCCGCTACGCCCCCGTTGGCGCCAGCATCGAAGTGCTTACCGGCCAGGGCGACGGCCGCGCGTTCCTCGTGGTCGACGACAGCGGCCCCGGCATCCCCGACGAGGACCATGCCCGCGTGTTCGACCGCTTCTACCGCCGCCTGGGCAGCCCGCACGAAGGGAGCGGCCTGGGCCTGGCGATCGTCAAGGAAGTCGTCACCGCACACGCCGGCACCATCCGACTGGCGCCTTCGTCGCGGTGGGGCGGGCTGTCCGTGCGGGTGGAGCTGCCCTGCCTGGCCTGACCTGATCGGTGCGCCCGTCAGGCCACCGACCGCGTCAGGCGTTTGCGCATGCACACCGCGGAGGCAGGGCAGAGCGAACGGAACTCCGCCGAGGCTTGCAGCGTGGCGGGCGCTTCGTGGCGAGGCAGCGCCTCGAAACCCTGCAGCAGGAAGAAGCGCTCGGCGGTCTGGGTCAGCAGGTACACCGTGTCGATGCCGCGACGGCGCGCGGCGGCCTCCAGTTCCGCCACCAGTCGACGCGCGAGCCCTTGGCCACGATGATCCGCTGCGACTGCGAGCGAACGCAGGAGCGCATCCGTGCCGAAGGACTGCAACCCGATCACCCCCGCCATGGTGCCATCGCTGTCAGCGACCAGGAATGCCACGTCGGCATCCACCAGGTCTTCCGTCGGTAGCGAGGATTGCTTCAACAGCGCAAGCAGGTGCGGCAGGTCGTCCTCGGTGGCGAAACGGATCGTGGTCACGCGGATTCCTCCTGAACGGGCGGCGCCGACGAAGCGAGCCGCGTTGCGACGGCCACGGCGAGGGCCGCACCGACAAGCTGCGCGACGATGAAACCCGGGACGTCGTCGGGTCGGATCCCGGCAAAGGTCTGCGTCAGCGCACGCGCCACCGTCACCGCCGGATTGGCGAACGAGGTGCTGGCGGTGAACCAGTACGCCGCGAAGATGTAGCTCGCCACCAGCGCGGGGATCGCGCTTGCACGATGGCGCAGGCCCAGCAGGATCGTCAGCAGCAGGCCAAACGTGGCGACGCCTTCGCTGAGCCACTGCGCGCCACCGCTGCGCGCACGCGTACCGGGTTGGAACAGTGCGAGATCGAACATCGCGTGCGCAAGCAGCACCCCGGCTACGGCGCCGACGATCTGCACGGCCATGTAGGCGAGCGCCGCACGCGTGCCGATCGCGCCACGCCAGCGCATGGCCAGCGTCACCGCAGGATTGAAGTGCGCGCCCGACACCGGTCCCAGCGTGGTGATCAGTACGTACAGCGCACCGGCGGTCGCCGCCGCGTTCGCGAGCAATGCCACGGCAACGTTTCCGCCTGCCAGCGACTCGCCCATGATCCCCGAGCCGACCACGACGGACAGCAACAACAGCGTTCCGAGGCCTTCGGCCAGCAGGGCGCGTTGCATCATAGCGATTCCAGCAGCGCCTTCACGCGGCGCCCGATGTCGTCGCGCACGGCCCGGTACCCGTCGTCGTCCATGTCGCGCGGATCCGGCAGGCCCCAGTCTTCGCGCCGTTTCGCGGGGATCCAGGGGCATTCGTCGCCGCAGCCCATGGTGATGACGGCATCGAATTCGCCGTCCACCTCGTCCAGCGACTTGGAACCATGGGCAGAAAGGTCGTAGCCCAGTTCCGCCATGAAGCGGATGGCCTTGGGATTGATGCGGCCCGACGGCCGCGAACCGGCACTGCAGGCTTCAACGCGGTCGCCGCCGTGCAAGTGCGCGAAGGCTTCGGCCATCTGGCTGCGGTTGGAGTTTTCGATGCAGACGAAGAGAATGCGGGGCGTGGTCATGGAGAGGTCGTGGGTGGGTCAGGAGAGACCGATGTCCCGCAGGCGCTGTTCGCGCGCGAGGGCATCGAGGGAAGGCAGCGGCAACGCGAGCAGCAGTTCGATGCGACGGCGCAGGGTGACCCAGGCATCCATGAAGCCAGCCGGGTCGTCGGGTCGCCGGGCAGGATCGGGCACGCCCCAATGCGCCAGTGCCGGCTGGCCTGGCCACACAGGGCAGGCTTCGCCAGCGGCCTTGTCGCAGACCGTGATGATGAAATCCAGCGGCGGGGCGCCGGGTGCGGCGAATTCGTCCCATGCCTTGCTGCGCAACGGCGTGGTGTAACCCAGTTGGTCGATCAGCGTGCGTGCCAGCGGCTGCACGTAGCCCGCCGGTCGACTCCCTGCGCTGGACGCATGGAAGCGTCCCTGGCCGAGTACGTTGAGCAGCGCTTCCGCCATCTGGCTGCGGGCGGAATTGCCGGTGCAGAGGAAAAGCACGCGATAGGCATGGTCGGTCATGTCGGCGTCTCGTGCGCGCGTCAGCAGCAGCCGGACCGGGGTGCGCAGCAGGCCGTCCCCGCAGCGGCGACCTTGGTCTTCATCGCTTTCGGATCGGGCGTGCAGCTCGCGCCGTCCGTCGCACAGGCGGCATCGCCCGCGTGGTAGGTGGTGGCTTCGCCGAGCGTGTGGAAGGTTTCCCAGCGCGTGCCCTGCGGATCTTCGGTCCACAGCTTGTCCGACGTCGCGTAGCAGCAGATCGCCGCCTGCTCCGGTACGACACTCCCGCCGGCGGCATCCAGGCGACGGCCGAACTCGCGTAGCCCGCGATCGTCATCGGCCTGCAGACCCAGATGGTCCACGCCCGGCGCGCGGCCGGTATGGGAGATGGCGAAGTTGACGCGGGGGTCGTCGAGCATCCATTTCGCGTAGTCCGGCTTCACCACCGCCGGTTCGCTGGCGAACAGGTGCGTATAGAAGCGGATGCTGGCGTCAAGATCGGTGACGTTGAGATGCACATGGAAGCGGTTCATGACGTGGCCTTCTTTCGGGGTGGGCATGACGTGGCGGGCGCGCAGGCGGCGACGCCGTTGCAGCAGTTCTCGGTGAGATATGCGATCAGCCCGTTCATCTGCAGGTAGTTGGCGCGCACGCGGATGACCCGTCCCTCGCGGGTGTCGTGGACCAGCGCGGCGGCACGCAGCACGTTGAGATGTGCGGACAGCGTGGCGGGTGGAAGGTCGAGCCGGTCGCGCAACTCGCCGACCGCCAGGCCGTCGGGGCCCGCCTGCACCAGCGTGCGGAACGCGGCCAGGCGGGACTCGTGGCTGAGCGCAGCGAGCGATTTCAGGGCGGTCATTGTTTCCATAATTCCAGAATATAGGAAATATACGACAGGTCAATCCCTTCCGGCATGCAGGCCGTGTAGGCGTAATCGTCGTGCGCGCATCCGTGTCCCGCCTGTCCGCGGGCGCTTATGGAGCAGGCCCGCCCCGTCACGCGCACACGGAGGCCTTTCTCTGTCCGGCGCAGGGCAGCGCGGATCGCGCACACGGTGCGGGCGTGGCTCGACGCACCCGTGGGCGAGGGACGCGATTGGCAAGTACGGGGTCGGGCACTAGGCTGTCGTGCCGCGCCGCTGGCCAAGAGGACACAGTTGATCGGTTATCACGAGGCGGTGAAACGGCTGACAGACGGCGTGCTGCCGCTGGATGCATGCGCGGTCGCGCCGCTCGATGGCATGGGTCGTGTGCTGGCGGCCCCGGTGGTGAGCGACATTGCCCTGCCGCCCTTCGACAACGCCGCTGTCGACGGCGTGGCTCTCGTGACCGAAGGCCGGCCGATCGCCCCCGATCGCGTGTGGGAGATCGGCGCGCGCCTCGGTGCCGGTGCACCCGCGCCGCAGGACGACGCCGAGGCGTGGGAGATCATGACGGGCGCGCCGCTGCCCTCGCGCGCCGATACCGTGGTGCCGCTGGAACGTATCGACCGGCTTGCTTCGTCCGCATCGGGGGTATCACGCGTCCGCGTGCGCGACGATGTCGTGCCGGGGGCCAACCTGCGTCGACGCGGCGAAGACGTGCAGCCGGGGCAGTGCGTGTTGCAGCCCGGCCATGTGGTTGATGCCGGGGCGCTGATGCTTCTCGCGGGCCTGGGCATTGCCGCGATCCGGGTCGTGCGTCGCCCGCGCGTGGCGTTGCTGGTGACGGGGCGTGAAATCGCACGCATTGGCGAACCGCTGCCGATCGGCAGCATCCACGACGCCACCTCGCCCTGGCTCTTGCACGCGCTGTCGGCGGCCGGCGCGGAAGCCATCCACATCACCCGCGTCGGCGACGACGTTGCCGCGTTCCAGGCCGCGCTCGATGCGGCGCTCGCCGACGGGGTCGATCTGGTCCTCAGCACGGGCGCAGTGTCGAAGGGATGCTACGACTTCGTTCCCGCCGCGCTCGCCGTGCGCGATGCAGACATGCTCTTCCATGGCGTCGCGATGCGGCCGGGCAAGCCGGTCCTGGCCGCGCGCCTGCGCAACGGACCGACGTTCGTCGGCCTGCCAGGCAATCCCCTGTCGACGGCGGCGACCTTCCGCTTCCTGGTGGAGCCGCTGCTGCGCGCCTGGCTGGGCCTGCCTACGGAACCACGGCGACGCGTACCCCTCGCCAGGCACTGCGACAAGCGAGAGGGATTGCTCACGGCGCTTCATGGCACCCTCCGATGCGACGCGGAAGGGCGGTTGCGGGCGCACGTGTCCGACGCCCAGGCCTCGTTCCGGCTATTGCCGTTCTCGCGATCGTCCGTGTGGATCACCTTGTCGGCGGACGTGTACCGCGTCGACGCCGGGACATGCGTGGACGTCCATGGCAGCAGCCATCTGTGCGCCCCGTCCTGGACCTGCGAATGAGCGGCGTATCTACGTGGCGCGCCGTCCTGCTGGCCGGGGGTCGCTCGTCGCGGATGGGCACGGACAAGGCGGCGTTGCTCTGGGGCAATGGCACGCTGCTGACGCACATGCACGCACGCTTGATCGCGGCGGGCGCGGACGACGTGATCGTCAGCGGCGACCGTCCTTGCCTGGGGGGCATACCCGATGCAACGCTCGATACCGGGCCGATGGGCGCGTTGGCGCAACTGGCGCCGCGCATGCACGACGGTGCATGGATCGTCGTGCCCGTCGACATGCCGCTGCTGTCCGTCGACCTGCTGCAGGCGTTGCTCACCACCGGCGCCACCTGCACCTGCGTGGACGGCCACCCACTGCCGATGGCGCTGCGCGTGGATGCCGCCACGCGCACCGTGATCGAGGCTGTCGGCGCGCGTTCCGGCGGCGAGCGTTCGCTGCGTGCACTGCAGCGCGCGGTGGGTACATGTGTGTTGCCGGCGACGCGTTGGGAGCATGCGTTGCGCAACTGCAATACACCGGCGGAGTGGAGGGCGCTGCAGGCGGAGTTCTGCTGATCCTCGCGAGCGGAAATTTCTTGCAGAAGTAACCCCTGCGTGCACACGTGGTTGAGCAAACCTTCTTCTGACCGGCGCCGCGCGGCCCGATCAAGCACGCGGGCGGGGCGGATTAGCGGGCGCACGCCGCCAGCACGGGACCTACATGACGCTGCTGGTACCTCGTGGCGGGATCTGTCCGCGACGCTTTGTTCCCTGTGCCCGTATACGGTACATCGCCTCTTGCCGCCGAGCCGCCGACCGAAGGAAGGAGTTCTCCTTGCATCACGTCAATCGCACCCTGCTGCCCCTGGCTGTTGGCCTGGGTCTTTGTGTTCACGCTGGTCCGGCTGCAGCGCAAGCAGGCGCCGTGCTCGACCGGGTCTACCTGAGCAGCGCAATCCCACTGGAAAGCACTGAATTCGGCGCTCGCTGGGATTACCCAGGCCTGTCAAGCGGAACCCAGGTCGATTACTACGACGACTTGGGTTTGCCGCATTTCG
Organism: Pseudoxanthomonas sp.; assembly: GCF_002863005.1. Taxonomy (GTDB): domain Bacteria; phylum Pseudomonadota; class Gammaproteobacteria; order Xanthomonadales; family Xanthomonadaceae; genus Pseudoxanthomonas_A. The sequence goes on from NZ_PKDG01000038.1 coordinate 13,790, forward strand.
ACGAGTCCCAGTGGAAAGCAGGTGTGACCTTGGCCGACTCGCACCGGCTCCAGGCCACGCGCTGGAAGATCGGGAACGCCTATCGAGGCAGGACAACTCGGCCAATCACCATCGATGGCAACGGATTCTCGAGTGGCACGGCAATCTCCAATTCGCTGGACGCCAAGATAGAGACGCTTTCCTATACGTGGTTCCTGGCCAAGGATGCCAGGCAGGCATGGGGTATCGGGTTCGGTACTTCCCGAGTTCGGATCGAAAACAACCTGAGTGCCATCGTCGAGGGATTTCCGGGTGAGTTCGAAATCGACAGTAGCGCCAGCGAGCGTGTCACCCTGCCGCATGTCAGGGCTGAGTACGCCAGACGGATAGGCGATTGGCGAGTCGGGGCGGATGCCTCGCTCGGCCGCAGGAGTGGAGACCGGCTGGCGGCTCGGAGTCAAGAAGCCAGCGTAAGCCTCGAGTACCTTCCTGTGTCCGTGATGGCGATAGGAGTTCGCTATTCGATCCATCGCACCGAACTGGAGCGAAACAACCCTGCGGCGTCCGGCATGCCGGCCCCCGCGTCAACGTTCAGCGGCAACTTCCGCATCCGCAGTGCGACACCTCACCTCTACATCACGCTGCGCTATTGAAGGGAGGCAGCCCGTGTGGCGGAAAGCGACGCCCGCTATCCAGGCAGCGGCGGGAAAGAATCTTGCCCTTGAGACGTAGAACCGGGGTGACACGGGAGAACGGGTTGCCAAGGAGTTGCACTCGCCCGGCGCACCCGCGGACACAACAAAAAACCCGCCTCGCGGCGGGTTTCTTTCAACGCGTTGATTCCGCTCGGGAATCTGGTGGCTATGGGTGGACTCGAACCACCGACCCCAGCATTATGAGTGCTGTGCTCTAACCGGCTGAGCTACATAGCCGCGTGAACCGCGTATTCTTCATTTCGACCCCCCGCCTGTCAAGCCGCCGGCACGTGCTTGTCGCCTGCGGCGGGGCATGGCAGAGTCGGTGACAGTAGATTTCAGGAGTCCGCATCGTGATCGATCCGGACGGCTACCGACCCAATGTCGGCATCGTGTTGATGCGGCCGGATGGCCGGGTGTTCTGGGCACGACGCGTGCGCCGGGATGGCTGGCAGTTTCCGCAAGGCGGCATGAACACGGACGAGACGCCGGTCGAGGCCATGTATCGTGAGTTGCGCGAAGAAACCGGCCTGTTGCCCGAACATGTTGAAGTTCTGGGTGTCACGCCCGGCTGGCTGCGCTATCGACTGCCTCCCCGCGCCATCCGGCGCAACGAACGCCAGGTCTGTATCGGGCAGAAGCAGGTGTGGTTCCTGTTGAGGCTGGTGGGCGACGAGGCGCATCTTCGCCTCGACCTGACCGAAAGCCCGGAGTTCGACCACTGGCGCTGGGTGGACTTCTGGTACCCGCTCGAGCATGTGGTCATCTTCAAGCGCCGGGTCTATGCCAGCGCGCTGGAGCACTTGGCCACCTTCGCCCGGACCGTCGCCGGTCCGCAGGCGATCCCTCCCCAGTTGCCCATGCCCCGGTCGCAGGACGCGCCCCGGCGGCGGGGACGCGACCGACCGCTGCGTAAACGTGGCGGTGTGGGCGAACCCCTCAAGAATTGACAATCATTCTCATTCGGGGTGGAATAGCCCCGGGCCGTTCCGTGCCCGCCGCATCGCCACCGCCACCGTGTACGTCTGCATCTGCAACGGCGTGACCGACCGCCAGATCCGCGAAGCCGCCAGCGCCGGGTGCACCACCATGGCCGAACTCACGATGCGGACCGGTGCCGGCGCCAACTGCGGCAGCTGCCTGGACATGGCGATGGACGTGCTGCAGGCCGCCCAGCCCGCACCTCGCGAGAGCGTGTTCCCGATCATCGGCCTGTCGCACGCCGCCTGACGATCCCGTGGCTGCGTCGCAGCGCGGTCGCATCACCGAATGATCACGATTCGCGTTCCGTCACCCGCGGCGCGCACGGGCTAACCTTCGCCGTCCTTCCGCCCACGGAGCATGGCCATGAAAGGCGATACCAAGGTCATCGAGTACCTCAACAAGGCGCTCTACAACGAGCTGACCGCGATCAACCAGTACTTCCTGCACGCCAAGATGCTGAAGAACTGGGGCTTCAGGGAACTCGCCGAGCACGAGTACAAGGAATCCATCGACGAGATGAAGCATGCCGACAAACTGTCGGAGCGAATCCTGTTCCTCGATGGCCTGCCGAACTTCCAGGCGCTGGGCAAGCTGCGCATCGGCGAGACGCCGCGTGAAATCCTCGAATGCGACCTGGCGCTGGAACACGAAGCGCTGCCGCTATTGCGCGAGGCGATCGCCCATTGCGAATCCGTCGCCGACTACGTCAGCCGGCAGCTGTTCGTCGCCATCCTCGATTCCGAAGAAGAGCACATCGACTGGCTGGAAACGCAGTTGTCGGTCATCGACCGCATCGGCGAGCCGAACTATCTGTTGACCAAGCTCGAAGGCGACGACTGAGGCGTGGTCGCGACAGGCGGCTGCTGCAGCAGCCGCCGGCCGAGCTGCTGCGCCGCATAGCCTTGCAGGGCCATGCGCGCGCGCGCGTACTCGGCGATCACCAGGGCCACGGCCACGGCCGGACGTTCCAGCTTCCGCGCACGGGCGCCCAGTTCCACCCGCTTGGCCGCGGCCGACAGGGCCATCGCGCCGACGTTCGCGCTCGACGACTTCAACGTATGCGCGGCGTCGCGCATCGCATCGAGGTCGGGCACGGCCGCCGCCTTCTCCAGCGTGCCGATCAGGCGGGGCGCGTCTTCGAGGAAGATCGAAATGATGCGCGTGGTTTCGTCGCCGGCGATCTCGCGCAGTTCCTCCAGCATGGTCTGGTCCAGGACCGGGAAACTCGGCGCCGGCGCCCGGGCCGTCGACACGGCGGGGGCGGGGATCGCCGGTTCGGCGTTCGTCACCAGGGCGGCATTGCGGAGCACGAAGTTCATGCGGTCCGGCAGCCAGCGGTGCAGGCAGCCTTCCAGTTGTTCGCGCGACACCGGCTTGGCCAGGTAGTCGTCCATCCCGGCATCGAGGCAGCGTTGCCGGTCGCCGGCCATGGCATTGGCCGTCATCGCCACGATCGGCAGGCGACCGCCGTCGGCGCGCTGCGCCTCCAGCTCGCGCCAGCGCCGCGTCGCGGCATAGCCGTCGAGCACCGGCATCTGGCAGTCCATCAGGATCAGGTCGAAGTGCTCCACCTGCATGCGCTTCAACGCGATGTCGCCGTTGGCCGCCGTCTCGCACGAGAAGCCGAGCGCGGACAGCAGCTTCTGCGCCACCAGCAGGTTGACCGGGTTGTCCTCGACCAGCAGCAGGCGGGGTTCGGTCCGCATCGCGCTGACGACCGCGGACTCGGGTTGTGCGGTTGCCGGCTCTTCCGCGGGCGCGGCGGAGAGGCGCGCGACGCCTTCTGCTTCAGTGGGAGCGGGGGGCACATCCGCCGGCGGCGCCGCGATGTCGGCCAGCTCCGGGAACATCCCGTCCAGCGCTTCGTTCGCCGGCTCCTGTTCGGGTGCCGCGCCGGTCAGGGCGGCGCGCAGGTCGGCGTCGGGCGATTGCCGTGACAGCAGCGTGCTGCGGGGATGCAGTTCGACGGGCACGGTCTCGTCGCCGTACAGCCACACCAGCCGCAGCGCGTCGGGCGAAGGGCGTCGCGTGATGGTCCGGTGCAGCGCCAGCGCCGTGCTGCGGATGCCGCCGACGTCGGCCAGCACCGCCAGATAATCCTGCTGCCCCTGTTCGCCGACCAGGCGCAGGCGATCCAGGGCTTCCTGCGTCGTTTCCACCGCCACCGGCTGCATGCCCCAGTTGGTCGCCAGCAGCGTGAGACGTTGGCGCAGGCGCGCGTCGGGCGACACGATCAGTACGCGGCCGTGGTCCAGCGCGCCGTTGTCGCGCTGGCGCAGGTCGCCGATGATCTTCATCAGCGGCACTTCGAACCAGAAGGTGGAGCCGCGCCCCACCTCCGACACCACGTCGATGCGGCCGCCCATCAGGTCGACGATGCGCCGGCAGATCGCCAGCCCCAGCCCGGTGCCGCCGTACAGGCGGGTAGTGGAGGCATCGGCCTGGCTGAAAGAGTGGAACAGGCGATGGCGCGCGTCCTCTTCGATGCCGATGCCGGTATCGCGTACTTCGAATCGCAGCAGGTGCTGAGCGGCGGTTTCGCCCAGCCGGCGCACCACCAGCGTGATCGTGCCGCGCTCGGTGAACTTGATGGCGTTGCCGATCAGGTTGGTCAGCACCTGGCGCAGGCGGACCGGATCGCCACGCACGGGCAGCCGAACGGCGGGGTCGAGTTGCAGGCTCAGGCGCAGGCCCTTGTTCTCCGCCGGCCGGAACATCAGCTGCAGCACGCCGTCGAGGAGTTCGCGCAGGTTGAAGCCGGTGATCTCCAGGTCCAGCTTGTTCGCTTCGAGCTTGGAGTAGTCGAGGATGTCGTCGACGATGCGCAGCAGCTGGTGCGACGACGCGGTCGCGGTGCTCAGCATCTCGCGCTGGTCGGCGGCCAGTGGCGCCCGCGACAGCATTTCCAGCATCGGCACGATGCCGTTGAGCGGCGTGCGGATCTCGTGGCTCATCGTGGCCAGGAACTCGCCCTTGGCCATCGCGGCGGACTCCGCGGCCTGCTTGGCGCGCACGAGTTCCTGCTCAAGGCGATCATGGCGCTGCAGGTCACGCTGCAGGCCGTCGCGTTCCGATTCGGCCATCGCCGCGCGCGCCTGCACGCCCGCGTGGCGATGCGCCTCGCTGCGTGCGTTCAGGGCGGAGGCCACGGCGGCGACCAGCGCAAGGGCGGCCATGCCTGCGGTCAGCGCCAGCCAGGGTCCCGGTACGCCGGACCAGTGCAGGCCGAGCGCCACGCCCGAGGCGGCGACACCCGCCACGGTCACCCATGGCATCACCGGCGTACGACCGGCCGTGGGCATCGTTACAGCACCGCGTTGTGGAAATCGAACCCGAGTTCGCTGCCGACCGCCTGCACCAGGTTGCCCTGGATGAAGTCGACGCCGCCCATCCACATGGCGGCCGCGGCCTGGGGGTCTTCGATCTGCTGGCCGATCACCTGCAATCCCTGGCGGTGGGCGTTGTCGATGATGCCGCGCAGCTGGTCGCGCAGCACCGGATCCGCATGCGCGCTGGCGTACTTGCTGGAAACGCGGACGAAGCCGAGCGGCAGCTGCGTGAGCAGGGCGTCGGCTTCCGCGCCGGGTTCGAACTGGCTGAGGCAGAACTGCACGCCGGCCGGCATCAGCTGCTGGCAGAACTGGCGCAGGGTGACGGTGTGGATCAGCGCATCGGCCAGGCGCAGGTCGATGACCAGCGACGTGCCTTCGATGCCGCGCGCGCGCAGCGCGTCGAGCAGCCACTGCGCATGCGATTCGCGCGCGAGCGAGCGCGGCGACTGCGAAACGAACAGGCGCAGCGAAGGACCGGCCGCTTGCCGTTCGGCCAGCACGTACAGCGCGTGTTCCAGCACCCAATGGTCGATCTGGGCGATGCCGCCGGCCAGTTCGGCGGCCGGGATCACCTGCGATGCCGGCAGCAGCGAGCCGTCGGGCTGGCGCATGCGCAGCAGCACCTGGTACTGCGCCTGGTCGCTGCCAGCGACGGCCACGATCGGCTGGTAGGCGAGTTCGAACTGGCCGTCCTCCAGCGAAATGCGGGGCGCGTCGTCGTCGACTTCGGCAGGCACGAATTCGGCCAGGCTGTCGGGCTTCAGGCGTGCCTGCAGGACCGCGCGTTCGATGGCCTCCAGCGCGCTGCCGGCGTCGGCGAAGCCGAGCGACAGTGCGGTGTACCCGACCGAGCCGCGGAGCTTGAGGACTTCGTTGGGACGCGTCTGGAAATCGTGGCCCGCCAGGCCGTCGCGCAGTTGCTGCGCGAGCGCGGCGAGCGTGGCCTCGTCGACGCTGTCGGCCAGCATCAGGAAACTGTTGTCGTTCAGGCGCGCCACCGGATGCGGCGACGCGGCGGAGGCCAGTTGCCGGCCGGCCTGGTTCATCAGGTGCTCGAACACCGCGTAGCCGTAGCGCTCGCGCAGGCTCAACGCACTGTTGACCTCGACGAAGAACAGGCCGCCGCGCGACTGGCGCTGCAGCGAGTCCGCCAGTTGCTGCAGCACGAAGCTGCGCGTCGGCAGGCCGGTGTCGGTATTCACCGACGGCCGCGGCGCCTGCAGTGCCTGGCTGCGCTGGCGCGCGCGCTGGATGCGGTTGGAGACCGCGGCGATCAGGTGCCGGGGCCGGATCGGCTTGTTGAGGAAATCGTCGGCGCCGCTTTCGAGCACCTCGAACTGGCGTTCCGGGTCGGGATCGCCGGTCAGGAACACGATCGGCAGGTGCAGGTACTCCGGCTGCTGCCGCAGCAGCATGGTCAGCGACATGCCGTCCTTGCCGGGCATGTGCAGGTCCATGAGCACCAGGTCCGGACGGAAGCGGCGCATGGTGTCCAGCAGGCCGTCGGACTGCATCTGCACTTCGGCCTGCATGCCGGCGCCGTGCAGCACGCTCTGGGCGAACAGGGCCTGGCCGCGATCGTCTTCGACGATCAGCACGCGATACGGGGATTCCGGATCGACCGGCTCCGGCGGCGGTGCGGGCGCGGTCGCATCCGTGGGCGCGGCAGGCGCAGCGGCCGGGGCGGCGACAGGCGGGGGCGGTGGCGTCTGGGTCATCTCGACGGGCTCTCCGGCTCCAGGGGCATCCGCCGCGTCCTCAGGGGCGGCATCGTCCACCCAGCGGCGCCAATGGTGCGCCGGTGGTGTTTCGGCCCGCAGGCGCGAGCGTGAAGGCTCGTCCTGCGGGCGGGATGTGGCATCGAGCGTGGACATCAGGCTTCCCCAAGCTGAGCCCCATTATGCGATGAAGTTCACGACCGAGGCGGAGTCATGATTACCGATGCACCGGCGCCTGTCACGGGCCGGAGGCCGGGGGCGAGGCATGTGCCGGGGGCGCGGCCTGCAGCAGACGCTTCACGCCACGCGCAAGCTTGCGCCAGACCCACCAGACGGCCGCCGCGATCAGCAGCGACGTCCCGACCACCAGCAACAACGCAATCCAGGGGTGCGCAAAGGCCAAGGTCAGTCCGCCGACCACGACCGCGTCCTCGGTGACCGACGCAGCCCAGTTGCTGACAGGCTCGGGCGACGTGTTCATGAGTGCGCGTGTGCCGCTCTTGAGCACATGGCTGGTCAGGGCGACCCCGGCGCCGGCCGCCAGCACGCCGCCGCTGAGCTGGCCGTCCGGCGACAGCGTGGCGGCCGCGAGGAAGGCGCCGGCAGGCACCCGGGCCAAGGTCTGCAGCAGGTCCCAACCGGAGTCCACGCCCGGGATCTTGTCGGCGAAGAACTCCGTCAGCGCCAGCGCACCGGAAGTGCCCAGCACCCACCACGATTCGGTCGCCTGCAGCGCCGGCGGCAGGTCCAGCCAGCCGAGCGCGCCAGCCAGGCCGACGCCGAACACCGTCAGGTAGACGCGGATCCCCGCCATCCATGCCAACAGGATCCCAATTACGAAAAGATGCGCTTCGGACATCCCGGCCACTCCCGTTAGACTCTTGGGCTCGCGCCACTGCGGCGAGTATAGGGGTCCCGTGTGGCTGCCGGCTGAGCGCCGCCCGCCGCTTGTCCGTCATGCCTGCGCCTGTTCCTTCCCGCTTTCGGATCGTGCCGCGCGACGCGGCCGTACGCCGCCGCGGCACCTCGCTGCTCTTCCTGGTGGCGTGGGTGGCCAGTCTTGGCGCGGTCTGGTGGGCAGCCAGCCACACCGCCGCGCCGCGGCTGGCGCAGGCCGATGCGGCGCGCACCCAGGCCGAGCGCGAACTCGAGGCGGTGAGCGCCGAACTGACCACCCTGCGCCAGCGCGAATCCACGCTGGCCCGCTCAGACCAGATCAGCCGCGCGGCCAATGCCGAAGTGCAGGAGGGTCTGGCCGAGCGCGACGAGGAAATCGCTGCGCTGCGCGCGGACATCGCGTTCTACGAGCGTCTGGTCGGATCGACGAGCCAGCGCAAGGGCCTGAGTGTCCACGTGGCCGAATTCGCGCCTGAAGCCGGCGGCACCTGGCGCTACCAGATCATGCTGACCCAGACGATGAACCGCGGCGCGATCAGCCAGGGCCAGATGCGCTTCATCGTCGAAGGGGTCCGCGCCGGCAAGCTGGCCACGGTGCAGTGGGACGAACTGCACCAGCAGCGCAGCGCCCCGGCGCAGGCGTATTCCTTCCGTTATTTCCAGCAGTTGGATGGCAACGTGATGCTGCCGCCGGACTTCACCCCGCAACGCGTCAAGGTGTCGTTGCATGGCGAGGACGCGGCGGTGGAGCAGGCCCTCGACTGGAAGACCGCCACAGCCGCAGGAGGCAAGTGAGATGTTCAAGCCCAAGCCCATCCGTCCCGACGTGGGCGCCATCGACACCCTGATCGGTCCGCAGGTCACCATCCGGGGCGACGTCGTGTTCAGTGGTGGCCTGTACGTGGAAGGCCACATCCAGGGCAAGGTGATCGCCGAAGCCGGCGGTCGTGCCGTGCTGACCCTTGCCGAACAGGGCAGCATCGAAGGCGAGGTGCAGGTGCCGGTGGTGGTGATCAACGGGCGCATGACCGGCGATGTCCATGCCCTCGAGCGCATCGAACTGGCCGCCAAGGCGCGCGTGCAGGGCAACCTGCACTACAAGGTGGTCGAGATGACTGCCGGTGCGCAACTCACGGGGCGGCTGGTGCATGCCGACGCGGTGCCCGCGGACACCGGCGCGCACGAAGCGGCACCGACCGACGCCTGGGCCACCGCCGACGCCTGACGGCGCCATTCAGAGCCCGCTGGGAACGGCCGCGCTATCCTGCGGCCATGAACGCCAGGCCCGTCCCGCCGAACGTACCTCCGCCCCGTTTCAAACGGGGGCCGTTCATCGCGCTCTCGGTGCTGGGCGGCGCACTCGTGTTGGGCGGCTGGGCGCTGTGGCACGCGCTGGCGGGCGACGCGGAGCCGGGTCCGACGCCCGCGCAACTGCGGGTCCAGCAACAGCGCATCGAGGTGCTCGAGCAGCAGGTCGCCACGTTGTCCCGCTCCGACCAGATCAGCCGCGACGCCAACCGCGACCTGCAGGCCACCCTGTCCGAGCGCGACGAGGAAATCGCCGGCCTTCGCGCCGATGTCGCGTTCTACGAACGGTTCGTCGGTGCCACCGCGCAACGTCGCGGCCTGTCGGTGCACGAGCTCATCCTGCAGCCGCAGGACGAACAGGCCTGGCATTTCACCGCCACGCTTACGCAGAACCTCAACCGCGGCGCCGTGAATGCGGGCCGCCTGCTGGTGTCCGTGGAGGGCACCGAGGCCGGCAAGCTGCGCCGCCTGGCCTGGGCCGACCTGCGCCAGCAGCCGAACGCGCCCGGCGTGCCGTACTCGTTCAAGTATTTCCAGCAGGTCGAGGGCGACCTGCTGCTGCCGCCCGGCTTCAAGCCCGTGCGCGTCATCGCCCGCGTCGTGCCGCAGAGCGGCGCGGCCGTGGAACAGTCGTTCCCGTGGGCGCAGGCGTCGGCGAAAGAGGGTGCCGGCCAGGGCGCCGCCACGCGCTGAGCTTGAACTGCCTTCCGCCAGCCCCCATCCTTGCCGCATGACCACCGTCGTTTCCCTGCCCACCGCGGCGGCCGCGCCCGATTACCAGTCGATCGACCGTCCGCTGAACTTCACGCCGGCGGCGGCCGCCAAGGTGCGCGAGCTGATCCAGGAAGAAGGCAGCGATTCGCTCGCCCTTCGCGTCTACATCCAGGGCGGTGGGTGCTCGGGATTCCAGTACGGGTTCGAGTTCGACGAGAATCGCGCGGAAGACGATGTCGCCGTCGATACCGATGGCGTGTCGCTGCTGGTGGATCCCCTCAGCCTGCAATACCTGATGGGGGCGGAAGTCGACTACAGCGAAAGCCTGCAGGGTGCGCAGTTCGTCATCCGCAACCCGAACGCCAAGACCACCTGCGGCTGCGGCAGCAGTTTCAGCATGTGACGCCCGGCCTGCCGCGTCCCGTGACAGGTCACGCTTCCCTTTCTGCGCCGCTTTCCGGGTTCGCCTTCGCGGGCGACACGCTGGACCGCGCCGACGCCTTGCGCGACGACGCCGACGCGCTGGCGCGCCTGTGGCCCGATGCGTGCGTGCTGGTGCTGGACGATGAAGGGCGCGCGATGGCGGATGCCGACGGTGCGCTGCTGGCCTGCGCAGGCGCGTCGTTGGGCGGGGGGCCAGGCGCCAGTCTCTTCCTCGGCGTGCGCGACGGCGTGGCGTGGTTCGCCGCACACGCCCGCCACCACGCCGTGGATGCGCCTGCATGGCGTGACCTGCGACGCGCGGCGGCGACCTGGCCTGCGTTCGAGTCCGGCGTCTTCGCGATGGCGCGCGCGCTGCTGCACTGGCAGTCCTCGACCCGTTTCTGCAGCGCCTGCGGCGGCGACATCACGTTCCGCCGGGCCGGGTACATCGCGCACTGCACGCAGTGCGGCAAGGACCACTATCCGCGCGTCGATCCGGCGGTGATCGTCGCGGTAAGCGACGGCGAGCGCCTGCTGCTCGGCCGGCAGGCATCGTGGCCACCGCGACGCTATTCGGTCGTCGCCGGCTTCGTGGAGCCGGGCGAGACGCTCGAGCAGACCGTCGCGCGGGAAGTACGCGAGGAAACCCAGGTGCGCGTGCGGTCGTGCCGCTACCTGGGTGCGCAGCCGTGGCCGTTCCCGGGCGCATTGATGCTGGGCTTCTGTGCGGACGCCGAACCGGACACGCCGCAGGTCGACGGCGAGCTCGAGGACGCGCGCTGGTTCTCGTTCGACGAGATCGATGCCGCGCTCGCGCGCGAGGGCAGCGACGATGGCGAAGGCCTGCTGTTGTCGCCGTCGATTTCGATCGCGCGCGCGCTGATCGAGCACTGGCACGCCGGCATGCGCGCGCGCCTCGCGCCCACGGCAGCCGAGACCGGGCATTAACAGCCCCCCACGCTAGAATCCCGGCCGGAGGAGCCTGCATGTCGATCACGCTCGTTGCCGTCGTGCTTGCGCTGGTGCTGGGCCATGTCGCGCCCACGCTGGTCGCCTCGCTCCGTCGTTACGCGTGGTACGACGCGTGGCTTCACTGGCTGGGCGAATCGGCGGGCGGCGCGTGGCAGGCACGCTATGGCATCGCACTGGCGCTGGTGCCGGTGCTGCTGGTGGTCGCGCTGCTGCAGGGGCTGCTCGATGGACCGGTCTACGGACTCGTGGGCCTGTTGTTCGATATCGCGGTCCTGGTCTATGCGTGGGGTCCGCGCGATCTCGATGTCGACGTCGAAGCGGTCATCGATGCGCACGACGCCCCGAGCCGTCGCGCCGCCATCGCGCGCCTCGGCTTGACGGGCGAGACGGCGGCGCTGGATGGTCCCGCGCTGGTGGAGGCCGTGTTCGCCAATGCATTGCGCCGCTGGTTCGGCGTGCTGTTCTGGTTCCTGCTGCTCGGCCCCGTGGGGGCGATGCTCTATCGGCTTGCGGTGCACAGTCGCGCTTCGGAGGTCCTGCCCGAGCAGAACCGGCGCGGGACGCAGGTGCTGACGACGGCACTCGAGTGGCCGGTCGCGCAATTGATGACGCTCGCGATGGCGCTGGTGGGCAACTTCGATACGGTGTTCACCGCCTGGCGTGAAGCGGGCGGCACGCGTTTCCGCCTGGACACGGGCTTCCTGCCGCACGCCGCCCGCGCAAGCGTGCGCGGTGAGCTGGCGGAGGAGGCCGAGGAATATGCGGAGGAGGGCATGGTGCAGGCCATGCGCGACCTGCCCGAACTGCGCGATGCGATGAGCTTGGTGTGGCGCATCCTGCTGCTGTGGCTGGCGACGCTGGCAGTGTTCGTGATCGGCGGCTGGGTCAGCTGAGCCAGCGTGTGCAGCGTCAGCCCGGCGCGAGCAGCGTGAAGGGAAACCACGGCAGGTTGCGCGCGATCCAGTACGCCGGCAACAGCACCAGCCAGAAGCGGGGCGCCAGCAGGACGCGCATCACCGGTTCGAGCGCACGCGGGCGCCAGCCCTGTCCGTGCGCGATCATCATCGGGATCGCCGGCAACAGCAGCACCGCGAGCGGATTCATCGCGAAGGCGCGCCCCAGGTCGCCGTGGACCAGTGCGTGCAGGGCGCGGGTCAGGCCGCATCCCACGCAGAAATAACCGGTCAGTGCACGGAACATGCAGCCCGGGAACGGGCTGTCCGCGGCATTGGGATCGAACGTCAGCAGCAGCCATACGCCAGCGGCGGCCACCAGGGCCGCCGCCGTCAATGCCGCGTAGTGCAGGGGTCGCAGCGCGATCACTGCATCTGTTGCATCTGCTGCATCATCTCCATGTACTGCTCCATGCCGCCGGTGGCGATCATGATGATGTTGAGCAGCAGGCCGATGATGGCGAACGCAGTGGCCACCCAGCACCAGGTCTTGGCGTTGGCGGACGCGCGGCGCGCGCCTTCTAGGTCGCCCTGGTTGAGCTTGCCGTTCACCTGCGACGAGAACACGATCGCGACGATGCCGATCAGGCCGAGCGGGCAGCACAGGCAGGTGGCCAGTACGGTGGACACGATGGCCCATGCGAGATGGTTGGGTACGCTGTCCGGCGTGGACGACGAGGGCATGGGAGGTACGGCGCTCATGCAGGCTTTCCTTATGCAGGGATGGAGGGTCGTGCGAGTCGGCCTACATGCCGCTCATGCCGCCCAATAGTGCCAGACCGCCGAACAAAAAGAACCAGAGCGCCATCAGGATCGGGCCGATCAGCGCCGATGCGATCGCCCAGTTCAACGCCTTCCGTGACGCGTCCTGTGCGCCGGCCAGATCGCCCGCCGCCCGCTTTCCATCCACCTGCGCGGCGAACACGATGGAGACGATGCCCAGCGGCAGGCAACAGAACAGCGTGGTGAGGATGGCCCATACCAGATGGTTGGGAACATAGGGTCCGTGCGTGGAGGGCGGCAGGCTGCTCATGCGGTTCTCGCGGAAAGACGGAGGGCAGGGCGGGGCCGCCGCCGTGCGCGGTGACGCGTGATGGAAGAAGCCCCTGCCGTCAGCCTAGCCGGTAACCCGGCGCTGCGGAAGCATCACGCGGCATCGCCCCGCAACGCGCGCACCTTCGCCTCCAGCGCGTCCGCATCCACGGTCGCGCCGTCCATCGGCTCGCCGGCCATGACCTCGACGTGCGCGCGGAATCGCCGTGGTACGCGCATGCGGCCGAGCCGCGAGTCGCGCCGGCTCCACATGCTGGCCCACATGCCCTTCAGCGCCATCGGCACGACGGGGACCGGGCGCCGCTCGAGGATCTTCTCGACGCCCGACTTGAACGCGGCTATATCGCCGTCCTTCGTCAACGCGCCTTCCGGGAAGATGCCCACGATCTCGCCCTCGGCCAGCGCCTCGTCGATCTCCTCGAACGCGCGCTGCATGAGTTCGGGATTCTCCCGGGCCCCGGCGATCGGGATGGCCTTGGCGGTGCGGAAGATCCAGCTCATCACCGGGATGTTGAAGATCTTGTAGTACATGACGAAGCGCACCGGGCGCGGGATCGTGGCCGCCAGGATCAGCGCGTCCATGTAGCTGACATGGTTGCAGACGATCAGTGCCGGGCCTTCGTCGGGGACGTTCTTCTCGATGCCGTGGAGGCGCAGCCGGTACAGCGCGCGCACCAGCACCCAGCTGAGGAAACGCATCAGGAACTCGGGCACGATCGTGAAGATCCAGATGGCGACCGCGGCGTTGGCGATGGCCAGCGCGAGGAACATCTGCGGACTGGTCCAGTCCAGCCCTCGCTGGAGGGCGAGACCCGTCAAGGCCGCCAGCACGATGAAGCCGGAGTTCTGGATGTTCAGCGCCGCGAACACGCGCGCCATCTCAGAGGCGCGCGTGCGGCTCTGGATCAGCGCGAACAGCGGCACCACGAAGATGCCGGTGAACAGGCCGATACCCACCAGATCAATGATGATGCGCACGCTGCCGGGCTGGCGCACGAACTGCGCCAGGTCCAGTCCTCCGACCGGCGCCAGGCCGGGGCGCGCGAAATACAGGTCCAGCAGGAAGGCCGTCATGCCGGCCGCGCCGACGGGCACCAGGCCGATCTCGACGGTGCGGCCGGACAGTTTCTCGCACAGCAGCGAGCCGATGCCGGTGCCGACGGAGAACAGTGCCAGTGCCGCCACGTAAAGCGTGGCGGAATCGCCCGGCGCACCGAGATGCAGTTCGGCATACGTGGGCAGCTGCGAGGTCAGCAGCGTGCCGAAGAACCAGAACCACGACACGCCCAGGATGGCGTTGCGCACGGCCAGTTGCTGTTTGGCCATGCGCAGCACGACCAGCGACTCGGGGATCGGATTCCAGTTGATCTTCAGGTCCGGCGCGCCGGCATCCATGCGCGGGATCAGCCGCGACAACGCGTTGCCCAGCAACGCGAGCAGCACGATGGCGACGGCGGCCGCCTGCGGGCCGTGGGCGCCGGCCACCTGGAAGATCATGCCGCCGGCGATCATGCCGCACAGGATCGAGATCGACGTGCCCATCTCGACCAGGCCGTTGCCGCCTGTCAGCTCCTCCGGCTTGAGGATCGACGGCAGCACGGAATACTTCACCGGTCCGAACAACGTGGACTGCACGCCGGTACAGAACAGGGCGACCAGCAGCACCGGCATGTTCTGCAGCAGGAAGCCCACCGCGGCCAGCGACATGATCACGATCTCCATCGTCGTGGTGATCACGATCAGGCGGTGCTTCTCCAGTTTCTCCGCGATCTGGCCGGCGATTGCCGAGAACAGGAAATACGGCAGGATGAAGATGGCCGGCGCGATGATGGCGTAGAGCGCGCGTTCGTCGGTGCTGGCGCCCAGGAAGATCAGCAGGCCGATGATCGCCTGCCGGTACACGTTGTCGTTGAAGGCGCCGAGCGCCTGGACGGTGAAGTACGGCAGGAACCGCCGTTGCGTCAGCAGCGAAAACTGGCTGTGGCTGGACATGCGCCCTCCATGGGTTGCGCGCAGCCTAGCAAATCGCGATGGCGATGCGCGCCGCTGCGCCCGACAGTGTTCCGTCGATGGCATTGAAGGGCAGAGGGGGCAGGGGGATAGTGGCCGCCCCACGTCGTCCGGTATCGCCCCGTCCATGAGTCGCCTGTTCTCGCCCCTCGCGCTGGGGCCGCTGTCGCTTTCCAACCGCATCGTCATTGCGCCGATGTGCCAGTACTCCTCGGAGGAAGGCCGCGCCACCGCATGGCACGCCTTCCATTGGCCCAACCTCGCGCAGTCCGGTGCCGCCCTGGCGATCATCGAGGCCACCGCCGTTGAAGCGCGCGGCCGCATCAGCTGGGCGGACCTCGGCCTGTGGGACGACACCACCGAAGCCGCGTTCGCCAACGCGCTGGCGGCGACGCGCCGCTACTCCAGCATGCCGATCGGCGTGCAACTGGCGCACGCCGGCCGCAAGGCGTCCACGCATCGTCCCTGGGACCACCACGGCGCGCAGATCGCGCCGGACGCACCGCACGGCTGGCAGACAGTGTCGGCTTCGCCGGTCGCCTACGCCGAGGGCCAGCATGCGCCGGACGCGCTGGATCAGGCCGGCATCGATGCCGTCGTCGCCGCGTTCGCCGACAGTGCGCGTCGCGCCGTGCGACTCGGGCTGCAACTGATCGAGATCCACGCCGCGCACGGCTATCTGCTGCACCAGTTCCTGTCGCCGTTGAGCAACCAGCGCGATGACGCCTACGGCGGCACGCTGGAAAATCGCATGCGCCTCGCGCTGCAGGTGTTCGACGCCGTCAAGGCTGCCGTGCCGGCGTCGGTGGCGGTCGGTATCCGCATCTCGGCCACCGACTGGGTCGACGGCGGGTGGGATCTCGCGCAGAGCCTCGTGCTGGCGAAGGCGCTGGATGCGCGCGGCTGCCATTTCATCCATGTATCGAGCGGCGGCCTGCATCCGGCGCAGCGGATCGCGCTGGGGCCGGGCTACCAGGTGCCCTTCGCCGAGGCGATCAAGCGCGAGGTGGCGATGCCGGTCATCGCCGTCGGCCTGATCACCGAACCGCAGCAGGCCGAAGACCTCCTGGTGCAGGACCGGGCCGACGCGATCGCCATCGCGCGCGGCATCCTCTACGACCCGCGCTGGCCGTGGCATGCCGCCGCAGCGCTGGGAGCGAAGGTCGCCGTCGCGCCGCAATACCTGCGCAGTGCGCCGCGCGAGCACGCGGCGAGTTTCGTGCAGGCGGAGTAGACGGTCAGTCGTCCGCGCGTTCGCGCGCGATCGCGCGCCAGCCGATGTCGGTGCGGTGGAATTCGTTCGTCCATCGCACCTTGTCCACGCCTGCGTACGCATGTCTTTGCGCATCGGACACCGAATCGCCCAGCGCTGCGACGCACAGCACGCGCCCGCCGGCGCTGACCACGCGACCTTCGGCATCCAGCGCGGTACCGGCATGGAAGACCTTGGCCGTGGCCGGCACCTCGTCCAGCCCGAGGATCACGTCGCCGGTCACCGGCGTCTCCGGATACGGTGAGGCGGCCATCACCACGCCGAGCGACGGGCGTGGATCCCACTGCGCCTCGGCGGCGTCCAGGCGGCCGTCGATGGCCGCTTCGACCAGCTCCACCAGGTCGGACTTCAGGCGCAGCATCACCGGCTGCGTTTCCGGGTCGCCGAAGCGCACGTTGAATTCGATGACCTTGGGCGCGCCGGCCGCATCGATCATGAGTCCCGCATACAGGAACCCGGTGAACGGCACGCCGTCGGCGAGCATGCCCTGCACGGTGGGATTCACCACCTCGCGCATCACGCGCGCATGCACGTCCGCCGTGACCACCGGCGCCGGCGAATAGGCGCCCATGCCCCCCGTGTTGGGGCCGGTATCACCGTCGCCCACGCGCTTGTGGTCCTGGCTCGTCGCCATCGGCAGGGCGGTGTTGCCATCCACCATCGAAATGAAGCTGGCTTCTTCGCCGTCCAGGAATTCCTCGATCACCACGCGCGCGCCGGCGTCGCCGAAGGCATTGCCCGACAGCATGTCGCGCACCGCGTCTTCGGCTTCCTGCAAGGTCATCGCCACGATGACGCCCTTGCCCGCTGCCAGGCCGTCGGCCTTGACCACGATCGGGGCGCCTTTCTCCCGGAGGTACGCCAGTGCGGCGTCCACGTCGGTATGCACCGCGTAGAACGCGGTCGGGATGCCGTGGCGTGCGAGGAAGTCCTTGGCGAACGCCTTGCTGCCTTCCAACTGCGCCGCTGCCGCCGTGGGGCCGAAGATGCGCAGCCCGGCCAGACGGAAGCGGTCCACCACGCCGGCCACCAGCGGCACTTCGGGGCCGACCACGGTCAGGCCCACGCCTTCGGCCCGCACCAGCGCAAGCAGGCCTTCGATGTCATTGGCCTTGACGGCGGCGTTGCGGCACTTGGCCTCGGTCGCGGTGCCGGCGTTGCCGGGCGCCACGATCACCTCGTCCACGCGCGGCGACTGCGCCAGCTTCCACGCCAGCGCGTGCTCACGACCGCCGGAACCGATCACCAGGACTTTCAAGGGGCTTTCCTCAGGGCTGGGCCGGCGCGTCGGCCGGCGGGCTCGCGCAGGCGCGCGCGGGGAGGGCGACTTCGAAGAACAGGACATCTTCGCGGTCCACGAAGCGGCGTACGAGCACCGCTTCGGTATCGAGCAGCGGCATGATCTCGGGACGTCCGCACAGGTCGCGCAGCGCGGCCTGCTCACTGTCCTTCAGTGCGTCGAAGCCGGGGGCGCCGCGCGTCTTCGCGGCGCTGCCGGCCGGACTGCGCACCAGCAGGACCAGGCGGTCGCCGTCGACGGACACCGATTCGGTGACCAGGTCCTCGAAGTAGGGCGCCGGCAAGGTAGCGGCGATCCGCGTCCTCGCTTCCTGCACGGGCTGCCGCGTGTCCGAGCACCCGGCCAGGGCACACGCCGCGATCATCGACGCCAGCACGGTGGATACGTTGCGAGTCATGTCCTGCGCTGCTCCTCGAATGCCCGACGACGCGGCGAAGAATCTCAGTGGCGGAAGTGGCGGACGCCGGTGAACACCATCGCGATGCCGTGCTCGTCCGCCGCGGCGATCACCTCGCTGTCGCGCATCGAGCCACCCGGCTGGATCACCGCCTTGATGCCGGCGGCGGCGGCGGCGTCGATGCCGTCGCGGAACGGGAAGAAGGCATCGCTGGCCATCACCGAACCCTCGACCACCAGGTTCGCATCGGCCGCCTTGATGCCGGCGATGCGCGCCGAATACACGCGGCTCATCTGGCCGGCGCCGACACCGATGGTGCGATGGTCCTTCGCATAGACGATGGCGTTGGACTTCACGAACTTGGCGACCTTCCAGGCGAACAGCAGGTCGGCGAACTGCGCGTCGGTCGGCGCGAGTTTCGTCACCACCTTCAATTCGTCGCGTGTCACCACGCGGTCGTCGGCCGTCTGCAGCAGCAGGCCGGAACCGATGCGCTTGGTGTCGATGAAGCCGGGCGAGGCAGCCGCCATCGGGATGCGCAGCACGCGCACGTTGGCCTTCTTCGTCGCGTAGTCGAGGGCGGCGGGCTCGTAGTCCGGCGCGATCAGGACTTCGACGAACTGGCGGTCCAGGATGACCTTCGCCGTGGCCGCATCCAGCGTGCGGTTGAACGCGATGATGCCGCCGAACGCGCTGGTGGGGTCGGTGGCGTACGCGAGCTCGTATGCATCCCCGCAGGCCACGCCCACGGCAACGCCGCACGGGTTGGCGTGCTTGACGATCACGCACGCCGGCGCGTCGAACTGGCGCACGCATTCCCATGCCGCATCGCTGTCGGCGATGTTGTTGTAGCTGAGCTCCTTGCCCTGCAACTGCTCGAACGTGGCCAGCGAGCCGGGCGCGGGATACAGGTCGCGATAGAACGCGGCCTGCTGGTGCGGATTCTCGCCGTAGCGCAGGTCCATGACCTTGACGAAGCTGCCGTTCGCCTGCGCGGAGAAGGCGCTGCGCACCGGTACCGCGCCGGAGGTGTCGGTGATCGCGGACAGGTAGTTGCTGATCGCCGCGTCGTACTGCGCCACACGGTTGAACGCCGCCACCGACAGCGCGAAACGGGTGTCCGCCGACAGCGCACCATCGTTGGCGTCGAGTTCGGCCACCAGGCCGGCGTACTGCGACGGATCGGTCGCGACGGCGACGCGCGCGAAGTTCTTCGCGGCCGAGCGCAGCATGGCCGGGCCGCCGATGTCGATGTTCTCCACCGCCTCCGCCAGCGTGCAGTCGGCCTTCGCGGTGACCGATTCGAACGGATACAGGTTCAGCACCAGCAGGTCGATCGCGCCGATGCCGTGTTCGGCCATCACCGCGTCGTCGGTGCCGGCACGTCCCAGCAGTCCGCCGTGCACCTTGGGGTGCAGCGTCTTGACCCGGCCATCCATCATTTCCGGGAAGCCGGTGACGTCGGCGACATCGCGCACGGCCAGGCCCGCGTCACGCAGTGTCCTGGCGGTGCCGCCGGTGGACAAGAGTTCGACATCGCGCGCCGCCAGCGCGCGCGCCAGCTCGAGCAGGCCGGTCTTGTCGGAAACGGACAACAGCGCCCGACGCACGGGCTGGAGATCAGGAGTCATGGAGGACGACGGTGCGGAGCGGGGCGCGAATTATAACGCGCTGCAGCACGGCGTCCGGTGCCTCAGGCCAGCCCGTAATCCTTGAGCTTCTTGCGCAGCGTTGCGCGATGGATGCCGAGCATGGCGGCCGCGCGGCTCTGGTTGCCGTCGCAATGGTTCAGCACTTCCACGAACAGTGGGATTTCCATCTCGCGCAGCACGATCTCGTACACATCGTCGGCTTCGCAGCCGTCCAGGTCGCGCAGGTAGCGGCGCACGGACTGCGCGACATGCTCGCGCAACGGCGGGCGCGACGCGGTGCGAGGCGTGTCCTGGCGTGTGGAGGCAGCGTTCAAACGGATCCCCTGGGCGCTACGGAAGCAGGTGCCGCCTTGTGCTTGTGGGTATTCGGCGGGGGGACGAGTCTAGCGCCTGATCGCGGCGCATGCATCCGCTTTTTTCATGAACCCGCGCGTTTAACGGAAGTCGAAGGAAAACGCGACGACGCTGGCGCTGGGCTCGCGTATGCGCACGGCGACCTGCGCACTCTGGCCGGGGCCGATGGCGGTGACTGCCTCGCCTTCGGCCAGGTATTCCTCTGGTCGCAGGGCGCGTGCGCCCAGCGTGCGCCCATCCGCATCCTTCAGCGTCAGCAGGATGATGGGCCAGCCCTGCGCCCAGCGCGCTTCATTGCGGAACGTGGCCTGCGCCAGCAAGGTGCCGGGCGTGTCCAGCAGCGGGCGGACGTCGCGACTGAGCATGGTGAACGCAGCGGGTTCGCGCCAGATCGGTACATCACAGCGGGCGATGCCGCACAGCGCGACGACGATGGGCCGCCAGCCGGCCTGCATCGCGAGCCTCGCGCGGTCCGCGACGATGACCTGCATGCACAGCAGCGCCGACAGCGCGGCGACGATGGCCCACTGCAGGCGCGCGCGCTTCGCATGCACCGGCGTGGTGCGTGTCCGATGAAGGAAGCGGGGCCCTGTCGCCTTGCGCGCGACGGGTACGTCGAGCGTGCTGGCGGTTGCGGTTGCGGTTGCGGTTGCGGTTGCGGGCGCGTGGGAACCAGCGGAGGCAGGATCGCGCGGCGTGATCGCGTCTTCGTCGATCGCAGGCGGGAGTGGCGGCGTCTCCTCGCCGATCATCTGGGCAGGCGCGTCCATCGACGGCGCGGACGTCGCAGGCGACGCTTCCTGCTCACCCATCGCCGCGTCGGATGCGTCCGGCCCCGATGCAGTCGATACGGGATCCGGCGCGGCGTGCAGCAGGGTCACGAAGCTGGGGGCCGGCGTGGCGACATCATCCTTCGTGACCAGCGCCTTGCCGCAGCGCGGACAGTCCGCCGGCGTCGCGCCGGAGCGCGGATCGCGGGCGACAAGGAACTGGCAGTGCGGGCAGGCCGTGAACATGGCGGCTATTCAACCATGCTCGTCCGCGGGCGTGTTGTGACCGGCTGCGTCAGCGGCGGATGCCGTCGATGCGCATCCAGTCGCCTTCCTGCGTGGCGGACAGTGCATCGAACCAGGGGGCATAGCGGGCCAGCAGTTCGTCTTCCTGCCCCTTGAGGATGCCGGACAGCGCGATGCGGCCCCCCGCCGCCACGCGCGCGGCGAGCACGTCGGCGAGGGCGTCGAGCGCCGACGCGAGGATGTTCGCCACCACGACCGGATAGGTGGCGGCCGGTTCGTCATCCGGCAGGTAGACGTGGAAATGCGCATCGACACCGTTGCGTTGCGCATTGTCGGCGCTCGCCAGCAGGGCCTGAGGATCGTTGTCGACGCCGGTCGCGTGCGCGGCGCCGAGCTTCAGCGCGGCCAGTGCGAGGATGCCGGAGCCGCAACCGAAGTCGAGCACGCGCTGGTCCTGCAGCAGGCCCTCGCCCGCGAGCGTGTCCAGCCAGCGCAGGCACAGCGCCGTGGTCGGGTGCGTGCCGGAGCCGAACGCCAGCCCGGGATCGAGGCGCACGATCGCCGCATCGTCGCCCGCCTCCTCGGGCACCTCATGGTTCCACGGCACGATGAACGTGCGTGCGCCGAAGCGCATCGGCTTGAACTGGTCCAGCCATGCGCGTTCCCAGTCCTCGTCCTCGACCTTGCGGAAACCCGCCTGCGTCCAGTCGAGTCCCGGATCGAAGGCTTCCAGTGCGGCCAGCAACGTCAGTGCATCGGCGTCCGCATCGAACAGCGCGGTCAGCACCAGTGATTTCCACAGCGGCGTCTCGCCGACGCCGGGTTCCAGGATGGCGCGCTCGTTGCCGGTATCGGCGTCGGCATCCAGCAGGGTCACCGACAGGGCGCCCACGTCGTCGAGCGCATTCTCGTAGCGAGGCTGCTCGGCTTCGGTGCAGCGCAGTGAGAGTTCCAGGTAGGGCATGTCGGCCGGGCGGGGGAATGGACAGGCTGGGATTGTCTCACGCGCCCGCGGCTGCCCCGCGCCTGCGCGTGATCGCGGTCAAGGACGCGCGTGCGCCACGTTGTAAGGGGTGGCGGGCACCGGGATAATGCGCGCGTGCCCCGGAAGCTGCTGCTGCCGACGATGCTGGTGGGCCTGCTGGGTGTGCTGGCGTGGATGCCGCTGCGCCAGGCGGGTTGGCTGCCGCATGCCGGAGGATCGGGAGAGGCCCCGGCCATTGCGCACGACGGGGATCCGTCCGCACTTGCGACACCGGACGCGATGCTGCGCCCCATGTCGGCGCGGACCGTGCCGGTCTTGTCGCCGTTGCGGCGCGCGTTCGAGGACAGCACCGACCTGTTCGCCTATTCGCGCGAACTCATGGTGCTCGCCGCGGCTGGAGATGCGGATGCCATGTGGCTGTTGAGCCTGGTGCAGGATCACTGCGCGGGCTACGCGGCCGATCCCGCAGGCTATGTGCAGGACACGCGCGTGATCGCCGGCCTGGGATTGTCGAATGGTGCTGCGATGCTGTCCGCCCGCCAGCGCGTGCAGCAACGCTGCGCACGCTTCATGCCGGCGGACGGTTTCTCGTCGGCGACGGTCTTCACGCGTCGCCTGCAGGCGGCGCAGGCCGGCAGCCTGGCGGCGGAAGCCGCGCTGCTGGCGATGGAGCAGCCCTTGCGGGAAGGCGACGACTACCAGCGCGACCTGGTGCAGCGCGTACTCGATTCGGGCGATCCGTTCGCCTACCTGGCCATCGCGCCGGCGATGGGCACGATCGGCAGCGGCCGTCGCGACACGCTGGGCGAGGTGTCGGGCAGCGAACTGACCGAGATCGCCTGGCGCGTGGCGGCCTGCCGGCTCGGCATGGACTGCAGCCCCGGCGGCACGATGATGACCAACTACTGCGTCAACGGCGGCATCTGTTCGCAGGACGAATCGCAGGATTTCACCACCTTCGCGCGCGATGCCGGTGTGCCGCGCCAAGGTCGGGACAACGTGGACGAGATGGTGGGCACGTTGCTGTCCCACCCGGGAGTGGAAGGATGAAATACAAGCGCACGCGGCCGGGAGCCAATCTCCTGGTCTGGGGTTTGGTGGTGGTGGCGTATGCCGCCGCGGCGGCGACGATCGTGATCGAAACACGCGACCCCGCGTTCCGCGATCTGTCGCGGGTTGGCCACATGACCATCCATGCGCCGGACGAGGCGCGCCGCCTCGGCGCCGCGCAGGTCGCCGCGCTGTACCGCGCGCGCAGCGGCACGCCGTTCTCGACGTTGGCGCCGGGCAGCACGATCAGGGTGGTCTGGCCCAACGGGTCGTCGGAGGTGGTGCGGATCACCGATCCGTCCTCGCCGCTCGGTGCCGTACCGGTGCCCGGCACGCAGCAGGCACCCGAGCGGTAATACACCGCGTCGCCTCGCCCGAACGTGGAAACGGCAAGGGCCGGGATGTCGCCATCCCGGCCCTTCGTGCGTCTGGCGCGGCGAATCCTCAGACCAGCGAGATCGCCTTGTTCTTGCGTTCGGCCAGGCGCTTTTCCAGATAGTGGATGTTCTGTCCACCGGCCTGGAAGCCCTGGTCGCGCATGATGCGTTGCTGCAGCGGGATGTTGGTCTTGATGCCGTCGATGACCATCTCGCTGAGCGCGACGCGCATGCGCGCGATCGCGGTGTCGCGGTCCGGGCCGTGGACGATCAGCTTGGCGATCATCGAATCGTAGTTCGGCGGGACGCGGTAGCCTTCGTAGATGTGCGTGTCCACGCGCACGCCGGGGCCGCCCGGCGGATGGAAATGCTGGATCAGGCCCGGGTGCGGCATGAACGTGTCCGGGTCTTCCGCGTTGATGCGGCATTCGATGGCATGGCCGCGCAGCACGATGTCGGACTGCTTGATGCTCAGCTTGTGGCCGGCCGCGATGCGCAGCTGTTCGCAGACCAGGTCGATGCCGGTGATGCGCTCGGTCACCGGATGCTCCACCTGGATGCGGGTGTTCATCTCGATGAAGTAGAAGCGGCCGTCCTCGAACAGGAATTCGAACGTGCCTGCGCCGCGGTAGCCGATGCGGATGCACGCTTCCACGCAGACCTTGCCGATCTCGTTGCGCAGTTCCTCGGTGATGCCGGGCGCCGGCGCTTCCTCGACCACCTTCTGGTGGCGGCGCTGCATCGAGCAGTCGCGTTCGCCCAGGTGGATGGCGTTGCCCTGGCCATCGGCGAGCACCTGGATCTCCACGTGGCGCGGATTCTCCAGGAACTTCTCCATGTAGACCTCGCCGTTGCCGAACGCCGCCTTGGCTTCCGACTTGGTGGTCTCGATGGCGGCCTTCAGCGCGCCCTCGACATGCACCACGCGCATGCCGCGGCCGCCGCCGCCGCCCGCGGCCTTGATGATCACCGGATAGCCGATCTCGCGCGCGATCCGGGTATTGGCGACGATGTCGTCGCCCAGCGGACCACCGCTGCCGGGCACGCACGGCACGCCGGCTGCCTGCATGGCGCGGATCGCTTCCACCTTGTCGCCCATCATGCGGATCGTGTCCGCCTTCGGGCCGATGAAGATGAAGCCGGACTGCTCCACGCGCTCGGCGAAGTCGGCGTTCTCCGACAGGAAGCCGTAGCCCGGATGGATGGCCTGCGCGTCGGTCACCTCGGCCGCGGCGATGATGGCCGGGATGTTGAGATAGCTGTCCTTCGAGGCGGCCGGGCCGATGCAGACGGACTCGTCGGCCATGGCCACGTGCTTGAGGTTGCGGTCGACGGTGGAGTGCACCGCGACCGTGCGGATGCCGAGGGTGTGGCAGGCGCGCAGGATGCGCAGCGCGATCTCACCCCGGTTGGCGATAACGACCTTGTCCAGCATGGTGCCGACCTCAGCCGATCACGAACAGGGGCTGGTCGAATTCGATCGGCTGGCCGCTGTCGGCCAGGATCGACAGCACGGTGCCGGACACGTCGGCTTCGATGGGGTTGAACATCTTCATCGCCTCGATGATCGCCAGCGTCTCACCGGCCTTTACCGACTGGCCGACGCTGACGAAGGCAGGCTTGTCCGGCGACGGGGAGGCATAGAAGGTGCCGACCATGGGCGCGCGCACCACGTGGCCGTCGGGCAGCGCGTTGCCGGGCTTGGCGGTGCCGCCGGTGGAGGCTTCGGTCGGCGAGCTCATCGGCATCGGTGCCGCGGGGCGCGGTTCGGCGTAGGCCACGGGCGCCGGTGCGGCGGGCGCGGCATAGCCGCCCTTGGGCGTCCGCGCCAGGCGCACTGATTCTTCCCCTTCCTTGATCTCGATTTCGGCCAGGTTCGACTCTTCCAGCAGGTCGATGAGTTTCTTGATTTTGCGGAGATCCATGGGAGCCTCGTGGTTGAACATCGTTCCCCGCGGGGAACAGAGGAAAGTCAGGCGGGCAGCCGCTGCAGGGCGGCGTCCAGCGCGTAGCGGTAACTGTCCGCACCGAACCCGCAGACCACGCCGACCGCCTTGTCGCTGAAGTAGCTGGTGTGGCGGAAGGGTTCGCGGCTGTGCGGGTTGGACAGGTGGATTTCGATGAAGGGCAGCGCTACCGCCGCCAGCGCGTCGCGGATCGCGACGGAGGTGTGGGTGAACGCGGCCGGGTTGATCAGGATGAAGGCGGTGCCGTCGGTGCGGGTGGCCTGGATGCGGTCGACCAGCGCGTGTTCCGCGTTGGACTGGAAGGTCGCGAGTTCATGCCCGGCCGCCTGCGCCTGTGCCGTCAGCGCCAGGTCGATGTCCGCCAGCGTCGTGTGGCCATAGAGCTCCGGCTCGCGCGTCCCGAGCAGATTGAGGTTGGGGCCATGCAGGACCAGCAGCTTCGCCATTCGGCTCTCCAGCGGAAGGCCGGCAGTCTGCGCGAACCCGGCAATGCTGTCCAGTTCGCCGAAGTTTGCCTCGTTTTAAGCGCTTGTTTGATTCCTGGCGCGATTCGTGCCGATCAGGTCGAGGCGGGGCGACAAGGCGCGCCGGCAAGGCGGGTTTTCAACTGATGGCGCACGATGACCGCCGTTTCGACGACGTAACGCGGCGTTGCTACTGCGCCCAGTCGCTGATCTCGCCGTGCTGGAACGGGCCGATCTTCTGTCGCTCGACCCGGCCATCCGTGCCGATCAGTACGGTATACGGCAGGACGCCCTTGGCGTTGCCCAGCCATACGCTGGCGTCGGACGGGCCCGGCGTGTCCAGCACGATGGGATAGCCGACCGGCACGCGGGACAGGAAATCCCGCACCGCTTCCGGCGAATCCAGCGCCAGGCCAATCACCTGCACGCCCTCTGCCCCCTGCGCCATCGCGAAGCGTTGCAGCTCGGGCATCTCCTCGATGCAGGGGCCGCACCAGCTGGCCCAGACATTGATCAGCAGCCGCTTGCCGCGGTAGTGGGCGGCGAGATCGACGATCTTGCCATCCAGTCCCGGCAACGCGATGGCGGGCATCGGATCGCCGATGGCCGCCGGCGTGACGCCTGGCGGCGGCGTCGGTGCCGTGGCGTTGATGGCGGCATGCAGGGCGCGCTCGCCCGGGCCGGTCCGCCACAGGGGGTTGCCGTCTAGCCAGAGGCTGGCGAGCAAACCCAGTCCGGCCGCCAGGCCGGCGACCGCCAGGATGCGCGGCGTGGTGGCCTTCATCGCGCCGCCCGTTCGAAGGCCTGGCGCACCGTGTCGTGGGTCAGCACGGTCGGCAGGACCTCGCCTTCGCCGCCGTTGCGCGGGTACATCACGTACAGCGGCACGCCGACGGCCTTGTGCTGTTCGAGGAAGGCGGTGATGGCAGGGTCCACGTTCGTCCAGTCGCCCGTCATCATCACGGCATCGTGTTCTGACAGCAGCTCACGGAACGCGTCGGTGTTCAGCACGGCCTTTTCGTTGGCCTTGCAGGTCACGCACCAGTCGGCGGTCATGTCGACGAAGACGATGCGGCCCTCCGCACGCAGGGCGGCCAGGCGTTCCGCCGAGTAAGGCACGTGGCCGTCCGTCATCGCTGCTGCTGACGTGCTTGTAGGCAACCGGTGCACCATCACCAGAGGTACCAGCGCGGAGGTCGCCAACGCGAGTGCCAGCATGCGCTGAAGCGGTGCCGCGAAGCGCACGCGCTGGAACCACCACAGCCCGAGCGCCAGCAGCACTAGTCCGACCAGCGCCAGCCCCACCGCATCGACGCCGCGCTGCTTGCCCAGCACCCACAGCAGCCATGCCGCGGTGAGGTACATCGGGAAGGCGAGTACCTGCTTCAGCGTCTCCATCCAAGCGCCGGGGCGCGGCAGGCGATGTGCCAGCGCCGGCACGAAGCCGATCAGCAGGAACGGCAACGCCAATCCCAGGCCGAGTACCGCGAAGACCAGCAGTGCCAACGGCGTGGGCGCCGTGAAGGCGTACGCGAGTGCGATGCCCATGAAAGGGGCCGTGCAGGGGCTGGCCACCACCACCGCCAGCACGCCGGTAAAGAAATCGCCGACCGGACCGCGACGCGACGCAAGTCCATGGCCGGTGCCCGCCAGGCGATGCCCGACCGCGAACACGCCCGACAGGCTCAGACCCACCGCGAACATCACATAGGCCAACAGCCCGACGACCCACGGCTGCTGCAACTGGAAGCCCCACCCGAGCGCCAGGCCGGCGGCCCGCAGCGCGAGTGCCAGCGCACCGACGGCGACGAAGCTGACCAGCACGCCCACCGTGTACCAGAGCGCGCGCTGTCGCGCGTCACCACCATCGCGCCCGCTCTCGGCCAGCGACAGCGCCTTCAACGACAGGATCGGCAGCACACACGGCATCAGGTTGAGGATCAGGCCACCAGCCAGCGCCAGCGCGAGTGCGACGAGCAGCGACGTGGCGCTGCCCTGGTTGCGTGCCAGCACGTCTGCCGGAGGACGTGTCCGTTCGACGTCGGCCGCAACGGGTGAGGTCGTCGCGCCCGCGACGGGAACCGCGACCTGCGTGCTCGCGGGTGTCGTCTCGCTCGTCGGCAGCGCTGCGACGGCGGCGGGCGCCGGCACGTCCGGCGTGGCGGCCGGCGTCACCGTGCCGGCGGGGATCGACAGCTTCACCCGTCGCGTCATCGGCGGATAGCAGATGCCGTCGGTCTGGCACCCCTGGAACGTGACGCGCAGAGTCGCCTGTGCGGCCTTTGCGTTCTCCCGCCGCAACGGCACCGGCACTTCGGCCTGGTCGAAGTAGACCGTGACCTCGCCGAAATGCGCGTCGCGGTGCGCCTTGCCTGTCGGCCAGCGTGGCGCCTGCAGAGCGATGCCCGGCGCGCCTTCCAGCGCCATCGACGTGCGGTCGCGGTAGACGTAATAACCGCGCGCGGGGGTGAAGCGCAGCAGCAGCTCGTTGCCGTTGAAGGCGATCGCCTCGAACGCGAACGCCTGTTCCTCCGGCAGCGGCAGTGCGTCCATGCCGGCCTGCGGTTTCTGGCCGAGCAGGCCGCCGGCGAGCGCACCGGAACCCAGCGGCACGAAGGCCTCGCCGGCGGCGGGCGGCAACGCCACCGTCAGCGTGCGCGTCTGCGGCGGGTAGCAGATGCCGGCGTCGGCACAGCCCTGGTACTTGATCTTCAGCGTGACGCGGTCGGTCGACGCCGTCGGCTGGCCGGGCAGGGTGGCGAGCAGCTCGCCGCGGTAGGTTTCGACGTCGCCGAAGAACTCGTCGCGGTAGGCCTTGCCCTTCGGCAACTGCAGGGGCTGCGCGGCGAAGCCGGGATCGGCGCCCACGCTGGTGCGATGCCGGTAGAGGTAATAGCCCTCGGTGATCTTCCAGCGGATCTCGATCCTGTCGCGCGTCGGCGCGGTGGCTGTCAGCACGAACGCTTCGTCCACCGGCAGCAGGTCGTCCTGGGTAATCGCGGCGGACGCGGCCGGCGCCAGCAGCGAGGTCAGGGACAGCAGCAGGAGGGAGAGCAGGGCGCGGATCGGCGTCATCGGGTCACTCGGAGGCACGGGCGTCGGCCCGGGTTTCGGCGGCGACCCAGTCCAGGTAGGCGGGCAGGCCGGCGGCGGTTTCGACCGCCAGGATCTCCGGCAGTTCATACGGGTGGAGTTCGGCCAGGCGCGCCATCAGGGCCTCGCGGCGGTCGCCGGAGGTCTTGGCCAGCAGCTGGACCTCGGTCGCCTGTTCCACGTCGCCCTGCCAGCGGTAGGTCGAGACCACACCGGGCAACAGGCTGACGCAGGCGGCCAACCGCTCTTCCACCAGCGTCCGCGCCAGCCGCTGGGCGGTGTCGGCATCCGGGCAGGTGGAGAGGATAAGGAAGACGGGCATGGGCCGGCGATTATCGCAGACCGGCCCAGACGGCCCTGGCGAAAAAATTTTTCGACCCGGCCCTTGAAAGCGCATGGCCCCCACCCAACATCGGACGGCATCCGGCGCTGCCGGGTTTTTGTGTCCGCGTCGTTGGCAGTCTCTCCCTGGGACTGCTAACATCGCCGCCCCTTTCCTAGTCCAATCAATCACTTAAGAGGATTGACATGAGCAACATCAAGCCGCTGTACGACCGCCTGGTGGTCAAGCCGATCGAAGCCGAAGAAACCTCCCTCGGCGGCATCATCATTCCCGACGCCGCGAAGGAGAAGCCCACCAAGGGTGAAGTCATCGCCGTCGGCGAAGGCAAGTTCGTCGAAGCCACCGGTGGCGTGCGCGCCCCGAAGGTCAAGGTCGGCGACAAGGTGATCTATGGCCAGTACTCCGGTTCCGCCTACAAGCAGGACGGCATCGAGTACAAGATCATCAAGGAAGACGACGTTCTCGCAATCCTCGGCTGAGCCGAGGCGGGATTGGGGATTGGGGATTCGCAGTAGCGCAGCCGCGTTGACGATCCCACTCCATCCGATTTCCCGCTGCCCGACGTTTCCCGAATCATTCATCACGAATTACGAATCACGGAGTTTTTCCAATGGCAGCCAAAGATATCCGTTTCGGTGAAGACGCCCGTACGCGCATGGTGCGCGGCGTGAACATCCTCGCCAATGCCGTCAAGGCCACCCTCGGCCCGAAGGGCCGCAACGTCGTGCTCGAGAAGAGCTTCGGCGCCCCGACCATCACCAAGGACGGCGTTTCCGTCGCCAAGGAAATCGAACTGGCCGACAAGTTCGAGAACATGGGCGCGCAGATGGTCAAGGAAGTCGCTTCCAAGACCTCCGACAACGCCGGTGACGGCACCACCACCGCCACCGTGCTGGCGCAGGCGTTCATCCGCGAAGGCTCCAAGGCCGTCGCTGCCGGCATGAACCCGATGGACCTGAAGCGCGGCATCGACCAGGCCGTGAAGGCCGCCGTCGAAGAGCTGAAGAAGCTCTCCAAGCCGACCGCCGACGACAAGGCGATCGCCCAGGTGGGCACCATCTCCGCCAACTCCGACAGCAACATCGGCGACATCATCGCCGAGGCCATGAAGAAGGTCGGCAAGGAAGGCGTGATCACCGTTGAAGAAGGTTCGGGCCTGGAGAACGAACTCGACGTCGTCGAGGGCATGCAGTTCGACCGCGGCTACCTGTCGCCGTACTTCATCAACAACCAGCAGTCGCAGCAGGTCGAATTCGACGACCCCTTCATCCTGATCCACGACAAGAAGGTCTCCAACGTCCGCGAACTGCTGCCGGTGCTCGAAGGCGTCGCCAAGGCCGGCAAGCCGCTGCTGATCGTGGCCGAGGAAGTGGAAGGCGAAGCCCTCGCCACGCTGGTGGTCAACACCATCCGCGGCATCGTCAAGGTCGCCGCCGTCAAGGCGCCGGGCTTCGGTGACCGCCGCAAGGCCATCCTTGAAGACATCGCCACGCTGACCAACGGCACGGTGATCTCCGAGGAAGTCGGCCTGCAGCTCGAGAAGGCCACCATCAACGACCTGGGTCGTGCGAAGAAGGTCGTGATCTCCAAGGAGAACACCACCATCATCGACGGCGCCGGCGATGCCGAGCGCATCCAGTCGCGCATCAAGCAGATCAAGGCGCAGATCGAAGAGACCTCGTCGGACTACGACCGCGAGAAGCTGCAGGAACGCGTGGCCAAGCTGGCCGGCGGCGTGGCCGTGATCAAGGTCGGTGCTTCGACCGAGATCGAGATGAAGGAAAAGAAGGCCCGCGTCGAAGACGCCCTGCACGCCACGCGTGCGGCGGTGGAAGAAGGCGTGGTCCCGGGCGGTGGCGTCGCGCTGATCCGCGCGCTGCAGACCATCGGCACCCTGAAGGGCGCCAACGAAGACCAGAACCACGGCATCCAGATCGCCCTGCGCGCCATGGAAGCCCCGCTGCGTGAAATCGTGACCAACGCCGGTGAAGAGCCGTCGGTGATCGTGAACCGCGTGAAGGACGGTTCGGGCAACTTCGGCTACAACGCCGCCAACGGCGAGTTCGGCGACATGATCGAGTTCGGCATCCTGGACCCGACCAAGGTCACGCGCTCCGCGCTGCAGAACGCCGCTTCGATCGCGGGCCTGATGATCACCACCGAAGCGATGGTGGCCGAGGCTCCGAAGAAGGACGAGCCGGCGATGCCGGCCGGCGGTGGCATGGGCGGCATGGGCGGCATGGACTTCTAAGAAGTCCGCTTCCCGCGTCACCGTTCCACGAAAACCCCGCCGCGAGGCGGGGTTTTTGTTTGCCGGTCAGGACGCGAGGACGCGCACCGCACGCAAGGCTGCATCCACCTCGTCCGGCGTGTTGACGAGACTGGGTGCGAGGCGTGCGTAGGTGACGGCATAAGGACTGGTGCTGGCGATGATGCGGCGCGCGAGCAACTGCTTCACCACGTCGGTCGGTGCCACGCCTTCGATCTCGAAGGCGACCAGGCCGGCCGACAGCGCCGCAGCGCGCGGGGTGTGCATGGTCACCTTCGGCAGGCCAGCCAATCCCTGCTTGAGCTGGTCGTTCATCGCGGCGATGCGTGCGGCGACGCGCGGTCGCTGCATCTGCCTGTGCATGCGGAAGGCGGCGGCCATTGCCCATTGGTGCTCGAAGGCGTGGAAGCCGCCGGGCGTCATCCGTGCGGCATTCGCGGGTCCAGCCGGCGGGCGATCTTCGGTCCACGCGTTGTAGCTTTCGATCTCGGTGAAATTGGGCACCAGGGGCCGCAGGCGCCCCCAGTTCGTCGCGTTCGCCCACACCAGCGCGGTGCCGCGCGGCGCGAACATCCACTTGTGCGTGCCGGCGCAGAAATAGTCCGCTCCCATCGTCCCGACGGTGTCGTCGACTGCGCCGAGCCCGTGCACGCCATCGACGACCAGCAGGGGCGGGTCGGGAAGGCTGCGCAGCATCGTGGCGATATCGCGGATCGGCAGGCGGATGCCGGTGCTGGAGTGCACCCACGTCACGCCCACCACCTTCGTCTGCGGGCGGATGGCGGCCTTCAGGTTGCCGACGATTTCGTCGACGCTGGCATCGCGTGCCTGCTTGAAGAGCGTGGCCTTCCGCATCGTCGCATTCGCGCGCGTCGCCGCCAGCCGGATCGACTCGTGGTGCGAGTAATGGTCGTGCACCGTGGTCAAGACCTCGTCGCCGGGTTGAAGCGGCAGCCCGTGATAGACCAGCGCCAGTCCTTCGGTCGTACTGCGCGCCAGGCATACCTCGTCGCCGCGCCCGCCCAGGTACTCCGCCACTTCCGCACAGACCTGCAGCGGCAGGTTGTGGGCATCGTCTTCGAACATCGCGCGCTCCACGAACAGGAAAGGGTTGGCGTCGATGGCGCGCCGGTAGCCCTCCAGCGCGTCGCGCACCGGCGTGGGATGGCTGGCGATGAAGAACGACGCGAAATGCAGGTAGGCCGGATCCAGCGCGAACTGCGCGCGCACGGCCTCCCAGTCGGACAGGTCGGGCAGGGCCGGCGTCTGCGCGGCCAGCGCGGCCAGCGCAGGACCGGGCAGCAGCGTGGTGGCGGCGAACGCGGCGGGCGCCGCGAGCAGGTGTCGGCGGGACAGGGCCATGGTGCACCGGGACCGGTGGCGTCGCGGGATGCGACAACCGGGCCAACGCGATCGTGTGCCGCACTCGGCCACCGCTGGGCGGCGCGCGTGACAAGCGTTTCACGATGTTCCCTCTGCGCATGCGGGGACGATGGACGTGCCATTCCAGGTTGCAGATGAAACATTCGCCAGTCCGCGAAAGGCATGATATCTCTACGCTCCGATGAACCCGACCCGCGCCCGCTTCTGGTTTTGGTATTACCGCGAACCTACGGCGGAGACGGGGCTGCGTTCATTCTAGGTAGACACCAGAAGAATCCCCTTGAAGCCGCCAGCGAACCTGGCGGCTTTTTTGTTGACCCGGAGAACCCCCATGGCCCCCCACACCGACGACCTGCGCATCCGCAAACTCGATGAGCTGGTGACACCCGCCGCCGTGATCGGCGAGTTGCCCTGCGACGATGCCGTCTCGCAGACCGTCTCGGATGCGCGCAGTGCGCTGCACGACATCCTGCATGGCCGCGACGACCGCCTGATCGTCGTGATCGGTCCGTGCTCCATCCACGATCCCGCTTCCGCGATGGACTACGCGCAACGGTTGAAACCCCTGCGCGATGCGCTGGCGGACGACCTGGAAATCGTCATGCGCGTGTACTTCGAAAAGCCGCGCACCACGGTCGGCTGGAAGGGGTTGATCAACGACCCTGCACTGGACGGCAGCTTCGACATCAACCGCGGCCTGCGCCTGGCGCGCCGCCTGCTGCGCGACATCAATGCGCTTGGCCTGCCGGCGGGCTGCGAGTATCTCGACACCATTTCGCCGCAATACGTCAGCGACCTGGTGGCGTGGGGCGCGATCGGCGCGCGTACCACCGAGAGCCAGGTGCACCGGGAGATGGCCAGCGGCCTGTCGTGTCCGGTCGGTTTCAAGAACGGCACCGACGGCAACGTGAAGATCGCCGTGGATGCCGTGGGGGCGGCGTCGCATCCGCATCATTTCCTGGCGGTGACGAAGGAAGGACGTTCCGCCATCGCCGCGACGGCGGGCAATCCGGATTGCCACGTGATCCTGCGCGGCGGCAAGACGCCCAACTACGATGCGGCCAGCATCGAAGCGGCCAGCCAGGTGTTGGCGAAAGCCGGCCTGCCGGCACGCCTGATGGTCGATGCCAGCCACGCGAACAGCGGCAAGAATCCCGACAACCAGCCCGCGGTGATCGACGACATCGCCCGCCAGATGGCGCAGGGCGAGGCGCGCATCGTCGGCGTGATGGTGGAAAGCCACCTGATCGGTGGCCGCCAGGAGCTCGTCGAACAGCAACCCCTGCGTTACGGACAGAGCATCACCGATGGTTGCCTCGGATGGGACGACTCGGTCGCCGTCCTGGAGCGGCTGGCGGCCGCAGTCCGCTTCCGCCGCGAGCACGCCGTCTCGCGCGCTGCATGACAGGCCCCGGCGCGCCAAGGATCGGCGCCAGGGTGGACGGGTTGCACGGATCCTGACGCGGGCCGCTAATATCCCCGCTGCAAGCCATTGATTAATGTGACTTTCTCACGTTTGTGGACGCAGCGCCTGAGGGAGACAGGCCATGCGGGGCATATGGGAAAGGCTGCGGCTGTGCTGGGCGTTGCCCCGTGCGGACGAGGAAGCGAACCGGGTGTTGCTGGGACGGCAGCTGCGCGCGCTGTTCCGCGTCGTGCCCTGGTACGTGGCGTCGAATTTCTACACGGCAGGCGGTGTGCTGTGGGTCATGTGGCCTTTCATCGATGCGCGTGGCGCGTGGCCCTGGTTCGCATGCTTCACCGCCACCCATCTCGGGTGGGGCTGGCATGCCGTCGTTTGCGCGCGACGTGCGCAGCGTGCCGGCGAAGCATCACTGCGACACCGTGACCTGCACGTGGGCGTGCTCTGGTGCGCCCTGTGCGCGCTGGCGTGCGGGTCGGGCATCTATCTGGGGGCGCCGCTCGCCGGCAGCGACGGCAGTCGCCTGCTGCTCAGTGCCTACACGCCGGGGCTGATCGCGACGGGCGTGCTGGCGGGCATCACCATGCCCATCGTGTCCTTCACCTGGATGTCGATCCTGACCGTGTCGGCCTGCCTGATGGTGGTGCGGCTCGATTTCCTCGCGCAGGGCACGACGGTCACGCTGCTGTGCTGTTACGCCGTGATGCTGTCGATCGCATTGCTGTTCGCCTCGCACCTGTTCGTGCGCCGCGTGGAAGCCGAGCTGGCCGCGGACCGGCAGGGGCAGATCGTGGGCCTGTTGCTGCGCGACTTCGAAAGCAAGGCCAACGACTGGCTGTGGGAAAGCGACCGCGAAGGTGTCCTGACCCGCGCGGGCCATCGCCTGGTGCACCTGCTGGGGCGGGGCCAGGCCGAGCTGGTCGGTCAGCGGCTCGACGGCCTGTTCGCGCAGCAGCGACTGGTGGCGGTGCAGGGCGACGGAAACAGCATCGGTCCCGACGCACTGCGGTCGCGCCTGCGAACGGGGGCGGCGTTCACCGGGGTAGTGATGGAAGCCACGATCGAGGGCCGGCCGCGCAGCTGGATGCTCAGCGCGAAACCCTTGTGCGCACCCGATGGCGAGTGGGTGGGATGGCGCGGCGTCGGCTGCGACGTTTCCGATGCCCGCCTGCGGGAAGCCGAGTCGCTCGCGCGGGAACGGCACCTGCATCATCTCGCCCACCACGATCCGCTGACAGGCCTGCCCAACCGGCGTGCGTTCCTGGCGGCGCTGAAGAAGGAGCGCAGCGGACCGCATGCCGTCGCGATGATCGACCTGGACAACTTCAAGACGATCAACGACAGCCTGGGGCACACCACGGGCGACCAGGTGCTGTGCATCGTGGCAGGGTGCCTGCGGCAGGTGTGCCGTCAGGGCGACCTGCTGGCGCGGCTGGGCGGGGACGAGTTCGCCATGCTCCTGCGCGGCCTGCCCGTGCAGGGTGCGGAAGACGAAGTGCATGCGCGCCTGTCGCCGGTGCTCGACATGCTCAGGATCCCGGAACAGATCGCGGATTACCGGGTCGACGTGCGCGCCAGCATCGGCGCCTCGCAGCCGACCGATGCGGCCGACAGCGGGGAGCTGCTGCGCCAGGCGGACAACGCCCTGTATGCGGCCAAGCGCGAGGGGCGCGACATGCTGCGGCACTATTCGCCGCGGATGAGCGAGCGGCTGCAGGAGCGGCTGGCCATGGTCAGCGACCTGGCGATGGCCGCACATGCTGGCCAGCTCGAACTGGACTACATGCCGGTGCTGGCGGCCGACGACCAGCGCATCCGCGGCTACGAGGCCCTGTTGCGCTGGCGGCACCCGTTGCATGGGCGCATCGCCCCGATGGACTTCATCCCGGCGGCGGAGGAATCCGGACTGATCCTCCCGATCGGTCTATGGCTCCTGGAGCGTGCCTGCCGCGACGCGATGTGCTGGAGCGCGGACACCACGCTGGCGGTCAACGTTTCCCCGGTCCAGCTGGCGTCTCCGACGCTGGTGGAGTCGGTGCTGGACATCCTGCACCGGGTCGGCATGGCGCCTGGCCGGCTTGAGCTGGAGATCACCGAATCGGTGCTGGCGCGCGACCCCGCCGCGGCACGCCATGTGCTCGAGCGGCTGCGTGCAGCGGGCATCCGCATCTCCATCGACGATTTCGGCGTTGGTTACTCGTCGATGGCGCAGCTGCGCGAGCTGCCGTTCGACAGCATCAAGCTGGACAAATCGTTCGCCGCCGCGCTGCTGAAGGACGGCGCACGCCACATGACCACGTCGATCATCGCGTCGGTGATCCAGCTGGCCGGCGCCATGCGGCTCACCGTGACGGCGGAAGGCGTGGAAACACTGCGGCAGTTCGAGCTGCTGCGCGCGCTGGGATGCACCCAGGTCCAGGGATACCTGTTCGGTCCGCCTGGTCCGATCGTCGCAGGGCCGCCCGTACCGCAGGCTCCCGCGGAGTGACTTCCGGCAGGTGCAGGTGGTGACGGCTGGCAACTGATTCCGTGCGAGGCGACAACGACACTGGCCACACGTCCCCTCGCTACCGGAGCCCGCCATGAACTGCATTGCCCGTCGCACGCTGTGCCTGTCCACCCTGCTGGTCGCCGCCGTCCTGCCCGCGCATGCGGCCGACCTGACCGTCGTGCTGCGCGACGTGCGCGCGCAGACGGGCGTGATCAAGGTAGCGGTCGTCGATTCCCAGGCCGGCTGGGATGGCCAGGCCAAGCCGGTACAGGCCGACGGCGCGCCACCGCGCGGCGACACCGCCACGTTCGTATTCAAGGGCCTGGCGCCGGGCGCCTACGCCGTGCTGGTGACCCACGACGAAAACGGCAACGGCAAGCTCGACAGCAACATGATCGGCATGCCGGTCGAAGCGTACGGCTTCAGCAACAACCCGCGCGTGATGCGCAAGCCGACCTGGGACGAAGCGCGCATCGCCATCGGCACGCAGGACGCCGCCATCGACATCGCGCTGCGCTGAGGACCCAGGCCATGGATCGCCGCCGTTTCCTGCGCAATCTCCTTTCCGGCGCGACAGCGCTGGCCATCGCGCCCGCGTTCCTGCGTGGCGAAGAAGCCTTCGCCGGCGACCCTGCCCGCTTCGCCGCCGCCCTGCGCGAGCAGCCGTGGCTGGCCGGCTGGACCTCCGTGCAGTCCGAAACGCTCGGGCCTGCCACCGTGCAGATCGAGGGACGTCTGCCTGCGGGCTTCGCCGGCACGCTGTATCGCAACGGACCCGCCTGGACCGAGCGCGCGGGCTTCCGCTACGAACACTGGTTCGATGGCGACGGCATGGTGCACGGCTGGCGATTCGACGGCGACGGCACGTTGCGCCACCATGCGCGCATGGTCGCCACGCCCAAGTTCACCCGCGAGCAGAAGGCAGGCCGCTTCCTCTATCCCGTCGCGGGCACGTCCATCCCGGACATGCAGCCGATCCGAAACAACGACGATGCGAACACCGCCAACACCTCCGTGACGATGATCGATGGGCGCCTGTTCGCGCTGTCCGAAGCGGGATCGGCGTTCGAACTGGATCCGGACGATCTGACGACGCTGGGCCCCGTGACCTGGCGCCCGGACCTGGCGGCGATACCGTTCTCGGCCCATCCGCTGAAGGATCGCGACGGCTCGTCGTGGAACTTCGGCTCCATCGCGATGATGGGCGGCAACGGCCTGGTGGTCTGGCACATCGGCCGCGACGGGACGCTGGCGTCGGCCGATGTGCTGGAGACGCCGGTGCCGGGTTACCTGCACAGCTTCGCGATGACCGATCGGCATCTGGTGTTCGCGCTCATCCCGTTCCGGTATCTCGAAGGCAAGGGTGCGTTTTTCGAGCGCCTGCGCTTTCGGTCCGACCAGCCGCTGCGCATCGCCGTCGTCGACAAGGCCACGCCGTCGCAGGCGCGCTGGTTCGAGGCCGACTTCGCCGCCATCTACCATTTCGGCGACGCGCGCGAGCACAAGGGCCGCATCACGGTCCGCGCAGTGCAGCACCTCGACCTGGAAGAAGCGCGCTCGCCCATGAAGGCCGCCATGAACGGGAATGCACGGGGCGATGCGCACGGCGGCAAGGGTCCGCTGCGTGAGCTGGTGCTGGACCTGCGCACCGGCAAGGCGCACTGGCAGGACACCGGCATCGTGGGCATCGAGTTCCCCGTGTTCGATCCGCGGACGCCCTCGCGGGACGCCGCGCGTCTGTATGCCCCGATCCACGCCGACGGATCCACCGCGCCGTACTTCAGTCGCATCGGTGCGTTCGATCTCGCACGCAACCGGCGCCAGGCGCACGACTACGGTCGCGACGTGCTGGTCGAAGAACACCTGTTCGTCCCGCGCCCCGGCAGCACGCGTCCCGACGACGGCTGGCTGGTCGGCACCCTGCTCGACGCGGCGAAAGGCCGCAGCGGCATCGCCGTACTCGATGCGCGGCGGGTCGAAGGCGGTCCGCTGGCGCAGGCATGGCTGCCGTACACGGTGCCGCTCGGCTTCCACGGTCATTTCGCCGCAGCGCTTTGATCCTTGGGCCGGGCGCGGAGGCGGCGTCCCGTGCGGATGGAAGGGCACCCCGACGCACCGCAGGCCGGCGCTGGCTCGCACGCTCAGCATTCGCGCGCGCCCGACCCGCGCGCCCTGTTCAGGTAAATGGAGTGAAGAACGTAACCGAAATTCTCTTTGCTCACCTGAGAATTGGTCTGATATCGGTAACACGCCGCAACGGCGAGGGTTTTGCTCGCATTCATATATGTGACATCACGTCGCGAAAGGGTGAACCCGCGGGTTCTGTTTTGCAGTGCAGCGTGCAACACCCGTAACACGCCCTTCACGATGGCCCCGCATCCCGACGTGGGGGAGGGAGCAAGCCCGCAATGGCCTAGCCGTTGCGGGCTTTTTTATTCCCGCGCCGCAGGCATCAGGAACCGGGGCCAGGAGAGTAAATCGCCGGCCCGAGCTGCGCGGCCGCAGCCCCCGGCGCTCCCTGACCCGGCAGCGTCGCCCAGCGCCTTTCCCGTACCCGAGAGGCTTGCGGCGGGCCGGGGCCGGCCGGTGAAAGCGGCTAGAATGACCTCATGGCCGATACCCCCGCTCGCGTGATTCCCCTCCAGGTCGTCAGTTCCGTTCCCGCACCGCTGGAAACGGGCGCCAAGCAACTCGGCAACGACAAGATCGGGCGTTCGCCGGTGCAGTTCGCCGATGCGCCCGTGTTGCGCAAGCCGTCGTGGATCCGCGTGCGCATCCCGTCCGATGGTTCGGTGGCCAAGCTCAAGGCCAAGCTGCGCGAAAACCGCCTCGTCACGGTGTGCGAGGAGGCCAGCTGCCCGAACATCCACGAGTGCTTCGGCCACGGCACCGCCACCTTCATGATCCTCGGCGAGGTCTGCACGCGGCGCTGCTCGTTCTGCGATGTCGCCCATGGCCGGCCCAAGCCGCCGGATGCGTCCGAGCCGCTGAGCCTGGCCAACACGGTCGCCGACATGGGCCTGAAGTACGTCGTGGTGACCAGCGTCGACCGCGACGACCTGCGCGACGGCGGCGCCCAGCACTTCGTCGACTGCATTACGGCCATCCGCGAGCATTCGCCGGCGACCCGTATCGAGATCCTGACCCCGGA
This sequence comes from Pseudoxanthomonas sp., assembly GCF_002863005.1. Taxonomy (GTDB): domain Bacteria; phylum Pseudomonadota; class Gammaproteobacteria; order Xanthomonadales; family Xanthomonadaceae; genus Pseudoxanthomonas_A. Next base: position 53,816 of record NZ_PKDG01000038.1, read on the forward strand.
CTTCCGTGGCAAGGGCCGCATGGACCGCGCGCTGGAGATCCTGGCGGTCAACCCGCCGGACGTGTTCAACCACAACATCGAAACCGTACCGGACCTGTATCCGAACGTCCGCCCCGGCGCCGACTACCAGTGGTCGCTGACCCTGCTGCAGCGCTTCAAGCAGCAGCACCCGCACCTGCCGACCAAGAGCGGCATCATGCTGGGGCTGGGCGAGACCATGGAGCAGGTCCAGGGCACGCTGCGCGACCTGCGCGCGCACGACGTCGACATGGTCACGATCGGCCAGTACCTGCAGCCGACGCCGCACCACCATCCGGTGCTGCGTTACTGGACGCCCGAGGAGTTCAAGGCCCTCGAGGACTACGGCATGGCGCTGGGCTTCAGCCACGTCGCGTCAGGACCGCTGGTGCGTTCCTCGTACCACGCCGACCAGCAGGCGGCGCAGGCCGCCTTCACCGCACAGCACGCGGGCTGAACGCGTCGGCGCGGTCGCCGTCGCGCCGCAGAGAAGCCTGTCCGCATCGTGGGCGACCGGAGCACGGGCGCGGTTCACCTTTTCCTACGCCACCGCCTTTAGGCTGCCGAAAGGCAGATGACAAGGCGCGCAACTTTGTGCACTGTCTTCGTGTCGAAACCGACCTACGTTCCGCCTGACGGGCCCCCGGGGCCATGAGTACGCAATGACACTGAAGAAAGTCCCCCTCCTGCTGCTGGCCCTGGCTCTGTCGACCCCGTTGGCGCTGCTCGCGCGCGGCGATGGGGGTGCGATCGCGGTGGCGCCGACCGCCGACCAGGCCAGCACGTCGAAGCTGGTGTACGGCCTGCTGTCCGACAGCCGTTACGCGTATCGTCCGCGCC
>NZ_PKDG01000023.1 GCF_002863005.1 Pseudoxanthomonas sp.
GACCAGCTCGGAAAACCTGGCCGCCTCGCGCAGCCGCATCCGCGATACCGACTTCGCCAAGGAAACCGCCGAACTGACCCGCACCCAGATCCTGCAGCAGGCCGGTACGGCCATGCTCGCCCAGGCCAACCAGGTGCCCCAGAACGTGATGTCCCTGCTGCGCTGATGCGCGGCCGCCCGTCTGATCCTTAGTAGTTCCCTGTCGTCACGGACGGATTCGTCTCCCTCCGTTTGGCAGTACCCCAACCCCTGCCGGCGACGGCGGGGGTCTTTTTTATGGCAGGAGTGAGTGGGAAGGCATGAGGCGCGAGCAAACGCGTCCAGCCCGCTCGGCAGCGGTCGCCTCCACTCGGTCCCCCACGCCTCTCCACTTACTCCTCACCCCACTGGCACAAACCCTGCATCACCGCTGTCGACCGCATTTCTTACCAGCACGCCGGACCCACGGCGGCGGTGGGAGACGGAGAAATGCGGCTAAAGAACGGCTCAGCCGGGCCGTTATTGGTACTGCACGGGCGGGTCCCATTCGTGATCGGATGGCGGCCCGCCCGGCCTCCCCTTTTTGCGGAAAGGGTCAGACAGGAGACAGGGCAATGGCAGATTATTCGCTGGGTTACGGCGGCATCGGTTCGGGGCTGGACATCACCGGCATGGTCGAACAGCTGGTCGCGGCCGATCGCAAGCCCGCCGACAATCGCCTGAACCGCATCGAGAGCCAGGCAAAGTTCAAGCTCTCGGCCATCGGCACCGTCAGTTCCGCCTTCAGCACGCTCGATACCGCGCTCAAGGCCCTGAAGTCCGCCACCGCGTTCGATGTGCGCTCGGTCAAGTCCGGCACCGACACGGTCGCCGGGGCCAGCGTCGCCAGCGGCACGCCCAACGGCATCTACAACGTTGAGGTGGTCGAGCTGGCCACCGCCAACAAATGGATCACCAACACCCCGGTCGGCGCCACCCAGACCTTCGGCGCCGGGCAATTGACGCTGACCGTCGGCGGCGAGTCGCTGGCCATCGACATCGCCGAGGGCGCAACCCTCCAGGACGTGCGCAGCGCCATCAACGACGTCGCCCGCAGCAAGGGCGTGCAGGCGAGCGTGCTGACCTCCAATGACGGCCAGTACCTGTCGGTGTCCTCGGACAAGACCGGCGCCGCCAACGGCATCACCCTGGCCTTCGCCTCGGGCGGCAGCGACCTGCAGTCGCTCGCCACCAGCCTGCAGGAACGCGTGCCGGCCGCGGATGCCGAAGTGCTCATCGATGGCCTGACCGTCACCGCCAGCACCAACAAGATCACCGAAGCGGTGCCCGGCCTGACCCTGGACCTGAAGACCAAGGGCACCAGCACGGTCACCGTGTCGACCGACACCGCGGCCGCCGCCAAGCTGATGCAGGATGTCGTGACCGCATACAACACCGCCATCGGCGCGATCAACGCCAGCACCAAGTACAACGCCGAAAGCAACGAGCCTTCGGCGCTGACCGGCGACGCGCAGATGCGCAGCGCGGCCGGCCAGTTGCGCAACCTGATGGGCGACCTGCTCGGCGGCCTGGCGGCGCAGGGACTGGATGCGAAGACGATCGGCCTGCAGACCAAGGGTTATCCGACCTCCGACGGCACGCTGGTGTTCGACAGCAGCAAGTTCACCGCGGCCCTGACGGCGGACCCGGAGAAGATCCGAACCGCCTTCACCGGCGACACCGCGTTCGCCGGCCGGCTGCAGACCGCGGTCAGCAGCTATGTGGGCACCGATGGCGCGTTCACCCTGCGCACCAACGGGCTGAACGCGCAGATCAAGGATGTCGCCACGCAACGCACCGCACTGGATGCGCGCATGGAGGCCGTCGGCAACCGCTACAAGGCGCAGTTCGTGGCGCTGGACAGCATGATTTCGCAGATGAACACCACCAGTTCCGCCCTCGCCCAGCAACTGGCGTCGCTCACCGCTCAGACGAGCAGTTAATCACCGCGGGTCCGGACCGCCTCCCCGACCGGATCCCCAGGAGAAATGGAATGTCACTTCAGTCCTACGCCGCGCAGTACCGCAACACCGGCCTCAGCAGCGCCGTGATGGAAGCGGATCCGCACCGTCTGGTCGCCCTGCTGCTGGCGGGCGCCTGCGAGCGCCTGCGCCTGGCGGAAGCCTGCGTGATGCGCGGCGACCTCGCCCGCAAGGGCAAGGCCATCGGCGAAGTCAGCGCCATCATCGGCCACCTCAACGGCTCGCTCGACCACGAGGCGGGCGGCGAGATCGCCGGCAGCCTGTCGGCCCTGTACGACTACGTGCAGACGCGCCTGATCGAAGCCAACCTCCACAACGATCCCGCCGCCCTGCGCGAATCACTGGACCTGCTGGGCGAAATCGAGTCCGCGTGGAACGCCATTCCCAACGAGCAGCGCCAGGTCCCGGCGATGGCCGCGGCAGGATGAGCACCGCGCCGGCCCTCGACGAGCTGTTCGCCCAGCTGGACGGCATGCGTCGCGCCCTGCACGCCGGTGAACTGGAAGACGTGGAGCGCCTGCTCAATCGCCACGACCACGACGTGCGCGCCTTCCTCCATGCCGACGGAGGCCGGAGCGCAGGCTACGACGCGCTGGCCGTCCTGCTGCGCGCGCAGCTGGAACTGCAGAAGAGCATGCAGGACGCCCGCGAGCAGGCGCGCGTACGCATGCACGCCACGCAACGCGCGGATCGTGCCGCGCGCGCGTACCTGTCCGTCGTCGAGGGATGAGCCATGACTACCCCGATCGTCCTGGTCGAGCACCCCGCCGAGCACGCGCTCTTCGATGGCGCGCTCACCTGTGACGTCGTGCTGCCGGCGCGTTTCGACGCCGGCCAGCGCGCGTTGATGCAGGCACCCTCGGAAGCGCTGCTGAAGGGATTGGCCGTCGCCGAAGACGTCCGCGGCGACGATCCGGAAGAACGCAAGGAATCCACGCCCACGCAGCAGCGCATCGAAGCCAAGCTGGACCTGGTGCTCTCGCTGCTGGGCCGGCTCTCACGCCGCCACGAAGCCGCGCTTCCCGTGACCGGCCTGCGCTGGTCGCATCGGGGCATCCGCCTGGACGCGGCCTCGCTGCCCGCCTGCGCAAGCGGTACGCCCGGCATCGTCACGGTACAACCGGCGACGTGGCTGAGCGACCAGATCGAGTTGCCGGCGACCGTGCTGGACCATGTCGAGGGATCGCAGGGACTGTTCCACCTGTGGCTGCAGTTCGATGCCCTGAATGCCGGCCTGGCGGAAGCGCTGGACCGTCACCTGTTCCGCCTGCATCGCCGCCAGGTCGCCGAAGCACGACAGCTGGCCAGCCGGACGTAAACGCGTTTCGCGCAGATCGTCCGGGAGCGCGCCAGCGGCCGTGCGCGCGTCACGTCGACAATCTGCGGTATTCGCTGTTTTCGGCAGGACACGGACGCCGCAAGCGTGACGTGCGTCGTGCTTTCACCGCTCCATCGCGATTATGAATTGGCGCCGCGCACGTGCACCGTTATGGTGACTTGATCCTGCAACGCGACAGCGACTGATTTCTCCCGTGCGTGTACTCATCGTCGACGACCACACCCTGGTCCGCGCCGGCATCGGCCGGCTGCTGCAGGCCCTGCCCGACGTCGATGTCGTGGCCGAGGCCTGCAATGCCCAACAGGCGCTCGACATGGCGGCGATCCACCGCCCCGACCTGATCCTGCTGGACCTGTCCCTGCCCGACCGCAGTGGCCTGGACCTGCTGCCCCTGTTGCGCGAATCGCTGCCGCAGACGCGCGTGGTGATGATGTCGATGCACAACGATCCCACCCAGGTACGCGTGGCGCTCGATCGCGGCTGCGCCGGCTTCGTGGTGAAGGAAGCCGCGCCGATGGAACTGGAACTCGCGTTGCGTGCGGCCGCCGACGGCCAGGTATTCCTGAGCCCGCAGGTGTCGTCGAAGATGCTGGCGCCGATGCTCAACCCGCAGCGTCCGACCGGCATCGCCGCACTCTCGCCGCGCCAGCGCGAAATCCTGCGCCAGCTCGGCAGCGGCATGAGCAGCAAGGAAATCGCCGCCCAGCTCGGCATCAGCGTCAAGACCGTCGAAACGCACCGCGCGCGGATGATGGAATCGCTGGGCTGCCGCCGCGCCAACGATCTGCTGCTGCTGGCCGCGCGCCACCAGAACGAACTGGCCTGAGCCTTGCAGTATCCCGGGGGCGACACCGCTTCCGTGACGGAATCCCGTTATCGCCACGCCCTTCCGGGCGCCTGCCTCCGCCATTGAACCGACGTCGTAGGGGAAACCCTGACGGCAGGTGGGGCGTGCCCGCAGCACGACCAGAAACGCCCTGATTTTTTTTCCGTCACCCGCCCCGCACAGTGTCAACACGATGTGAAGCCAGCTCGGCATGCCATCGAATCGGGGATCACGGGAATGAAGACGGGACTTTCCACCCAGCTCGGGCAGCAACTCCACCTGACGCCGCAACTGCTGCAGTCGATCCGGCTGCTGCAGCTGGACGGCCTGCAGCTGGAGATGGAGGTGCGCCGCGCGCTGGACCTCAATCCGCTGCTCGAAGTGGAGGAAGTACAGGACGCCGACCCGGCCGGTGACATCGAGGTGCTCCCCGCGCAGGACGTGGCGACGCTGGAAACGGCCGCGTTCGACGAACTTCCCGAATCGAACCTGTGGGACGTGGCCGGTGCCGGCTGGCAGGACGGCGACGACGACCGCATGCAGCGCGTCGAGGCCGGTGAATCCAGCGACCCGCACGTCCGCGTGCTGGACCGCCTGGCGCTGGAACTGGACGATCGTGCGCTCGACGTGGTCGCGTTCTGGCTGGAGCACACCAACGACGCCGGCTACCTGGAGCAGGCACCCGATACGCTGGCGCTGCTGGCGTCGGCGCGCTTCGACCTCACCACCGGCGCCGCACTCGCCCTGCGCGAGCGCCTGCTGCGCGGCGAGTTCCCCGGCCTGACCGCGGCCGACGTGCGCGAATGCCTGCTGGTGCAGCTGGACTGCCTGCAGGGACGCGTGCCCGCCCGCCACGTCGCGCGCCGCATCGTCACCGACGGCATGGCCCTGCTGGCCGCGCACGAGTACGACGCCCTCGCCCGCCTGCTGGAGCTCGACCTGGACCAGGTCATGGAAGGCGTGCGACTGGTGCTGTCGCTGGATGCACGCCCGGGCGCGTCGCTGGCGCCTGCCCCGACCGGTTACATCGTGCCGGACGTGGTGGCCTGGCACGCCGACTGCGCGTGGCGCGTGGCACTGAACCCGGCCACCACCCCGCGCGTCCGCGTCAATGCCATGCAGGAGCACGCCCTGGACCAGGCCGAGCCGTCCGAAGGCGCCGGCAAGTTGCGCGAACTGCTGCAGGAGGCGCGCTGGCTGACCCGTGGCCTCTCCATCCGCTACGACACCCTGCTGCGCACCGCGCGCGCCATCGTCGAACGCCAGGCGGGCTTCCTGACCCAGGGCGACGAAGCGATGGCCCCGCTGACGCTGAAGGAGATCGCCGATGCCATCGGCATGCACGAGTCCACCGTCTCGCGCATCACCACCGGCAAGTACATGCAGACCCCACGCGGCACGTTCGAGCTGAAGCACTTCTTCGCGGTACGGCTGGAAGGTGCCAACGTGTCCGGCCCGGCCGTCCGCGCGATGGTCCGCCGCCTGATCGATTCCGAACCGGCGGGCAAGCCGCTGGCCGACGAGGCCATCGCCGGCCTGCTGGCGCGCCAGGGCATCCATATCGCCCGCCGCACCGTCGCCAAGTACCGTGAACAACTCGATATCGCTCCCGCCCGGGAACGCCGACGCGCTACCGTATCCGTCTTGGCCAAGGCTGGATAACGGAGCACGACCGCAATGAGCAAGATCACCGTACTGCTGGTGGACGACCACGAAGGTTTCATCAATGCCGCCCTGCGCCACCTGCGCAAGGTGGAATGGCTGGACATCGTGGGCCGTGCCAGCAATGGCCTGGAAGCCATCGAACGCTCCGAGACCCTGCGTCCGGACGTGGTGCTGATGGACCTGGCCATGCCGGAAATGGGCGGCCTGCAGGCCACCCGCCTGATCAAGACGCAGGACGCCCCGCCCTTCATCGTCATCGCCAGCCACTTCGACGACGCGGAACACCGCGAACACGCGATGCGCGCCGGCGCCGACGACTTCGTCAGCAAGCTTTCCTACATCCAGGAAGTCTTGCCCATCCTCGAAAAATTCAAAGACCGCCGCCATGAGTGAATCCCGCATCCTCGTCATCGACGCCGACGCCACGCGTGCCGAACGCCTGGCCGGACTGCTCGAATTCATGGACCTGACGCCCCGCTGGGTCTCCAGCGCCGGTGACGTGGATGTCCGCCGCGCCCGGCAGCACGACTGGCTGGCGGTGGTGGTCGGTTCGCTCGACGACCAGAAGGCCGCCGACGGCTTCTTCGCGTGGCTGGGCAAGGCCCCGCTGCCCCCGCCGGTGCTGCTGCTGGAAGGCGACACCGCGGGCTTCGCGGCCGCCCACGGCCTGCACGAGGCCGGGGTCTGGGCGCTGGAAAGCCCCATCCGCCACGCCCAGCTGGAAGCCTGCCTGCGCCGCGCCAGCCTGAAGCGGCTGGATACCGAACACCAGGCCCAGCAGGTCAGCACCAGCGGCCCGACCGGCAACAGTCCCGCGGTCACCCGGCTGCGCCGCATGATCGAGCAGGTCGCCACCTTCGACACCACCGTGCTGGTGCTCGGCGAGTCCGGTACCGGCAAGGAAGTGGTGGCCCGCGCCATCCACGACCAGTCGCCGCGTCGCGACGGCCCGTTCGTGGCCATCAATTGCGGCGCCATCCCGCCGGACCTGCTGGAGAGCGAGCTGTTCGGCCACGAGAAAGGCGCCTTCACCGGCGCGCTGACCGCCCGCAAGGGCCGCTTCGAAATGGCCGAAGGCGGCACGCTGCTGCTGGACGAGATCGGCGACATGAGCCTGCCGATGCAGGTCAAGCTGCTGCGCGTGCTGCAGGAACGCAGCTTCGAGCGCGTCGGCGGCAACCAGACCATCCGCTGCAACGTGCGCGTGATCGCCGCCACCCACCGCAACCTGGAAGCGCGCATCGCCGACGGCCACTTCCGCGAAGACCTGTTCTACCGGCTCAACGTGTTCCCCATCGAGATGCCCGCGCTGCGCGAGCGCGCCGACGACCTGCCCGACCTGGTGATGACCATCGCCGCGCAGCTCTCGCGCACCGGCCGCGGCGAAGTGCGCTTCGCCAGCGAGACGCTGCAGGCGCTGCGCCTGTACGCCTGGCCGGGCAACGTGCGCGAGCTCACCAACCTGGTCGAGCGTCTTGCCGTGCTGCATCCCGGCGGCCTGGTGCGCGTGGCCGACCTGCCGAAGCGCTACCAGCCGGAAGGCGTCGAGCTGCCGGCCGCGCCGACCGTCGTTGCAGCGCCTGCGCCGGCCGCCACCGCACCCGCCCCGTCGGCCATCGTGGCGGCGGCCGTGACGCCCGCCGATCGCCTGCCCGAAGCCGGCATCGACCTGCGCGAGCACATCGCGCAGATCGAACTGAACCTGATCCGCGACGCGCTGGACCGCGCCGGCGGCGTGGTCGCGCATGCGGCCCAGTTGCTGGGCCTGCGCCGCACCACGCTGGTGGAAAAGCTGCGCAAGTACGGCATCGAGCGCGAAGACGTGGCGCTGGCGACGGAAAACTGACTGGCCCCGGGCGCGGTTTCCGGCACGGGTCTTGCAACCGACTACGCAAGACACCCGACGACCGAAGCACCCGCCCATGTCCGACGTCACTTCCATCCTCTCGCAGATCCGCAGCTACCAGCACCAGGTCGGTACCCGCGCACTGGAGCCGATGCCGAATCCGGGCGCGATCGGCCCGGGGCGGGTGGGACTGGAGCAGCCGGGCGTCAAGGCGCCCAGCTTCGGCGACACCCTGCAGAACGCGCTCGAGGGCGTGAACAACGCGCAGAAGACGTCCGGCGCGTTGGCCCAGGCCTTCGAACTCGGCGACCCGCGCGCCGACCTGGCGCGGGTGATGGTGGCCGCCCAGCAATCGCAGGTCGCTTTCCGCGCCACCGTCGAGGTCCGCAATCGCCTGGTGCAGGCCTACCAGGACGTGATGAACATGCCGCTGTGATGCGGCACCCACCTTCCCTTTCCTTCTCCTAGAACCGACCCGTCGCCATGGCCCTCACGCTGTCCAAGGAAGCCCTGAAGGAATCGCTGACCGCCGACAAGGCCGGCGCGGCGCTGACCAAGATGCAGGACGCCCGCGTGTTCAAGCAGATGGGCACGCTGCTGCTTATCGCCGGTGCGGTGGCGGTGGGCATGATGGTGTTCTTCTGGTCGCAGAAGCCGGCCTACACCCCGCTGTACACCGGCCTGGACGCCAAGGCCACCGCCGAAGCCACCGACATGCTGCGCGCGGCGCAGATCCCCTTCCAGCTGGACCAGGCCAGCGGCGCGATCTCCGTGCCCGAAGAAAACCTGCACGATGCCCGCCTGAAGCTGGCCGGCGCCGGCCTGGCCGAAAGCGGCCGCCTCGGCTTCGAGATGATGGAACGCGATCCCGGCTTCGGCGTCAGCCAGTTCGTCGAGAACGCGCGCTACCAGCACGCGCTGGAAACCGAACTGGTCCGCACCATCACCACGCTGCGTCCGGTGCGCGACGCCCGCGTGCACCTGGCCATCCCCAAGCCCAGCGCGTTCACCCGGCAGCGCGAAGTGGCCAGCGCGTCCGTGGTGCTGGACCTGCGCTCGGGCACGATGCTGGAGCGCAACCAGGTCGATGCCATCGTCCACCTGGTCTCGTCCTCGATCCCCGACCTGGCCCCGGAGCGCGTCACCGTGGTCGACCAGAGCGGCCGCATGCTGACCATCAGCGACCCGAACAGCGAGGCCGCGCTCAACGCCGCCCAGTTCGAGCGCGTGCGCAAACTGGAAACGTCCTTCAACGACCGCATCCGCGAACTGCTGGAACCGCTGACCGGCCCCGGCCGCGTCAATGCGGAGGTCGCCGTGGACATGGACTTCTCCGTCACCGAAGAGGCGCGCGAAACCTTCGCCAACGACCCGGCCAAGATCCGCAGCGAGCAGGTCAGCCAGAACAGCGTCGCCGCCACCGGCCCGGAAGGCGTACCCGGCGCCACCAGCAACACGCCGCCGGGCCCGAATGCCGCCGCCGCGCCGAACCCCGCCGCCCCGGTGGAAACCAGCAGCAGCGCCACCCGCAACTTCGAGATGGACCGCACCCTGCAGCACACGCGCCAGCCCGCGGGCCGCGTGCGCCGCGTCACCGCCGCGGTGCTGGTCGACCACGTGCCGCGCACCGGCGAGAACGGCAAGGTGGTGATGACGGCGCTGGACGCCGCGACGCTGGCCCGCATCGAAGCGCTGGTGAAGGAGGCCGTGGGCTTCGACGCGGCGCGCGGCGACTCGGTGTCGGTGATGAACGCACCTTTCGTGCGCGAGACCGAAGCGCCCGCGGACGTTCCGTTCTGGGAAAGTCCGTGGCTGCACAACCCGATGGTGCGCGACATCGCGCGCTACGGGCTGGGCGCGCTGGTGGTCGTCGCACTGCTGTTCGGCGTGCTGCGCCCGGCCATGCGCCAGATCATCAGCCCGACCGCCAAGCTGAAGCACGAGGACGACGGGATCGACGTCAACGTGGTGCACGCGGAAGACGAAGACGGCGTGGTCGCCACGCTCTCGCACGAGCACGCGCCACCGTTGCGCGCCCTGCCCTCCGATGCTTACGAAGACCGCCTGCGCCAGGCGCGGGAAGCGGTGAAGACCGACTCGAAGCAGGTCGCACAGGTGGTCAAGGACTGGGTGGCCAGCGATGAGTAATGCGCAGGACAACACGCTGACCGGTGTGCAGCGCGCCGCCGTGCTGCTGCTCTCGCTGGGCGAGGAGGACGCCGCCGAGGTGCTCAAGCACATGAACGCCAAGGAGGTGCAGAAGCTCGGCATCGCCATGGCCACCATCTCCGGCATCAGCCGCGAGCAGGTCATGCAGGTGATCTCGAACTTCGGCGAAGCGCTCGACAAGCAGACCTCGCTGGGCATGGGTGCCGACGACTACGTGCGCAAGGTGCTGGTGCAGGCGCTGGGCGAGGACAAGGCCGGCAGCCTGATCGACCGCATCCTGCTGGGCCGCAACACCACCGGGCTGGACACGCTGAAGTGGATGGACCCGCGTGCCATCGCCGACCTGGTGCGCAACGAGCACCCGCAGATCATCGCCATCGTGCTGGCCCACCTGGACAGCGACCAGGCCGCCGATACGCTCAAGCTGCTGCCCGAGCGCACCCGCACCGACGTGCTGCTGCGCATCGCCACGCTGGACGGCATCCCGCCGAACGCGCTGAACGAGCTCAACGAAATCATGGAGCGCCAGTTCGCCGGCAACCAGAACCTCAAGGCCTCCAGCATCGGGGGCGTGAAGGTGGCGGCGAACATCCTGAACTTCATGGATTCGGGCCAGGACCAGGTGATCCTGGGCAGCATCACCCAGGTCGACGCCGACCTGGGCGCGCGCATCCAGGACCTGATGTTCGTCTTCGACAACCTGGCCGAACTCGGCGACCGCGAGCTCCAGGCGCTGCTGCGCGAAGTTCCGAACGACCGCCTGGGCCTGGCGCTGCGTGGGGCCGATGCCAAGGTCAAGGAAAAGATCACCCGCAACATGTCGCAGCGTGCCGCGCAGATCCTGCTCGAGGACATGGAAGCGCGCGGCCCGGTGCGCCTGTCCGACGTGGAAGGCGCGCAGAAGGAAATCCTCGCCATCGTGCGCCGCCTGGCTGACCAGGGCGTCATCGCACTGACCGCCAGCGCCGAGGAAATGGTATGAGCGCGCCCTCGCCCCTGCGCTGGATGCCGGCACCGCTCGACGTGGTGGTGTCCGATGCCGCCGCCGAACAGGAGGCACCGCCGCTGGTGCCGCCGACGCTGGACGAGATCCAGGCCATCCAGGACGCTGCCTATCGCGAGGGCCTGGAGCGCGGCCTCGCCGAAGGCCATGCCGACGGATTCGCACAGGGCCAGTCCGAGGTGCGCCGCCTCGCCGCGCAGATGGAGGGCATCCTCGACAATTTTTCGCGTCCGCTCGACCGTCTGGAAAACGAGGTCGTCGCCGCGCTCTCCGAACTCGCCGTGCGCATCGCCGGTGCCCTGGTCGGGCGCGCGTACCAGACCGATCCGGTGTTGCTGCAGGAACTGGCGACCTCCGCGCTGGATGCCGTGGGCGGTTCGCAGCGCGAAGTCGAACTGCGCCTGCATCCGGACGACATCGCCGCACTGACGCCGGTGCTGGCAATGACGGCGCATACGCGCCTGACCGCCGACACGTCGCTGAGCCGGGGCGACCTGCGCGTGCATGCCGAGAGTGTCCGCATCGACGGCACGCTTGAAGCCCGCCTGCGCGGCGCGCTGGACACCGTGCTCAACCGGGGAGCGCGGGCATGAGTGCCCAGCCGCTGGAATGGCTGACCGCCCGCGACCTGCGCCTGTCCGCGCGGCTGTCGCAGATCAACCCCGAGCTCGGTGGCCGCGGCCTGATCCGCGAAGGCATCCTGCGCCGCGCCGTCGGCCTGACCCTGGAAGCCATCGGCTGCGAAGCGCCGATGGGCGCCACCTGCAAGGTGGAAGTCGTCGACGGCGGCTGGGTGGATGCGGAAGTCGTCGGTTTCTCCGGCGAACGTACCTACCTGATGCCCAGCGCAGAACTGCACGGCCTGCTGCCCAACGCACGCGTCGTGCCTTCGCGCCGCCGTGGTGGCGTGGAAGTCGGCGAAGGCCTGCTGGGCCGCGTCATCGACAGCGATGGCGTGCCGCTCGACGGCCGCGGCCCGATCCGCGCCGAGGGCAGCGTCAGCCTCGCCGGCATGGCGATCAATCCGCTTTCGCGCGAACCCATCACCCAGCCGCTCGACGTCGGCGTGCGCGCGATCAACGCTCTGCTGCCGATCGGCCGTGGCCAGCGCGTCGGCCTGTTCGCCGGCTCCGGTGTCGGCAAGTCGACGTTGCTGGGCATGATGACCCGCTACACCGCCGCCGACGTGATCGTCGTCGGCCTGATCGGCGAACGCGGCCGCGAAGTTCGTGATTTCGTCGAGACCACACTCGGCCCGTCCGGCCTGGCACGCGCGGTCGTCGTCGCCAGCCCCGCCGACCGTCCGCCGCTGGCGCGCCTGCAGGGCGCGTACCGCGCCACGGCGATCGCCGAATGGTTCCGCGACCAGGGCCTGAATGTCCTGCTGCTTATGGATTCGCTGACCCGTTTTGCCCAGGCGCAACGCGAGATCGGCCTGTCGGTCGGCGAGCCGCCGACCACGCGCGGTTATCCGCCGTCCGTGTTCGCACGCCTGCCGGCGCTGGTCGAGCGCGCGGGCAACGGCGCCAAGGGGCGCGGTTCCATCACCGCGTTCTACACGGTGCTCACCGAAGGCGACGATCCGCAGGACCCGATCGCCGACGCCGCGCGCGCCATCCTCGACGGCCACATCCTGCTGTCGCGCCGCGTGGCCGACGCCGGGCTCTACCCCGCCATCGATGTCGAATCCTCGGTCAGCCGCGTGGTCACCGAAATCGCCGACGAGACCTGGCGCGACCGCATCCGCAAGCTCAAGCGACTGCTGTCGGCCTACAACAGCAACCGCGACCTGATCGCCATCGGCGCTTACCAGCGCGGCAACGACCCGACCGTGGACGAAGCGCTCGAACGCTGGCCGGAGATCGTCGAATTCCTCGGCCAGGACGTGGCGCGCGCCGCCGACCTGCCGAGCAGCCGCGCCGCCCTGGAATCCCTGATCCAACGCAACGCCGCCGCCGGCATTCCGCTGCCGCCCGGCCTGCAGTAACGCCAAGGAACCCCCGTCATGATGCAGTCCCGCCGAATCGATCCCCTGCTGCGCCGCGCGCAGGAGCACGAGGATTCCGTCGCCCGCGAGCTGGCCGAGCGTCAGAACACGCTGGCGCAGCACGAATCCCGGCTGGAGGAGCTCCGCCAGTACGCCGAGGACTACGCCAACAGCCAGATGGCCGCGACCAGCCCCGCGCAACTGGCCAACCGGCGCGCCTTCCTCGAGCGCATCGACCAGGCGCTCAAGCAGCAGTTGCAGAACGTCGACCGCAGCCGCGCCAGCGTGGACATCGAACGCGACCGCCTGCTGCTGGCCAGCCGCGACAAGCAGGTGCTGGAACAGCTCGCCGCGAGCTATCGCGTGCAGGAAAAGCTGATCGTGGACCGTCGCGACCAGCGCGAAATGGACGACGTGGGCGCGCGCCGCGCCCGCCTGGCCGCCACCGCCCGCGAGAACGAGGACGCCTGATGCCGTCATCGACGTCCGCGCTGCCGTTCGCGGCCAAGGCGCCGCCGCCTGCGCCGGCATCGGCATCGGCATCGGCCGGCACCGTGCCTGCAAGCGATGATCCGGGCACCGTGAAGAAGCCCGCGTTCGACGAGATGGTCCGTCGTCCCGTGAAGCGCGACGACACCGCACGTGCGACCACTGCGCGGGCCGGCGAAGCAAGAGACCCGTCTGCGCCACCGACCGGCGCGACTGCCCGCAAGACCGACGACGCCCGCGCCAGCACCGATGAAGACACGGCCGCTGCGCAGGACTCGGCGTCGCGGGTCGTGCTCACGTTGCTGGAAGCACCAGTGCCGGCACCTGTCATGGTCCCGGCGAATGCGGCCGCACCGACGATGATCGACCTGGCGAGCCACCCGTCTGGCACCCTCCTGCCGGACACGGCCTCGCCCACTGCCCCGCTGGAGCCCGATGCGTTGCTGGCCGGTACCCGCGCACCTATGCCTGCGTCGTTGCCCGGCGGCATGCCGGTCCTGGCAGCGGCCGGCATCGACGCCGCCAGCGCCGGTCCCGCGCCGACGAACTCCGCCGATGCGTCGAACGCCACGGCGTTGCGCGCGGCACCGGCCGCGCCCGAGACGTCGGCCAAGGCCCCGCTGCAGAACCTGCTGTCGTTCGCGACCCATCTGGCGGCAGGCCAGGTCGCGGCGGCCGTGCCCGACGCGGTCCAGCTGGGTCGCGACATCGTCGATGCCCTGCGCTCCGACGACGGCGACGCTCCCGCGCCGGTGAACAACCTGCTGGCCGGCGTCGGCGCCTCGAACGCACCGCTCGGCCTGTCCCGCACCGAGACCGTCAACCCGATGGAAGCGCCCAGCGCCGACCTGCACGGCGGCCACTTCGACGACGACATCGGCGACGCCGTCCGCTGGATGGCGGACCAGAAGATCGGACATGCCCACATCAAGGTCACCCCGAACGACCTGGGCACGGTCGAGATACGCCTGCGGCTGGAGGGCGACCGCGTGCACGCCGACTTCAGCAGCGCGCAGGCCGAGGTCCGCCAGGCCCTGGAGAGCAGCCTGCCACGCCTGCGCGACATGCTCGGCCAGCACGGCTTCCAGCTCGCCCACGCCGATGTCGGCCAGCAGCACGCGCCGCCGTCGCAGGGCAGCGCGCCGCAGCCCGGTGACGCCCGTGGCGATGCCGGCGAGCCCGTCGCCGACACGCCCCGCACCGTCCGCATGACCGCGCGCGGACTGGTGGACGCTTACGCCTGACGGGCCGATCCCGCTCCTGTGGGAGCGACGTAAGTCGCGAGAGCCGGATATCGGCGTCGGTACGCCCTCCGCCGCCAAGCGCTTCGGCTTCGATATCGCGACTTACGTCGCTCCCACGTCAGCACATCCTGGGCACCGCGCGTCAAAACCCCGTCGACCTTTCCCTCAGGCCCCGGCACGCCCCTTGCATCCCCTGGACTGACCCCTCAGGAGATCCATCGCCGTGGCAGCCGCCGACAAGAACGCAAGCAAATCCAAGGCCGACAAGGCCGACAAGCCCAAGGGTGGCAAGTCGTTGCTGACCATCGGGCTGGTGGCGGTCATCGCGGCCGGCGCCGCAGGCGGCGGTGCCTGGTACTTCGCCAGCCACGGCAGCAAGGACGAGAAGGCCGACGCCCCCAAGGCCAAGAGCCCTGGCGAAGTGCCCGCGCCTGCGCAGTACTTCGCGCTGGAGCCGCCCTTCGTGGTGAACCTGGTCGGCGAAACCGGTGGCGCGCGCTACCTGCAGGTGGAAGTGCAGCTGATGACGCGCGACCCCGAGGCGCTGACCGCCATCCAGCTGCATGCGCCCGCCATCCGCGCCCGCCTGCTGATGCTGTTCGCGCAGCAGGATGCCGCCGGCCTGATGTCGCGCGAAGGCAAGGAGCGCCTGCAGAACGCCGCCCTCGGTGAAGTGAAGGCCCTGCTGGTCGCCGAGACCGGCAAGCCGTGCGCCGAGTCCCTGCTGTTCACCAGCTTCGTGATGCAGTGACGGAACCGCGCCGCCATGATGACCAGTGACCTGCTGTCGCAAGACGAGATCGACGCCCTCCTCAACGGCGTCGATACCGGCGCGATCGAGACCGAGGAGCCGCCGCACGATCCCACCGTGGCGCGCACCTACGACTTCGCCAGCCAGGACCGCATCGTGCGCGGCCGCCTGCCGACGCTGGAAATGATCAACGAGCGCTTCGTGCGCACGTGGCGCATCGGCCTGTTCAACCTGTTGCGGCGCTCCGCCGAGCTGTCGGTGCGCGGCATCGAGACCATCAAGTTCGGCGACTACCTGCATTCGCTGTACGTGCCGACCAACCTCAACCTGGTCAAGTTCAAGCCGCTGCGTGGCGTGGGCCTGATCGTGTTCGAACCGAAGCTGGTGTTCACGATGGTGGACAACTTCTTCGGCGGCGATGGCCGCTACCCGGCCAAGATCGAAGGCCGCGAGTTCACCGCCACCGAGATGCGCGTGATCCAGCTGCTGCTCAAGCAGACCTTCGCCGACCTGATCGATGCCTGGGCCCCGGTGATGCCGGTGGACTTCGAATACATCACCAGTGAGGTCAACCCGCATTTCGCCAACATCGTCAGTCCGCGCGAGTACGTGGTGGTCAGCCGCTTCCATGTGGAACTGGACGGCGGCGGCGGCGACCTGCACGTCACGCTGCCCTATTCCATGCTGGAGCCTATCCGCGAACTGCTCGATGCCGGCATCCAGTCCGACCGCGTGCACGACGACGACAGCTTCCGCGTGACCATGCACGAACAGCTGCGCTCGGCCGAGGTCACCGTCTCCAGCGTGCTCGCGGAGAAGCGCATCAACCTGCGCGAGCTGACCCGTCTGAAGGTGGGCGACATCCTGCCCATCGACCTGCCGAAGTCCGTGCCGGTCTGCGTCGAGCAGGTGCCGGTGTTCACCGGGGAGTTCGGCATTTCCAACGGCCTCAATGCGGTGAAGATCACCGCGCACCACCCGCCCGGCAACCGCCACCAGCAATCCGCCGCCACCCGCCACGCCCTTGCACCCGTCGCCTTCCAGGACGCTACGCCATGATTCCCGAGAACGAAGAAGCCCTTGCCACCGCCCCCGGCGATACGGAGCTGTCCCACAACGGCCACGACGGCCACGCCGGCCACGACGCGGACATGAGCCTGGACGTCATCCTCGACGTGCCGGTGACGCTGTCGCTGGAAGTCGGCCGCACGCGCATGCCCATCCGCAACCTGCTGCAGCTCAACCAGGGCTCGGTGGTGGAACTGGAGCGCGGCGCGGGCGAACCGCTGGACGTGTACGTCAACGGGACGCTGATCGCGCACGGCGAAGTCGTCGTGGTCAACGACCGCTTCGGCGTGCGCCTGACCGACGTGGTCAGCCCCAGCGAACGCATCCGTCGCCTGCGCTGAGCCCGACCATGCACGCCTTCGCCCTCCTTGCCGCGGCCGCGGCACCCGCCCAGAAGATCGGCCAGCACGCGCCCTCCACGCCGGGCATCGGCGGTGCACTGGTCGGCCTGATCCTGGTGCTGGGCCTGATCCTGGGCCTGGCCTGGCTGCTGAAGCGCCTGCCCGGTGCCGGCCTGGGCATCCGCCCCAGCGAACAGCTGCGCGTGGTGTCGATGCTGTCGGTCGGCGCCAAGGAACGCGTGATGGTGATCGAAGTCGGCAAGGAGCAGTTGCTGATCGGCGTGACCGCCGGAGGCATCACCGCCCTGCATGCGCTGCCCGAACCCCTGGTCGTCGCGCCCGCGCCGACGATGCCCAACTTCGCCGAACTGCTGGCCAAGCGCCTGCGCAAAGAGTCCTGAGATGCGTCGTTTCGTCCTTTCCCTGATCTGCCTGCTGTGGTTGGCCGCGCCGACGCTTGCCTTCGCGCAGGCCACGACACCGGCCCCGGCACCCGTCGCCGCGCCGACGGCCCCGGCCGCACCGACCGCGCCCGCCTTGCCGACGCTGCCCAAGGTCAACGTGGGCCAGGTGGGCGACAACACCGTCAGCCTGCCGCTGCAGACGCTGCTGCTGATGACGGCGATCACGCTGATCCCGTCCGCGTTGCTGGCGATGACCGCCTTCACCCGCATCATCATCGTGCTCGGCCTGTTGCGGCAGGCACTTGGCACCGGCCAGACGCCGTCCAACCAGGTACTGGTGGGTCTGGCGCTGTTCCTCACCATGCTGGTGATGATGCCGGTGGGCGAGAAAGCCTGGGCCCAGGGCATGGCGCCCTATCTCAACGGCCAGATCGATTTCTCCACCGCGTGGACGCTGACCACCGGCCCGCTGCGCGACTTCATGCTGGCGCAGGTGCGCGAGACCGACCTGATGACGTTCGCCGGCCTGGCCGGGCACGGCAGCTACACGGGACCGGATGCCGTCCCGTTCCCGATCGTGGTCGCCTCCTTCATCACCAGCGAACTGAAGACCGCCTTCGAGATCGGCTTCCTGATCTTCATCCCGTTCGTCATCATCGATCTGGTCGTGGCCAGCGTGCTGATGTCGATGGGCATGATGATGCTCTCGCCGATGCTGGTGTCCGCACCGTTCAAGATCCTGCTGTTCGTGCTGGTCGACGGCTGGGTGCTGATCGTCGGTTCGCTTGCCGCCAGCTTCAACGGCGTCTGAGGAGACTGGCATGAGTCCCGAAACCGCTCTTACCGAACTGCGCGGCGGCCTCGAGATCGCGCTCTGGGTCGGGGGTCCACTGCTGCTGGTCGTGCTGGTCGTCGGCGTGGTCGTCGGCGTGATCCAGGCCGCCACGCAGCTCAATGAACCCACCATCGCCTTCGTCGCCAAGGCCATCGCGCTGACCGCCGCGCTGTTCGCCACCGGCAGCTATCTGCTCGGCGTACTCGTGGAATACACGACGACGTTGTTCCAGCGATTGCCCCACCTGATCGGCTGAAGCCGAGGACGCGACGCGATGGATCCCGCCACCCAGATGGTGATCGACGGCCAGCAGGCCTTCGGCATGATCAACGCCATCCTGTGGACGATGCTGCGCACCGGCGCGCTGCTGATGGCGGCACCGCTGATCGGCACGCGCGCGGTGTCGGTACGCGTGCGCGTCATCATCGCGGGTGCACTGGCGATGGCGCTGGCGCCGCTGTTGCCGGGCACGCCCGACCGCATCGCCTTCGACGCCAGCACCGTACTCAACGTCGCGCGCGAACTCGCGGTCGGCGCCAGCATGGGCTTCATGCTTCGGCTCGCATTCGAAGCAGGCGCGATGGCGGGCGAACTGATCTCGCAGGGAACGGGCCTCGCGTTCGCGCAGATGTCGGATCCGCTGCGTGGCGTGAATTCCGGCGTGGTCGGCCAGTGGTTCTACCTGGCCTTCGGCCTGCTGTTCTTTACCGCCAACGGTCATCTCGCGCTGGTCTCGCTGCTGGTGGACAGTTACCGCTCGCTGCCGATCGGCACGGCGCTGCCGGATGTGCAGCAGATGCTGGAAGTCGCTCCCATGCTGTTCACCGTCGTGCTCAGGGCCGCCGTCGGCCTGGCATTGCCGGTCATGGTGGCGATGCTGGCCGTGAACCTCGCCTTCGGCGTGCTGGGTCGCGCTGCGCCGGCGCTGAATCCCATCCAGCTCGGCCTGCCCACGGCACTGTTGCTGGGCCTGTTCCTGCTGGCGCTGCTCGCCGGGGAACTGGGACCTCCCGTGCAGCGGATCTTCGACGTGTCGTTTGATGCAGCGCGACAGATCACCGCGTGAAGACGTGAAAGTCATGTTTGTGAAAGCGCGGTAAGCGCTTCCATGAGGGGCGCAGCGCGTTCTTCTCACATCAGAGTGCGTCACCGGTTCCACTAAATGCATGAAGTTGTGCAGAATGGGGACGAGGGAGTTGCGACATACGCCTACGCACGGACGGAGCCGACCCGCCCGACGCCGGAGCGCTCCCCCCGCGAACCGGAGATTGCCGTGAACCACAGCCCTACCCAGAAGCGACGTACCAGTCAGGAAACGCGGGAAGCCGTACTCGCTGCCGCGCGCCGGCTGTTCTTCACCAAGGGCTTCGACCAGACCACGTTGATGGACCTGGGCGAAGAAACCGGACTCAGCGCGCGCGGCGTCATCCTCCACTTCGAGACCAAGGCCGACATCATCGCCACCCTGTTGATCCGCGACTACACCGCGCGGCGGGCACCGATGGTGGAACGTCCGCAGGGATCGACGCACGCACAACGTATTCTCGATTTCTATTTCTGGATGGCGCGCGAGGACGCGGCCAACTTCATCGCCTTCCCTGCCTTGTGGAGCGTGTCGGCACGCTGGTCGCCGGCCGTGGAGGCTGAAATGAACACGGCGCTCCGCCGAATGCGCGAACCGGTACGGTTGGAACTCAGTCGTGGCATGGGCGCGGGCGAGTTCCGCGGCGTCGACATCCAGCATGCCGACGAGATGATCTGGCAGAGCTACCAGCACGGCCTGCGTGCGGTGTCCGTCAACGGCGGCACCCCTGCCATGGCGGTGCCCCAGGTATTCAAGACGCTGGAAGCGCTGTCGGCCTGATCCGGGCGCGACGCGCGTAAAGAAAAACGGCCTCCGCGGGAGGCCGTTTCCCTGTCAGCGGGACGCTGGCTCAGTCGCGTCCATTGCCTTTGCCGTTCCCCTTGCCAGGGTTGCCCTTGCCGCCGTTGCCAGGTCCCTTGCCGGCATTGCCCGGCCCGTGTCCCGCAGGGTCATTCCTGGCCGGACCCGCCTGCGGCTTGCCGCCGGCAGCGCCCTTGCCCTGGCCCGGCCCGTGCTTGGACCAGTCGACACTGATGCGCTGGTCGACGCGGATGGGGTAACCCCAGCGATCGTACGTGCCTGCCGCACCCTTCTTCAGGGCATGGAAGGCAGGGGAGCCGGGCTTGATGCCCATCTGCTTGGCGAGATTGCCCCAGCCCTGGCCGGGATTGCGCTCGTACCGCTGCACCACGTCCACGCAGGGAATCCCCAGGGCGCGCGCGATGGAGCACGCGAAGTACACGTCGCCAGGTGCCCAACCGCGACGGTCGAGCAGATCCAGCACGAGCGAGCGCGGCGCGCCGTAGTAGCCCGTCATCTCCGACACGAACGGATCGCGGTAACGGCGCCCGTAATCGTTGATCTCGCCGAGCCGGGTATCCACCCAGACATCGCCGGTGCGGATGTTGTAGCCCACCGTCTGTGCGATGGCCGGCAAGCTGCAGGCCATCGCCCAGCCCAGCGATGCCGCGAGTACCGTTGCTCTCAGTGCCTTCACGTCCGTTCTCCTCCAGTGCGGTGGCGAGAGTCTTCGCACGACCGGCTGAATACGCAATGACGCTGCGGGCCTTCTGTGAGAAGGAACGGCGGCCGCAAGCGTGACGGTGATCACTCGCGCCTTCAAGCCAACGCCTACACTGCGCGGGCGCCGGGGTGGCGCAGCCGACCTGTCCCGTTCCCGTTGAGCGACGAATCCACCGACTCCCCTCGCCGTCACCCGGCCCTCGCCATGAAGCCCAAACGTCGAGATTTCCGCCTGGACATCATCGTCCTGCTGGGCTCCATCACGGCAGTGACCATCGCCTCGTTCGGCGTGTACAGGGCCTGGCAGGGGCATGCCAACATGGCCGCCTTCGACCTCGCCGTCGTCCTGGTCGTGGTGGCGCCGGTCGTCTATGCGTGGCGCACCGGCGACAGCCTGCGTGCCGGCAACGTGCTGGCGGCGTTCAATTCGTGCGCCACGTTCGGTGCGTGCCTGATGCTCGGCCATACGGCGCTCACCTGGACCTACCTGGTGCTGCTGACCAACTTCTTCATCGCGCATCGCTGGGTGGCGGTCGGTTGCAACGTCGCGCTGATCGTCGGCATCCAGCTGATGCCCGGTTTCTTCCACGACGGCGTGCATGCGATCTCCGTGTTCGTCAGTGCCGCGCTTATCACCGCGTTCTCGCTGATCTTCGCCTCCCGCACGCAGGACGACCGCGTGCAGCTCGAGCGCCTGGCCGCCATCGACGCACTGACCGGCGTTCCGAACCGGCGCAGCATGGAGCGTGCGCTGGGCGACGCGGTCGACCGCTTCCAGCGCGGCGAATGCTGCTTCGGCTTGGTGGTCCTGGACCTGGACCACTTCAAGGACGTCAACGACCAGTACGGACACGCGGCGGGCGATGCCGCCATCGCCGACCTGGCCTCCATTCTCCGCTTCGAGATGCGCCGCAACGACCAGGTGTTCCGTTTCGGTGGCGAGGAATTCGTGGCGCTGCTGCAGCTCGACAACACCGAGGACCTGGAGCGCGCCACCGAGCGGCTGCGCAAGGCCGTCCGTGGCGCGTTGCGTGGACCCGGGGGCCGCATCACCATCTCGCTGGGCGCCGCCCTGTTGAGGGAACAGGAAAAGACCTGGCACGACTGGTTCTCGCGCGCGGATGCCGCGCTCTACCGTGCCAAGTCGGCCGGGCGCGACAGCTACGTGATCGCGGACGAGCTGTTCTAGGAGGGCGCGGAGAAAGTGGGGAGTGAGGAAACCCCATTCCTCTCACCCCTCACTCCTCGCTCCATCACTCACTTCTCGTTTCCAGCCCACCACCACCGGTACAGCACCGGCAGCACCACCAGCGTCAGCAACGTCGACGACACGATGCCGCCGATCACCACCGTCGCCAGCGGACGCTGCACCTCCGAACCCGCACCGACATTGAACGCCATCGGCAGGAAGCCGAGCGAGGCGACCAGCGCCGTCATCAGCACCGGCCGCAGGCGACCGAGCGCGCCCTCCACCACCGCCTCGTCCAGAGGCATGCGCTGCGCGCGCAGCTTGCGGATGAAGGCGATCATCACCAGCCCGTTGAGCACGGCCACGCCCGACAGCGCGATGAACCCCACCCCGGCCGAGATCGACAGGGGAATCCCGCGCACGGCCAGCGCGATGACGCCACCGGTCAATGCCAGCGGGACGCCGGTGAAGACGATCGCGGCGTCCTTCGCCGAGCCGAACGCCCAGAACAAGAGCGCGAAGATCACCACCAGCGTCGCCGGTACGACGATCGCCAGGCGCTGGCTGGCCGAGATCAGCTGTTCGAACGTGCCGCCGTAGTCGATCCAGTAGCCTGCGGGCAGCTGCACCTCGGCGCCCACGCGCGTGCGCAGGTCATCGACGAAACCGCCGAGATCGCGACCGCGCACGTTGGCCGTCACCACCACGCGGCGCTTGCCGTTCTCGCGGTTGACCTGGTTCGGCCCCAGCGTGGTCTCGATCTTCGCCACCTCGCGCAACGGCACCGTGCCCGGCGTTCCCGAGACCCAGCTTGCCGCGCGCGTCGATTCGTCCTCGTTGCCGGCACCTCCCAGCGGAATCGGCAGGTCGTGCAGGGCGGCCGGATCCTGCCGCATCGTTTCCGGCAGGCGCACCACGATGTCGAAACGACGGTCGCCCTCGAACAGCTGCCCGGCGACTTCGCCACCGACGGCGGTGGCGACCGTGTCCTGCACGTCGCCCGGATTCAGGCCGTAACGGATCAGTGCCTGCCGGTCTGGCGTGATGGTGAGCAGCGGCAGGCCGGTGGCCTGTTCGATGCGCACGTCGGCTGCACCGTCCACCGACTTGGCGACCGCCTCGATACGCTCGCCCACCTCCACCAGCGTGTCGAGATCATCGCCATAGAGCTTGATCGCGACGTCCGCGCGCACGCCCGAGATCAGCTCGTTCATGCGCATCTGGATGGGCTGGGTGAACTCGTAGTTGTTGCCGGGAAGCCCGGCCACCGCCTTCTCGATTTCCGCCACCAGCGTCGCCTTCGGCTTGCGCGGGTCGGGCCATTGGTTGCGTGGTTTCAGCATGACGAAGGTGTCGGCCACCGACGGCGGCATCGGGTCGGTCGCCACTTCAGCCGTACCCAGCTTGCCGAACACACGGTGGACCTCCGGGAACTGCTTGAGCCTCGCCTCCAGCGTGGATTGCATGCGCACGGCCTGGTCCAGGCTGGTGCCGGGAATGCGCATGGCGTGCATCGCGATATCGCCTTCGTCCAGGCTGGGGACGAATTCCGTGCCCAGCCGTGTGGCCAGCAGGCCGCACAGCACGACCAGCGCGAACGCACCCGCCGCCACCACCAGGCGCGCGCGCAGCGCCCAGGCCAGCACCGGTGCGTAGGCCCGCCGCGCCCAGCCCATCACCCGCGTTTCCTTCTCCTGTACACGACCGCGCAGGAACAGCGCGATGGCGGCCGGCACGAACGTCAGCGACAGCACCATCGCGCCGCTCAGGGCCAGCACCACGGTGATGGCCATCGGGTGGAACATCTTTCCCTCCACCCCGGTGAGCGCGAAGATCGGCAGGTAGACGGCGGTGATGATGCCCAGGCCGAACAGGCTGGGCCGGATGACCTCGGCCGTCGCCGACGCGGTCGCGTCGAGACGCTCCTCGTCCGTCGGCAGGCGACCGAGCCGCTGCTGCAGTTCGCCAAAACGGCGCAGGCAGTTCTCGATGATGATGACGGCGCCATCGACGATCAGGCCGAAGTCCAGCGCGCCCAGGCTCATCAGGTTCCCCGACACGCCGCCGCGCACCATGCCGGTGAGCGTGAACAGCATCGACAGCGGGATCACTGCAGCCGTGATCAGCGCCGCGCGCACGTTGCCGAGCAGCAGGAACAGCACCACGACGACGAGGATCGCGCCCTCGACCAGGTTCCTGGCCACGGTGCGGATGGTGCGGTCGACCAGCGAGGTGCGGTCGTACATCGGTTCGGCGCGCACGCCGGCCGGCAGGCTGCGGTTCGCCTCGGCCAACCGCGTGGCGACCGCCTGCGAGACCTCGCGGCTGTGGGCGCCGATCAGCATGAAGGTCGTGCCCAGCACGACCTCCTTTCCGTCCAGCGTCGCCGCACCGGTACGCAGCTCAGGCCCCTCGCCTACCTGCGCCACATCGCGCACCCGGATCGGCACGCCATCGCGGCGGTCCAGCACGATGTCGCGGATGCCGTCGAGGTCGGCGACCTGTCCGGGTGCGCGCACGAGGAACTGCTGGCCGTTGCGCTCGATGTAGCCGGCGCCGACGTTCTGGTTGTTGCGCGCCACCGCCTGCACCACGTCGTGCAGGGTGAAACCCAGCGCGACCAGCCGCGCGGGATCCGGGTTGATGTGGATCTGCCGCGCGAAGCCGCCGATGGTGTTGACCTCGGTCACGCCGGGCACGTTGCGCAGCTGCGGTCGCACTACCCAGTCCTGCAGCGTGCGCAGGTCGGTGGCGGTGTAGGGCGTGCCATCGGGCTTGCGCGCCTTCTCCTCCGCTTCCACCGTGTACATGAAGATCTCGCCCATGCCGGTGGCGATGGGACCCATCTCCGGTTCCAGACCGGCTGGCAGCTGCGACTTCACCTGCTGGATGCGCTCGCCGACCTGCTGGCGGGCGAAGTACACGTCGGTGCCGTCCTTGAACACCACCGTCACCTGTGACAGCCCGTAGCGCGAGATCGAACGCGTGTAGTCGAGGCCGGGCAATCCGGCGAGCGCGGTTTCCAGCGGGAAGGTCACGCGCTGCTCGGATTCCAGTGGCGAATAGCCGGGCGCGTCGGTGTTGACCTGCACCTGCACGTTGGTGATGTCGGGAGTGACGTCGATCGGCAGCTTGCCGAAGCTCCACACGCCCACCGCCACCAGCGCCAACGTCAACGCCATTATCAGCCAGCGCTGCGCGATGGCGAAGCGCAGGATGCGCTCCAGCAGTCCGCGCCGTTCCCGGGTGTCGTACTCAATGGTCATGCGAGGCCCCCGATTTCTCGATGTCGGCCTTCACCAGATAACTCTGTTCGACGACGACCTGGTCGCCGGCCTTCAGCCCGGTCAGGACTTCGACCTGCTGCGCATCGCGCTTGCCCAGTTCGACCGGACGGATCTCGTAGTTATCGCCGACGCGAACGAACACCACATCCCAGTCGCGGAAGGTCTGCAGTGCAGCGAGCGGCACCACCATCGCAGCAGGCTGCTGCTCTACGGTAATGCGCGCCTTCACCGCCGAACCGGGACGCCACAGGCCATCGCTGTTCTCCAGCGTCGCGCGTGCAACCGTGCTCTGGCTGGCGGTCGCGGTGCCGGGCAGCACGCGCTCCAGCGTTGTCTGCGCGGTGACGCCATCACTCAGGCGCGTCACCGTCACCGGTACCCCGGGCACGATGTGCTGGGCGTCGGACCCGAAGATATGCAGGTCCACCCACAACGATGACAGGTCGGCGACTTCGAACAGCGTGGCGCCCTCGCCCGCCACGCTACCGATGCTGGCGTTGCGCGCCAGCACCACGCCGTTGATCGGAGACGTGACCGAGTACGTGGTCAGGCTGAGATTGCTTTCCACCGTCGCCAGTGTCTGCCCGGCCCGAACACGGTCACCGGCATTGACGGCGAGGCGGCGGATCGGACCCGGGAAGCGCGCGGCGACGTTGGCGACGCGACCTTCCACCGGCGTCAGCAGGCCCTGCACCTCGTGTTCGTCGGCGATCGTGCCGGCCTGCACCGGCGCGACGCGGATGCCGGAGTCTTCGGCGATCTTCGCGCCGATGGTCGTGCGGCCTTCGTAGCTGTCGTAGGTCCAGCGCAGCGATTTGCCTTCGACCTTGGCCAGCACTTCGACATCGAAGGAATGCGGTTCGCCGACCACGGTCTTCGCCAGCAGGCGGCCATCCGCCTGCGGCGCCAACACGTGGTTTTCGCGCACGTTGCCAAGGCGGACCAGGCGGACCTCGACGCTGCCGGCAGTGGCCGGCAACGGTTTGCCGTCGCGGTACAGCCACGCCTGGTAGGTCGGCGGCGTGCCGGACTCGGCGATGGCGAGTTCCACGCGGTAGCCGCCCTGTTCCAACACGCGACCGCCATGTTCTCCGCGTCCCGCTTCTTCTTCACCGTGGCCAGCGCCTTCGTCGTGGCCATGCCCGGCTTCGCTGCCGTGGTCGTCGGCGTGATCGTCGTTCTTGCCACCGCACGCGGACAGCAGCAGGGACAGCGCAAGCGCGCTCATCAGGGGACGCAACGTCATGGCGAGATTCCTTGTTCGGGGGTCGTCGGTGCGGCCACGAGGGCTTGGCCGGTGAGGCGCTGCAGTTCGATCAGCGCGAGATGCGCCTCCAGCGCCGCGTCCAGTTGCTGACGGCGCGTCGCGGTGGTCTCGGACTGCAGTTGCGCCCATTCGAGATAGCTGATGGCACCGGCGCGGTACGCGCGTTCGGCCGCCTGTTCGGCGCGCACCAGGCGTGGCAGTACGTCGTCGCGCGTGCGCTGCACATCGAGCTGCGCCACGCGGTAGCGGCCATGCGCATCGGTGAGGGTGGAATACAGCGCAACATCACGCGACTCGCGTTCGATCTCCAGCGATGCAAGATCGGCTTCGGCCGCGCGGATCCCGGGTTGCGCCCGGCGTGCACCGCCCAGCGCCAGCGACACGCCACCGACCAGTGCCGTGTCGTCGCCATCCTGCAAACGGCGCACGCCCACCTGCCAGTCGAGATCCGGGGTGGCGGCCGTACGCGCCAAGCGCACGCGTGCCTCGCGGATGCGACGCTCGTCGGCAATCTGTGCCAGTTCGGGCGTGCCCTGCAGGAACGTGGCCAGCTCGGCCATGTCCGCCACCGGCGGCAACGCCAGCGGATCACCGTCGGCGAGGATGAACCGCGGATCACGCTCGCCCCACAACGCGGCCAGGTGCTGCCGCGCGGCCACGGATTGCTGTTCGGCGCGGGCGAGCGCGAGTTCCGCACGTGCCAGCGCCGCCTGCGCGGTCAGCACGACCGATTCGGGCGATGCACCCGCCTGCAGGCGCTGGCGTGCGGCCGCCACGGTACGCGTGCGCTGGGCGATGTCCCGGCGCGCCACGACAGCCGCGGCGCGTGCGCCGGTGACAGCGAGATAACGCCGTGCGACGTCGGCGAGCAGGTCGAGGCGCTGCGCCTCGCGCTGTACGGACAACGCATCGATACGGGCCTGCGCAAGCGTGCGGCGGGCATCCAGCTTGCCGCCGCGTTCCAGCACGCCGGCCAGGGTGAGGGTGACCTCCGCCTGATCGAAGCCACGCGCATTGCCGCTGCCGAGGACGTTTTCCACGTCCAGGCCGGCACGCAACGCAGGCCGCAGCGAGGCCACCTCGCGTTCGGCCAGCAGGATTTCGGTACGCGCGCCGAACAGGCGCAGGTCAGGGTGTACGCGGGCGACGCGCGCGATGGCGTCGTCCAGCGTCAGGGTGTCAGGGGGAACAGCAGGCGATGGCGCCTGTGCGTGCACGCACGGCGCGATCGCGAAGGCGGCCAATGCCGCCAGTCGCAACCACATGGGAAGTCTCCGGAACGTCGGTGATGGGGCGCGGGCGACAGGACGTCAGCCCGCTGCGGGCATCACGCGGCGATCGGAGGCCGCAGTAACGAAGCCCTTGGCGCGTGCGCCATGGGGACCGTCGCCATGATGGGAGTGACGTCACGCAGGATCATCGCCGGCACGCGCATCGGCGCCGGCACGATCGCAGTCAGGTGGCCGCAGCAGTGGCTCGCATGCATCAGCGCATGCAGCAGATCACCCTCGCCCGCTTCTCCATCGGCATGGTCGTGCCCGGTGGCGACGTCGGCGTGCTCGTTGACGGCGTGCAGGTGCTCGTTGCCGTTGCCCAACTCGTGCAGGTCGCCCAGTGAGGCGAGCACGGGGTTGGCCAGTACCGCCAGCAACAGCATTGCCAGCGCAGGCAGGCGCAGCAAGGCGACACGGCGATGGCGGAGGAAGCGGAGCATCGGCGGGCATCCTAGCCGGCGCATGTGACGTTAGGCAATTTCACGCCGGGATTCCGGCCCGGTCTGGAACGGGCCTTGCAGCGACCGCCCCGACCCCGTCGGAAATGCGCCATGTCTGAGCAGGACGAAAGCGGCGAACGCACTGAGTTACCCACCGAAAAACGACTTCGCGAGGCCCGTGAACAAGGGAACATCCCGCGATCGCGCGAGCTGGCGACGGCGGCGGTGTTCGGCGCGGGCGTGCTGGCCATCATCGGCATGGGCCCCGGCCTGGCGCGCGACGCGCTGGGCTGGATGAAGATGGCCCTGACGCCCGACCCCATGTTGATGCGCCAGCCGGACCAGCTGTTCGGCTACGTCGGTCTGTTGATGCTGAAGCTGCTGGTCGCGATCGCGCCGGTGGCGGCCATCTGCGTCGCGGCAGGTGTCGCGGCGCCGGCCCTGATGAGCGGCCTGCAGTTCTCGAAGAAGTCGCTGATGCCCGATTTCAAGCGACTGAACCCGGCGTCCGGCCTCAAGCGCCTCTATGGCCCGGAGAGCGTGGCCGAGCTGCTGAAATCCCTGCTGCGCGTGGCCCTGATCGGCGGCGCGGCGGCGGTCTGCCTGAAGCTGGGACTGAATCCGCTGCGCGAGCTGCTGACCATGCCACTGGAACAGGCCGTCCGCAGCGGCCTGTCCTTCACCAGCACCCTGCTGCTGGCGACCACCGGTGGCCTGATCCTGCTCGCCGCCATCGATGCGCCGTACCAGAAGTGGAACTGGCTGCGGAAGCTGAAGATGACCCGCGAAGAACTGCGCAAGGAGATGAAGGAAAGCGAAGGCAGCCCGGAAGTGAAAGGCCGCATCCGCCAGATGCAGCACCAGATGTCGCAGCGCCGGATGATGGAGGACGTGCCGACCGCCGACGTG
This sequence comes from Pseudoxanthomonas sp., assembly GCF_002863005.1. GTDB lineage: Bacteria > Pseudomonadota > Gammaproteobacteria > Xanthomonadales > Xanthomonadaceae > Pseudoxanthomonas_A. The sequence goes on from NZ_PKDG01000023.1 coordinate 28,942, forward strand.
ATCGTGGTCAACCCCACCCACTACGCCGTCGCGCTGAAGTACCAGGCCGGGCAGATGGGCGCACCCACCGTGGTCGCCAAGGGCGTGGACGAGCTGGCCATGCGCATCCGCGAAGTGGCCGACGCCCACCGCATCGCCATCGTCTCGGCGCCGCCTTTGGCACGCGCCTTGTATCGCGAAGGGCAGCTTGGCCGGGAAATCCCCGTGAGAATGTACGCCGCCGTCGCCCAGATCCTCTCCTACGTCTATCAGCTGCGCGCCTGGCGCGTCGGCGAAGCCGCGCTGCCCGACCTGCCCAGCGTCGATATCGACGAACACGGAGGCCGGGCATGAGCGCCCAGCCGGCCACCGGCGGCATGCGCTGGATGGACATGCTGAAGAACGGCCTGGGAGCGCCGCTGGTCGTGCTGGCGCTGCTGGCCATGATCGTGGTGCCGCTGGCGCCGCCGGTGCTGGATGCGCTCTTCAGCTTCAACATCGCCATCTCGCTGGTGGTGTTGCTGGCCGTGATCTACGTCAAGCGGCCGCTCGACTTCACCATCTTCCCGATCATCTTGCTGATGACCACGATGCTGCGCCTGGCGCTGAACGTGGCGTCCACCCGCGTGATCCTGCTCAACGGCCAGGACGGCCACGAGGCCGCCGGCAAGGTCATCGCCGCCTTCGGCGAGTTCGTGGTCGGCGGCAACTATGCGGTCGGCATCGTGGTGTTCGCGATCCTGACCATCATCAACTTCGTGGTCATCACCAAGGGCGCCGGCCGCATCGCCGAGGTCTCCGCGCGCTTCATCCTCGATGCGATGCCCGGCAAGCAGATGGCCATCGACGCCGACCTCAACGCCGGCATCCTGACCCGCGAGGAAGCCAAGGCCCGCCGCGAGGAAGTCCGCGCGGAAGCCGACTTCTACGGCTCGATGGACGGCGCCAACAAGTTCATTCGTGGCGATGCCATCGCCGGCATCCTGATCCTGTTCATCAACCTCATCGGCGGTTTCGCCGTGGGCATGTTCCAGCACGGCATGCCGGCCGCCGAGGCGGCGTCCACCTACACCCTGCTGTCGATCGGCGACGGGCTGGTCGCCCAGCTGCCTGCCCTGCTGGTGTCCTCGGCGGTGGCCATGCTGGTGACCCGCGCCTCGCGCTCGGAGGACATGGGCCAGGCCGTGATGGGCCAGGCGTTCGGCCAGCACAAGGCGCTGGCCGTGGCGGCCGGCGTGCTGGGCCTGGTCGGCCTGGTGCCCGGCATGCCCAACGTCGCCTTTTTGACGCTGGCCGCCGGCATCGGCTACCTGGCCTGGAAGATGTGGAAGCGGACCCAGGAAAGCCCCGAAGCCGCCGCCGGCGACGTGCCTGCCCTGACCGGCCCCGGCGCGCCCGACCGCAACGCCGAACTGACCTGGGACGAACTGCGCCCGGTCGACCCGCTGGGCCTGGAAGTGGGCTACCGGCTGATCCCGCTGGTGGACAAGAACCAGGGCGGCGAACTGATGTCGCGCATCAAGGCCGTGCGCCGCAAGCTCACGCAGGACCTGGGCTTCCTGGTGCCGCCGGTACACATCCGCGACAACCTGGAACTCCCCTCCAACGGGTACCGACTGCTGGTGCACGGCGTGCCGGTCGCCTCGGCCGAGATCCATCCCGACCGCGAACTGGCCCTGGATCCGGGCGGCGCGTTCGGCACCATCGACGGCATCCCCGGCAAGGACCCGGCGTTCGGGCTGGACGCGGTGTGGATCCAGTCGCACCAGAAGGCGACCGCTGAATCGCTGGGCTACACCGTGGTCGATCCGGCCACCGTCATGGCCACGCACCTCTCGCACCTGGTGCGCGAACACGCCCCGGAGCTGCTCGGCCACGAGGAAGTGCAGCAGTTGCTCGCGCAGCTGGGCCGCAACGCGCCGAAGCTGGTCGAGGACCTCACTCCGAAGGCGCTGCCGCTGGCCACCGTGGTGCGCGTGCTGCAGAACCTGTTGATCGAGCGCGTGCCCATCCGCCAGCTGCGCCGCATCGTCGAGGCACTGGTCGAATTCGCCCCGCAGAACGCCGACCCGGCCGCGCTCACCGCCGCCGTGCGCACCTCGCTGGGCCGTTTCATCGTGCAGGAGATCTCCGGCATGGCACCGGAACTGCCCGTCTATACCTTGGCGCCGAATCTGGAACGCGTCTTGCAGGACAGCACCCAGGGAACCGGCGCGGCGCTGGAACCGGGACTGGCGGAACGCCTGCACCAGAGCCTCGCCGACGTGGTGACCAAGCAGGAAGCCCGCAGCGAGCCTGCGGTGGTGCTGGTACCGGGAACGGTCCGCGCCGCCCTTGCCCGCCTGGTCCGCCACAGCGTCCCCTCGCTGTCGGTGCTGGCCTACAGCGAGGTTCCCGAAGACAAGCGGTTGAAGCTGGTGGGCACGATCAGCTGAGACCGGGATCAGCAGAACCCGACGCGATACCGAACCGGATAGCACGCCATGAAAATCAAACGCTTCGTCGCTCCCGACATGCGCACCGCCTTCGCCATGGTCCGCCAGGAACACGGCCCGGACGCGGTGATCCTGTCCAACCGCGTCACCGAAGACGGCGTCGAGATCGTCGCCGCCAGCAATTACGACGAAGCGCTGGTCAAGCACACCCTGGAGGCGATGCGCCCGGCCACGCCGGCCGCACCCCTGCATCCGCTACTCGACCCTGCACCGCAGGCACCGGCCGCGAACGCGCCGACGCTGTCGCCGGCCGAAGCCGCCGCCAGCTATTTCGCCCGCCGCCAGCCCGCGACGCCCGCCGCACCGCGCGCCGAACCGGCGAAGCCCGCGCACGTCGCGAACGTCGCGGCGGCGCCCGCCCCGATCGTTCCGCCGCGCGCGCCTGAGGCCGCCACGCCGGTTCCGGCCGCCGAGATGCCGGCACCGGTCGTGCGCGACATCGCGCCGTTGCTGATCGAACCCGAATCCTTCGCAGCGAAGCTCGCCGCCTGCCTGCCCGCAGCACCGGCCAACGAACCCGTCGCCGCCCCCGAACCCGCCAGGACCACGCGCCGCCCGGCCGCGCCGCGCGCCGACATCGACGACACGCTGGACCTCGATGCGCTGCTGCCGTCGATCGCGCCGCCGGTGTCGTTGCCCGAACCCGAGCCGGTGCCCGTCGCCGTGCTGCACGCCAGCCGCATCACCGCCACCGGGCCCACGCCGCCCCCCGCCGCCATCACCGTGCCGACGCTGACGGTCGTCAGCGACAACGCCGCCGAGGCGCGCGAAAGCGATGAGCAACTGGTGCACATGCGCGGCGAACTGGCGGCCATGCGCGAGATGATCGAACGCGAAATGCACCGCCTCACCGACGAACGCCTGCGCGGTTCGCCGGTGCGCATGCAGGCGATGGAGCTGATGGAAGACTACGGCTTCGACGCCGGCATCACCCGCGACATCGCCCTGCAGATCCCCGCCGACACCGAAGCCCACCGCGGCCGCGGCCTGATGCTGGGCCTGCTGTCGAAGAAGTTGCCGGTGCTCGACGCCGACCTGCTGGAGACCGGCGGCGTGATCGCCCTGGTCGGCCCCACCGGTGCCGGCAAGACCACCACCATCGCCAAGCTGGCCGCCTGCTTCGCACAGCGCCACAACCCGCGCGACGTGGCGCTGGTGACCACCGACACCGTGCGCGTCGGCGGCCGCGAGCAGCTGCACGGATACGGCCGCCAGCTCGGCATCGCCGTGCACGAGGCCGACAGCGCGCAGACCCTGGCGCTGGTGCTGGAGCGCCTGCGCGACTACAAGCTGGTTCTGATCGACACCGCCGGCCTGGGCCAGCGCGACCGCAACCTGGTCGGCCAGCTCAACTGGCTGCGCGCCTCGGGCCAGGTCAGGACCCTGCTCTGCCTGCCTGCGAATTCGCACTTCTCCGACCTGGACGAAGTCGTGCGCCGCTTCAGCACGGTGCAGCCGCAAGGCGTTGTGCTGACCAAGCTGGACGAGACCGGCCGCCTGGGCAGCGCGCTCAGCGTGGTCGTCGACCACCAGCTGCCGATGACCTGGGTGACCGACGGCCAGCGCGTCCCCGACGATCTCCACCGCGCCAACAGCGCCCACCTCGTGCTGCGGCTTGACCAGCTGCGCCGCGAAGCCGACGAACCCTGCTCGACCGAGGCCACCCATGTCGCCTGACCACCCGCTGCAGACCAATCCCCGCAGCACCCCGCCGTTGCCCGGCGCCTTCCATCCCGTGCGCGTCGTCGCCATCACCGGCGGCAAGGGCGGCGTGGGTAAGACCAACGTGTCGGTCAACCTGGCCGTGTCGCTCGCCGAAATGGGCAAGCGCACGCTGCTGATGGACGCCGACCTGGGCCTGGCCAACGTGGACGTGCTGCTCGGCCTGTCGCCGAAGTTCACCCTCGCCGATCTCGTCGCCGGCCGTTGCGGCCTGGAGGACGTGCTGCTGGAAGGGCCCGAAGGCGTGCTGGTGGTGCCCGCCTCGTCCGGGTTCCGCCACATGGCCGAACTGACGCCGGCCGAACACGTCGGCCTGGTCAACGTGTTCTCCGAACTGCAGCGCGCCCTCGACTTCATGGTGGTGGACACCGCCGCCGGCATCACCGACAGCGTGCTGACCTTCTGCCAGGCCGCGCAGGACACCGTGGTGGTGGTCTGCGACGAGCCGGCCTCGATCACCGACGCCTACGCGCTGATCAAGGTGCTGGCGCGCGAACGCGGTCTGGACCGCGTGCACGTCATCGCCAACATGGTCCGCGACCCCAATGAAGGCCGGAAGCTGTACGAGAAGCTGGCCCGCGTGTGCGAGCGCTTCCTCGGCGACGTCGCCCTGCACTACCTGGGCGCCGTGCCGCAGGACGACTGGCTGCGCCGTGCGGTGCAGCGCCAGCAGGCCGTCGTGAAGGCATACCCGGGCAGCCCCTCGGCGCGTGCCATCGCCGAGATCGCACGCACGACGGCGCGCTGGCAGCCGCCGGTCGGCGCCCGCGGCAACGTGGAGTTCTTCGTCGAACGCCTGATCCAGCGCGGGGTGGCCGCATGAACACCGCCGCCGCCCAGTACCGCGCCGTGCAGCGCGGCAACGCCAACGACTTCGTCACCCAGCACGCCGACCTGGTCCGCCGCATCGCGCACCACCTTGCGGCGCGACTGCCGGCCAGCGTGGAGATCGACGACCTGGTGCAGGCCGGCATGATCGGCCTGCTGGAAGCCTCGCGCAGCTACGACGCCGAACAGGGCGCATCCTTCGAAACCTATGCCTCGATCCGCATCCGCGGTTCGATGATCGACGAAATCCGTCGCGGCGACTGGGTCCCGCGCTCGGTGCACCGTCGTGCCCGCCAGGCCGCGGCGACCGTGCGCGAGATCGAGCAGCGCACCGGCCGCGCCGCCATCGCCACCGAAGTCGCGTCCGCGATGGAGATGCCGTTGCCGGAGTACCTGCGCCTGATGGAAGACGCTGCGCGCGGCCAGGTTCTCAGCCTGGAATCGCACATCGACGACCACGGCGAACCCAACACCTCCCGCACCGGCGGTCCGTCGCCACAGCAGAACCTGGAGCGCAGCGAGTTCCGCCAGCAACTGGTCAAGGCGATCGGCCACCTGCCCGAGCGCGAACAGCTGGTGCTGTCGATGTATTACGAGCAGGAGCTCAACCTGAAGGAAATCGGCGCCGTACTCGGCGTGAGCGAATCCCGCGTCTGCCAGATCCACGGCCAGGCGATGGTGCGCCTGCGCGGCCGCCTGCAGGTGTTCGAGAAGGCGGACGCGGGGCTGGAAGACGACGAGTGACCTTGGCAATCGCGCGACCCCGCAGGAGCGGTGTCGCCTCCGCTAAACCTTTCCCGCCCCCGGCCGATATCCCCACCAGACCCACCGTCCACGCAATACCGGAGCATCCGTGACCAACAAGAACATGCGCATCCTGATCGTGGACGACTTCTCCACCATGCGCCGCATCATCAAGAACCTGCTCAACGACCTCGGCTACACCAATACCGCCGAGGCCGAGGACGGCAACAGCGCGCTGACCGCGCTGGGCCAGGGCAGTTTCGACTTCGTGGTCACCGACTGGAACATGCCCGGCATGACCGGCATCGAGCTGCTGAAAGCCATCCGCGCCGACGATCGCTACAAGACCCTGCCGGTGCTGATGGTGACGGCCGAAGCCAAGCGCGAGCAGATCATCGAAGCGGCGCAGAACGGTGTGAACGGCTACATCATCAAGCCGTTCACCGCGCAGACGCTGGAAGAGAAGCTCGGCAAGATTTTCGAACGTCTCGGAGCGGCCGCCTGATGAGCGCCGTCGCCGATGCCACCAGCGCCCGCGCGGCACTCGTGGAGAAACTGCAGACCGCACTCGACGCCCTCGAACAGGGCGACGAAGCCGGCTGGCGGCGCGAACTGGATGCCATCGCCGCCTGGCGCACGCAGCCCATGATGCAGGGCCTGGGCCGGCTTGCCCGCGAACTGGCGCAGACGCTGGGCGAACTGCCGCCGACCGACGCCGGCGATCTCGACGATGCCTGCGCGCGGCTGGACCACGTGGTCGAAATGACCGAACAGGCCAGCCACAAGACCCTGGACCTGGCCGAGCAGTGCCGGAGCTACGCCACCCAGCTGAAGACCACCCCGCTGTCCGCCGAGCAGGCCGCGCTGGTGGACAGCATCGGCAAGGGGCTGTCGGAGATGGCGCTGGCACAGAGCTACCAGGACCTGACGGGCCAGATCATCCGCCGGGTGGCCGGCATCGTGCGCCGCGTGCACGAAGGTTTCGGCGCCCTCGGCCTTCCGCCGCCGGAAAAAAACCGCGACAAGCCTTCAGAACTCGCCGGCCCGGCCGTTGCTGGTCTGGACCGCAATGCATTTTCGCAGGACGACGCCGACGACCTGCTGTCCGGCCTGGGGTTGTAGCCCCGGGGGACGCGCACTGCGGAACCGGAGACCTGCCATGCCCGTCGCGTCCGCCCCCCGCTACCGCCATCCCGTCGTCCTCGTGCTCGTGGGCCTGCTGCTGGTCTGCGACGTGCTGGTCGGTCGCATGCTCCGCCGGCGCCACGCGCATGCGATGCGCCTGCTCGACTCCTCCCGCTGATCGCCCGACCCGGTAACCGTCCCGCCCATGTCCGCCGTCACCCCCGAAATCGCCGCCGACTTCCTGATCGAAGCGCAGGAAATCCTCGACCGGCTCGGCGAACAGCTGGTCACGCTGGAGCAGGATCCCTCGGACAGCGAACAGCTCAACGCGGTCTTCCGCGGCTTCCACACGCTGAAGGGCGGCGCCGGCTTCCTCGGCATCCAGCCGATGGTCAACCTGTGCCATGCGGCCGAAGAGACGCTCGGCCTGGTACGCGCAGGACAGGCCACGCTGGAACCCCAGCATTTCGACGCCGCCCAGCAGTCGCTGGACTGGTTGCAGCAGATGCTGGACGCCATCGGCGCCAGCGAAGATCCGCCCCATGCACCGCAGGCGCTGATCGACCAGTTCGATGCCCACGGCGGCACGCCCGCGCCGGCACAAAAGGCGAGCGCGGTGCCCGCCGCCGCCGCGCCTGCAGGCGACCTGATCGGCGACGACGAGTTCGAAGCCCTGCTGGACCAGTTGCATGGCGGCGGTGCGCCCACGAGCGTGGTGCCGCCCTCGCCGGCGCCTGCAGCGCCCGCGCCCACCCCGGCGAGATCCGCGGCACCCAAGCCGGCCGCCAAGGCCGGGGGCGAAGCGGAACAGACCATCCGCGTGGACACCAAGCGGCTGGACGCCATCGTCAACCTGGTCGGCGAGCTGGTGCTGTCGCGCAACCGCCTGAAGACGCTCCGCGCACGCATCCGCGACGAGGAACTGGACCGCGCCGTGAGCAGCCTGGACATCGCCACGGCCCGCCTGCAGACCGCCGTCATGCGCACGCGCATGCAGCCGGTCGGCAAGGTGTTCTCGCGCTTCCCCAAGGTGGCCCGCGACGTCGCCCGCCAGCTGCAGAAGGAAGTCGACCTGGAACTGGTCGGCGCCGACACCGAGCTCGACCGCAACCTGGTGGAGGCCCTGGCCGATCCGCTCGTGCACCTGGTGCGCAACGCCATCGACCATGGCATCGAGGTGCCGTCGCTGCGCGAGGCCTGCAGCAAGCCGCGCGCCGGCCATGTGCGCTTGTCGGCGCAGCAGGAAGGCGACTTCGTCACCATCGAGATCCGCGACGACGGTGCCGGCATCGATCCGGAACGCCTGCGCGCGAAGGCGCTGGAGAAGGGCCTGATCGATCCCGAGGCCGCCGCCCGCCTCAGCCACGACGAGTGCCTGCAGTTGATCTTCCTGCCCGGCTTCTCCACCAAGGCCGAGGTCACCGACATCTCCGGCCGCGGCGTCGGCATGGACGTCGTGCAGTCGCGCATCCGCGAACTCAGCGGCCAGATCACCATCCATTCCGATGTCGGGCGCGGCAGCCGCTTCGTCATCCGCGTGCCCCTGACCCTCGCGATCCTGCCCACCTTGCTCGTGCAGGCCGGCGAGCCGGTCTACGCCCTGCCCCTGGCGCGCGTGATGGAGGTGCTGCATGCGCCGTCCGAAAGCCTGCGCTGGTTCGATGGACAGGCCGTGCTCGACCGCCAGAGCCACACCTTGCCGCTGGTCGATCTGCGCCAGTGGCTGCGCGTGGACCCGGTGATGGCTCCGTTGCTCACCATCGTGGTGCTGCAGATGGGCGAACAGCGCTTCGGCCTGATCGTCGACCAGGTCCGCGGTCGCGAGGAAGTCGTCATCAAGCCCCTGCCGCGCGCCGTGCGCGGCCTGCCCGGCTATGCCGGCGCCACCCTGATCGGCGACGGCCGCATGGCGCTGATCCTCGACGTCGATGGTCTGCGCGCGACGGCGTGAGGCGTTGTGCTCCGTGTAGGAGCGACGTGAGTCGCGACCGCACGCCCTGCACACCATGACGTCTGGATGGCGGTGTGACCCGGCCGCAAACAACGTCGCTTCTGCAACAGCAAGGCGACAGCTCGCGATTCCAGATCATGCGCGACATGACAACTCGATGTCTGTGTGATCGCGATCGCGACTCACGTCGCTCCTACAAGAAGCTCACCTCAAGTCCCCCTCGATCGGGCCGATAGATCAGCACATGGACATCTTCAGCCTCATCGGACTCCTGCTGGCGCTGGTCGCCCTGGTGGGCGGCAGCATCCTCAAGGGCGCGGGCCTGTCGTCGCTGTGGTCGTCGGCGGCGTTCGTCATCGTCATCCTCGGGACGATCGCCGCGATCCTGGTGCATACGCCTCCCCCGGTGTTCAAGCGCGCGCTGTCGATCGCGCGCTGGGTGATCCGGCCGCCGGGCAACGATGGCGATGCGCTGGTCGCGCAGATCGTCGAGTGGAGCAACATCGCGCGCAAGCAGGGGCTGCTGGGCCTGGAGCCGGTGGTCGGCCAGCAGGACGATCCCTTCCTGAAGAAGGGCCTGCAGATGCTGGTAGACGGTGTCGAGCCCGAGGCCATCCGCCACATGATGGAGATCGACCTCAACGGCCAGGAGCACCAGGACCTCGCCGCCGCCAAGGTATTCGAAGCGATGGGCATCTACGCGCCCACACTGGGCATCATCGGCGCCGTGTTCGGCCTGATCGCGGTGATGAAGAACCTGGCCGACCCCAGCAAGCTCGGCCACGGCATCGCCGCCGCGTTCACCGCGACCATCTACGGCATCGCCTCGGCCAACCTGCTCTTCCTGCCCATCGCCAGCAAGCTGAAAAGCGTCATCGGCGGGCGCAGCCGCGAACAGGAAATGATCATCGAAGGCCTGATCGCCATCGCGCAGGGCGAAAACCCGCGCAACATCGAGGCCAAGCTGGCCGGCTTCCTGCACTGAGCGCGCGGGACGATACCGATGGCACGCGGCAAGAAGCATGAAGAGCACGCCAACCACGAGGCCTGGGCGATCCCGTATGCCGACCTGATGACGCTGCTGCTGGCCTTCTTCGTGGTGATGTACGCCATCTCTACCGTCAATGAAGGCAAGTACCGGGTGGTGGCCGACTCGCTGACCGCTGCCTTCGGCGGCGCGCCGCGCACGATCAATCCCGTGCAGGTGGGCAACCACCAGCTGCAGGGCGCGGACTTCGACCGCCCGTCCCCCATCAAGTCCGGCGCCAAGAAAGGTCCCTCGGCCCCCTCGCCTTCGCCGAACGTCACCCTGCTGGCGGCGATGGCCTCGCAGATGAACATGTCGCTCGACGCGAATGCGCTGCAGGCGGCGCAGGGCGAACTGAAACGCATCGCCGACGACCTGGAACGCGCACTGGCCCCGCTGATCGACGAGAAGCTGGTCACCATCAAGCGGTCGGCGCTGTGGCTGGAGGTACAGATCAACAGCGACATCCTGTTCGCGACCGGTTCGGCGGCCCTGGACCCGCAGGCACAGGAAACGGTCGGCAAGCTGGCCGAGGTGCTGGGCAACGTGCCCAATTCGGTACGCGTAGAGGGCTACACCGACGACCGCCCGATCCGCACCTCCCAGTTCCCCTCCAACTGGGAACTGTCGTCGGCACGCGCGGCCAGCGTCGTCCACCTGTTCGTCCGCGACGGAATTCCGCCGGAACGGCTGGCGATGATCGGCTATGGCGAATTCCGCCCTATCGGCGACAACGCCACGCTGGAGGGCCGCAACAGCAACCGCCGCGTGCTGCTGATCATCCTGGCCAGTCCCAGCGGACCGGCACCGAACTTGCAGGCACAGGACCAGGCCGTCGCGCCGCCGTCGGTGATCTCGCTGCCGCCGGTGCCGACCCACGCCGCGACGTCCATGCCCGGAGCGCCGCCGGCGCCCCAGGTCCATGAAGGAGTCCAGTGATGCGCGTGTGGGCAATCGCCAACCAGAAAGGCGGCGTCGGCAAGACCACCACCACCCTCGCCCTCGGGCGCGGCCTGGCCATGCGCGGCCATCGCGTGCTGCTGGTCGACCTGGACCCGCATGCGTCGCTGACGCGCGCCTTCGGCGTCGCAACCGACCCTCAGCCGAACGGGGTGCTGGACCTGTTCGACGAACAACCGCCGACGCTCGCGAGCGTGGCGCGCCCGACCGAAATCGAGAATCTCGCCTTCGTCGCCGCGCAGACGCCGCTGGCCACGCTGGAGCGCCGCAGCGCCACCCAGCCCGGCCTGGGCCTTGCGCTGTCCAATGCGCTGGCGCGCGGCGGGCACGCATGGGACCACGTGCTGTTCGACTGTCCCCCGACGCTCGGCCTGCTGATGGTCAACGCGCTGGCCGCGGCCGACCACGTCATCATCCCGACGCAGACCGAACCGCTGGCGCTGCACGGCCTGAAGGGCATGTGCCGGACCGCGGAGATGATCCAGCGCTCGCGCCATCGCCCGCTGCCGGTGTCGATCCTGCCCACGCTGCACGACAAGCGCACGCGCACCGGGGCCGAGACGCTCAAGGCGATGCAGGACGAATACGGCGAACGCGTCTGGAACGACGCCATTCCCAACGACACCCGCATCTGCAGCGTCGACGCGCTGACCCGTTCCAGCCCGGTCGCGCAGTACCCCGGCCGTGGCCTGTCGGCCTACCGCCGCGCACTCGACTGGCTGCTGCTCACCGAAGCGCGCGACACGGAGCAGGCGGCATGACGACCCCCGCCGTCCTCGACGACTACCTCCTGGACCTGCTGGGCGACGCCGCCACGCCGGTACCCGCACAGGCGGCCCTCGCGGACGCCAGTGACCCCGCAGCGCCCGCCGCCGACCCGATCCATGCCACAGCACCTGCCACGGTCCCGGCCTCCGCCTCCGCCTCCGCGGGCGCGCTCGCCGTGGCGCCGACGCGTCCGGGCAGCGAAGCGGACCTGATCAGCGATGACGAATTCGAAGCGCTGCTCGACCAGTTGCATGGCGACGGCGTGCCCACGGCCGTCGTACCCGCCCCCATCGCAGCGGAGTCCGCCATGCCCGCGCTCGCCGTCGCACCGACCCGTCCCGGCCACGCCGCCGACATGATCGATGACGACGAGTTCGAGGCCTTGCTCGACACCCTGCACGGTGACGGTGCACCGACGTCGCGCATCGTCGCGCCGTCACCGCCGGCAGCCCTGCCGCCGGCGACGACCCCCGCCCCGCCGCGCGCAGTCGCGCCGTTGCCGGCGAAGCCCTTCCTGCTGTCCCAGCCCGACACCGGCGAGCGGCGTCGCGCCACCGAGCGCAAGACCCGCTGGCTGCGGCTGCGCTGCGACCAGCAGCATTACGCCCTCGAGCTGCTGAAGGTGCAGGAGGTGGTGCGTCCGGCCACCCTGCTGCCGCTACGGGGCGCCGCGCCGCACATGCTCGGCGTGATGAACCTGCGTGGCCAGGTGGTGCCCGTGATCGACCTGGGGCTCTACCTGGGCCGGCGCAGCATCGAGGTCGACGCGGTCACCCGCATCGTGGTGCTCGAGGAGCACGGCGAAACGCTGGGGCTGCGCGTGACCGCGGTCGAGGATGTCGCGAACCTCGCCGACCAGCAGATCGAATCGCCCGACAACGCCCGCGTGGGCCGCATGGCGAACCCGCTGTTCCGCGGCGTGGCACGCCTCAACGCGTGCGCGGTCATCCTGCTGGATGCCTCGCGGATCCTGCAGTGAAGGGTGGAGTCCGTGGAGAGGCGTGAGCAAGCGGCGGGCCTCCTTTCGCGCACCCCTCGCGCATCTCCACGCACGCCTCGCCGTTAAGCCTGGCTTTCCAGAAATCCATCACACATTCACTCGCGCCCCTCAAGACCCGCCATGCCGCGCCGATACATCACCAGAGCCGCCTTTCCGGAGACACGATGAGCGCTGTGCCCCTGGGTGACGACCTCGGTATCGAGGCCGCCACCGACCTCAAGCAGCATCTGGCCCCGCATGTCGCGCAGCCGGGAACGTTGGCGCTCGACGCCGGCGCCGTGCAGCGCGTGCATACCGCCAGCCTGCAGGTGCTCTGCAGCTTCGTGCGGCAGCGCGAGCAGGCCGGGCTGGCCACCGACTTCAGTGCGGTCAGCCAGAATTTCCGCGATGCCGCGCGCCTGCTCGGCCTCTCCCCGCAGTTCGGCCTGGCCGACGACAACGAACACAACACGCAACAAGTGGAGAACGCCGCATGAGCGCACGCATTCTGGTAGTGGACGATTCGGCCTCGATGCGACAGATGGTCGCCTTCGCCCTGAGCTCGGCGGGCTTCTCGGTCGATGAGGCCGAAGACGGCCAGGTGGCGCTGGGACGCGCGCAGGGACAGAAGTTCAATGCCGTCGTCACCGACGTCAACATGCCCAACATGGATGGCATCTCGCTGATCCGCGCGCTGCGCGGCCTGCCGGACTACAAGTTCACGCCGATGCTGATGCTGACCACCGAATCGGCCGCCGACAAGAAGGCCGAAGGCAAGGCCGCCGGCGCCACCGGCTGGCTGGTCAAACCGTTCAACCCGGAACAGCTGGTCGCCACCGTCCAGAAAGTCCTGGGCTGATCCCTCCCTCCCTCCGCTTCCCTTCCGACCGCACCAGGGCACCGTCGCCATGAACATGGACATGCAGCGTTTCCACGCTACGTTCTTCGAGGAAAGCCGCGAAGGGCTGGAAGCCATGGAAGCGGGCCTGCTGTCGCTGGAACAGGGCAGCCGCGACGGCGACCTGATCAACTCCATCTTCCGCGCCGCGCATTCCATCAAGGGCGGCTCGGCGACCTTCGGCTTCGACGCCATCGCCGGCATGACCCACGTGCTGGAAACGCTGCTGGACGAACTGCGCGCCGGACAGCGCGCCGTCAGCCCGCCTGCGGTCGACGCGATGCTAGCCTCCGTCGACGTGCTGCGCGCGCTGCTGGCCGAGGCCGAACACGGCACGCCGGCCGATCCCGCCGCCGTGCAGGCCATGAAGGACCGCCTCAACGCGGTGCTGTCCGGCCAGGACGCGCCCGTCCCGGCCGCGGCGCCGGCCGCCGCCGCGGCGAAGGACGCCGAACCCGATGGCTGGAAGATCGGCTTCACGCCGGCGCCGTCGCTGTTCATGAGCGGCAACGATCCGCTGCGCATCCTGCGCGAACTGGAACACCTGGGCCCGCTGGAAATCGCGTGCCGCATGGAGCGCCTGCCCGGCTTCGAGCAGATCGATCCGCTCGAAGCCTATCTCGCCTGGGACCTTGGCCTGATCGGCAAGGTGCCGCGCAGCGCGGTGGACGACGTATTCGCGTGGGTCGTCGACGACTGCGAACTCGACATCCAGCCCCTGCAGCGCACCGCCGTGCCGGTCGAGGCCGCCGCCGTGGCCGCGCAGCCGGTCGCCGCCGTCGTCGCCAGCGGCGCGCAGCCGCCGGCCACCGCCACGCCGGCCGCCAACGACGCGGCCGAAACCTCCATCCGCGTCAGCGTCGACAAGATCGACGGCCTGATCAACCTGGTGGGCGAACTCGTCATCACCCAGGCCATGCTGAAGCAGGTCTCCGGCCTGCTCGACCAGGCCCAGTGCGAACGCCTGTTCGCCGGCCTCGACCTGCTGGAGCGCAACACGCGCGACCTGCAGGAGGCCGTCATCGGCGTGCGCATGCTGCCGGTGGACGCCGTGTTCCGCCGCTTCCCGCGCCTGGTCCGCGACCTGTCCGCGCGCCTCGGCAAGCAGGTGCGCCTGCGCACCATCGGCGAAGGCACCGAACTGGACAAGGGCCTGATCGAACGCATCGCCGATCCGCTCGTGCACCTGGTCCGCAACTCGATCGACCACGGCCTTGAAATGCCCGACGTGCGCACGCAGGCCGGCAAGGACGAGACCGGCACCATCACGCTGGCGGCCTCGCACCAGGGCGGCCACATCGTCATCGAAGTCAGCGACGATGGCCGCGGCCTCAATCGCGACCGCATCCTCGCCAAGGCCGCGGAGCGCGGCCTGGCGGTGCCGGAAAACCCGACCGATTCGCAGGTCTGGGACCTCATCTTCCAGCCCGGCTTCTCCACTGCCGAGGCCGTCACCGATCTGTCGGGACGCGGCGTCGGCATGGACGTGGTCCGCCGCAACATCCAGGCGCTCGGCGGCGAAGTGCAGCTGGAAAGCGCGGCCGGCCAGGGCACCCGCGTGGTGATCCGCCTGCCGCTGACGCTGGCCATCCTCGACGGCATGGCGGTGTCGGTGGGCGACGAAACCCTGATCCTGCCGCTGACCTACGTGCTGGAAGCGCTGCAGCCGCAGAGCGAGGACATCCGCACCGTCGGCGGCGACGGCCGCGTGCTGCGCGTCCGCGGCGAATACCTGCCGATCGTCGCGCTGAACGCGTACTACCGCTACGGCGACAACCGCAACGCCGACCCGCTGGTCGTCGTGGTGGAGGCCGACGGCCAGAAGCTCGCACTGGAAGTCGACGAGCTGATCGGCCAGCAGCAGGTCGTGGTTAAGAACCTCGAAAACAACTATCGCCGCATCGAGGGCATTTCCGGCGCCACCATCCTCGGCGATGGCCGCGTGGCCCTCATCGTCGACGTCGGTGGCCTGGTCCGAGCGCGCCGGATGCAGCAGGCCGCCTGATTCCCCTCTTCCCGCGTTGCGCGGGTGTCCGCACCGTCCCAGCCGGACGGTGCTCGCCGACGCACGCCCTTACTCTGACGGTATACGCATGAAGTACCTGCTTTCCACCCTCGCCCTTTCGCTGCTGGCCGTCCATGCCGGCGCCCGCGCCGACGACGGCAAGACCACGGCCACCGCATGGCCGCCGAAGATCACGTTCGCCAACGGCACCGAACTCAGCCTCGGCGGCAACCTGCAGTACGACCTCAACCGCTTCTCCGGTGACGGTTACAACGGCGCCGCACTCGAGGACGACGATGCCTGGCGTCGCCAGGAACTCGGCCTGACCCTGCGCAGGAAGGGCGTGTACGACCTGGGCGTCACCTACGACTTCCATGCCAAGAGCTGGAACGACGTCGCCCTGCGCGTGGAAACCAAGGCACTGTTCGGCCACGACGTGGGCAAGCTGCGCATCGGCCAGATGAAGGTGCCGCTCGGTTTCGAAGGCAACACCGCCACCCGTTCGGTGAGTTTCCTGGAAGCCGCCCTGCCGACCCAGGCGTTCTACGAGAACCGTCGCAGCGGCATCGACTGGGCGTTCGAGCGCGAGCGTTACCTCGTCAACGCCGGTTACTTCTTCGAATCCGACCTGCTGGGCAACAACAAGGGCGACACCACGGCCGTCCGCATGGCCTGGACGCCGCGCAAGGCGGCCGGCGACGTGCTCCACCTGGGCATCGCGGGGTCGCAGGAGCGTCCCGACAGCGAGGTCAACGGCCTCGGCATCACCGTTCATCCCAGCGTCCGCTGGCGTGCGCGTCCGGAAGCCGCGCTCACGTCCGTGCGCCTGGTGGACTCGGGCACGCTGACGCGCGTGGACCGCATCGACCGCACCGGCCTGGAGGCACTGTGGATCCATGGGCCGTGGTCGGTACAGGGCGAGTACCTGCGGCAGAAGACCACCCGTGACCTCGGCTTGCCCTCGTATTCGGCAGACGGCGGCTACGTGTTCGCCAGCTGGATGGTGACCGGCGAGTCGCGCGGCTACAGCGGCGGCAACGTCGCCAACCCCAAACCGAAAGCCGCCCATGGCGCGGTGGAACTGCTGGCGCGCTACAGCCGCATCGACCTGGACAGCGACGGCATCGCCGGTGGCCGCCAGCACGACTGGACGCTGGGCGCCAACTGGTACCTGACGCCGTACTTCAAGTTCCAGGCCAACTACGTGAAGAGCGATGCGACGCGTGGCGCGTTCGCCGCCGACCCGTCCGTGTTCGAGCTGCGCGCACAGATGCATTTCTGACCGTGCATTCCACAGCGCCCGCGCCGCCCGTCACGGTCTGCGCGGGCACGACGTCGACACGCAGGTAAGCACGCTTACTTTTCCGCCGAACGGTCATCAAGAACCGTCGGACACCGCCGTTACTCAGGAACAGATATCGCACCAAGGGCATGGACCGCTCTGCTTCCCTCTGATGCACCGGCCCCACCCACTGAACTCCATCGAGACTTCCTTCATGTTCAAGCACCTCAAGATCGGCAAGCGCCTGGCCATCGGCTTCGCCGTGCTCGTCCTGCTCATCGTCGCCACCGGGGCTTTCTCCGCGCAGCGGATGGGCGTGGCCCAGGACGTCGTGCTCGACATCACCAAGAAGGAAGTCCCGGCCATCCGCGACCTGGGGCGCATGGCCACGATGCTGGCCGAGTACCGCGTCAGCGAGCGTGGCCTCGTGGCCGGCTACGAGGACCCGGAAAAGGTCGCCGAATACACGGATGAGCTGATCGCGGGCGGCAAGGCCTTCGACGAGCTTTCCAAGGCGTATGGCAGCAGCCTGTCCGACCCGCAGGACAAGGCGCTGCACCAGGAGATGATGGCCAAGGCCGCGCTGTACTTCGAGAACAGCCGCCGCCTGATCGAGTCCGTCAAGGTCGGCGATCTGACCCCTGCCAGTGGTGCCGGCGATTTGCGCCAGGCCACCGCCGATGCTGTCGGGCGGATGCTGGACGCAAAAATGAAGGTGCTGGACAGCGCGGTGGCTGCACAGGAGGCCGGCTACAACACGAACATCAAGGCGATCGGGCTGCTGGTGGTGGTGGCAATGCTGTTGGCCATCGCCGCTGCGGTCCTCATCACCCGCTCGATCGTGCGACCGATGGCCGACGTCATGAGCGTCGCCGACGCCGTGGCGCGCGGCCAGCTCGATCGCCAGATCACGGTCGACGACCGCAGCGAGCTCGGGGACCTGCTCGGTTCCATGCAGCGCATGCAGACGCAGGTGAAATCGGTCATCGCCGCACAGAGCGAAATGGCGGCGCGCCATGACGAAGGACGGATCAGCTACCGGATGGACGACAGCACGTTCCCCGGCGACTACGGCCGCATGGTGCGCGACACCAACGCACTGGTCGGTTCGCACATCGCCGTCAAATTGCGCCTGGTGGAAGTGATGCAGCGCTACGCCGTCGGCGACCTGTCGATCGACATGGATCGCCTGCCCGGTGAGAAGGCCCAGCTCACCGAAGCCATGGACGCCACCAAGGCCAACCTGTCGGCCATCAATGCCGAGATCAAGCGTCTGGCCGCGGCGGCTGCTTCCGGCGACTTCAGCCAGCGCGGCGACGTGGCACAGTACCAGTACGACTTCCGCGACATGATCGGCGGACTGAACCAGCTGATGGAAACCACCGACGGCAACCTGGCGGAAGTGTCCGCCCTGCTCCGGGCCATCGCACGCGGCGACCTGAGCGCGCGCATGGAAGGCGACTTCCACGGGGTGTTCGCCAACATGCGCGACGACGCGAACGCCACCGTGACGCAGCTGACCGAAATCGTCGGCGGCATCCAGATGGCGGCCATGAGCATCAACACCGCCGCCGGTGAAATCGCCGCCGGCAACAACGACCTCTCGCGCCGTACCGAACAGCAGGCCGCCAACCTGGAAGAAACCGCCGCCTCCATGGAGGAACTGACCTCCACCGTGCGCCAGAACGCAGAGTCGGCC
>NZ_PKDG01000037.1 GCF_002863005.1 Pseudoxanthomonas sp.
CTTCGATGGAGGCGCTGCGCCTGCGCGCGCGCCTGAACCGCCTTTTGCGCGAATTCTTCTTCGCGCGCGACGTGCTGGAAGTGGAAACGCCGATGATGTCGCGCGCGGGCAATACCGACGCCAACATCGCTTCGTTCGCGCTTGAATTCTCCGGTCGCACCGACGGCGCGTCGCGCACGCGCTGGTTGCGCACCTCGCCGGAGTTCCCGCTGAAGCGCCTGCTCGCCGCCGGCGTGGGCGACTGCTTCGAACTGGGGCGGGTTTTCCGCGATGGCGAGGCGGGCGGGCGGCACAACCCGGAGTTCACCATGCTCGAGTGGTACCGCGTGGGCTGGACGCTAGAGCCGCTGATGGACGAGACGGTGGCGCTGGTGCAGGCGGCGTTGTCGATGATCGGGCGGGAGGCGACCGTGTCGCGCGTGAGCTTCCGCGATCTGTATCGGCAGCACCTGGGCTTCGATCCGATGACGGCCGATCTGGAGACGGTGCGCAACGCCGCGGCCGGCATCGCCATCGATGGCGAGGGCCTGACCCGCGACGACTGGCTTGACCTGCTGATGACGCACCGGCTGCAGCCCGCGTTCGGCCGCGACGAGATCCGCGTGGTGTACGACTACCCGGCCAGCCAGTGCGCGCTGGCCAAGGTGGTGGAGCGCTACGGCGTGCCGGTGGCGGAGCGTTTCGAGCTCTACCTGGGTCCACTGGAGCTGGCCAACGGCTATCACGAGCTCACCGATGCGACAGAGCAGCGCCTGCGCTTCGAACGCGACATAGCGACACGCAGCGGGCGCGGCGAGGATGCGCCCGCCCTCGACGAAGGCCTGCTCGCCGCGCTGGCGCATGGCATGCCGGCCTGTGCGGGCGTCGCACTCGGCGTGGACCGGCTGCTGATGGCGATGCTCGATACGCCGCGCATCGCGGACGTTGTCGCCTTCGATTTCGCGCGCGCCTGAAAGCCAGCCAAACACGCCACGCGCGTGGCTTTGGCTGCAAACGATTACGTGGGCGCACGTTCATGATCGCTGCGTAGATTGCGTTCCAACACCCACGAGGACGCACGCCATGGAACGCTCCCTGATCGCAACGCTGGTGCTGGGCACCGTCGCACTTTTCGGCGCCGTCTCTGCGAAAGCCGCACCCCAGTATGACGATCGCTATTACGGCGGTGGGCAGGTGGTCCGCTGCGATTCCAACGACAACCGCTACCGCGAGTGCCGCCTGGATACCCGCGGCGGCGTGCAGATCGTGCGGCAGATTTCCAAGACGCGCTGCGAGGAAGGCCGCACCTGGGGCCGCACGCGCGACGGCGTGTGGGTCGACCGCGGCTGCCGCGCCGAGTTCGCCAGCGGTCGTGGCGGCTATGCGGGTAACGCCCAGCGCATCCGCTGCGAGTCCAACGACGGCCGTTCGCGTACCTGCGCCATCAACGGCCGCGGCGACGTGCGCCTGGTCCGCCAGTTGTCCAAGGCGCGCTGCACCGAGGGTTACAGCTGGGGCCAGGACCGCAACGCGATCTGGGTGTCGCGCGGCTGTCGGGCCGAGTTCGAGGTGTACGGCCGCGGTAATGGCTGGAATGGCGGCGGCTGGAACAACGGCGGCTACGACAACGGTTACGGCAATGGCTACGGCAATGGCCAGACCTTCCGCTGCGAATCCGAGAAAGGCCGCACGCGCACCTGCGGCGTCGACGGCCGCGGTCGCGTGCAGCTGGTCCGTCAGCTGTCCAATGCGGCCTGCATCGAAGGCCGCACCTGGGGCCAGGATGCCCGCGGCGTCTGGGTGACCGACGGCTGCCGTGCCGAGTTCCGCAGCTGGTGATCCCGCAGGTGTGAGGAGAGGCGGGGAGGGGCCGGTACAATGGCCCCATGACCGACCCCATCGATTACGCCCGCTACGACCGCATCCGTCCCATCCGCTGGACCGGGAGCGCGCTGGAACTGCTGGACCAGCGCAAGCTCCCGTTCGTGGTCGAATACCTGAGCTGCACCACCAGCGACGAGGTGGCCGCGGCCATCCATGACCTGGCCGTGCGCGGTGCGCCGGCGATCGGCATCGCCGCTGCCTGGGGCGTGGTGCTGGCATCCCGCGAGGTGATGGCCGCGACGCCGGCCGAGGCGATGGAGAAGCTGGAACCCGCCCTGCAGCGCCTCAACGCCGCCCGCCCCACGGCCGTGAACCTGGCCTGGGCGCTGGCCCGCATGCGCGCGGCGTTGAAGACCGCCGGCAGCGACTGGCGCGGCGTGCTGGAACTGGAAGCGCTGGCGATCGCCGAGGAAGACCTCGCCGCCAACCGCCACATGGGCGAGCTGGGCGCGGCGCTGATCGGTGAGGGCAGCGGCGTGCTGACCCACTGCAACACCGGGTCGCTGGCCACGGCCGGCTTCGGTACCGCGCTGGGCGTGATCCGCGCCGGCGTGGCCCAGGGTCGCATCGGCAAGGTCTACGCCGGCGAGACCCGGCCCTGGCAGCAGGGCGCGCGGCTGACCGCGTGGGAGCTGCAGCAGGACGGCATTCCCGCGACGCTGATCGCCGACTCGGCGGCCTCGCACCTGATGAAGACCGGCGCCGTGCAGTGGGTGGTGGTGGGTGCGGACCGCATCTGCGCCAACGGCGACACCGCCAACAAGATCGGCACCTACCAGCTGGCGATCGCCGCACGCCACCACGGTGCGAAGTTCATGGTCGTCGCGCCGTCGTCCACGGTCGACATGGCGACGCCGAATGGCGACGCGATCCATATCGAAGAGCGCGACCCGGCCGAGCTGCTGGGCATCGGCGGCACCCGCATCGTGGCCGAGGGCGTGGCCGCGTGGAATCCGGTGTTCGACGTCACCCCGGCCGCGCTGATCGACGCCATCGTCACCGAGAAGGGCGTGATCGAGCAGCCCGACGAAGCGCGCATGCGCGCCGCGTTCGGCGGATGACCGGCGCCAACGGCACGCCCGCGATACCGTCATGACCGACACTGCATGTCGGCGGCGTGCCCATCACCACCCGCGGAAGGCGGAGCGCGCGTGAGCGGCGTCCGGCGCCCCGGGGAGGACGACGACATCGCCGTCGGCGCGGCGCGCCGATTGCTTGGCGATGCGGATTCCGCCCGGGAGCCGCGCATGCGTGCCCGTGCTGTCCCTGCACCTGCGGCGGCGCCGGGCCTGATGCACAGCCTGCGCGCGCTGCTGTCGCGCGATTCGACGCGGATGCTGGATGCGGCCGAGCGCGAGGACCTGGCACAGGCGCAGTTGCGCGCCACGCGCCCGATCGTCAGCGGCGTGCTGCTATGCGGGGCGGTGCTGTTGGCCATCATCGCGGTGTTCGACGCCAGCGGCGTTACGCCCACGATCGGATATCCCCTCTGGGTGCAGCTGCTGGCGGCGGTCGCCGTGGCCGCCTGCGCCGTCGGCGTGGCCCGACTGGACGCGTGGCAGCACCGCCTCGTCCTGGTGCTGGGCGGCACGCTGCTGACGGGCATCGTCATGAGCATGCCGCTGCCGGGCGTCACCGGGCAGCTGGCCCTGCGTACCGGCCTGTTCCAGCTGTTGCCGCTGGCGCTGATGGCGTTGACCGTGCGGCCGATGTCGGTACTCGCGCTGGCCCTGCTGATCGTGGTGATGGCGCAGCTGCGCATCGTGCTGTACGGCGCGCCGGGCACCGGCAGTGCGCTGTACTGGCTGTATACGCTCACCACCATCGGGTTCGGCCTGGTGCTGGCCGGCTACCGTACGGATTTTGCCGTGTCCGCATGGCGCATGCGGCGCCGGCTGGTGCAACAGGCGCATACCGACGAACTGACCGGGCTGTTGAACCGCAATGGCTGGAGCGAACGGGCGATCGCCGTGCATGCGCGGGCGACGGCGGCCGGGCGTCCGGTTGCGGTGATCGTGTTGGATATCGACTACTTCAAGCGCATCAACGACGACCATGGCCACGACGGTGGCGACGCCGTGCTGCAGCGCCTGGGCGACCTGATGCGGGCGCGGGTCGGCGACGATGGCTGCGCGGCCCGCATCGGGGGCGAGGAGTTCGCGGTCCTGCTGGACGGCGAGGATGCCGACTCGGCACTCGCATTCGCCGAGCGCCTGCGCGGCGAATTCGGCAAGGCGCATGGCGGTGTCGTCGCCACGCTGTCCGCCGGTATCGCGGGGCACCTGCCGGGCGAATCGCTGCGCGACCAGATGCGTCGTGCCGACCTGGCGCTGTACGACGCCAAGCACGAGGGACGCGACCGCGTTCATGTTGCCGACGCTTCCTGAACGCCTCAATGTGATTCCAAATGTGACAACCCTGCGCTAGCATCTTTGCAACGTTCGCGCGGGCATGTAACCAGCCCTCACGCGTCCAGCCGACGCCAGGGGAACATGAACGAAACACGCACCCGCACGCTGTGGGAAAAATCCCGCCTGCCCCTGTTGGGGCTGGTGATCGTGCTGATCGTGGTGGTCCCGGTCATCCTGCTGCAGCGCCTGTCCCGCGCCAACCAGGAAGCCGCCGACGTCCTCATCCACACGCACGAGGTGGAGGCGACCGTGCTGGCGCTGGCGCTGGACGTCCGCGAGATGGAAAGCTCGGCCATGCTGATCGCGCTGGGCGTCGACCACCCGCTGGCGCGCGAGCGCCTGGTCGCCGGACGCGCATCGTTGCCCGAGCGGTTCGATGCGCTGGCCCGCCTGACCGTGGACAACCCCGAACAGCTGGTGCGCGTGGGCCGCCTGCGCGAACTGGTCAACGCCAGGATCGAGGTGGTGGACCAGTTGCTCGAGGCGCCGGATGCCTACAAGGCGAATGTCGTCGCGCCGCTGGCCACGCGTTTCCCCATTCGTGGCCTGCTCACCGAGATCCTGGACGACGAACGCTCGCTGCTGAAGGCGCGCAGTGAGGACGCCACCGAGCAGCGCCGCCGGATGGAATGGATCCGCATGATCGCGCTGGGCGCGCAGCTGCTGTTGCTTTCGCTGGTGCTGATGGCGCTGGGCAAGCAGGTGGGGCGCCGGCTG
This sequence comes from Pseudoxanthomonas sp., assembly GCF_002863005.1. Taxonomy (GTDB): domain Bacteria; phylum Pseudomonadota; class Gammaproteobacteria; order Xanthomonadales; family Xanthomonadaceae; genus Pseudoxanthomonas_A. Next base: position 4,992 of record NZ_PKDG01000037.1, read on the forward strand.
GCGGCCGAAAAGCGGACCGCGCAGGCCAGCCAGCGCGCGCTGGTGGTGCTGGACACGGTGCGCGAACCAATCGTGCTGTTGGACGACGAGCAGCACATCCAGATGCACAACAGCGCCTTCGCCGAGCTGTATGGCGTGCCGAAGGGCGGCAAGGTCGGGACGCTCGACGAACTGGGTGCGGCCTGGCAGGACAAGGTGATGCGCCAGCGGCTGGACGACGTGCTGTCGCGCGGCCGCGAGCTGTGGGACTACGAGCTGCAGCAGGAGACCGCCGATGGGTTGCGCCGCACGGTGCTTCTCAATGCGCGGCGCATGCCGCTGCCTGACTCCGACGATCACGCCGTGCTGATGACGGTCAGCGACATTTCGTTGCAGAAGACCGCCCAGCAGGAAATCGCAGCCCTGAACCGCCAGCTCGAGGGCAAGGTGGAGCAGGTGTCGGAAGTGAACCGCGAGCTGGAAGCCTTCAGCTACTCCGTCTCGCACGATCTGCGTGCCCCGCTGCGGCACGTGGCGGGCTTCTCCGACAAGCTGGGCCGCCACCTCGGAGAGGGCATCGACGACAAGAGCCGGCATTACCTGAGCGTGATCGGCGATTCGGCGCGCCGCATGTCGCAGTTGATCGACGACCTGCTGGTCTACTCGCGCCTGGGTCGCAGCGCACTGCGCCTGCAGGCGGTGGACATGCAGTCGATGGTCGCCGAGGCGCGCGCGATGCTGGATGCCAACGAGGCCAACGAAGGGCGTGCAGACCGCGTGGAATGGCGCATCGCGCCCTTGCCCATCGTGCTGGCCGACGAGAACATGATGCGCCAGGTCTGGAGCAACCTGCTGGGCAACGCGCTTAAGTACAGCAGCCAGCGGGAGCGCGCGGTCATCGAGGTCGAGCACCGCAACCAGGAAGACGGCAGCCATCTGTTCACCGTGCGCGACAACGGTGCCGGCTTCGACATGGCCTATGCGGACAAGCTGTTCGGCGTGTTCCAGCGCCTGCACAAGGCGAGCGAATTCAGCGGCACCGGCATCGGCCTGGCCAGCGTGCGCCGCGTGCTGAGCCGCCACGGCGGCCGCATCTGGGCCGAGGCCGCCCCCGACCAGGGCGCCACGTTCTTCTTCACCCTTCCGGCAGCGCTCGACGCTCCGCCTTCCCGAGAGAGAGACGCATGAGCGACATCCGCACCATCCTGCTGGCCGAAGACAGCCTGGCCGACGCTGAAATGGCGATCGACGCCTTGCGCGAAGCCAACCTGGCCAACCCCATCGTGCACGTCGAGGATGGCGTGGAAGCGATGGATTACCTGCTGCGGCGCGGCGCCCACGCCAACCGCGAGGAAGGCATGCCGTCGGTGCTGCTGCTGGACATCAAGATGCCGCGCATGGACGGGCTGGAAGTGCTCAAGCAGATCCGCAACGACGAGAAGCTGAAGGCGCTGCCGGTGGTCATCCTGTCGTCCTCGCGCGAGGAAAGCGACTTGGCACGCAGCTGGGACCTGGGCGTGAACGCCTACGTGGTCAAGCCGGTGGACATCGACCAGTTCTTCCAGGCGGTGAAAACGCTGGGCACGTTCTGGGCCGTCATCAACGAAACCCCCAGCCTGGACTGAGCCGTGCCGCAGACTGGATCACCGCTGGGCCGCGTCCGCATCCTCCTGGTCGAGGATTCGGAACTGGACGCCGAATTGCTGATCGAGCAACTGCAGGACGCGGGGCTCGACGCCGAGTTCCTGCGCGTCGATGGCGCCGACGACATGCGCACGGCGCTGGCTGGCGGAACCTTCGACCTGGTGCTGTCGGACATGGAACTGCCGGGGTTCTCCGGCTACCAGGCGCTTGAAATCCTGCGCGCGCAAGATGCGCGGCTGCCGTTCGTGTTCTTCTCGGGCACGATCGGCGAGGAGGCGGCGGTCAAGGCGCTGCAGCAGGGCGCCAGCGACTACGTGCTGAAGCACACGCCGGCGCGGTTGCCGGCGGCGGTGGCGCGCGCCATCCGCGAGGCGCGCACCGAGCGCGAACGCGAGCACGCCGAGCGCGAACTGATGCGCTCGCAACGGCTGGACTGCCTGGCGATGCTGGCGGCAGGCCTGAGCCATGACCTGCGCAACATCCTGCAGCCCCTGCTGATCGTGCCGGACCTGCTATCGACCTACAGCGACGATCCGAAGATCCTGCGCCTGGGCGCGGTGATCTCGGAGAGCGGCAAGCGCGGCCACGAGATGGCCGATTCGATGCTGTCGTTCGTCCGCGGCTCGCGCAAGGCCAGCGAAACCATCAGCGTGGCCGCCCTGTTCAGCGCGGTGCAGCTGCTGTTGCAGGGAAGCCTGTCGCGGCAGGTCCGGTTGACGGTGGAGCTGCCGCCGGAGGATCTGCTGATCGAAGGCAACTACACCGAATTCCAGCAGTGCCTGATCAACCTGTGCCTCAACGGGATCCAGGCGATGGCCGAACGGGGCGGACAGCTGACGCTGTCGGCGACGCCGACGGTGGCGGCGGATGGCCAGCCCTATGTGGTGGTGCGCGTGTCCGATGAAGGCACCGGCATGGATGAGGCGACGCGCCAGCAACTGTTCACGCCCTTCTTCACCACCAAGGCGGGCGGCACGGGCCTGGGGCTGATGTCGTGCAAGCGCATCGTCGAATCGGCGCGCGGTCGCATCGAGGTCAACAGTACGCTGGGGAAGGGCACGTCCTTCGAACTGCACCTGCCCGCGCCCACGACCGAGGAATGGGCAGGCAGCGAAGACGCGGCGTTCGCCGACGGCGCGGGGCGCCGGATCCTGCTGGTCGACGGCGATGTCACGCGCCTGTCGCTGCTGGGCAACGCGCTGGCCGCGCAGGGTTACGACCCGGTCATGGCACCGGACGGTGCGAATGCGTTGCAACAGATCGCGCGCGACGGCATGCCCGCACTGGCGATCATCGACGACGACATCCTGCTGCTGTCCGCGGCGGACGTGCTGGCGGTGCTGCAGGAGGCAGGCTTCGACGGTCCGGTGATCCGGCTGCAGGAGCCGGGAAGGGCGCCGGATGGGCGCGAGTGCGCCACGGTCGCCAAGCCGGTACAGGTGCAGGCGCTGTTCGGCGCGATCGAGCACGCGCTGGGACTGCGCGCCTGACATCCTCTCCGGGAGGAAGCAGGCGCGCGCCCGGCAGTCTCAGACGTGGCCCGCCGTGGGCTTCAGGCGCTGCCACACCGCGCGCATGATCGGTTGCGCGCGATACCAGCCGATCGGCGTGTCGGGGCAGTGGCGCTGCAGGCGGTCGCGCAGCGAAGGCGCGATCTCGTCGAACTCCTGCCGATGGTGCAGCAGGTAGGCGTCGTAGCCGATCTTCAGGCACTTCTCCAGATCGCCGACCGTGGCGCCGACCACCTGGAAGGTGTCCTCGTTGAGGCGCGTTTTCCAGTAGGCGAGTTCGGCGTCGATGTCGACGATCTGCGCAGTGGCTTGGACGTTGCGCTGGTGCAGGCTGGCCATGGTGAATCCCCTGTGTCGATGTGGTGGTGACGAGAGGATTTTTTGTTCGCCGCGGTGATGCTTAAGTGAAATAAAGGCCGTTTTAACCCGTATTTAACCGTGCAAGGGAATTTCCGTTCACCTTTGCCAGTGCTGCGTGAACGCGGTGTATCGGCGCTGGTCAGCGACGGTGCATGGCGTCGCTGATCAGCGCGCGTTCTTCCAATGCGGCGGCTAGCGGCGAGAAGAGCGGGGGGTCTTCTTCGAGCGGCGCATTGAGGCGCTCCCAGACGCGTGCGATGACCGCCGCCGCGACCGGCCATTCCAGGCGAACGCTGCGCGCGAGGGCCATCTCGTAGCGCCCCGGCAGCAAGGGCAGCAGTTGCTGCAGTGAGCGCCGGTGCGACAGCAGATAGCTGTCGTACGCGAATTTCAACGTCGGCACGTAGTGCCGGAAGGGCGTGCCCGGGTGATGGAAGGGCTGGCAGGCGTAGGTTTGTTCCCAGAACCGCAGTTCGGACTGGATGTCCACCACGGCGCAGGGCATGGCGTCGTCATTCCATGCATGTGCAAACGGATCAACGCGACGGGACATGGGTCCCCTCCCTGGCGCACGGCAAGGCAGCGTATCGATCCCATGGAATGAAGCGCGGTTTGCCCGTGCATCGGCCTCTGTGCCCACGGCCATCGCGACGGCCTTCCGGACCTGCGCGATATCCGCGTGAGACCATTCGACCCCATCCCCGGTGAGATGCGTGAGTACTGCCGGCGTTCGCGGTTGTGGTGGCCCCTGCTTCTGATCAGACGAGGACGTGCAACCGGAACGGCCGACCGTCCGTCGGTGCGGACGTGGACGGCATGTGGGTCAGTGCACGCGGGCGGTGACCGCGCCGTGCTGGTCCAGCCAGCGCCACGCCTCGCGCAGCAGGGTCCTGGCCACGGGCCAGTCAGGGCCGGCCTCGCCGCGCAACCGTTCCCAGTCGTGTTCGAGCTCGAGTTCGGTATCGAGGTCCAACGCGCCGCCATACTGGACATGCGAGGAAGCGGCGAATGCATAGACGTGGCAGGCATCTTCCCACGCGACATCGGGGTGCAGGCGCCGGCGGCGGCTATAGTCGTAGGCCGTGAAGGCGGCGAACGCATCGCCATCGGCGGCCGTGCCTCGCCATGTGGTCTGCCGCAGCTGGTCGAGCTGCGCGCGATACAGTGGTCGGTCCATGGAAGTCTCCTGCTCCTGGCGAGCGCTTGGCATGGATAACTGGTACCGCGCGACGCGTTAGTCGCAGGTGAGAAATACCTTCGTTGGCCGGTCACGAAGCTGACGCCGATCGACGCGATCAGCGGGCGGTCAGTCTCAGCGCCTGAGACGCTCCGCGCGTCAGATGGCGGCCCCTGCCGAGAGACCGCCATGGCCGCACAGACCGCATTGATCCGTCGCCACGCCGACGAGACCGCCCTGTTGCCTGCGGTGCACGCCGATGGCGGTGCGCTGGCGGAGCGACTCGCCGGCAAGTACCGCGACCGCGTCACCGGGCAGTTCGTCATTCCTGCACGCGAGGGGCGTTACGAAGCGCTGCCAGACGACGTGCCGGCGGCATTGGCCGACGCCTTGCGCCAGCGCGGCATCGACCGGCTGTATTCGCACCAGGCGGAGGCATGGCGGCAGGCGCAGGCCGGCGATCATCTGGCCATCGTCACCCCGACCGCTTCCGGCAAATCGCTGTGCTACACGATGCCGGTGGTGGCGTCGGCGCTGTCGCGCCGGGGCAAGGCGCTGTACCTGTTTCCGACCAAGGCGCTGGCGCAGGACCAGGTGGCCGAGTTGCTCGACCTCAGCCGCGCCGGCGACCTGGGCCTGAAGGCCTTCACCTTCGATGGCGATACGCCCGGCGATGCGCGCCAGGCGATACGCCTGCATGGCGACATCGTGGTCAGCAACCCCGACATGCTGCACCAGGCCATCCTGCCCCATCACACGAAATGGGCGCAGTTCTTCGAGAACCTTCGCTACGTGGTGATCGACGAGGTGCATACGTATCGCGGCGTATTCGGCAGCCATGTGGCGAACGTGCTGCGGCGCCTGAAGCGCGTGTGCGCCTTCTACGGGGCCACGCCTCAGTTCATCGTGTGCTCGGCCACCATCGGCAATCCGCAGGCGCACGCGGAAGCGTTGCTGGAACTGCCGGTGCATGCCATCACCGAGTCCGGCGCGCCGACGGGCGAAAAGCACGTGCTGCTGTGGAATCCGCCGGTCGTCAATCCCGACCTGGGCCTGCGCGCATCGGCACGCTCGCAGAGCAACCGCATCGCGCGGCTGGCGATCAAGGCGGGTCTGAAGACACTGGTGTTCGCGCAGTCGCGCACCATGGTCGAAGTGCTCACCAAGTATCTGAAGGACGTATTCGACAGCGATCCGCGGCTGCCGGCGCGCATCCGCGCGTATCGCGGCGGATACCTGCCGACCGAACGGCGCGAGGCCGAGCGCGCGATGCGCGATGGGCGCGTGGACGGGATCGTCTCCACGTCCGCGCTGGAACTGGGGGTGGATATCGGCAGCCTGGATGCGGTGGTGCTGAACGGTTATCCCGGTTCCATCGCGGCGACCTGGCAGCGCTTCGGCCGGGCCGGGCGACGGCAGCAGGCATCGCTGGGCATCCTCGTCGCCAGTTCGCAGCCGCTGGACCAGTACGTGGTGCGGCATCCGGAGTTCTTCGCCGACAGCCCGCCGGAACACGCACGCATCGCGCCGGACCAGCCGATGATCCTGCTGGACCACGTGCGCTGTGCCGCGTTCGAACTGCCGTTCCTCGCGGGCGAGCCGTTCGGTCCGGTCGATCCGTCGCCGTTCCTGCAGCTGCTCGACGAAGACAGCGTGGTACACCGCGAAGGCGACCGCTACGAGTGGATCGCCGACAGCTATCCGGCCAACGCGGTCAGCCTGCGTTCGGTGGCGGACGGCAACTTCGTGGTGGTGGATCGTACCGACGGGCGCCAGGTGATCATCGCCGAGGTGGATTTCAGTGCCGCGCCGCTGACGCTGTACGAGGGGGCCATCCACATGATCCAGTCCGCGCCGTACCAGGTGGAACGTCTGGATTGGGAGGGCCGCAAGGCCTATGTCACCCGCACGCAGGTGGACTACTACACCGACGCGATCGACTACACCAAGCTGAAGGTGCTTGAGCGGTTCGACGGCGTCATCGCCGGGCAGGGCACGTGCCACCACGGCGAGGTGCATGTGGTGCGCCGCGTGGCCGGCTACAAGAAGATCCGTTACTACACGCACGAGAACATCGGCTACGGCCCGGTGAACCTGCCCGACCAGGAGATGCATACCACCAGCCTCTGGTGGCAGCTGCCCCCCGCGCTGCTGGAGTCGGCCTTCGAGTCGCGGCAGGACGCGCTGGATGGCTTCCTCGGCGCGGCGTACGCGCTGCACATCGCGGCCACCGTCGCGGTGATGGCGGAAGGTCGGGATCTGCAGAAGGCGGTGGGCGACGGTGACGGCGCATGGTTCGCGCTGCCCGATACGCAGGGGCGAGGACAACTGCGCGGCACCGACAGCCAGGTACTGTCGCCGGTGTCGGGCGAGCGTTTCATTCCCACCGCGTATCTTTACGACAACTACCCGGGTGGCATCGGCCTGAGCGAACCATTGTGGCGGCGCCAGCGCGAACTGGTGCAACGGGCGGCACAGCTGGTGTCTTCGTGCGATTGCAAGGCGGGGTGTCCCGCCTGCGTCGGGCCCGTGCTGGCCAACGATGAGGACGCGGACACCACGCCGCGCGCACTGGCTGCGCGGGTGTTGCAGCTGTTGGACGCAGCGTGAGCGTCAGCCTGGAGAAGCTGCAGCGCCTGCGTCGTCAGGCGGGACAGGGCGGTGATATGTCGCCATCGGTTCCTTTGCCGCCGGCGCACGATCCATTGCCCGCACTGCGGCGCATGCTCGGGATCCGCGAGCGGGCGCGTCCGGCTGTCCCCCGGCGCGCATGCGATCGTGCGCTGCCGGGCGACGAGATCGCGCCGGGGCTGCTGCAGATCGAACAGGTGTTGCCGTTCGATGCCGTGCCGCCCCACGTGGACGGCACGTTCGCACGGACCGGTGCACTGCCGACGCCTGGCATGCTGTTCTTCGACACCGAGACCACCGGCCTGTCCGGCGGCACGGGCACGCGCGCCTTCATGGTGGGTGCGTCGGATTTCGTTGCGGGCGGGCTGCGCGTGCGCCAGTTGCTGATCACCCACCTCTCGGCGGAGCCGGCGATGCTGCGCGTTTTCGCCGGCTGGTTGTCGGAAGACACACGATTGGTCAGCTACAACGGTCGCTGCTACGACGCGCCGTTGCTGGCCACGCGCTACCGGCTGGCGCGGCAGGGCACGCCGTTGGCCGGCATCGAACATCTCGACCTGCTGTTCCCCACGCGGCGGCGGTATCGGGGGGTGTGGGAAAACTGTCGCCTGGGCACCATCGAGCGCAATGCGCTGGGCATCGTCCGCGAAGACGACCTGCCGGGCTCCGAAGCACCGGGCGCCTGGCTGCATTACCTGCGCGGCGGCGACGCCGGCCTGCTGCGGCGCGTGCTGCATCACAACTTCCAGGACGTGGTGACGCTCGCCCACCTGTTGCTGCACCTGTCGGCGCCACCCGAAGCCTGAGGAACGGCGTGCTTGACCGTGCAGGAGGGCGCGTCGGATGCTGATCATGTCGGGGCACCGACGAGGATGCGCTTCCCTCCGCTCCAGGAGCGTTGCATGAAGACCGCTGTCGTCCTGCTGGCCATTGCGTTGTCCGCGCCGGTGGCGGCGCAGGACCGGCTTCCGCCCATCGACAGGTTCGACTTGGGTGTGGGCCTCTACGCGGCCGACCACGATCTCGACACGCGCTGGGATGCCAGTGATGGATCGAGGGGCGCGCGCGTCGACTTCCAGCGCGACCTGGGATTCGCCGATCGGCAGGATGCGCTGGCCTGGCGCATCGGTGGCAGTCTGGGCACGGCGCGACGGCACACGTTCGACGCCTTCGGCTACGACTACGACGACACCAGCATGCGGGTGCTCGACCGCATGCTGGAGATCGGCGACAACGTGTATCCGGTCGATGCGTCCTTCGAAGGCCGTCTGGATCTCGACATCACCGGCGTGGCGTATACGTGGATGTTCCTGCATGACGGACGCCAGGCCGCGGGCATCGGCCTGGGTGCGATGCGTTACGACATCCGCGCCGACCTGGATGCCAGCGCGACCCTCGCCGGGACGCCGGCCGCGTATGCGAACGACCTTTCCGAAGACGCATGGGCCCCCATGCTGCGTGCCGAATACGTGCGATCGCTGTCCATGCGCTGGCGCTGGGGCGCGGCACTGGCGTACACGCGCAAGAACGGCGGTGCGGTCAGCGGTGATGCGTTCGATGCGCAGGTCGCCCTGGACTACCTGCCTTGGCGGCACCTCGGGTTTTCCCTGCGCTACAACTACAACAACGTGGACCTGGACCTGCGGCGCACGCGGTTCGATGGCAACATCCACCTGAACAACCGCGGGCCGCAACTGCTCACGCTGTTCCGGTTCTGAACCGCCTGTCGGGGAACCACCGACAGCGGAGTGTGAAGCGTTGCGCATTCCCTGCATCGCGGCTCAAGAATGCGCCGCCATGGCCGACACCCTTGCTAGATTCCACATGAGCCGTGCCTTCCCCCGTGGAAGGCATGCATCGAACTTGCAAGAAAAGAAGGGGACGTGCCTTGCGCATTCTGTACGTTGGCGACACCGCCTGCCTGCCTGACGATCTGGCCGACTACATCGGCGACATGGGCGACGAGTGGACGGTCGAGACGGTAGCCGACGGGAAGTCGGCGATGTTTGCGGTCGCCAATGGTCCGGTCGACGTGGTGATGGTGGGACCGGCGCTGCCCGACCTGCCGCCGGCCACCTTGCTGGGCCAGATCCGCACGCTGCGCTCGGAGACGATCCGGATCGCCCTGCTGGAAGGCAATGCAGACAGCCTGTCCGCCCCCATCAAGCTGATCGGCGTGGCGCACCGCTTCCTGCCGCTGCCGTTGTCGTCGGAAACGGTGCTGGAAGCGATCCACAGCCTGGAAGAACTGCGCGACCTGCTGGACAGTCCGCGCCTGCGTCGCGCCATCGGTCGCGTCGAACACCTGCCGTCGCCGCCGCACCTGTACTTCGCCCTGACGCGCGCACTGGAAGAAGACGAAGGCACGGCCAACGACATCGCCAAGCTCGTGGCCGGCGATCCGGCCATCGCGGCCAAGGTGCTTCAACTGTGCAACTCGGCCTACTTCTCCAGTGGCCGCTCGATCACCGACCTGCGTGCGGCGGTGACGCGGTTGGGCCTGGGCACCTTGCGCGATCTGGTGCTGGCGAGCGAGGTGTTCTCAATGAAGACCGCGGCCCATGTCGACCGCGGCGCGCTGCAGCAGCGTGCGCTGCTGGCGTCGCGCCTGGCGGCGAAGATCCTGCCGCGGACCAGCTCCGAACTCGGTGCCACCGCGGCGCTGCTGGCCGACATCGGCCTGTTGCTGCCGGGCGTGCGCGACGAGCGCGATACGCCCGCCAGCGAGGACGACGACCGCCCCGGTCACACCGAGGCGGGCGCCTACCTGCTGGGCCTGTGGGGCCTGCCGATGCCGATCGTCGAAGCGGTGGCATTCCACCGCCAGCCACAGCGTTCCAGCCTGCGCAGTTTCTGGGTGCCCGGCGCCGTGCACGTGGCCGGCGCGCTGGCCAGCAACGAACCGGTGGACGAGGGTTACCTGAAGTCGCTGGGCGTGCTGGACCAGTTGCCCAACTGGCGCCAGATGGCCGAGACCATGGTCGAGCGCGCCGAAGAGCAGGCGGCCTGACGCGTCTCCGATTCCGCGTGCGCGCCTGCGCGCGATGCAGCGTCTGCGATGCTTCACGCCTGTCTACGTGGAGCGGCCCGCGAGTGACGTCGTGGCCGTCATTCCGGCGCAAGCCGGAATCCATGTCCTCTCAGCGATGTCCTTCCTTGCGAAGGTCAGGGAAAGCAACGGCAACGTGGGTCCCGGCTTTCGCTGGGACGAGGGGGCTGGCGTGTCCGAATCCGTGCCGCCATCCCTTGCGGTCATTCCAGCGCAAACTGGAATCCACTGTCCGTCAGTGATCCGCATGCTTCGTGCGGCGGGGAAGGCCAAGGCGAGAGGGGTCTCGGCTTTCCCCCGGGGACGACGGGATGTGACGCCGTCAGGGACGGTAGGTGGGAGGGGTCTCCTGCACCTTGCCTGCTGGCTTGGCGATGATCCGCGGTCGTAGCCACGCGGCGAAGTCGGTTTCGCCGAGACTGCCTTCCGACAGGCCCAGATACTGCGGATAGAGCTCGTAGTCTTCCGCCGACAACGTGGCGCCATTGAGTACGATGAAGACTTCGCAGGCCACGGCTGCCATGCGCTTGTTGCCGTCGACAAAGGGGTGGTTGCGGGCCAGGCCGAAGGCCGTGGCGGCCGCCAGATCGGCCAGGTCAGGCGCGGGTTGTCCGTAGGCGTGCAGCTGCCAGGCGCGCGCCAGCGCCGATTCCAGCAAGCCCTCGTCGCGGATGCCGGTCGCGCCGCCATGCTCGGCCAATTGCCGGTCATGGATGGCCAAGGCCAAGGCCCGGCTGATCCAGACGATCATCCGCGCTGCTTCATTGGGCCAGCTTGTGGAGCAGGGTGCGGCGGCTGCGCATCACCTGCTCGGCAACCTCCATCTGCTCAGCCAGGGTGGGGTCGTAGACCGTCAGGCGGATGCCGTCGGGGGTCTCGAGTGCATGGAGTTCATCGCCTTTTTCCAAGCGAAGGCGCGCCAGGAGATCCTTGGGCAGGATGACGCCGGCAGAGTTGCCGACCGTGGTGATCTTGAGCTTCATGATTGCCTTCCTGACGTTATAACCATGGTTATATTGGGGCGGATGAGGGGTTGAGGCAACCCGCACGTTTTTCTCGTCATGTGAGACCTGAAGGTGTACAAATGTACACCCATGAACCCCATCGACCTGCCTCCCCAACGTGCCGCCGTCCTCGCCTTCCTGCGCCGGGAGCTGGCGGCCGGACGCGCGCCCAGCCTGGCGGACATCGCCGGGGCCTTCGGCTTCGCCTCCCGCAATGCCGCCCAGAAGCACGTACAGGCGCTGGTCGCCGATGGCCTGCTGGAACAGGCGCCGGGCCAGAAGCGGGGCCTGCGCCTGCCCGGCGGCATGGCCGACCTGCTGCCGTTGCCCGTGCTGGGCCGGGTGGCCGCGGGCCAGCCGATCGGCGCCGACATCGGTCTGGACGAACAGCTGTGGCTGGACCGTCGGCTGTTTTCGCCGCAGCCGGACTACCTGCTGAAGGTGCAGGGCGATTCGATGATCGACGACGGCATCGTCGATGGCGATCTGGTCGGCGTGCATCGCACGCCGGAGGCGCGCGACGGCCAGACCGTCGTGGCCCGCATCGACGGCGAACTGACCATCAAGCGCCTGCAGCGCGAGCGCCGGCGTATCCGCCTGTTGCCGCGCAATTCCGCGCACGCGCCGATCGAAGTGGAGCCGGGGCAGGACTTCGCCATCGAAGGCGTGTACTGCGGCCTGGTGCGCCGCGGTTGAGATGGGCGCCGTCGTCGCCCTCGACACGCTGTTGGCCGCGCGCACGTTGTGGCACGCGGGCCGCAGTGCGGCGATCGCCGCCGATGGCGAACCCACCGGCCATGCGGCGCTCGACGCGCTGCTGCCGCAAGGCGGCTGGCCACGGCGCGCCCTGACCGAGCTGTTGCTGCCTGCCGACGGCGTGGGCGAACTGGCCTTGCTGCTGCCCACGCTGGCACGCATGACCCAGGCCGGCAGCGCGGTAGCGGTGATCGCGCCGCCCTACGTGCCGTATGCGCCGGCCTGGCAAGCCGCGGGCGTGGACCTGGCGATGCTGGAGATCGTCGAAGCCGCGCCACGCGATGCGTTGTGGGCGTTCGAGCAATGCCTGCGCAGTGGTGCCTGCGCCGCCGTGCTGGGCTGGCCCACGCACGCCGACGGGCCTGCGCTGCGCAGGTTGCAGGTGGCGGCCGACAGCGGCGAATGCCTGGGCTTTGCGCTACGCGACCGTCGCCACGCGGCCAATCCCTCGGCGGCCGCGCTGCGCGTGGAAGCCATGCGCGATGCGCAGGGCGGCACGCAGTGGCAGGTGCGCAAATGCCGGGGTGGTCCGGCACCTGCGCAACCCTTCGCGCTGGTCGCGCATTGAGGCCTACCGATGCTCTGGGCCTGTGTACTGCTGCCGCAGCTGGCGCTGGACGCCGTCCTCCGGCGTTTGCCTGACCCCGACGCGCCGCTGGCGCTGGTCGGCGGTGCCGTGCAGTTGCGTACCTTGCACGCGGTGAATGCCGCTGCCGCGCAGGCGGGCCTGCGGGCCGGCATGCGGCTGACGGCCGCGCACGCGCTGTTGCCGGAGTTCGCGATGGTCGAATACGACCCCTCGGCCGAAGCGCGCTGGCAGCGGTTCCTCGCCGCCTGGGCATATCGCCACAGTTCGCTGGTCAGCGCGCAGTGGCCGGGCTGCCTGGTGCTGGAGGTGCGCGCCAGCTTCCGCCTGCTGGGGCCTTGGCCGCGCATCGAGGCGCGGTTGCGCGAGGAACTCGGGCTGCTGGGTTTCCAGCATCGTCTCGCGCTGGCACCCACCCCGCGCGCGGCGCATGTGTTCGCCGGCCTGCGCGACGGATTGGCGGTGATGCAGCCGGCGGCGATGGCGGAGATGCTGGACCGCGTGCCGGTGCGCCGCGCGCGCCTGCCGGACGATGCCGGCGAACGCCTGCATCGCATGGGCATCCGCGACCTGCGCACGCTGCGCGACCTGCCACGCGACAGCGTGCGCCGCCGTTTCGGCTTGCCGGTGCTCGACCACCTGGATCGCCTGTACGGCCAGGCCGACGACGCGCTGGCGTACCACGCGCCGCCGGACCACTTCGATGCGCGCATCGAACTCGGCTACGAAGTCGAGAGCCACATGGCGCTGCTGTTCCCGCTCCGGCGCCTGATCGGCGACCTGTGCACCTACCTGTCCATCCGCGACGGCGGCGTGCAGCGCTTCGTGCTGCGGCTGGAACACGAGGAGGGCCATACCGATGTCGAGGTGGGCCTGCTGGCCGCCGAGCGCGAGCCGGCGATGCTGTTCGAACTCACCCGCAATCGCCTGGAGCGCGTGCAGATTGCCCAGCCGGTGGTAGGCGTGCGCCTGCTGGCCCGCGAGCTGCCGCCGTTCGTGCCGGCCGCGCGCGATCTGTTCGATACGCGGCCGCAGCAGCAACTGCCGTGGCCGCAGTTGCGCGAACGCCTGCGCGCACGCCTGGGCGACGAGGCGGTGCATCGCGTGGCACCGGCCGGCGATCCACGCCCGGAACGCGCGTGGCGACGCGTGCAGGGCGATGGCAGTCGCATCGAACGGGCGCCCCTGCGTCCGCCACGCCCGACCTGGTTGCTGCCGCAACCGGTGCCGCTGCGCGATCCGCACCCGCGCATCGTCTCCGGGCCCGAGCGGCTGGAAAGCGGCTGGTGGGACGGCGAGGACGCGCGCCGCGACTACTACGTGCTGGAGACCTCGCAAGGCCAGCGGGCCTGGGCGTTCGCGCCGCCGGGCGAGCAGGGCGGCTGGATGCTGCATGGGTGGTTCGCGTGAGCTGGGACGATGCGGTGGACGGCGTCGACCGCGATACGCCCGGCGGTCGCCCGCCCCGCGCGTGGGAAGTGGCGCAGCGGTTGCGCCGGCATGCCGCGGCCAACGACGACGGCCCGCAGGAAGATGCCTGGCCGGCCTATGCGGAACTGCATTGCCTGTCGGACTTCTCGTTCCTGCGAGGCGCGGCCAGTGCGGAAGAGCTGTTCGAGCGGGCGCGCGATCTCGGTTATGAAGCACTCGCGATCACCGACGAATGCTCGCTGGCCGGCATCGTGCGCGGTTGGGAAGCTTCGCGTGCGACGGAGGTGCCCCTCGTCGTCGGCAGCGAGTTCACCCTGGCGTGCGGGTTGAAGTGCGTGCTGCTGGTGGAAACCACGGCCGGCTACACGCGGCTGTGCGAACTGATCACCACCGCCCGGCGCGCCGTCGACAAGAAGGGCTACCGGCTCACGCGGCTGGACATGGAGCGCCTCCTGTCCGACGTCGATCCTGCCGTCTGCGGCCTGTTCGCACTCTGGCTGCCGGCACCCGAGATCGACGAAACGCAGGGGCAGTGGCTGCAGTCGGTGTTCGGCGATCGCGCGCATGTGGCGGTCGAACTGCACCGTGAGCAGGACGATGCCGCCCGACTCGCGCGCCTGCTCGAGACCGCCGCACGCCTCGCCATGGTGCCGGTGGCGGCCGGCGACGTGCACATGGACGTGCGCCGCCGCCGCGCGTTGCATGACACGATGACGGCGATCCGCCATGCCGCACCGCTGGCCGAATGCGGCGAGCACCTGTTCCGCAACGGCGAACGCCACCTGCGCACGCGACGGGCGCTGGGCAACATCTATCCGCGTGCCCTGATCGATGCCGCGGTGGCGCTGGCGCGGCGTTGCAGGTTCGATCTCAAGCGCGACATCCATTACCGCTATCCCGCCGAGCTGGTGCCGGCGGGCCACACGCCTACCACGTGGCTGCGCGAACTCACGGAACGCGGCATGCGCGAGCGCTGGCCGGAGGGCGTGCCGGATTCAGTAGTGGATCAGATCGACGGCGAACTCGCGCTGATCGAAGAGCTCCAGTACGAGGCGTTCTTCCTGACCGTGTGGGACATCGTGCGGTTTGCCAGGGAACAGCACATCCTCTGCCAGGGACGTGGTTCATCGGCGAATTCCGCGGTCTGTTTCGCACTGGGCATCACCGTGGTCAATCCTGCCGAAAGCCGCCTGCTGATGGCCCGATTCCTGTCCAAGGATCGCGGCGAACCGCCGGACATCGACGTCGACTTCGAGCACGAGCGCCGCGAGGAAGTGCTGCAGTACGTCTACACCAAGTACGGCCGCCGCCGTGCTGCGCTGGCTGCCACGGTGATCCGTTACCGCGGCAAGAGCGCGGTGCGCGACGTGGCCAAGGCGTTCGGCCTGCCGCCGGACCAGATCGCACTGCTGGCCGACTGCTATGGCTGGGGCAACGGCGAGGCACCGATGGAGCAGCGCCTGCGCGAGGCGGGGTTTGATTCCGGAAATCCACTCATCCGGCGCGTGCTGGCGGTGACCGACCAGCTCCGCGACCACCCGCGTCACCTGTCGCAGCACGTGGGAGGCTTCGTGATCGGCGATGCGCCGCTGTCCACGGTAGTGCCGGTAGAGAACGCGTCGATGGACGACCGCACCATCATCCAGTGGGACAAGGACGACCTGGAGACGATGGGATTGCTCAAGGTCGACTGCCTGGCGCTGGGCATGCTGACCTGCATCCGCAAGGCGGTGGACCTGGTGGAGAAACACCGCGGATTCCGTCTGGATCTCGCGCGCCTGCCGAACGATGACGAAGCGACCTTCCAGATGATCCAGGCCGCCGACACCGTGGGCGTGTTCCAGATCGAATCCCGCGCGCAGATGAGCATGCTGCCGCGGTTGAAGCCGAAGGAATACTACGACCTGGTTGTGGAAGTCGCGATCGTGCGCCCCGGCCCGATCCAGGGCGGCATGGTGCATCCCTACCTGCGCCGCCGGCAGGGCAAGGATCCGGTGACCTATCCCTCCGAGGGCGTGAAGGAGATCCTCGGGAAAACGCTCGGCATCCCATTGTTCCAGGAACAGGTGATGGAACTGGTGATCCATGCCGGCTATACGCCTTCGCAGGCGGATGGTCTGCGCCGCTCGATGGCGGCCTGGAAGCGGGGCGGCGACATGGAGCCGCATCGCCTGCGCATCCGCGAGCTGATGCTCGGGAAGAATTACTCTCCGGAGTTCATCGACCAGATCTTCGAGCAGATCAAGGGCTTCGGTTCCTATGGCTTCCCGCAGAGCCATGCGGCCTCGTTCGCCAAGCTGGTCTACATCAGCTGCTGGCTGAAACGGCATGAGCCGGCCGCCTTCGCCTGCGCGCTGCTCAATGCGCAGCCGATGGGCTTCTACTCGCCCAGCCAGATCGTGCAGGACGCGCGACGCGGGCAGGGCGGGCGTGTGTCCATTGATGTCCTGCCCGTCGACGTCGCCATCAGCGACTGGGACAACACACTGGAAGGCGGGCATGTGCGCCGCGGGGTCGACGACGGCGGACAACCCTCGCTGCGGCTCGGCTTCCGGCAGGTGGGCGGACTGTCGGAGGACGCCGGCAAGGCGATCATGGCCGCGCGCGCGCAACGCCCCTTCGCCGATGTCCGTGATCTCTGCCAGCGCGCCAGGCTCGACGAGAAGGCGCGCACTGCCTTGGCCGAAGCGGGCGCGTTGCATTCGCTCGCCGGGCATCGCCATGCCGCGCGCTGGGCGGTCGCCGGCATCGAGCGGCAGCGCCCGTTGCTGCCCGGCAGCCCGGATGAGGAGGCGATCGTCCTGCCCGCTCCGACGGTGGGCGAGGACGTGACCTCGGACTACCGCATGACCGGGCTGACGCTGGGCGCGCATCCGCTGTCGTTGCTGCGCGAACGCCTGCAGCGGCAACGCGTGGTCGATTCGCGACAGCTGCGCGGGTTGCCACACGGGCGGGGCGCCTTCGCAGCCGGCATCGTCACCCAGCGGCAACGGCCGGCCACGGCGAAGGGCACGATCTTCGTCACCCTGGAGGACGAGCACGGCATGGTCAACGTGGTGGTGTGGTCGCACGTGGCGCTGCGCGACCGCAAGGCCCTGCTCGGCGCGCGCCTGATGGCGGTACGCGGCCGTTGGGAACAGGTTGACGGCGTCTCCCACCTGATCGCACGCCGGCTGGAGGATTTCAGTCACCTGCTGGGCGAGATCCAGCCCGGCTCCCGCGATTTCCACTGACCTGCCATGCGTGCGCTGACCGCCCACACCGACGATCTGTTCGCTCCCGCGATGCACCGCCTCGTGCATGACGATCAGGGCGGCATCCGCTATTGGCCGGGTGCGATCGATCCCGATACGGCGCAGGCATGGTTCGAGGCCCTGCACGCACAGGCCGCGTGGATCCATCTGCAGCGTCCCATGTACGACCGCATCGTCGACGTGCCGCGCCTGCTGGCGAACTACGCCGTGGATGCACTGCCGCCCGAGCTTCCGCTGGCCGGTCTCCTGGCCTGCGTGCAGGCGAGGGCGCCTGCGCCCTATTCGCGCATCGGCATGAACCTGTACCGCGACGGCCACGACAGCGTCGCCATGCACGGCGACAAGCTGCATACCGTGGCCGCCGGCCATCCGATCACCCTGGTCTCGCTGGGCGCGCCGCGGCGCATGCTGATCCGCGCACGCGAGGGCAGGCGCGAAACGCTGGCGGTGGACCTCGCGCCGGGAAGCATCCTGTCGATGAGCCATGCGTCGCAGAGCACGCACGAGCACGGCATTCCGAAGACCCGGCGTTCGCAGGGGCCGCGGATCAGCGTGGTGTTCCGGGTGAGGCCTTCATCCCCTGTGGGAACAGGTGGCTTGGCAGGTGTGGGAGCGACGTGAGTCGCGAAGGGTCACCTGTAAAGCTTCATCGCGACTTACGTCGCTCCCACAACAGGCTGCCCGAAAAAAAACGCCGCGAGGGCATCGCGGCGTGAGGGGAAGGACTGCATGAAAAGGAGAGGCCGGTCAGCCCATCAGCTTGAACAGCGATAGCTGCTGCATCTGCATGAAGACCGTCTGCGCGGCCTGCAACGCGGTGTTCTCCATCTGGTAGCGGCCGATGGCCTCGGCCCAGTCCAGGTCGCGCAGGGTGGACAGGGTGCCCTGCAGGGTGACGTTGTTGGCTTCGCGCAGGGCGGCCGCATCCTCGATGGCGGACAATTGCGCGCCGCCGCTGGCGCGGGCATCGATCATCTTTCCCTGCGCGGTCCCGACATCGCGCATGGCCGCCTGCAGGTCGTTCTGCATCGCGGCGCGCTGCGCGTCCGTGGTGGGGCTGGCGTCCAGCGTGTCGATCAGTCCCTGCACGGTGGCGAAGATGTCGCGGCTGCCCGAGGGGCCCAGGGTGAAGCTGTCGCCGTTGGCGGGCTGACCATCGATCTTCATCTGCACACCGGCGAAGGCAATGCTCTCGCCCTTGGCGTAGGTGCCGGTCGTGACCGCATTGCCGCCTGCATCCAGCACCTGGTACGTGTTGCCGGCGCCGAACGAAAGCGTGTAACTGCCGCCCGACCAGAGGGTGGAATCCGTGACGCTGAAATCCATCAGCAGGCCCGTACCCGTGTTGCCCGGAGCGGCCCGTCCGTCGATGCGGCCGTCGCCGGTGCGCAGGCGCAGGAAGACCTCGCTGCCGGGCAGGGTGTCGGCGACGAACATGTCCGGCGCCACTTCCACCTGGCGCTGCGTCTGGTCGCCGCTGTAGATCACGCTGCCGCCGGCGATGGCGAAGGGCGTGCTGCCGTCGCTGGTGCCGCCGAACAGGTAGCGGCCGGCACCGTCGGTGCTGTTGGCCAGGTCCAGCAGGCCGGCATAGATCGCCTTCAGCTCGGTGCTGATGGCGTGGCGGCTGTCGTCGCCCATCGCCGCGTTGTTGGCCTGGATGGCCAGCTCCTGCACGCGCGCCATCGCTTCGCCCACGCGGGTGAGTGCGTTCTCCTGCAGGCCGAGGCGGTTCTGCACCGCGTTGGCGTTCATGCCGAAGCGTTCGAGTTCGGCGACGGCCCGGTCCAGGCCGACCGCGGTACCCGCAGCGACCGGATCGTCCTTCGCGGTCACCAGGCGTTGCCCGCTGGCGAGCTGCTGTTGCGTGTGCGCCAGTTTCGCCTGCTTGGCCAGCATCGTGGAGATCGACTGCTGGTACATCATTCCGGTGGAGATGCGATTGTTCATCGGCGTGTGGCGCTCAGCAGCGATTGGAACAGGGTGTCGGCGGTCGCGATGATCTGCGACGCCGCCTGGTACGCCTGCTGCAGGCGCATCAGGTCGGCGGCTTCTTCATCCAGATTGACGCCGGAAATCGCATCGCGCGCGGCCTGCGCCTGGTCGTGGATGACCTGCTGCGCCTGGGCGGAGTAATCCGCCTGTCGCGCCGCCGAACCGACCTGCGTGGTCAACCCGCCGATGGCGCCATTGAGCGTCAGCGTGCCGCCGTTGAGCGCGCGTGCGTCGTCCAGGTTCGACAGCAGCCGGGCGTTGCCGTTGTCGCTGGAATTGGCGCCGGTCGGGCCCACGCTGAAGCGGTCGCCGGCGGCGGGTGCGCCGTCCAGCACCAGGCTCCAGCCGTTCGACGCAATGGTCTGTCCGGGGGTGTAGACGAACGGGCCGGCGCCATTGATGGTGTAGTTGGTGGCATCGAGGAAGTCGATGTCGACCGGCGCCAGCAGGCCCGCATGGCTGGCGTCCAGCACTTTCAGGCCGCTCAGCTTGCCGCTGCCGGTGTTGGCCATGTCCGTCGTGGCCTTGACCGGCGTGGCCGCGGCGATGCGGCCGGGATCGGTGATCGCGACACCCAGGTTGCCGGCGGCGCCCGCGGTGGGTTGCAGCAGGAAGCGATCGTTGGCGGCCGGGGTGCCGGACGCGAGCACGACCTCCACGCCGTTCACCACCAGCGGATCGGCCGCCGTGCCCGTGCCGGTCGTTGCGATGGCGGCACCGGTGTCGGGATGCGTCGCCACCCATGCGCTGCCGTCGAAGCGCAGCAGCACGTTCTGCGAATTGAGTGCCGAGACGCTGCCCACGGCCGTCTGCAGCACGGCGGTGCCGGTGTTGCCGGCGTTCGACGAAATGCGTGGCGCGGGCAGGCTGAAGAAGTCGGCGCCCAGCTGTCCATACTGGTCCATGCCCGCGCGGTGGCCGGCATTGAACGTATCGGCCAGCGACGTGGCGACGCGCCCAAGCTCGGCGACCGCCGGGTCCAGCACCGTGGTGCGGAACTCGATCAGGCCGCCGATCTGTCCGCCCATCGCGCGCTTGTCGAGCGTGATGCGCTGGCTGTTCGTTTCCAGTGCCACCTGCAGCCGCTCGGGGCGGTACGCGTCGGGCACGGTGACGAGCCGGCTGGCGGTGGCGCCGACGACCAGGGGTTGTCCGCCGGCGCTGAACACGTTGACCAGCCCGCCGTCCTGCGTCACCGCGTTGCCGCCGGTGAAGGCCACCAGTTCGCTGATCAACTGGTCGCGGCGGTCCAGCAGGTCGCCGGAAGGATGGGTGTTGCCGCCGATCTGCCCGTTGAGCTGGGCGATCTCCTTCGCCAGCCGGTTGACTTCACCGGTGGCGGCGGTGAGTCCGGCATTGACCTCGGTATCCAGCCCGTCCAGGTGCTGGTCGATCTGCCGGAAGCGCGTGACCAGCGCGTTCGCCTGCGCCAGCACGCTTTCGCGGTCGGCCGAGCCGGCCGCGTTGGACGACAGCGCGCTCACCGAATCGAAGAAGCTGGACCACGGCGCGCTGATGCCCGTCGCCTTTTCGGAGAACAGCTGGTCCAGGCGCGTGGACAGCACCGACAGCTGCTGCAGGCGCGACAGTTCGCCGCCGCTGTCGAGCAGGCGCGAGGTCGCCAGCGAGTCCGCCATGCGGCGGATGTCGACGATCTGCACGCCGTTGCCCTGGTAGCCCTGGCCGAAGTAGGTGCCGTCGCGCGCTTCGAACTCGGCGCGCTGGCGCGAATAGCCGGGCGTGTTGATGTTGGCCACGTTGTGGCTGACCGTCGACAGCGCGCGCTGGAAAGCGAGGAGGGCGCTGCTGCCGGTGGCGAGAAGGTTGGACATGCGTGCTCCGGGGTCAGCGCTTCAATGCGTTGCCGATGGCATTGCCGACGAATCCGCCGACCTTGCCGCCGACGCTGTCGCCGATGGCCGACAGCACTTTTCCGAGTGTCGGACCGTTGGCGATCGAGGCGATCTTGTTGGCATACGTCGGGTCGGTGGCGTAGCCGGCGCGCTGCAGGCCGCGGGCGAAGCCCGCAATGTCCTTGCCGGCCGCCAGTGCCTGCTGGTAGCGCGGATTGTTCTTGAGCAGTCGCACGTAGTCGGCGAAGCTTTCCGCGGGCGACGCGTACGCGCGGAAGTCCGCGGTCTCGCTGTGCTTCACGCCATTGCTGTATTCGTGCGTGGCGGTGCGGGCGCGCTCGCCCTTCCAGCCCGTCGCCTTGATGCCGAACAGATTGTGCGCGCTGTCGCCATCGCCGGTCTTGATCTGCCGCTTGCCCCAGCCGGTTTCCAGCGCGGCCTGGGCGACCAGCGCGCGCGGGTCGACGCCCAGCTCCTTCGCCGCCTGTTTGGCGTGGTCCCAGATCTCGGCGACGAAGCGCTCGGGCGTATTGCGCGCGTACTTCGACGGATCGGCCGACGCGACCTGTTCCACCTCATCGCAGGCGGCGTCAGGACGGACGGTGATGGTGTCCAGCGTGATCGTGCCAGGCATGCCGGGGTCGTGGCGCACGGCGTTGCTGCCGATGCCGCGGCCTGCGATGGCGTCCAACATGGAATCGGCTTCGTTGCCCGGCAGCAGGCGCTTGTACGCGGACAGCGCCGTGGTGGCGGGAACCGCGGGCGTGGTGCTGTCGGTCGCGCCCAGCTGCCGCGCGATCATCGGCGCCAGGCCCAAACCGCGCCCTTCGCTCATTGCCTTGGCGATCTGCTGGTCGTACATGTCGCGGAATATCTGGTTTTCGCCGGGAAACAGCGAATCACCGAAGCCGGCCTCGCGCATGCACTTGATCATCATCTGCGCGAACTGGCCTTCCAGCTTTCTCGCGACATCGTGGATGCGCGCGTTGTCCGGCTTGCCGCCGGCATCAGCCAGCGACAGGGAAGGATTCAGCGTTCCGATGGGCATGCTGGCCATGTCAGATCACCTCGAGCTCCGCGCGCAAGGCGCCGGCCTGCTTCAGGGCTTCCAGGATCGCGATCAGGTCGCCGGGTGCGGCACCGACTTCGTTGACCGCGCGGACGATCTCGTCCAGCGAGGTGCCGCCTTCGAACTTGAACATGCGGTTGCCCTCCTGGCTGACGGACACGCTGGACTGCGGGGTCACCACGGTGGTGCCACCCCGGGAGAATTCGTTCGGCTGGCTGACGTTCGCCGATTCGGTGATCGTCACCGTCAGCGAACCGTGCGTGACCGCCGCCGGCATCACCTGCACCTGCGCGCCGATCACCACGGTGCCGGTGCGCGCGTTGACGATGACCTTCGCCGGCGCGCTGCCGGGAGTGAGCTCCAGGTTTTCGATCTGGGCGAGGAAATTCACCCGGCGCGAGATGTCGGCGGGTGCGCGCACCGCGACCGTGACCGCATCCAGCGCGTAGGCATTGCCGGCGCCGAAGTTCTGCTCCAGCGCCGCGACCATGCGCGATACCGTGGTGAAGTCGGCGCGGTGCAGGTTCAGCGTGATGGTGCCTTCGCCACTGTCCAGTGCATTGGGGATCGCACGCTCGACGGTGGCGCCATTCGGAATGCGACCCACGCTGGGCACGTTGACCGACACGCGCGAGCCATCCTTGCCCTGCGCACCAAAGCCGCCGACCACCAGGTTGCCCTGGGCGATCGCATAGACCTCGCCATCGGCGCCGCGCAACGGCGCCATCAGCAGGCTGCCGCCGCGCAGCGACGTGGCGTTGCCGATCGATGACACGGTGATGTCGATCGGCTGGCCCGGCTTGGCGAAGGCGGGCAGCTCGGCGTGAATGGCCACGGCCGCCACGTTCTTCAGCTGTGGATTGACGTTGGGCGGAATGTTGACGCCCAGCTCGCCGAGCATGTTCTTCAGGCTCTGCACGGTGAAGGGCGCCTGGCTGGTGCGGTCGCCACTGCCATCCAGGCCCACTACCAGGCCGTAGCCGACCAGCGGGTTGCTGCGCACGCCGCCGACCTGGGCCAGGTCCTTGATGCGCTCGGCACGCGCAGCGGGCGCCAGGCAGATCAGCACCAGGCCGATCCAGGCCAGCAGCCCCAGCAGCGTGTAGGTGTCGATGCGGCGCGACTTCTTCGCGGGTGCCGGTGCAGCGCGGTTGGCTTCGTTGGCGTCCATCACGGTGCTCAGTTCGGGAAGATCGGGGAGTTGAAGAACCGGCCCAGCCAGCCCATCGAGTTGGACTGCGCGATCGCGCCGCGGCCGCCGTAGGCGATGCGCGCGTCGGCGACCTTGCCGGAGGAGATCGTGTTGTCCGGATTGATGTCGGCGGGGCGGACGATGCCCTGGATCTGCACCAGCTCGTCGCCCTGGTTCAGGCGCATGTTCTTCTGGCCCTGCACCACCAGGTTGCCGTTGGGCAGGCGCTGGATCACGGTGACCGTCACGCTGCCCTGCAGCTTGTTGCTCTGCGCGCTGTTGCCGGCGCCGCTGAAGCCGCGGTCGCCATTGACCGAAGCGCTCAGGATGTCGCGGCCGTTGTACGTGACCGGCGCACCGGCGATGTTCGGGGCCGCGATGGCGATTTCGCTCTGCTTGTCCACCGAGGTGGTGGCCGACGTCTGCGCGGTGGTGTTCTCCACCAGGTTGATCGTCAGCAGGTCGCCGACGTCGCGCGCGCGGCGGTCGGCGTACAGGTTCAGTCCGGGGCCGGCGCGGTAGATGGAACCCGCGGTCGCCGGCGCCTGCGCAGCGACGATCGGCTGGATGGGCTGCATCGGTGCGTACGGGCGCACGTCGCCGTAGTAGCGTGCACAGCCCGGCAGCAGCATGAGCGCGCAGGCGAGGGTGGTGGCGGACGTGGTGCGCTTCATGGCGTGTCTCGTGGCGTGACGATGGAGTGAGGCGTCAGACGTTGTTGTTGAGGTAGCCGAGCATCGAGTCGGTGGTGGAGATGGCCTTGGCGTTCATCTCGTAGGCGCGCTGGGTCTCGATCATGCTCACCAGCTCTTCCACCACGTTGACGTTGGAGCCTTCCAGCGAACCCTGCACCAGGCTGCCCAGCCCGTTGAGGCCGGGCGTGCCGTTCTGCGCGGGGCCGGAGGCGGTGGTCTCGACGTAGAGGTTCTCGCCCTTGGCCTGCAGGCCCGACGGATTGACGAAATCGGTCAGCGTCAGCGAGCCGATCTCCAGCGCCTGCGCTTGGCCCGCCATGGTCACGCTGACGGTGCCGTCGTTGCCGATGGTCATCGACTGCGCGCCTTCCGGCACCTGGATGCCAGGTTGCACCGGATAGCCGCTGTTGGTGACCAGTTCGCCCTGCGCGTTGATCTGGAACGAACCGTCGCGCGTGTAGGCCGGCGAGCCATCGGGCAGCAGCACTTCGAAGAAGCCGCGGCCGTTCACCATCACGTCCAGAGAGCGGCCGGTCTGTTGCGGGTTGCCCTGCTGGAAGTCCTTGGACGTCGACACCACGCGCACGCCGGTACCGAGTTGCAGGCCGGAGGGCAGCTGGGTCTGCGACGAGGTGGAGCCGCCGGGCTGGCGGACCTGCTGGTACAGGAGGTCCTCGAAACTGGCGCGGTCGCGCTTGAAGCCGGTGGTGTTGGTGTTCGCCAGGTTGTTGGAGACCACGGACATGCGCGTCTGTTGCGCATCCAGTCCGGTCTTGGCGACCCAGAGGGCCTGGTTCATGGCGTGGTTCCTCGCGGAGTGGAAGGGGTGGAAACGCGCGGTGCGGTTCCTCGCTTCCTCTCAAGCAAGTCCTGTGCCGGAATGGGTGTCGTGGTTCTGGCACTGGGATTGGCGCCGAAATGGGGCGGAGGTTCCGGTCGCGGCGTAGGCGTGGCGGAAAACCGGCGGGGCCTGGCGTTAGCCCCTCTCCCTGCGGGAGAGGGGTTGGGGTGAGGGGCAACGAAGCCGGTCTCCCCCGGCTATCAGCGACTTTTCCACATCCTCCGTTCACTCGAAACGCACAATCATGATGAACGTGTTGAGTGCGTCTTTCGTAGGCGGGGCTTTGGGTCAGGCATGGCGCCGCTCGCCGCGGAGGCCCTACTTTTCTTTGCTTGTGCAAAGAAAAGTAGGCAAAAGAAACACACCCCGGCGGTCCGCCCGCCGCTGCGCGGCGGGTTCGCAGTCGCGGCAGGAATTTTCGGACGGGGCATCCTGCCCCGGCCGAAAACGCCGCACATCCATGTGCGGCGCCCCTGCGGGGTTTTACCCGCCGCGACTGCCGGACCTCAGGGGCCCCAGAGTTGCGCCTGACAGATCGAAGCTCGCCCCGTGCTTTTGGCTTTGCCGTTGCTCCCGCTCCCAGGCCCCCATGAGGCACGGCGAGTGGGTCGGGTAAAACCCGAAGGGCGCCGTCATGGATGACGGCGTTTTCGTATGGCACATGGATGTGCCATACGAAAATTCCCGGACCGCTCGCGGACCCGGAGCGAAGCGCAGGGCGTGCCGCCTGGGGTGTGTTTCTTTGATTCTTTCTTTGCACAAGCAAAGAAAGAATGCCTCCGCGGCGAGCGGCACCATGCTTGAGGCTAGTGAACGCATCCAATGAACGCATCCAACGAACGAACGTCGTGCGCTCAAATACCATGGACGCATCGCGCTCATGGTGCTTGTTGATCAACCACCCAACCGCAGCAGCTGATTCGACGACTGCGCCATCTCGTCGCCCGTGCGGATGACCTTCACTTGCATCTCGAACTGCCGCTGCAACTGGATCATCTGCACCAGCGCACCGGCCGCATCCACGTTACTGCCTTCCAGCACGCCCATCGTCAGGCTGTTGCCATTGGCCACCGGCAACGCCGGCGCCTGCGGATCCGAGGGGCGCATCAGGCCATCGCCGCCCCGGGCGAGCTGCGACTGGGTGGCTTCCACGATGCGCATGCGACCGACGATGGCCATCGTCTGCGGGCCTTCGCCCTGCGGGATGATCGACACCGTGCCGTCCGCACCGATGTCGATCGACTGGGCGGGCGGCACCGCGATCGGATTGCCATTGTCGTCCAGCACGGCGCGGCCGCCGGCGGTGACCAGCTGACCGTTCGGTGTGACGCTCAGCTCGCCGTTGCGCGTGTACGCCGTGCCACCATCGGCGGCTTGCACGGCCATCCAGCGGTTCGGTTGCAGCGAGATGTCGAGCGAACGGCCGGTGACCATCTGCGATCCGGTGCGCCCGTCGAACCCGGGATCGATCAGCACGGCATCGACGCGCGAGGGGAAACCCTGGCCCTGGATCTTGAAGGCTTCCGTGCCGGCGAGCGCCGCCTTGAAACCCTTCGTGTCCACGTTGGCGAGGTTGTGCGACACCGTGCCCTGCGCCTGCAGCGAAGCGCGGGCGCCGGTCATCGCGACGTAGAGTGCCTTGTCCATGCGTCAGCCTCCGTCGGCCGTGCCGCCATCAACGGATGTTGATGACGGTCTGGGTGATCTGGTCCTGCGTGGACAGCATCTGCGAGTTCGCCTGGAAGTTGCGCTGCGCCACGATCATGTTGACCAGTTGCTCGGTCAGGTCCACGGTCGAGGCCTCCAGCGCGCCCGAGGCGACCTGGCCGAAGTCCGACGTGCCCGGTGCGCCGATGCGCGGTTCACCGGATGCGAAGCTGTGCGTCCACGTGTTGTTGCCCTGCGAGACCAGGCCCTGCGGATTGGTGAAATTGGCCAGGCCTACCTGGCCGATGGCGCGGTCCACACCGTTGGAATAGCGCGCATACACCACGCCTTCCGGCGAGACGCTGAATTCGTTGAGTTTGCCGGTGGCGTAGCCGTCCTGGTTCTGGATGCGCTTGGCGAACTGTTCGCCGTACTGCGTGGTGCCGCTGATGTTCATCGTCATGTTGAGCACGCCGGCGCCGGTGCTGGGCGTGAACGGTGCCAGCGTCACCAGGCCGTTGGCCGGCGCGGTCAGCGTGCCGTTGTTGTCGAACTGCACCGTGGTCGGTGCGCCCATCGAGGCGCCGTCCACATAGGTGTGCATCTGCCACTCGTTGGGGTTGGCCGTCTTCACGTAGTACACGGCCTGCTGGTGGGCCACGCCGAGCGAGTCGTACACCGTCACCGAGGTGGTCTCGTTGTAGCTGGCGCTGTCGGTGGGCGAGAACGGCGCGATCGTCGGCTGCGCCGCATTGCCGGGCAGGGTCACGCCCAGGTCCACGTTGGTGGTCGGCGAGGGCGCACTATCGGTGGTCAGCAGCTGCAGGTCGACCAGGTTGCCGGTATCGAAGCCGACGCCGTCGGCGCGCGGCGGGAACACCTGCAGGCGGTAACCGTCGGGCGTAGTGACGAAGCCATTCGCGTCGCGCTGGAAGTTGCCGGCGCGGGTATACACGTTGGTGCCGTTGTTGCTGACGGTGAAGAAGCCTTCGCGGTCGATCGCCAGGTCCAGGTAGCGGCCGGTCTGGTTGATGTCGCCCTGCGAGAACTGCTGGGCCACGTTGGTCACCCGAACGCCCGCGCCGATGCCGTTCTGCAGCAGGCCGTAACCGGTGGTGGAGAACACCTCGGCGAACTCCGCGCGCGACTCCTTGAAGCCGCTGGTGTTGACGTTGGCGATGTTGTGCGAGGTGACGTTGAGGTCGGCATTGGCCGCCCTCATGCCGGACAGCGAGCTGTTGAAAGCCATGGAAGACTCCTTGCTGGATGCGGTGGGAGTGAGGTCAGGACGCCGACTTGCCGATGCGCAGCACGTAGTCGAGCGGGGCGGTGCCCAGGCCGGGCAGGTTGAGGTACAGGCCGTCGGAGCCGATGGTCACGCTTTCCACGGTGGCGTCGACGTAGGTATTGAGCGCGGTGCCGGTGCCATCGCTGCCGGTATGCGTGGCCTTGATGGAGTACGCGCCGGCCGCCGCGCGTTCGCCGTTGGCCTTGACGCCATCCCAGACGAAGGCGGTTTCGCCCTTGCCGGTGGATTCGACGTCGATGGTGTCCACGACCACGCCACTGGCATCGGTGATCTCGAACGTCACCTTGCCCGCACCCGGGGACATGACCAGGCCCGTGGCATTGCCGGTGGCAGGCAGTGCCACCGAACTGGACGGCACCACGACGGAATGGCCGACCAGCGCCGCGCCCTTCAGCACCTGGTCGCCGGTCAACGCAGAGGAGAAACCGCCGACGGTGGTGTTCAGTTCGCTGATGCCCTGCACGGTCGAGAACTGCGCCAGCTGCGCGACGAATTCGCTGTTGGACAGCGGCTTCAGCGGGTCCTGATGGCTCAGCTGCTCGGTCATCAGGCGCATGAAATCGGCCTGGCCCAGCGTGTCGGCCTTCTTGGTGGTCGCCACACCCGAGGAGGCGGTATTGATGGCGGCGAACGGATCGCCATTGATGGTGGTCATGTGCGTGGTCGCTCGGTGGCGGGGCGTCAGCGGCCCATGGTCAGGGTGGCCAGGGCGAGTTCCTTGGCCGTGTTCAGCACTTCCACGCCGGCCTGGTAGCCGCGCGACGCCGAGATGAGGTTGACCATCTGCGAGACCGGATCCACATCGGGCGCGTAGACGTAGCCGTCGCCGTCGGCCATCGGGTGGCCGGGCTCATAGCGCTTGATCGGTGGCGCATCGCTCTGGCTGATCTCCTTCACCTGCACCGACGTAAGCGAGCCGTCGCCGCGCAGCGGGCGCGCCTGGAACACGGGCTCGATGGGCTTGTAGACCGCATCCGCGGAAGAGGCGATGGAATCGGCGTTGGACAGGTTGCTGGCGATCGTGTTCAGGCGCACGGACTGAGCCTGCAGCGCGGAACCGGCGACGTCGAAGATGGGCAGGTTGCTCATGGCATGCCTCCTTACTGGCCGGTGATCGCGGTGAGCATGGTGCGCACCTTGGATTCGATGAAGCTCAGCGAGGCTCGATACTCCAGCGCCGCGCGGCCATAGGCGGCGCGCTCGGTGTCGGCATCGACGGTGTTGCCGTCCAGGCTGGGCTGCACGCCATCGCGTTCGAACATGCGCGGGGTGGCGTCCTGCAGGGTGAGGTGCAGTTCGTTGGTGGTCCGCAAGGGCGCGGCCCTGGCGGCGGCGTTCTCCAGGGCAGCCTGGAAGTCGAGGTCCTTCGCCTTGTAGTTCGGCGTGTCGGCGTTGGACAGGTTGCTGGCGATCAGCTGCATGCGCTGCTCACGCAGCGGCAGTGCCGCCGCATGGACACCGAGGTAGTTGGAGATGGGATTGGACATGGCACCGCTCCGGCAGACCGTTGCCGGGGCAGCTGCAAGGCGTGTGCCAGAACGTGCTCTTCCTTCGCCCCGCGCGGCGGGGAGAAGGTGCCCGAAGCGCCTGCCCGTACTCGGTACGGGGGCGGATGAGGGCGCTTTACGCCGCTTACGCCGCCATTTGCGCTGCCGCCACCTGGTTCAGCCGGAACAGCACATGCTCGGCCAGCTCGTGCGGGCTGTACTTCGCCACGAAGGCGTTTGCGCCCACGCGTTCGACCATGGCGTTGTTGAACACGCCCGACAGGGACGTGTGCAGCAGCACGTAGAGGCCGGCCAGGCCCGCATGGCGCCGGATTTCCGTCGTCAGCGTGTAGCCGTCCATCGCAGGCATCTCGATGTCGGAAATGACCATGGCGTAGCGTTCGGCCGGGTTCTCGCCGGCGGCGTGCACCTGCAAGAGGTGGTCCAGCGCCTGGCGCCCGTCGGACAGCAGGGTGGCAGTGACGCCCAACTGCTCCAGTACGCTGCGGATCTGCGAGCGCGCGACACGCGAGTCGTCGACCACCAGCACCTGCATCGGCGGGGCACCGGCGGGCAGGGCCATTTCCGGCGCCAGCGTGGCATCCATGCGCGACTGGCAGATGTCCGCCAGCACGCTTTCCACGTCGATCACCTGGATCAATTCGCCCTGGAAACGCGTCACCGCGGTCAGGAAGCTGTTTTCCGCGCCCAGTTCCGGCGGCGGATGGATGTCTTCCACCGCGATGTTGACGATGCGCTCCACGCCGCTGACCAGGAATCCCTGGATGGACCGGTTGAACTCGGTGACCACCAGGTAGTTGGGCGCGTTCTCGGGATTGGGGTCCCGCTCGGGGTGGCGGATGCTCAGGCCCAGGTCCAGCACGGGGACGGAACGGCCGCGCACGTCGGCCACGCCCACGAATTCGGTGGGCAGTCCAGGCAGCTGGAACAGGGGCGGGCGGCGCAGGACTTCCTGCACCTTGAAGACGTTGACGCCAAAAAGCTGACGCCCGCCCAGGCGGAACAGCAGCAATGCGAGGCGGTTGTGGCCGGCCAGGCGGGTGCGCTGGTCGATGCGGTTGAGCAGGTCCTGGGTCATGGACAACTTATCGGCAGGCTCGAGGACCGCTTGAGCCGCGGTGCGCTTTCCTTCGCCCCGCCTGCGGGGAGAAGGTGCCCGCAGGGCGGATGAGGGGCCGGGCGCGGAGCCTGGTCGGGCACCGATGCGTCGTCATCTCCGTTCGCCCCTCACCCGCCTGCGGCACCCTCTCCCCGCTGCGCAGGGAGAGGGGATACGTTCCGGCCCCCGTTTTTGTTCGTGGATTCTTTCTCCCCTCGGCACGGAGAGGTAGCGCATCTCACCACTTGGCACATCACTTGCACCTTCCCCGCCGATGAACCGACGGAACCCGCCCATGCTGCTGCGCCTGACCACCGCCCTGATCGGCGGTCTGACCGCCTGCGCCGTGCTGGCCGCGGACTTCCAGCCGGTGGACAGCATCAAGGCCGCCGCCCTCGGCGCCTTGCCTGCCGGCAGTGAGGCCGAGGCCACGCTCGATCCCGCCTTGCGCCTGCCGCGCTGTGGCGCAGCGCTGGTCGCACGTATCCAGGGCAGCAACAGCGTGGAAGTCAGTTGCCCGCAGGATGCCGGCTGGCGCCTGTTCGTGCCCGTGCGCGTGCGCCGCAGCCAGACCGTGCTGGTGCTGGCGCGTGGCGTGGCGCCAGGCGAGACCATCACCGCCGATGCCTTCGTCGCCGAGCGCCGCGATGCTTCCCGCGTCGTCGGGTCGGCTGTCGCCGATCCGACGCAGGCGGTGGGCCGGGTCGCGCGACGCATGCTTTCTGCCGGGGCGGTGCTGGCGTCGACCGACTTGGTCGCGCAGCGCCTGGTCCGGCGCGGCGACAATGTGGCGCTGGTGTCCCGGCGCGGGGGCGTGGAAGTCCGCGTCGCCGGCAAGGCATTGGCCGATGCAGGCGAGAACGAGCGGGTAACCGTCGAAAACCTGTCCTCGCGCCGCGTGGTGCAGGGTGTGGTCGGGCCGGGCGGCGACGTCTGGGTGAGTCGATGAAAATAATTCGCGATCGGCCCTCAAGATGTCCCTCGGGGTGCCGATACCGACGCTGGGTGGAAGGACATCGGGCAGAAAACGGGCCTTCCTCGGAATTGTGCGATCCGTCACTAAAGTCGACCGGGTGGCGGCCGATAACTCCTTTGAACCCTGTTACAGGTGACTGACATGAACCAGAAAATCGAAGGCACTCCCCCTGCCGCCATCCGCAGCACAGGCCCCTTGGGTGGCCGTGTCGCCCCGGCGGGCGCCGACCGTTCCAGCCCCGTGGAAGCCAGCGCGGCAGGCGACAGCCTGCGCCTGACTGGCGAGGCCACCAGCCTGCAGGCCATGCAGCGCGAACTGTCCACCGCCCCGGCGATCAACGAGGCACGCGTGCAGGCCGTGCGCGAAGCGCTGCAGGCCGGCACGTACAAGATCAACGCCGAGGCCATCGCCGACGGCATGCTCGGCCTGGAAGACCAGCTGGGCGGCTGAGCACCATGACGCACGCCCCCCTCCAGCGACTGTCCGCGGCCCTGGAAGAGGAGCGCCGCGCCATCGTCGAGCACGACGTGGAAGCGCTCGTGCGCTGCACCCAGGACAAGCTGGACGCGCTGCGGGCGCTGGAAGGCGCCGCCGCCGGCTACGGCTTCCCGGACGAACTGCGCCAGCGCCTGGCCGAACTCGCCGACATGAACCACGCCAACGGCATCCTGCTGGCGCGTCGGCGTCGCGAAGTGAACTGGGCGCTGCGCCACCTCGGCCGCACTGAAAGCCACGGCGCCTACGACGCCCAGGGCCAGACATCGACGAACGCCGCCCCGCGTCCGATCGCGGTGGCCTGAGCCCGGTGCCGGATCCGCAAACTGCGACACCGCACCTTGCCGCTCCTGCGGCCGCGCCGGATACTGGCGCCCCATCATCGCCGCCACCCGATCCATCCGTGGCCACAGACCCGCTGACGAATCCGCCTTCCGGCGCCTGCACCGTGGACGACATCCCGTCCTTCGCCGATCTCAAGGCGCTGGCCGAACTGATGGACGATGGCTACCTGCTGTGCCGTGGCGATGCGCGTCCGTTGCACGCCAATGCAGCCGCCCGCGCGCTGGTGAACGATGAAGGCGACGTGCTGGCCGCGCTGTCCCGCCTGTTGCCCGCCGACGCGATCCGCATCGCGCGCGAGACCGGGCGCTGGAATGCCGACCTCACGCTCGACGACGGCCTGGTGCTGCAGGTGCGCGCGTACTTCCACGACAGTCCCGGCGGCGGCCACTGCATGGTCGTGTTCCACGACGTGAGCGAGGCGCATGCGCGCCAGCAGGAACTGCAGCGTCGCCACGCACAGCTCCGGCAGACGCTGGTGCGGCTGGCCGGTGCGCAGGAGCAGCTGGTCCAGTCGGAGAAGATGGCCTCCATCGGCCAACTCGCGGCCGGCGTTGCGCACGAGATCAACAACCCGATCGGTTACGTGCACTCGAACCTCGGCTCGCTGCAGGAATACCTGCACAGCCTGTTCTCGCTGATCGAAGTCTACGAGCGCGCGCTGCGCCTGCCGGACCCGAAGACGATGCTGCCCGAGATCGAGGACCTGCGTGCACGCGCCGACATCGACTTCATCACCGGCGACCTGCCGCAGCTGATGTCCGAGTCGCGCGAAGGCATCGAGCGCGTCACCGCGATCGTGCGCAACCTCAAGGATTTTTCGTACTCCGGGCGCGACGACAGCTGGAAGTCCGCCGACCTGCATGCCGGCCTCGATTCCACCATCAACATCATCTGGAACGAGCTGAAGTACAAGGTCACCCTGGAAAAGCAGTACGGCAAGCTGCCGCTGGTGCAGTGCCGCCCCTCCGAGTTGAACCAGGTGTTCATGAACATCCTGCTCAACGCCAGCCATGCCATCGACGAACGCGGCACGATCAC
This sequence comes from Pseudoxanthomonas sp., assembly GCF_002863005.1. GTDB lineage: Bacteria > Pseudomonadota > Gammaproteobacteria > Xanthomonadales > Xanthomonadaceae > Pseudoxanthomonas_A. The sequence continues at coordinate 38,436 of NZ_PKDG01000037.1, forward strand.
CGTGGCCACCGGGGTGGAGGGCGACGAGGTGTGGATCGAGATCCAGGACAGCGGACACGGCATCCCCGACGAGATCCTGCAGCGCATCTTCGACCCGTTCTTCACCACCAAGCCGGTCGGCAGCGGCACCGGGCTGGGCCTGTCGATTTCCTACGGGATCGTGAAGAAGCACAACGGGCGCATCGAAGCGCGCAACGTGCCGGGCGCCGGCGCCTGCTTCCGCATCGTGCTGCCGATCCGGCAGCCGAGTCTCGACGCGGCGTGACGTCTGTTCCCTTCTCCCCGCTCGGCGGGGAGAAGGTGCCCGAAGGGCGGATGAGGGGCGGGCGCGGCGCAGGATCCCGCGAGAAACTGCATCGCGAACGTTGTCCGTAGAGGACATCCACACGACCCATTTCCGTTCGCCCCTCACCCGCCTCCGGCACCCTCTCCCCGCTTCGCAGGGAGAGGGGGTGTGTCAGGACTCGAAGAACGCCAGCTTCTTCGCCCGCGGCAACCGTTTGAGGTGCGCTTCCGCACGCGACGCCGCACTGCGGTCGGGATACGCGCGACTGGCCAGCAGCTGCACGGGAGGATTCGCACGCGTGTACTTCGCGCCGGTCCCGGCGACATGCGCGGCGTAGCGTGCGTCGAGGCGGTTGGTGATGCCGGCGTAATACGCGCCGCTGCGACACTCGAGCAGGTACACGCACCAGCGACCCGGCGCGTCGTCGGCGTCAGGCGTGCGCACGATGGTGCGGCTGGTTCTCGTGCGTGGTGAATGCCTGGCGGATGTGTTCGCGCAGGTCGTCGTCGTTCCACGGCTTGGTCAGGAAACGGTAGATCTCGCCGCGGTTGATCGCCTCGGTGACGGTCGCCAGGTCGGTGTAGCCGGACAGCACCAGCCGGATCGTGTCCGGGTAGAGCACGCGCACGCGGCCGAGGAACTCGGTGCCGCTCATGTCCGACATGCGCTGGTCGGACAGGATGACCTGCACGTCGTTGGTGGCCAGCAGCTCGAACGCGTCGGTGACGTTGCTGGCGGCCAGGATGCGGTAGCCATCGCGGCGGAACAGGCGCACCAGCGAGCGCAGGATGTTCTCTTCGTCGTCGAGCAGCAGCAGGGTGCGGTCGGGCTTGGTGGCGGCGAAGGCATCGGCGCGCAGGTAGCGGCGGCGCAGCACCGCGCCGGCATCCTCGGCCGACATCGGCTCGCCGAACAGGTGGCCCTGGAACATGTCGCACTGGTTCCTGCGCAGGAAGCCCAGCTGCGTATCGGTTTCCACGCCGTGCGCGATGACTTTCATGCCCAGCTGGTGGCCCATCGCGATGATGGCGCAGGTGATGGCGACCTCGCGGTTGCCCGAGGGCACGCCCTTCACGAAGTTGCGGTCGATCTTGATCTTGTCCACCGAAAAGCGGACCAGCGAATCCAGGTTCGAGTCGCCCATGCCGAAGTCGTCCAGCGTCAGTCGCACGCCTTCGCGGTGCAACTGCGCCAGCGTGCGGTGGACCAGGTTCATGTCCTTGGCGAGCGCATTCTGGCGCACCTCCAGGACCACCATCTGCGGCGGGATGCCGGCCTCCTGCATGGCCTCCAGGACTTCGGGCACGAAGCTGGGGCGCAGCAGTTGCAGCGTGGACACGTTGACCGCGATCTCGAAGTCGTCGAAGCCCCAGTCGCGCCAGACGCGCGCCTGCTTGAAGGCATTGCGCAGCACCCAGTCCCCGATCTGGACGATGACGCCCAGCTTTTCGGCCACGTGCATGAAGCGCTCGGGCACCAGCAGGCCCAGGGCCGGCGAGTACCAGCGCAGCAGCGTCTCCATGCCGACCACGCGTCCGTCGTGGGCATTGATCTGCGGCTGGTAGAACAGGCGCAGTTCGTTGTGGTGGATGGCATTGACGATCTGCCGCGCGATGATGCTGTCGCTGCGTGCGGTGATCGCCGCGCCGCGCCGGTACAGGCGCACCAGGTTCATGCCTTCGTGCTTGGCCTGTTCCATCGCGCTCTCGGCGCATTGCAGCAGGCCAGACGGCGTGTCGGCATGTTCGGGACACAAGGCGACGCCCAGCGTGCCGGTCAGGAACAGCGTGTACGGCAGCACCGTCATCGGCAGCTCGATCTGCTCGCGCAGCAGCTCGCCGAAGCGTTCGGGCGGCAGGGTGCCGGGCGAGCGAGGCACGGCCACGATGAACTCGTCGCTGCCATGGCGCCAGGCGCGCGCCTCGGTCCCCAAGGCCTGCTGCAGGCGGTCGCTGAGGATCGCCAGGGCTTCGTCGCCGACTTCCACGCCCATGTTCTCGTTGATCGAGCGGAAGTGGTCGATGTCGACGTACAGCAGCATCAACGGCGTGCCGTCGTGGGTGGCGGCCTCGACCATGCGCAGCAGGTCGGGTTCGCCGGCACCCAGGCGCGGCAGGCGGGGCAGGTGGGCGTGCTCGGAGTTCACGCGGGATCGGCGGATGTGGCGGGCAGGGGCCCATAGGGTAGGCGAAGTCGCCATGGCGCGTCCGGGACGACGACCAGTTCGCCCCCCGCCGCGTTCGCCAGCGCCTGCAGCAGCGGCCGCGCATCCACATCGGCCTGGACCTGCATGTCCACGGTGAAGCCGCCGCGGGGATCGGGATCGCCGTCGAGCGCGAGGACGATGCGGCCGCCCGCGTGGGCCACTTCCCGGGCGATGGTCTGGACGATGCGGAACGCGACCAGGGCACGGTCGGCGGCGGGTGCGTGGGGCAAGGACGCGAGCGTCACCGTGCTGCCGGGGAACAGGCGTTCGTACTCGGCCCGCAATGCGGCGTCGAGCCCGATCGAATCGAGTTGCGGCGGATGCAGCGTGGCATGCAGGTCGCGAACGATGGCGACCGCCTCATCGCTTGCGCGGATGATCTCGCGCAGGTCCTCCTGGCGGATCTCCGCGTCATCCTCCGACTGCACCAGGTGCGCTCCCATGCGGATCGCCGACAACGCCTGGCCGACCTGGTCGTGCAGGGCGCGCCCGACCCGGTGGCGGTCGGCTTCCTGCAGGTGGAAGAGCTGCAACAGCAGGTCGTCGGGAGAAGGCGGCATGGGCGCGGCGCGGGCGGGAACGGCGGCAGTATGCCAGTCGTGCCGCCGTGGCATGGCGGAGCGGCCCTGAATGCAGCGGGGCGGCCATCGCTGGCCGCCCCGTGCGTGTCATCCGGTGGCGGGGGTCAGAACAGCTCGACCGTGCCCGCGCCCATGTTCTGCTGGGCCACCGGCTTGTGCGGGGGACGTTCCCATTCGGTTCGCTGGTCGCGCAGGCGGTTGCCGATCAGGCGCAGCGCGCTGAGCAGTTCGTTGTCCGTCGCGCCGCCGGTACGGTGCAGCAGTTCCTGCAGGGCCAGCGCTTCCTTGTTGATCGCGGTCAGGCGGTCCAGGTGGGTCTGCGCACTGCCCAGCGACTGCGTGGCGATGTCCTCGAATTGCAGCGAGCGGACGGCATCGGCGACGCTGGCGTCGATCGCGTGGCCGCACATCGAGACTTCGCGCATGCCGTCGCCCAGCGAGGCGTTGATCGCCGCGACCTGGTTGAGCATGCCGGCGGCTTCGGAGCGGGCTTCACGCGAGCGGTCCAGGTCGCGCGAGGCCATGTTCGACACGGTGTCGCGGACCTTGGCAATGGATTCCTTCGAGCTGTGCGCCAGCTTGCGGATCTGCTCGTTGAAGGCGGTGGAGCGCTCCGACAGGTTGCGCACCTCGTCGGCGACCACCGCGAAGCCACGACCGGCTTCGCCGGCGCGCGCGGCTTCGATGGCGGCGTTCAGTGCCAGCAGGTTGGTCTGGTCGGCGATCGACTTGACGTCTTCCAGCAGCGAGAAGATGCCATCCAGGTGTTGCGCCATGTCGTCGATGTGGTGCACCGTGGTGCCGCTCTGGCCGGCCACCTGTTCCAGCGCCTCGACCAGCTGTTCCATGCGCTGGCTGGCGTTCTGGGCGAAGCGCGCCACGTCCACGCCGGCACGGTCGCCGTCGCCGTTGCGGTCGATGATCCGGGAGATGGCCGCACTCTGTTCGCGCGACTTGCGGTTCATCGCGTCGAAGCTGCCGCCGAGGTTGCTGACCGCCTCGCGGATCAGCTCCCGTGCGCGGTCGATCTCGCTGCGCGAGCCTTCGATCTCGTTGTTCACGAAGCGGCGCAGTTCGGTCAGCAGCGCATCCTGTTCACGCACCACGCTGGCATGCTCAGGGGAGATCTGGTGCGAATTGACGGCCGTCAGCCAGGCGAAGATCAGCCAGGCCAGCGTCAGCGACGTCAGCAACGCCCACTGCACGGCGTTGGGCCAGTCGAAGCCGACCGACAGCGGGAACAGCAGGGTCAGGAGAAGGGGTGCCGCAAGACGAACCAGGATGCGCGAGTACATGGGTGCTCTCTGATGAAGCTCACTGATGAGTATCGGCCGTGGGGAACGGCTCTTTAGGCGGGAAATCGCGCGGTTTTGCTGTGGCGGGCGATCTGTGACCGCCATTGCCGCTTGTGCGACCGGCGGTTGTGGGAGCGACGTAAGTCGCGATGCTCTTCGTTCAGGCATCGCCGTCGCGTCATCGCGACTTACGTCGCTCCCACATCAGGCTCGCAGCGGCGATGCCGCACGCTCAGGCAATCGCCGCCGCCAGGTCGAGCAGGCGTTGGGCGATGCGTTCCAGCGGCAGCGCCTCCTTGGCCGCGCCCAGGCGCATCGCGGCTCCGGGCATGCCCCAGACCACGCTGGTGGCTTCGTCTTGCACCAGGGTCGGCGCACCGGCCTGGCTCATCTCCAGCAGGCCGCGGGCGCCGTCGTCGCCCATGCCGGTCAGGATGGCGCCGACCGCATTGCCCCCCGCGCTCTGCGCCACCGAGCGGAACAGTACGTCGACCGCCGGCTTGTGGCGGTTGACGGCGGGGCCGTCGTCGATGCGGGCGCGCCAGCGCGCACCGTCGCGGATGATCCGCATGTGCTGGCCGCCCGGGGGCAGATAGGCGTGGCCGGGCAGGATCGCTTCGCCGTCGCTGGCTTCGCGCACGGCCATCGCCGAATGGCGGTCAAGGCGTTCGGCGAAGGCGCGGCTGAAGCCCGCGGGGATGTGCTGGGTCAGCACGATCGCGGGCGCGTCGGCGGGCATCTGTTCCAGCACCGCGCGCAGCGCTTCGGTGCCGCCGGCGGAGGCGCCGATGGCGATCAGGCGGTCGGTGGTGCGGAAGCGCAATGCCGGCGGCGCCGGCAGTGCCGCATCGAGGTTCACGCGTGGCGCGCCGGTGCGGGCCAAGGGCCGTACGCGCGCCTTCGCCGCCGTCTTGACCTTGGCGATGATCTCGTCGGAATACGCCTGCAGTCCGCTGGCGACATCGAGCTTCGGCTTGGAAACGAAGTCCACCGCGCCCAGCGACAGCGCCTGCAGCGTGGTATCGGCGCCGCGCTCGGTCAGCGAGGAGATCATCACCACCGGCATGGGCCGCAGGCGCATGACGTTCTCCAAGAACGCCAGGCCGTCCATGCGCGGCATTTCCACGTCGAGCGTCATCACGTCGGGATTGAGCCGCTTGATCTTGTCGCGCGCCAGCAGCGGGTCCGCGGCGGAGCCGACGACCTCGATGCCGGGGTCGCGCGACAGGATTTCGGTCAGGATCTGGCGAACGACCGCCGAGTCGTCGACGATCAGCACGCGGCAAGGATTCGTACTCATCAGAACAGCTCCACGCCCCCGGTGACGGGCGCCCTGGACAGGCGCGCGCGCGCGGCGGATTCGGCGGCCAGCACTTCGGCATCGTGGGCGTGCGGCAGGCGCTGCACCACCGCGCGGCCGCTGTCGGCGAAGTACCAGACCTTGCGCGGATGGATGCCCCGCAGGTCTTCCGCCACCACCGGGATGCGCTCGGCATCGAGGTAACGGCGCACGAATTCGGCATTGCGGGTACCGACCGGGTTGCTGGTGAAGCCCTTCAGCACGTTGGCGCCCCCGAACACCTTGGCCTGCAGGCGGCTGCGCGCGGCGCCGCGCTTGAGCAGGTCGTTGATCAGCAGTTCCATCGCGTAGCTGCCATAGCGCGCGGGTGCGCCGTCGCCGACGTTGCCGTCCGGCAGCAGGAAATGGTTCATGCCGCCGAGTTTCAGCAGCGGATCGCGTATGCAGGCGGCCACGCACGAGCCCAGCACGGTGACCAGCGCGGTGTGATCGTTCACCACCAAGTACTGCGTGGGCAGCAGCTTGGCGGCATCGGTCTTGAAGCGGATGTCGTGGTAGCGCATCACGCTGCCATCGGCGAAGGCGGCCGCGGCGGCGCTCATGCGGCGGCCCCGGCGCGCCGGTACAGCGTGCGCCCGCAGGGCTGGATGATGTCCGCGGCGTGCAGGTAATTCTCCGAGTGCCCGGTGTACAGCATGCCGTCGTCGGCCAGGTGCGGCACGAGGCGGGTGAGGATGCTGCGCTGGGTCGGTTTGTCGAAGTAGATCATCACGTTGCGGCAGAACATCGCCACGAACGGGCCCGCCACGTCGTAGCGTGGCGCCAGCAGGTTGAGCGGACGGAAGTCGATCATCTGGCGCAACGCCGGGTGCACGCGGCACTTGCCCTCGTTGGGGCCGCTGCCGCGCTGAAAGTAGCGCCGCTTCAGCGCTTCGTCCAGGCCGGCGATGCGTTCGATCGGATAGACGCCGCGTTCGCCGGTGGCCAGCACCTGCGTGTCGACGTCGGTGGCCAGGATGCGTACCGGCGGCGTCAGCGTGCCGTAGGCCTGGCAGGCCGAAATGGCGATGGAGTAGGGCTCCTCACCGGTGGAGGCGGCGCAGGACCAGATCTTCAGCGCTCCGTCGTTGCGCCGCTTGGCGAGTTCTTCCTGCAGGCGCTCGAAATGGTGCGGTTCGCGGAAGAACGAGGTCAGGTTGGTGGTCAACGCATTGGTGAAGGCCTGCCACTCGTCGCCGCCGTCCCGTTCCAGCTGGTCCAGGTAGTCCTTGAAGCTGCGCAGGCCCAGCGCACGCAAGCGTCGCGAAAGGCGGCCGTAGACCATGTCGCGCTTGCCGTCGGCCAGGGCGATGCCTGCCCGTTGGCGGATCAGGTCGGCGACGCGGCGGAAGTCGCGGTCATCGAACTCGAAATCACGCGCGCCGGTCGCGGCGGCGTCGTCGCGAGGGGGCGGGGCGGAGGTCCGTCGGGTCGAGGTAGCCGGAGCAAGGGGGCGGGTACTGACGGACATGGAGGTCTCGCAAGAGCGGGGTACTGGCGGTCATGCCGCCGGGGTCCGTCCTGTGGACGGGCCCCCGGCGCGCGACCGGGACGATGCAAACCGCGTGCCTCAGAATTCCTGCCAGTCGTCACCGTCGGCAAGGGCGGGCTCCAGCACCGTCGAGGCGGTGCGGGCGACCGGCTTCGGCGTTGCGGCGGTCGGGGCGGCCGCGGCCTTGGCCGGCTTGGCGGCGGCCACGGGCGCGGAGTGGGCATGCAGCTTGAACACCGAGACGGACTCGCTGAGCGACTGCGCCTGCTCTTCCATGGAGCGCGCAGCGGCGGAGGCTTCCTCCACCAGCGCGGCGTTCTGCTGGGTGGTCTCGTCCATCTGGGTGATCGTCTGGTTGACCTGCTCGATGCCGGCCGACTGTTCCTGCGAGGCCGCGGAGATCTCGGCCATGATGTCGGTCACGCGCTGCACACTGGCGACGATCTCGCCCATCGTCGCGCCCGCCTGGTTCACCAGCTTGGAACCGTCGGCGACCTTGTCCACGGACGTCTCGATCAAACCCTTGATCTCCTTGGCCGCATTGGCCGAGCGCTGGGCGAGCGTGCGTACTTCGCTCGCCACGACGGCGAAACCGCGGCCCTGTTCGCCGGCACGCGCCGCTTCAACGGCGGCATTGAGCGCCAGGATGTTGGTCTGGAAGGCGATGCCGTCGATGACCGAGATGATGTCGGCGATCTTCTTCGAGGACTGCTCGATGTCGCGCATCGTGGTGACGACCTTGCCGACCACCTCGCCGCCCTGCGACGCGACGGACGCGGCGCCGATGGAGAGCTGGTTGGCCTGGCGGGCCGATTCCGCGTTCTGGCGCACGGTGGAGGTCAGTTCCTCCATGGACGCTGCGGTTTCCTCCAGGTTCGCCGCCTGCTGTTCGGTGCGACGCGACAGGTCCGCGTTGCCCGACGCGATTTCACCGGCGGCGGTGTTGATGGAGCCGGAGGCGTCCTGGATGCGGCCGACGATGTCGGTCAGCTGGGCGACGGTGGCATTCGCATCGTCGCGCATGGTGGCGAACACGCCGTGGAAATCGCCTTCCATGCGGGCGGTGAGGTCCCCGCGGGCGATGGCCTGCAGCAGTTCGGAAACTTCGGCCAGGTTGCCGTCGGTCGTTTCCATCAGCTGGTTCAGGCCGTCGATCATGTCGCGGAAGTCGTACTGGTACTTGTCCACGTCGCCGCGCTGGCTGAAGTCGCCGGACGAGGCCGCCATGGCCAGGCGCTTGATCTCGCCGTTGATGGCCGAG
>NZ_PKDG01000020.1 GCF_002863005.1 Pseudoxanthomonas sp.
GCATCTTGTGCAGCGCCACGGTCGCAGCGGATCACGGGTCGCTTTTCCTCGACGCGGCGAAGGCGCTGGACTGCTCCCTGGCGGAGGAGGTCCTGGACACCGGCTTGGAGGACCACCCGCACGCGTACAGGGGCGACCCGGTGACGCTGGGAGACCTGAGCGCCAGCATCGTGCTGGCGCGTGAGCGCGGCGACCGGCCAGTGGTCCGGTATCAGCTGGAACTGGCGGCGCAGCTGCGCGCGCTCCCCCGCCTCGCTCGCTGCACGGTCGGCACGGCCCAGGGCCTTCGCGAGATCAGGCGGCAGGACCTGCCCGACCAGGCGGGTGCGTGCGGGCAGCAGCAGGGTGGCCTGGGCCATGACGGGGCGACCGCGGTCAGTCGGCGTAGGAAACGCTGATGATTTCGTACTCGCGCTGGCCGGCCGGCGCATCGATGGTGACCGAATCGCCCTCGTGCTTGCCGATCAGGGCGCGAGCGAGCGGCGACGAGATCGCGATCAGGCCCAGCTTGATATCGGCCTCGAGGTCGCCGACGACCTGGTAGCGCTTCTCTTCATCGGTATCCACGTCCGCCAGCACCACCTTCGCGCCGAACACGATGCGCGAGCCCGCGTTGAGCTTGCTCACGTCGATGATCTCGGAATGCGAAAGCTCGCCTTCCAGCTGCTTGATGCGGCCTTCGATGAAGCCCTGCTGCTCGCGGGCGGCGTGGTACTCGGCGTTTTCCTTCAGGTCGCCGTGCGCACGCGCCTCGGCGATCGCGGTGATCACCTCGGGGCGCTTGACCGTCTTCAGAAGGTCCAGTTCCTGGCGCAGGCGCTGTGCGCCCTGCATCGTCAATGGGGCTCTCACCCTTGAAGCTCCTTGTGCAGTTCCTGCAACGCCAGCACCGGGCCCGTGCCGCGGTATTCCAGCGAATGCACCAGCGCCTTGGCGCCGGCGACGGTGGTCGAATAGGTGACGCGGTGCTGCAGGGCCTCGCGCCGGATGGAGAAGGAGTCGGCGATGGCCTGGCGTCCTTCCGTGGTGTTGACGATATACACGATTTCGCCGTTCTTGATCAGGTCGACCACGTGCGGCCGTCCCTCTAGCACCTTGTTGATCTGCTCGCAGTCGATGCCACGCTCACGCAGCCACGACGCGGTGCCGGCGGTCGCGACGATGGAGTAGCCGCGGCCGACCAGTTCCTGCGCCACGGGCAGCACGCGCTTCTTGTCCGGGTCGCGAACCGAGATGAACACCTTGCCCACCGGCGGCGCCTTGATGCCGCCGGCTTCCTGCGCGCGCGCCATCGCGGCACCGAAGCTCCGGCCGACGCCCATCACCTCGCCGGTGGAGCGCATCTCCGGCCCGAGGATCGGGTCCACGCCCTGGAACTTGGCGAACGGGAAGATCGCTTCCTTGACCGAGTAGTAATCGGGCACGATTTCCCTGGTGGCGCCCTGCCCGGCAAGCGTCTTTCCGGCCATGCAGCGTGCCGCGATCTTGGCCAGCGGCATGCCGGTGGCCTTGGAGACGAACGGCACGGTGCGCGACGCGCGCGGATTCACTTCCAGCAGGTAGACGATGTCGTCGCTGCCGTCCTCGCTCGACTGGATGGCGAACTGGGTATTCATCAGGCCGACGACCTTCAGTGCCTTGGCCAGCTCGACCACTTGGCGGCGCAGTTCGTCCTGCGTCTTCGCCGACAGCGAATACGGCGGCAGCGAGCACGATGAGTCGCCCGAGTGCACGCCGGCCTCCTCGATGTGCTCCATCACGCCGCCGATCAGCACGTTGCCGTCGGCGTCGGCGATGATGTCCACGTCCACCTCGACCGCGTTGTCGAGGAAGCGGTCCAGCAGCACCGGCGAATCATTGGAAACCTTGACCGCGTCCCGCACGTAGCGTGCCAGGTCGGATTCGCCGTACACGATTTCCATCGCACGGCCGCCCAGCACGTACGACGGGCGCACGACCAGCGGGTAGCCGATCTCGCGCGCCAGCAGCAGGGCTTCCTGGTCGTTGCGGGCGATCCGGTTCGGCGGCTGCTTGAGGCCCAGCGAATCCACGAGTTGCTGGAAGCGCTCGCGGTCCTCGGCGAGGTCGATCGAGTCGGGGCTGGTACCGATGACGGGCACGCCGTTGGCTTCGAGCGCGCGCGCCAGCTTCAGTGGGGTCTGGCCGCCGTACTGCACGATGACGCCCTTCGGCTGCTCCAGTTCGACGATGGCCAGCACGTCTTCCAGCGTCAGCGGCTCGAAGTACAGGCGATCGGAGGTGTCGTAGTCGGTGGAGACGGTTTCCGGGTTGCAGTTGACCATGATGGTCTCGAACCCGTCCTCCCGCAGCGCGAGCGCCGCATGCACGCAGCAGTAGTCGAACTCGATGCCCTGGCCGATGCGGTTTGGCCCGCCGCCGAGGATCATGATCTTGTCGCGCGTCGTCGGCTCCGCTTCGCATTCGTCCTCGTACGTCGAATACAGATACGCGGTGCTTGTGGCGAACTCGGCCGCGCAGGAATCCACGCGCTTGTAGACCGGCTTCACGCCCAGCGCCTTGCGCAGGACACGCACGGCGGTTTCGTTGGTGTTCGCCAGCTGCGCCAGGCGCGCATCGGAGAAACCCATCCGCTTCAGGTGGCGCATGCGCGCCTTGTCGAGCGAACCGAGACCGTCGTTGGCCAGCTGGCGCTCGGCCGCGATGATCTCTTCCATCTGGTCGAGGAACCAGGGGTCGATGAACGACAGCGCATGCACCTGCTCGACCGTCATGCCGGCGCGGAACGCATCGGCCACGTAGAACAGGCGCTCCGGACCCGGCGCTTTCAGTTCCCGGCGCAGCGTGGCCAGGTCGTCTTCGTCGGCAAGGTCCAGTCCGGTGGGATCGAGGCCGACCTTGCCGGTTTCCAGGCCCCGCAGTGCTTTCTGCAACGATTCCTGGAAGGTGCGGCCCATCGCCATCACCTCGCCCACCGACTTCATCTGGGTGGTGAGGCGCGCATCGGCCTGGGGGAACTTCTCGAACGCGAAACGCGGGATCTTGGTGACGACGTAGTCGATCGCCGGCTCGAACGACGCCGGCGTCAGGCCGCCGGTGATCTCGTTCTTCAGTTCATCCAGCGTGTAGCCCACCGCCAGCTTGGCCGCGACCTTGGCGATCGGGAAACCGGTTGCCTTGGACGCCAGCGCCGACGAACGCGAAACGCGCGGGTTCATTTCGATGACGACCACACGGCCTGTCTGCGCGTTGATGCCGAACTGCACGTTCGAGCCACCGGTATCCACGCCGATCTTGCGCAGCACGGCGATGGAGGCGTCGCGCAGGCGCTGGTACTCCTTGTCGGTCAGCGTCTGCGCCGGCGCGACGGTGATGCTGTCACCGGTGTGCACGCCCATCGGGTCCAGGTTCTCGATGGAGCAGACGATGATGCAGTTGTCCGCGGTATCGCGGACCACCTCCATCTCGAACTCCTTCCAGCCCAGCACCGACTCCTCCACCAGCACTTCGGTGGTCGGCGACAGCTCGAGGCCGCGGGTCACGATGTCGACCAGTTCCTCGCGGTTGTAGGCGATGCCGCCGCCGCTGCCGCCCAGCGTGAAGCTGGGGCGGATGATGGTGGGATAGCCGACGCGGGTCTGGATTTCCAGCGCTTCCTCCAGCGTGTGGGCGACCGCGGCCTTCGGACACTCCAGGCCGATCTCACCCATCGCCACGCGGAACAGCTCGCGGTCTTCGGCCATCCGGATGGCGTCGCGCTTGGCGCCGATCAGCTCGACGCCGTACTTCTCGAGCACCCCATTGTCCGCCAGGTCCAACGCGCAGTTCAGCGCGGTCTGCCCACCCATGGTGGGCAATAGCGCGTCGGGCTTCTCCTTGGCGATGATCTTCTCGACCGTCTGCCAGTTGATCGGCTCGATGTAGACCGCGTCCGCCATCTCCGGGTCGGTCATGATGGTCGCGGGGTTGCTGTTGACCAGCACCACCCGATACCCCTCCTCGCGCAACGCCTTGCACGCCTGGGCGCCGGAATAATCGAATTCGCAGGCCTGGCCGATGACGATCGGGCCTGCGCCGATGATCAGGATGGTGTTGAGGTCGTTGCGCTTGGGCATGGGGGACTGCTTCCAGGGTTACGGGGCCGAGGCGGTCTTCGCGTTCGGCCCGATGTACTTGTCAAAGAACGCCAGCATCTTGGTGTAGAGGTTGACGTTGTTCTGCAGGTCGCGGAAGCCGTGCGCTTCCTTCTTCTCGACGATCACGTCATCGGGTTTCTTGCCGACCTTGGCCAGTTGCGAAATCAGGAAGTGCATGTTCTTGATCGGCACGCGCACGTCCTTCTCGCCGTGGACCAGCAGGATCGGCACCTTGATGCGCTCCACGCCGTATGCCGGCGACTGCGCCATGCGCTCGGCAGCGGTCGGCGGATAGACGTCCTTCAGGTAGTTGCGACCGCTTTCATGGCCCATGAAGTCCGCGTCGCGCTGCGCGTCGAGGTCGTAGACGCCCACATAGCCCACCGTGCAGCGGTACAGGTCGGGCTCGCGCACCACGCTCATCAGCGCGGCATAGCCGCCGTAGGACGCACCGTAGATGCAGACGCGGTTCGGGTCAGCGATACCTTGCGCGACTGCCCAGCGGACCGCGTCCGTCAGGTCGTCCTGCATGGTGGTGCCCCACTTCCGGTAACCCATGCCTTCGAAGGCGTTGCCGTAGCCGCCGGAGCCGCGATAGTTGACCTGCAGGACGGCATAGCCGCGGTTCGCGAACAGCTGGACCTCGGGATTGAAGCCCCACTCATCGCGCGGGCCATGCGGGCCGCCATGCGGGTTGATGATCAGCGGCAAGTTCTTGCCGCTGCTGTCCTTCGGGATGGTGATGTAGCCGTGGAGGGCAAGACCGTCCCGTGCCTTCACCACGATGGGCTTCATCGGCGACATGTCTTCCGGCTTGATCCAGGCCATGCTGGCGGTCAGGAACTGCGCCTGACCCGTCTGGCGATCGAACAGATACGCCTCGGGCGCCTGCACGTCCGAATAGACCCGCATCATCAGGTAACGCCCGTCATCGGACGGTCGCTGGAAGCGAACGGCCTTGCCGGGGAACGCCTTTGCGAGTCCCGCGTACACTTTCGTCTCCGGATGCTCCGGAGCCACCCAGTCCCAGTAGGGGACACCGTCTTCGTACCACACGCCCAGCAGGGTCTTCTCGTCACTGCTCCACAGATAGCCGGAAGGACTGACGGTGCCGTTGCTGGAGACGGGCGTCTCTTCGCGGGAATCCACGTCGAGCAGGACGATGGTCTCGGGCTTGCCCTGCTCGCCTTTCGCCATGTACACGCGCTTGTTCTGCGCGTCGAAGCCGAGCGGATAGTAGGTTGCACCGTTGCGTTCGCTCTCGTGGACCAGCGTCCACCGATCGCCATCGCGGCGATACGTCACGTTGCGGCCGTCGTTCATCGCGCCGGCCACGAACCGAACCTTGCGGTCATGGTCGACCAGGAAGCTGCCCTGCTCGACCGGTGCATTGGCCACCGTGGTGATGCGGCCGTTGTTGACGTTGAGTTTGGAGAGGAAGGACGTTTCGACGGACCGCTCCACGAGGATCGTATCCGGATCCTCGGGCGTCAGGTCCACGATGCTGTAGCTGTTTCCGTTCGGGATATCCATCCGGCCCGTGCCGTCCAGGTTCGCGGCGTACATGTCGCCTCGCGCGGTCTCGAAGTCGAATCGACCCGTCTTGAACGTCACCACGAACAGCAGGCGCTTGTCGTTGGCCCAGACGACCTGGCGGAAATGGCGGTTCTCGCCATAGTCGAACTTGCCGACGATGGCCTGGTCCGCAACCCGCACGATGGCGAGCAACGTGCGATCGGCCTGGGGAACGTTCACCGCCATGTGCTTCCCGTCGGGAGAAAGCGCGACGGAGGTGAACTGGGGATCCTTGAAGAAATCCTGGATCGGAATCTCACGCGCGAAGCCCTGCACAGGCAACAGCGCGAGCAGCAACAACAGGCGCACCATCATTTTCATCTTCCACTCCCTGAAATGGAAAGGCAGCGATACGCCGCCGTACGGACAATCGATGGCGCTGGGCCATCCCCCTTCACGATTACCTCGCCTGCTCCATGCAGACAATGAAACGATCGAACAGCGGTGAGACATCATGCGGCCCCGGCGATGCCTCCGGGTGGCCCTGGAACGAGAAGGCCGGCGCGTCTGTCAGCTCGATGCCCTGGTTGGTGCCGTCGAACAGCGAGCGATGGATGACACGCACGTTGGCCGGCAGCGAGGCCTCGTCCACGGCGAAGCCGTGATTCTGCGACGTGATCATCACGCGGCCGGTATCGATGTCCTGCACCGGATGGTTCGCGCCGTGGTGGCCGTGGCCCATCTTGAGGGTCTGTGCGCCGGCGGCCAGCGCCAGCAGCTGGTGGCCGAGGCAGATGCCGAACGTCGGGATCTTCCTCGCGATGAATTCGCGGATGGCGGTGATGGCGTAGTCGCACGGCGCCGGATCCCCCGGGCCGTTGGACAGGAACACGCCGTCGGGCTGCAGCGCGAGCACGTCGGCCGCGCTGGTCTGCGCCGGGACGACGGTGACCTCGCAACCGCGTTCGGCGAGCATGCGCAGGATGTTGTGCTTAACACCGAAGTCGTATGCCACCACCTTGAACTTCGCGGGCGCCTGCACGAAGGCATTGCGGTCCAGGTCGAGCTGGCCATCGCGCCACGGATACGGCTTGTCGGTGCTGACCACCTTGGCCAGGTCCATGCCTTTCAGGCCGGGGAACTTGCGCGCGGCTTCCAGCGCCTTCTCCACGTCGACATCATCGCCCGCCATCAGCGCGCCGTTCTGGGCACCGCGCTCGCGCAGGATGCGCGTCAGCTTGCGCGTATCGATGCCGGCAATGGCCACGATGCCGCGCGTGGACAGCCATTCCGGCAGGGCCTGCTGGTTGCGCCAGTTGCTGGGGCGGCGCGGTACGTCGCGCACGATCAGGCCGGCACACCAGACCTTCGACGCTTCGTCGTCCTGGTCGGTGCAGCCGGTATTGCCGATGTGGGGATAGGTCAGGGTGACGAGCTGGCGGGCGTAAGAGGGGTCGGTCAGGATTTCCTGATAACCGGTCATCGCGGTGTTGAACACCACTTCGCCGACCGAGAGGCCGTCTGCGCCTACGGATTCGCCCTCGAATACGGTGCCGTCTTCGAGTACGAGGATTGCGGGTCGTGTCACGGGGTTCGCCTTGGGGTGGAGGAACCCTGTCCCACCGGCTTGCGGCTGCAAGAAACCGCAGACGCGGCGTTCATCCGGTCCGTGGCGATGGGTAACAGGCGAGCGGGAATTGTACGGAAACGGCCTGTTCAGCGCCACCGTTTTTTACGCCGGATGCTCGGCGGCGTGCCCAAGCCCGCCGTGTTCAGGTTGTAGCGCGACGTGGGCAAGCCAGCGTGCCTTCACGCCAACAGGTCGCGCACCCGGTAGCTGCCCGCCGGGCGCCCGGCGAGCTGCCGCGCAACGTGCAGCGCGCCGCGTGCAAACACATCGCGATGCGTCGCCCGGTGCACCAGTTCCACCCGCTCGCCCAGCCCGGTGAACTGCACGGTGTGCTCGCCGACGATGTCGCCCGCGCGCAGGCTGGCGTAATGCACGGGCGCGCCCGCGCTGCCTGCCGCGCCTCCGAGCGTGAGCGCCGTGCCGGACGGCGCATCCTTCTTGTGCACGTGGTGCGACTCCACGACATCCACGTCCCACCCCGGCAGCGCTGCCGCGGCTCGCTCCACCAGGTCCGCCAGGACCGCGACGCCAAGGCTGAAGTTGCTTGCCCACACCAGCGGGATGCTCTTCGCCGCCTGCACCAGGGCGCCCGCCTGCGCGTCGGCCATGCCCGTCGTTCCGGACACCAGCGCCGCGCCACGCTCGACGCAGAGGGCGAGGATGTGATCGAACCCGTCGGGCAGGCTGAAGTCGATGGCGACATCGAAGGCCGGCACGCCCGCCAGCTCGCTGGCCGCGAAATGGGGGACGCCGTCCACCACGCGCGGTGACGGCGTACGCCGTGTCACCGCCGCGACGACCTGGCAGTGGCCGGCCTGTTCGGCGGCGAGGCGGAGCAACGCCTGGCCCATGCGACCGGACGCACCATGGATGAGGAGACGGATCGGGGAGGCGTTCATGGCCGCATGGTAACCGCTGGCCCGCCAGGCCGGGCTACGGCGCGGCCGGATGACCGAGGAAGTAGCCCTGCGCGAAGGGCACGCCGAGTGCTTTCAGTGCGTCGCACTGGCGTTCCGTCTCCACGCCTTCCGCGATCAGCTGCGCGCGCGTCCCCTCGGCGAATGCGAGCAGCGCCGCGATGAGGGCCTGCATGCGCGGGCGCTGGTCGACTTCGCGCACCAGCGAGATGTCGAGCTTGATGATGTCCGGGGAAAGCCGCAGCACGTGGCGCAGGCTGGCGAAGCCCGCGCCGGTGTCGTCCACCGCGATGCGCACCCCGCGCGCCTGCAGCGTGGCGAGACAGGTGTTCAGCTGTCCGTAGTCGTCGACAGGCGTGTGCTCCGTGATTTCCAGCACCAGTCGCTGCGGCTCGCTCGCCGCCAGCAACGATGAGAGGCGCTCGTTGCATGCGGTCTCGGGCGACACATTGAGCGCGATGTAGGCGTCTCCGGGAATGCGCGGCAGGCACGCCAGCCCGGCTTCCACGGCAGCGAGTTCCAGTGGCACGCTCAAGCCGTGCCTTGCGGCGTCCTCGAACCAGCGGCTGGTGGACAGGTCGTATTCGATCGGGAAGCGTGCCAGTGCCTCGTACCCGACGGTGGCGCCGTCGGCAAGCCGCACGATGGGCTGCAGGACGCTCGTCAGTCTGCCCTCGCGCAGCACGTCTTCGAGGCGCGCCCTCGCCGCCTGCGCATGCTGGCGGTCCCGATCCAGCGCTCCCTTGCGCGTTTCCAGTGCCGCGCGCATCTGCGCGTGCTCGATCGCCTTGTAGAAGCTGGCGGCCACCAGCGTACTGAGCTGTTCCAGCGTGCGGCAATCGGCGTCGCGGTAGGCAATGGGCGTCGCCGAAACCACCTTCAGCACGCCGACCACCTGGCCACGGAAATGCAGGGGGGCGACCAGCATGGAACGCAGTCCGACCCGCCGGCAGGCATCGCGGTTCACGCGTGCGTCGTCCTCGCTGTCGTCGCACCTCAGCACACGGCCTTCGTGGATGCAGCGACCGGACAGGCTACCCTCCACGGGGATGCTCATGCCCACCATGTCGTGCGCGATGCCGCTGGCCGACCAGTAGCGCATGACCGCGCCATCGCGGATTTCCAGCACCGCGCCGTCGGAGCGCGTCAGGGCCTGCGCACGATGGGTGATCGCATCCACGACATCCTGGGGCTCGGGACCGGCCGCGGCGATTTCACCCTGGGCGACCACGATCTGCGTGAGCAGGGCGATCGCCTCCTCGTCGTCCTTCCGTGCAGCCAGCACCTGCAGTGGCGACCGCGTCACCCGCGTGTTGTCCTGACCCATCTCCCGTCGCTCCCTGAGGATGATGAAGCTCATGCGACGGTCGTGGCCGCCGCCTCGTGGGGGATGCTAGGGCTCTCGACTCACGCTTGTCGAGTAAACGGGTTTACATGCCGATCGGCGGATTCGATGGTCGATCAGGCGGACGACACGATCCGACCGATACCGGTCTCCGCGATTTCGGCGACGGCGCGCTGCAACGCCTCCGCGTCGATGTCCGTGTCGAATCCGATCCGGAAATGCACGTCACCCTCTGGCGTGCGCGACGAATGGATGGACGACAGGCTGACGTCGTGTCGCTCGAACACATGCAGCAGGCTGCGCAACGAGCCGGGCCGGTCCTGCGGCAGGTGAACGCTGAGCGCTTTGTCCGCCGACAGGTCGGCCAGCAGGTAGCCGATGCGCTCGTAGTGGTAGTTGCCCTCCGCGAGCGCAGCGGCACCCACCGCTTCGCGGTTGTCGTGCAGGAACTCGTTGCGGAAGGCCTCGCGTGCGGCGTCGCCGCCTTCTTCCACCAACGCGGCCATCCGGGCCACCTGTTGTCCGAGCGCGCGCAGGACCTCGGACGCATGTGGATTGCCGAACTGGATGTCTTCGTAGATCGCAGGGTTCAACGACAGGATGCGCGCGATGATCGCGGCATCCATCTCGAAGGAGGCCGAACGGAAAGGCATCACCGAGGCGAGATCGCCTACCCTGTCGGCCTGTCCCCTCAGCACGCCCGCCTGCGCCAGGTGCGTCGCATGCACCATGGCCTGCACCAGTGCCATCACGCGGTCGTGCTGTTCCGGGGTGGCCTCCACGCATTCGGCGTCCAACGCCTCGAGCAGCGCGGTCAGCCACGGACGCCAGCGGTCGAGCCGCGCCTCGCACACCACCATCACCCTGCCCTTCAGCGTCGGCGACTTGGGCGGGGCGGTCATGGGGTGCAGGCCAACGACCTCGGCCCGGGACCGCAGCATGGCGGCCACCGGCGCGGCCTTGACCGACGTCACGTCGAGCCACAGCTTCCCGCTCTCGCCGCCGCCCGCCAGGTCCACGTAACGCTCGATCAGCGACACCGTCGCCCGGATGGGTGCGGAAAACAGAAGTACGTCGGCACGGCGGACCAGGTCCGCCTCGTCCGTGGAAGACGGGTCGGCGGGATCATGGCCGATCACCTCCAGGGCCATGCGGTTGCGGAAGAACTGCTGCAGCCAGCGGCCATAGGCGCCTGCACTGCCGACGATGCCGATGAGGGGTCCGGGCACGAAAAGGGCTCCACGAAGGAGCCCCATTCTAGAAGCAAGCCGGCGCGTCCCGTCGTCAGGACGTCATGCGGTCCCAGAAGCCCTTCACGCCGTCGAGAAACGTCGCCGACTTCGGCGAGTGCTTGCGCGCTTCCTCGCCGCTGAAGGTGGCTTCGAACTTCTCCAGCAGCTCGCGCTGCTCGCCGGTCAGGTTGACGGGGGTTTCCACCACCACGCGGCAATAGAGGTCGCCCTCGCTGCGGCTGCGCACCGATTTCACGCCCTTGCCGCGCAGGCGGAACAGTTTGCCGGTCTGGGTTTCGGCGGGAATGCGGATCTCCGCCTCGCCCCGCAACGTCGGAACGCGCACGGTATCGCCCAGCGCCGCCTGCGAGATGCGGATCGGCACTTCGCAGTGCAGGTCGTCGCCATCGCGCTGGAAGATGTCGTGCTCGCGCACGCGTACTTCCACGTACAGGTCGCCCGGCGGCGTGCCCGGAGGGCCCGCTTCGCCTTCGCCGGTCAGGCGGATGCGGTCGCCATTATCCACACCGGCCGGGATCTTGACCGACAGAACCTTTTCTTCCTCCACGCGACCGGCGCCATGGCACTCGGTGCAGGGATTCTTGATGGTCTGGCCGCGCCCGCCGCAGGCCGGACAGGCCTGCTGCATGGCGAAGATGCCGCGCTGCATGCGCACGTTGCCGCGACCGCCGCAGGTGCCACAGGTCTCGACCTTCCCGTCCGCCGAGCCCGAGCCCTTGCAGGGCTCGCACGCGACCAGCGAAGGAATCTCGATGCGCTTCTCGATGCCCGCGACCGCTTCCTCCAGGTCGAGCTCCATGACGTAGCCCACGTCGGCGCCCCGTCGGGCGGCACGCGCGCCACCTCCGCCGAAGATGTTGCCGAAGATGTCCCCGAAGATGTCGCCCATGTCCGGGCCGCCGGGACCGCCACCGCCCATGCCATGCTCGAATGCCGCATGTCCGTGCGCGTCGTAGGTGCGTCGCTTGGCGCCGTCGGACAGCACCTCGTACGCCTCCTTGCACTCCTTGAACGCCGCTTCGGCCGCGGCATCGCCGGGGTTGCGGTCGGGGTGGTGCTTCATAGCACAGCGACGATAGGCCTTCTTCAGGTCCTCATCGCTGGCGTCCCTGTCCACGCCCAGGACTTCGTAGTAATCGCGCTTGCTCATGTGTCGTCAGGCTGGTCTCGCAGGTTCGCCGGATGGCAAAACGGGAGGCCGTGGCAGGCCACGTCTCCCGTCCGCCGCATCCCGTGGGCCGGGATTACTTCTTGTCGTCCTTCACTTCGGTGAACTCGGCGTCGACCACGTCGTCCGCGCCGGCCGATGCACCGCCGGCAGGACCGGCACCGCCACCCGGCTGCTCGGTCGACGCCGCGGCCGCGTACAGCGACTGGGCCGCCTCTTCGAGCGCCTTCGACTTGGCTTCGATCTGCGCCTTCTCGTCGCCCTTCATCGCCGTCTCCAGCTCGGCGATGGCGGATTCGACGCGTCCGATCACGTCACCCGGCACCTTGCTGCCGTGCTCGGTGATGGCACTGCGGGTGGCGTGCAGCAAGCCATCGGCCTGATTGCGCGCCTGCACCAGTTCCTGGAACTTCTTGTCCTCTTCGCGGTGCGCCTCGGCGTCGGCCACCATGCGCGCGATCTCGTCCTCGGACAGGCCCGAACCGGCCTTGATCTCGACCTTCTGTTCCTTGTTGGTCTTCTTGTCCTTGGCCGACACGTGCAGGATGCCGTTGGCGTCGATGTCGAACGACACTTCCACCTGCGGCATGCCGCGCGGCGCCGGCTCGATGCCGGACAGGTCGAACTTGGCCAGCGACTTGTTGAAGCGGGCCTGTTCGCGCTCGCCCTGCAGCACGTGCACCGTCACCGCGGACTGGTTGTCCTCGGCAGTGGAGAAGGTCTGCGAGGCCTTGGTCGGAATGGTGGTGTTCTTCTCGATGATCTTGGTGAACACGCCACCCAGCGTCTCGATGCCCAGGCTCAGCGGGGTGACGTCGAGCAGCAGCACGTCCTTGACGTCGCCGGCCAGCACGCCGCCCTGGATCGCGGCGCCCAGCGCCACGGCCTCGTCGGGATTGACGTCCTTGCGCGGTTCCTTGCCGAAGAACTCGGCCACGGCCTGCTGCACCTTCGGCATGCGGGTCTGGCCACCGACGAGGATGACTTCGCCGATGTCGCTGGCGCGCAGGCCGGCGTCGTTCAGCGCGATGCGGCAGGGCTCGATGGTCTTCTTCACCAGGTCTTCGACCAGCGCTTCCAGCTTGGCGCGGGTCAGCTTGATGTTGAGGTGCTTCGGGCCCGACGCGTCGGCGGTGACGTACGGCAGGTTCACTTCGGTCTGCTGCGAGCTGGACAGCTCGATCTTGGCGCGCTCGGCGGCGTCCTTCAGGCGCTGCAGGGCCAGCGGATCCTTGCGCAGGTCGATGCCCTGGTCCTTCTGGAATTCCTCGACGAGGTAGTCGATGACGCGCTTGTCGAAGTCTTCGCCACCCAGGAAGGTGTCGCCGTTGGTCGCCAGCACTTCGAACTGCTTCTCGCCGTCGACATTGGCGATCTCGATGATCGACACGTCGAAGGTGCCGCCACCCAGGTCGTAGACGACGATCTTGCGGTCGGCACCGCCTTCGCCCTTGTCCAGGCCATAGGCCAGCGCGGCCGCGGTGGGCTCGTTGATGATGCGCTTGACGTCCAGGCCGGCGATCTTGCCCGCGTCCTTGGTCGCCTGGCGCTGGCTGTCGTTGAAGTAGGCCGGCACGGTGATGACGGCTTCGGTGACGGTCTCGCCCAGGAAGGCTTCCGCCGTCTTCTTCATCTTTTCCAGCACGCGCGCGGAGATCTCCTGCGGTGCCATCTTCTTGCCGTCGCTGGTCTGTACCCAGGCGTCGCCGTTGTCGTGCGCGACGATGCCGTAGGGCACCAGGTCCAGGTCCTTCTTCACTTCCGCGTCGGTGAACTTGCGGCCGATCAGGCGCTTCACCGCGTAGAAGGTGTTCTTCGGATTGGTCACGGCCTGGCGCTTGGCCGAGGCGCCGACCAGCACTTCACCGTCCTTCGTGTACGCCACGATCGAGGGCGTGGTGCGGTCGCCTTCCGAGTTTTCGATGACGCGGGCCTTGCCGCCGTCCATGATCGCCACGCACGAGTTGGTCGTGCCGAGGTCGATGCCGATGATCTTGCCCATGGTGGTTCTCGCTCCCTAGCAAATTCTGTTTGGATCCGGCGCTCGGCCGGGTGGATGGTCCCGATATAGGGGTGCGATGGCGCCGTTCAAGCGCCGTCGCGCAGGCGTTCAGTCGTGCTTCGCCACGACCACCAAGGCCGGGCGCAGCAGGCGTCCGTTGAGCAGGTAGCCCTTCTGGAACACCTGCACCACGCTGCCGGGCGCAGCGCCCGGCGCATCGGCCTGGCTGATCGCCTGGTGGTGTTCGGGGTTGAAGGCATCGCCCGTGGGGTCCAGCAGGGTCAGGCCGTTGTCGCCGGCCACCTTCAGCAACTGCTTGAAGGTCAGCTCCAGTCCGTCCTTGAGGGGACTCGGCTCGGCGCCTGCCGCGGCCAGGCCGGCGTCCAGGCTGTCGAAAACGGGAAGCAGATCGCCCAACAGGCGTTCGTTGGCGAACTTGCGGGCCTGCTCGATGTCGCGGGCCACGCGCTTGCGCTGGTTCTCCAGGTCGGCGCGCTCCAGCAGCGTAGTGGCACGCAGCTGGTCGAGTTCGTTGCGGAGGGTTTCCAGCTCGGCGATCAGCGCGCTGTCGGTGTCCTGCGGGTCGTGGCCCTGGTCCAGGTCGGAATCGTGGTCGTGTTGGTTCATTTCGGGTCCCATCGCGGCAAGTCCGGCCGCCCAAGCCCCAACCTATGGGGCCGGCGCATCCGGATTCAAGGCCGCACCCAGTACATCGGCCGCCGCCTGCACCACCGGAATGACCCGGTCATACGCCATGCGCGTGGGCCCGATCACTCCCAGCACGCCGAGCACCTGCCCGCCCGCCATGTAGGGCGCCGTCACCACCGACACGCCATCGTGCGGCGCGAGCCCGGTGTCCTCGCCGATGAAGATGCGCACCCCCGGGGCGCGGATCGTGCGCTCGAGCAGTTGCAGGATTTCACGCTTGCGGGCGAACGCCTCGAACAGGTCGCGCAGCCGTTCCAGATCGGACAGCTCCTGCACCCCCATGAGCCGGGTCTGGCCCGCCAGCACCACATCGTCGCCCGGCGGCGTGAGGGCCTGTTCGGCCAGCTCGATCGACTCGGCCAGCAGGCCTTCCATTTCCGTCTGGGCGCGGCGCAGGTCACGCAGCAGGTTGGCCCGGATTTCGGCCAAGGGTCGCCCGGCGAACTGGGTGTTCAGATAGTTCGCGATGCGCTCCAGTTCCGACCGCTCGTAGGGCCGACGGGTCTCGATGACCCGGTTCTGCACGTCGTTGTCGGCGAAGACCAGGATGGCCATGACCCGCTGCCCATCCAGCGGCACGAAATCGATGTAGCGGAAGGCGAACTGCTCCCGCCGCGGCACGCTGACCACGCCGACGAAGTGGGTCATCGCCGACAGCAGCTCCGAGGCGTTGCCCAGCAGTGCCTGGGTCCCCGCCCCCGTAGACAGTTCGGCCCGCAGCCGCGCGACTTCGCCGTCCCCCAGGGACTTCACCTTCACCAGGCTGTCCACGAACACCCGATACCCCTGGGCGGTGGGAATGCGGCCGGCGGAGGTATGCGGGGAACTCAGCAGTCCGACCTCTTCCAGCTCGGACAGGATGTTGCGGATGGTCGCCGGACTCACCTCCAGCCCCGCATGGCGGGCCAGCGTCTGCGACCCCACCGGCTCGCCATCGCGGATGTAGCGCGAGATCAGCGTCCGCAGCAGCTGGCGGGCGCGCGGATCCAGCGGGGGCGATGGCGGATGCATGCCCGCTAGATAACGTCGCTCCCCCCTTCTTTGCAAGCCGGCACGCCCGGGACGTCTCAGACGCTGAGCCGCCACCGCTTACAATCCGCCGCATGCTCAGACATCTCGCCCTCAAGGATTTCGCCGTCGTCCGTGCGGCCGAACTGGAATTCGGCGACGGCATGACCGTCATTTCCGGTGAAACCGGCGCCGGCAAATCGTTGCTGGTCGATGCGCTGGGGTTCCTGTCCGGCCTGCGTGCAGACAGCGGCGTGGTCCGTCATGGCGCCGAGCGGGCGGAGCTGTCGGCCGAATTCTCCCCCTCGCCCGGGTCGCCAGCACAGGCGTGGCTCGCCGAGAACGAACTGGACGACGACGGCCAGTGCCAGCTGCGCCGGGTGATCCGTGCCGACGGCGGTTCCCGCGCGTGGATCAATGGCCGCAGCGTGACGCTGTCCCAGCTGACCGAACTGGCCGCCCGGCTGGTGGAAATCCATGGCCAGCACGAACACCAGGCGCTTCTGGCCCGCAACAGCCAGTTGGACCTGCTGGACGCCTTCGCGCGCAACGACCGCGAGCGCGCCACGGTACGCGAGGCGGCGCGATCCTGGACTGCGCTGCTGCGCGAACGCGAACTACTGTCGGGCCAAGGCGATGTCTCCGACCGCATCAACTATCTGGAACACCAGCTCTCGGAGTTGCAGCGGGAGGATCTTTCGCCCGCTGCGCTGGAAGCGCTGGTCGCCAGCCATCGCAGGCAGGCGCACGCGGCCGGCCTGATCCAGGCCTGCGATGCGGCCCTGGGCGAACTGGCCAGCGACGAAACGCCCTCGCTCACCCGGCAGTTGCAACAGGTGCGCGCCGATCTCGGGCGGCAAGCCGAACACGAGCCGCGCCTGCGCGAGGTGGATGCGCTGCTCGACGGTGCGGCGATCCAGATCGAGGAAGCGCTTTCCCTGCTTGGCCAGGTGCGCGACGACCTCGACGGCGAACCGCTGCAGTTCGACGCGCTGGAGCGCAAGCTGGCCCGCGTCCACGACCTCGCCCGCAAGCATCGCGTGCCGCTGGAGGGCCTGCAGGAGCAGCACGACCGGCTCGCCGCCGAACTGGAGTCGCTACGCGGCGCCGGCGAACGCCTGGTCCAGCTGAACGGAGATATCGATGCGGCCCGGGAGCAGTGGCGCAGCGCCGCGGCATCCCTGAGCCGTTCGCGTGTCCGCGCGGCGGCATCACTGGGTGATACCACTACCGCCCTGATTGCCGAACTGGGCATGGGCGGTGGCCGTTTCGAGATCGCGCTGGAGCCCCAGGAAGGCGATCGCCCCGATCCTGCCGGCGCCGAGCGGGTCGAATTCCTGGTCTCGGCCAATGCCGGGCAGCCGCCGCGCCCGCTGCGAAAGGTGGCGTCCGGCGGCGAACTCGCGCGCATTTCGCTGGCGATCGAAGTGGCTGCGCTCGGGGTGGACGCCGTGCCGACCATGGTCTTCGACGAAGTCGACACCGGCATCGGTGGCGCGGTCGCCGAGATCGTGGGACAGAAGCTGCGGGCGCTAGGGGCCCAACGGCAGGTGCTGTGCGTCACCCACCTGCCGCAGGTCGCGGCGCAGGGACACGCGCACTACCGGGTCAGCAAGGCCCCGGTGGATGGCATGACGCAAAGCGCGGTCGAGAAGCTGGGAGCGAAGCAGCGCGAAGAGGAGCTCGCGCGCATGCTGGGCGGCGTGGAAGTCAGCAAGGAAGCGCATGCCGCGGCCAAGCGGCTGCTGGCGAACGCGGTCTGACAGCCCTGCTGCCTACTGTGGGAGCGACGCAGGTCGCGATGAGGCCTTGCCGATGCCGCTTCGCGACTTACGTCGCTTCCACATCCCGAGCCGGAAAATCTCCAGCTGTCAGCGCTTCTTGCGCACGTACAACACCAGCGAGTGCTCTTCCAGCTCGTAGCCGTGCTTGGCGGCGATCTCGCGCTGCAGCTTCTCGATCTCGCTGCTTTCGAATTCGATGATCTTGCCGGTATCCACGTCGACCATGTGGTCGTGGTGACCGCCGCGATCCAGCTCGTACACGGCCTGTCCGCCTTCGAAGTTGTGCTTCAGCACCAGGCCGGCGGCCTCGAACTGGGTCAGGACCCGATAAACCGTCGCCAGCCCGATTTCGTCGCCATGGTCCAGCAGCTGCCGGTAGATGTCTTCCGCGCTCAGATGATGCTGGGAGTTCTTCTGCTCCAGCAATTCCAGGATGCGCATGCGCGGATGGGTGACCTTGAGGCCGACTTTGCGAAGGTCCTGCGATTCCATGGCGTCTCCGTTCACTCTCGGTTTAGCGCCAGCTGCCTGAAGCTCGGTTGCGGCGGTCCGGGGGAGTGTATCATCGGCCCGGTTTCCCACCGTACCTGTCCCAATGCGCAAATTCCTGCTGGCTGCCGTTCTCGCTTCCGCCACCGCTGGCTGCGGCATCCTCTACAAGCAGCCGATCTACCAGGGCAACCTGATCGAGAAGACGGCCGTGGACCAGCTGCAGGCCGGGCAGACGAAGCAGCAGGTGCAGTCGTTGCTCGGCAGTCCGTCGATCGCCGACCCGTTCCATGCCGACCGCTGGGACTACACCGCGAGCAACCGCACCAATCGCCGCGGCACGACCGACATCAAGAACCTCACCCTGATCTTCAATGGCGACACGCTCGCCAGTTGGGAGGGCGAATATTTCCCCGAGGCGGACCTGCAACTTTCGCGCGACGTGCGCAAGTTCGGCCCCAACCTCGCCAAGGAAAAGAAGAAGGGCCGCCGCCGCTGAGGCGTCGCCTAGCCGCGCGCCCGACGACGGCGCGCTTCCTTCGGATCGATCTGCAACGGGCGCAGCACTTCCACGCGATCGTTGTCGTTGAGCACGGTGTCCGGCGTCGCGATCACGCCATGGATCGCCACGGCCGGATGAGCGGCTTCGGCAAATCCGCTGGCTGAAACCGCATCCGCTACGGTGGCACCGGGCGGGAGGCTGAGCACGACGGAGTCGAACCGGTGCGGCCATGCCCGGATCACCTCCACCCGCACGTCATTCACCGCGATCGGCGGCGCGCACGAAATCGTCCACCATCCGGTCGGCCAGTCCCTGGAAACCCAGCGCCATCGCCGGGGCCAGCAACCGGCTCGACGGCTCGAACTCCAGCGTCAGCGTGACCTTGCAGGCGGATTCGTCCAGTGCATGGAAATCCCAGCGCCCGTGCAGCTTGCGGAACGGCCCATCCACCAGGTTCATGTCGATGCGGTGCGGGCGGTCCAGCACGTTCTCGGTGGTGAACCAGGTCCTCAGCGAGCCGAACCCCAGGTCCAGCCGCGCGACCAGCCGCTGGTCGCCCTGCTCCCTCAGCTCGGCCGCACTGCACCAGTCGAAACGGCGCGGGTAGGCCGCCACGTCGTTGACCAGGTCGAACATCCGGGTGGCCGAGTGTTCGACCAGGGCGCTGCGGCGGATCGTGTGCATGTGGCTCGCGTAGGGTTCCGCCTTCGGCGACAATAGGAAGGATGGCAAAGAAACCGGACAAGAATAAAGCAACGGGCACGATCGCGCTGAACAAGCGCGCCCGTCACGAGTACCACCTCGAGCAGCGGCACGAAGCGGGCCTCGCCCTTCAGGGCTGGGAACTCAAGGCGATCCGCGCGGGCCGCGCCAACATCACCGAGGCCTACGCCATCATCCGGCAGGGCGAAATCTTCCTGTTCGGTGCGCAGATCACCCCGCTGATCCAGGCATCCAGCCACACGGTCGCCGACGATCGGCGCACGCGCAAACTGCTGTTGCACCGGAACGAAATCGACAGCCTCATCGGCAAGGTCGAGCGCGACGGCTACACCCTGGTGCCGACGTCGCTGTACTGGAAAGGCAACAAGGTGAAGGCCGAACTGGCACTGGCCAAGGGCAAGCAGACGCACGACAAGCGCGCCAGCGAGAAGGACCGCGACTGGGCCCGCGAGAAGTCCCGTGTCATGCGCCGGCACAACAAGGATGCGTGATTTCATCGCACAACGCGATGGAATCCCAAGATTCGCTACGCGAATCTCGGGCCCCAACGCTTGCTTCCGATCCCCCATTGGCGCTGACGCGCGAATTCGCCCCCTTACCAGGGGGCTTGGCCTCACGAGGCTGAACATCGCCGTCGCTGCGCCTTGTGAAGCGAGGTAGCCGGCCCTACACTGCTATTCGTCAGGACGTTTCTGACTCCCGGGGGTGCACTGGCTTCGACGGGGGTTGCGAAGTTGCCTGGTGCATGCCGAGGGGGCAGCTTTCCTCGTAAATCCAGCGGCAAAACTCTAGTTGCCAACGACGACAACTACGCTCTCGCCGCTTAAGGCGTAAGCCCTGAAACTGCTTGTGTCCGTGCTCGCAGCGTAAGGTCATTATCACGGAATCGCCGGGAGTGGCTGCCTGTCAGCACCCGGTCAACCTAAAACAGGCTGGTCCTGCGGTGCGCTTCGCCCACCGTGCTGTCGCAGGACGAGATCCAACGGCGGGATAAGCATGTAGTACCGGGGATGGAGTACCTTCGGACGGCGGTTCAATTCCGCCCACCTCCACCATTTGAAGAGAAGCCGGAACCGCAAGGTTCCGGCTTTTTCTTTGTCCATGGCAGGCCTCGCCTCAGATTGGGCGCCTTACCGGCCAGCGGGCTTGGCGCATCCTGTAAAATCGTCGTCTTTTTTGAGTGTCTTCGTGGCTTCACCGCAGCAACGGAGGGCCGTTTCGGCCCCCGCCTTCGTCCGACGACTCGCCCGGCTGGGCGATCTCGACCCGACCTCGCCTGCGCCCTCCCTGTCGGAGAGGCTGGGCCAATGGCTCGACTGGAACCGTGCCATCGCGCTGTCCCGCGCGCTGGATGGAACGCCGGTCACCGAAGACCGCGCGGTCCGGTTCGACGACGAGGCGACCGCCTGCGCGCGCGCACGGGCGACCCTGCAGGGCGCCATCATGCGCACTGACCGACTCGACGCATGGCCGGGGGAGGATGTCGCGCCTTTCCGTCGCCATTGCCTGGACCTCCAGCGCGCGATGCAGGCGACGACCGGCCAGTTGCGCGGGAGATTGCGTGATGCACTGGCGGCGGGCACGGCGACACAGGCGCGGCTGGCCGAGGTCGATGCCGTCATGGAGACGACGCTAAGTCCCCGGGAGCAGGCACTGCTGGCGGCGACCCCGGCCCTGCTCTGCCAGCATTTCGATCGACTGAGGGGCGCCGCCCCCTCGACGGATGCCGCCTGGCTCGCCACCTTCCGCCGCGACCTGCAGGACATTCTCCTCGCCGAGCTGGATGTCCGCTTCCATCCCATCGACGCGCTGCTCGCCGCGCTTCGTTCTTCGCACGCTTCCGGAACACCATGAACCGACATCTGTTTCCCGCCGCCCTGTTCCTGCTGGGTCTTGCCATCGTCGCCTGGATCGGGATCGGGTATATCGGCACGCACGCACTCGGCGTGGTGGTCACCCTGGTGATCGGCCTGTGCTATGCCGCGGGCGCGCTGGAACTGCACCGCTACCGCCAGGCGACGGACACGTTGCGGCGCGCGGTGGCGGATACGTCCACCGCCGGCAATGGCCTGTCGACCTGGCTGGCGTCGTTACCGGCGAGCCTGCGCCCCTCGGTGCGCCAGCGCATCGAGGGCGAGCGCACCGCGTTGCCCGCTCCGGCACTGACACCCTATCTGGTGGGGCTGCTGGTGCTGCTGGGCATGCTGGGCACGCTGCTGGGCATGATGGCAACGCTGCGCGGTACCGGTCTGGCGCTGGAAAGCGCGACCGACATCGATGCGATCCGCGGTTCGCTGGCCGCACCGGTCAAGGGACTGGGTTTCGCGTTCGGCACATCCATCGCCGGCGTGGCCACGTCCGCCGTGCTCGGGCTGCTGGCCGCCCTGTGCCGGCGCGAGCGGCTGCAGGCCGTGCACCTGCTGGATGCCGAGATCGCGACGTCGCTGCATGTCCACTCGCAGTCGTTCAAGCGCGAAGAATCCTTCCGCCTGCTGCAACAGCAGGCTGCGCTGATGCCAGACCTGGTCGAACGCCTGCAGGCGATGGTCGCGTCGATCGAAACGCAGAACGCCGCCGCCGGCGAGCGGCTGATGGCCAGCCAGAGCGATTTCCATCATCGCACCGAAGCCGCGCAGGCGCAGTTGGCCAGCACGCTGGAAGGCGTGCTGAAGAACGGCGTCGACGCGAGCGCACGCGCCGTCGTGGCCGCGCTGCAACCGAGTACCGAGGCCACCCTGGCGGGTCTGGCGCGCGAGAGCAGCGCGATGCAGGCGACCGTCACGCAGGCGGTGCAGCGCCAACTTGACGGCTTGAACGCGGGCTTCGATGCCGCCAACGCCGCCGCGGCGGCGACCTGGACCACCGCCATCGCGCAGCAGCAGCGATCCAATGCGGCGCTCACCGACGAGATGCGGGCGCTGACCGATCGACTGTCAGGCACGTTCGAAGCGCGCTCGTCCGCCTTGATCGAAGGTGTTGCGGCGCAGTTCCAGCAGAACGCCGCGACCCTGTCGGACCGCTGGGACCAAGCACTGGCGCGACAGGACGCCGCCAGCGCCGGTATCGCCGCACGCCACGAGCAGGCCTTGGCTACCCACGTCGCAGACGTACAGCGCCATGCGAGCCAGTTGCTGGACGCCATCGGCCACTCCCACGTCGCCGTACAGCAAGCACTGGCGTCGCAGGACGAGGCGCGTCTGGCCATCTGGGCGGAAAGGCTGGCCTCCACCGGCGCCTCGCTGCAGGCGCAATGGGAACAGGCCGGCGCGCAGACCGTCCGCCTGCAGCAGGACATCGGCGATGCACTGGCACGCACGTCGCACGAGATCACCGCCCAGGCCCAGGCGCATGCCACGCAGACCATCGCCGAGATCTCACAGCTGGTGCAGGCGGCTTCGGAAGCCCCGCGCGCCGCCGCCGACGTCATCGCCGAGCTTCGCCAGACGCTGTCCGACAGCATGGTCCGCGACACCGCCATGCTGCAGGAACGCAACCAGCTGATGGAAACGCTGCAGACGCTGCTCGATGCAGTGAACCACGCCTCTACCGAGCAGCGCGGCGCCATCGATGCCCTGGTCGCCACTTCGGCCGACCTCCTCGATCGCGTCGGCACCCGCTTCACCGATCGTGTCGAAGCCGAAACGGACAAACTCGGCGGCATCGCCGCCCAGATCGCCGCGGGCGCCACCGAAGTGGCCAGCCTGGGCGACGCGCTCGGCACCGCCGTGCAGCGGTTTGGCCAGTCCAACGAAGCGTTGCTGGATCGCCTGCAGGGCATCGAAGGCGCGCTCGACCGGTCGCTCGCGCGCAGCGACGACCAACTGGCCTACTACGTGGCGCAGGCGCGCGAAGTCATCGATCTCAGCCTGGCCGCACAGCGGCAGATCACCCTCGACCTGCAGCAGTTGGGCGGCGCACAGCCGGCGGAAGCCGCGTGAGCGTCGAAACCGGAGACGACGCCGACCTCGGCGCGCCCGTCTGGGCGAGCTTCGGCGACCTGATGTCGGTGCTGCTGGGCGCCTTCGTACTCGTACTGGTCGGCGTGATCGCCGTGCAGGCGCAGTTGTCGCAACGGCTGGACGAGGAAGTGCGCCGGCGCGAGCTGGAGGCCCAGCAGCGCAAGGCGCTGGAAGAGGCACTTGCGGAACCGCTGGCCGAGGGGCGCGTCACGCTGGTAGACGGCCGCATCGGTATCCGCGGCAACGTGCTCTTCGCCCTGAACTCGGACCAGTTGCAGCCGGAGGGGCGCGAACTGCTGAAGGGGCTTGCGGCACCGCTCGCGGGCTACCTGCGTACGCGCGACGAAATCCTGATGGTCAGCGGGTTCACCGACGATCGCCAGGTCAGCGGCAACAACCGCCAGTTCGCCGACAACTGGGAACTGTCGGCACAGCGGTCGCTGACGGTCACCCGCACGCTGATCGCCGAGGGCGTGCCCTCTGGATCGGTATTCGCCGCCGCCTTCGGTGCGGAACAACCGGTGAGCGCCAACGACAGCGACGAAGGCCGCGCGCGCAACCGCCGCGTGGAGATCGCCCCGATCCCCCGCCCCCCCAAGCGCGACGTCGCCCCGCATGGTCGGTGACGCGCTCTCCGCGCCGGCCCGGTTGCAGGCGTGGCGCATGCGCGGCGCCGACCGCATGGACCCCATGCGTTTCGCCTTCATCGATGCGCTCGCCTCGCGTGCCCGTGCGCACGAAGGCGAAGCCCGCCGCCTGCTCGATGCACGGCTGTCGGATCTGATCGCGTCCTACGCCGACGACCTCGATGCCTGGTCGCCGCGCGCGGCCACCGCACGCATGCGGGATGATGGCGCGCGTGCACTGCGGACGCTCGCGGCTGCCCTGCAACAGCGCACGCCGATCGCCTGCGCCGACGCGCCTTCACCGGGCCAGGCGCCCCCCGTACTCGACGAAGCCCGCCGCCTGTGGACACGCGTGCGCACGGACAGCCAGCTGCGCGCCACGCTCGACGACCTGCCTGCCGATGCCGGCCCGCTCAACTCGGCCACCCTTGTCCACCGCGCCCTGCATCTGATGCGCGACGTTTCTCCGGACTACGTGCAGCACTTCATCGCTTATGCCGACACCCTGTCGTCGTTGGAGCAGATGCAGCACGCACTCGCCGCGCTGACGCCTGGCGTTGCCGAAGGCGCCAAGCCCGCCGGCCGCAGTCGAACCCGGAAGCGCCGCGCCTGAGGGTGTCATACGGTGTGAAGCGCGACGAACGACCGGCGTCGTGCCATCGCCCCTGACGTCGCGCGCACGGCATGTCCAGGCTGAGAATGCGGCTACTGCGCGGCCTCTGCATACAGCAGATACCGCTGCCGCAGCCTCTCGAACTGCCGGAGCTCCGGCGTCCAGCGGGCCTCGATCGCTTCGATGGCATCGCCGCGCAGGATCGCCTCGCGCAGCCACGGCACGCCGGACAGCCGGTCGAAGAATGGCGGGTCGCCGGACAGGAAGGCGAAATCCTTCGGATGCTGCTCGTGCAACGCCTTCAGCACCGCAATGCCCGTGCGCACGGGGCGGAAGGCAGCGCGGTCGGTGATGTGCACCTGTACCCCGCCGCATGCCAGGCCCGCATGCTTCGAGAACGAGGGCGTGAACCAGGCGGCACGGAAACGCGCACCCGGCAGTCGCAGGGCGTTGAGGCGGTCGGCGAGCGCGCGTGCATCCACCCACGGCGCACCCAGCATTTCGAACGGACGCGTGGTGCCCCGCCCTTCCGACACGTTGGTGCCTTCCAGCAGGCCCAGGCCGGGATAGACGAGCGCCGTGTCCGGCGTCGGCATGTTCGGCGACGGCGGTACCCAGGGCAGCGCCTCGCGCAGCGGCTCCTCGCCGCGCCGCCACCCCTCCATCGCCACGACATGCAGGTCCGCGCCGATACCGAATTCGGTGTTGAACAGCAGGGCCAGTTCGCCCAGCGTCATGCCGTGGCGCAGCGGAATCGGGAACAGGCCGACGAACGAGGCCAGCGAGGGATCCAGGACCGGCCCCTCCACCCGCAGGCCTCCAAGGGGGTCGGGACGGTCGGCCACGACGACCGGGATGCCGCCGCGCTTCGCCGCCCGCATCACCCCCGCCAGCGTGTAGGGATAGGTATAGAAGCGCGTGCCCACGTCCTGGATGTCGAACACGATCACGTCGATGCCGGCCAGCATCGCCGCCGTCGGCTCACGGTGTTCGCCATACAGGCTGTGCACCGGCAGGCCGGTACCGGGGTCGCGCGACGAGGCGACCTTGTCGCCCGCCTGTACATCGCCACGCACGCCATGCTCGGGGCCGAACAGGGCGACCAGTGCGACGTCGGGATGGGCGGCAAGACGATCGATGTCGCTGCGCAACTGGCGGTCCACGCCGGTGGCGTTGGTCACCAGGGCCACCCGCTTGCCGCGCAACAGGTCCAGCCGCTGTTCCAGCAGCACGTCGATGCCGAGCCGAGGAAGCGCATCGTCGCCGGCCAGCGCGACGGCACCGGGCGCCGCGCAGGCCAGGCACAGCAGCGCCCGCGCGGCGAAGGTACGGGACGCGCGCAGTGCAGCGTGCAGCGGACGACGGAACCGAGCCATAGTGTCATCACCGTTTGCTATCGTTGTCACGACGATAGCAGCCTGCGTCGGGCGCCGCGCGAAAGTCGCCGGTACCGACGCCGTCTTCCGTTGTCAGTGAGGGATCCGATGTCCCGTACGGCGAAACGCATCATGCGCAGCATGTCTTTCCTTGTCATGGCCGGCGTGCTGGCCCCTGCAGCATCGCAGTCCGCACCGAACAGGCTCGGCGTGGCGCCCTCGGCGCAGTCGCAGGATTTCGTGGCGAACAAGCAGCAGTTCCAGCTGCACAGCCTGCTCACCGAACAGCGGCATCCGCGCAGCGTCGACCTGAGCACGCGCATCGACGCCGACACCGCGGATGGCCTCGCCTCGCTGCTGGCGGTGGACGAAGACATCGCGCTTGCGCTGCAGGGAGTGGCCGACGACCCTGCCCGGCTGGCGACCCTGGAAGCCGCATCGCGCGAGATCACCCGCGCGCTGCGGGAAGGCCATCGCTTGTACTTCTACGGCACCGGTTCGACGGGACGCCTGGCCGAAACCATCGAGAGCGGCCTCTGGCGCCCGTTCTGGCAACGCACAGCCCGCTCGCCCGTCATGGCGAAGATCGAGGCCCGCTATCGGGGCCTGAGCGAGCGCGTGCGCGGCGAGATCACCGGTGGCGACCGCGCCCTGATCGCCTCGCTGGAAGGCTTCGAGGACATCCCCGAGATCGGCCGCCTGCAGTTGCAGGACAACGACATCCGGCCCGGCGACCTGGTCTTCGCCGTCACCGAAGGGGGCGAAACCTCCGCCGTGATCGGCACCGCGCTGGCGGCCGCCGACCAGGCCGGCGCCGACGCACGACGCACCTGGTTCGTCTACAACAATCCCGATGCGGTACTGCGGCCGTTCGAACGCAGCCGCCGCGTGCTGGACGATCCGCGGATCACCAAGATCCCGTTGCCGACCGGACCCCAGGCGATCACCGGGTCCACGCGCATGCAGGCCACCACCACCAGCCTGTATGTGCTGGGCGTGGTGCTGGAAGATGCGACGCGTGCGTTGCTGCGCGACGTACTTTCGCCCGGCGAACTCGCCTCGCTCGGCTTCAACGACGCCGGCATCGGCGATCGCCTGCGCGGCTTCGCCACGCTGCAGCAGACCGCCGCGGCCGCCGCGCCGAAACTCGCCGCCTGGACCGACCGCGAAGCCCGGAGCTATGCGAACGGCCGACGTGCGACCTACCTGGCCACGCGCGCACTCATGCCGGTGTTCGTCGACGTGACCGAACGGGCGCCGACCTTCCGGCTCGGCCCGCTCGATCCGGTGAACGCGACCGAGCGCCGCTCCTGGATCCAGGTATGGACGCCCGCGACCGATGGCGCACAGGCGTGGCAGGCGTTGCTGCACCGGCCATTCCACGGCCTCGACAAGGCGCTGTACCTTCCGCCGTTCGAGCACGGCATACACGATCCGTATCTGCGGGAAGCCGCGTTGCGGGGGCTGGCCAACGCGGGAGACGAGCAGCAGGCGCTCTACGATCTGTCGTACTCACCGGCCAACATGCAGCGCAATGCACCGGCGGCGGGCGATTCCGGTGCGCTGATCCTGCTGGGCGACGAACCGCACGCGCAGGCGAACAGCCGATGGCTCGACGCCGCCGCAGCGGCAGGCGCCGAGCTGGTGCTTGTGTCCGTGTCGGCGCGGCCGCTCGCACCGGACGTGCTGCGCGATCTTGACGCCCTGCCCCGTGACGTGCCGGTGATCGCAGTGACGGTGCCGCAGCGCGATGCGTTCGAGCTCAACCAGACCATCGTGCTGAAGATGCTGCTCAATGCGCACTCCACCGGCGTGATGGCCAAGCGCGGACGCGTGGTCGGCAACACGATGACCAGCGTGCAGCCCGGCAATCTGAAGCTGATCGGCCGCGCAACGTGGCTGATCCTGTCGCACGTCAACGCAGTGCTTGAGACTCCCGCGTGGCGCGCCGCGCATGGCATCACGGCACCCCTGACCTATGCAGAAGCCAATGCCGTGCTGTTCGATGCCATCGAGCAGCGCCGCAATGTAGCGGGCGCTGCGGGCCTGCCGGAAGTCGAACTGTCGGTCGTGGCGACCCTCGAGGCGCTGAAGCGCGGAGCGCCGGTCGACTGGACAGCCGCAGCGACGCGACTGCGCGCGGACGGCCTGAACCGCTACCTTGCGGGCTACGCAGCGCCATGACGTCGAACGTGCGCATCGCATCGCCGATGAGGTAGGAAAACCCTGATTTTTCATGAACACGGGGCGTAACGCCCCGGCGTGTGTCCGTCGCACCCATGACGCGGCGTTGTTCCTGGTGCAGGAGGGATCCTCAGCCACCCAGCCAAGGACAGCACCATGCCCATCATCGATACACCCCTGACGATAGAAAACCTGCGTCACCTGGAACTGCGCGAACGCTTCCGCGACGACTGGCGCATCAACCCCGAGATCTACTGGCCGTTCCTCCGTCCCTGCACCGTCAAGCTGCTGCTGGTCGCCGATGGCGGCCTGGACTTCTCCGAAGGCGATTTCGGCCTGTCCACCTTCGTGCGCTCGCTGCTCGCCATGCCGGGACGCCATGCACGCTTCGAGATCACGCTGGCGCATATCAACAGCGTGGCCGGCAGCCAGTTGATGTCCGCCGAAACACGCATCGCCCAGCGCATCCCGTCCTTCAAGTTCGACAATGCCGCGCATTTCGGCACCGCCATGTACGACGCGGTCTTCCTGTTCGGCATCAGCACCGGCTACGGCGGCAGCCGTGGCGCCGGGTATCCGTCGGATCGATTGTCCGACAACGAGCTGCGCGCGTTGACGCAGTTCATGAATGCCGGCGGGGGCGTGTTCGCCACCGGCGACCACGGCGCGCTGGGCAAGGCGCTGTGCCATGCGATCCCGCGCGCCCGCGGCATGCGCCGCTGGGAATCCACGAGCGGCGGCGAAGACGAAGTCAGCATGGCCGGGCCTCGTCGCAACGACACCAACCGGCCGCCGGGCGTGTCTTCCTTCGAAGACCAGTCCGACGATGTGCCACAGACCATCCAGCCGCGCATGTACTCGCGGCGCAACGGGCTGTTCCGCTACAACTACCCGCACCCGCTGCTGTGCGGCCCGCGCGGCGTGATCCGCGTGATGCCCGATCATCCCCACGAAGGCGAATGCCTCGAGCCGACGTCGACGGGCGCGAACCTCAACTTCGGTGGTGCACTGGGCGCGGAGTATCCCGCCGCCACCGACGGCGGCCCGCGCCCCCTGCCCGAGCTTGTCTCCTGGAACAGCGTGCTCGGCGGCACGCGTTCCGGCGGAAAGCAGCCGACCCAGTCGCAGACCTTCGGCGGCATCTGCGCCTACGACGGCCACCGCGCCGGCATCGGCCGCGTGGTCACCGATGCGACCTGGCACCACTTCGTCAACGTCAACCTGATCGGCCTGTTCAACGACAGCGGCCTGACGCCCGGGAATGTGTGGCGCAACGGCTTCCTGTCGTCGGCCAGCGGGCAGGCGCATTTCGAGGAGATCAAGTCCTACTACCGCAACCTCGCGGTGTGGTTGTCGCGGCCCGAGCGCATCCGCTGCATGAACTCGCGCCTGTACTGGACGCTGCTGTGGGACGAACGCGTGATGGAAGCGGTACTGACCACGACCGACATTCCGCTGGCCAAGCTCGACCTGGGCGCAATCCGCCTGATCGGCCAGCATGCGCGCGACGTGCTTGGTCGCTTCGCTGGCCGTTGCCAGGGTGTCCGGCTTGCGCTCGACCTGCTGTACGAACGCCTGCCGCCGCTGATCCCCGAGATCGATCCGTGGTGGCCCGAACCGGATCCGCTGCGGGAGAAGTTCGATGGCGTGGAATGGCTGGATGGCACGCAGTTGTTCGACATCGCCATCGGCAGCGCGCTGGTGGCCCTGCGCGAAGCCTTCCCGGAGCCCGACTAGAAGACGGTGCGCAAGCTGGAAGGCGATCAGATCGAGAAGGTGCTGCGGGAAGGTGCGCATGCCGGTCTGCAGCGCGCGATGGAGTCCATGGTGGCGTCGGCGGAGCTGCTGGCCTCGGTGTCGAAGATCACCGCGGCGCAGAAGCCGCGCAAGAAGCGCTGAGCGGGAACGCGGGACATCGGCCGATGCCGGTGTCCCGCGGCTGGATCAGGACTTGTCGCGGGCGCGGGCGAACGCCGCGGCCAGCGCGTTGTCCGCCGGCGCAGCGGTCGTCTTCGCGGGTAACGGACCACGCCGCGGGTCGCGCGGATTGCCTCGGTCCGGTCCGCGTGGCGGACGCGGGTCACTGTTGCGGGCCTCGCGCGGCTCCTGCGGCGCGGGCGCATCGTCCAGGCGGCGGGTCAGCGCGATGCGCTTGCGGGCCACATCGACCTCCAGCACCTTGACCTTGACGATATCGCCCGCCTTCACCACCTCGCGCGGGTCCTTCACGTAGCGGTCGGCAAGCGCCGAGATATGGATCAGGCCGTCCTGGTGCACGCCGATGTCGACGAACGCACCGAACGCAGCCACGTTGCTGACCACGCCTTCCAGGATCATGCCCTCGCGCAGGTCCTTGATGTCCTCCACGCCGTCCGCGAAGCGCGCTGCCTTGAATTCGGGACGCGGATCGCGACCGGGCTTCTCCAGCTCCTTCAGGATGTCGCGAATGGTCGGTACGCCGAACTTCTCGTCGGTGTACTGCTCGGGCTTCACTCCACGCAGGAAGACGATGTCGCCCACGATCTGCTTCACCTGCCGGCCGCTGCCGGCCAGGATGCGCTCCACCACCGGATAGGCTTCCGGATGCACGGACGAGGCATCCAGCGGCTCGTCGCCATCGGCGATGCGCAGGAAGCCGGCGCACTGCTCGAAAGTCTTCTCGCCCAGGCGTGGCACG
This sequence comes from Pseudoxanthomonas sp., assembly GCF_002863005.1. Taxonomy (GTDB): domain Bacteria; phylum Pseudomonadota; class Gammaproteobacteria; order Xanthomonadales; family Xanthomonadaceae; genus Pseudoxanthomonas_A. Next base: position 30,595 of record NZ_PKDG01000020.1, read on the forward strand.
CCGAGCAGCGCCTTGCGCGTGCGGAACGCACCATGCTCGTCGCGAAAGCGCACGATGTTTCCGGCCACCGTCGACGACAGCCCGGACACGCGCGTCAGCAGCGCGGCCGAGGCGGTGTTCACGTCCACGCCCACGGCGTTCACGCAGTCCTCCACCCGCGCATCGAGAGCGCGCGCCAGGCGGAACTGGTCCACGTCATGCTGGTACTGGCCCACGCCAATGGCCTTGGGCTCGATCTTCACCAGCTCCGCGAGCGGATCCTGCAGGCGGCGCGCGATCGACACCGCACCGCGGATGCTGACATCGAGATCGGGGAATTCCTTCGACGCGAACTCCGATGCCGAGTACACCGACGCCCCCGCCTCGCTGACGACGATCTTGTCCATCTTCAGTTCCGGCGCCTGCTTGATCAGGTCGCCCGCGAGCTTGTCGGTTTCGCGGCTGGCGGTGCCGTTGCCGATCGCGATCAGGTCCACCTTGTGCTTGGCGCACAGCGCACGCAGCACGTGCAGCGATTGATCCCACTGGCGCTTGGGTTCGTGCGGATAGATGGTGGCGTGGTCGACCAGCTTGCCGGTGCGGTCCACCACCGCGACCTTCACGCCGGTGCGCAGGCCCGGGTCGAGGCCAAGCACGGCCTTAGGCCCCGCAGGCGCTGCCAGCAGCAGGTCCTTCAGGTTGTCGCCGAACACCGCGATGGCCTCGGCTTCGGCCTTCTCGCGCGCCTGGTTGAACAGGTCCAGCAGCAGGTGCATGTGCAGCTTGGCGCGCCACGTCAGGCGGCAGGCATCCAGCAACCACTTGTCGGCGGCGCGGCCCTGCGCCGACACGCCGGCATGCACGGCCACGCGTCCCTCGGCCTGCAGGTGGCCCGCCTCGGCCTCCATGCCGGGGTCGAGATCGAGCAACAGGATCTCTTCGCGACGAGCACGGAACAGCGCAAGCAGGCGGTGTGAGGGGATCTTCGCCAGCGACTCGGCGTGGTCGAAATAATCGCGGTACTTCGCGCCTTCGTTCTCCTTGCCCTGCGCGACCTTGGCGCGGATCACGCCGACATCGGTCATCCAGGCGCGCAGTTCGCCCACCAGTGCTGCGTTCTCGCCCCAGCGCTCCATCAGGATGGCGCGCGCACCGTCGAGGGCGGCCTTCGCATCGGCCACGCCCTTGTCGGCATCGACATACGCGGCGGCCGCGACCTCCGGCACCTGTGTGGGATCGGCAAGCAGGCCGTCGGCGAGCGGCTCCAGGCCGGCTTCGCGCGCAATCTGCGCACGCGTGCGGCGCTTGGGCTTGTACGGCAGGTAGAGGTCTTCCAGCCGCGCCTTGCTGTCGGCGCCCTCGATCTCGGCGCGCAGTTCGTCGGTCAGCTTGCCCTGCTCGTCGATGCTGGCGAGCACGGCGGCGCGACGGTCTTCCAGCTCACGCAGGTAGGTCAGGCGCACTTCGAGGTTGCGCAACTGGGTGTCGTCGAGCCCGCCGGTGACTTCCTTGCGGTAGCGGGCGATGAAGGGCACGGTGGCGCCTTCGTCGAGCAGCGCGATGGCGGCCTTGGCCTGCGCGGTCTGGGCGCCGATCTCGGCAGCGATGGTGGCGGCGATGTGCTGGGCGATCTGGGGATTGCGGTCTTGCATTGCGTCCGTACTGGAAAACCCGATGCACCGGGTGGGACCCGGATTGTGGCAACGGTTGGCCGCGCGGGAAACGGGTTGACACGCGCGCCCGATGCGGGCTGACGGACGGGGCGCCGCTGGCTATGCTCGGACACCCCGCGAGGACCCCCTGCCCATGCGCACGCTGTATCCCGAGATCGCGCCGTACCGCACGCACCGGCTTGCCGTCGATGCCCTGCACACGCTCCATGTGGAGGAATGCGGGAATCCGGACGGCATCCCCGTGATCTTCCTGCACGGCGGCCCGGGCGCGGGCCTGTCGCCGGTGCATCGGCGCTTCTTCGATCCGGCACGCTACCGCATCGTCCTGTTCGACCAGCGCGGTACCGGCCAGTCGACGCCGTTCGGCGAGCTGCGCGACAACACCACCGCGCACCTGGTCGCGGACATCGAAGCCGTGCGTGCGCTCGCGGGAATCGAGCGCTGGCTGGTATTCGGCGGCTCGTGGGGTTCGACGCTGGCGCTGGCCTACGCGCAGGCGCACCCCGCGCGTGCGACCGGGGTGATCGTGCGCGGCGTCTACCTCGGCCGCGAAGAGGAGAACCGCTGGTTCAACGAGGCCGACGGCGGGGCGCGCTGGGTGTTTCCGGAACGCTGGGCGCGCTACGAGGCGCATATCCCCGCGGAAGAACGCAGCACGATGATAGAGGCGTACTGGCGCCGCATGGACGATCCCGACGCGGCCATCGCCATGGCCGCCGCACAGGCGTGGCTGGGCTGGGAAGACGGTGCGGCCACGCTGCTGCACGACCCGGATGCCACGTCGGACGAAGATCCCGCAAGGGTCCTGGCCAAGGCACGGATCGAAGCGCATTACTTCCGCCACAACGCCTTTCTCGCGCATGGACAGTTGCTACGCGACATCGACCGCATCCGCCACCTGCCCGGTGTGATCGTCCAGGGCCGCTACGACATCATCTGCCCGCCGCGCAGTGCCTGGGACCTCGCACAGGCCTGGCCTGAAGCACGCCTGGAGATGGTGCTGGCCGGCCACGGCGCCACCGAGCCGGCGATCACCGATGCGCTGGTTCGCGCAACGGATGCGTTCGCGGATCGCTGAAACGAAGACGGGCCGCGCAAAGGCGGCCCGTCGGACAGGCGAGATGCAAACGTGCTTACGAACGGACCGGCAGCACGCGGACCTCGACGCGACGGTTCGCGGCACGACCTGCATCGGTATCGTTGCTGGCGATGGGATAGCGCTTGCCCATGCCGACGATCTCGAAACGCTCGCGCTGCAGGCCCTGGCCGATCAGATAGTTGCCCACCGCCGCCGCACGCTGTTCGGACAGGCGCTGGTTGACGGCCTCGGAGCCGATGCTGTCGGTATGGCCGCTGACTTCCACGATGGTCTGGTTGTACTCGCGCAGCGTGGCCGCCACGTTGTTGAGCGCAGGATAGAACTGCGACTTCAGGTCGGCCTTGCCGAAGTCGAAGGTCACGCCATCCGGCAGGTTGAGCTTGATGACGTCGCCATCGCGGCTGACATCGATGCCGGTACCGGCGGTCTGGCGGCGCAGTTCGGCTTCCTGGCGGTCCTGGTAGGCGCCGATCGAGCCGCCCGCGATGCCGCCGACGCCTGCGCCGACCAGCGCACGCTGGCGACGTTCGGTGGCATCACCACCACTGAGCAGGCCTGCGACGGCACCGATGCCGGCGCCGATCAGCGCACCATTGCGGGTGCGGTTGGGATCGTTCGGATCATTGGTCTGGCCGGTGTAGCTGGCGCAGCCGCCCAGCATCGTCACGGTGAGCGCCGCGAGGGCGCCGGTCTTGAGCATCGCGTTCATGGGTATCTCCTGGGTGGCATGCGGATGGAACGGGGCGCAAGCCTAACCAGCGAAATGTTTACATCACGCGATTTGCGCCCTGTTCATTCAGGTGCCGGCGGGGATCAGTCGACCAACGCTTGGGCCGCCGGGGCATCCAGCGTCTGCTCCCAGTCCCCCATCAACGACAGATAGAGCAGCTTGTCGAATTCCGGACCGAACCGGCGGATGACCGCATCGGGGTCCGGAATCAGCTTGGCATCGGCGATCAGCCCGAAATGCACCCGGCCGTTGTAGCTCAGGATGGAAATGCCCAGTCCGATGGACCCCGTCTGCGGCACCCAGAACATCATGTCCCGCAGGCGAGCGCCCCCCATGTACAACGGTTGCTGCGGGCCGGGCACATTGGTCGCCACGGCCGTCGCCTTGCGCGAGAACAACTCGAGCGCCACGCCCTGGATGGCCGCCGGCGCCATGCCCAGTGCCGCAAGAAGGCCAAAGGCAACAATGGCTTGCCGTGAATTCTTGAGGTCGCGCATGCACTCGGCCACCCGCTCTAGACGGCGGATCGGGTTGTCCTCGCCCACGGGCAGATCCAGGAACACCAGGCCGAAGTGGTTGCCCAGCTTGCGGGCGTGCTCCAGCGGACGCAGGTTCACCGGTACGGTGGCGCGCAGGCTGACGCCATCGAGCTGTTCCCCGCGCTCCAGCATGTAGCTGCGCAGGGCGCCGGCGGCGGCCGCCATCAATACGTCGTTGACCGTGCAGTCGCAGGCGCGCCCGACCGCCTTCACTTCTTCCAGGTCCAGCGGTTCCGCCCACGCGACCCGCTTGCTGACGCCAAGCTTGCCGCGCAGCAGCGTGGGTGGATCGTCGGACAGCGACAGCGCATGCAGCAGCTCGCGACCGATCTCGCCGCCCTCCTTCGCCAGCATGGTCGCCAGCGTCGGGTCCTGCATCATCTCCATGCCCTTGCCCAGCACCTTGCCGCCGATCTGCACGTAACGGTCGATGGCGCCGACGCGGCGCACGACCTCCGCGCCGTCCTTCTTGAGCCAGGCCGAACGCAGGTCCTTGCCCGTGTCGGGCTTGCGGCTGGTATCGGTGAGCGACAACAGCACCTGCACCAGCGCGATGCCATCGGCGTAGCTGTGGTGGATGCGGGCCACCAGTGCGGAGCCGGTGCCGTAGCGCTCGATCAGGTGGAACTGCCAGAGCGGCTTGGTCTTGTCGAGCGGCGTCGATGCCATCTGGCTGGTGAAGCGCTCGAGGGCCTTCTTCTCCGACTTCGGATCATGCCGACCCGGCAGGGCCGAAATGCGCACGTGCCAGTCGAGATCGAAGTCCGGGTCGGTCACCCACGAAGCACCTGCCGGCGTATCTACCGCCTTCTGCAGGAAGCGCGGATAGGCGAGGAAGCGCTTCTTGATCACCTGTTTCAGCCGATCCAACGTCATCGGCTCGTCGAACATCAGCACGCCGGTGATCATCATCGGATTTGTCGGCCGGCACATCCGCAACCAGGCGGTGTCCACCCGCGACATCGGCTCGCGACGCGGCTTCGCCGACGCCTTTTTCGTGGCCATGCGTACCCTCCTCTCCCGCGCCGAGTGAAGCATGCGGCGGCGAAAGGCGTCAACGCGGCTCAGTCACCGGTCTTGCGGTATGCAGCCAGTGCGCCGTCGCGCCCGGCGGCCAGGTCCACGATGGGATGGCGCGGGTACCCGCGGCCGCGCTTGGCCAGCAACTCGGGGGTCTCCCATGGCGCGAAGCGCGCAGGTACGGGGATGTCGGCCAGTTCCGGCACCCATCGGGCGATGTAGCTTCCCTTGGGATCGAACTTCTCCGCCTGCGTCACCGGGTTGAACACGCGGAAATACGGGGCGGCGTCGGCACCGGTCCCGGCCGTCCATTGCCAGCCCAGCGTGTTGTTGGCGAGGTCGGCATCGACCAGCGTGTCCCAGAACCAGTGGGCTCCGTGCAGCCAGTGGTAGCGCAGGTGCTTGGTCAGGTAGCTGGCGACGACCATGCGCACGCGGTTGTGCATGTAGCCCGTGGCCCACAGTTCGCGCAGGCCGGCATCGATGATCGGCACGCCGGTGCGTCCCCGCTGCCACGCCTCCAGCGAGTCGGGGTCCACCTTCGCCCAGTCGAAGTGCTCGAAACGCGGATTGAGATTCTTCGTGGTGGTCTGCGGGAAGTGGTGCAGCAGGTGGTAAGCGAACTCGCGCCAGCCCAGCTCACGGATGTAACCGTCCATGTCCGCGCTGTTGGCGGCAGTACGCACGCGCTCCAGCTCCGCCACGATGCGCCAGGGCGCGATCTCGCCGAAGTGCAGATGGGGCGACAGGCGCGAGGTACCGACACGGTCCGGCCGGTCGCGGTCGCTGCGGTAGCCGTTGAGCGCGCCGTCGATGAAGACGTCCAGTGCGTCGCGCGCGCCGGCCTCGCCGGGCGTCCAGACGTCCCAGAAGCCTGCATCCCATCCCCGTCGCGGCGTCAGCCGCAAGGCATCCAGCGCGTCGCCGCCGGGCCCATCGTCGAGGGGCGGCAACCGTGAGGGCGCATTCCACAGGGCGGGCGTGCGCAACAAGGTGAGTGCCGTCCGCCAGAAGGGCGTGAATACCTTGTACGGCTGGCCCTGCTGAGTCGCGATGTCCCAGGGTTCGATCAGCAGGCTGCCGTTGAAGCTTTCGGCCTGCAGGCCCTGCTCACGCAATGCCTTCTTTAGCGCAGCGTCGCGCGGCTGCGTGGCAGGTTCGTACTTCCGGTTCCAGAACACAGCGGTTGCGCCGGATGCCGCGACCAGGTCGTGCAGCACCTGCTCGCTGGGTCCCTGCCGGATCACCAGGCGGGAACCGCGCCGACGCAGATCGCCATCCAGCGCCATCAAGGCGTGATGCAACCACGCCTGCGAGGCGGCACCCGGTGGCCATTCGCCTTCCTCGGCGGGGGCATGCACGTAGACCGGAATCGGGGTGAATCCCTCCTCCACCGCGGCCCGCAAAGCCGGGTTGTCATCCAGGCGCAGGTCGTGGCGGAACCAGACGATGGCGTTGGGCATGCAGTCGGATCGCTGGGAAGGGCTGCGGCGTTTACGCAACGGGCCCGGCAGCGGATGCAGCGTTCCCGTACTCGCGCGGAATGCGGGCATTGAGTCCGGTGAGGATTTCGTAGGGGATCGTCCCCGCCGCCTGCGCCACCGCTTCGCACGGGATGGTTTCGGCGCCTTGCCGGCCGATCAGCACCACTTCGTCTTCGTTGTAGGCGCTCCCGCCCGGGCCCAGATCGACCATGAACTGGTCCATGCAGACGCGACCGATGATCGGATGGCGCTCGCCCCGCACCAGGACCTCGCCACGCGACGACAGCGAGCGCGGATAACCGTCGCCATACCCTATCGGCACGGTGACCACGCGCGTGTCGCTCGTGGCCGTCCATGTGGCGCCGTAGCTGACCGTCCGGCCCGCCCTGACCACCTTGAAGTAAACGACTTTCGAGACCAGCGACAGCGCCGGTCGCAGCGCCACCGTCGGCCGCGAGGCGGGATCGGGCATCACGCCGTACAGCGCGATGCCGGGTCGTACCATGTCCAGGCAGGTCTCGGGAAAGTGCAGCACACCGCCGGAGTTGGCCAGGTGCCGGATCGGCATCGGCGCACCGATCCTGTCGAAGTGTCCGCACGCGTGCAGGAAACGCTGCAACTGCTCGCGCGTCATCGGCGAGGCAGGATCGTCCGCGCACGCCAGATGCGAGTAGATGCCCTTCACGGTGCACCAGGGCGACGCCACGGCGGCCTCGATGAAGCCGCCGGCGTTCTCGCTGTGCACGCCGATGCGCTCCATGCCGGTATCGATCTTCAGGTGCACTACCGCCCCGCGCCCGGTTGCCTCCGCGGCCGCCTCGACCTGCCGCAGCTTGGCGATCGACGAGACCGTCACTTCCAGATCGCACGCCAGGAACTGGCTGACCTGCGGCGCATGGATTCCCCCCATCACGAGGATAGGCACAGTCACGCCTGCACGCCGCAGGACCAGGCCTTCCTCGACCAGCGCAACACCAAGTTGTCCGATGCCCTCGGACTGCAGCTGTAGTGCCACGGGCACCAGCCCGTGCCCGTAGGCGTTCGCCTTGACGATGCCCATCACCGGCGCCCCGGCATGCGCCTGCAGCGCGCGGAAATTGTGGCCGATTGCCTCTAGATCCACGCGGATGCGCGTGGGTCGGTCGTTGGCTTCCGGGCGGAGGGCGGCCGCGGGATCCGTCACGTCGGGGAATTCAGGTCCTGGCATGCCGCGATTGTAGCGGCGCCGGGCTTAGGACCGCAGCGGCGGCTACTCGAACGCACCGATGTTGTCGTGGCTCAGGTTGTCGAAACGCGTGTATTCGCCGAAGAACCGCAGCTTGCACGAACCCGTCGGACCCGAACGCTGCTTGCCGATGATGATCTCGGCCAGGCCTTTGTCCGGCGAGGTTTCCTTGTTGTAGTAATCGTCGCGGTAGATGAAGACGATCATGTCGGCGTCCTGCTCGATGGCTCCGGATTCGCGCAGGTCGGCCATCACCGGACGCTTGTCGGTGCGCGTTTCCAGCGAGCGGTTGAGCTGCGACAGCGCGATCACCGGGACGTTGAGCTCCTTCGCCAGGCCCTTCAGCGAGCGCGAGATCTCGGAAATCTCGGTGGCGCGGTTCTCGTTGTTGCCGGGTACCGACATCAGCTGCAGATAGTCGATGACGATGAGGCCGAGGTCGTGCTCGCGCTTCAGCCGGCGCGCCTTCGATCGCAACACGTCCGGCGACAGGCCCGGCGTATCGTCGATGAAGACCTTGGCCTGGTCCTTGAGGATGCGGATGGCGCTGGTCACGCGGCTCCAGTCCTCATCCTCCAACTGGCCGGTGCGCAGGCGCGTCGCGTTGATGCGCCCCACGGAGGAAATCAGGCGCATGGCGAGCTGGCCGGCCGACATTTCCATCGAGAACACCGCGACGGCCTTCTTCGACTTGATGGCGGCGTATTCGGCGATGTTCAGCGCGAACGTGGTCTTGCCCATGGCCGGGCGCGCGGCCAGGATCACCAGGTCGGTAGGCTGCAGGCCCGCCGTCATCATGTCGAATTCGGTGTAGCCGGTCGGCAGTCCGGTGACCGTGCCGCCGCTCTCCGACCGCACGCGCAGGACTTCGAACGCATCCTTCAGCGCGTCGTTCATCGCCACGAAGTCGGTGCGTCCGCGCGCGCCCTGTTCGGCGATGGCGAACACCTTCTGCTCGGCGACGGCCAGCATCTCGTCGCTTTCCTTGCCATCGGGCTGGAAGGCGTCGTTGACGATCTCGGTGCCGACCTCGATCAGCTGCCGCATCACCGCCTTGTCGCGGACGATCTCCGCATAGGCGGTGATGTTGGCGGCCGACGGCGTGGTGCTGGCCAGTTCGACCAGGTAGGCGCCGCCGGCGATGAGTTCCATCTGGCCCTGCGATTCGAACCACTCGCCCAGCGTCACCGCGTCGAACGGACGGTTCCTTTCTGCCAGTTCGCCGATGGCCCGGTAAATCAGCTGATGATCGCGCCGGTAGAAATCATTCGGCGTCAGCTTGTCGTTGATGCGGTCGTAGGCTTCCGGCGCCAGCATCAGGCCACCGAGCACCGCCTGTTCCGCCTCGATGGAGTTCGGCGGCACGCGCAGTTGTTCGATGCGCGAATCGTGCGGATCCTGGCGAAAGTTGGTGCGTGCTGACATGGGCGTGGCGAACTCCTGCGGCGCATGCGGGGCGAGCGCCAGCACGGCCGGTCATGGTAGGCAGTCCATGCCCAGGGGTGTTGCAGATAAGTGTGTGGATAACCGGTGGGCATCTCAGGATCCGAGACTCCCAATCCCAAAACAGGACGGGCGCCTTTCGGCGCCCGTCTGTCGGCATCACGGATGATGCGCGGGTGGATCAGCCTTCGGCCTGCACCACGACCTTGACGGTCGTCTGCACGTCGGCGTGCAGCTTGACGACGATGTCGTACTCGCCGATGTTGCGCAGCGCGCCTTCGCCCATGATGACCTCGCTCTTCTCGAGCGGCAGGCCGGCGGCGGTGAAGGCGTCGGCGATGTCGCGCGGGCCGACCGAGCCGAACAGCTTGCCTTCGGTCGCGGCGTTGGCGGTGATCGTGACGCTGGCGCCATCCAGCTTCGCGGCGCGGGCTTCGGCGTCGTCATGGACAGCCTTGGCCTTGGCTTCGTACTCGGCGCGCTTGGCTTCGAACTCGGCGACGTTGGCGGCGGTGGCCGGCACGGCCTTGCCCTGCGGCACCAGGTAGTTGCGGCCGTAGCCCGGCTTCACGTTGACCTTGTCGCCCAGGACGCCCAGGTTGGTCACTTTCTGCAGAAGAATCAGTTCCATCGTATTGCTCCGTATTCGTTAGCAGGCTGGGCCTGCAGCGATTGGCTGTCCGAATGACAGTGGGAAAGAAGAACCTCCCCGTGCGGGGAGGTCCTGGATTACACGTCGTGGTTGTCCGTGTACGGGATCAGCGCCAGGAAACGGGCGCGCTTGACCGCGGCGGACAGCTGGCGCTGGTAACGGGACTTGGTGCCGGTGACGCGGCTCGGCACGATCTTGCCGTTCTCGGTCAGGTACTGGCGCAAGGTGTTGAGATCCTTGTAGTCGATCTCTTTCACGCCTTCGGCGGTGAACTTGCAGAACTTGCGGCGACGGAAGAACTTGGACATGGGGGTGCTCCTCAGGCGGCTTCGGCGGTGTCGGAATCGGTCGAGGCTTCGGTACCGGCCTCGTCGTCGTCACGGCGGCGACGCTCGCCACGCTCGGGCTTGTCGCCCTTCTCGTCCTTGTTCTTCATGATCAGGGACTGCTCGGTATCCGGGCCATCGCGCTTGATGACCAGGTTGCGCAGCACCGCATCGTTGAAGCGGAAGCTCTCGACCAGCTCGTTCAGCACGGCCTGGTCGGCTTCGATGTTGAGCAGGACGTAGTGGGCCTTCACCAGGTTCTGGATCGGGTACGCCAGCTGGCGGCGGCCCCAGTCTTCCAGACGGTGGATGGTGCCGTTGCCGCCCTCGATCAGCGCCTTGTAGCGCTCGATCATGGCCGGCACCTGCTCGCTCTGGTCCGGATGGACCAGGAACACGACTTCATAGTGACGCATCGTTTTTACCTTTCGGATGTGGGTCCGGCCACGAAAACAGCCGGACGGAACAGCCCCCCGATGCCTGGGTGGACACGGTGGGGCGAGGAACCGGCGACCAGGCTGGCCTCCGGCAGCAGGAAAGTATGGCAGGTCAACGACTTAGGGGCAAGCCGTGCCGTTGCGTGGAATCAGGCAGCGTCGGCGGTGGTGGTGAAGCTCTCGCCGCAGCCGCACTCGGCCGCAGCGTTGGGGTTCCTGAAGATGAAGGTCTCCGACAGGCCCTGCTTGGCGAAGTCGATTTCGGTGCCATCGACCAGCGGCAGGCTGGTGGCATCCACGTAGATCCTCACGCCGCCGAATTCGAACACGGTATCGCCTTCGCGCTCGTCGCGGGCCAGGTCGGCCACGTGTCCCCAGCCCGAACAACCGGTGCGGGTCACGCCGAAGCGCAGGCCCAGGGCAGCCGGCGTCTGCTCGACGAAGCGCTGCACGCGCTCGAGTGCGACCGGGGTCAGGGTGATGGCCATGTGTGTCTCCTTCGCAACGCCGACGGATTATAGCCCTCGGCATGCCGAGGGCTGCGCAGCTCTTGTAAACTCCGCGTTCCATTAATAAGTCTGTCTTCGAAGGATTCAAGCCATGACGGTGGTAAGCGTCGAACATGCGCTGGCGGGCAAGCTCCCGGCCGGCGGCGAAGTCACGGTGCGCGGCTGGGTGCGCACGCGGCGCGACTCAAAGGCAGGCCTGTCCTTCGTCAACGTCAGCGACGGATCCTGCTTCGCGCCGATCCAGGTGGTGGCGCCCGCGGCATTGTCCAACTACGAATCCGAGATCAAGCACCTGACCACGGGCTGCGCGGTCGTCGCCACCGGCACCCTGGTGGCCTCGCAGGGCCAGGGCCAGAGCTTCGAGATCCAGGCCTCGGCGATCGAGGTGGTGGGCTGGGTGGAAGACCCCCTAACCTACCCGATGCAGCCCAAGCAGCACTCGCTGGAATACCTGCGAGAGTTCGCCCACCTGCGCCCGCGCACCAACCTGTTCGGCGCGGTCACCCGCATCCGCAATTCGCTGGCGCAGGCCGTGCACCGGTTCTTCCACGAGAACGGCTACTTCTGGATCAGCACGCCGATCATCACCACCTCCGATGCCGAAGGTGCAGGCCAGATGTTCCGCGTGTCGACGCTGGACCTGGTCAACCTGCCGCGCGACAAGGAAGGTGCGGTGGACTTCTCGCGCGACTTCTTCGGCAAGGAGACCTTCCTGACCGTGTCCGGCCAGCTCAACGCCGAGGCGTATGCGCTGGCGATGAGCAAGGTCTACACCTTCGGCCCCACCTTCCGCGCCGAGAACAGCAACACCACGCGCCACCTGGCCGAGTTCTGGATGATCGAGCCGGAAGTGGCGTTCAACGACCTGGCCGCCAATGCGCAGCTGGCCGAGGACTTCCTGAAGTACCTGTTCCGCTCCGTGCTCAGCGAGCGTGCCGACGACCTGGCGTTCATCGCCGAGCGCGTCGAGCCGACCGCGCTGACCCGCCTGGAAGCCTTCGTCAACTCGCCGTTCGAGCGCATCGACTACACCGATGCGATCTCGCTGCTGCAGAAGTCGGGGCAGAAGTTCGAGTTCCCGGTCGAGTGGGGCCTGGACCTCCAGACCGAACACGAGCGCTGGCTCACCGAACAGCACGTCGGCCGCCCGGTCGTGGTGACCAACTATCCCGAGCACTTCAAGGCCTTCTACATGCGCCTGAACGACGACGGCAAGACCGTCGCCGCAATGGACGTGCTGGCGCCCGGTATCGGCGAGATCATCGGCGGCAGCCAGCGCGAAGAGCGCCTGGACGTGCTGGATGCGCGCATGGCCCAGTTCGGCCTGGATCCGGCGCATTACGGCTGGTACCGCGACTTCCGCCGCTATGGTTCGGTGCCGCACGCCGGCTTCGGCCTGGGCTTCGAACGCCTGGTGGTGTACGTGTGCGGGTTGAGCAACATCCGCGATGCCATCGCCTACCCGCGCGCGCCCGGCAACGCGGAGTTCTGATGATCCTGTTCTTCGCCCTGTGCTTCGTCGGTGTCGCCATCGCGGGTTTCTGTGCGTTCGTCATCTTCTGGCCGCTGACGCTGGTGCACGTGCGCGACCGCCATGGCGCGCTGGGCGCGCAGTGGGGCGAAGGCGCCTTTCTCAAGCCGGTGGCATTGCGCTGGCTGCTGTCCGGCGACTATCGCCGCATCCCCGATACGTCGCTGTCGGGGCTGGCCACGCCGGCGCGCATTTCGCTGTGCGTCATCATGTTCGGGCTGGCGATGGCCGGCCTGCTGGCGCTGTGGGCGGAGGCCTTCGCATGAATCCGTTCCTGCGCGAAGACTGGTACCTGGCGTCGCTGGGCCGCACCCTGATCTGGGCACGCCTGCGCATGCTGGAGGCCGGCACGGCCGAAGTGCTGGACAGCGACGGCAACACCCTGCCCTACGACAGCGAGGACAGTGCCCGTGCGGCGTTGTTCGACGCCGAGTTCGTGGCCTTCGACGGGCTGGACGAGGACGACGCGCTGGCACGCGGCTTCTCGCTGGCGGGCATCCAGCCCCCGCGGGGCGACGACGATGCCGTGCTGGTGCCGAAGATGGTGCAGTCGCTCGGCGCGCGCGCCTGACCGCATGTACTCGCCGCGCGCGTTCGTCGAAGACGATCTCGCCGAACTGGACCGGCTGATCGCGCGTGACGCCTTCGTCACCCTGGTCACTGTCGCCGATGGCGCTCCGACCATCAGCCATCTGCCGGTGCTCTACGACCGCCAGGAGGATCGGATCGTCATCGAGGGTCACTGGGCGAAGCCGAATCCGCAGGCGCGCCATGCCGGTCCCGCGCTGATGATCGTCCATGGCCCGCATGCCTACGTGTCGCCGGGCTGGTATGCGGACAAGGAGGAAGCCGCACGCGTGCCGACCTGGAACTATGCGGTCGCCCACCTGCATGGCGCACTCGAAACCACCGACCAAACGGCCGAACTGGCATCCATCGTCGATCGCCTCAGCCAGAGCAACGAGGGACGGGTCGGCAATGACTGGCGGTTCGAACACGACCGTGACGACCATGTACGCCAGTTGCGCGGCATCGTCGGCTTACGCTTCACGGTCGAGCGAGTGGAACTGAAATTCAAGCTCAGCCAGAACCATCCGGTCGCCAACGTCGAAGGCGCCGCCGCCGCCCTGCAGCGGCTGGGCGGCGAGGACAACGTGGCGGTGTCGGGGCTGATGCGCGAGCGCTCGGCCCGTCGGGGTGACGGCGTAGGGGCGACGTAAGTCGCGAATGGGGGTCCATCCACTTCGCGAGTGAGGTGCAGCATCCCGATTCCCATCGCTCCCACACGCGATACCCACAGGGCTACACTCGCCCCCTGTCATTGCTGGGACGACGCATGGACCTCAACCTCGCCGGCCGGCACGCCCTGGTGTGCGGCGCTTCCGAAGGCATCGGCCGCGCGGCCGCCCATGAACTCGCGCTGCTGGGTGCGAGCGTCACCCTGCTCGCCCGACGTGCCGACGTGCTGGCGGACGTCGCCGCCGCCCTGCCCTGTACGTTCCATGCGCAGCAGCACGACAGCATCGCCGTCGATGTCGCCGATGCCGCGGCCCTGCAGGCGAAGGTCGGCGGACTCGCGGCCGACCGTCCCGTGCACATCCTCGTCAACAACACCGGCGGTCCGCCGGGTGGACGCGCAATCGAGGCCGGTCCCGACGATTACCTGGCTGCATTCCAGCGCCACCTGCTGGCCAACCAGGTGCTCACCCAGCTGACGGTTCCCGGCATGCGCGAAGCCCGCTGGGGCCGCATCGTCAACGTCGTCTCCACCTCGGTGAAGGAACCCATCGCCAACCTCGGCGTCTCCAACACCGTCCGCGGCGCCGTTGCCAGCTGGGCCAAGACCCTGTCCCGGGAACTGGGCGCCGACGGCATCACCGTCAACAATGTGTTGCCCGGCTACACGCGTACGCAGCGGCTGGAGCAGATCCTGCGCGATCGCGTGCAGGCTACGGGCAAATCGGAAGACGCCGTCACCGCCACCATGCTGGCCACCGTGCCCGTCGGCAGGTTCGCGGAGGCCGATGAGATCGCCGCCGCGATCGCGTTCCTGGCTTCGCCGGCAGCCGCGTACATCTCGGGCGTCAGCCTGGCGGTCGACGGCGGCCGGATGCAATCGATCTGAGCCGAAGGAACGGGGGATCGCCAGCCGGGTTAAGCTAACGGGCATGGAACGCTTCGGCCACTTCATCGAAGGCGGACTGCGCACGGGCAGCGCCTGGCGTGCGGTGTTCGAGCCCGCGACGGGCGAGGTCTACGCCGAAGTCGCCGATGGCAGCGAACACGACGTGCTGCTGGCGGTACAGGCCGCCGAAGCCGCCTACCCCGCGTGGTCGGCCGTGACCACGAGCGAGCGCTCGCGGTGGCTGGAGACGCTGGCCGACGCGCTGGAACGACGCCGCGACGTGTTTGCCGCCGCCGAGTCCCGCGACACCGGCAAGCCGCTGGCACTGGCCCGCGATATCGAGATTCCCCGCGCCATCGCCAACCTGCGGTTTTTTGCGCATGCGGCCACGCAGTTCGCCAGCGAATCGCACCATGGCGAGGCCGGGCTGAACTACACGTTGCGACAGCCGCTGGGCGTAGTGGCGGCGATTTCTCCGTGGAACCTGCCGCTCTACCTGTTCACGTGGAAGATCGCGCCCGCCCTGGCAGCAGGCAATACGGTCGTGGCCAAACCGTCCGAGATCACTCCCGCGACCGCAACGATGCTCGGCGAACTCGCCGCGGAGATCGGCCTGCCCGCCGGTGTGCTGAACATCGTGCACGGCACCGGGGCTGCGGTTGGCGAGCCGCTGGTGCTGCATCCGGCCATCAAGGCCGTGTCGTTCACCGGCAGTACCGCGGTGGGCCGGCGCATCGCAGGGCTGGCGGGGCC
>NZ_PKDG01000039.1 GCF_002863005.1 Pseudoxanthomonas sp.
CGACCTCCTCCTTACCAAGGAGGTGCTCTACCGACTGAGCTACGTGAGCGTGAAACGGTTGTGTTGCCTGGATTGCCGCAGGTCCTGCGCAGGTGTTCAGTGGAGCGGGAGACGGGAATCGAACCCGCGCTAGTAGCTTGGAAGGCTACAGTTCTACCATTGAACTACTCCCGCACCGGGAGACCACTACAACGCGAAACAACAACGAAAACTGGTGGAGGGAGGTGGATTCGAACCACCGAAGGCGTAAGCCAGCAGATTTACAGTCTGCCCCCGTTGGCCGCTTGGGTATCCCTCCGGGATCACCGGACTGACTGGGCTGGAGGGCCAAATCAAACCAGGGTGAAACAGCCCGAGATTTTGGCGGGTACTCGACCGTCTGTCAACGCGCCCGCACCACTTTTTTCTCAGACATTGAACCGGAAATGCAGGACATCACCTTCCTGCACGCGATATTCCTTGCCTTCCAGCCGGAGGCGGCCGGCATCGCGGGCACCCGACTCACCCTTGTACTTGAGGAAGTCGTCGAACGCGATGGTCTCGGCGCGGATGAATCCCTTTTCGAAATCCGTGTGGATCACCGCCGCGGCCTGGGGGGCGGTTGAACCGGCCCGCACCGTCCAGGCACGCACCTCCTTCACGCCTGCGGTGAAGTAGGTCTGCAGGCCCAGCAGCGTGTAGGCGGCCCGGATCACCCGATTCAGGCCCGGCTCGTCCAGGCCGAGGTCGGCCAGGAAAGCATCGCGGTCGGCATCGTCCAGCTGCGAGAGCTCCTCTTCGATGGCGGCCGACACCGGAACCACCTGGGCACCCTCGGTCAGGGCACGGGCACGCACGGCCTCGAGGTGCGGGTTGTTCTCGAACCCGTCCTCCAGCACGTTGGCCACGTACATCACCGGCTTCAGGGTCAGCAGGAACAGGTCGCGGACCAGCGCCTTCTCCTCCTCGTCCAGGCCCAGCGCGCGGCCGGGCTTGCCGTCGTTGAGGCCCGCCTGCAGCTTCTGGAGCACCGGCTTGCGGGCGATCGCATCCTTCTCGCCCGCCTTGGCCGAGCGTTCGGCGCGGTTCAGCGCCTTTTCCACGCTCTCCAGGTCGGCCAGCGCCAGCTCGGTGTCGATGGTGTCGATATCCGAAATCGGATCGATCCGGTTGTTGACGTGGATGACGTCATCGTTCTCGAAGCAGCGCACCACGTGCGTGATCGCATCGACCTCGCGGATGTGGGCCAGGAACTTGTTGCCGAGGCCTTCTCCGCTGGCCGCGCCCGCGACCAGCCCGGCGATGTCCACGAACTCCACCGCCGTCGGGATCACCTTCTGCGGCTTGACGATCTCGGCCAGCTGGTTGAGGCGCAGGTCGGGAACCGGCACCACGCCCACGTTCGGCTCGATGGTGCAGAACGGGAAGTTGGCCGCGGCGATGCCCGCCTTGGTCAGCGCATTGAACAGGGTCGACTTGCCGACGTTAGGCAGGCCGACGATGCCGCATTTGATGCCCATGTGTACATCCGGGATTCGTGATTCGTGATTGGTGATTCGCGGCCAGGTGCGCGCCTGCAAATCACCAATCACCAATCACGGCTTCTGCGTATGCAACCGCGTCATCGCATCCATGAAATTGCCCGCGACCGCGAGCGGCAGCACGTCGATGGCATCGTCGACCGCCCGCGCGATCAGGATTTCGTCATCCTTGCCCGGCTTGCCCAATACCCAGCCCGTCACGCGGTCCTTGTGCCCCGGATGGCCGATGCCGATGCGCAGCCGGTGGAACTTGCCATGGCCCAGGTGCTGGATGGTGTCGCGCAGGCCGTTCTGGCCGCCGTGACCGCCATCGAACTTGAGTCGCGCGGCACCGGGGGGAAGATCCAGTTCGTCGTGCGCCAGCAAGGCCTCCTCCGGCGCGATCTTCCAGAAGCGCAGAGCAGCTGCCACGGACTTGCCGCTAAGGTTCATGTAAGTGGCCGGCTTCAGCAGCCACACCGGCTGGCCGGCGACCACGACCTTCGCCGTCTCGCCGAACAGCTTGCTGTCCAGACCGAACCGCTCACCCTGCCGTTCCGCCAGGGCGTCGACAAAATGGAACCCGGCGTTGTGCCGGGTTCGGGCATGTTCGGCACCGGGATTACCCAGTCCGACGATGAGGCGCAAGCCTGCCATGGGGACGCACCGCGCACCTGCGCCCGCCGAAGCGGGCGCAGGATCACGCGATTACTTGTCGTCCTTCTTGGCGACCTTGGACGCCGGCACTTCCGCCGATTCCGCCGGCGCTTCCTCGACCTCTTCCTTGCCGTGCTTGGCGATCACGACGGCGACGTCGTGTTCCTTGCCCAGCTTCAGTTCGGGAATGGTGACGCCGGCCGGCAGCTTCACTTCCGACAGGTGGACCACCGCGCCGATGGCCAGGTCGGCCAGGTCGATCTCGATGAATTCCGGCAGGTCCTTCGGCAGGCACTCGACGACGACTTCGTTCAGCTCGTGGGTGACCACGACTTCGGCGGACTTGCCGGCCGGCGACTTGTCTTCGTTGAGGAAGTGCAGCGGCACTGCGGTGCGCAGCGTCTCGTTCTCGTTCACGCGCTGGAAGTCCAGGTGCATGATCTGCTGCTTGAACGGATGGCGCTGCATGTCACGCAGCAGCACCTTCTGGATGTCGCCGTTGAGGCTCAGGTCCAGGATCGACGAGTAGAACCAGTCGTGCTGGGAGGCCAGCCAGACTTCGTTATGGTTCAGCTGGATGCTGACCGGCTTCAGTTCGCCACCGTAAACGATGGCAGGCACGGTGCCCGCGTGACGGAGGCGGCGGCTCGCACCCTTACCCTCGTCTTCGCGGCGCTCGACCTTGATTTCATGCGTCTTAGCCATTGGATTCACTACCTAGTTGTTGGACCGCCCTTCGGCGATCTGATGAAAGGTTCACCCGCGACCAGATGAACCCGGAAAGCCGCGCCCCGGTGAACCGGCGCGCAGCGAAGACTCAATCCACGTACAGCGAGCTGACCGACTCGCCGAAGGCGATGCGGCGAATCGTTTCCGCCAGCAGTTCCGCCACAGACAGCTGGCGGATCTTGCTGCAGCCCTGCGCCTGCGGCGAGAGCGGGATGGTATCGGTGACGACGAGTTCATCGAGCACCGAATTGTTCAAGTTGTCCACCGCCGGGCCCGACAGCACGGGGTGCGTGCAGTACGCCGCCACCTTGTTGGCGCCATGCTGCTTCAGCGCCGCCGCCGCGGCGCAGAGCGTACCGGCGGTGTCGACGATGTCGTCCACCAGCACGCAGTCCTTGCCTTCCACGTCGCCGATGATGTTCATCACCGTGGCGACGTTGGCGCGCGGACGGCGCTTGTCGATGATCGCCAGGTCGGCGTCGTCCAGGCGCTTGGCCACCGCACGGGCGCGGACCACGCCACCCACGTCAGGCGACACGACCAGCAGGTTCTCCGTGCCGTAGGCGCGCCAGATGTCGGCCAGCAGAAGCGGCGACGCGTACACGTTGTCGACCGGGATATCGAAGAAACCCTGGATCTGGTCGGCGTGCAGGTCGACCGTCAGCACGCGATCCGCGCTGACCGCACCGAACATCTTCGCCGCCACCTTCGCCGTGATCGGCACGCGCGAAGAGCGCATGCGGCGATCCTGGCGGGCGTAGCCGAAATACGGCACCACCGCGGTGACGCTGCTGGCCGATGCGCGCTTCAGTGCGTCGATCAGGACCAGCAGTTCCACCAGGTTCTCGGCACTCGGCGCGCACGTGGGCTGCACGACGAACACTTCCTGCCGGCGCACGTTTTCCTGGATCTCCACCTGCACTTCGCCGTCGGAGAACCGGGATACCAGCGCCTTGCCCGGACGCACGCCCAACTCGCGGCAGATGCTGTTCGCCAACGGCTTGTTGGCGTTGCCGGAGAAGACAAGCAGGTTGCGTTCGTCTTGCATGGGTCGTCTCGGCAGGCGCAGCGTGACACGGGTGAATTGGCAGGGGCGGAAGGATTCGAACCTACGAATGCCGGGATCAAAACCCGGTGCCTTAACCACTTGGCGACGCCCCTAGGCGTTTTTCTCCGTCCCGCGACACGATGCCAGTGCGCGCAGCAGTGGCGATCGCGCGGCGCCCTCCACCACCCAGGCATGCAGCCCGGACGGCAAGGTCGCCAGCGCGGCCTCGGCCGAGTCCCGATCGGCGAACTCCACGAAGCAGCCGCCGCCGGAACCCGTCAATCGTGGCGTACCGACGTGCGACAGGGCCTGGAAGACCGCCTCGACGGCAGGCTCCCGGCGACGCACGACCGGCTCGAACACGTTGCCGAGCAGTGATCCCGAAACGAAGTCGGATATTTTCGCGGGTGCAGCATCACGCGTCAAATGCGGCGATGCGAACAGGGCCGCCGTAGGCACATGGACGCCGGGATCCACCAGCAGGTACCAGGCGGGCGGAAGCGCCAACGGCGTCAGGACCTCGCCCACGCCTTCCGCCCAGGCATTCTCGCCGCGGACGAAGACGGGCACGTCGGCCCCCAGCCGGAGGCCCAGTGCCGCCAAGCGGTCCATGCCCAGATTGCACCCCCATAGCCGATCCAGCGCCACCAGCACCGTCGCCGCGTCGGAAGACCCACCACCGAACCCACCACCCGCGGGAATGCGCTTTTCTACGCCGATGTCTACACCTTGCGCGACATTGGCTTCATTTTTCAACAGGTTGGCCGCGCGGACAACGAGGTCATCCGCCTCCGGAACGCCGGGAACGGACTCACCGATCCGGCAAACCCGGCCATCTCCACGGCACCGCAGGTGGACCTGATCGCCCCACTCCAGCAGCCGGAAAACCGTCTGCAGGAGGTGGTAACCGTCCGCACGCCGGCCGGTGATCTGCAGGGCCAGGTTGAGCTTGGCCGGCGCCGGCCAGGCCGACCAGCCTTCCGCAGCCTGGAATGCGCTCACTGCGTCGCCAACTGCCACTGGTCGATGGCGACCTTCACCGAGGCGCCCTGCCGCCGGGCCTCCATGCGACGCGGCATGACCGGGCGGGCACCCTCGGCCGGAAACCAGTCCAGGTAATCCACGCGCCATCCCTGCTGGGTCAGGGTGCGCAGGCGACCCTCGATGTCGTACTCCACGCCATCGGTGGAAACGGCCGGATCGGCGACACCGCGGGCCCAGTGCACCATCGACGCGACCGGAATGTCCCAGCCCGTGGCGTCGCGCAACAGCCGGTCGGCATCGGCACCTTCGCGCGGCCCGCCCTCGAGTCCCTCCAACCGTGCGGCGCGGGTCACCAGGTCGCCGTCCAGCCGCCAGCTCTGACGGGTCACCGGCGCGCTCAGCGCGACGAGATAGTCCGTGCCGGTCTGCTGCCAGTCGATGCGGCCGCTGCCCCCTTTGCCGTTGGCATTGACGGCCACGCGTCCGGCAAACGACCAGTCCGCTTGCGAGGCCAGCCACGCGGCACGCGTCGCCTGCCCGGCCTGTGCGGCCGCCAGGGCCGCCGGGTCGCGCAGGACCGGTGAGTCCACCGTGGCGCTGCGCGTCGCACAGCCCGCCATCGACAGGGCCGCCAGCCCCGCCAGCAGGAATCCTGAAACCTTCATGCGCCTGTCTTCTCCAGCGCCCGCAGCAGCGAGCGGTTGTCGGGGTCGAGCTTGCGGGCCTCGTCGAAGTAACGGCGCGCTTCCTCCTTCTGCCCCATCACCCACAGCACTTCAGCCACGTGCGCGGCGATTTCGGGGTCCTTCTGCAGCGTGAACGCGCGCCTCAGCTCGACCAGCGCCTCCGCGTTGCGGCCCAGCCGGTACAGCACCCAGCCGTAGCTGTCGATGATGGCGGCATCATCCGGCGCCGCGGTACGCGCCCGGCCGATCAGCTCCAACGCCTCCTGGTAGCGCGTGGTGCGATCGGCGAGCGTGTATCCCAGCGCATTCAGCGCCGCCACGTTGTCCGGCTCGATCACCAGGATGCGGCGGAAGTCGGCCTCGGCATGGTCGATGCGGTCGCGCCGCTCCCAGGCCAGGCCCCGCGAATAGAGCAGGGCCAGATCGTCGGGGTACGCGGCCAGTCCGCGCGCGAACACGTCCAGTTCGCCGGCGTCCTGTTCGTCCTTCTGCCGCAAATCGGCTTCCATCAGGTAGGCATCGCGACGCGTGCCGTCGTCGACCGTCGCATCTCCCTGGAGTGCACGCGCCTCGGCGAAGGCGTCGTCCTTGCGACCCAGGTCGAACAGGGCCTTGATGGCGCGCAAGCGGGCTTCGGCACGCTGGTCGCCGGCCGGGACACTGCGGTACCAGGTGAGCGCTTCCTCGCGCCGCTCCAGGAACTCGGCCATCTGGCCCAGCAAGAGCCTGCGGTCCGGACTGTACGCGGTGGGCTGGCCTGCACTGGCCTGCTTCAGCTCCTCGTAAAGCGCGTTGAGGGCGGTCTTGTCGTCGGCCTTGGCCAGCAGTTGTGCGCGCAGGCCGTAGGTCAGCGTGTCCTGCGGCCCCTGCCCCATGGCGCGGGAGGCGGCTGCCGGATCGCCGAGGCGGTCGTACTCTTCCGCGAGCTTGAGCCGGAGGGAGGCATCGGTGGCCGCCTTCGGCAGCAGCGTATCGAGGACCGCGCGCGCCTCCTCCTTGCGGTCCGCCTGCAGCAGTTGGCTGGCTTGCAGCAACGCGACCAGCGGCTCGCCGGAGAAGCGCTTCACCACCTCGCCGACCATGCGCTCGGCCAACGCGGCCTGATCCAGCTGCTGGGCGAGCCCGGTGAAGGCCAGCCACGGCTGCAGCTTGTCGGGAATGGCGCCGTCGTCGACCAGCTCACGCAACAGCCGCGGCGCCAGCGCCGGGTCCTTGCTGCCGCTGCCCAGGGCGGTCAGCGCGTAGCGCCAGCCCAGGTCATCGGTTTCCTTCATCAGCGCCGCCAGTTCGCGACGCGCAACGCGCGACTGGCCCTGGCGCATGGCGAGCGTGGCCTCCGCGCCACGCAGGGCAAGCGTCCTCGGCGAGCGTGCCCGCCATAACTTCAACGCGTCCGCTGCGCGGGCATCGTCCTTGGCCAGCAGGGCGATGCGCGTGGCGCGCTCGGCCAGGCCGGCGTCGTCGTCGCGCCGGGCGGCATCGAGGTACCAGCGCGCGGCCTCGGGCAATTGGCCGGCCTGCAGGGCGAATTCCCCCGCCATCACCGTGGCCAGCGCGTCGTTCTGCGGGGCGGCCGGCGATGTCTTCGTGGCTGCGGCGGCGGACGGTATCGCGGCCGCGAGGACCAGCAGGGCGAACCAGCTGCGAATCATTTCGGGCATGAAGGTCACGTCGGCCGTAAAATGGCGGCCCTGATATGAGCCAGCAGCTTACTGCAAGCGCCTGAACGATGACGTTGTGGGTCCTCGGATTGAACCACCAGACTGCGCCGGTCGACCTGCGCGAGCGGGTGGCGTTCGACGCCGGCACGGTGCCGCATGCGCTGTCGTCGCTGCGGGCGCTGCCCGACGTGGTGGAAGCCGCCCTGCTGTCGACCTGCAACCGCACCGAGCTGTACGCGGTGGCGGAAGACGGTGACGTGCTGGCGAGCTGGCTGGCGACCCACGCCGAGGGGCTCGAAGGCTATCTCTACCGTCACCGCGACGCCGATGCCGTCCGCCACCTGTTCCGGGTCGCCACCGGGCTGGACTCGATGGTGCTGGGCGAACCGCAGATCCTCGGCCAGGTGAAGGACGCCTGGGCTACGGCGCGCGAACACGGCGCGCTCGGCAACCGCCTGGACCGCCTGTTCCAGCAGACCTTCGCCGTCGCCAAGCGTGCGCGCACCGATACCCGCGTCGGCGCGAACCCCGTTTCCGTGGCCTCCACCGCCGTGCGCCTGGCGCAGAACTCCTTCGCCCGTCTCAGCGAATCCACCGTGCTGCTGGTCGGCGCCGGCGAAACCATCGAACTGGCCGCCAAGCACCTGAGCGAAGGCAAGGTGCGGCGCCTGCTGGTCGCCAACCGCACGCTGGCGCACGCGCAGGAACTGGCCACGCGCCACGGCGGCTACGCCCTGCCCCTGGCCGAACTGGAACGCCACCTGGCCGAGGCCGACGTGGTTTTCTCCGCCACCGCCGCGCGCGAGCCGGTCGTGCTGCAGGCACAGGTGGCCGCCGCACTGGCCAAGCGCAAGCACAAGCCGATGCTGCTGTTCGACCTGGCCGTGCCGCGGGATATCGAAGCATCCGTGGCCGAACTGCGCGACGCCTACCTCTATACCGTCGACGACCTCGAGCGCGCGGTCGAGGACAACCGCCGCAGCCGGCGCGAGGCGGCCGACGCCGCCGAGGCGATCATCGACGTGCAGGTCGGGCGCTTCATGGAGAGCCTGTTGGCCGGATCGCGCCAGGAACCACTCAAGCGCCTGCGTGCGCTGGGCGAATCCACCCGCGAAGATGTACTGGCGAAGGCCCGCCAACAGCTCGCCAATGGCCGCGAACCGGAGCAGGTGCTCGAGTTCCTCGCCCATACGCTGACCAATCGCCTGCTGCATCCGCCGACCGCCGCCCTGCGCGAGGCCGCGCTGAGCGGTGACGCGGACCTTGCGCGCGCCGCCGACCGCCTGTTCCCCGCTCACCCGCCGTACTCCCACCTGAAGAAAGACGATGACGCCGACGCTGCGCCGTAAGCTCGAAGCGCTGGCCGAACGCCGGGAAGAACTCGAACGCCTGCTCGCCGACCCAGGGGTGATCGGAGACAGCGACCGTTTCCGCGCCTTCTCGCGCGAGTTCTCGCAGCTCGAACCGGTGGCCTCCGCCATGGCGGAGGAAAAGCGCGCGCAGGCCGACCTGGCCGCCGCACAGGCGATGCGCGACGACCCGGAACTGGCCGAACTGGCGGACGAGGAGATCGCCGCCACCCAGCAGCGGCTGGCGCAGCTCGACGACGAGCTGATGCTCCTGCTGCTGCCGAAGGACAACCGCGACGAGGGCAACCTGTTCCTCGAAGTGCGCGCCGGCACCGGCGGCGACGAAGCCGCGATCTTCGCCGGCGACCTGTTCCGCATGTACGCGCGCTACGCCGAACGGCAGGGCTGGAAGGTGGAGATCGAATCCGACAGCCCTGGCGAGCACGGCGGCTACAAGGAAGTCGTCGCGCGCGTGGTCGGCCGCGGCGCGTACTCCAGGCTCAAGTTCGAATCCGGCACCCACCGCGTGCAGCGCGTGCCGGAAACCGAATCGCAGGGCCGCATCCACACCTCCGCCGCGACGGTGGCGATCATTCCCGACGTGGACGAGGTGGACGACATCGTCATCAATCCCGCCGACCTGAAGGTGGACACCTTCCGCTCCTCGGGCGCCGGCGGCCAGCACGTCAACAAGACCGAGTCGGCCATCCGCATCACCCACGTACCGAGCGGCGTGGTGGTGGAATGCCAGACCGAACGCAGCCAGCACGCCAACCGCGACAAGGCGATGAAACGACTGAAGGCGCAACTGCTCGATGCCGAACGCAGCAAGCAGCAGGCCGCGCAGGCCGAGACGCGCAAGCTGCAGGTGGGCAGCGGCGACCGCAGCCAGCGCATCCGCACCTACAACTTCCCGCAGGGACGCATCACCGACCACCGCGTCGAAGGACTCACGTTGTACGACCTGCCCAACATCATCCAGGGCGACCTGGACGAACTGATCGACCGCCTCGGCCGCGAGCACCTGGCGGACGAACTCGCACGACTGACGGAGGCCGCATGACGACGATGGTTCGCCGGACCGGATTGACCCACCTGGACGTCGTGGCCCGCCTGTTCGACCAGTACCGCGGCTTCTACGGCCAGCCCTCGGACCCGGCACTGGCAACGGCGTTCATCCGCGCGCGCATGGAGCGCGATGAGTCCGTCATCTTCCTGGCATGGAACGACGACGCAGCCGTCGGCTTCACCCAGTTGTATCCCGCCTTTTCTTCCGTCAGCGCCTCGCGCGTCTGGATCCTCAACGACCTGCTGGTCGTGCCGGAGGCACGTCGCAAGGGCGTTGCACGCGCGTTGCTGTCGGCGGCCGCCGAGTTCGCGCGCGCGGACGGGGCATTGCGGCTGGAACTGGAGACCGACCACGACAACACCAGCGCACAGGCGCTGTACCGCGCGATGGGCTGGTCGCCCTACGACGGTACTGTGAGGTTCCGGCTGCCGCTCAACTGACCCTCGATTGCGCTACCCTGCGGCCATGAGCCATGCCGACACCCTGATCCCGCTGCACCTCTGCGTGCTGACCGTCTCCGACAGCCGCACGCTCGCCGAGGACCGCTCCGGCGACTACCTCGCCCACGCCCTTGCGCAGGAAGGCCACCGCATGCACGAACGCGCGCTGCTGCCGGACGACCGCTACCGCCTGCGCGCGCAGGTCTCGCAGTGGATCGCCGATCCCGAGGTGGACGGCATCTTGGTCACCGGCGGCACCGGCTTCACCGGCCGCGACTCCACGCCCGAAGCACTGCTGCCGCTGCTGGACAAGGAAATGCCCGGCTTCGGCGAGCTGTTCCGGCACGTCAGCGTCGAGGAAATCGGCACGTCGTCGTTGCAGTCGCGCGCGTTCGCCGGCCTGGCCAACCAGACCTTCATCTTCTGCCTGCCCGGTTCCACCTCGGCGTGTCGCACGGCGTGGGAGAAGATCATCCGTGCCCAACTGGATGCCCGCACGCGTCCCTGCAACCTGGCCACGCTGCGGCCCCGCCTGAAGGAATGAGCAAGGAGCACCCGACATGTCACTCGATGCCACCCTGCGCCTGCTGGCCAAAGCCAGCGGCCTGACCGCCGCCGACCTTGCCGCCGCCATCCCGCGCGCCGGCGTGGCAACCGTGAAATCCTGGCTCGCCGGCGAGAAGATGCCCGGCGGCGACCAGCTCGCCGCCCTGGCGCGCGCCTTCGGTGTCCCGGCCGGTGCGCTGCTCTCCGAACTGGCGACCACGCTGGACCCCGCGCGCACGCAGGGCGAACACGACCTGCTCGCCGCTTACCGCGCGCTCAACACCCGCCAGCAGGGCGCACTGCTCGAAGTCGCGCGCAGCATGGCCGGACAACCGCGCCGCAAGCGCTGATTCCCCCACCGCACAGGATGCCGCGATGAAACCGCTCAAGCGCAAGGACTACGAAGCCCGCCTCAAACCACTGCAACTGGAACTGGCGGCGATGGCGCGCTGGGCCTCGCACTGCGGTGCGCGCATCGTGGTGGTGATGGAAGGCCGCGATACCGCCGGCAAGGGCGGCGCGATCGGCGCGATCACCGAGCACCTCAATCCGCGCCAGTGCCGCGTGGTGGCGCTGCCCAAGCCGAGCGAACGCGAAGCGACGCAGTGGTACTTCCAGCGCTACATCTCGCACCTGCCCGCGGCGGGCGAGATCGTGCTGTTCGACCGCAGCTGGTACAACCGGGCCGGCGTCGAGAAGGTGATGGGCTACTGCACCGATGAGCAGTACGAGCGCTTCCTTCAGCAGGCGCCGGTGTTCGAGCGCGGCATCACCGACGACGGGATCCTGCTGTTCAAGTACTGGCTGTGCGTGGACCAGGCGCAGCAGGAAGAGCGCTTCGCCGAACGCGCGGAAGAACCGCTGAAGAGCTGGAAGCTGTCGCCCATCGACCTGAAGGCACGCGAGAAGTACGCCGACTACACCGCCGCGCGCGAAGCGATGCTCAAGGCCACCCATACGACGCATGCGCCGTGGACGCTGGTGGATTTCAACGACCAGCGCGTGGGCCGGCTGACCCTGCTGCGCGACCTGCTCGACCGCCTGCCCGACACCCGGGTACCGGTCGAACCCCTCGGCCTGCCTCCCTTGAAGGGCAAGCTGCACAAGGAGCGCTACAGCGTGCTCAAGCCGATCAAGCCGCAGCGCGGCGGCTGATCGTGCGCCGGACACTGATGGCCACACTGTGGCTGGTCGCCGCACCCGCGATGGCGCAGGATGCCGCGGCGGCGGCCGACGATGACCAGGCCACGACCCTCGATACGCTGGTTGTCAGGCCCGAGCCGGAGGAAGTGGTGGACCTGTACCGCTTCGAGAATCCGGTCGATGTCGAGCCCACGGTGTTCGAGCGGCGCTGGAAGGAGCCGACCAGCCTGGAACAGTTGGGCAAGAACGGCGGCATCGTGCCGGTACTGGCCGGACTCGCGGCGAAAGGCATCCAGGCCGGCGCCCGCAGGATTCCCGGCTGGAAGGAGCCCATGCAAACCGTGGTCGCGCGGCCACCGCCGCTGGACGAGCAACAGGCCGCGCGCGCCTTGCGCCTGCAAGACGCCAGCGAGCCGTCACCGGGTGGCCCTGAATGAGTGAGCCTGCGACCGGATGGGATGCAGTCCTGGCGTAGCGTGCGCCATGCGCACGGGCGACGTGCGTGATCGTGCGCATGGCGCACGCTACAGGTGGTGCCTGCCCGGTCAGCTGGTGACGAAGTTTTCGTTCACCGCTCGCGTCCACGCCTCACGCACGACCGATTCGACGCGCGCGGCAGGTGGCCCCAGGCGAAGCCATGCCTCCAGCAAATCGAGTGCCGCCGCATCACCTGCGGCGACGACTTCGACACGGCCATCCGGCAGGTTGGTCGCCCGACCCGACAGCCCGAGATCCCGCGCACGCTCGCGGGTGGAAGCGCGGAAGAACACGCCCTGCACCTTGCCGCTGACCAGGAAACGCGCGGCGATCATCACGCCTTCGCTTGCGGACCGCCGGCTGCGGCGATGGCGGTCTCGATCTCCTTGCCGGTCACCGGGCCGAGGAACTGCTTGGCGACCTTGCCATCCGGCGCGATCAGGTAGGTGAGCGGCAGGCCGCGCGGCGTGGCGAAATCGGCCGGCGGGTTGTACACGTCGAGGATGGCGATGGGATACACCACCGGCCGTTCGGCGAGGAAGGCCTTCAGCTCGTCGGCTTCGATTTCTTCGTACGCCAGCCCGATCACCTCGATGTGGTCGTTGTCCCGGTCCAGCGCGGACAGGTCCGGCATTTCCTTCAGGCAGGGCGCGCACCACGTCGCCCAGAAATTCACCACCACCCACTTGCCGCGGAGCGCGGCCAGCGTGTAATCGGCGCCATCGAGTGTCTTCACCTGCAGGGTCGGAATCTCGACCGTGCGATCGGCCGGCTTTTCGGCAGCGGGGTCGACATCCTTCACATGCGCCTCGATCGCCGGTTCGGCCACCTCGGCGGGCGCCGATCCGGCGTTGCACGCGGCCAGCAACAACACGGCCGCCAGCGACAGGGAAGAAACGGGCTTCATGCAGGCTCCTGGTGGGAATCGACGAACAGATCGCTGACGCGCTTTTTCAACAGCTCGCGCAAGGGCACGCGCAGGTCGTCCAGCGCCACGCGTGCGGCGCGCCCCAGCGCGTCGTCGTGGAACGGAAGATGTGCTTCGGCGACGGGAATGCGCAGCTGGCAGGCTTCGTACAGGTCGCACAGCGTCAGATCGTCCAGGTCGCGTGCGAGCAGCCATTCGCCTTCTTCGTCACGGCGCAGCAGGTCGATCTCGGCCAGCTGCGCCAGCATCTGCTGGATCAGCGAATCGGTCAGCATCGGCTCCATCGCCAGGATCTGGTCGCTGTGCAGGCCCTTGCCCTTCTCGCGCGCCTGCGCGAAGCGGCCCAGCATGCGCAGCAGGCCATAGATCTCGTAGCCCAGCGGCAGGCGCAGCGCGACCGGCTGGTAGCGGAATGCCGCCATGCCGGAGGCGAGCGACGCGCCCAGCAGCACGGCCACCCAGCACAGGAAGATCCACAGCAGCAGGATGGGAGCGGCCGCCACCGCGCCGTAGATCTTCTGGTACGCGTTGAAGCTGCCCAGGTAGACGCCCAGGCCCCACTTCGCCAGTTCCAGCAGCACGGTCGCCAGCAACGCGCCCGCCACCGCATAGCGCCACTTGATGGTCCGGTGCGGCACCACGCGGTAGATCACCACGATGGCCGCCAGCTCGATCAACACCGGCGCCACGCTCAGCGACAGCGCCTGCAGCCACTTGCCGCCGCTGGTGGCGAACACGGGCAGCGCATAGAAGCGTGCCGACAGCGCCAGTGAGGCCGCCGCCATCAGCGCGCCCAGCGTCAGCACGGTCCAGTAGACGAGGAAGCGCGACAGCTTCGGCCGCGCGCTGCGCACGCGCCAGATGCGGTTGAAGGTCGCCTCGATGCTGTTGAGCGTGATGAGCAGCGACACCACCAGCGCGATCACGCCGACTGCGGTCAGCTTGCCGGTGTTGGCCAGGAAGCCATCGAGCTTCGCCTTCAGGCTGACTGCCGCGCCGGGCAGGAAGTTGGCGAAGATGTAGTCGCGCAGCTGCGCGCTCCATTCCTGGAACACCGGGAACGCCGACAGTACGCCGAACACCACCATCGCCAGCGGCACCAGCGCGAACAGCGTGGTGTAGGCCAGCGAACCGGCGGCCTGGAACAACCGGTCGTCGAGGAAGCGCTTGGCCAGGAAGCGGAAGAAGGTGCCCATGCGCGCGCGGTCGCGCATGCGGTCAGTCCAGCGGTTCAACGAATCCAGGGGCTCCATGGGCGGAAGGGTAACCGATGCGTCATGGGCGCGACATCGCCGATACTAGGCGCTTCCACGCCACGAAGACGCCCCCAATGCCCGAGATCCTGGTGCTCTACTACAGCCGCGGCGGATCCGTTGCTCGGCTGGCGCGGCAGATCGCGCGTGGCGCAGGCGAAGTGGACGGCATGTCCGCGCGCCTGCGCAGCGTGCCGCCGGTCGCCGCCGTGACCCAGCAGGCCGCGCCGCCCGTGCCCGAAGAAGGCGCGCCCTACGTGGACAGGCAGGACCTGGCCGAGTGCGCGGGCCTGATCCTCGGCAGCCCCACCCGCTTCGGCAACATGGCCGCGCCCGTCAAGCATTTCATCGATGGCCTGGGCGCGGAATGGGCCAGCGGCACGCTGGTCGGCAAGCCGGCGGCGGTATTCACCTCCACCGCCACCCAGCACGGCGGGCAAGAATCTACGCTGCTGTCGATGCAGGTGCCGCTGTTGCACCACGGCTGCGTGATCGTCGGCATTCCGTTCACCGAGCCGCAGCTCAGCACCACGCGCACGGGCGGCACACCGTATGGGGCCAGCCACGTGGCCGGTGGCGACGACGATCCGCAGCCCAGCGACGAAGAAGCCGCCCTCGCGCGCGCACTCGGTCGCCGCGTCGCCGATATCGCCCGTCGCCTGGAGACGCGCTGATGGGCCGCTCGCGCCTGCTGCTCGCCGCCCTGCTGCAACTGCTGGCCATCCTGTATGCGGTGTGGTTCTGGGGCGACCGGCAGTACACGCTGGCGCTGCTGTTGTTCGCGCTGCCGCCGATCCTGTTGATGATCGGGGTGATGGCGCGTCGGCGGACGGCGGCGTTCTGGGCCGGCGTGTTCGCGCTGTTCTGGTTTTCGCACGCGGTGATGGTGGCGTGGGCCGATCCGGTGAAGGCGCCGTTCGCCTGGGGCGGCATCGTGCTGTCCATCGGCATCGTGCTGGCGACCAGCTGGCCGGCGTTCGCGAAGCGGTTCGGCAGGAAGGGGTGATGCGCTTCGTCGTGGCGCTGCTGTTCTGTCTGCTGGCGCCGTGCGGCTGGGCGCAGGACGCGGTGTGCGAACCGGCCGATGCCGTCCGCGCCGAGAACCGCGACGGCAGCGTGCTGACGGTGCAGACAGAATGCGCTTCGCCGGAAGTGCGCCGCTATGTCGCCACACTGGCCTGCGATGGCGGCCGCGTGTGCGATCAGCGGGAGGTGACGCAGGAGGTCGGCTACACCAGCATGGGCCACGCCAACCTGATCGACGTGGACGGCGACGGCATGCACGAGGTCGAGATCCGCGGCATGTGCGGCGCCGGTCCGAACTGCGAAGGCGAGGTCTACCGCATCGACCCGGCCACGCGCACGCTGCAGCACTTCTTCAGCGGCGGCTACTACGAGCTGCAGGTCATCGAAGGCTGGCTGGTGGAAGCCGGGCGCAGCAGTTGCTGCAGCTGGGAATTCCATCTGTGGAAGCTGGATGCGCCTCGCCCCCTGCCGATGGACTACGACACCATGGACCTGATGGTGCAGGTGGACGCCGGGGGTGACGACGATGGCAACGTCACCGACGTGCGCTGCACCTTCACGCGGCAAAGCGGCGATAATCGCGTGGTCGTCGCGCCGCCGTCGCCCGCGCTGGAAGCGATCTGCGAGCATTACGGCGAGCCGTACGACCTGACTTCCCCGGACACAACGCCAGGCGCGCCGTGAGCGCTGGCAGGAGCACTGAGATGGATGAGCTGCTGATCGTCACCACCGGTGGCACGATCGACAAGATCTACTTCGACGACAAGTCCGACTACCAGATCGGCGATCCGCAGATCGGTATGATCCTGCGCGAACTGGGGGTGACGTTCCGCTTCACCGTCATCCCGATCCTGCGCAAGGATTCGCTCCACATCACCGACGAGGACCGCGAGCTGATCCGCGCGACCATCGCCGCGCAGCCGACGAAGCACGTGCTGGTGACGCACGGCACCGACAGCATGGTGCAGACGGGCCACGTGCTCGCTTCGATCACCGACAAGACCATCGTCATGACCGGCGCCCTCAGTCCGGCCCGCTTCCGCGGCTCGGACGCGGAGTTCAACATCGGCTGCGCGATCGGCGCGGTGCAGTCGCTGCCGGCAGGGGTGTACATCGCCATGAACGGGCGGATCTGGGATCCGGCGAAGGTGCGGAAGAACGTGGCGGAGAATCGGTTCGAGGCGGTGTGAGGCTGACGAGCTGATGATGCCGCAGTAACAACAAGGCCCGCCGATGCGGGCCTTGTTGTTTCCGGAAGAAGAAGGCGTTGTTCTCCCGACGTGTCCCTCTATCGGAGGGCCAGACCTACGGCGGCGAAATGACAAAGGCGCTGAGGCTTGCCGACAGCGGGACGGCCTTCGCCCCCATCGCCTCATAGAGCGCGATGGCCCGGTGATTGCTGGACCGCACGTTGTTGATCACAAGCTCGTGGCAGCCCTTGTCGCGCGCCTTCTGCCGCAGCTGCTCGATCACCGTACTTCCGTAGCCGCGTGAGCGCTGCCTGGAATCGATCTCGATCTTCTCCAGCACAAAGCTCCCGCCGGGTTCGAACCAGCCGTGCGCGCGCCCCACCCGCCGACCGTCGAGCCATGGTTCGATGACGTAGTGGCGCCGCTGCTCGCTCTCTTCGAAGCGCCAGTCTGTTTTCAGTTGGAGTTGGCTTGCTTTCAATGGTTGCTGACTTGTCTGCGATGGCCGAATGCCTTCCGCCGACCAGGGCAAAAGGAAAACAGGGATCCGGAAACGGCGGCCAGAGTACCTTTCCCAATTGATCCGCGCGAGCACCGTGGGCCCAAGAGCATGTGCGGGTGAGGCGCGGCACCGCCCGCAGGTGCAGCCGCGCCCTCGGCTGGCGTCGATCACCGGCAAGCCCCTGTCGTGATGTCCTAAGACCTAAAGCAGGACCTATTCGCGGTGGGTTGGGGCTCGCACCCGCCTCGGGTTCGAACCGCGGACATGCTGCCCTCCGCATCCCCCACGGTCCCCGCCAACCTTGGTGGGAGCGCGGCGCGACCGGAAGGTGCGGCCACGCCGCTGATCAAAGAGCTTGCTGCGCGGTCAGGATCGGATACGGATTGACCGGGCTGCCCTTCCACCACTGCTTCTCGGGGCCAAGCAGGAAGATGGCGAAGTGCAGGTGGGGGGCAGCGGGGCTGGCGTTGCCCGTGGCGCCTACGTAGCCGATCACCTGCCCGCGGCGGATCTGCTGCTTTTCCGCCAATCCATCCGCATACCGGTCGAGGTGTGCGTAGTAGTAGGCGTAGCGGCCGGTCGGCTCGAACTGGTAGATCGTCAAGCCGCCGCGCTCGCTGGTGAAGAGTTTTTCCACATGGCCATCGGCCACGGCAAGGACCGGGGTGCCCTTGGCGGCCATGATGTCGATGGCATCGTGGGAGCGCCCTTCGCTGCGTGCGTCGGTGAAGGTATCGGTGAGGTCCGCCGCGCGTATGCCCTGGACCGGGAGCAGCAGCGCGGATGGCGCGGGCATGTCGCTGCTGACTCCAGGCACGGGGGCCACTGATGCAGGCGCGACGGTGCCTGCGACAGAGACTACAGGCGTATTGGCCGCACCCGGTGGCGCAGTCGCAGCGGACGTTGACACCCCGGCGGATGCAACCGGCTGCGACGGGTCGGATGCCGGCGTAGGCACGATGTCCATGCCGCTCCAGACGACCACGCCCAGCGCCACCACCAGCAGCAGGCCCAGCACGTACTTCATGCTAGTCCTGCATCACGACGGCGGTGGAGGGCGAGACGGCGGCGGCGACGCGCTCGACGTCCCAGTTCGTCAGCCGCACGCAGCCATGGGATTGCGCCTTCCCCACCGTGGCCGGCTCGGGCGTGCCGTGCAGTCCGTAGTGAGGCTTGGAAAGATCGATCCATCGCGTGCCCACCGGGTTGTTCGGGCCGGCAGGCAGTGTCGCCTTGGCGTGGGAGGGATCCGCGTCCCAGAAAAGGGCCGGGTTGTAGTGGAAGGTGGGATTGACGGCGGTGCCGAGGATCTTCCACTCCCCCAGTGGCAACGGGTCCTTGTCGCTGCCGGAGGACACAGGAAACTGCGCGACGACCTTGCCTGCGGCGTCCGTCAACGCAAGCGTGGACTCGGACTTGTCGATCACCACGCGGGCGGCCTTGGGCGGCGCGGCGACATCGGCCACGTTCGGCACCTGTATCCGGGCACCCGCCCGCGCGAAGTCCACGCCGGGATTCAGTTGTTCAAGCAGCGTCGGCGCAACATGGAAGCGTTCGCCCAGGGCTTCGCGCACCGACGCGAAGCCCAGCGATGGCAGCTTTGCCTGCGCCATCATGTCGTCGGGAATGCGGATGTAGCGCTGGTCGACGTCTTCGGCCGTCAACGTGTACGCGGTGACTACCGCCGCCGCGTTTGCGTTCAGGGCGTTCCACGTGGCCTGGTCGAGCTCGCCGGTGACGTCCAGCCCCCTGGCGGCCTGGAAGCCCCGCAGCGCGCGCCGCTGGTTGGAGCCGGACAGGCCATCGATTTCCCCGGGTGAAAAGTGCGCGCGGTCCAGCAGCACCTGGGCGCGCAGCAGCGCCGCCGCGCCGCTCCGCGTGGCGGGATCGTTCGCCTGCGCCGCCAGGGACACAGGGGGTTCCGCCCGGGAGGGGGCCGAGAGGGCGGCGAGCAGGACGACAGCAAGGAATCGCACGGACATGGGCAAAGGACTCGGGTTGCAGTGTCCGCATCTTCGAAAGGCCTGCGTCATCGCGGCGTCAATCTGCGCGGCCGCCCGATGCCTGCAGGCGCCGTCGCAGGGTGCCCGAGGCCGTACTCGTCCTCCCTGCTTTCCTTGGAAGGCGTCTAGCCTCCGCGCTCCGCCCTGAAATACGCCACCAGCGCATTCGCATGGCCATGGCCCAACGCGTGCTCCGTTTTCAACAGGGCCACCTGCTCGCCGTGTTTCCGGTCGCTGACCGCGCCCAGGATCGTGAACCAGTGTTCCACCGGCTTGCCGTACTGCTTCTCTATTGAAGGGAAGTAGGAAGCCGGACCTTTTGTCTTCGCGTTCGTCGTCATGCATCGCTCCTGGCGGTCATGCAAGCTGTGTGCGCCACGTTGGCGTCACGACCTGCGCTTGCCTGTTCGACGAAGGAGGGGGTGCGGGATCGACATGCGGTCCTGCCCGTAGCACAGACAAAGAACCCCGGCCAAGGCCGGGGTTCCTCATGCACATCCTGGCGACTCCCTCAGCGGGCGATCCTCAGAACGTGATGCTCCAGCTGTTGATGTAGCCGGTATCCGCACCTGCACGGTCGCGGGCGCGGAGGCGCCAGCTGCCGTTGAGGGCTTCGCTCGACAGGTTCACCGTGTAGGTCTGGTTGATGTTGTCGGCACTGCCGCCCGTGCGGTTGTGCAGCACGTACACCGAACCATCCGGCGCCAGCAGGTCGACGATCAGGTCACCGATGTAGGTGTGCACGATGCTGACCGGCACCTGCGCATTGCTCGGCGCGTTGCCCGTGCGGCCCGACACGGCGATCGTGCTGGTCACGCCCGTCGTGTTGTTGTCGGGAATGCTGACGTCGGTGCCGTTGGTGTAGGTCTGCGTACCGCCACCCGGCGGCGTGGTGCCGCCCTGCGCCGCCACGACGGCTGCGTCCGCATTGGCGATGCCCGCACCGCAGCCACCCGAGCACGTGCCCGGCAACGGACGCGCGGTATTCTTCAGGATGGTCTCCACCTGTGCCGGGGTCAGCGGCGACGGTGCGGCAGCCTGCATCAGCGCGACCACGCCCGCCACGTGCGGTGCCGCCATCGACGTGCCGTTGTACGACGCGTAGCTCGCGCTGCCCGCCGTGGTGGTGCCGGAGTTGAGCGTGGACAGGATGCTCTGGCCCGGCGCTGAGATGTCGATGCCGGTGCCGTAGTTGGAGAAGCTGGCGCGCGAGCCGCTCGACGTGGTCGCCGCCACGGCCACGACGTTCGGGCAGTTCGCCGGCACCGCGCTGGACACGTTGGTGTTGCTGTTGCCCGCGGCCACCACCACGGTGGTCCCGCGACCGACCGCACCGTTGATCGCGTTCTGGTAGGTCGCGGAACAGGTACCGCCGCCGCCCAGCGACATGTTGATGACTTCCGCCGGGTTGGCATTGGCGGGCACGCCGCTGACGGTGCCGCCCGAGGCCCAGGTGATCGCGTCGGCGATATCCGAGGTCAGGCCACCGCAGCGACCCAGCACACGCACCGGAACCACCTTGGCGCCGAACGCGGTACCGGCCACGCCCGTGCTGTTGTTGGTCACGGCGGCGACGGTGCCGGCTACGTGCGTGCCATGCCAGCTGGAGTTGCTAACCGGCGAACCGCTGTAGCACTCGCCCGCGACCGGGTTCCAGTCGCCTTCGTCGTTCGGGTTCGAATCGCGGCCGTTGCCGTCGCGCGAGACGAAGGTGTCGCTGATGAAATCGTAGCCGGGCAGGATGTTGGCGTTGAGGTCGGCATGGTTGGTGATGCCGGTATCGATGACGGCCACCACCACGCCCGCACCCGTGGACTTGTCCCAGGCCGAGCGCACGTTGATGCCGGACGTGGTGGTGCCGAAGCCCCACTGCTCGGACAGGCGCGGGTCGTTGGGCGTCAGCACCGGATACATGCGCTGGTCGACCTCCACGTACTCCACGTTCGGATCGGCGGCCAGCTGGCGCATCAGCGACTCGGCTTCGACGCGGTCCAGCTTGCGATCGGCCCGCACCACGTCGGCACCGCCCGCGGCGAGCCGGCGCAGCTTCTGCAGGCCCAGCGCGCGACCGCCGCGCTTGGCGACGCCGGTGCTGGCGGCGCTGGTCAGCGAGCGCTGCAGCTGCGTCGCGTTGGTGCTTTCCGTACTGCCGTCGCGATACTTCACGATGAAGCGGTCGTAGCCGCCCGGTTCTTCCACCTGCAGGCCACTCATGTCGACACGGCCGGCCATGGCCGGCAACGCATACAGCGATGCGAGCACGGCGGACGACAGGCACAGCAGGCGCACACGCGAACCACGCTTTGCAAATCCAGACATCAGACTCTCCCTCAAGAATGAAATGAAAAGCCGCCAATGCGGCAATCGCCCGGTCGAGGGCGCGGGACTGCAACGGGAGGGGGTGGACGGGCTGTTGCGTTCGACCGGGTACACGCCGCGCAATGCACGACGCAACGACGACGCTAACGGAGAGCACTTCGCTGAATCAGCGATGAAAGACACAGTTCGCCATATATGTTTCAAACGTAATCGCCGGGATACACGCATGAAGCGCAGGTCACCGGTAGACATTCGCAGGTAGGTTCATTTACTTCCTGCACACCATCGCACATGCGAATTTTTTATTCGGCGAACCACGCGTTGATTACGCAATAAAAAAGCCCGCTTCGCAGCGGGCTTTTCTTTAGACGATGCTTTCGACCTCATTCGCGCAGCTTCACCAACCAACGGTGACGGTCGGGGATGCGGCCGTACTGGATGTCGGTGAGTTCCTTGCGGATGCACATCGTCACTTCGCCCGCGGGCGCACTAATGTCGCCGACCTCGAAACCCTTGCCCTTCCCCGATCCAGCAAGGAATCACCAGTCGATACCCCGGGCAGATGGCCTCTGGTGGAAGAACGATCCTGGATGACCTGCGAATTTGTGACTCGCTATCGCGTGACTGAGCGTGTATTGATGGCGTACACGGTCAGAGGACTCGTCAGGAAGAAGGTGAAATGAAAGGATGCAAAGTGCAATGTCTGCTGCTGGCTCTGGTGATAGCAGGCCCGGGATGCCGCGCACTGACCAGGGCGCCTGACGGCATCCAGGTCACGGCACCAGAAGAAAGCGCCGTCAGAACCCGCTTACCGGATGCGCTGACCGGTGTTTGGTACCCCGACGACACGGAAGGCGTCACAAGCTGCCGGAGATATCGCGCAGTGTCGGGCTCCAGGGAGGGGCATGATGAAGCTGTCATGGCGCTTGTCGGTAGTTTGGTGATGACCCCTGACCTGATTCACGTGTTCGCCGAGTATGGTGAAGGGGACTTCCATGTGGTCGAACGCGTCGAACCGGAAGGCCGTGGCGCATGGCGTGTCGTCGCGCGGCACGGCCTCGATGCCATGCCCGATGAGCAAGCCGGGGAGGATCGCGCGGTATCGCGCCTTTCATTGCACGGTGGGAAGCTCAGTTGGGAATCGCCCGCACGAGTTGGCAGCCCCTCATCGGCCTACTTCAGGTGTGACGCAGTCAGGCCCGATGTCCACCCTGCCACCACCGACGAAAAGACGGCAGAGGACATGTCATGACAAGCGCAAGGACGCCTTCCACTTACCGCGTAATACAGTTGGGCGCGCCGCGCGACCCGGATGGATTCCAGACAAACGAGGTGGTCACTGGTTTCGACGGCTTGGTCATGCATCACCCACGCGCCAACCAGCATGCGCAGATGGTGGACGGCCGGATCATCGGTGGCGAGCCTGGCCGCATCCACGCGATCTTCGGAGGTGAGGTCGAGGAAATCGAGATGGCGCGACCGGGAAGGACGCAAGGGCTGGGGCCGGACCAGGTGCTGCTGAAGAAGGATTTCATTCTGGAAGATCCGGATCAGCCGACCGGGTCCGCAGCCTCGCGCGCCGTCGATGTTCCTTCGCCGGTCGCGGGTTACATCGGCCGAGTGAACGAACGCCAGGGGCTGGTAGATGTCTATGACAGGCAGGACGGAGACGTCATCGCACGCATCAGGCACATGCATCCGATCGCTGTCTCCGAAGGTCAGACCGTCGTCTATGGCGAATCGCTTGGCACTCAGGGAAGACAGCAGAGCGGGGCGGTACACGTGCACATGGAGGTGGATACCCGCTATTACCAAGCGTACGAGAACTATATCGGTGATCTGGTCAGCGGGAGGCTGCCCATCCAGTCCCAGCACCGGGAGAACGTACCCCCGCGCCCCATCGTGGAAGACGGCAAAATCCGTCTAGGCGAATCCGATGCTCGCGTACTCGATATGCAGCGCACGCTGGATATCGAAGGGTATCGCGCTCAGGGAGGGAGCGCACTGCCCCAGGACGGCGTGTACCGTACGTCGATGCAGGGGGCTGTGCTGGACTTCCAGCGCGCTCACGGTGTTCCGCAAACGGGTGACATTGATCTTCAGACATCGCGCTTTGCACCCCGCGAAGGCGGACTTGGGCCACCGCCGTTCGACCCGGCACTTCGTGGCCGCGAACCGCTCCCGTTAGATGTCCATCCACCGGGGCCACGTGCGCCCGGGCATCCCAGCCATCCTGATCATCGCCCGCAATTGCCGGAGCTACTTCCACCCCCTGTCAACGGACGAAGCGCGGGGGTCGGCGGGGTCGGCGGGACCGGCAGCCCGGATCTGGATCGCTTGATGCAGGCATTGGTCTCTGGCGATGAACGCGCCGTCTCTACGGCTTGCGAAGATATCCATGCATCCTTGATCGCCCAGGATACACACGCACGAGATCGCGCTACGCAGCATGCTCAGTCGATGGAGCATGGAACAGCACTTGAACAGGGAGCGCCAGCGAGGGCGCTCTAGATCTCCACCAACAAGGACGTGGACATGACGCACAGCGCCATGGAAGAAGTACTTTCCTCGTTGCAGAACAGCATCAGGCTGCAGGCGGCGCTGATGGCGAAGCTTGAACAGCGCGACCGGCAGACGGCGGACCGGTTCCACCAGCACATGCAATCGTTGCACGACCAGGCTCAATCCGCGCTCGCTCCCGCCACGATCAGGTACGACCGCGCCGTGGAGAGCGCATGCGTGAAACTCCAGGCGGCGCAACGAACCGTCTCCGTAGCGTTTGCGCTCGCGGGCAGCTCGTTGCTGCTGTTCCTGCTTGTGGGGTGGCTACTGCTGGGCTATTACCGACGCGAACTCCAGACGGTGCAATCGGAGCTGCAGCGTCATGAACAGGCCATTCCCATCCTGCAGGCCTATGCGGCATCTGACGCGATGCTCTGTGA
Organism: Pseudoxanthomonas sp.; assembly: GCF_002863005.1. Lineage (GTDB taxonomy): Bacteria > Pseudomonadota > Gammaproteobacteria > Xanthomonadales > Xanthomonadaceae > Pseudoxanthomonas_A. The sequence continues at coordinate 24,452 of NZ_PKDG01000039.1, forward strand.
CGGACGCATCTGCGTGAACATCGATCCTGCGGCACGCCCATACGGCGACCAACGCCGATATCGTCCCGCGAAACCACGGGAGTGAGCGCTGAAGGCGACGCCGTGCGTCGTCGCGGCCCAAGCCGGTCGGCCAAACTGATTGCGATGCGGGCCTTACCTCATCTGCCCGCATCGATCACGACGCGTATCAATCGCGCAACTTCACCAGCCAACCGTGGCGGTCGGGGATGCGGCCGTACTGGATGTCGGTGAGTTCCTTGCGGATACCCATCGTCACTTCGCCGGCCGGTGCGTTGAGGTCGCCGACGGCGAAGTCCTTGCCCTTGAGCTGGCCGATCGGCGTGATCACCGCGGCGGTGCCACAGGCGAAGACCTCGACGATGTCGCCCGAAGTGACGCCCTGCTTCCACTCGTCGATCGACACCTTGCGTTCTTCGACAGCATGGCCGCGATCGCGGGCGATATGGATGATGCTGTCGCGGGTGATGCCTTCCAGGATGCTGCCGGAAAGTTCCGGGGTGACGATGTGGCCGTCCTTGTAGACGAGGAACACGTTCATGCCGCCCAGTTCTTCCAGATACTTGCCTTCCACCGGATCGAGGAACAGTACCTGCGAGCAGCCCTGCGCCTGCGCTTCCTGCTGCGGCAGCAGCGAGGCGGCGTAGTTGCCGCCGCACTTGGCGGCACCGGTGCCACCCTTGGCGGCGCGGGCATAGTCTTCCGACAGCCAGATCGACACCGGCGCCACGCCCTTGGCGAAGTACGCGCCGGCGGGGCTGGCGATGACGTAGTAGCCGGCCTGGTGCGCGGCGCGCACGCCGAGGAAGGCTTCGGTGGCGATCATGAAGGGACGGAAGTACAGGCTGGTCTCCGGCGCCGACGGCACCCAGTCGCCATCGATGGCGACCAGCTGGCGCAGCGATTCGACGAACTCGTTGACCGGCAGCTGCGGGAGCGCCAGGCGCGCGGCCGAACGCTGCAGGCGCTTGCCGTTGGCGTCGGGACGGAAGGTCCAGATGGAGCCGTCGGCATGGCGGTAGGCCTTGATGCCTTCGAAGATCTCTTGGCCGTAATGCAGCACCGAGGCGGCCGGGTCCAGCGACAGCGGACCGTAGGCGCGGACTTCCGCGCTGTGCCAGCCCTGCGCCTTGTCCCAGGTGATGGCGACCATGTGGTCGGTGAAGTGAAGGCCGAACCCGGGGCTGGCGAGGATGGCGTCGCGCTCGTCCGGGGTGCGGGCCTTGTCGGAGCGGTTCACGCGGTAGGTCAACGGGGCGGCGTTCATCACGTTCATCTCTTTCTTCCTGACGGGTTCTGCATCGGGCGAGCCGCGGGCTCAGAGCATGCCGGTTTCCAGCTTGGCGGCGTCGGACATCATGTGGCGGCCCCACGGCGGATCGAACACCAGTTCGACATCGGCCTCGGCCACGGTGGGGATCATCTCCAGCTTGCTGCGCACGTCGTCGACCAGGATCTCGCCCATGCCGCAGCCCGGCGCGGTCAGCGTCATCTTCACGTCGACGCCGCGCTGGCCGTCGTCGCGGGTAGTGAGGTTGGCTTCGTAGACCAGGCCGAGGTCGACGATGTTGAACGGGATCTCGGGATCGAAGCAGGTGCGCAGCTGGTTCCACACCATCGCCTCGACTTCCTCGTCGCTGGCGTTGTCGGGCAACGAGAGCGGTTCGGACGGTTCCTTGCCGATCGCATCCGCATCCCTGCCGGCGATGCGCATCAGGTTGCCTTCAACGAACACGGTGTAACTGCCGCCGAGCGCCTGGGTGATGTAGCCGTAGCTGCCGGCCGGCAGGGTGACGAGTTCGCCCTGCGGCACCAGAACGGCGGCGCAATCGCGGGAGAATTGGACGGGTTCGCTGCTGCGGGAATACATGCAAGACCAGATGGGGACGCGCGTGGGGCGCTGCAAGGCGGCCTATTGTAGCCTTCGCGCCCCGGCGACCGCGTTCAGGCCGTATCCTTGGCGGCCCTGCCGGAGTCTCCATGTCCCCCGCCCTGCGTCGCGCCGCCCCATGGCTTGTTCCCCTGATGCTCGTGCTGGCCGGCGGCAGCGTGCTGGTGATCTGGGTGGCGCTGGCGCTCTACCTCCAGCGGCAGGCGGGCTGGATGGCGCTGGCCGCCGCGCTCGACATCGTGCTGGTGCTGCGCCTGTGCGGCATGCCCGCCGGGGCGCGCCGTGCCGTGCTGGGCGGCGTGGCCACCGTCGCGATCTCCCTGCTGGCGCTGTGGACCATCGCCGCCACCCAGATGGGGTTTGCCTTCGGGCTCAATCCGTGGGATTCGGTGCTGAAGCTGGGCGCGCACCATGCCTGGACACTGGTGTCGCTGACCACCTCCCCGCTGGACGCCGCGGCGCTGGTGGCGGCGCCGCTGCTGGCGGCCTGGTGGACGCGCTGACGCGGAGCGGCGGGCTCAGTGCCCGCCGTCCAGCGCCTTCAGTTCGCTGACCAGCGCATTGGCCATCTCGCTGCCGTCGCCGTACAGCATGCGGGTGTTGTCGGCGTAGAACAGCGCGTTCTCGATGCCGGCGAAACCGGTGCCCTTGCCGCGCTTGATGACGATGGTGTTCTTCGAGTTCACCACGTCGAGGATGGGCATGCCGTAGATCGGGCTGGCCGGGTCGGTCTTCGCCACCGGATTCACCACGTCGTTCGCGCCGATCACCAGCGAGACGTCGGTGTTGGCGAACTCGGGGTTGATGTCGTCCATGTCGGCGATCAGGTCGTAGGGCACGCCGGCTTCGGCGAGCAGTACGTTCATGTGGCCGGGCATGCGGCCGGCGACCGGGTGGATGGCGAACTTCACCTTGACGCCGCGATCCAGCAGCTTCTGCGACAGCTCCCAGATCTTGTGCTGCGCCTGCGCCACCGCCAGGCCGTAGCCGGGCACGATCACCACGCGTTCGGCGTAGGCCATCATCGCGGCGACGTCGGCGGCCTCGATGGGCTTCATCGATCCGCCGATTTCCTGCATCGCCGCACTGCCGCCACCGAAGTTGGAGAACAGCACGTTGGTGATCTTGCGGTTCATCGCCTTGGCCATCAGCCGCGTCAGCAGCATGCCGGCCGCGCCGACCATGGTGCCGGCGATGATGAGCGCTTCGTTGCCGAGCACGTAGCCTTCGAAGGCGACCGCCAGGCCGGTGAAGGCGTTGTAGAGCGAGATCACCACCGGCATGTCGGCGCCGCCGATGGGCAGCGTCATCAGCACGCCGAGCGCCAGCGACAGCACGAAGAACGCGATGATCCACGGCATCGCCAGGGTGGTCAGCGCCATCACGCCGCTGGCGATGGCGGCCAGCGCCACCAGCGCGTTGAACCACTGCTGCCCCGGGAAGGTGTAGCGCTTGTCCATGCGCCCGTCGAGCTTGGCCCAGGCGATCACCGAGCCGGTCAGCGAGACCGCGCCGATCAGCGCGCCGATGACCGCCAACGACAGCGTGAACGTCGACGGCGCCGGCTCACCGGCGGAGTAGCGCACCAGTTCCACCGCACCGATCGCCGCGGCCGAACCGCCGCCCATACCGTTGAACAGCGCGACCATCTGCGGCATGTCGGTGATGGCGACCTTCTTGCCCCAGACCCAGTTCAGGCCGACGCCGATCACGATGGCCGCGATCATCAGACCGATGTTGTGCAGTCCCGGCAGGAAGAACGTGGCGATGGTCGCGATCAGCATGCCCGCACCGGCCCACTGGATGCCGCTGCGCGCGGTCTTGGGGCTGGCCATGCGCTGCAGGCCCAGCAGGAACAGCGTGGCGGCCACGAAGTAACTCAGCTTCACCAGCGTCAACGCACTCATGCACGGCTCCCTTCGGACGACGACGCGGGTGGCTTGTCCACCCGATGGTGCTCACGCATCTCGATGGCGGTCTTGAGCAGGCCGACCATGCCCAGGCCGAAGGCCACCAGGCCCAGCGACAACTGGTTCACCACCGTCGTGTCGGCCAGGTATGCGCCGAACAGCCCGGCCACCATCGGGGTGACGGTGTAAAAAGACAGCAGCACCAGCATCCAGCGCCCCTTGCGTGGGTCCTGCCAGACGCGTTTCGACAACGCGTTCTGCGTGCGGGTCGGATCCTGCAGGGAAGACAGGCCGATACCGATGCCGGCGTACAGCAGCACATAGTTCCAGTCGTCGTACACCGCCGCCCAGCTCCCGCTGCCGGCCATTGCGAGCGTCCAACCCGACTTCGCCGCGTACCCCGACGCCACCAGCAGCGCCGGGTACTGGAGGTAGCTCAACCCCTGGAATATCTCGCGCGCGGTGCGCGCAGGCGCGGGAGCGATGGGCATGCTGCTCACTTGCCACCCGCGGGCTTGCTGCTCTTGAACATGTCCAGCATGCGTTCGGTGACCACGTAACCGCCGGCCGCGTTGCCCGCGCCCAGCAGGACGGCGATGAAGCCGATGGCTTTTTCCAGCGTGGTATCGGCGTGGCCCAGCACGACCATCGCGCCGATCAGGACGATGCCGTGGATGAAGTTGGAGCCGGACATCAGCGGCGTGTGCAGGATCACCGGCACCCGCGAGATGATCACGTGGCCGGCGATGGCCGCCAGCATGAAGATGTACAGCGCCACGAACCCGTCGCTCATCCGCTCCTCCACCTCGTCCACGTTGTCGATGCACGGGCGTCGGCCGGTGCTTCCGCATCATAACCGTACCTGAACCCGCGCGTGGGCGGCGCTGCCGCGTCAACCGACGACGCCTCGGGGCGTTTCCTTGCCTGCACCGCCCCATCCCACCGAGGAGTCCACCATGAAGCGCACGTCATTGCTCGGCCTGACCGTACTGCTGCTGACTGCCACCGGCACCGCCGTCGCCGGCGATCGCGGCGACCGCATCGACCATCGCCTGGACCGCAAGGGCGACCGCATCGAACAACGGACCGACGCGCGCGGCGACCGTATCGAGCGGCGCTTCGACCGCAGTGCGCAGTGGGCCGACCATCATGGTCACTCCCGCGCCGCGAACCGGTTGGAACGCCGCGGCGACCGCATCGATACCCGGCTGGATCGCAAGGGCGAACGGGCCGAGGCGCGCTCGGACCGCCGTGGCGATCGCATCGACCGGCGCCTGGACCATCGCGGCTGATCCACAACGCGACCGCTAAGCTATGTTGGTGAGCACCGCCCCGAGCCCGCCGCCGGAAACGTCGTCGCCCGCCCCGCTGGCGACGACGATCGAGCGTTTCCTGGCCGATATCGGACCCCGCGCGTTCCGGTTCGCCGAAGCCGGCCTGCGCCATCGCGAGGACGCGCTCGATGCGGTGCAGGACGCGATGATGAAGATGCTGGCCTATCGCGAGAAGCCGGCCGAAGAATGGTCACCGCTGTTCTGGAGCATCCTGCGCCGTCGCATCGTCGACCTGCAGCGCCGCGCCGGCTTCCGCCTGCGCTGGCTGATGCCCACGGGCGATCGCGGCGAGGAAGGACCGGTGGACTGGGCGCCCGACCACGGCGCAGGGCCGGCGCAGGCCCACGATCAGCGCGAGGCGTATACCCGCCTGGTGCAGGCATTGCGCGGCCTGCCCGCGCGCCAGCGCGAGGCGTTTACCCTGCGCGTGCTGGAAGAACTGGATGTGGCCGACACCGCGCGCGCGATGGGCTGCTCGGAGGGATCGGTGAAAACCCACCTGTCCCGCGCGCGCGAGGCCCTGCAACGGCAACTTGAGGAATTCCGATGAACCCCGCCCCTGACATCGACCAGTACGCGCGTCGCCTGCACCAGGCGTCGCTGGCGCAGGTCTCACCCCAGACCCTGATGCACCTGCGGAACGCCCGCCACGAGGCCGGGCGGCAGGCCGCGCCGGCCGGTGCGCGCCACCGTGGGCGTTGGCTGGTGGCCACGGCCTTTTCCGCGGTGCTGGCGGTCGGTGTCGGTCTGCAATGGCTGCCCCGCGGCCCGGTGCCGCCCGCGCCGGAGACCGTTGCCGGCGAGAGCGAGGGCGACCTCACTGCGGAGGAACTCGGCGTGGCCAGCGCGTACGACGAAGACCCCGAACTGTATCTCTGGCTGGCGTCCGCCGACGCACAGCCCCTTGCCATGGAGTCGACCCCATGAAGGCCGCTGCCCTTCGCATCCTCGCCCTCGGCGTCCTGCTGGCCAGTGGCCACGTGCTCGCGCAGTCCGCACCCGCGCCGCTGCCGACCTGGGAGAAGCTGACGCCCGAACAGCGTGAAGCCCTGATCGCACCCGTGCGCGACCGCTGGAACCGGGAGCCCGGCGATCGCGGCCGCATGCTCGAACGCGCCCAGCGCTGGCAGGCGATGACGCCGGAACAGCGTGCGCAGGCGCGGCACGGCATGAAGCGCTTTGAGGGCATGAGTCCCGATCAGCGCCGGCATGCGCGCGCCCTGTTCGCACGCATGAAGACGCTCAGCCCCGAGCAGCGCGAGGCCTTGCGGAACGAGTGGAAAAAGATGACGCCCGAACAGCGCGAGGCGTGGATGCGCGACAACGCACCGCCGCCGCGTGACCGTGACCGTGATCGGAACCGGCGGCCGGAACGCTGACGTCCGGCGTCAGGCGGCCGCCTGCGTGGCCGGCCGATCCGGCCATACCGTCTTCGCCAGCAATTCATCGCTCCAATCGAACTGCAGCGCACCGTCCCTGACGAACAGGGCGACGAAGTTCAGCATGTTGCGGGCGTACATCTCGCTCGCATGCACCGCACCCAGGCTGGCGAGGTTGAGCGGACCGGCGATGGTCACGCCGTGGTGCGCGTAGGTATCGCCCGGGCGCGTCAGTTCGCAGTTGCCGCCGGTCTCGGCCGCCAGGTCCACGATAACGCTGCCCGGCTTCATGCCGTCGACCATCGCAGTGGTGACGATCTTCGGTGCCGGACGCCCGGGGACGGCGGCCGTGCACACCACCACGTCGATGCCCTTGAGGTGCTCGGCCAGCCGTTGTTGCTGCAGCGCGCGCTCTACGTCCGTCAGTTGCCGCGCATAGCCCCCTTCGCCCGCCGCGCTGACGCCGAGGTCGAGGAACTTGCCGCCCAGCGATTCGATCTGCTCGCGCGTCTCCGGACGCACGTCGAACCCTTCGACCTGCGCACCCAGGCGCTTGGCGGTCGCAACGCCCTGCAGGCCCGCGACGCCCGCCCCGACGATCAGCACCTTGGACGGACGGATGGTGCCGGCGGCCGTGGTCAGCATGGGAAAGAAGCGGGGCGCCAGCTGCGCCGCGATCAGCACCGCCTTGTAGCCGGCCATGCCGGCCTGCGAACTCAGCACGTCCATCGCCTGCGCACGCGTGGTGCGCGGCAACCGCTCCAGCGGGAATGCCTGGATACCATTCGCCTGCAGCGCAGCGGCACGCGCCGGATCGGCAGTGGGTTGCAGTACGCCGACCAGCGTGGCGCCCCGCTTGAAGCCTTCGATGGCGCCGGCCGAAGGCGGTTGCACGCACAGCAGCAGGTCGGCGCCGGCGCGGCCCGCATCGTCCACGAGTTCGGCGCCCGCGTCGGCGTAGGCGCTGTCGATGAAGCCCGCGCCGTCGCCCGCTCCGCGCTCCACGGCCACCCGTGCGCCCGCGGCGATCAGCTTGCGCACGGTTTCCGGCGTCGCGGCCACACGGCGTTCGCCCTCGGCGGCTTCCTTCAGTACCCGAACTTCGACCGCCATTGCGCCCCTCGTCGTTAGGTCATCCGTGCCGCGATGCTAACAGAGCGCGGCAAGGCCGCGCGGCGCGGATTCCCTTACGCCGGGGCGGCGGCCGACGGCGCCGGTTCCAGGCGCTCGATCACGCCCTGCATGGCGCTGTCGAACGCGTCCTCGCTCTGGTGGGTGCGCAGGCGTCCCAACCGCACCATCGCCGCGAGTTCTTCGGGCGAGGCGACGCAGAAGCGCACGCCGCGGCGGTTGACGAACAGCAGGCGCGAGGAGATCGGGCTGACCCACGACAGCTTGCCCGCCTGCACCTTGTTGTCCTTGTCGATGAAATCCAGCCAGGTACCGATGGGCAGGCCGCGGAAATGGTCCGCATCGCTGTGGTCGAAATCGAGCGTATCCGCCCCGCCGACCAGCTGGATGGACGCGCTCTCTTCTTCCACGACGGGCTTGGGCAACACGACCTGCGGCAGCTCGGGCAACGCGCGCTCCAGGTCCGGACGCGCGGCAGCCACGGCCTGCAGGGTGTCGTGCAGCGCATCCACCGCGCCGGCGGCCGCATCCTGGTTCATGCCGACGCTGGCGAACACCTTCAGCATCTGCGCACGCCAGGCCTGCAGCCACGGCTTGCCGACCACGTGGCGCTGCGCTTCGGTCAGTTCCTCGAGCACGCCGTCGGCCAGCGCCAGTGCTTCGCGCAGGCCGTCTCCCTCGTCGCCCTCGCGCAGGACCGTCATGGTGACGTGGTGCGCCCACGGCTGGCGCAGGAAATCCTCGATGGCCTGCGGCACGCGCCGTCCCGAGAGGCGCTCGTCCAGCTCGGACGTCATGCGCGCACGCGCGGCTTCCAGGCGTTCCTGGCCGCGCTGGATCTCGGCGGCACGACGCTCGGCGATCTCGATACGGCGGCGGTGCTGCTCGAGGTAGGCGCGGAATTCCTCTTCCAGGGTCAGGAAGATCGCGAGATTCTCGTTGAACTCGGCGACCAGGCGATCGACGACTTCCTCGACCTTGGTCAGCAGCGTGCGCTCGGCGGCGCTTTCGCCGTTGTTGCCCTCGCAGGCTTCGGCCAGCACGTTGAGCAGGCGCCGTGCGGGATGGGTCTTCTGCACGAACATGCGACGGTCGAGCAGGGCCACCTTCACGAACGGGACGACCAGACGACCGATCAGCTCGCGCGGCCGGCCCTCCAGATCGCGCTCGTCCAGCATCACGTCGAACAGCATGCCCACCAGGTCGATGGCATCTTCATCGACCGGTGCGAGGCGCGCCTGCGACGGATCCACGCCGAGTTGCGTGGCGCTGCTGAGCACTTCGTTCTTGAGCCGCTGCGAGAGCGACTCGCCGGTGTCGCCGATGGCTGCGCGCAGCGTGGCGCTGGGCGACGCCTGCAGCAGGGACAGCACCGAAAGCATTTCGCGCTGCGACAGGTCGCGCTGGCGCGGATCGGCCGCGCGCGGTGGCGGCGCATCGCCGGCATCGCGACCCCGGCGTGATTCCTGCAGCAGATGGTGCAGGGCTTCCAGCAGCACGCCCTGGGCACCGGGGGCCCCGCCGTAGCCGGGCGGCACATCGCCGAATGCGCTCGCAGCCGGCGCGGCCTGGCTGGCCTGCAGTCCGCGGCTGACGCCCGCCATGCGGTTGAGGAAGCGCGCGGCCCACGCCGGCGCCCCGGGGTCCTCGCCATCGGCCGCCGCATCGTTGACGGCGTCGAACTCCTGCGCGGGCGCGCCCGTGGACGAGGGCGACGGCGCGCGGCGCGCAGGCAGTTCCGGCATCACGCCGACCTGCATCAGGCGCTGGTCGAGCGAGGCGTAGATGCGGGCGATGGCCGGCACGAAGTCGCGCTCGCACAGCTTGATCACCACCAGCCGGACATCGGCCGCCAGGTCACAGGCAGCGAACGCCTGGTGCACGGCCACGCCGATATGCTCGGGGCCGATCGGGTTGAGATCGGCATCCAGCGTGATGTCGCCGGCGATCCAGCCGAGCCGTCGGTCAAGCCGCGCAAGCACCGGCTTGCAGTCGCGCATGATCACGCTGGCGAAATTGCGGACGGCCAAGCGCGATTCGAGTTCCTGTTCCGAGACCAGGCTGAGCGTGTCTTCCGCCGACTCCAGGAACACCCGCTCGCTCGGCACCGGCTGCCCGGCCTCGAAGGCCTTCCACGACCGCTGCAGTTGCCCGCGGAAGCGGCCGATGATGTCCTCGCGGCGACGGCGCAGTTCGCGCATGGCGTCGAGGAAGGCCATCTGCGAGGGACCGGCCCGTTCCGCCCTGTCGAACAGGGCGTCGTCGAAACGCCCCAACGCGACCGCGAACGCATCCACCAGCGGCGGGATCGCGGCATCGCGTGCCTGCTCCAGCAGGCGCGTATCGCGCCCGGGGCGGTCGGCGAGGTTGGGGACGTTCGACATGCGCAGGGTTCCCCGCCCCGGAGGGCGAAAGGGAGTGGGGGGATGCGGACGGGGATCCGCAGCGACATCGTAGGAAATCCGGCTGACGGACTACCGTGATGGCATCGGCAGTTTGACGCTGCGCAACAGGGCGCCGCGCAGAAAACCGTTGCGGCACGCCGCTTGCATGGGGGGCGAGGTTGTCACAATCAAGCCTGTGCCGGTGCGGCCAGGCGGTCGACCACGCCCTGCATGGCGCTGTAGAACGCGTCCTCGTCGCGGTGCATGCGCACGCGGCCCAGCTGCGCCATCACCACCAGCTCCTGCACCGACGCCACGCAGATGCGCGAACCCGAGCGGCTGACGAACATCATGCGGCGCGAGAAGGGGCTGATCCAGCTCAGACGGCCCGCCTGTACGCGATGATCCTTGTCGACGAAGTCCAGCCAGCTGCCTTCGCGCAAGTGCTGGAAATAGTCCGTCATCACCGGGTCGAGATGCTCGAGCCCCTCGACCCACTCGTGGGTTTCCAGCAACCCGGGCAGCAATGGCGCCTGCACGACGGGCGCAGGCGGTTCGACGGCCGCCTCGGTGGCCGCAGCCTGCGGGGTCACCAGTGCATCGAACAGCCGCTCGCGCAAGATCGCGATGGCGGCCCGCGACTGCCCCGAGGCCATCCACATCGGTTGCAGCCAGTCCATCGCCGCATGCCAGCCGCGCACATCGTCGCGGATGTGGGCATCGGCGACGGCCTGCAGCAGGCCATCCAGCATCATCGGGGCCGCCTTGGGCTTGCCCAGCCCCTCCATGCGCGCGGCATAGGCGGGCCAACTTTCCTTCAGCAGCCGCCGTATCGGGGCCGGGATGTCCTGCGGCTGCAGGCGGTCTTCGAGTTGCGAGGCGAACCGCGCGACCAGGTCCGCTTCCGCGTCCTTGGCCTGCTGTTCCGCCGCGAGCGCCTGCTCGACCTGTTCCGCCTCGCCACGATAGCGTGCGTAGAACGCGTTGAATTCCGCGCGCGCCAGGCGGAACACCGACTGGCTTTCGTCGAAATCCGCGACCAGTCGCTGCACCGTGTCCTTGACCTTCTCCAGCAACAGGCGCTGCGACTCGGTCTGCCCCGGATTGCCGTCACATGCCTCGACCAGGACGTTGAGCAGCCGGCGCGCGGGATGGGTCGCATGCAGGAACAGCTTGCGGTCCTGCAGCGCGACCTTGGTCATCGGCGCCATCAGCCGGCCCAGAAGCTGGACCTGTTCGCTGGTCAGGTGGCTTTCCCGGAAGATCACTTCGAACAGCATGCCGACGAGGTCGACGACGTTCTCGTCCGCCTCGGAGATCGCCACGGCCTCGGGTGCGACGCCGAGCTGCGCGGCCTGCAGGAAGATCTGCTGCTTGAACGCCGCCTGCAGTCGGTCGGGACGGGCGAGGATCTCCGCGTGCACCTCGGCGGGCGCGATCTGCAGCAGCGTCAGGGCGACGATGAGCTCACGCTGTGACAGCGAGGTGCGTTCAGCCGTGCGCGCGACGCCCTGGTTGCGGGCGCGCTGCAAGCGCGATTCTTCCAGCAACTGGTGGAGCGCGGGCGGCAGCGAGGCGGTCGCGTCCGGGCCGGTGGCCGCCTCGGCGTCACCGTGGTCCCAGGACACGAAGAAGCGCGTCATCCAGTCCGGTTCGCTGGTCGCCTCGTCGCCGGCGGACGGAATCGCCAGCGCCCGGCGCATGCGAGGAGACGAGGTGTCCTGCGCCCCCAGCCTGCGGACCAGGCGCGCGTGCATGGATTCGTAGATGGGCCCGACCAGTTCCACGAGTTCGCGCTCGCAGCACTGCATGGCCAGCGCCCGCACGTTGCCGGGCAAGGCCGCGCGCGCGAATCCCTGGTAGGCGGCCATCGCGATGCGCGCCGGCGAATAGGGTCCCAGGCCGGGATCCAGCCGCACCCCCATGTCCAGCCAGGTCAGGTAGCCGTTCAGGCGCAACAGCTCGGACTGCCACTCGCGCGCGATCACCTCCGCGAGATGTTCGGTGGCCAGGCGGACATCCAGTTCGTCCTCCTCCACCAGGCCCAGGCTGGCGCCGGTCTTCTCCGTGCCGAACTGCGCCGGTGCCTGATCGCCCGTCGCCGCTGCCTGCCATGCCGCGTCGAGGTCCTCGCGGAATCCGCGCAGGATGGCCTCGCGCCGTTCACGCAGCGCCAGCAGGCCGTCGAGATAGGGGCCACGGTCCACCTCGCTCTGTTCCAGGCGATCCAGCATCGGCTGGCGCAGGCCGTCCACCACATCGGCGAACGCGGCCTGCAGCGGCGGCTGCATCGCGTCGCGCAGCAGCTCGACGAGCTGGTGGCCGGAGGTGGGAAGGGGCGGTGGCGTGGCGGGCATTGCGTCGTTCGGTCGGCCAGGTTGTCCGCTGCGACCCGTCCTGCAGTGAGGAGCCGTGCGTGGCGCGGACCGTGGTGCATCCGCTGCGATTAAACTCATGCACCGCTAATGTGCACTGAATCCCACTATAAGGCGCCTCGATGCTCACTGAAAGTCTGTTGCAGGGATTGGACGCGCGACGCTCCGTACCTTCCAAGCAATTGGGCGAACCCGGCCCGGACCGTGCGACCCTGCTCCGCATGCTGGCCTCCGCGGTCCGCGTCCCCGACCACGGCAAGCTGGTGCCGTTCCGCTTCATCCATCTTCACGGCGATGCGCGCCATGCACTGGGCGATGCGCTGGCGGCGCGCACCCGTGCGCTGGACCCCGGTGCGCCCGATGCGGCGGTGGAGAAGGACCGCAGTCGTTTTTCCAGCGCCCCGGACATCGTCACCGTCGTCGCGCGCCTCACGCCCGACCACAAGGTGCCCGAGCAGGAACAACTGCTGACGGCCGGCAGCGTCTGCTTCGCCCTGCTGCAGGCCGCGCAGGCGTTCGGCTTCGGCGCGCAATGGCTGACCGGATGGATGGCCTATGACGCGCACGTGGCGCAGCGGCTGGGGCTCGTGCAGGACGAGAGGATCGTGGGCTTCATCCACATCGGCACGCCGCGGCTGCTGGCGCCCGAGCGGGAGCGGCCGGACCCCGCCGCGCTGTTGACCGTCTGGAATCCCGATGCCTGATCCGTCGCACCCGCGCCCGCTGTACCTGGTGGATGCGAGCCTGTACGTGTTCCGCGCCTGGCATTCGATGCCGGATGAGTTCCAGGACGCCGACGGCTGGCCGACGAATGCCGTGCACGGGTTCGCGCGCTTCCTGCTCGAGCTGCTGGAGAAAGAGCGGCCCGCGCACATCGCCGTCGCCTTCGACGAAGCCCTCGACAGCTGCTTCCGCAACCGGCTGTACCCCGCCTACAAGGCCAACCGCGACCCTGCACCGGAAGAACTGCGGCGCCAGTTCACCCACTGCAAGGCACTGTGCGCCGCGCTGGGCCTCAGCGTGCTGGCGCATGGCGAGTACGAGGCGGACGACCTGATCGGCAGTGCGCTCCACGAAGCGCGGCCACGGGGATTCCGCGGCGTCATCGTGTCCGCCGACAAGGATCTGTCGCAGTTGTTGCAGGAACACGACGAGCAGTGGGACTTCGCGCGCGGGCAGCGCTGGGGCGCCGCCGGCGTGAAGGCGCGCCATGGCGTGGAGGCGCGGCAGATCGCCGACTACCTGGCGCTGACGGGCGATGCGGTGGACAACATTCCCGGCGTCACCGGTATCGGCGCCAAGTCGGCCGCGGTACTGCTGGCGCATTTCGGCGACCTCGACACCCTGCTCGCGCGGATGGACGAGGTCGCGTTCCTGCGCCTGCGCGGTGCCGCCACGCTGGCCGTGCGGCTGCGCGAGCAACGCGAGCACGCGCTGCTGTGGCGGCAGCTCACGACCATCGCGCTGGATGCGCCGCTGGGCGACATCGGCGCGGGCCATGCGCGCGGCCAGGCGGACGGCGACATGCTGGCCGGACTGTCCGATGCCTTGCGCTTCGGCCCGATGACGCGACGCCGCCTGCGCGTGGCGGCAGGACTGGAACCGCCGGCGTACTGACCGTCTGTCAAACGTCATCGGCAACCGATAGCATCGCCGCATGGACAAACGCGACGACGACAAGCGAAAGGTGCCCGCCAGCGTGGTCTGGCAGGGCAAGTACCAGCGCATGATGGTGCGCGGCACCTGGGAATACGTGGAGCGCGCGCACGCAGGCGGACTGGCGGCCATCATCATCGCGGTGACACCGGACGACGAAGTGCTGTTCGTCGAACAGTTCCGCGTGCCGCTGCAGGCGCGCACGATCGAGATGCCGGCCGGCCTGGTCGGCGACATCCACGCCGGCGAGTCGATCGAGGTGTCCGCGGTGCGCGAGCTGGAGGAAGAAACCGGCTGGACCGCCGACCATGCGGAGGTGCTGATGATCGGCCCCACCTCGTCGGGCAGCAGCAGCGAGCGGATCGCCTTCGTGCGTGCCACCGGCCTTCGCAGGGTCGGCGAAGGTGGCGGCGATGGCGACGAAGACATCACGGTGCACGCCATCCCGCGCGTGCGGGCAGCCGCCTGGCTGGCGCAGAAGATCGGCGAGGGCTATGAACTCGACGCCAAGCTCTGGGCCGGCCTGTGGATGATCGACCACACCCTCGACGGCACGCCGCGCAGCTGACCGCTACGTCGCGTTGACGCCGTATCCCGCCAGGCGCCAGATGCCGCTTTCCTCGCGGCGCAGCGTGATGACTTCGCGATGCGGCGTTCCACGTCCGCCGAACGACACCGCGAATTCCAGCATCGCGTACGTCCCCGGCAACTGGTCGGCGCGCGTGGCGGGCCGACCCACTCGCACCGCTGTCCAGCGGCGCCCGGTGCCGCGACCGAGCACGTCGTGCCGGTGCGCCAGCGAATGGATGAAGGCATCGCGCGGCATCGAGTGCCGGATCGCATCCGACGCCGCGTCCCACAGCACGCCGTGATGACCCTGTTCGATCGCCTGGATGAAACGCATCGCCGCCATGCCCAGCCGCGGGATGTCGACATCCTCCAGCCCGATCCTGCCCTCGCCCGCCTGCCCTGCTTCCACCATCGCCCTGCACGTCCGCATCGTCTGGTCGCCGCCACGCGACCGGCCGCGAGGCACCCCTCCGTCTCGTTCGCAGGTGGATGCGGCGACCGGACAGCCTGCGTGCAGCCCTGAGGGGCCGTCGCTCTAGGCTCCGGCGAGATGCTTGCGGAAGAACGCCAGCGTCCGTTGCCAGGAGAGTTCGGCGGCCGCGGCGTCGTAGCGCGGCGTGGTGTCGTTGTGGAACCCGTGGTTCACGCCGGGATACATGTGCGCCGTGTACGCGACGCCGGCGTCCTTGAGCTGCTGTTCGTACGTAGGCCACCCCGCGTTGACGCGCGTATCCAGCTCGGCAAACTGCAGCAGCAGCGGCGCGCGGATGCGCGATGCTTCCTCCGCCGACGGCTGGCCGCCGTAGTACGGTACGCCGGCATCGACGAGCTCCGGCAGGCGCGCGGCCAGCACGTTGGTCACCAGCCCGCCGAAGCAGAAACCGACCACGCCGAGCTTCCCGTTGCCGCGCGGCAGCGCCTGCGCGAAGCGCGCGGCGGCTTCGAGATCGGCCATGACCTTCGCGCGGTCCAGCGTGGCCTGCAACTCACGACCCTTGTCGTCATTGCCGGGATACCCGCCCAGCGGATACAGGGCGTCCGGCGCGAACGCGATGAAACCGGCCACGGCAAGACGACGCGCGACATCCTCGATGTACCGATTCAGTCCGCGGTTCTCGTGCACCACCAGCACGACCGGATACGGTCCCGGCTCGCGCGGCATCGCCAGCAAGCCGCGTCCTTCGCCATGGCCCTGCGGTGCCGGGAACGTGCGGTAGACCGTGGTGATGCGCGGATCGTCCGCGGCCACCTGCTCAGCGAACGCGTACTGCGGCGCCAACGCCGCGAGCAACGCGGCTGCCGTCGTACCGCCGACGGCGAACCGGGCCGCACCCGACAGGAAGCCGCGCCGGTCGATCCGGCCGTGGACGTAATCGTCGTACAGGTCCAGCAGGCGCTGGTCGAAGGCGGAAGCGGTGGCGCGCGACGAATCCATGAGCTTCTCTCCGGTGCGGCGGTGGCCCGTCAGGCGAAGGCGTCCGTCGCGCGCACCAGCGCGTCGACGTTCTCGGCCTCGAACGCGGAATGACCAGACGCCGGCGTGATCTCGAGCCTCGCCTTCGGCCAGGCCTTGTGCAGGTCCCACGCGTTGGCGACCGGGCAGACCACGTCATAGCGGCCATGCACGATCACGCCCGGGATGTCGGCGATGCGCGAGGCATCGCGCAGCAACTGGTCTTCGACCTCGAAGAAGCCGCCGTTGACGAAGTAGTGGTTCTCGATGCGCGCGAACGCGAGCGCGAACTCCGGCTCTTCGTGGCCGCTGACGAAATCCGCGTCGACGTGCAGGAAACTGGTCGCGCCTTCCCACACGCTCCACGCCTTCGCCGCCGCCAGGCGCGTGGCCTTGTCGTCGGAGGTCAGTCGGCGATGGAACGCCGAGATCAGGTCGTGGCGTTCGACCGGCGGGATCGCGGTGACGTAGTGTTCCCACGCATCCGGGAACAGACGGCTCGCGCCTTCCTGGTAGAACCATTCCAGCTCCCACCGCCGCAGCATGAAGATGCCGCGCAGCACCAGCTCGGTCACGCGCTGCGGGTGCGCTTCGGCGTAAGCCAGCGCCAGCGTCGAACCCCAGCTGCCGCCGAACACCTGCCAGCGCTCGATGCCGAGCTTTTCGCGCAGTTTCTCGATGTCGGCCACGAGGTCCCAGGTGGTGTTGTCCACCAGGTCCGCATGCGGCGTGGAGCGACCGGAGCCGCGCTGGTCGAACAGCACGATGCGGTACTTCGCGGGATCGTGGAAGCGGCGCATCTTCGGGCTGCAGCCCGCGCCCGGGCCGCCGTGCAGCAGCACCACGGGCTTGCCCTGCGGGTTGCCGCACTGCTCGTAGTACAGCTCATGGCGGTCATCGACCTTCAGCGTGCCAGTGTCGAAGGGTTCGATATCGGGGTACAGCGTGCGCATGGGCAGCCCGTCCTGGAGGAAAGCGACAGTCTAGCGGCTCGCGTCCTGCGCTTCCGTGACGCGCCCAAGGGTCACGCGGTCCCGCTGCTCCAGGTCCGTCTCCGTGGCCACGTCGACGAAGCCTGCGGCGGTCATGAGCGCGCGGGTCGCCGTGGCCTGGTCCCAGCCATGCTCCAGCAGCAACCAGCCGCCGGGCATGAGATGCGTCGATGCGTCGCCCACGATCTCGCGGATCGCCTCCAGCCCGTCTGCGCCGGAGGACAAGGCCGTCGGCGGCTCGAAGCGCAGGTCGCCCTGCACCAGGTGCGCGTCGCCGTCGGCGATGTAGGGCGGATTGCTCGCGACCAGATGGAAGCGTTCGCCCTGCAGCGGTGCCCACCAACTGCCGTGGCGGAATTCGACGTTGGCGACGGCGTTCGACACGCCGTTCGCGCGTGCGACGGCAAGCGCGTCTGCGCTGACATCGGTTGCCACCACCCGCGCCTGCGGTCGCTCACTCGCCAGCGACAGCGCGATCGCACCGGTGCCGGTGCCGAGGTCGGCGATGCGCAACGGCCTGTCCGCCGGCAGGCGCTCCAGCGCCAGCTCGACCAGGCGCTCGGTTTCCGGGCGCGGGATCAAGGTGGCAGGCGACACCTGCAGGTCGAGCGTCCAGAAACCGCGATGCCCGACCAGGTAAGCCACCGGCTCGCCGGCGATCCGGCGCGCCAGCAGCGCCTCGAACGCCGCAACCTCCGCGTCCGCCAGCGCGGCATCGCCATGCGCGAACAGCCAGGCGCGGTCGCGGCCGATCACGTGCAGCAGCAATTGCTCGGCTTCGTGCCGGGCGTCCGGGCCGGCCAGTCGGCTCGCGGCGGCGCGCAGGGCGTGGTCGAGACGGAGGGAGGCGGGAGCGGACATGGCACGCATGGTACCGGGCGGCGGTACCCCACACGCCTGCGCATCGCCGCGACGCACCATCATGGTGCTCAATGGCGTATGGAGCGCTCGGTGCTTCTAGCAGTGCCGGCAATGGCCTCGTTCGGACGTGTGCCGGCAAGAGAGCTCTTAAGACGTCCTGATCCAGTCAGATCGCCATCAATATAAGTAACTGAAAAATTTGATTTTTTGTTCAGATCTCGTTGAAAGCATGTGCCGACCCCACCTATTGATAGCCAAAAACTATCTATTCAATTCCATCAATCGATTTGAGATATCAATAGTCGCTGCCTACCATGGCGCCATCGCTTCACCACACCCACTCCACTCACGAGGATCTTCCATGTCCCTGATCAACACCGCGGTCCAGCCGTTCAAGACCACCGCCTTCCACAACGGCGAATTCGTCGAAGTCACCGATGGCACCCTGAAGGGCAAGTGGTCGGTCCTGATCTTCATGCCGGCCGCCTTCACCTTCAATTGCCCGACCGAAGTGGAAGACGCCGCCGCCAACTACGCCGAGTTCCAGAAGGCCGGCGCCGAGGTCTACATCGTCACCACCGACACGCACTTCTCGCACAAGGTGTGGCACGAAACCTCCCCGGCAGTGGGCAAGGCCCAGTTCCCGCTGGTCGGCGACCCGACCCACCAGCTGACCCGTGCCTTCGGCGTGCACATCGAAGAAGAAGGCCTGGCCCTGCGTGGCACCTTCGTCATCAACCCGGAAGGCGTCATCAAGACCGCCGAGATTCACAGCAACGAAATCGCCCGCGACGTGTCGGAAACCCTGCGCAAGCTGAAGGCCGCGCAGTTCACCGCCGCCAACCCCGGCCAGGTCTGCCCGGCCAAGTGGAAGGAAGGCGCCAAGACCATCGCCCCGTCGCTGGACCTGGTCGGCAAGATCTAAGCCTCGCCGCAGCACCGGCGCATCCCAGCGCGGATGCGCCATTGCAGTACCGCGTCATCCGCTTCCTGCCACCTCCGGGCCACGCGCCCGGAGGTCGGTCTCCCCGACGGACGTTTGCAGCAGCGGCATGTGCCGCTTGCCGGTTCCCCTCCCTGGCCGGCTCCCTCCCCCGGCGCATGCCGCTCCTGCAAACGCCTGACCTCACTTCCCCCTATTCCTCCACGGAGACGTTCGCCATGCTGGACGCCAATCTGAAGACGCAGCTGCAGGCCTACCTGGAAAAGGCCGTGCGCCCCATCCACATCACCGCGTTCCTGGACGACAGCGACGCCTCGGCCGAGCTGCAGTCCTTGCTGCGCGACCTGAAGGAGGTGTCGGACAGGATCAGCGTCACCGAGCAGCGTGGCGGCGAACGCACACCGTCCTTCTCGCTGACCTCGCCGGGCCACGACATCCACCTGACCTTCGCCGGCCTGCCGATGGGCCACGAGTTCACCTCGCTGGTGCTGGCACTGCTGCAGGTCGGCGGCCATCCGTCGAAACTCGCGCAGGACGTGATCGAACAGATCCGCTCGCTCGATGGCGAATACCGCTTCGAAACCTATTTCTCGCTGTCGTGCCAGAACTGCCCGGACGTCGTGCAGGCGCTGAACCTGATGGCGGTGCTGAACCCGAAGATCCAGCACGTCGCCATCGACGGCGCGCTGTTCCAGCAGGAAGTCGAGCGGCGCGAAGTGATGTCGGTGCCGACGATCTTCCTCAACGGCGAGGTGTTCGGCGCCGGCCGCATGGGCGTGGAAGAAATCGTCGCCAAGCTCGACACCAACGCCGGCAAGCGCGATGCCGAGAAGATCAAGGCGAAGGCGCCCTACGACGTGCTCGTCGTCGGCGGTGGCCCGGCCGGCGCCGCCGCCGCCATTTACGCTGCGCGCAAGGGCATCCGCACCGGCGTGGCGGCCGAACGCTTCGGCGGCCAGGTGCTGGACACGATGGCGATCGAGAACTTCATTTCCGTGCCGTATACCGAAGGCCCGAAGCTCGCCGCTGCGCTGGAGCAGCACGTCAAGGACTACCAGGTCGACGTGATGAACCTGCAGCGCGCGGAGAAGCTCGTTCCCGCCGGACAGGACGGGCTGATTGAGGTACAGCTCGCCAACGGAGCCTCGCTGAAGTCGAAGACCTTGATCCTCTCCACCGGTGCCCGCTGGCGGCAGATGAACGTGCCCGGCGAGGACGAGTACCGCAACAAGGGCGTGGCCTACTGCCCGCACTGCGACGGTCCGCTGTTCAAGGGCAAGCGCGTAGCGGTGATCGGCGGCGGCAACTCCGGCGTCGAGGCGGCGATCGACCTGGCCGGCATCGTCGCCCACGTGACCCTGATCGAGTTCGACAGCCAACTGCGTGCCGACGATGTGTT
>NZ_PKDG01000006.1 GCF_002863005.1 Pseudoxanthomonas sp.
AGCTGCCGCGCCGAGCTCAAGGACGGTATGTGGGTCGCCAACGGCAACAAGATGTGGATCACCAACGGGCCCGAAGCCGACGTGCTGCTGGTCTACATGCGCACCGCCGGCAAGGACGCGGGCAGCAAGTGCATGACCGCCTTCATCGTCGAGCGTGGCATGAAGGGCTTCTCCACCGCGCAGAAGCTCGACAAGCTGGGCATGCGTGGCAGCAACACCTGCGAACTGGTGTTCGAGAACTGCGAGATCCCCGCCGAGAACGTGCTGGGCGAGGTCAACCAGGGCGTACGCGTGCTGATGAGCGGCCTGAACACCGAGCGGCTGGTGCTGAGCGGCGGACCCATCGGCCTGATGCAGGCGGCGCTCGACATCACCCTGCCCTACGTGCGCGAGCGCAAGCAGTTCGACGCCGCCATCGGCACGTTCGGGCTGATGCAGGGCAAGCTCGCCGACATGTACACCGCACTGCAGTCCAGCCGCGCCTTCGCCTACCAGGTGGCGCGCGGTTTCGACGAAGGACAGGGTTCTCGCGCGGCGGCGGCAGGCTGCCTGCTGCATGCGTCGGAAGCCGCGGTGCAGGTGACGCTGGAAGCGATCCAGTCGCTGGGCGGCAACGGCTACATCAACGAGTATCCGGCCGGCCGCCTGCTGCGCGACGCCAAGCTCTACGCGATTGGTGCCGGCACGAATGAAATCCGCCGCATGCTGATCGGGCGCGAACTGTTCGACGGGCGCGGCTGAAACCGGTTGCGCGGCACTGCCGCGCCGCGTGGCCGGGCGCCTCGGTCACTCGTGCGCGGTCACTTGCCTGCGCATGCGGCGTTCGATGTCGCGGATGACCTGCGGGATGTCGGCGGGTGGCTGCGGAGGCGCCAGGTGATACCCCTGGGCCGCGTGGCACCCCATCGCGGCAAGCAGCGACAGCGTATGCGCGTCCTCCACGCCCTCCGCCACGACGTCCAGGCCGAGTTCGGCCGCCAGTTCCAGCGTCGACCGCACGATCGCGTCGTCGGCCATCGTGCGCCCCATCCGCGAGACGAAGGTCCGGTCCAGCTTCAGCACCCGGATGGGCATCTGTTGCAGATAGGCGAGCGAGCTGTGCCCGGTGCCGTAGTCGTCGATGGACAGGATGACGCCGAGCGCGTGCAGCGCACCGAGGGCATGCAGGGAGCGGACGGGATCGCCCATGGCACTGGACTCGGTGATCTCCAGTTCCAGCGCATGCGCGGGCAGGCCGTTCGCTGACAGGCGCCCGGCTACCCAGTCGGCAAGATCCGGGTCGGCCAGGTTGCGCGGCGACAGATTGACGGCCACCTCCAGCGACAATCCCTCGCGTCGCCATGCCGCGCACTGCGCGAGCGCCAGATCCAGCACCACCTGCACCAGGTCGCGCGCCATTTCGGTCTGCTCGACCGCACCGATGAACGCGGAAGGCGGCAGCAGGCCTTCGCGCGGATGCTGCCATCGCACCAGTGCTTCCACGCCCGAGACGCGCCCGCTGGCCAGGGCCAGCTTCGGCTGGTAGTGGACCACCAGTTCGCCGCGCCGGATGGCCTCGTGGAATTCGTTGAGCAGCAACAGGCGGCGAGAGTCCTGCGTATCCAGCTCGTCGACGAAGGCTTCGACGCGCGACTGCCGCTGCTTCGCCGCGCGCATGGCGGCGCTCGCGCTCCGCATCAGGCGCTCGGCATCGGTGCCGTCTTCCGGCGACGTGGCCACCCCGATGCTGGCGGCCGCGTGCAGGCTGATGCCGTCGAGCGCCAGCGGTTCCGCGAGCGAGGCCTGCAGGCGCCAGGCGCACTCGATGGCGCGCTTGCCGGCCGACGGGCCGCGAAGGAGCACGCCGAATTCGTCTCCGCCCAGGCGCGCGAGCAGGTCGCCTGCCTCCAGCTCGTCACCCCAGCGCTGTGCGAGCGCGCACAGCATGCGGTCGCCCACCGGGTGGCCGAAGGTGTCGTTCACCCCCTTGAAGCGGTCGACGTCCAGCGCGAGGAGCGCGACGTTCTCCCGGTCCGCGAATGACTGCGACAAGCGGTGTTCCAGTTGCCGGCGGTTAGGAAGCGCGGTCAGCGCGTCGGTCTGCGCCCAGTGGCTGAGCCGCCGCGCCTGTTGCCTCATCCGCGCGAGCAGGTGGCGCACCCGCGTCCAGGTCAGGGCGGTGATGATGATGCTCGTGACCGCCACCCCCGCAACGTCCACGGGGATGCCGAAGGCGTACTGCACCAGCAGCACGCCCGGCGCGATGAGCGTCGCCAGCGCCAGCGTGGCGAGACGTCCGGGCGGGAAGTCGCCGGTTTCATGATCCCTCGGCGCGTGCAGCGCATGCAGGGAAGGATGCATCAGTGCTGCCCCCCACAGCACGTGCGCCAACAACCACATCGATTTCAGCAACGCCGATGGCTCGGACACGCTGCTCACCGTCATGTGGAACAGCGCATCGGCGCAGGCCCACGCCGTGAATCCGGCGGCAAGCAGCAGGAAGGCCGGCGAACGCGCCTCGCGCGCCGTCGCGATCCATACCAGAAGGCCGAGCAGCAACAGGTCGACAATGGGATAGAACACGCGCAACAGCTGTGGAGCGGCATAGGCGGCGCCTGCTGTATATGTCGGCAGGACCAGCAGTTCCCAGGCCACCAGCGTCAGCCCGGTGAACACGATCAACCCATCGAGCATCCCGGCGCGCTGGCGGCTGCCGGCGGGATCGCGCGCCAGGCCCAGCAGCGCCGCGACGAACATCGCGTAGGCCGCGATGTACAGCACGTCGGCCAGGTTGACGTTGCGACCGAAGGAACCATCGTTGTCGGTGGCCGCCTGCGCCACTTCACCGGCCGTCAACAATGCATGCGCGACCACCATCCACACCCACGCGATGCCATCGCGGGGCCGATTCGACCGCACGCCGATCACGCACCCCGCCAGGCCGTAGAACGCGATCAGGAAATACGCGATGTCCGATGCCAGCGGCGAGACGATCAACGGATGCGCCACGGCCATCGCCACGCCGATGCCGAGATAAGCCCGACACCGACGCGCACGCGCATCAGCCCGGGTCGTCTCGACGCTGGCGTCCGCCGCGCCTTCTTCCTGCAAAGCTCTTGTCACGCGCCGCCCACCCTGGCTTGATCGCGCATGCATTAGAGGCATCGCCCTCGACGCAGGACAAGCCGAACGGCGCTAATGTCACTAACGTCACTCTAACGGGGTGTAATACCGGTCCTCGTGCGTCGATGCGTCAGGGCAGCGACGGCCACCCGGACGCATCCAGCGTGTCGCGATACGCGTGCCACGTGGCGTAGGCAAGCCAGGGCATCAGTACCGCCAGTCCCAGGAATGCCGTGGCGAAGCCGATCGCCGTCACGGTGGCCAGCAGCAGGCCCCAGAGCAGCATCACCCGTTTGTTCCGCATCACGGCATGGACGCTGGAAACGGCCGCCGTCACCATGTCGACGTCGCGGTCGGCGATCATCGGCAGCGAGAACGCCGTGACCGCGAAGGTCAGCGTGGCGAACACGGCCCCGACGCACGACCCCAGGGCAAGGAACTCCCAGAACACACCCGGATCGCTGCCGTCGAAAGGGAAAAAGGCACTGACCATCATGCCGGCGCGCGACCACAGCAGGATGATCACGCCCTGCCCCAGCGCGTAGACGCCTGCCTGTCCCAGCACGCGCCGCGCCAGCACGAAGGAATCGGCCAATCTCGGCGCGCGCCCCTGTTCCAGCGCGCGACTGACGCAGTAGAGACCCACGCAGATCAGCGGAGCGACGAAAACGAAACCCGACAGCAGGGTCGCCAGCAAGGCGAAGCGCCCCAGCGCATACCCCAGCCAGCCCACCCCGATGCTCACCAGCACGATCGCCCCGCCGAACGACAGGGTCAGCGCCGGGGCACGGCAGACGTCGCGCCAGCCTGCGCGCAGCCAGCGCCACGGCGCACCCGAGTCCAGCACCTTGCACGGAACGACGAACGCGCGCGGCGCCGGTTCGGTCGATGGCTCGTGTGACATATCCAATCCCCTTGCGCCACAGCATACGCCGGCGGCCGGCGGCCTCCTGTACCAACGGCCGATTTGCCGGCCGTCGGCCCGGGGCGGGATAATCGGGATCTCACTCCACGCGGGAAGTCCTCCATGTCCGACATCGTCATCGCCGCCGCCAAGCGCACCGCCATCGGTTCGTTCCTCGGCCAGTTCAACGGTGTGCCCACCCCGACGCTGGGCGCCGCCGCCATCGCCGCTGCGCTGGAGCAGTCCGGCATCCCGGCCGCCGACGTGTCCGAAGTGATCATGGGGTGCGTGCTGCCCGCCAACCTGGGCCAGGCACCGGCACGCCAGGCCGCGCGTGCGGCGGGCATCCCGGACGCCGCCGGCGCCACCACCATCAACAAGGTATGCGGCTCGGGCATGAAGGCCATCATGCTGGGCCACGACCTGATCAAGGCCGGCTCGGCCAGCATCGTCGTCGCCGGCGGCATGGAGTCGATGAGCAACGCGCCCCACATGCTCCCCAACTCGCGCACGGGCAACCGCTACGGCAATTTCCAGGCGGTCGACCACATGGCATGGGACGGCCTTACCAGCCCGTACGACGGGCAGCCGATGGGCGTGTTCGCGGAGGCGACCGTGGACAAGTTCGGGTTCAGCCGCGAGGAGCAGGACGCCTTCGCCATCGAATCGGTCACCCGTGCCCAGGCAGCGCAGGCGTCCGGCGCGTTCAACGACGAGATCGTCCCGGTCAAGGTCGCCACGCGGAAAGGCGAGGTCGAGGTGGCCACCGACGAACAGCCGGGCAAGTCCGACATCGCCAAGATCCCCACGCTGAAACCCGCCTTCAAGAAGGACGGCAGCGTGACCGCCGCCAGTTCGTCCAGCATTTCCGACGGCGCCGCCGCCACCGTCCTGCTGAGCGCCGACGAAGCCGCTCGGCGCGGCCTGACGCCGCTGGCGAAGATCGTGGGTCATGCCACGTATTCGCAGGCGCCGGAGTGGTTCACCACCGCCCCCGTCGCCGCCATCGACAAGCTGCTCAAGCAGGTCGGCTGGACGATCGACCAGGTGGACCTGTTCGAGGTCAACGAAGCCTTCGCCGTCGTCGCCATGGCGCCGATCAAGGAACTGGGCATCCCGCACGCCAAGGTCAATGTCAACGGTGGCGCCTGCGCGCTGGGCCATCCGATCGGTGCCTCGGGCGCCCGTCTGGTGGTCACCCTGGTCAACGCGCTGCGCGTTCGTGGCGCCAAGCGCGGCGTCGCCACGCTCTGCATCGGCGGCGGCGAAGCCACGGCGATCGCCGTGGAGATCGCCTGAGTTTTTGCGCAGTTGCGGGGGGCGAAGCGGCCGGCTTTCGCCCGCCCCATAAGGTTTAACAACGGATTGACAAAGATAACCGGCCAACCGCTTGACAGCCGTAATGGGCTTGTCATCATGTTGCAGGCGCGCAATTGCGCGTTGCCTAACTAACGACGAGGAAATGCAACGATGACCATGAACAAGGCTCTGATCGCGCTGGCTCTGGGTTTCGCCCTGGCTGCGTGCTCGAACCAGGACCAGGCTGCCGACGCCGCTGCCGACGCCGCTGCGACCGCCACCGAAGCCCAGGCTGCCGCTGACGCCGCCGCTTCCGCTGGCGAAGTGACCGCCGACGCCGCCCAGCAGTCGGCCGACGCCGCTGCCACCGCCGCCGACGCCGCTGCCACCGCCGCGACCGACGCTGCCGCCGCCACCACGACGGAAGCTGCTGACGCTGCTGCCGACGCCGCTGCCCAGGCTGCCGACACCGCCGAAGCCGCGACCGACGCTGCCAAGGAAGCCACCAAGCAGTAATCTGCTGGCGGTTGCCTGATTTAGCGTTAAACTGAGAAAGCCGCCAGTTCGCTGGCGGCTTTTTCTGTATCCGGGTCTGGCTCCCGGTTCGCCTCGTCGGTTTGAGACGGACGGACGTCGCCATCCCGGCGCCACTTTCTTCCACACTACCGATTTGGGGATCCACATGAAGATCAAGAGCACCGTGCTGCTGGTTGCCGCCGCCCTGGCCCTGAGCGCCTGCACCAAGAGCGAAAACACCGACGCCGCTGCTGCCGACGCTGCCGCCGCTGCCGACCAGGCCGCCGCTGCTGCGGGTGATGCCGCTTCGGCTGCCGGCGACGCCGCTTCCGCCGCTGGCGACGCCGCCGCTGCCGCGACCGCCGATGCCGCTGCTGCCGCGACCGCCGCCGCATCCGACGCCGCCGCTGCCACCCAGGCTGCTGCCAACGACGCGACCGCCGCCGCTGCTTCGGCCACCGCCGACGCTGCCCAGGCGACCGCCGACAAGGCCGCTGAAGTGGCCGACAAGGCCGAAGCCAAGGCTGAAGAAGCCAAGAAGTAATCGCGTCGCCTTCGTGCGAACCGGAGAGGCCCGCGCAAGCGGGCCTTTCTTTTTGCACTGCGGTTTGGCGCATGCAGGGCTTTGTGGTCTGATGCCGCCTTCCCTGCACTGTCCTGTCGCATGCCTGCCATCGCCTCGCACCTCGATCCGCGCTCGCCCGAGTTCGTCGCCAACGCCGCTTACCACCGCGTGCTCGTGCAGGAACTCGACCGCCGGCTGGCGCGTGCCGCGGATGGCGGTGGCGAGAAGGCCCGCGCCAAGCACACCGAACGCGGCAAGCTGCTGGCGCGCGAGCGCATCACCGCCCTGCTAGATCCCGGCTCTCCGTTCCTGGAAATCGCGCCGCTGGCCGCAGAGGACATGTACGACGGTGCCGCGCCGGCGGCCGGCATGGTCTGCGGGATCGGCCGGGTCATGGGCAACGAGGTGGTGGTCGTCGCCAATGACGCCACCGTCAAGGGGGGCACCTACTTCCCGATGACGGTGAAGAAGCACCTGCGGGCACAGGAAGTGGCGCGCGAAAACCACCTGCCCTGCATCTATCTGGTCGATTCCGGTGGCGCCTTCCTGCCGCTGCAGGACGAAGTCTTCCCGGATCGCGAGCACTTCGGCCGCATCTTCTACAACCAGGCGCGCCTTTCCGCGGAGAACATCCCGCAGATCGCGGTGGTGATGGGCAGCTGCACCGCCGGCGGCGCTTACGTGCCCGCGATGTGCGACGAGAGCGTGATCGTGAAGGAACAGGGCACGATCTTCCTCGGCGGCCCGCCGCTGGTGAAGGCGGCGACCGGCGAAGTGGTCGATGCGGAGGCATTGGGAGGCGCGGACGTGCACACCAGCATTTCCGGCGTGGCGGACCACTTCGCCGAAGACGACCGCCACGCGCTGGAGATCGCGCGCGGCATCGTCGGCCACCTCAACCGGCGCAAGGCCATGCCGGTCGCCGTGCGCGAGGCGCGCGAGCCGCTTTACGCCACCGACGAGCTCTACGGCATCGTGCCGAAGGACACGCGCCGACCGTTCGACATCCGCGAGGTCATCGCGCGCATCACCGACGGCAGCGAGCTGGACGAGTTCAAGGCGCGCTACGGCAAGACGCTGGTCACCGGCTTCGCCCACCTGCACGGTTATCCGGTGGGCATCGTCGCCAACAACGGCATCCTGTTCGGCGAGAGCGCGCTGAAGGGCGCTCACTTCATCGAACTGTGCAACCAGCGCGGCATCCCGCTGGTCTTCCTGCAGAACATCACCGGGTTCATGGTCGGTCGCAAGTACGAGAATGCCGGCATCGCGAAGGACGGTGCGAAGATGGTCACCGCCGTCGCATGCTCGAGCGTGCCGAAGTTCACCGTCGTCGTCGGCGGCAGCTTCGGCGCGGGCAACTACGCCATGTGCGGGCGCGCCTACGGTGCGCGCTTCCTGTGGATGTGGCCGAACGCGCGCATCAGCGTGATGGGCGGCGAGCAGGCGGCGAGCGTGCTGGCGACGGTGAAGCGCGATGGCATCGAGGCCCGCGGCGGCGCGTGGAACGCCGACGAGGAAGAAGCCTTCAAGGCGCCGATACGCGACCAGTACGAATCCCAGGGCAGCCCGTGGTATGCCACGGCCCGTCTGTGGGACGACGGCATCATCGACCCCGCCGACACGCGCCGGGTGCTGGG
The DNA here is from genome assembly GCF_002863005.1 of Pseudoxanthomonas sp. Lineage (GTDB taxonomy): Bacteria > Pseudomonadota > Gammaproteobacteria > Xanthomonadales > Xanthomonadaceae > Pseudoxanthomonas_A. The sequence goes on from NZ_PKDG01000006.1 coordinate 8,027, forward strand.
CCTGGGCCTTTCCGCCTCGCTGAATGCACCGGTCCCGCCGGCGAAGTTCGGCGTCTTCCGGATGTAGCGCGGTGACGGCACGGGTCGTGCTGGTCACCGGCGGCGGGCGCGGCATCGGCGCCGCCACGGCGCTGCTGGCGGCGGAACAGGGCTATGCCGTCGGGGTCAACTTCCGTCGCGACGAAGAATCCGCGCAGGCTGTCGTCCGCAAGATCGTCGACCGCGGTGGACAGGCGCTCGCCCTGCAAGCCGATGTGGCCCGCGAGGCCGAGGTGGTGGCGATGTTCCGCCGGCTCGACGACGCATGGGGTCCACTCGGCGCGCTGGTCAACAACGCCGGCATCCTGGAAACACAGTCCCGCGTGGACGCGCTGGCGTCCGCGCGCATCGAGCGCATCCTCGCCACCAATGTCATCGGCACCCTGCTGTGCTGCCGCGAGGCGGTGCGACGCATGTCCACCCGGCACGGCGGTCACGGCGGCGCCATCGTCAACGTCTCGTCGGTCGCCTCCAGGACCGGGTCGCCCGGGGAGTACGTCGACTATGCCGCGTCGAAAGGCGCGGTCGACAGCCTGACCGTCGGCCTGGCGCACGAGGTGGCGCAGGAAGGCATCCGCGTCAACGCGGTCCGGCCCGGCTTCATCCATACCGACATGCACGCCGATGGCGGCGAGCCCGGCAGGATCGACCGGGTCAAGGCCTTCGTGCCGATGCGTCGGGGCGGACAACCGCATGAGGTCGCGGAAGCGATCCTGTGGCTGCTGTCGGACCGGGCCAGCTACACGACAGGGGCCTTCGTCGAAATCGCAGGCGGGCGCTGATGCCTTGTCAGGGTTGTGAGTGGCGCGTACACATGCCCGACTGCGCGATGAACCGGACTTTCCCCTACTTGGCGATCGGCCTGATTGTCCGCACGGGTCACAACGTGGAACTCCGCCAGCCGCGATAGTCCGGTGTCCACGTCAACCGGAGCATCCCCTGCATGTCCATCTGGAAAGACCAAGGCCCCGCGAAGAAGGACGCCGCCCCCCTGCCGCCCGAGCCGTCGCCGGTCCCGCTGCGCGATACGTCCGCCGCCGACTTTTCCCCCGCCGTCACCGCACCGCCGGGCACGCGGCCGGTCGAGCGCGTCGCACCAGCGGAATCGCTGAAGGAGTCTTTGATCGCGGCAGACCTGACCATCGAGGGCAAGATCGAGGGTACGGGCGACATCCGCATCGCCGGCCGTTTCAAGGGCGACGTGAACGTGCAGGGCGACCTGACCATCGAGACCGGCGCCAAGCTCAATGGCGGCGTGCGGGCGAAGAAGGTCACCATCGCTGGCGAACTCGAGGGCAACATCGAATCCGCGGCGCGCGTCGAACTGCTCGCCTCGGGCGTGCTGGTCGGTGACGTCAAGGCGGGGTCGCTCACCGTGGCCGCCGGATCGCGGATGCGCGGCCAGGCCGACTTCGGCTGGGATGAGCCCGCGGCCAAGGCCGGCAAGTCCGGCAGCACGGAGCCCGGCGCCGCCGCATGAGCCAACCCCGCCCCGGCACTGCCGGCGCCACCCGTACCTGCCCGCACTGCAAGGCGACCATCCTGGAGAGCGCGGCGGTCTGCCCCGGCTGCCGCCACCACCTGCGCTTCGAACCCGGCGCGGGCGCCAACGCGGCGCCCGCGCTGACTCCGCTGCGGATCGAGGGCACGCTGCAACCGCCTGCCGAAGGCGCGGCCTGGGAATACAGCGTGGTGCTCTCCATCCGCAACGACCGGGGTGAGGAAGTGACGCGGCAGGTCGTCGGCGTCGGCGCCATGCAGCCGCACGAGCAGCGCAGCTTCGTGCTGTCGGTCGAACTCAACCCTGCGACGGGGAAGGCGACAGGTCGGCGCACGCGGCACTGACGCCCTCCCCGCCGCCACGCGGCCCGGCTACACTCGGTGTCGACAAGGACGCCAGCAGGGGGCTGGATGATCGTCGGCATCGATCTGGGGACCACGCATTCGTTGATCGGCTACCACGGGCCCAACGGTCCCGTGCTCATTCCGAACGCGCTGGGTGAACTGCTGACACCCTCCGTGGTGAGCGTGGACGCGGACGAAACGCTCATCGTCGGACGCGCCGCCGTGGACCGCCTGATCACCCACCCGCAGCGCACCGTCGCCAGCTTCAAGCGCTGGATGGGTACCAACCGCGTCACCCGCCTCGGCCAGCATGCGCTGCGCCCCGAAGAGCTGTCGGCACTCGTGCTGCGTGCGTTGATCGCCGATGCGGAGAGTCACTTCGGCGCGCCGGTCACCGAGGCCGTGATCAGCGTTCCCGCGTACTTCGGCGACGCCCAGCGCAAGGCCACCCGCATCGCCGGTGAACTGGCGGGCATCAAGGTCGAACGGCTCATCAACGAGCCGACCGCCGCCGCCATGGCCTACGGACTGCAGCAGCGCGACGGCGGCGGCCGCTTCCTCGTCTTCGATCTGGGGGGTGGCACCTTCGATGTCTCGATCCTGGAAATGTTCGATGGGGTGATGGAGGTCCACGCCAGCGCCGGCGACAACTTCCTCGGCGGCGAGGATTTCCTTTCCGCGCTGCGAGACGCCTGCCTGCGCGAACTCAGGATCGAACCGAAAGACCTGACAGCCAGCGAGGACGCCCAGCTGAGGCGCCGACTGGAGTCGGCCAAGCGCGAACTTTCGAACACATCCGGCGGCCCGGTCGATGTGGATTTCGTGGTGGGCGGAGCGTCGAGCCGCTGGCAGGTCGACGAGGCGGGCTTCTCGCGACTGTGCGAGCCGCTGGTCCAGCGCATGCGCGCACCGTTGGAGCGGGCCATGCGCGACGCGCGGCTGGCGCCCGGGCAGTTGGACGACATCGTCCTGGTCGGCGGCGCATCGCGGATGCCGCTGACCGCGCGCCTCGTGTCGCGCATGTTCGGTCGCCTGCCGTTGCGGCACATCAACCCGGATGAGGCGATCGCGCTGGGTGCGGCCGTTGCGGCCGGAATGAAGGCGCGCGACGAGTCGCTGGAAGAGATCATCCTCACCGACGTGTGTCCGCATTCGCTGGGCGTGGATACCGCGCAGGACGACGGACATGGGCAGGTCACCACTGGCCTCTTCTCCCCGATCATCCATCGCAACGCGACGGTGCCGGTCAGCCGCGTCGAACGCTACCAGCCGATGCGCGACCTGCAGACGCAGGTGGAGTTCAACATCTACCAGGGCGAGAGCCCGCGGGTAGAGAACAACGTCAAGCTGGGTACCATCTCGGTGAAGGTCCCGGCACGCGCAGCGCGCGAGAATCCGGTGGACATCCGATTCACCTACGACGTGAACGGTCTGCTTCAGGTGGAAGCCACGATCGTGGCGACCGGCCAGACGCATGAGGTCGTCCTGCAGCAGAACCCCGGCGTACTGACGCCGGACGAGATCCGCCAGCGCCTGGCCGCGCTGTCGGAACTGAAGGTGCATCCACGCGACCAGCAGGAGAATCTCCTGGTGATCGCGCGTGCCGAACGCCTGTACGAAGAGCTGCTGTGGGCACGTCGCGACCTGCAGGATGCGCTGGTGCGCTTCCGCGCGATCCTGGACGGCCAGGACCCCCTGCAGATCCGCGAACACCGCAGCCAGTTCGCCCGGATGCTCGAGCACATCGAGTCGCAGGCGTGAGCGTGTGGCCTTTCGAGGCGCTCGGCATCGACGCAGACGCGGACGAACGTACGGTCAGGCGCGCGTACGCCCGACTGCTGAAACGCCACAGGCCCGACGATGATCCCGAGGGTTTCCAGCGCATCAACGAGGCCTACCAGGCGTGCATGCACCGGCTGGGCGGCAATGCGCCCTCAGCACGATCCGACGTTGGCCTTGACACGTCGCCCGCGCTCCCTGCCGGCGGGCGAGCCACGATTCCCGCCGAGCCTGATCCTGTCGACGCTGCTCGGTTCGAGATCGGTATGTTCATCACCGCGCTATCCGACGTTTCGCGCACGGCCAGCGGCCGCGATGTCCTCGGATGGCTTCAAGCCCACCCGGCGTTCTATTCGGTCGGCGCGCGCGAAGCCTTCGCCCACCAGATCGTCTACGCGTTGCTTCAAGCGCCGGCCCTGCCACCGCGGCACATGGCGGCCGTCCTCCACTTTCTGGAACTGGACATGCCGGGGCCCGCACGCGCGCGTCTTGAACCGTTCGTCACGGCACTGGAGCGGCACGCGCACATGACGCTCGAGGATGCCCACGCAATACGCAGACCCTATACGGAAGCCTCGCCACCCTCGTCGTCCAGCCACTTGGCGTGGATGTTCGGCGGTGCCATCTGGATCGGGTTGCTGGCGATGCTGTCCGTGTCCCGCTGCTCCGGAGCCGCGGCGTGAGCGACGCGTTTTCCCTCCTCGGACTGCCGCCGGACGCCAACGAGCGCACCATCAAGCGTACCTATGCGCGCCTGCTGAAGACCACACGTCCCGACGAGGATCCCGCCGCCTTCCAGCGCCTGCACGAGGCTTACCAGGAAGCGCTGTCCGTGCAGCGCGATGGCGTGCTCGAGTTCATTGTGGATGATCCGCACCCCGAGCCAGCGACAGCGCAGGATGCGTGGGGACAGGATGCCGCGGCGATCCTTTCGCGGGCAGGCGCCTTCGACCCGTTGTCGCCAGCCGAACGGTTCGACGAGGACGGCGTGCGCGAGGCGCTGATGGCGCGGGCCGGGACGGACCTGCCCTCGGCGTTCCGCAACCACCTCGAACACCATCCCGGCTTGTACAGTCTCGACGCGAAGCAACGCGTCGGGCAGGCGATCTTCGGGAGCATCCTCCAGGAGGATGTGCAGGTGAGGCCGGCGATACTGGCGGTGCTTGCGGACTTCTTCGGTTTCACCGCGCCGGAATGGATCGGGCGACGCCAGCAGGTGCTGGAGGCGGTAGCCTCGGAGAATACGGACGCGTTCGACGAGGACAGGCCGCTCACCATCCGGCAATTGAAGCGTCCGTTCCGATGGCCGCTCGCATTGCTGCTGGCGTGCGTGCCGGGCTTCGCATTACGCGCCGCGCGCCTGTCGCAGCGATTGACCGCGGATTACGGAGACGACGTGCCCGGCCTGGAGGGCGAGCAACAGGCTTTCTACGAACGCCTTGCCGACCCGTTCTACGCGGGCCCCTGGCGCTGGGCCACTGTGCTGCTGACGGCCGCGCTGGCGACGCTTGCCATCGCCGGCCTGTGTGCCCTGGTCGGACTCCCGTCCGAGCGGCAGCAGCGCATGATGGCGCTGACCTTCATCGCCGTCGCCGCCATGCTGTGCATCTGGCATGCGATGCGTGCCCTGTGGGCCTGGCGGGAACGGCCCGCCAGCGCGCGGTCGCCCTGGCTGGCCCTGATGCCCGTCTGGCTGTCCGTCGCCGGCCTGCTGATGGCGTGGTGGCTGCCGCACGTGCCGGCACTGGCGTTCGCGCTCGTGCTGCCGGCCGCACTCGTGCATTTCCGCCAGTTCTTCGATGCATTGCGTTTCGCCATCGGCACCAGCTGGCTCGTTCGCGCCCTGCCCATGCATGACCTGCCTTCGCCGTGGTTGCTGGCGTTGGCGAGTGCGGCGATCGGCATGACGTTGTGCGACTGGGCCTATGCGGCGCGCCACCGGATCAGCATCGCGGCAGCGGCCGGCAATCGCTTGACCACGGTCGTTTCATTCATGGTGTTAGCGGGACTGGGGATCGCGGGGCTGGCGATCCGTTACGGCTGAACGGCACGCTCAACCACACCCATCGCAGCCGCCGCAGTCCTTGCCGGCGATCCGGCCGTTGACCACGCTGCCCGCCGGTGCGATCCATCTCCCCAGGGCCTGCCGCCAGTTCGCGCTGCCTTCGCGCAACAGGGGCAGCGCCAGTGCGATCCGCGCCCTGCGCAACGGCCCCGGGAACTGCTTCTTCAGCACCACCCACGCGCTGGCCACCACCAGCATGGCGATGATGGCGTACTGCAGGGAGAGCGAGAGGTCCATGCTCAGCCGGCGCCCAGCGCGCGGGCGAGCTGGTACGTCACCAACGACGCCAGATACGCCAGCGCGAACAGATAGAACGTCGCGAAACCCATCTGCTTCCACGAGTTGGTCTCGCGCTTGATCGTCGCCAACGTCGAAATGCACATCGGGGCGTAGATGAACCACACCAGCAACGACAGTGCGGTCGCGAGCGACCAGCCGTCGCTGATCACCGGCGTAAGCGCCTGGATGGCGGCATCGTCGTCGGCGGCGGAGAGCGCGTAGATCGTGGCCAGCGAGGACACCGCGACTTCGCGCGCGGCCAGGCCGGGGATCAGCGCGATGCAGATCTGCCAGTTGAAGCCCAGCGGCGCGAAGAACACGGCCATGGCATGGCCGATGCGTCCCGCAAAACTGTAGTCGATGGCCGGTCCCACCGCGTCGGCCGGTGCCGCCGGGAAGTTCAGGAGGAACCACAGCAGGATGGTCAACGCAAGGATGATGCCGCCCACGCGCTTCAGGAAGATCATCGCGCGCTCCCACAGGCCGATCACCAGGTCGCGTGGGTGCGGGATGCGGTAGGACGGTAGTTCCAGCAGCAGCGCATGCTCGCTCTTGTCGCGGCGCCACTTCTTCATCACCCACGACACGATCAATGCGCTGGCGATACCGGCGGCGTACAGGCCGAACAGCACCAGACCCTGCTGGTTGAAGACGCCCCAGACGGTCTTCTGCGGGATGAACGCGCCGATCAGCAGCGCGTACACCGGCAGGCGCGCCGAACAGGTCATCAGCGGTGCGACCAGGATCGTGGCCAGGCGGTCGCGCGGGTCCTGGATGCTGCGCGTCGCCATGATGCCCGGGATGGCGCAGGCGAAGCTCGACAGCAGCGGGATGAAGGAACGTCCCGACAGACCGGCCGAGGCCATCATCCGGTCCAGCAGGAACGCGGCACGCGGCAGGTAGCCGCTTTCTTCCAGCGCCAGGATGAAGGCGAACAGGATCAGGATCTGCGGCAGGAACACGATCACGCCGCCCAGACCGGCAATGACGCCGTCGACCAGCAGACTGTTGAGCGGACCTTCCGGCAACAAGCCGCCGACCCACGCACCCAGCGCGCCACTGCCCGCCTCGATCAGGTCCATGAGCGGCGTGGCCCAGGCGTATACCGCCTGGAAGATCAGGAACATCACCACCGCCAGCGCCAGCAGCCCGAATACCGGATGCAGCAGCCAGCGGTCCAGCGCGTCGTCGATCCTGCCCGTGCGCGTGGGCATGCTCACCGCCAGCGACAGCAGGCGGCGCGTTTCCGCGTGCAGGTCTGCACCTTCCCCAAGGCGCAGGCGGGGCTCATGCGGATGTGCGGCCACCGCATCGATGCGATCCACCAGCGCACGCGCGCCACCGTGCCTGACCGCGATGGTTTCGACAACGGGCACGCCGAGCTCCCGCTCCAAGGCCGCCAGGTCGATGGTGATCCCGCGTCGCTGGGCGGCGTCCATCATGTTGACCGCGAGGATCATCGGCTTGCCGAGTTCACGCACTTCCAGCGCGAAGCGCAGGTGCAGGCGCAGGTTGGTGGCATCCACGACACAGACCAGCACATCGGGGGCGGATTCGCCCGGATAGAAGCCGCGGCAGACATCGCGCGTGACCGCCTCGTCCAGGCTGGCGGCGTGCAGGCTGTACGCGCCCGGCAAGTCCAGCACCGCGTAGCTGCGGCCGGAGCCGGCGGAATGCAGCCGCCCTTCCTTGCGCTCCACCGTCACGCCGGCGTAGTTCGCCACCTTCTGCCGGCTGCCGGTCAGCTGGTTGAACAGCGCCGTCTTGCCGCAGTTCGGGTTGCCGACCAGCGCCAGCCGCAACGTCGATGCTTCGGACGCGCTCACGTCGCGGCTCCTTTGCGCAGGCGCACGCGCGCGGCTTCGGAACGGCGCAGTGCGAACCGGGTAAACCCGACCTGCACGAGCAGCGGCTCGGCGCCGAACGGACCTTTCGCGACCACTTCGACTTCCTCGCCGTTGACGAAGCCCAGTTCGCGCAGGCGGCGGGCAATGGTGTCCTGCGGACCGTGGTCCTCGACGGCGTCGACGATGGCGGGGGTGCGCCAGGGGAGTTCGGTCAGGATCACGCAAAGCCCTCAAATGCGAATTGTTCTCATTGTAGCACCGCCGCACTGCACGACGGCCGCAACGGACTGTGCCGCTATCATTCGGCGACCCAGCACGGAATGGCAGGCATGGCGGCATCACCGCAGATACACCCTCTGGCAGTGACCCGCACCGGCGCCGTGGTGCGCCTGCGGCTGGACCGCCCCACCCTGCACAACGCGTTCGATGCCGGCCTCATCGCCGCGCTGACGGCGGCCCTGGAGCAGATCGCCCGCGACGCCACCGTCAGGGTGGTGGTACTGGAAGGCAGTGGCGCGTCCTTTTCGGCCGGCGCCGACCTGAACTGGATGCGCGGCATGGCCTCGGCCAGCGAAGCGGAGAACCGCGACGACGCCCTCGCCCTCGCCCGGCTGATGCGCACGCTGGACGAGCTGCCGAAACCCACCGTGGCGCGCGTGCAGGGCGCCGCGTTCGGCGGTGGCGTCGGCCTGGTGGCCTGCTGCGATATCGCCATCGGTGTGCCGGAGGCGAAGTTCGGCCTCACCGAAAGCAAGCTGGGCCTGCTGCCGGCGGTGATTTCCCCGTATGTCATCGCGGCGATCGGGCCGCGCGAGGCCAGGCGCTGGTTCGCCACCGCTGAGATCTTCGACGCCGCCACCGCGCTGCGGATCGGGCTGCTGCACGAGGTGGTGGCCGCCGATGCGCTGGATGCCGCGGTGGAGCGGCAGGTCTCGTGGCTGCTGAAGGCCGGCCCGCATGCGGCCGCGTCTGCGAAACGCCTGGTGGCGCGCGTTGCGGGCGGTGTCGACCGCGACCGTCTGGATGCCGACAATGCCGACCTCATCGCCGCGCTGCGGGTTTCGGAGGAAGGCCAGGAAGGCCTGTCCGCCTTCCTCGACAAGCGTGCGCCCCGCTGGGCGAAGGACTGAATCGATGATCGACCATCTGGGAATCGAAGTCGCGGACTACGCGCGCAGCCGTGCGTTCTACGAGCGCGTCCTCGCGCCGCTGGGCTATGCCGTCGTCATGGAGGTGACGCGCGAAATGACGGGTCGTTATCAGGGCTGCGGTTTCGGCCCGCCGGGTCGCCCGCATTTCTGGGTCGGCACGGGCAGCGGTGCGCCCGGTCGCGGCTCGCATATCGCCTTCAGCGCGGGCAGCCGCGCGCAGGTCGATGCGTTCCACGAAGCGGCGCTGGCCGCCGGCGCACGCGACAACGGCGCGCCGGGCCTGCGCGCCCACTACCACCCCACCTATTACGGCGCCTTCGCCATCGACCCGGACGGGCACAACATCGAAGCGGTGTGCCACTTGCCTGCGGATACCGAAGCCTGATGTTCTCCAAGATCCTGATCGCCAACCGTGGCGAAATCGCCTGCCGCGTCATCCGCACCTGCCGCCGGCTCGGCATCCGCACCGTGGCGGTCTATTCCGAGGCCGATGCCGACGCGCAGCACGTCCGCCAGGCGGACGAGGCGGTACTGCTCGGCGGGCCGCGTCCGGCCGACAGCTACCTTCGGGGCGACGCCATCATCGAGGCTGCGAAGCGGACCGGCGCCGAAGCCATCCATCCGGGCTACGGATTCCTGTCGGAGAACGCCGACTTCGCCGATGCGGTCGTGGCGGCCGGCATTGCGTTCATCGGCCCGTCCGGTGCGTCCATGCGCAAGATGGGCAGCAAGGCCGGCGCCAAGGAGCTGATGGCGGCGGCCGGCGTGCCGGTCGTGCCCGGCTATACCGGCGAGGACCAGTCGCCGAACACGCTCTCGCGCGAGGCCGCGCGCATCGGCTTTCCGCTGATGATCAAGGCGGCGCACGGCGGCGGCGGCAAGGGCATGCGCGTCGTGCACCGACTGGAGGATTTCATCGTGCAACTGGAAAGCTGCCAGCGCGAAGCCGCCAATGCCTTCGGCCGCGACCGCGTGCTGTTGGAGCGCTACGTGCAGTCGCCGCGCCACATCGAGATCCAGGTGTTCGCCGACACGCATGGCCACACGCTGCACCTCAACGAGCGCGAGTGCTCCGCCCAGCGCCGCTACCAGAAGGTGCTGGAGGAATCGCCATCGCCGTTTCTCACGCCCGCCCTGCGCACCGCCATGGGCGACGCCGCCGTGAAGGCAGCGCAGGCCATCGACTACGCCAACGCCGGCACGGTGGAATTCATCGTCGATCCCGACGGCCGGTTCTATTTCATGGAGATCAACACGCGCCTGCAGGTGGAGCATCCGGTCACCGAGCTGGTCACCGGGCTGGACCTGGTGGAATGGCAGCTGCGCGTGGCGGCCGGCGAGCCGTTGCCGTTGGCGCAGGACGCCATCGTGCAGCGGGGCCATGCCATCGAAGTCCGCCTGTATGCGGAGGATCCGGAAGCCGGTTTCCTGCCGGGATCGGGACGGCTGGAGTCGCTGGTGCTGCCGACGCCGTCGCCGCACGTGCGCATCGATGGCGGCGTGGTGGCAGGCGACCTGGTCACCATCTTCTACGATCCGATGATCGCCAAGCTGATCGTCTGGGGCGAGGATCGGCCGACCGCACTTGCCCGCCTGCGCGATGCGCTGGCCGACTGCGACATGGTGGGGCCGAAGTCGAACATCGGCTTCCTCGAACGGCTGGCGCGCCACCCGGCCGTCGTCGAGGGCCGCATCGACACCGGCTACCTCGACCGTCACTTGGAAGAGTTCATGCCCGCCGCCACGCTGGCGCACGACCTGCAGGTGGGCGCGGCCGTGGCCGTGCTGCTGGAACAGGAAGCGTCGGCGCGCGGTGCAGCCGCCATCTCTACGGATCCCGGCTCGCCGTGGGCCATCGCCGACGGCTGGCGGCTGGGGCATGCCGGGCGTCGACCCCTGGCCTTCCTGCACCGCGACCAGCGCTGGGACGTGCTGGCCCACGGTCATGCGGGGCGCTACGCCGTGGATATCGAGGGAGCGACCTACCCGGTGGAGGGGGCGCGCCTGACCGCTGGGCTGCTCGAGTTGCGTATCCATGATGAGGCCCGGCGCTTCCGCGTCCACCGCCACGGCAGCCGCGTCACCCTGCACGACGGGGAGCGCCGCGCCATGCTGGAGACGCTGCCGGCGTACCGGCGCGTGTCCGGCGGCGACAGTGGCGGGGACGGCCGCATCATTGCGCCGATGCCGGGTCGCGTGGTGGTCGTCAAGGCGAAGGCGGGGGACAACGTGGACGCAGGACAGGAACTGCTGGTGATGGAAGCGATGAAGATGGAGCTGGCCGTCAAGGCGCCGCGTGCCGGCGTGGTCGCGGAACTGCGGGTGGCCGCCGGCGACTTCGTCGAGGCCGATACCGTCCTGGTGGCGCTCGAGTGAGGTTCGCCCGGCCGTCATCGTCGCGTGTCGCCTTCGTGCTGCTGGTGGCCTGCACGCTGGGCGGCTGCGTGATGTTCGAACAGCCGCCGGCGCCCCTCGCCTGCGACCCCGCGCTGGTCGGTCGCTGGATCCCGTTGCCGGACAGCCCGCAGGACCGGGTGCCGTTGGGCAAGGACGACTACGCCGACGTCGACGCCACGTGCCGCGTGCGCCTGCACGACGAAGCGCGCACCGATGCGCCGCAGTTCACCGCACTCGGGTTCGAACTGGACGGCCAGCGTTACCTCGCCCTCGGCTATCGCGAACTGGAAGGCCTGTTCGGTACCGGCAAGGCCGCCGCGCCACCGATCCCGAAAGGCATGCCGCCCGGAGCCGTCACGCTGCTGAAATACCGCATCCGCAACGATACGCTGCAGATCGCGATGCTCGACACGGTGGACATCATGCAACGCGTGCAGCAGGGTTCGCTGAAGGCGCGCGAGGCCGACGCGAGCACCTATGTGTTCGAAGGCCGTCCGGAACAGCTGCGCGCGCTGCTGCAATCCGAGCCCGCCCTGTTCGACGCCTTCAACGGGCGCGACAAGACGCTGCGCATGCGCCGTGCGAAGGACGGGAAGCGGTGATGGACACCCTGCCCGCCCCCGCGGATTTCGTTCGCATTGTCGAAGTCGGTCCACGCGATGGCCTGCAGAACGAGAAGACCCTCGTGGCCACCGCGGACAAGGTGGAGTTGATCGACCGGCTGTCGCGCACCGGCCTGCCCAGCATCGAGGCGACCAGTTTCGTCAGCCCGAAATGGGTACCGCAGCTGGCCGACGCCGCCGAGGTCTTCACCGCCATCCAGCGACGCCCGGGCACGGCGTACCCGGTGCTGGTGCCGAACGAAACCGGCTACGACCGCGCCCGCGCGGTCGGCGTGGACGAAGTCGCGGTGTTCACGGCCGCCTCCGAGGCCTTCAACCGGAAGAACATCAACGCCTCCATCGATGAGTCCATCGAACGGTTCCGCCCGGTGCTTGAACGTGCCGCCGCCGATGGCATCAAGGTGCGCGGCTACGTCTCCACCGTGCTCGGCTGCCCGTACCAAGGCGACGTGCCTGTGGCCGACGTGGTGCGCGTGGCGCGTCAGTTGCATGCGATGGGCTGCTACGAAATCTCGCTGGGCGACACCATCGGCATCGGCACGCCGCGCAAGGCCGCCGACATGCTCAAGGCTGTCGCTGCAGAAGTCCCGCTCTCCGCGCTGGCCGTGCATTTCCACGACACCTACGGCCAGGCGCTGGCGAACATCCTGGCCTGCCTGGAGGTGGGAATACGCGTGGTCGATTCTGCCGTCTCTGGCGCCGGCGGTTGCCCGTATGCCAAGGGCGCCAGCGGCAACGTCGCCAGCGAGGACGTGATCTATCTGCTGCACGGCCTGGGCATGCGCACCGGCGTCGATCTGGACCTGCTGGCGGAGACGGGCCGCTGGCTGGCGAGCCGCCTGGGACGCGAAACCGGCAGCCGCGTCGGCAAGGCATTGGCCGCGGCATGAACCAGGGCCGCGCCAGCGACGTCGACGTGATGGCGCTGGCCGCCGCACTCGAACGCGCGGCCGCGGCCGACGGCCCTCACGCCGATCTGTTGCGCCGGGCGCGCGACGCACTGCTGGCCAAGCAGCACGACGCGGAGACGGAACGCTCGCGCTATCGCAACCTGTTCGACGCCGTACCCGACCCGGTCAGCATCATCGCCGAGGACGGCACCATCCTGGACCTCAACCAGGCCGGCATGCTGGCGTACAAGCGGCCACGCGAAGAGATCGTCGGCCGCAACATCAACGTGCTCAATCCCGACCTGCCGCGCGACCACCTGGTCCCCGTCTGGGAGACGCTCAACCGCGGCGAGACCTACGTGATCGAGGTCACCAACATGCGCGGCGACGGGACGCGGTTCCCGGTCGAAGTGCACTCGGCCAACATCAACTTCGACGGGCGCAAGAGCATCGTCGCCGTCGCGCGCGACATCAGTAGCCGCCGGCTGGCGGAAATGCGCTACCGCGAGCTGATGGAGACGATCGACAAGGGCATCGTGGTGCACAACCGCGACATGGAAGTGCAGTACTGCAACGGTGCAGCGATGCGCATCTTCGGCATCCGCGAAGACCAGCGCGCGGACCAGGAACTGGCGCTCGGCCGCTGGCATATCGTCGACGAACACGGCCGCGAGATGGCGCGCCATGAACTGCCGGCCCAACGCGCGCTCGACTCCGGCCAGATGATCGAGAGCGTGCTGCTGGGGCTCTACCACCGCGAGAAGAAGCAGCTGCTGTGGCTCACCGCCACGTCGGTGCCGCAGTTCGCACCGGGCGCCAGCGTGCCGTCGCAGGTGAGCACGCTGTTCAGCGATGTCACCGAGCTCAAGCGCGACAGCGCGCTGTTCGACCGCGCGCAGTCGCTGGCGCACATCGGCGGCTGGGAATGGGACCTGGGACGCGACCGGATGTACTTGACCGACGAGGCCCAGCGCATCCTCGGTGCGGCACGCCCGCTGGTCACGCTCGCCGACATGCTGTCGTGCCTGCGCGAGACCGACCGCCGCCGCCTGCGCAGCGCGCTGGACCTGATCACCGCCGGCGGCCAGGGGTTCGACCTGGAACTGCAAGGCACCCAGGCCGACGGCCATCCGTTCTGGATCCGCGTGATCGGCGACGCCGAACCCGGCGATCCCGGCGCATCCCGCATCACCGGCACCATGCAGGACATCTCGCAGGACAAGCAGGCCGAGGAGATGCTGCGCATCCAGGCACGCACCGACCCGCTGACCGGGCTGATGAACCGCGACGCCGTGCTGACGGAGCTGGGCGCGCGGCTGGCCGATCCGGAGCGCGCGCGCGTCGCGGTGCTGTACATCGACCTGGACCGCTTCAAGATGGTCAACGACGTGCTGGGACACAACGCCGGCGACGAGCTGCTGGTGCAGGCATCCGACCGCATCCGCGGCGCGGTCGGCACCGACGGCATGATCGCCCGCTTCGGCGGCGACGAGTTCCTGGTGATCTGCGATGCCGGCGACGACCCGCACCTGCCCGAAACGATGGCGCATGCCGTGCTCGGCGCCTTCGCCGACGCCTTCCGCTTCGGCAAGGACGAATTCGCCATCACCGCCAGCATCGGCCTGGCGATCGCGCCGGGCGATGGCCTGCGTCCGCAGCAGCTGATCCAGAACGCCGACATCGCGATGTACGACAGCAAGCATCGCGCGCGCAACGGCTGGCAGAGCTTCACCCAGGAACTGGCGCAGCGGCAGCAGGACCGCCTGCAGATCGAGACGCAACTTCGCCGCGCCGTGGACAACGAGGAATTCCGCCTCGTGTACCAGCCGCAGGTCGACCTGCGCAACGGCCGCATCATCGCCGGCGAAGCGCTGATCCGCTGGCAGAACCACCAACTGGGAGAGCTGCGCCCGGACGTGTTCATCAGCCACGCCGAAACCACCGGCGACATCGTGCGCATCGGCAGCTGGGTGCTGCGCGAAGCCTGCCGCCAGGTCGCCACGTGGCGCGACATGGGCCTGGGGATCGTGCGGGTGGCGGTCAACGTGTCGTACCGGCAGTTCGCCGGCGACGACCTCGCAGAGCGCGTGCGCACCATCCTCGAAGAGTTCGACCTGCCCGGCAGTGCGCTCGAACTCGAGTTCACCGAGCGCGTGCTGATCGAGGATGCGCCCGCCACGTTGCGTACCTTCGCCGACCTTCGCCAGCTGGGCGTGCTGCTGACCATCGACGATTTCGGCGAAGGCTACAGCGCCTTGAACTACCTGCGCCGCCTGCCGATCCACGGCCTGAAGCTGAGCCCGCTGTTCACCGAGGGCGTGCCGAACAACCGGTCCGACGTGGCGGTCTGCCAGGCGGTCTCGGCGATCGCGCGCAGCCTGGGCCTGGGCCTGGTCGCCGAGGGCGTGGAGTCGGAGGCGCAGCGGCAGTTCCTGCTGAATCTCGGCGTGCCCGTGGGCCAGGGCTTCCTGTTCGCCCCCGGCCTGTCGCCCGACGAGTTCGCCCGCCGCCTTGCCGATGCGTCGCTGGAGCGGGTGCTGCACGCCTGAGCGGCGCTCGCCTGCGTCTTGTGGGAGCGACGTCAGTCGCGATGGGGCCTTACCGGAAAAGCTTCTCGACTGACGTCGCTCCCACACGAGCTACCCCAGTCATGCCACCCCCCACCCGCCATCGCGTAAAATGCCGGCCTTTCCGCAGCAGGTCCGTCGCATGCAGCTCTCTGATACCCGTGCCGTCATCACCGGCGGCGTTTCCGGCCTGGGACTGGCCGTCGCCCGGCACCTGGTCCAGCACGGCGGCAAGGCTGCGCTGTTCGACGTCAACGACGACAAGGGTGCGGCGGCCGTCGCCGAACTGGGCGACCTCAACGTCCGCTACTTCCGCACCGACGTGACCGACGAAGCCGGCGTCACGGCGAACATCGCCGCGGCCAGGGAATTCCTGGGCGGTCTGAATGCCGCGATCAACTGCGCCGGCATCCTCGGTGCCGGACGCGTGCTGGGCAAGGAGGCCCCGATGCCGCTGTCCACCTTCCAGGCGACGGTGATGGTGAACCTGGTGGGCAGCTTCAACGTGGCCAAGGCGGCCGCGGACGCGATGCAGCACAACACCCCGAACGCCGACGGCGAGCGCGGCATCATCGTCAACACGGCGAGCGTGGCGGCCTACGAAGGCCAGATCGGCCAGGCGGCATATTCGGCCTCGAAGGGCGGCGTGGTCGGCATGACCCTGCCGATGGCGCGCGAACTGTCGCGCTTCGGCATCCGCGTGATGACCGTGGCGCCCGGCATCTTCTGGACCCCGATGGTCGATGGCATGCCGGAAGCCGTGCAGCAGTCGCTCAGCGCGTCGATCCCCTTCCCGTCCCGCCTCGGCAAGCCGGAAGAGTTCGCCGACCTGGTCGCCTACATCCTCGGCAATCCCTATCTCAACGGCGAGACGATCCGCCTGGACGGCGCCGTGCGGCTGGCGCCGAAGTAAGTCCACCGCCTCTCTTTTTCCTTTACTACCTACGGTTCATCCATGAAGGCTTTTGACATCAAGAAGGGCAACGTCGTCGAACACAACGGCGGCGTGTACCAGATCCGCGACATCGAACGCAGCTCGCCGCAGGGCCGCGGCGGCAACGTGCGCTTCCGCTTCATCATGTACAGCGTGCCGGGCGGCAACAAGCTGGACGCCAGCTTCGACGCCGACGACAACCTGTCCGAAGTGGAGCTGCTGCGCCGCCAGGCGACTTACTCCTACAAGGACGGCGATGCGTTCGTGTTCCTCGACGACGAGGACTACACGCCTTACACCCTCGACGCGAACGTGATCGGCGACGATGCCGGTTACATCACCGATGGCCTGAGCGGCTGCTACGTGCAGGTGATCGACGAACTGCCGGTCGCGCTGCAGCTGCCGCAGCACGTGACGCTGGAAGTGGTGGAGACGCCGCCGGAACTGAAGGGCGGCACCGCCACCAAGCGCCCGAAGCCGGCCAAGCTCAATACCGGCATC
Organism: Pseudoxanthomonas sp.; assembly: GCF_002863005.1. Taxonomy (GTDB): domain Bacteria; phylum Pseudomonadota; class Gammaproteobacteria; order Xanthomonadales; family Xanthomonadaceae; genus Pseudoxanthomonas_A. The sequence continues at coordinate 24,944 of NZ_PKDG01000006.1, forward strand.
GAGATCATGGTGCCGGAGTACATCACCAACGGCGAACGCATCCTGGTCAACACGACCACCGGCGAATTCGGCGGCCGCGCGGACTGACCCGCGGTTACGGCGCGCCTGCCGCGGCCAACGCCCGCAGGCGCGTACCGATCGCGTCCACGTTCGATTCGATCCCGCGCAGGGCTTCCCGCTGATCTTCGGGAAGCCAGCGCTCCAGGTCCTTCCGCAGGACCGCATCCTCGCCCCGGAGCCTGTCGACACGCACCCGTGCTTCGACGGCGATGCGCTCGCGTTCCTCCGATTGCGGCAATCCGTACCCTGCCGGCGCGAGTTCGGCGGGCTGGCTGACGAAGCTGGTATCGCCCAGCCACGCTCTCAGCGCCTGCACGGCGGGCGCGGCATCGGCAGGCACGTCGCGGCCGAGGTAGCGCCGCTTCAGCTCATCGCGCAACAGCAACTGCTGGCGGCGCAGCGCGGCGTTCTCGAGCACGAGCAAAGCCGCGCTCGCCTTCAGGTCGGCCTGGGACAGCCACGGCGCCCGCTCTGTCGGCGAGAGTGCCAACCATGCCTGCGCATCGGCGTGCGGCAGGGCAAGCGCCTGGCGGGCGACGGAATATAGAGTGTCGTAACGTGCGCTCATCGGTTCGAAGTAGTAGCCAAGACGGCGCGCCTGCTCGCCATCCTCCAGCACGCGACGGTCCGCGATGCCCGCCCGTTCCAGCTTCCTCAGCAGCCCTGTCGGCGTGATGCTCGCCAATGGCTCCCCGGCAAGCCGTGGCACGCCATCGTGCAGCAGCTTCCAGGTTTCGACGGCGCAGTTGTTGCTGATGAAGTAGTAGCGCCCGTCATAGCTCCAGTGGATCTGCGCGGCACGCTCAAGCAGCGAGGCGATCTCGTCACGCTGGAGCCGCAGCGGAATGGATTGCAGGCCGCGCAGTTCAACCTTCGTGTATTCCTCGATGACTTGGTCCAGCGGCAGCAGGAACACGCGCGACGGATACGAACCTGTCAGCCCCCGCCAGCTCGAAATCTGCACGTCGCCCACGAAGGCGCGGAACGACAGCACGCGATGATGGGCAAGGTCCAGCCCGCAATCCGGCCCCGGCACACGCCCCGGCGCGCAGACGACCAGGCGCAACATGCTGTGGCCCCAGCGGCTCATCGCTTCGCTGTTGCCTTCTGCCAGCAGGTAGTCGATTTCATAAACGCGTGCGGGATCCAGGGCCAGCAGCGATGCATTGCCGCGTGCCGCATCCGCCTCGAGGAAAGGCAGTCCCTCCGCGCATTCGGCCGACGCGGACGACTCGCCGAAATGCGATGCGAAATGCCTGTACAGCGCCGGACGCCGGCATGCGTAACTGCTGTCCAGCACGAAGTGTTCGAGATTGACGGCAACGAACTCCGACGGCCGCGTCAGCTCGTAGGCATCAGGGCTCCGGGCGATGAAGTCGTTGCGGCTGCGCCGGCCCGCGACGCGGAACACGCTGCGCTGCCAACCGGCCAGCTCGCGCAAGCGCGCATCCCCGGACAACACGTTGCGATGCGTGCGATCGTAGGCATGCGCGAGTTCGTGGACGAGCGCCTTGCGCGCCGCCGGGACGCGTGCGTCATCCAGCAATGCGCGGTCGAGCCACAGCCGGTGGCCGACACGGCGGCCTTGCACGTCGTGCGGAAGATTGGCGCGCCACCCCAGGAAGAGGTCTGGCGGCAATCCGTCTCGCCACGTGCGCGGCAAGCGGGCGAGGACATCGTCGACGAGCGCCTGCGTGGATGCGACCTGGGCCGTGTCGAGACCCGTAGGATCGACGCGAAGGGCGAAGGCAGGAAGCGCGTGGCCCAGCAGTGCAAAAGCCAGGACCACGCCGATGCGTCGGCTCCATGGCCGACGCGGGAACATCAACGCGCCAGGATGGCCTGGGCCAGCTGCATGTCGCTGGCGCGGCGCGCGGCTTCATCGGTCTCGCGCAGGTGGCGCAGCGCGGCTTCCAGCTGCGCACCGCGGATGCGGCCATTGCTGGCGACGAAGCTGGCTGCGTCTTCGCGGGCCTGTAGCACGATCTTGTCGTCGCCGGACGAGCTGTCGGACGATGCCGACGAACCGGCGGACGAGGCGCCCGCAGAGCTGCCGGCGAAGCTGCCGGCCAGGGCCGGGACGGAAAGTGCCAGCAACACGCCGGCCAGGATCAAACGGGACATGGATGTTTCCGGAGGGGACGCCGTCACCGGCGCGGTGCGCAAAGCCTACCTGCAATCGACGCGTGCCGGATGAACCCGCATCACCCTTGCGCGTCGAACAGCTTGCCCGGATTCATCAGTCCGTTCGGATCCAGCACCCGCTTGATGCCGCGCATCATGGCGATCTCTTCCGGGCTGCGCGTGCTTTCCAAGTAGCCCTTCTTGACCAGGCCGATGCCGTGCTCGGCCGAAATGCTGCCGTCATGCCGCTTCAGCGAGGCCGCCAGCACCTTGGTGACCTGCTCGCACTGGGTGACGAATTCCGCGTTCTCCATGCCGTCCGGCTTCAACACGTTGATGTGCAGGTTGCCGTCGCCGATGTGGCCGAACCAGACCACCTCGAACTGCGGATAGGCCTGGCCCAGCAAGGCCTGGGTCTCGGCCAGGAAGGCCGGCATGGCGGAGATGCGAACGGACACATCGTTCTTGTACGGCACGTAGCGGGCCAAGGCCTCCGTAATACCCTCGCGCAAGCGCCACAGTTGCGCGGCCTGCGCGTCGGACTGGCTGATCACGCCATCGCTGACCCAGCCCTGCTCCATGCAGGCCTCGAAGGCCGCCATCGCCGCCGCCTCCCTCGCCTCGTCGCCGATCGCGAATTCGGTGACCACGTAGTACGGATGGCTCTCGTCGAACGGCTTCTGCGCGCCGTGCGCCAGTACATGGTGCAGCGCGCGATCGGTGAAGAACTCGAACGCTTCCAGTTGCAGGCGCTCGCGGAAGGCGGCGAAGACCTGCATGAGCACCTCGAACGACGGCAGCGCCAGCAGCATGACGTTGGTCGGCGGCGGCGGATCGGTCAGCCGGACGGTGGCCTCGACGACGATGCCCAGGGTGCCTTCCGAACCGATGAACAGATGGCGCAGGTCGTAGCCGCTGGAGTTCTTGATCAGCGCCTTGTTGAGTTCCAGGACATCGCCGGTGCCGGTGACGACCTTCAGGCCGGCGATCCATTCGCGCGTATTGCCATAGCGGATCACCCGGATGCCGCCCGCGTTCGTCGCGATGTTGCCACCGATGGCGCAGGAGCCACGCGCGGCGAAATCCACGGGATATACAAGACCGTGCTCGCGCGCCGCGTTGTGCACGGCTTCCAGCGGCATGCCGGCCTGCACGGTCAGCGTGCGGTCGACCGCATTGAAGTCCAGCGCCTGGTTCATGCGCTCCAGGCTCAGCACCAGTTCGCCGTCCGCGGCGACGGCACCTCCGGACAGGCCCGTGCGTCCGCCCGACGGGACGACGGCGATGCGGTGCTGGTTCGCCCAACGCACGACAGCCTGGACCTCCTCGACCGTCGCCGGCAATGCGATCGCCAGCGGCGACGGCGTCCAGCGGCGGGTCCAGTCGCGACCGTAGTGCTCCAGATCGGCGGCATCGGTCTTCAATCGCAGCGCCGGAACGGCGTGCTGCAGGGCTTCCAGGCGCGGATCGCTCATTGCGGGGGCAGGACTTTCGGGGGCGCCCAGCGTGCCAGCGATGCGCGGTGGCGTCCAGCCGAGACGGACCTTGGTTTCAGTCGCAACCACGCGTAAAACCGCAACCGGACGTTCAATGGCGCGCCGCACCATCGATGCCCCCCATCTGGCATAGTGGCGGCCCTTTCCCCTCCGCTGCGACCTTTCCGGCAATGTCGATCAAGAAGACCTCGTACCCGAAGCAGGACATCCGCGTGCTGTTGCTGGAAGGGGTGAGCCAGACGGCGGTCGAAACGTTCCGCTCGGCGGGCTACACGCAGATCGAGTTCCACGAAAAATCGCTGCCGGAAGACGAGCTGAAGCGGCGCATCGCCGACGCGCACATCGTCGGCATCCGCTCGCGCACCCACCTGAGCGAGGACGTCCTGGCGCAGGCGCGCCGCCTGATCGCGGTCGGGTGTTTCTGCATCGGCACCAACCAGGTCGACCTGGACGCGGCGGAGCTGGCCGGCATTCCCGTGTTCAACGCGCCCTACTCCAACACGCGCAGCGTCGCCGAGCTGGTGATCGCCCAGGCCATCCTGCTGATGCGCGGCATCCCGCAGAAGAATGCCGAGTGCCACCGTGGTGGCTGGAGCAAGTCGGCCGCCGGCAGCCATGAAGTCCGCGGCAAGACGCTGGGCATCATCGGGTACGGCCACATCGGCACGCAGGTCGGCGTGCTTGCCGAAGCGCTGGGCATGCATGTGCTCTTCCACGACATCGAAACCAAGCTCTCGCTGGGCAATGCCCGCGCCGCCGTGAGCCTGGACGACCTGCTGGCACAGAGCGACGTGGTGACGCTGCACGTGCCTGAAACGCCGGCAACCCAGGGCATGTTCGGCCAGGCGCAGATCGCGGCGATGAAGCCGGGCGCGCACCTGATCAACGCCTCGCGCGGCACCGTGGTCGACATCGACGCACTGGCCACCGCCCTGAAGGCCGGCGCCGTGGGCGGCGCCGCGGTGGATGTGTTCCCGGTGGAGCCGAAAGGCAATGCCGAGTCGTTCGAGTCGCCGCTGCGGGGCCTGGACAACGTTATCCTCACGCCGCACGTCGGCGGTAGCACGCTGGAAGCGCAGGACAACATCGGCATCGAAGTGGCGGCCAAGCTGGTGCGCTACAGCGACAACGGCAGCACGCTGTCGTCGGTGAACTTCCCCGAGGTCACCCTGCCCGGCCACGACGGCAGCCGCCGCATCCTGCACATCCACCGCAACGTGCCGGGCGTGCTGTCGCAGATCAACGACATCTTCCGCGACCGCGGCATCAACATCGACGGACAGTTCCTGCGAACCGACCCGAAGGTCGGTTACGTGGTCATCGACGTCACCGCCGACGAGGAACAGACCGCCAGCCTGCGCGATGCGATGGCGGCGATCGACGGCACGCTGCGGGTGCGCGTGCTGTATTGAGCGGTAACCGTCGCGCCTCCAGGGTCAGCGCTGCCGCGCTCGATCGCATAAGCACTGCAGGAGCGGGCCATGCCAGCGATGCTCTCGACACCTTGCGCTGAAAGCATCGCGCCCATGGGGTGCTCCTACAGAGAATCCCCCTGGCCCACGGAGGTCTGCATCGCCAGCCATTTGCGTGCCATGCGGCTGAGGGACTCATCCGGCTCCGCGGCGATCGGTGCGATATCCCGCCAGGCCAGGTCCAGCGACTCCTCGCTGACCACATAGTCTTCGCTGCCATTGGCCCGAACGACGTAGCGGACGTCGTAGTGCCAGTGGCCCGGCACCCCGTTGCGCTCGGGGATCCAGTGGCGGTCGAGATCGAAGATGTCGCCTTCCACCGACAGGTCGGACAGGCCGGACTCTTCTTCCGCTTCCTTCAACGCAACGCGTGCCATGTCGCTGTCACCGTCTGCATGGCCGCCCAGCTGCAGCCAGCGCCCCAGCTTTCGATGGTGGGTCAGCAGCGTGCGGTGCCCGTCCGCACTCACCAGCCACGCGCCCCCGGTCAGGTGTCCCGCCAGCCGGTCGCGGAGGAAGGGATCGGCCGGATCATCGAGCACGGCGAGGAAGTGGGCCACCACTTCGCTTTCGCCGGGCCAGCGTCGCCCATAGGCAGCCAGATGTTCGCGGAGGACGTCATGGGGGGTGGGCACGGCGTGGCGGTCTCAAGGGCAAGGAAGTGGACTGCGATTATCGCCGGCCATGCTGCACCCGCGCTTGTGATCCCCCGCCCGCTTTGGCAAGGTACGGCCTTCCATGGGGCAAGCCTCCATGACCGTTGCCACCGCCCGGCGGATCTCTTCGTCGGCATCCAGTCTTTCAAGGGGACGCTGCGAATGCTCAAAGCTCTGTTCAGGGTCAAGCCGGTCGCCCCGGCAGGCCATGTCGATGCCGGTGAACCGGTCGAAGGTAGCCTGGATGGAGAAAGCGGGTTCAAACGGACGCTGACGGCCAAGCATCTGGTGATGCTGGGCGTGGGTGCGGTGATCGGCGCGGGCATCTTCGTGCTGACCGGCCAGGCCGCCGCCAACCATGCCGGCCCGGCGATCATGCTGAGCTTCGTGCTGGCCGGCATCGCCTGCGCCCTCGCCGGCCTGTGCTACGCGGAGTTCGCGGCGCTGATGCCGGTTTCCGGCAGCGCCTATTCGTACTCGTATGCCACGCTGGGCGAGTTCATCGCCTGGTTCATCGGCTGGTGCCTGGTGCTGGAGTACCTGTTCGCGGCCTCGACCGTCGCGGTGGGCTGGTCGGGCTACCTCAACAGTTTCCTCACCACGGTGGGCGTGCCCATCCCCGATGCGCTCGCCAATGCCACCTTCACGGTGGCGAACGGGGAATTCATCCGCTCAGGCGCCATCCTCAACCTGCCGGCGGTCTTCATCGTCGCTGCGGTCAGCGGACTGTGCTACGTGGGCATTACCCAGTCGGCGTTCGTCAACGCCATCGTGGTCGCCATCAAGGTCACCGTGATCCTGCTGTTCGTGGCCTTCGGCCTGCAGTACGTGGATCCGGCCAACTGGCAGCCCTTCATCCCCGCCAACGAAGGGCCGGGCAAGTTCGGCTTCGAAGGCGTCACGCGCGCGGCCGCCATCGTGTTCTTCGCCTACATCGGCTTCGACGCGGTTTCCACCGCCGCCGGCGAGGCTAAGAATCCCCAGCGCGACATGCCGATCGGCATCCTGGGTTCGCTGGCGATCTGCACGGTCATCTACATCGTGGTGTGCGCGGTGCTGACGGGCATGATGCCGTATACGCAACTGGGCACCGCCAAGCCGGTCGCCACCGCGCTCGAGGCCTATCCCAGCCTGCTGTGGCTGAAGACGCTGATCGAGATCGGCGCGATCGCCGGCCTGACGTCGGTGATCCTGGTGATGCTGATGGCGCAGCCGCGCATCTTCTACAGCATGGCCAAGGATGGTCTGATGCCGAAGATTTTCGGCAAGGTGCACCCGAAGTTCCAGACGCCCTACGTGGGCACGATCATCGTGGGCGTGATCGCCTCGGCGCTGGCCGGCTTCCTGCCGATCGGCCTGCTGGGCGAGATGGTGTCGATGGGCACCCTGCTCGCGTTCGCCACCGTGTGCGCGGGCGTGCTGATCCTGCGCTACACGCGGCCGGAGATCCCTCGCCCGTTCCGGGTGCCGCTGGCGATCGTGGTCTGCCCGCTCGGCGTGCTGGCATGCCTTTACCTGTTCGTCCAGCCCTTCATGGAGCACTGGAAGCTGTTCGTCGGCTGGACCCTGCTCGGCCTGGTGATCTACTTCAGCTACGGCTTCTGGAACAGCAGGCTCAGGCAACAGGCTTGATGGTTCCCAAGGCCGGCGAACGCATCGCCGGCCTTTTTGGTTGTACTCCTCGATAACGTCCCGGGATCACGCACGATGCTCCGACAACTGCTGGCCACCAAGCACCCCCACGCCGCCCACCAGGAAGCCGACGGCCTCAGCCTGCGCCGCACGCTCGGCCCCTGGGGCCTGACCGCGCTGGGCATCGGCGCGGTGATCGGTGGCGGCATCTTCGTGATCACGGGCCAGGCCGCGGCCAACCACGCCGGCCCGGCGATCATGCTGTCGTTCGTGCTGGCCGCCATCTGCTGCACGTTCTGCGCGCTGGCCTATGCCGAATTCGCCGCGATGGTGCCGGTGTCCGGCAGCGCCTACACCTACACCTACGCGACGCTGGGCGAACTGACCGCCTGGTTCATCGGCTGGATGCTGGTCCTCGAATACGGCGTATCGGCCTCGGCGGTGGCGGTCAGCTGGACCGGCTATCTGCTGAGTTTGCTCGAACACGCGAACATATATCTGCCCGAAGCCTTCGTCAGCGCGCCGCTGGATGCGCAATTGCGCCCCACCGGCGCGATCGCCAACGTGCCGGCTGCCCTTCTGGTGTTGCTGCTGACCTGGCTGTGCTACGTGGGCATCCGCAAGTCGTCGGCCATGAACATGGCGATGGTGGTGCTGAAGACCGGCCTGATCATCTTGGTCATCATCGCTGGCTGGCAGTACGTCGACCCGGGCAACTGGCAGCCCTTCATCCCGGCCAATGAAGGCCCGGGCAAGTTCGGCTGGGATGGCGTGCTGCGGGGCGCGGCGATGGTGTTCTTCGCTTACATTGGGTTCGAGGCGGTCTCGGTGGCGGCCCAGGAATCGCATCGCCCGCAGAAAGACCTGCCCGTCGGCATGCTGGCCTCGTTGGCCATCTGCACCATCCTCTACATCGCCATGGCCGCGGTGATGACCGGCCTCGTGCCCTATACCGCGCTGGGCACCGCCGAACCGGTGGTCACCGCGGTGGCGGCGCACCCGGAGCTCGACTGGCTGCGCATCACCGTGGAGATCGGCGCGCTGATCGGCCTGTCGTCGGTGGTGCTGGTGATGATCATCGGCCAGCCCCGCATCTTCATGATCATGGGGCGCGACGGCCTGCTGCCGCCGGTGTTCACCAAGATCCATCCGGAGTACCGCACGCCGCACATCAACACGGTCATCACCGGCATCGGCATCGCCCTGCTGGCGGCGCTGTTCCCGCTCGACATCCTGGGTGAACTTACCTCGATGGGCACCCTGATCGCGTTCGCCTCGGTCTGCGTGGGCGTGCTGGTGCTGCGCCGCACGCAACCGGACCTGCCGCGTCCGTTCCGCATCCCCGCGGCCTGGCTGGTCTGCTCGCTGGGCGTGCTGAGCTGCATGGCGCTGCTGTCGGCGATGACGGCGCACAACTGGATGCTGATGGGCGTCTGGACCGCGGTCGGCTTCCTGATCTATTTCTTGTACGGCTACCGCCACAGCCGGTTGCGCACGCCGCGCTGAGCGGGGCCGGCATCGGGGCAAAGGAAAAGGCGCGGTGTACCGCGCCTTTTTTTTGTTTTCCGTGAACCGGACGTATCAGGGCTTCTTGGCCCAGGCGCTGCACCAGCCCTTCGCGGCGACTGAGTTCTTCGGGAACAGCGTGCACGGGCCATGAGTCTGGCCTGCCGGTGCTTTGAAGAAGTTGCAGTTGGCGCAGTGATCGCCGCTCTTGTGCTTCGGGTGCTTCACCGTGGCGGCGTTGTCGCTGTAGGCGAGTGCCTTGGCGGTGGGGTTGTTGCCGTCCAGGGGCGGAAGGGCGGCGGGGGCCGCGGCCTCGGCGCGTACCGCGTGCCAGGCCAGCGGGGCCACCGCAGCGGCCGTCAGGATAGTGGTCAGGAAACGTCGGCGGGAGGCATCGTGGCTCATCTGGCTGGGCACCTGCGGAAGGGAACGGAAGTGTCTCCCCACCGCCCGATCCTCCGCATTGAGCAGGATCAATCCCACAGGGTCTTCGCGGTGCTTCCGCTAGAATGCGCCCCATGAACGCCCTGCCCTACGACGCCGACCGACTGCGCGACCGAGCAAAGTCCATCATTTCCAACGTCCGCGAGCTGTCGCAGCTGGGCTGGACCCCCGCGACGAGCAGCAACTTCTCCGAGCGGCTGGACGAACGCCATGCCGCCATCACCGTGTCAGGCCGCGACAAGGGCCGGCTGGTGGAAGCCGACATCATGGTGGTGGACTTCGAGGGCAAGGCCGTCGGCAGCGACCATCGCCCGTCGGCCGAGACACTGCTGCATACGCAGCTGTACCGCCGCTACCCCGAGATCGGCTGCGTGCTGCACACGCATTCACTGGTGCAGACGGTGGCCTCGCGCCTGTTCGCCGGCGCCGGCCATGTCCGGCTGGAGGGCTTCGAACTGCTGAAGGCCTTCCACGGCAACCACACCCACGAGATGGCCATCGACGTGCCGGTGTTCGCCAACACCCAGGACATGCCGACCCTGGCCGCGCAGGTCGACGCGCTGCTGGATCGGCAGCCGCTATGGGGCTACCTGATCGACGGCCACGGCCTGTACGCATGGGGCCGCACCATGGCCGAGGCGCGGCGGCACCTGGAAGCCTTCGAATTCCTGTTCGCGGCCGAACTGGAGCTGCGCAAGCTCGGCTGCCGGCGCTGATAGCCCGCGGTTATCGCGGCGTTCCATTTCCGCAACAGGGCGTGGGACCGGGTTTGCTACCCTAGCGTCCCCCCTCGCCGCCTCACGCCCTTGCCATGAGCCGACTGCGCATCTTCCGCGAATCCGATCCTGCCACGCCGGAGTTCGCCAGCTACGACCCCGACTTCATCGCCACCGAACTGAAGAAGATCGGCGTGACCTTCGAGCGCTGGAAGGCGAACAAGGCGATCGCCCCGGGTGCGCCGCCGGAAGAGGTGATCGACGCGTATCGTGCCGACATCGACCGGCTGGTCGCCGAGCGCGGTTTCAAGACGGTGGACGTGGTCAGCATCGCGCCGGACAACCCGCAGCGCGAGGCGATGCGCGCGAAGTTCCTGGACGAGCATTACCACAAGGAAGACGAAGTGCGCTTCTTCGTCGCCGGCTCGGGGTTGTTCACCCTGCACGTGGGCGACAGGATCTACGAGGTCGAGTGCGTGCAGGACGACCTGATCGGCGTGCCGGACAGCACGCTGCACTGGTTCGACATGGGTCCGGAACCCAGCTTCGTCGCCATCCGCTTCTTCACCGAGCCGGATGGCTGGGTGGGTCATTTCACCGGCACCACGCTGGCGCAGCAGTTCCCGCGCTACGACGGCCTCACCGACGGGCACTGACCGCGCGAGCAGGGCCGAGCCTGCCCGGCTGCATCGCCATCCGGAGAAGCGCGGCGGAGCACGCTCCACCCTACCGACGACATCGAAGGACACCATGCCCGTTTCCGCCATCCTGACCGACATCGAAGGCACCACCAGCAGCATTTCGTTCGTGAAGGACGTGCTGTTCCCGTACGCGCGCCGCGCCCTGCCCGGCTTCGTTCGCGACCACGGCGGCGAGCCCGAGGTACGGCGCTGGCTGGATGTGGTCGCGACCGAGCACGGCAGCATCTGCAGCGACGACGTCATCGTGGAAACGCTGCAGGGCTGGATCGACCAGGACCGCAAGCACACCGCGCTGAAAGCGCTGCAGGGCCTGGTCTGGGAAGCGGGCTACCGGGACGCCGATTTCACCGCGCACATCTATCCGGATGCCGCGCCCGCGCTGCACGGCTGGCATGCGTCGGGCTATCCGTTGTACGTGTACTCGTCCGGCTCCGTGCCGGCGCAGAAACTGTTCTTCGGCCACAGCGACGCCGGCGACCTGACCGCCCTGTTCTCGGGCTGGTACGACACCGAAGTCGGCGGCAAGCGCGACGCGGGAAGCTACCGGACGATCGCCGGGCGCATGGGCGTGGCGCCCGGGGAGATCCTGTTCCTGTCCGACGTGGTCGAGGAACTGGACGCCGCGCGCGAGGCCGGCCTGCAGACGTGCCTGGTGGACCGGCGCGAGGACTATCCGCAGCCGCGCCTCGGGGAGGACGCGCACGGCCACCCGCGCGTCGTCTCCTTCGCCGACATCGCGCTGCCCGCCGCGTGAGCGACGCCGCGGTGCGCCGGGCCACGCTGGCCGGGCTCGCGGCGATCCTGCTGTGGGCGTCGCTGGCGCTGCTGACGACGGCCACCGGCGACCTGCCGCCCTTCCAGGTGCTGGCGATCAGCTTCGGCATCGCGGCAGTCCTCGGCCTGTCGCGCGCGGCCCTGCGCGGCCACACGGGCTGGCGCGAACTCCGGCAACCGCTGCCTGCCCTCCTGCTGTCCACGCTGGCGTTGTTCGGCTACCACGCGCTGTACTTCATCGCGCTGAAGCGCGCGCCGGCAGTGGAAGCCAACCTGCTGAACTACCTGTGGCCGCTGCTGATCGTCGTGTTCGCCGGTCTGTTCGGCGGCGTGTCGGTACGTGCGGGCCAATGGCTGGGCACGGCGCTGGGGCTGGCGGCGGCGGTGCTGCTGGTCACCCGTGGCCAGGGCCTGCACGTGGCGCCTGCACATGTACCGGGCTATCTCGCGGCGCTCGGCGCAGCGCTGATCTGGTCCCTGTACTCGGTGCTGAATCGACGCCATGCCGAAGTGCCGACCGCCGCGATCACCGTGGCCTGCGCCGGTGTTGCCATCCTGGGCGCCGTCGCGCACCTGGCCAGCGAACGGACGCTTGTACCCACTGGCCGCCAATGGGCGGTGCTGGCGGTGATGGGGGTCGGCCCGGTGGGCGCCGCGTTCTGGCTGTGGGACCACGGCACCAAGCGGGGCGACATCGCCCTGCTGGGCAGCTTGTCCTACCTCGCTCCGCTGCTGTCGACGCTGTTGCTGGTGGCATCGGGCCGCGTGCAGGCGCACGCGGTGCACGCCGTGGCGATCGTCCTGCTGCTGACCGGCGCCTGGCTCAGCGTGAAGGCAGGCGGCGCGCGGCGCTGACGGCGCCTGCCGTCGGTACGCGCCTCAGACGCCGAGCATCGACGCCACCGGACTGTCGAGCCACGGTGCCATCGCGACCATTGCCGAGGCGCCCGACGCCGTACGCGTGCCGCGCAGCCAGTTCCTGACACGATGGAATGCCGCCCCGGCCCCGGTCACGGCCGGCAACATGCGCGCCTTCATGACGTCGCGCGCGGAAGACAGGCCCACGGGATGCGGCGAGAAGCCCACCGGCCTGCCCCACTTTCGCAGGCGATGGTTCAGCTGCATGGCGTTCGACCAGCGCAGCGTTTCGTCGGTCTGGAAGAAGAACGACAGCGAGATCGAGACGTCTTCGGCGCCATTCTTCACGTAATGGCCCGAGATGTAGGGAATGTGCAGCGCATCGCCAGGCTGGAAATCGAACTTCTCCGCATGCCGGTCCAGTTCGTCGCGCCACAGCGTGACCGACGGCTCCCGCGCCATGTAGGCCTCGCAGACATCGTTGGGCACTATGTCGTCGCGGAAGTTCGGGAATACGGCGACCTGCTTGCTGCCGCGGATCTGCATCAGGAAGTTGGAATAGCGGTCGAAGTGGAACGGTGTCACCGTGTTCCCGCCGTGGGACGCGCGCGTGGTGTCGGACGAGGACACCGAACACTTCTTCGCCAACACCGGCCAGCGACCGCCCTGGCGTGCCGAGGCGCAGGCGCTCGGCACCACGTTCGACTTCTCGCCCGGCGAGGCGCTGCACATCCCGTTCGTGTCGGGTCATCACGTCCGCAACGGCGACGACGACATCTCGATCTCGCTGTCGATCATCTTCAACACCCCGCAGACCCGGGCGCTGATCCGTGCGCTCGCCTTCAACCACCTGACCCGGCCGCTGATGCGGCGCATGGGCCTGCAACCCCGGCGCGTGGCGCTGGATGGCGGCGGCGTACCGTTCAAGTCCATGGCCTGGAGAGCGGGCGCCCGGTTGCGGCGGCTCTTCCCTGGCTCCGCCTGACACGAGGCGACGCCGCGTCAGCCGTGGATCTTCTCGCCGCGCGCGAGCATGGCGACCAGCTTCTCCACGCGCGCCTGCTTCGTTTCCGCCTTCACCGCCGTCTGCACGCGCCAGCACACGGCATAGCGGTTGGCCCGGTCGAGCGTATCGAAGAAGGCCTTGGCCTTGCGGTGCCGGGCCAGCGCCAGCGCCTTGGCCAGTTCCGGCGGCACCTCCATGGATTTCGCACCGTCATAGGCCGCGTCCCAGCGCCCGTCGGCCCTGGCGGCGTCGACCTCGCGCTGTCCCGCCGGTCGCATGCGTCCTGCGGCGGTCAAGGCCTCGATCTTCGCCACGTTGATCTTCGACCAGGTGCTGCGCGCGCGACGCGGGGTGAAGCGCTGCAGGAAGAACTGCGCGTCGAAACCCTTCTTCTGACCATCGATCCAGCCATGGCACAGGGCGACATCCAGCGCTTCCGCGTACGTCACCGACGGAATGCCCGTGCCCTTCTTGGCGATCTTCAGCCATACGCCGGCGGACGACGCGGCATAGCCCTCCAGCCAGCGCTCCCAGGCCGCGGCGTCTGCGAAATGTTCGGTCGGGAGGTCGGGCGCGGCCATGCTCAGGGCTCCGCCGTCTGCAGACGGTACGTGGTGTGCGCCGTCAGCTCGCCGCGCCAGCGGTCATGGGCGCGCACGTCCACGCGATGCTCGCCTTCGGCCAGGCCGGTGGGCAACGCACCGCGCCACAGGTGGTGCGACGGCTCGGCTTCGGGCGAGCGGTCGTAGCCGCGCAGTGCATCGGCCAGGTCGTCGCGCATGTTTTCCACCAGCAGCGACGGATCGGGCTGGTCGACACGCTTCATCGGTGTCCACGCGCCGCCGTCGACACGGTATTCCACGCGCGTGTCGGCGTCGCCCATGTAGACGTTGGCGTAAACGCCCCATGCGGGATACGCGCCCTTGCGCAGCACCCTGGGCGCATGAAGGCCGATGCCGCTGTCGTCGACCGCACGTGCCGGGTGCCACGACAGCGTGTAGTCACCGCCCGGTCCCACGCTCAGGCGCGCGTACCCGTTCGGCGTGCCATCGGCCATGGTCGTGTCGGGAATGCCCTGCGCATCCTTGACGCCCGACCAGTAAGCGCCGCAGGCCGCGCCCACGTTGTACTCGTGCAGGGGACGTGGCCCGTGCCAGCCGGTGGCGGCGTCGTGGTACCAGTGCCGCTGCGTGTGGGTGTGCCCGCTCAACAGCAGCACGTGGGGGAAGTCCTTCAGCATCGCGAACAGGCGCTCGCGGTCGGCGGCGCGGAATCCGCGTGCGCCGTCTTCGAAGAACGGGATATGCACGCCGATCACCAGCAACCGGTCCTTGCGCACGGTCGGCAGGTAGGCCTGCAGGAAGGCGAACTGGTCCTCGCGCAGGCCGCCGGAATAGGCCGGCGACTTCCCCGGCTGGTAGAGGATGTCGTCCAGTCCGATGAAGGTCGCCGCCTCCTCTTCCCAGGCGAACGTGTCCGGCCCCAGGTGATGACGGAAGGTACGCAGCGATGCCTCATCGCCGGCCGCATCGAGATCGAGGTCGTGGTTGCCGGGGATGAACAGCCACGGGACCTGCAGGCTCATCGTCGTGCGCAGGATCTCCGGATACAGCGACAGGTCGTCATTGGTCACGTCGCCCAGCGTCAGCCCGAGCGAAGCACCGTGCGTGCCGACCAGGGGCTGCACGATGTCGCGCCAGTAGTAATCCACGTCCCGCACGGAGGAGGTCTGGCTGTCGGCGAACAGCAACACGTCCAGGCGCGCCGGTACCGCAGCCTGTCGCGGCCGCAGCGCGAAGTGCGTGCAATCGGGTTGGCGCTGTGGAATGCCGCCGTATTTCAGCTCGGGGCCGGCGTGGTACTGCAGGTTGCGCCAGCGCGCCGGCAGCCCGTCCGGTCGTACCGCCACGTCGTAGCCCGCCGGCTTGATGAGGAAGACCGTGCGGCCGTCGACGTAGTCGAGCGTGTAGTCGCCCCGCGCATCGGTGACGGCGATGGCGATGCCGTTGGACACCTTGACGCCCGGCAGCCCGGGCTCGCCCGCATCGCGGACGCCATTGCCGTTGCCGTCCTCGAACACCTGCCCCCCGCCGCACGGCGGCGGCAAGGCGTGGGCCGGAACGGCCAGGCAGGCCAGCAGCAGGACGATGAGCGAAGCGCGCACGGGAATTCCAGCGGGGGGCGATCGCCGGATTATGGCGCAGGGATGATGTCTTGCAGGAGCGCCCTGGGGTGCGCTGCTTTTTCGTCGTCCGCCGCGGAGAGCATCGCGCCCCAGGGTGCTCCTACGATCGGCCGGTGTGCATGCCTACGCGCCGTGGCGCTCGCGCAGCACGCCGACCGCATCGGCGAACGACAGGCCGCGCGAGCGCAGCAGCACGATGAGGTGGTAAAGCAGGTCGGCGCTCTCGCCCAGCAAAGCCGCTTCATCCTGTGCCACCGCCGCGAGCGCGGTTTCCACGCCCTCCTCGCCTACCTTCTGCGCGATGCGGCGTACACCGGCCTCGAACAGCCGCGTGGTGTAGCTGTCGGCGGGACGCTCGCGCTCGCGCTGCGCGACCAGCGCATCGAGCTCGGACAGGAACGCGGCCGGCGCCGAGGGAAAGCAGCTCGCGCGCTGCAGGTGGCAGGTCGGCCCGCGCGGGTACGCGAGGACCAGCAGGGTGTCGTTGTCGCAGTCGGCCTCGACCGAGACGACGTCCAGCACGTGGCCGGAACGTTCACCCTTGGTCCACAGGCGCTGCTTGCTGCGGCTGAAGAACGTCACGCGCCTGTCGGTGAGCGTCGCCTCCAGCGCTTCTCGGTTCATGTAGCCCAGCATCAGCACGCGAAGGTCGGCCGCGTCCTGCACGACGACGGGCAGCAGCCCTTCACCCTTGTCCCAGTCGAGGCGTGCCGGATCGAATGAGCTGGGTTGGTTGTCAGTCGCCACGTCGCACCTCGATGCCCTGCCCTGCCAATGCCTGCTTCAACGCGGGAATCCGGATGTACCCGCTGTGGAAGACGCTGGCCGCCAGCGCACCGTCCACATCCGCCTGTTCGAATACCGACATGAAGTGCTCGACCTCGCCGGCGCCGCCCGAGGCGATCAACGGCACCTCGCAGAGCGCACGCACGGCCTGCAACTGCGCCAGATCGTAGCCACGGCGCACGCCGTCCTGGTCCATGCAGTTCAACACGATTTCGCCGGCACCGAGGCGCTGCGCCTGCACCACCCAGTCCAGCGTCCGCAGGCCGGCGCCCTGCATCTTCGACGGATCGCCGGTGTAGCGGCGCACACGCCATTCGCCATCCGGCTCGCGAATGGAATCGATGCCGACCACCACGCACTGCACGCCGAACGCGCGGGCCAGTTCGCCGATCAGGTCGGGACGCTCCAGCGCCGGGGTATTCACCGATACCTTGTCGGCGCCGCTGTAGAGCACGCGCCGCGCTGTCGCCACGTCGCGGATGCCGCCCGCCACACAGAACGGGATGTCGAGCAGGCGCGACACCCGCTCGATCCAGGCATAGTCCACCGAGCGGCCCTCCGGACTGGCGCCGATGTCGTAGAAGACAAGCTCGTCCGCGCCTTCGTCCCGGTAGCGCAACGCCAGGTCGGCGATGTCGCCCATGTCCACGTGGTCGCGGAATTTCACGCCCTTGACCACGCGCCCCTCGCGCACGTCCAGGCACGGGATGATCCGCCGGCTCAGCATGCCAGCGCCTCCGGCAGCGTGAAGCGACCTTCGAGCAGCGCGCGGCCCAGCACGATGCCGGCGCAGCCCGCCTCGCGGGCGCCCTCGACGTCGGCAACGGCGCTGACGCCACCCGACGCCTGCACCGCCAGCGACGGGACGGTGTCGTGGAGGTAGGCGTAGAGCGCGAGGTTGGAGCCGGTCAGCATGCCGTCGCGCGCGATGTCGGTGCACAGCAGGTGGCGCAGGCCGGCGTCGGCGTAGCGCACGGCGAGTTCGTCCAGCGTCTCCGACGCGGTCTCGGTCCAGCCATGCACGGGCAACCGCCAGATGCCGTCGCGGTCGCGGCGCGAGTCCAGCGCCACGGTAATGCGCTCGCTGCCGAACTCGGCCAGCCACGCCAGCACGGTGTCCGGCTCGCGAACCGCCAGCGACCCGATCACCACGCGGTCGGCGCCCGCATCGAGGATGCGGGCGACGTCGTCGCGCTGGCGCACGCCACCGCCCGTCTGCACCTTCAGCGGCGTGTTCCGCGCGATCTCGCCCAGCAGCGGCGCAAGCGTGTAGCCGCCCGCACGTGCCGCATCCAGGTCGACCAGGTGCAGCCACTGCGCGCCCTGCTCGGCGTAGCGCGACGCGACGTCGAGCGGCGCGCCTTCGTAGCGCGTCTCGCGCGCGTAGTCGCCCTGCGCCAGGCGCACCACGCGGCCATCGCGCACGTCGATGGCGGGATATACGATGAAACCGGTCATTGCAGTCCGTACTCGATGAAATTCTTCAGCAAGCGGGCGCCGATGGCCCCCGATCGCTCGGGATGGAACTGCGCGCCGGCCACGTTGCCGCGTTGCACGATCGCGGCGAAATGCTGGCCATGCTCGCTGCTGGAGAGACAGTCGTCGTCGACCGGCGCGGCATAGCTGTGGACGAAGTAGGCATGGTCGCCTTCCTCTATTCCCTCCACCAGCGAGCTCTCGCGTCGCCGATGCAGCGTATTCCAGCCCATGTGCGGCACACGGATGCCGGGCGAGGCCTGCAGTTTCCGTACGCGTCCCGGCAACAGGCCCAGGCACGGGGTGTCGTCTTCTTCCGAGTGCGCGAACAACAGCTGGACGCCCACGCACACGCCCAGCAAGGGTTTTTCGAGCGTGCGCAGCACATCCACCAGCGCCAGGTCCTCGAGCCGTTTCATGCAGACGGCCGCCGCGCCGACACCCGGCAGGATCACCCGGTCGGCGGCGCGGATCGCCGCCGCATCCCCGGTCAGTTCCGCGTCCACGCCGAGGCGTTCCAGGGCATAGCGCACCGATCCGATATTGGAGCCGCCCGCATCCACCAGCGCCACCCGCATCACAGCGCGCCCTTGGTGGAAGGCAGGTCGGCGCCTTCGCGCTTGATCGCCTGGCGCAAGGCCCGCGCCAGCGCCTTGAAGCTGGCTTCCACCTTGTGGTGGTCGTTGTCGCCCTCGACCTTCAGATTGAGGTTCAGGCCGGAGGCGTCGCAGAGCGAACGGAAGAAATGGGGCACCAGTTCGGTCGGCAGGTCGCCGACACGCTCGCGCTTGAATTCGCCGCTGAAGACGAAGTACGGCCGCCCGCTGAAATCGAGCGCGGCGCTGGCCAGCGTTTCGTCCATCGGCAGCGTGAAGCCGTAACGGCCGATGCCGCGCTTGTCGCCCAGCGCTTCCTTCAGCGCCTGGCCGAGCGCCAGGCCGGTGTCCTCGACGGTGTGATGCTCGTCGATGTGGAGGTCGCCGTCGGCACGCACGTCCAGCGCAAAGCCGCCGTGCTTGCCGATCTGTTCGAGCA
>NZ_PKDG01000047.1 GCF_002863005.1 Pseudoxanthomonas sp.
GCCCTCCCCGCTCTGAACGGAGACTCCCGTGCTTGAGCTGCTGATCGTTTTTGCCCTGGTGCTGTTGAACGGCTTCTTCGCCATGTCCGAGATGTCGGTCATGACCTCGCGCAAGAGCCGGCTGAAGCAGATGGCCCAGACCAGCCATCGCGCGCAGCGCGCACTCGACCTGTCGGAGAAGCCGGAGAACTTCCTGTCGACCGTACAGATCGGCATCACGCTGATCGGCGTCCTGACGGGCACCTTCGGTGGCGATGCCATCGGCAGCGCGATCGGGGCATGGCTTGTTTCCACCGTTCCGGCCTCCGCGCCCTATGCGTCCAAGATCGGCGTGGGCGTGGCGGTCGCGCTGATCACCTATCTGACGCTGATCTTCGGCGAACTGGTGCCCAAGCGTCTGGCGATCACCCGTCCGGAGACCATCGCTGGTTTCGTCGCCGTCCCGATGGGATGGCTGGCCAAGCTCACGGCCCCTGCGGTTGCCCTGCTTGCCTTCAGTACGCGCCTGGTGCTCCGCGTATTCGGCCTGGCGGACGACAACAAGGAAGCGGTCACCGAAGAGGAAATCCGCATGCTCGTGTCCGAAGGACACGAGGCAGGCGTGATCGACGCCGACGAACGCAACATGATGAACCGCGTGCTGCGCCTGGGCGATCGCACGGCGGACAGCCTGATGACGCCGCGCAAGAAGATCACGTGGCTGGATGCGGCGGCACCGTACGAAGACAACATGCGGACGATGCATGATTCCGCGTTCTCCCGTTTCCCCGTGTATCGCGGCAACGATCAGGACGTTGTCGGCGTGCTGGAAGTGAAATCGCTGCTGGACCGCTTCGGCGTCGCCCAGCCCGACCTGTTCATCAAGCTGCGCGAGCCGCTGTTCGTGTCCGAATCGACCCACGCGATGAAGCTGCTGGAAATCTTCCGCGAGGAACAGCAGTCGCTGGCGCTGGTGGTCGACGAGTATGGCGAAATCCAGGGCCTGGTCACCCAGAGCGACCTGATGGGTGCCGTGGTCGGCCGCCTGCAGGCCACGGAGAACACCGAAGACGCGCCGCTCGTCGTGGTTCGCGAGGATGGATCGCTGCTGGTGGACGGCTCGCTGCCCAACGACGACCTGCGCGAGCTGATGGGTGGGGTGGCGCTGCCGGACGACGACGAATACAACACGGTCGCCGGCCTGATGATCGAGCGCTTCGGCCGCATCCCGCATGTCGGCGAACGGCTGGACTGGGCCGGCTGGCGGTTCGAGGTGGTCGACCTGGACGGCGCACGCATCGACAAGCTGCTGCTGCAGAAGCTGCCTGAAATCGATGAAGACCTGGCCATCTGACATGGCCGTCGACGAAACACCGCACCACACCAGCACTGCCGCGCTGCTCGACGGCTTCGCGACCGGCGATCCCGACGAGGTGCTGCGGATCGGCGACCTGCTCAAGGATTTCGGCCCGGCGGCGTTCGGCATGCTGCTCTTCATCGGCGTACTGCCGGCCTTCATCCCGGTGCCGGGCGTCGGCGGCGCCATCGGCGGCCCGATGGTGGTCCTGGTGGGCGTGCAGTTGCTGCTCGGCATGCGCAAGGTCTGGCTGCCGGCCTTCCTGGCCCATCGGGGGCCGCACCGCAGCACGATGATCCGCTTCCGCCAGCGCATGGCGCCATGGCTGCGCCGCCTGGAGAAGCTGGTGCGACCGCGCATGGCAGGCTTCCTCGACAACCGTATCGCGCTGAGCTTCACCGGCTTGCTGCTGGTGTTGCTGGGCGTCCTGCTGGCGCTGCCGATTCCCTTCACCAACTACGTGTTCGGCTTCCTGCTGCTGCTGTTCGCGCTGGCGCTGCTCGAGCGCGACGGCGCGCTGCTGCTGGTGGGCTGGATCGCAGGCGGCATCGCGGTGGTCGTGTTCGGCTTTCTGTCGGGGAACCTGGTGGAAGCGACCAGTGCGCTGATCGCAAAGTGGTTCTAGGCGGCACGCTTCTGTAGGAGCGACGTCAGTCGCGACCGCCGAATCGAGATACCTGCGACCGTCCGTCCGACAGCAATGCGGCAGCAATGAGAACCTTCGAAAGGCACCCGTGTTATTCAGGCGTACGGTCGCGACTGACGTCGCTCCTACAGAAAGCCACCGCCTGTTACGCGATCAGCTGCGCGAACTCCGCCGCAGTCACCGGATATCCCAGCCAGTAACCCTGTGCCAGGTCGCAGCCGCGCTCGCGCAGCAGGTTGAACTGGCCTTCCTTCTCCACACCCTCGGCGACGACGGTGATGCCCAGTGAGTGCGCCATCGCGATGATCGCGGTGGTCAGCGCCAGGTCGTCCGGGTCGCGCAGCATGTCGGCGATGAAGCTGCGGTCGATCTTCACGCCGTCCACCGGCACGCGGCGCAGGTGGCTCAGCCCGGAGAAGCCGGTGCCGAAGTCGTCCAGCCACACCTTCACGCCGGTGCGGTGCAGCGTGGCCAGCAGCGCGCTGGCGTGCGCCTCGTCGCTGATGACGGCGGTCTCGGTCAGCTCCAGGTGCAGGCGCGATGCCGCCAGGCCGGTGTCGCGCAGGCACTCTGCGACCACATCCGGCAGGTCGCCGCTTCGCAACTGGCGCGGCGACACGTTGACCGAAACGAACAACGGATCCAGCGCGTCGCGCTCGGTGCTCCAGCGCGCGGCCGCGGCACAGGCGGCGCGCAGCACGCGCGGACCGATGCTCTCGATCAGTCCGCTCTGTTCGGCCACGTCGATGAACACCGACGGTGCCACCATGCCCAGCTCCGGATGTTGCCAGCGCAACAACGCTTCGGCACCGACGATGCGGCTGTCGGCCATGCGGAATACCGGCTGGTACATCAGGCTGAGTTCGCCGCGCTCCCACGCGCCCCGCAGCTCCTGCTCCATGCGCACGCGGCGTTCGACGGCCTGGTCCATCGCGCGGCTGTAGAAGCGGTAGCAGTTCTTGCCCGCCACCTTGGCCTGGTACATCGCGATGTCACCGTTCTTCATCAGCGCGGTGGCGCCGGAGGCATCCTCCGGGAACAGCGTGATGCCGATCGAGGTGCCCAGAAATACCTGACGTTCCTGCACGACGATCGGGCGACCCAGCTCCGCGACCAGTTTCTCCGCCAGGCGGGTCGCGCTGCCGCGCACGTCGCCGTCCTGGATCAGGATCACGAACTCGTCGCCACCGAAGCGCGCGAGCAGCGCATCGTCGCCGCCCATCAGTTCGACCGCGTCGCGGATGCGGTGCGCGAACTGCTGCAGGACCTCATCGCCGGCCTCGTGGCCCAGCGTGTCGTTGACGCGTTTGAAGTCGTCGATGTCGGCGAACAGCAGCGCCAGCTGGCGGCCGGCGCCGCGCAACATCATCAAGCGATGGTCCAGGCTTTCACGGAACGCCAGCCGGTTGGTCAGACCGGTCAGCGAATCGGTGTAAGCCATGCGTCGCACGTCGCGGTCGTGCCGCGCGATGCTGTCGCTCATCGTGCCGAACGCACGGACGAGCTCGCCCACTTCATCCTGGCGTTCGCTGGCCATGCGCTCGCCGTTGTAGTTGCCCACTTCGATGTCGTGCGCCGCACGAGCCAGCTCGCGGATCGGCCTGACCAGCGTGCGCTGCGCATACACCATGATGGTCACGCACACCGCCACCAGCGCGGCGAGCAACAGCGCGATCCAGCCCAGGTGGCGCGCGCCGAGTTCGTTGAGACGCTCGCGCGCGGCAGTGATCGCCTTTTCTTCGTACGCACGCACGGAGGCCACCGAATAGCCCACGCGCACGCCGCCGATGCGCTCGCTGCCGATCATGATCGGTTCGGACACGTCCACGATCTGCGCCGACCACTGCGTGTGCATGCTGCGCGCATTCACCGCTTCGTAGGCCAGCGGATCGGTCATGGTCTGCCCGTACACCGCGATGTCGGCGGTACCGTCGTGGATGATCCGGCCCTGGTTGTCGTAGACCAGCACGTAGCTGACGTCAGGCTCCTTCTGGGCGGAACGGACGATGCTGCCGATGGTGTCCAGGTCGAAGTAGTACAGCGGATTGGCCAGCGCATCGCCCAACTGGTCGACGGTGGCCTCGCCGTGGCGGCGCAGGCTGTCTTCGACCATGCCGTGCATCGCTTCGCGGCCGAGGTCCGCGACTTCCTGCTGCATCACCTTCTGGCGGTGCAGCAGCGTACCGAGCAGCGCGATCACCACCACCAGCATCAAGGCCATCGCGGCGAGGAAGCGCGCCTGCAGGCCGAATTTCAATGGCTTCATTCGACCTGCTCCCGGACGCGGGTCACGCCACGGCGCAGGTCGTCGAGCGCCTGCTGCGATGCAGGATCGACCGGCAGGAAGCGGGTGGTGCGGAAGAAGACGTTCAGCGCGTCGCGCGCAGCTGGATCGCTGGCCGCCTCCAGCAGCACCTCGCGCAGGCGCGCCTCCACCCGGGGATCGAGGTCGCCGCGCACCATCTCGAGCGCGCGCGGGAAATCCTGCGTCTCGTGGATCACGCGGAAATCGCGGCGGAATGCCGGCGGCATGCGTCGCACATCGTCCCAGTCCAGGTTGCTGACCACGCCGGCATCGACCAGGCGCTTGTGCACCCAGGCCGCGATGTTGAGCTCGGAGCGGGCGAACACATAACCGACCGAGTCGGCCGAGGGCCGGTCCATCGGCGAGAGCAGGATCTCCATCCGCTGCCCTGCATCCAGCAAGGCGACCGATGGCGCGAAGTAGGCACTGGTCGATGCGGTGTTCTGGAACGCCACCGTCCGCCCCTTCAGGTCGGTCAGGCGCTCCAGTCCGCTGTCGCGCCGGACGAAGAACACGCCGTGGTAGCGGCTGACGCCCCCCCGCTCGGTGAGCAGCAACGGCCGCGCGCCGGCGCGTTCCTGCAGCCGCATGCCGGTACCCGCCGTCTCGGTGACCCAGTCGACCCGGCCGCGGCGCAGGTAGCTGGTCATCTGCTGCGCGTCGCGCGCCATCAGGATTCGGCCTTCGGTGATGCCGACATCGCGCATGCGCGGGACCACATAGTCCAGAAGCGGCTTCAGCTGTTCGTAGTGCGCCTTCGGATCGTCGCTGATGCGGCCGAGGACCAGGACGCGCTCATCGCCCGCGGCGTGGGCCGGGACGATGGTGGCGGGGAGCAGGGCTGCGCCGATCGCGGCCAGCGCCAGGCTGAACCAGGTTGTACGCAACGATAGGCGCCCGCCAGAACGATGGCGGCAGCCTATCGGAAAACGTGAGCTCAAGACAGTGATCCGGTCCCGCGATCGCCCGCCAGCCGGGCCATGCGCTGCGCGTCGGCCAGGATGCCGCGCAGCAGGCGCACCTCCTGCTCGTTCAGGTCGGCCTTGGCGAACAGGCGGCGCAGCTTGCGCATCGCCGAATCGGGTGTGCGCCCCTTGTGGAAATCGATCGCGTCCAGCGTGTCGCGCAACTGGCCGAAGAACCCCTCCATGTGGGCATGGCTGGCGGGCACCTCGTCCGGGTGACGCGGTTCCGCAGGCGTCGGCACCGCGCCTTCCAGCAAGGCGAGCCTGAGCTCGTAGGCCAGGACCTGCACGGCGGCCGCCAGGTTCAACGAGCTGTAGGCGGGATTGGCCGGGATGTGCACGGCGGCATGGCAGAGCTGCAGCTCCTCGTTGCTCAGGCCGGTACGCTCGCGACCGAAGACCAGCGCCACTTCGCCGCCTTCGGAGGCCCGGCCCACCGCGAGCGCGGCGGCCTGCCGCGGCGCGTGCTCCTCGAGCTGCACGCGGCGGCTGCGCGCGGTGCACCCCAGAACCAGATGACAATCCGCCACGGCCTCGGCCAACGTGGCCACGACGGGGGCATCGCCGAGCAGGTCATCGGCGCCGGCGGCGCGCCGGTAAGCCTCTTCGGCCGGATAGTCCTCGGGGGCCACCAGCACAAGCCGGGCGAGGCCCATCGTCTTCAGTGCGCGCGCGGCGGCGCCGATGTTGCCGGGGTGCTGGGTGCCGACCAGCACGACGCGCAGGCGGGCGGCCGTGGCCGGGGAGACGGAATCTGGAACGGAAACGGGCGTGTTCATGGGGGCAAATGGTAAACTGCGCGGGCCGGCCACTGCGCCGTGCTGCTCTTTTCCACTCGTTTGCCCCACCCCACGCCTGTCCGAGGTTCGTTCGCATGCAGAAGCCCGTCGTCACCGTCATGACCAAGGCCGCCCGCCTGGCAGGCAACGTGCTGTTGCGCAGCATCAACAAGCTGGATGCGCTGAACGTGGTGCAGAAGGAGCGGATGGACTACGCAAGCGAAGTCGATGCCGATGCCGAGAAGGTCATCATCAAGGAGCTGCGCCGGGCCTACCCGGATTACGGCTTCGTCGGCGAGGAAAGCGGCGCCCAGATCAACGGCCGCTACACTTTCGTGATCGACCCGCTCGATGGCACCAGCAACTACCTGCGCGGCTTCCCGCACTACTGCGTGTCCATCGCGCTGGTGGACAACGGCGAACCCACCGATGCGGTGATCTTCGATCCGCTGCGCAACGACCTGTTCACCGCCAGCCGCGGCGCCGGCGCCCAGCTCAACGAGCGCCGCATCCGCGTGGCCGACCGCAAGGACCTGGCCGGCACCGTCATCACCACCGGCTTCCCCCCGCGCGAGCGCGCCCGTGCCGGTGCGCAGCTGGAATGCGTGCGCGAGTTGCTGGTGCACGCCGAGGACATCCGCCGTACCGGCTCGGCCGCGCTCGACCTGGCCTACGTGGCCTGCGGTCGCGTCGATGCCTACTTCGAGGCCGGCGTGAAGGACTGGGACATCGCGGCCGGCGTGCTGCTGGTGCGCGAAGCCGGTGGCAAGGTCTGCGACTTCCGTGGCGCCGCGCTCGGCAAGATCGACGGCCGAACCGCCCTGCCCCGCCAGATCGTGGCCGGCAACCTCAAGGTGGCCGAAGCGCTGCAGAAGACGATCGTCTCGTCGGGTTACGCGGCTTCGTTCAACGGCTGACCGCCTGCTTGTACCTGTAGGAGCGACGTGAGTCGCGACCGGAAACCGGAACATGCGGGAAGGGTCGGCCAAGCGTTGGCCTGACCTGATCGACCGTCGCCGGACCATGTGATCCTTTCGATCTGGCCGTACGGTCGCGACTGACGTCGCTCCTGCAGAAGTCGCCCAAAGAAAAAGGCCACGCATTGCGTGGCCTTTTTCGTACCTGAACGACGCCGCTTACGGGCGACGCGCCAGCAGCGCTTCGTCCTTGGCCTTGGGCATCAGGTCCTGCTTGGTGACCTTCAGGAAGCCGAGGGTCAGCAACGGGCAGGCCACGAAGATCGAGGAGACCGTGCCGATCACGATGCCGATCATCTGCGAGATCGCCATGCCTTCCAGCGAGCCACCGCCATACAGGTACAGCGCCAGCACCGTCAGGAACGCGACGAACGAGGTGATGATCGTGCGGGACAGGGTCTGGTTGACCGAGCGGTTCAGCACTTCGACCGGCTCCACGCGCAGGCTGCGGAAGTTCTCGCGCACGCGGTCGAACACGACGATGGTGTCGTTGATCGAGAAGCCCATCACCGACAGCAGGCCGGCCAGGATGGTCAGGTCGAACTCGCGGCCGGTCAGCGCGAAGAAGCCGGCGCAGATCAGCACGTCGTGCAGGGTGGTGACGATGGCCGCCACGGCGAACTTCCATTCGAAGCGCGCGGCGATGTAGATCAGGAACCCCACCACCACGAACAGCAGCGTGTACAGGCCATTCAGCGCCAGCTCCTTGCCGACCTGGGGGCCGACGAATTCGCTGCGCATCACCGTCGCCTGGTTGTCCGGGCTGGAAGCCAGGCGGACGACGTCCTGCGCGGTTCGGTTGGTGGCATCCAGGCCGGCGGGGCCCTCTTCGGCCGCCGCTTCTTCCCGTGGCTGCAGGCGGACCAGCAGGTCGCTGCCCGTGCCGAAGGTCTGGACCTGGGCGCTGCCGTAGCCGGCCGTCTCCAGGCGCGAGCGCACGGCATCCACATCGGGCGCCTTCTGGAAGCGCAGTTCCACCACGGTGCCACCGGTGAAGTCGAGCGCGAAGTTGAATCCCTTGAAGGCGATGGCGCCGATCGCCACCACGGCCATGATCACGGCGATGGAAATCGAGATCCAGCGCAGCCGCATGAAGTCGATGCGGGTATCGTTGGGGACGAGATGTAGCGGGAAGAGTTTCATGGTTCGGTTGCTCTCGTCAGATGGCCAGCGACTTCAGCTTGCGGCGGCGGCCGTAGATCAGGGTGGCCAGGCCGCGCGAGACGGTCACGGCGGTGAACACCGAGGTCAGGATGCCGATCACCATCGTGATGGCGAAGCCCTTCAGCGGGCCGGTGCCGAACGCGTACAGCGCCACGCCCGCCAGCAGCGCGGTCATGTTGGAGTCGAAGATGGTGCCCGACGCCTTGTCGTAGCCGGTGGCGATGGCGGCCAGCGGCGGCACGCCCGCCCGCAATTCTTCGCGTATGCGCTCGTTGATCAGCACGTTCGCGTCAACGGACATGCCGATGGTCAGGGCCAGGCCGGCGAAGCCGGGCAGTGTCATGGTGGCGCCGAACAGCGACATCACCGCGACCACCATCACCAGGTTGAGCAACAGCGCCACGCAGGTGATCACGCCGAACATCCGGTAGTACACCAGGAAGAACGCGAGCGCGAAGATGAAGGAGTACACCACCGCCTTGGTGCCGCGGGCCACGTTCTCGGCGCCCAGGCTGGGGCCGACCACGCGTTCCTCGATGAAGTCCATCGGCGCGGCCAGGGAACCGGCACGCAACAGCTTGGCCAGGTTGTCGGCCTCGGTCTTTTCCAGGCCGGTCGTCTGGAAGTTCTTGCCGAACACGCCGGCGATGCGGGTCGGCGCCAGGGCTTCCTCGCGCACGCGCACGCTGCGCACTTCCTTGCCGTCGACCATCGTCACCGTCGGGACGCGCTCGATGTAGACGACCGACATCAGCTTGCCGACGTTGGCGCTGGTGTAGTCGAACATCCGCTGGCCGGCGATGTTGTTGAGGGTCACGTCGACCGCGGGCAGGCCGTTGTTGTCGACGCCCACGCGGGCATTGACCATCTCGTCGCCCGAAGCGAGCACGCGCTTGTTGAGCAGCACCGGACCGGCGTTGTCGCGCAGCTGGTAGACCTTGGCTTCCGGCGGGATGCGGCCGCTGGCCACGGCGTCGGCAGCATTGCCTTCCACCACGGCGCGGAATTCCAGCGTGGCGGTCGCGCCGATCAGGCGCTTGGCTTCGGCGGTGTCCTGCACGCCGGGCAGCTGCACGACGACGCGATCGTTGCCCTGGCGCTGGATGATGGGCTCGGCGACACCGATCTCGTTGACGCGATTGCGCAGGGTGGTGAGGTTCTGCTCGATCGCCTCGGAGGCGATCTGGTCCAGCTCCGCCTGCGGCAGTCCGATGGTGATCTGGTTGCCGCTCGCCTGATAGGTCAGGCCGGCGCCTGCCGCGAGCGTGCCGGCGTTGCCACCGCGCGCACTCAGGGTCTGCGCCAGCGCCTGCTGCGCCGCGGCCACGTCCTCGCCATCCGCGAGCGTCACGAGCAGCGTGTTGTCGGGGCGCCGCTCGACCGCCGTATAGCGGATGCGCTTGTCGCGCAGGGTGACGCGCACGTCTTCCAGATAGCCATCGATGCGCTTGTCCAGCGCAGCCTTCTGGTCGACCTGCATCACGAAGTGCACGCCGCCCTGCAGGTCAAGGCCCTGCACCATCGAACGCGCACCGAGCTTGCCCAGCCAGTCGGGCACCGTGGATGCCAGGTTCAGCGCCACCAGATAGTCTTCGCCCAGTGCCTGGCGCAGTGCGTCGTTGGCCTTGGTCTGCGCGTCCAGGCCGGGCAGGCGGACCAGCAGGGTGCCGTCGTCGACCTCGACCTGCTTGGGCTGCACGCCCGCCTGCTTCAGTGCGGTATCGACGCGGGCACGCAGCGCGTCATCGACGGCGAAGCCGCGATTGGCGGTGATCTGCACGGAGGGATCCTGGGGGTAAAGGTTGGGAAGCGCGTACAGCGCGCTCGCCAACACGACGATCAGGATCAGGACGTATTTCCAGCGAGGGAATTCAAGCATCGTGGCAACCCGCGCATGCCCTTCCCGGGCATGCGCTCAGCGGTGGTTCGGAACAGCGGGAATCGCGCGGGCCAGACCCGCCGGCGAGAGGAAACGGATCAGGCGGACTTCAGGGTGCCCTTCGGCAGCACATTGCCGACGGCGGCCTTCTGCACGCGGACGCGCACGTTGTCGGCCACTTCCAGGGTCACGAAGTTGTCGCCGATGTCGGTGACGGTGCCTGCGATGCCACCCGAAGTGATGACTTCGTCGCCCTTGGACAGCTTGTCCAGCATGGAGCGGTGCTCCTTGGCGCGCTTCATCTGCGGGCGGATCATCAGGAAGTACATGATGGCGATCAGCGCGATCGGCATCAGCAGGCCGAAGCCGCCCATGCCCTGCTGGGCCGGGGCGGCCTGGGCGATCACGGGGGCAACGAAGAACTCAAGCAGATTCATGGACTTGTCCATTGGGTATGAAAAGCAGCCGGGGATTATGCCACGCGCCGGGAAGGCCCGCCCGGCCTCCCCAGTCGGCCCGGACCGGAAAAGACCGCGTCGGCGCCGGATGGTTCCCGGCCGGCGGTCCGGAAATGCACCGCAGAGGACTTCGCCTCCGCCACGAAGCCTGCAGGAGCGCCCCACGGGCGCGATGCCCTTCCGGACGGCCGAAGGAGATCATCGCGGGCATGGCCCGCTCCTACAGAAGCCTCTGGCGGCGTGCGGCCCGGTATCCCGGCTAAGGCGCCGGGTCGATCCCGCGGGCCGCGTAGAAAGCGGCCCGGAAGTCGGCGAATCGTCCTTCGGCGATGGCCGCGCGCATCTGCGCCATCACCTGCTGGTAGTACCAGAGGTTGTGCAGGGTGCCGAGCATGGGAGCGAGCATTTCATTGCAACGGTCCAGGTGGCGCAGGTAGCTGCGGGTGAAGCCGTTGCGGCAGGCATAGCAGCCGCAGCCGGGCTCGATCGGCTGCAGGTCGTGCTCGTACTTGGAATTGCGGATGCGTACCGTGCCGAACGAGGTGAAATAGTGGCCGTTGCGCGCGTTGCGGGTCGGCATGACGCAGTCGAACATGTCCACGCCGCGCGCCACCGCTTCCACCAGGTCCTCCGGCCGGCCCACGCCCATCAGGTAGCGCGGCTGGTCCGTCGGCAATTGCGGGCACGTGTGGTCCAGCGTGGCGTTGCGCTCCTGTTCGGTCTCGCCCACCGCGAGTCCGCCGATCGCGTAACCATCGAATCCGATCGCCTTCAGTCCGTCCGCCGATCGCGAGCGCAGGTGATGGTGCACGCCGCCCTGCACGATGCCGAACAGCGCAGCGTCGTTGCCTTCATGTGCGCGCTTCGAACGCTCGGCCCAGCGCAGCGACAGTTCCATCGACCGTTCGATCACCCGCGGGTCGACCGGCTTGCCATCGACGTTCACCGGCGGGCACTCGTCGAAGATCATCACGATGTCCGAGCCCAGCACGCGCTGGATGTTCATGCTCTCTTCGGGGCCCAGGAACACCTTGCTGCCGTCCACCGGCGAGGCGAACGTCACGCCCTGCTCGGTGATCTTGCGCCGGTGCGCCAGCGAGAACACCTGGAACCCGCCCGAATCGGTGAGGATCGGCCTGTTCCAGCGAGCGAAGCCGTGCAGGCCGCCGTGCGCACCGATCACGTCCAGGCCGGGCCGCAGGTACAGGTGGAACGTGTTGCCGAGGATGATCTCGGCGCCCAGGTCCTCGACATGCTCCGGCAGGATGCCCTTCACCGAGCCGTACGTGCCCACAGGCATGAACGCGGGCGTTTCGATGGTGCCGCGCGGGAACGTCAGGCGTCCGCGGCGCGCGGCACCGTCGGTGGCCAGCAGGTCGAAGGACATGCGGCTCATGCGGCCGTCTCCGGGAACAGCAGCATCGCGTCTCCATAGGAAAAGAACCGGTACTGCTCGCGCACCGCATGGGCATAGGCGGCCATGATCCGGTCCTTGCCGGCGAACGCGCTGACCAGCATCAGCAGCGTGCTTTCCGGCAGGTGGAAATTGGTGACCATCGCATCGACGCTGCGGATGCGGTAGCCGGGGAAGATGAATATCTGGGTCTCGCCGGCGAAGGGGTGCAGTTCGCCGTCCCGCATGGCGGATTCCAGCGCACGCACGACCGTGGTGCCCACCGCGATCACGCGCCCACCGCGGGCACGCGTCGCACGCACCTGCTCGACCAACGCCGCACCCACGTTCAGCCATTCGCTGTGCATGTGGTGCTC
The DNA here is from genome assembly GCF_002863005.1 of Pseudoxanthomonas sp. Lineage (GTDB taxonomy): Bacteria > Pseudomonadota > Gammaproteobacteria > Xanthomonadales > Xanthomonadaceae > Pseudoxanthomonas_A. The sequence continues at coordinate 12,280 of NZ_PKDG01000047.1, forward strand.
GTGGATGTTGTCCACGCGCATCGGCTGGAAGGTGCCGGCACCGACATGCAGGGTCACGTGGCCGAACTCCACGCCTTGCTCACGCAACGTGGCCAGCAATGCGTCGTCGAAGTGCAGGCCGGCGGTCGGCGCAGCGACCGCGCCCAGTTCGCGCGCGAACACGGTCTGGTAGCGCTCGTCGTCGTCCTGGCCGGGCTCACGCTGGATATAGGGCGGCAACGGCAGGCGACCGGCCTTCTGCAGCCAGCTTTCGAGTGCGCCGGGCACATGGAAGCGCAACTGGTAGAACTCGCCGTCGCGGCCAACCACCTCCGCCTCGCCGCCGGCATCCAGCTGGATGCGGCTACCGGGCTTGGGCGACTTGCTGGCACCGACCTGGGCGCGCGCCGCGTTGTCCGGCAGCAGGCGCTCGATCAGGATCTCGACCCGTCCGCCGCTTTCCTTCTGCCCGAACAGTCGCGCCGGGATCACGCGCGTGTCGTTGAACACCAGCAGGTCACCGGGCCGCACCCACTCGGGCAGGTCGCGCACGTGGCGGTCCACGAACGGCACTTCGCCCGGCGGCACGACCAGCAGCCGGCTGGCGGAACGCTCCGGCAGCGGCGCCTGGGCTATCAGTGCCTCGGGCAACTCGAAATGGAAATCGGACTTCTTCACGTGCGGGGCCTTGCGGGGGCGTGCATTGTACGTGACCGGCCCGCGCGGCCCGCGCCCACTCAGCGCTCGAACTTGGTCGACAGCACGATGGACGAGGTGGTGCGCTCCACGCCATCCAGCGCGCCGATGCGGTCGGTCAGCACGTCCATGTCGCCCACGCTCGGCACCGCACCGATGGCGATCAGGTCGTGGCTGCCGCTGACCGAATGCAGCACGCGCAGTTCCGGCATCGCGCGCAGGGCGGCGACCACCGAGGTCATCTGCTTCGGATGCACGGCAATCATGATGTGCGCGCGCAGGTGGCTGCGGTCGTACTCGTCATGGACGCGGACGGTGTAACCGCTGATCACGCCCTCCCGTTCCAGCCGCTCGATGCGGCTCTGCACCGTGGTGCGCGACAGATTCAGCCGGCGGGCAATCTGCGCCGTGGAAGCACGCGCGTTCTCACGCAGCATTGAGAGCAGTTGCTGGTCGGCATCGGTGAGCTTCATTGATCAGGCGCGCTTCGTCGAATCGACGAAATATCCTCTAAATGCGCGCAGTTCACAACTGTCAAATGACGAATTATTCCCGATAATACGGGTTTGCCGCCTGCAGCCGGAGATTCCCATGGCCCTCACCGATGCCCTCGCCCCCCTGCGCGCCCACACGGGCCAGCGCCTGACCCTCGGCCTGGACGATGCCGCCATCGAACGCCTGGCCAAGGGCCATCCGGACCTGGCCGCCGTGATCGAGGCCGCCGCCGCCGAACACGCGCGCCTGAAGGACGAGTTCGCCGAGCTGTTCGACCTGGACGAAACCGAGCAGCTGCGCGCCGTGCAGGCCGGCTATGTCAACTTCTATGCCGATGACGCGATCAACCCCTACATCGCGCTGGCCGCGCGTGGTCCGTGGGTGGTCACCCTCAACGGTGCGGTGCTGTACGACGCGGGCGGCTACGGCATGCTCGGCTTCGGCCATACCCCGGCCGCGGTGATGGACGCGATGGCCCGTCCGCAGGTGATGGCCAACATCATGACCCCCAGCCTGTCGCAGCTGCGCTTCGATCGCGCCCTGCGCAACGAGATCGGCCATACCCGTGGCGGCTGCCCGTTCGCGAAGTTCCTGTGCCTCAACTCGGGTTCCGAATCCGTCGGCCTGGCCGCGCGCATCGCCGACATCAACAGCAAGCTGATGACCGACCCGGACGGCCGCCACGCCGGCCGCACCATCAAGCGCATCGTGGTGAAGGGCAGCTTCCATGGCCGCACCGAACGCCCGGCGCTGTACTCGGATTCCTCGCGCAAGTCCTACCAGCAGCACCTGGCCAGCTACCGCGGCGAAGATTCCGTCATCGCCATCCCGCCGTACGACGTGGATGCGCTGAAGCAGGCGTTCGCCGACGCCGAGGCCAAGGGCTGGTTCGTCGAAGCCGTGTTCCTGGAGCCGGTGATGGGCGAAGGCGACCCGGGCCGTTCCGTGCCGCCGGCGTTCTACGCGGCCGCCCGCGAACTGACCCGCAGCCACGGCAGCCTGTTCCTGGTGGATTCGATCCAGGCCGGCCTGCGCGCGCATGGCGTGCTGTCCATCGTCGACTACCCGGGCTTCGAGGGCCTGGATGCGCCGGACATGGAAACCTACTCCAAGGCGCTCAACGCCGCGCAGTACCCGCTGTCGGTGCTCGCCGTGAACGAGCGCGCCGCCGGCCTGTACCGCAAGGGCGTGTACGGCAACACGATGACGACCAACCCGCGCGCGCTCGACGTGGCCTGCGCCACGCTGTCCCAGCTGACCCCGCAGGTGCGCGAGAACATCCGCAAGCGTGGCGTCGAAGCGGTGCAGAAGCTGCAGCAGCTGCAGGCGGAGCTCGGCGGCCTGATCACCAACGTGCAGGGCACCGGCCTGCTGTTCTCGTGCGAGCTGTCGCCGGCGTTCAAGTGCTACGGCACCGGTTCGACCGAGGAATGGTTGCGCCAGCAGGGCCTGAATGTCATCCACGGCGGCGCGAACTCGCTGCGCTTCACCCCGCACTTCGCCATCGATGGCGAAGAGCTGGACCTGCTGGTCGGCATGGTAGGCAAGGCGCTGCGCGAAGGCCCGCGCATCAGCCAGGCCGCGGCGGCCTGATCGGCACGGCGGACGCGACGAAAAAGGCGAGCCTCGGCTCGCCTTTTTCTTTCGTAGGGTGGGTCTTGGCCCACCGTTGATCGCGCATGTGGATGGTGGGCCAAGGCCCACCCTACGGTTGTGCGGTGAAGCGATCCAGCGAGGCCTGGATCAGCGCCTTCGCTTCCTTCGCATCGCCATAGCCGTTGAGCTGGACCGGGTTGCGGCCCTTCGGCAGGTCCTTGTAGACACGGAAGAAGGCCTCGATGCGCTGTCGCTCGATTTCGGACAGGTCGGCGAGGTCGCGGATGCCGGCATAGGTCGGGTCGATCTTGTCCGTGGGCACGCCGATGATCTTCTCGTCGTGCTTGCCATCATCGAGCATGCGCAGCACGCCGATCGGCCGGAACTTCACCAGCACGCCCGGATGCAGGGGCTCGCGCGTCAGCACCAGCGCATCCAGCGGGTCGCCGTCGCCGGCCAGCGTGCGCGGCATCGAACCGTAGTTGGCCGGATACGCCACCGGCATCGACTGGAAACGGTCCACGAAGACCAGGCCTTCGTCGTTGATCTCGTATTTGGTGAAACTGCCCGCGGGAATCTCCACGGCCAGCAGCACCTCGCCCGGCGCGGCCTTCGGCTGCTGGGCGAGGAACGGATGACGGATGTGCGCTTCGCGGGCGAAGGCAGCACCCGCCGATACGGCGAGCACCATCGCGAGCAGCAGCGACGTCGTGCGCTTCGACATGCGGAAAGTCCTTGGATGGTCGGAGGGAGGGGTCATTCCCAGCACCGGTCGGCGCGACCCTTCAGGGTCTCGGCGCGGGTGCAGGTTCGTTCCTCGATGCGACCTTCCGCATGTTCGTTAAGCTGTTTGCCCGCGGCGCCGCCATCGACAAGGTCGAATGCGTCGTAGAGACGACCGGTCGCCGTGCGCGCCTCATAGCGTAGGCGCGGGCCATCGAAGCGGAGCACCTGGAACAACTGCGTGTCTTCGGCGACAGGACGCATGGTCTTGCGCGCTTCATCCGAAAGCCGGTACTGCTTGGCGCCGGTGACCGAGACGACGAACACCGGTGTCGGTGCTTCGTTCTTCAATCGACCATAGACGTGGTCGTGTCCCTGCAGCACCAGGTCCACCTTGCGCTTGCGGATCACCGGCAGCAGGTGCTGGCGCAACAGTACGTTGTCGCGCCCCTCGCGCGGCGAGAAGAACGGCTGATGGGTCAGCACGATGCTCCAGCGCTTGGGGTTGCTCGCCAAGACCCCATCCAGCCATGCCGCCTGCGCCCTCGCGGTGCCGAGGTCGAGTGCGGAGGTGCCATCAATCACAACCACGCGCACATCCTGGTAATCGAACCAGTACGTGGTCCGCTTCGCCTGCGCCACGCCGTTGTCCGGCAGCGCGAACGTCACCGGCCAGTGCGCACCCAGCACACGATGTTCCTGCGGGGTGTCCTCGAATTCCTCGAAATACTCGTGATTGCCCGGCGCCGGCGCGACGACCAGCGAGGTCGGCAGCACTTCGTTGGCCTCAAACCACTCGCCCCACTCGTTGTCGTCCTCGCCGTCGCCGCCACTGACCAGGTCGCCGGCGTACAGCGCGAGACGTGCATCCGGCGCCGCGCGCATCGCTTCGCGGACGACGCGGGTGGTGAGGCTGACGTTCTTGTTCTGGGTATCGCCGAAGTACAGCAGCGTCAGCGGCGTGCTTGCAGCTGCCGCCGTGCGCGTGTGGTGCCAGGCGCTCCAGGTGCGGTCGCCCTGCACGCGCCACGCGTACAGCGTGTCCGGCTGGAGGCCCGTGACATCCGCGCGATGGTGATGGGCTTCGCCATTCTCGGTTTTCAGCGGCGTGCTGGTCGCCGCGATGCTGCGCGGCTCACCCATGTCGGGCGAATCGCCCGCGACGACGATCTCCAGCGAGGGCGTGTCCACGCGCGCATCGGTGCGCCACGCCACCGAGAAACCCGTAGCGGCGTCCTGCGCGGGCGAGGCCACGATGCGATCCGGGAAGCCGCTCGGTGCATACCGCACGACGCCTTGCGGCACACGTATATTCGGCTCGGGCTGGCGCGCCGTCGCATCCTGCGCGAGCGATGCCGCGCAGGTCCCCAGCAACAGCGCGGCCAGCACCCACTTCATCCCCGCATCCCCTGCGTTCTTCATTCGACGCGGCACTCCGGCAGCGACAGCGCCTTGGCGATGTCACGCCAGTCGAACGCCGCCACCGCCTGGTCGTCGTCGACGGCATAGAACGCACCCTGCGGGAAGCGCGCATCGGCGCTCTGGTCCAGCCACACGCCGTCGGTGTTCGCGGTCTTGTTGCCGGCGAACGCGCCCTTGTACGCCAGCGTGATGCGCTCGAACACGTGGAACACGCTGCGGTCCTTGAACTGGTCGGTGGCGATCCAATAGCCAGTGCCACCCGCGCACTGCGCCAGCGCCATGCCTTCGGCCTGTGCCTTGAACAGATCCGCGCCGATGTCGCGGCCGCGGTAGGTGCCGTCGAGGCCGTACTCGCGCAGGCGCGTGCCAACGGCGACATCCTCTTCCGCGAGCAACAGGCGGTCGTTCTCCGCATCGCCGAACACGGACTCCGCGATGCGAATCGCGCCGGCCTCGCCGGTGTCGCCGAACGTGCCGGCGAGCGTGGCCTTCCAGCCGCTCTCGGCGCGCTGCAGGTGGTAACGCTTGAAGCGCTGGCCCAGTTCGGCCAGCGGCGGTGGTGCGTCCTCGTTCTGCGGCGACATGTAGTTGTCGCTGACGATCACCTCGTACGCATCCTTCTGCGGTCGCACCCACAGGCCATACGGTTGCTTCAGGTCTTCCGCACCGAACACGAGCAGCGGCGTGAAGCCGGGCAGCTGGAAGACCTGCACACGACGGTTGTCGCGCTCGACCACCAATACCAGGTCGTCGATCACGGCGATGCCGTTCGGCCGCTGCATCTGCCCCAAAGCGCTACCCGGACCGGAAACGGTGCGCAGCTGCTTGCCCGTGCTGCCGTCGTAGACGACCAGGCGGTGCGTGTCCTTGGCGGTGGCGATCAGCCAGCGCGTCCCATCGGGCGCCCGCCAACTGGCGGGCGAATCGACGTTCTCCGCCGGCGTCGCGGGGGTGATGAAGGCTTCCGGCACCACGACGTGGGCGGTCTTCGCCTCGCTCAGCAGCGGATCCTTCTCGACATTCTCGTCGGGCTCTTTCTCGCGCGCAGGCGCCTGTGGCACCGGGTCGGCCGCAACCGGCGCATTGGGCTTGCCGCCGCAGGCGGCCAGCAGGAGAGGGAGGGCAAGCAGGACGAGACGTGGTTTCACCGGTTTCCCCATGACATGTAGGCGTCAACAAACTGCCATGTTCTACGCAGGCGTGATGACATTTTCGTGTCAGTGCACTGCATGCGGATACCTGTCACCACACAGGAACCTGCGTGTCATGTTTCCGCCATGTGACGTGTTTACAAAGTGCCGTTTACTTTCGTCACGGGGACGACACACATGAAACGCAATGCCTTGGCCGCCTCACTCGCACAGGCGCTGTTCTGCGCTGCCCTGCTTCCGGCCAGTCTCGCTGCCTCCGCCCAGAACCAGGCGCCGGACGCGGGCACCGCAGGCGATCCCAAGCAACTGGACACGGTGGTGGTGCAGGCCGAGATCGCCTACCGCGACCGCACCGACGACATCGCCCCCACGCTGGTCTATGACCTGGAGTACTTCCAGCGCTTCGAACCTAACACCGTGGGCGACATGCTCAAGCGCGTGCCGGGCGTGGGCTTCGTCGGCTCGGACATCATGGAATACGACGGCGTGCAGCTGCGCGGCCTGGGCGGCGGCTACACCCAGGTATTGATCAACGGCAAGAAAGTGCCCGGCGCCGGTGACGACCGCTCGTTCTACGTCGACCGCATCCCCGCGGAGATGGTGGACCACATCGAGATCAAGCGCAGCGCCAGCGCCAACCGTAGCGGCGATGCGATGGCGGGCGCGATCAACATCGTGCTGCGTGATGCCTACGAGTTCACCGGTAGTTACATCCGGGTCGGCGTGAACCGCTGGGACGACGGCGAGATCAACCCGACCTTCGGCGCCGTGACCTCGTTCGAAGCGCTCGGTGGCCGCCTGTTGGCCGGCATCAACGTGCAGGATCGCTACCGCGCGAAGTCCAAGCGCTCGGACCGCTTCACCGACAATACGCGTGAAGAGAAGATCAGCTGGGAAGACCAGACCGAGGTCAAGGACGGTCGAGACTATTCGGCGAACCTTTCCTACACCGCGGACGTGGGCGACAACGGCCGCTTCAGCATCGACGGCTTCTACGTCAAGACCGATCGCGATGTGACCGAGGTATCGTTCGAAGAAGAACTGGATGACGACGAGACTATCAACATCCGCGTGCCGGGCCTGGACCCGTACGACCAGAAGAACTACGGCGTCGGCGCCGAATACAAGTTCGACATGGCCGGCGGTACGACGGCCGTGAGCGTCGACCATGCGCGCTTCGAGAATTCGCAGGCCACCACCGAGGGCGAGCAGGTCTACGTCAGTGGTGCGGAGAACTGGGACGACACCTGGAGTATTCCCGCCGACGCAGAATGGGACGAGACCGTCTACAGCGCCGAATCCGTCACCGCCAAGGATTCCGAAACCGGCTTCAGGCTCACCCATGCGCGCCCGGTGGGTGGCGCCGAACTGGAGTTCGGCCTGGATTACCGCACCAAGAAGCGTGAAGGCCTGGTCGTCAGCTACGAATGGGAAGCCGACGAAGATGGCCAGACGCCCACCTCCCTGGCGGACTACGACCTCGACGGCAGCGTCGCCTCGGTGATCGAGGAGAAGCGCCTGGACCCGTACATCATGCTCAGCGGCAAGGGCGAGGCCTTCTCGTGGGAAGCGGGCTTGCGCTACGAGACCACGGAGTCGAAGGTGGAATACCTCGAAGACGAGGAAAGCGAAGGCCGCGTCAGCAAGGACTACAACGAACTGCTGCCGTCGGTGAACCTGCGCTGGAACCTGGGCGATGCGGACCGCATCAGCCTGTCGCTGGCCAAGACCATCAAGCGTCCGAACTTCAACGAACTGCTGCCGGCCCTGCTGGACGGCGAGTTCGGCGACAACGACTACATCGGCAACCCGGAACTGGACCCGGAGACCGCCAACGGCCTGGACCTCGGCTTCGAGCACCGCCTCGGCCGCAAGGGCGTGGTCGGTCTGAATTTCTTCTATCGCGACGTCAAGGACCTCATCGAGATCGTCAACACCGGCGAGCCCAGCGAAGAGATGCAGGACACCTGGGCCGACATGATCGACGATGGCGACGCCGTCGACCTGGCCGATGCGATGGCCCAGGAACCGGCTTCGAGTTGGCTGTACACGTCCTCCAACGTCGGCGACGGCAAGGTCTATGGCTTCGAATTCGATGTGTCCACGCCGCTGTCCGCCATCGGTTTGGAGAACACCGGCGTCTTCGCCAACTACTCGTGGGTGAAGTCCAAGGTGGACGACTTCCTCGGCGAGCGCCGCTTCAACGACCAGGCCAAGTCCGTCTACAACATCGGCTTCATCCAGGACCTGCCGACGCTGGGCGCCAGCTTCGGCGCGACCTACCGCAAGCAGGGCGACGCGTACACGCGCCTGCTGGGTGAAGAAGTGCTGATCCGCTACGGCGGCGAGCTCGACGTGTTCGTGGAGAAGCGCTTCGGCAAGAGCGTGTCGGTGCGCCTGAGCGCCAACAACCTGCTGGATGCGAGCAAGGACGAGTTCTTCGACAAGTTCAACACCCAACAGGACCAGATCGACCGCGACTACGACGAGTACGAGCTGGAAACCGAAGAAGCCGGCCCGAGCTATCAGCTGGTTATGCGCTGGGCGTTCTGATCCCCGATGTCCACACTCCAGGCAGAAAGCCGGCTCACGCCGGCTTTTTGCTTTGTAGGGTTGCGGAGTTTGATGCAGACTTCCCGCATCACCTGCCGCCCTGCCCTCGCCATGAAGACCGTCGAAGTCCGCCACCCGCTCGTCCAGCACAAGATCGGCCTGTTGCGGAACGCCGGCCTCAACACCAAGGATTTCCGCGAACTGGTGACCGAGCTGGGCACCCTGCTGGCCTACGAGGCCACCGCAGACCTGGAACTGACGACCGAAACGATGGCGGGCTGGGCCGGGCCGGTGGCGGTGAAGAAGATCGCCGGCGCCAAGATCACCCTGGTGCCGATCCTGCGCGCCGGCCTGGGCATGCTGCCGGGCGTACTCGCGCTGATCCCTACCGCGCGCGTCAGCGTGGTCGGCCTGCAGCGTGACGAGGAAACGCTGCAGCCGGTGCCCTACTTCGAGAAGCTGACCGGACGGCTGGAGGAGCGCGATGCGCTGATTCTCGACCCGATGCTGGCCACCGGCGGCACGCTGATCGCCACGATCGACATGCTCAAGCGCGCCGGGGCGAAGCGGATCAAGGGCATCTTCCTGGTCGCCGCGCCCGAAGGCCTGAAGGCGCTGGAAGCGGCGCACTCCGATGTCGAGGTCTACACCGCGGCCATCGACGAACGCCTCAACGACAAGGGCTACATCCTGCCGGGCCTGGGCGACGCGGGCGACCGCATCTTCGGCACGCGGATCGGCTGAAACCCCGCTGTTGTGGGAGCGACGTCAGTCGCGACGGCAAGCCGCCGCGTCGCGACTGACGTCGCTCCCACCGCCTTAACCGGTTATGCGGCCAGCGGGCGCGCGTGAAGTTCGGCGACTTCGTGGGCGACGCCGAACTTGCCCTTCTCGTCGCGGGTCACCTGCGCCAGTGCGCAACCCGGGTCGTGGGTGAAGAACAGATGGACATTGCGCGCCAGCTTGTCTTCCAGGAACGCGCGCTTCTCGTCGATCAGCAGTTCGGCGTTGCGGTCGTAACCCATGGTGATGGGTACATGCACCCACGGCCGGCCCGGGATCAGGTCGGCGCAGAACACGACGCCACCCTGCGGCTGGCCGTCCACGCCCGCTGCACCGACCACCTCCGCCAGCATCAGCCCCGGCGTATGGCCATCGCTGAAGCTGAAACGGACCGCGCGGCCCAGCGCAACGGAGTGCTCCCCGGATACAAGTTCCAAGCGCCCACTGGCTTCCAGCAATGGCTGCAACTCCGGGATGAAGCTCGCGCGATCGCGCGGATGCGGCTTCAGCGCGCGCTGCCAGTGATCGGCGCCGACGATGAAGGTCGCGTTGGGGAACAGCAGTTCCGGCGCATGCCCTTCCTGCCACGGCGCCAACAGGCCGCCCGCGTGGTCGAAATGCAGGTGGCTGAGCACCACGACGTCGATGTCTTCGTGCGAGAAGCCGGCGTCGCGCAGTGAATCGAGCAGCACGTGGCGCTCTTCCTGCACGCCGAAGCGCGTGCGCATCTTCGGTTCGAAGAAAGCGCCGATGCCGGTCTCGAACAACACGGTCTTGCCGTTGAGCGACTGCACCAGCAGCGCGCGGCAGGCCAGCTCGATGCGGTTCTCCGCATCGGGCGGCGACCACTTTTCCCACATGGCGCGCGGCGCGTTGCCGAACATCGCGCCACCATCGAGTTTCTGGGAGTTGCCCAGCAGCGACCAGAGTTTCATGGCCCCGATTCTACGCCTCTCAGCGTGACGGGGCCGACTCGACGACCTTGGCCGCGCCGACAGGATTGCGCGGGTCGCTGCCACCCATCAGGGTGTTGGTGGTCTTGTCCCACTCCACCGTCTGCAGGTTGCCCCACACGTGGCTGGAACCGCGGCCGCCCTGGGCGCTGTTGCCGGGCACCTTGAAGCGGTGGCCCATGGCTTCCAGTGTCTGCTGCGTGGCCGGGCTCAGCGCGTCGGTCTCCATCTCGATCAGGTCCGGCATCCACTGGTGGTGGAAACGTGGCAGCGCAGCGACGGCCTGCGGTTCGAGCCCCGCGTCGTAGCCGAGGATGCCCAGCAGCACCATCGTGATGATGCGGCTTCCACCCGGCGTGCCGAGCACCGCGACCTTGTCCGGCGACTCGAGGAACGTCGGCGTCATCGAGCTGAGCATGCGCTTGCCCGGCTTCGGCGCGTTCGCGTCGTAGCCCATCACGCCGAAGGCATTCGGCGTGCCCGGCTTCAGCGCGAAATCGTCCATCTCGTTGTTGAGCAGCACGCCCGTGCCCGGCGGCACCAGCCCGGAGCCGTACAGCAGGTTGACGGTCTGGGTGCCGGCGACGCGGTTGCCTTCGGCATCGATGATGGAGAAGTGCGTGGTCTCTTCGTCCTCGAGCGGCGTCTGCAGGCCGGACAGCTGGTCGCTGGGCGTCGCCTTCTGCGGATTGATCGTGGCGCGCAGTCCGGCCGCGTAGTACGGGCTGGTCAGCGTCTTCATCGGGATCTCGACGAAATCGGGATCACCCAGGTAGAAGGTGCGGTCGCGGAAGGCGCGGCGCATCGATTCCACCACCAGGTGCGTGCGCTGCGCTTCGTCCAGCTTGGACAGGTCGTAGGCATCGAGGATCTGCAGCATCTGCGTCAGCGCCACGCCACCGGATGACGGCGGCGGCGCGGTGGTCACCTGCCAGTCGTTGTACTTGAAGGTCAGCGGCGCGCGCTCGCGCACGGTGTACCCGGCCAGTTCCTTCGCGGTCCATTGCCCGCCCTCGGCCTTCACGCCGGCCAGCAGCAGCTTGGCGGTCTCGCCGCGATAGAACCCGTCGAAGCCCTGCGCAGCCAGACGCTCCAGCGTGCGCGCCAGGTCGGGCTGCCTGAAGACGTCGCCCTCCTTGATCGGCTTCCCGTCCACCAGATAGACGGCACGCGTGCCCTTGTAGCGCTCCATGACCTCGCGGCGCGCCTGGTAACCGCGTGCCATGCGTGCGTAGACGGGGAAACCTTCGCGCGCGGTGCGGATCGCCGGCGCCAGCGACGCCTTCAGTGGCAATCGTCCGTATTTCTCCGCCAGGTGCACGAAAGCGGCTGGCAAGCCGGGGATGCCGGCCGCCCACGGGCCGTTCTCGGCGCGATCACGGTTGAAGTCGCCATTCGGCAACAGGTACTTGTCGGGTGTGGACGCGGCCGGCGCGGTTTCGCGCGCATCGATGAAGACGTCCTTGCCGGTCTTGCCATCGTGAAGCAGGAAGAAACCACCGCCACCGAGGCCTGAACTGATCGGCTCCACCACGGAAAGCGTCGACGAGACAGCGATGGCGGCATCGAACGCGTTGCCGCCCTGCGCAATGACGTCCAGCCCCGCCTGCGTGGCGAGCGCATGGGCGCTGGCGATGGCGGTGCCAGGGGGGTGGGACGGAGCGGAGCTGCGGACTGCGTCGGCGGCCAGCGCGGCGGGCACGAACGCGACGAAGAACAACAGCACGAACAGACGGCGAGGAATCACGACTTCTCCTGGAACGGCTACCGGGGCGAAGCGCGTGCGTACATGGCGATCAGCCGGCCTGCAGCCTCAGCATCTTCGCCAGCAGGGCTTCGTGGGTCTCAGGATACGCCGGATCGGGGTCGATGCACTCGACGGGGCACACGACGACACATTGCGGTTCGTCATGATGGCCGACGCATTCGGTGCAGCGCGCCGGATCGATCACATAGATCGTCTCGCCCATCGAGATGGCCTGGTTGGGGCAGGCCGGCTCGCAGACATCACAGTTGACGCACAGTTCGTTGATCTTGAGGGACATAAGGTTGCCGTCATCCCGGCGCAAGCCGGGACCCAGCGACTTCATCGCGGCATTCGCCGGGGTACCGAACCACTGGATCCCGCCTTCGCGGGGATGACCTTTCCGCCGAAGCGTGGCCGCCCAAGGGCGGCCACGCGCCGGAAGATCACTTGGCTTCGACGAACACGTATTCGGCGCTGCTCGGGGCCACGGCGGCCTTCACGCGCTCGCTGTCCTCGGCCTTGCCGATGAACAGCACGCGCACGCCCTTGAACGCATCGGTCTCCACACCGGTGAACGCGGCGACCGCCAGGTCGGCGATCTTGGCGCTGTTCGGCGAGCCGAACGCGATCAGGTTGCCGCTGCTCACGCCGCGCGCGACGGCGCCCTTGGCCTGCTCCAGCTGGCGGCCATACTTGGCCTCGAACTCCGGATCGGTGTCGGCCGGCAGGTAGTACACGTAGGGCGTGTTGGTGATCGTGCCCATGTTGGCGTCGACCACCTTGCTCAGGTATTCCTTCCACGGACCGTCCTCGGTCGTGGCCGGCGCGACCAGGGCGACTTCGGCCGGCTCGGCCGGGGCTTCTTCCTGCTTCTTGCACGCTGCGAACGGCAGCACGAGGCAGGCGGTGAGCATGATGCGGCTTGCGAACTTCTTCATGGGTAATCCCCCTCTTGGTAAAGCGGTTATCGGAATCGTGGCGCTCAGGCGCCCTGCTTGTGGTGCTGCCACTGCGCCTTGAGCGCGGCGGTGACGGCCGGCGGCACGAACCCGGACACGTCGCCTCCCAGCCGGGCGATCTCGCGCACCAGCGACGAGGAGATGAAGCCGTACTGCTCGGCCGGGGTCAGGAACAGCGTCTCGACCTCGGGGATGAGGTGGCGGTTCATGCTGGCCAGCTGGAATTCGTACTCGAAGTCGGATACCGCGCGCAGCCCGCGCAACAGTACGCCGCCGCCCACGTCCTTGACGAAATGGGCCAACAGGCCGTCGAAGCCGCGCACCTCGACGTGCGGATGCCGGGCCACTGCGTCGCGGGCCAGCTCGACGCGCTGGGCGAGCGGCAGCGCCGGGCCTTTGCCCGGGCTTTCCGCCACCCCGATGATCACGCGCTCGAACAGCGGCGCAGCGCGGTCGATCAGGTCGATATGGCCATTGGTGATGGGGTCGAACGTGCCGGGATACACGGCCGTCCGGGTGCGCGCCACAGTCATTCAGTCGTCGCCGGCGGATCGTCGGGACGCAGTGTAGCAGCGGGCTGCGGGGCCGGGGTCCGGTACAGGGCGTAGCGCACGTCCCGGGTGCGGCCTTCCCGGTGCAATATCCAGCCTGCGGGGACCGTCGGCACCCGGTCCGCTGGGGACTCCACGTAGATCCACGCATCCGCCGCCAGCCGGGGCACGAGCGCGGCCAGCGCGCGCTCCCACAGGCCCTCGGCGAAGGGCGGATCCAGGAAGACCAGGTCGAAGGTGTCGGCGCACCCGCCCAGCCACGCCAGCGCTTCCGCCGCATGGACCTCGGCATCCGCCGAGAGCTTCGCCACCGCCTCGCGCAGCGCCATGGCCAGGCCGGGATCGCGCTCCACCAGCACCGCCTGTGCGGCCCCGCGCGACAGCGCCTCGAGCCCCAGCACGCCGGTCCCGGCGAACAGGTCGAGTGCGCGAGCGCCCGGAAGCGCCGGCATCAGCCAGTTGAACAGCGTCTCGCGTACGCGGTCGCCGCTGGGCCGCAAGCCCGGGCGGTCCGGCACCGCCAGCTTCGTGCCGCGCCAGCGCCCGCCGATGATGCGCACGTGGCCGAGGCCACGCGGCGCGGGGACGGGAGCGGAGGGTGGCCGGCGGGCGCTTCGGGGCATCGGGGAAGGGGGCGACGGAAGGCCCCGCATGATACGGCCCGGCCATGACGGGCGGGGCTTGGATCCCCCTCCGCGGCCCCGCCAGGTTGAGAAAGCCACGACCGGCCCATACACCGGACGCATCGGCCGCTGCGCGCGGCCCAGACGAATGCCATGGAGCACGACCGCGATGACCGTTGAAACCCGCAAAGAAACCCTGGGCTTCCAGACCGAGGTGAAGCAGCTGCTGCAGCTGATGATCCACTCGCTCTATTCGAACAAGGAAATCTTCCTGCGCGAACTGGTGTCCAACGCTGCCGACGCCGCCGACAAGTTGCGCTTCGAGGCGCTGAAGGACCCGAAGCTGCTGGAGGAAGACCCCACCCTGCGCATCCGCGTCGGCTTCGACGCCACCGCGCGCACGGTGACCGTCGACGACAACGGCATCGGCATGAGCCGCGAAGAGGCCATCGCCCACCTCGGCACCATCGCCAAGTCGGGCACCGGCGAATTCCTGCACGCGCTGTCCGGCGACCAGAAGAAGGACGCCAACCTCATCGGCCAGTTCGGCGTGGGCTTCTACAGCGCCTTCATCGTGGCCGACCGCGTGGACGTGTTCAGCCGCCGCGCCGGCCTGCCGGCGAACGAAGGCGTGCACTGGTCCAGTGCCGGCGAAGGCGATTTCGAGGTCGCCACCGTCGACAAGCCCGAGCGAGGCACGCGCATCGTGCTGCACCTGAAGGACGGCGAGGAGGGCTTCGCCGACGGCTGGAAGCTGCGCGGCATCATCAAGAAGTATTCCGACCACGTCGGGCTGCCGATCGAGATGCCGAAGGAACAGCACGGCGACGACGCACCGGCCCCGCCGACGTGGGAAGCCGTCAACAAGGCGAGCGCACTGTGGACGCGCGCCAAGTCCGAGATCAAGGACGAAGAATACGCCGAGTTCTACAAGCACATCGCGCACGACTTCACTGATCCGGCGGCATGGGCGCACAACAAGGTCGAAGGGAAGCTCGAATACACCTCGCTGCTGTACGTGCCGGGCCGCGCGCCCTTCGACCTGTACCATCGCGACGGCGCCAAGGGCCTGAAGCTCTACGTGCAGCGCGTCTTCATCATGGACCAGGCCGAACAGTTCCTGCCGCTGTACCTGCGCTTCCTGCGCGGCGTGGTGGACTCGTCCGACCTGTCGCTGAACGTGTCGCGCGAGATCCTGCAGTCGGGCCCGGTGGTGGATTCGATGCGTTCGGCGCTGACCAAGCGCGCGCTCGACATGCTGGAGAAACTCGCCACGGACAAGCCCGAGGACTACAAGGCGTTCTGGACGAATTTCGGCCAGGTGCTGAAGGAAGGCCCGGCCGAGGACTATGCCAACCGCGAGAAGATCGCCGGCCTGCTGCGTTTTGCCTCCACGCACGATGCCTCCGGTGCGCCCAGCGTCTCGCTGGCCGATTATGTCGGCCGCCTGCAGGAAGGCCAGGACAAGCTGTATTACCTGACCGGCGAATCGCATGCGCAGATCAAGGACAGTCCGCACCTGGAGATCTTCCGCAAGAAGGGCATCGAGGTGCTGCTGCTCACCGACCGCATTGACGAGTGGCTGATGGGATACCTGACCGAGTTCGACGGAAAGTCCTTTGTCGACATCGCGCGTGGCGATCTGGACCTGGGCGCGCTGGAGAGCGAGGACGACAAGAAGGCGCAGGAAGAAAGCGCCAAGGCGAAGGAAGCGCTCACCGGCCGCATCAAGGCCGTGCTCGGCCATGACGTGGCCGAGGTTCGCGTCTCGCACCGACTGACCGACTCGCCGGCCATCCTCGCCATCGGCCAGGGCGACCTGGGACTGCAGATGCGTCAGTTACTGGAAGCCAGCGGCCAGCAGGTACCGGAAAGCAAGCCTGTGTTCGAGTTCAACCCGGACCATCCACTGATCGCCAAACTGGATGCCGAAAGCGACGCGAACCGCTTCGACAGCCTCACCCGCGTGCTGTTCGACCAGGCCGCACTGGCAGCGGGCGAGAGCCTCAAGGACCCGGCCGGGTACGTGAAGCGGCTCAATGCGTTGCTGCTGGAGCTGTCGGCGTAAGCGAAGCCCTCTCGCTGCTCCCCTCTCCCCGTGCAACGGGGAGAGGGTGCCGAAGGCGGGTGAGGGGCGAGCGGAGGCAGCGGGCTCTGGCGCCTTTAACCGGTACCAGACGCAGCCTACGGTGGGCGCAGCGTGCGACCGAGAAAAAGCGCCCCTCATCCGCCCTCCGGGCACCTTCTCCCCGCGCGCGGGGAGAAGGAATTCGGACACCGGAATTCAGACCTTGATATCCAGCAGGCTGCCCAGCGTCTGGTCTGCCACCTTGAGCACGAACAGGTTGGCGCCTGCCATCGCCTTGTAGGTCAGCATCGCGGCCACGTCCTCGATCGGCGCGGCCGGATCGGTGGATGCCCCGACCACGTGCGCGGACACACCGCCTGTCGCTTGCGCCGACAGCACCACGGCCTGCCGGGTGACATCGGGCGTGGCCAGATTGGCGAGATTGTGCGCGGCGGCCTGAAGACCGGTCGAGGCGGCCCGCAGGCCCGAGTTGGCGATACCGGTGATGGCGTTCATGCGGGGATTCCGGGTTGTCCGCCCTCGATATCGGCCGTGCCTGGCCCCACTTGAGTTCCCGTGCCCGGGCGTCCTACAGCCGGGTGGTAGCATGTCGCCCTCCTCGAGATCCCCCCGCGATGATCGGTTTTTTCCGCCGCAAGAAGCCCCAGGACGGCCCCGACGCCGCCCAGACCCGCCCCAGCACCGAAGAGCTCGCCGCCGCCTTCCCGCGTGCGCCCGGCGAGCCGATGCCGACCGGCAGTGGTCCAGCATCCGTCCCTGCCGCGGACGACACCGCGCCAGGTTCCGTCCCCCCTGCCCCGCCCGCCCCCCATCCGGATGAAGAAGCGCGCACGGACGCGGCCCCCGCCGCCGCCGCGGGCAAGTCCGGCTGGCGCGACCGCCTGCGCCGCACGAGCGCCGCGCTGGGCCTAGCCGGCCTGTTCACGCGCAATCCGCGCCTGGACGACGACCTGCTGGACGAGATCGAGACCGCGCTGCTGACCGCCGATGTCGGCGTGCCTGCGACCACCGCGATCATCGAGGACCTGCGCAAGCGCATGAAGGAACGCGAGTTCGCCGACGCGCAGGCGCTGCTGAAGGCGCTCCGCGCGGACCTGATCGCGCTGATCACGCCGGTCGCGAAGCCTCTGGTGATCGACGCCGGTCGCAAGCCATTCGTCGTGCTTACCGTCGGCGTCAACGGCGTCGGCAAGACCACCACCATCGGCAAGCTCGCGCGCCGTTTCAAACAGGACGGCCACAGCCTGATGCTGGCCGCGGGCGACACGTTCCGCGCTGCCGCGGTCGCGCAACTGCAGACGTGGGGCGAACGCAACGGCGTGCCCGTCATCGCGCAAGGCCAGGATGCGGACGCCGCCTCGGTAGCGTTCGACGCACTGCAGTCGGCCAAGTCGCGCGGTTTCGACGTGTTGATTGCCGACACTGCCGGCCGCCTGCACACCCAGACCGGCCTGATGAACGAGTTGGGCAAGATCCGCCGCGTGCTCGGCAAGATCGACGCGGATGCGCCTCACGAGGTGCTGATGGTCATCGACGGCACCACCGGGCAGAACGCGCTTTCGCAGCTGCGCCAGTTCCACGCGGCCGTCGGCGTGACCGGCCTGGTGGTCACCAAACTGGACGGCACGGCGAAGGGCGGCGTGGTGTTCGCGCTCGCACGCGAATTCGGCATTCCGATCCGTTATGCCGGCATCGGCGAGCGAGTGGAAGACCTGCGCGTATTCGATGCGGAATCCTTCGTCGACGCGCTGCTGCCGGAAGCGCTGGGTGGCGGCTGACATCGGCGCCATGGCAGGCGTGGGAGCGACGTCAGTCGCGATGACGCCATCGCGGTGGCCGATCGCGACTGACGTCGCTCCCACAGGACGCTGCACATGAGCGCTGACTCCTTCGCGCAGCGCCTGCTTGGCTGGTTCGACCTGCATGGCCGCCACGACCTGCCGTGGCAGCATCCGCGCACACCGTACCGCGTGTGGCTGTCCGAGATCATGCTGCAGCAGACACAGGTGGCCACGGTCATTCCGTACTTCCTGCGTTTCGTCGATCGCTTCCCGACCTTGCCCGACCTTGCGGCTGCCACCACCGACCACGTGATGGCGCACTGGGCGGGACTGGGCTACTACGCCCGTGCCCGCAACCTGCATGCCGCCGCGAAAACCTGCGTCGCCAACCATGACGGCGACCTGCCACGCGATTTCGACGCGCTGCATGCGCTGCCCGGCATCGGCCGCAGCACCGCCGGCGCGATCCTGTCGCAAGCGTGGAACGACCGTTTCCCCATCCTCGACGGCAACGTCAAACGGGTACTCACGCGCTTCCACGGCATTGCCGGGTGGCCCGGCCTGCCAGCGGTGGAAAAGCAGCTGTGGGCGTTGGCTGAAGACCATTTGCTCAACGTCCCCGACGGCCGGCTCGCGGACTACACGCAGGCGCAGATGGATTTCGGCGCCACGCTGTGCACGCGCGCCAAGCCTGCATGCGGGATATGTCCGGTACAGGACGACTGCGTGGCGCGTCGCGAGGGGCTCACCGGCGCGCTCCCCACCTCCAAGCCGTCGAAAGTGCTGCCGGAACGCGAAGCGGTGGCGCTGTGGCTGGAAAACGCGGATGGCGAGATCCTTCTGCAGCGGCGTCCGGAGACCGGCATCTGGGCCTCGCTGTGGACGTTGCCGCAAGCCGACACCGATGCCGGCCTGCGCGACTGGTTCGCGCGCGAGATGAAGGGCGCGTACGACAACGTCGAAGAACTGCCTGTGGTCGTGCACACCTTCAGCCACTACCGCCTGCACCTGCAGCCACTGCGCCTGCGCAAGGTCGCCCTGCGCGCCGTGGTGCGCGACAATGACGACCTGCGCTGGGTGGCGCGCGGCGAGCTCGCCGCGCTGGGCCTGCCCGCGCCGATCCGCAAACTGCTTGGGAATTGACTGATGTCGCGCACCGTCTTCTGCCAGTACGAACAACGCGACACCGAGGGGCTCGACTTCGTCCCCTATCCCGGCGAGCTGGGCAAGCGCATCTACGCGGACATCGGCAAGCCGGCCTGGTCGGCCTGGCTGGCGCACCAGACGATGCTGATCAACGAGAACCGGCTGTCGCCGCGCGACCCGAAGCACCGCGCATTCCTGGAAGCGGAGCTGGAAAAATTCCTGTTCGGCGGTGGCGCGGACAAGCCGGCGGGCTACGTCCCGACGCCCTGAGCCCGCATGCCCGTCACGGCTTGGCCTGGCGCTCCACCGCCGACGCCTCGCGCAACTCTTTCTCGCTGGCACGCAAGGCCTTGACGTCCAGCGGGCGGATGGTCTCGATGCGGCAGGGAATCTTGATGGGGGACGTGCCGGGACCGACCGGCAGGACGTCATCGAAACGCGCATTCACCCGGTTGGCGAACTGGGTGATGCTGATGGCGGCGGCCGACTCCAGATCTTGGCAACGGCCGGCGAACTCGAGCAGGTAGCCCTCCTTTGGCTTGGTCCAGACCGCGAGCGCCGAATCGCCCACCGGGGTCCAGCCATTGAGATGGCCGAGGTAGCGGAAATCCTTGACCGGCTCACCGGCATGGTCGCGATAGAGGGCCAGCCTCTCGGCCGGGCTCAGCTTGCCGGTGGCGCAGCCTGCCAGCAGGAGGGAGGCCAGCAGGGCCGTGGGAATCAGGCGTTTCATGGGCGGACTCCTGTCGTTCGGGAGAAGGGCTGTCGATAACGCCGATGATGCGCCGGCGGCGGAGAGGCGGCGCAGGCCCTGCGAACCGCGTTCAGCCCGGATGCGGCTTGCCATCCTTCACCCCGATCCGTATCATCTGCGGCCTTCGCACCGGCAGCGCCGGCCCGCGACCGTTCATGGCCTGGTAGCTCAGTTGGTAGAGCAGCGGATTGAAAATCCGCGTGTCGGTGGTTCGAATCCGCCCCGGGCCACCATATCGATTCCGGAAGGCCCGCAGCGATGCGGGCCTTCTTCGTTTGTATCGGCTGCCTCGCCCCCGCGCGGATCGCGTCCGCCACGAAGCGACCTTCTACCTCCGAGATATCCGGCGCCCATGTCCGAACCCATCCGCCTTGCCAAACGCGTTGCAGAACTGACCGGATGCTCGCGCACGGAGGCCGAGCAGTACATCGAAGGCGGCTGGGTCACCGTGGACGGAGAAACCATCGAAACGCCACAGCACCCGGTGACCACGGAACGCGTGGAGATCGATCCGGCGGCAGAACGGGGCGCGGTCGAGCCGGCCACCCTGTTGCTGCACAAGCCGCAGGGCGTGGCGTGGCAGGACGCGCCGGCACTCGCGACGCCCGAGGCACACATGGACGGTGACGACAGCGGCGTGCGCCCGCTGAAACGCCACTTCCATCGCCTGACGCCGCTCGTGCCGCTGGACGACGAAGCGAGTGGCCTGGTCGTGCTCAGCCAGGATGGCCGGGTGTGGCGCCGCTTGTCCGAAGACTACGCGCAGATCGAGCAGGAGTTCGTGGTGGAGGTCCGAGGCGCGACCGACCCCTACACGCTCAGCCGCATCGGTCACGTGGCGGCCTATCGGGGCCAGGGCCTCGCGCCCTGCAAGGTCAGCTGGCAGAACGAAGTGCGCCTGCGCTTCGCGATCAAGAACGTGCAGCCCGGCGAACTGCGCCACCGATGCCGCGAAGGCGGCCTGGACGTCGTCTCGATCCGCCGCTTGCGCATCGGCCGCGTGGCGCTGTCGAAGATGGCGGCAGGCCTGTGGCGCTACCTGCCGGCGGGTACGCGCTTCTAGCCGGCCGCCGCGTAGCGCGCGCGACGGATTCGCACGCAACGAACCAAAGCCCGCATGCGTTCGTGTTAGGCAATCGCAGCGTGCCGCGCCCCGGGTCGACAAGGATTGCGGGGAGCTGCGACAGCGCGCCGTGGCATCGCCCACCGAGAAGAAGCGGCAGAGCCTGGCAGAAGCTGCAGCGGCAGGTGACGCTCGCGATGCGGCCGGAGCGGCGTGGGCCGAAGGTCGCTGCCCGTCGCGCTAGCGCAACGCGATCGCGGGAGACGTGCGGATCGGCAGCGATGCCGCTGTGATTGGCGCAGAGCGAGAATCTTGTCGAATCCGTTCCGCAGACGAGGGCTGCGTCGCGCATCGCGATTGGCCGCGCTCGAGTCCCTTTCCATTGCCATGCAACCACGTCGCCAGCAGGATCAGGCAGGCACCGCAGATCCTGAGGATCGTGCAGGAATTCGCGTCGGGGGGCATGGCGTCGGACTCGATGAACAGGCGGGACTGGGCGACCGGGTGCGCTCGTGGCGCGCGGCAGGCCGTCCGCTACCCCTATCGGCAAGCACGCCCTGTGCCGGACAGAAGACCTGAGCGGGCAGCATGCTCACGCGATCCCGACACGTGGCAGCCGACGCTGAACGCTGAAACGCTACTGCATGCCGGGGCACGGGATGTTGACACCGCCTCCACGTGCCTTGGCCCAACGTCTCCGGCATCTCAGCTCCGGAACACCCGCGTGAACATCGTCATGAAGACATCCCCGCATGTCCTTCCCGAACGCTTCGCCTGGCACCGCACCGACGCCGGCCACGAACTCCGAGTGGATGACACTGCGATTGCCGAGGTGCGACCCGTCAACGCGGGCCTGGTGCTGCGCGTGCTGGTCGACATGGGCGACATTTCGCCGTTCGAGATGGCGGTTCGCTGCGAGGAGCGTGCGATCGGCTGGGCTACCCAGTGGGCCCGCCAGCGTGCGGGACTGCTGTGCCGGTATGTGGACCGTCAGCCTGTGCAGCCGCCGCGCGGCGTCGACCCCGGGATGGCGCTGGCAGGGTGATGCGGCATCACGGCGCGTCGCGCGGGGACTGCGTCACGCGGTCAAGGAAGGCGACGCTGCGCTCCATGGCCATGCGCCCGGCTTCGCTGTCGAGATTGAACTGGTATTCGTGGCCCAGTGCGGGAACATGGTCCTTCGGAAAGAACAGGGCGTCCACGGCGACTCCCTGCTCTTCCAGCGCGGCGGCCAGCGCACGTGAGTGCGGTTCCAGAGGATCGGCGTTGCCTGCGCTGATGAAGGTTGGTGGAAAGGCCGGGGTGACGTGGTGCACGACAGAGAACGTGTGCAACCGGGGATCGTCTCGGAAATCCTTCCGGCCAAGGTACGACCACAGGACGGTACGCATGAAGCCTGCGAACGGGCTGCCCCACTCGACCAGGCCGGCATCGTAGGGACCGCAATACAGCAGTGTGCCCGCGAGTTGTCCCGCTCGCAGGGCCGGGGTGATGCCGACACGACTGGCGTGCTCGGGTGAGGTGGTGATGGTCGCCACTTCGGCCGCGATCTGCGCGCCTGCCGAGTCCCCGGCCAGCACGATGCGGCTGGCATCGACATTCAGATCGCCTGCATTCTCCTGCACATAGGCCAGCGCCGCATTCAGCTGCCGCGCAGGCGTGGGCCACGTCGCGCCGGGCGCGATCGAGTAGTCCACGTTGACGACCACGACGCCCCGTGTGGCGAGGATGCGCAGGTAGTTGGCGACGTCCTCCCGGCGACCGGACACGAAACCCCCGCCGTGCACCCACACCACCGTGGTCAGCCGCCGGGTGCTTCCCTGCACGTCCGCGGGGAAGTAGACGTCGAGCAGCGCATCGGGATCCGTCGCATCGTAGGACAGGGCGCGCTTCTCGGTGACGCCCGGGGGCAGATGCTTGCGCAAGGCATCGGACGCATCGGCCGCGCCGCGATCGAATGCCCAGCGGATGAGCAGGACGGAGGGCCACGGGCTCAGCTGGAACGCGGTCCATGTCCCCACCCCTACGAACACCACCGCCAGCGCGATCCGTATCGCCCACCGACGCGTGCCGCCACCCCGCCTCTCGGTCGCCATCGCCGTTCCCGCTTTCCCAGCCCGGCGCCGATGGTGCGCCTTTACGGCCGCGGCGCAAAGGGGAGGCAAAAAAAAGAAAAGCCACCTGGCTGGAGAGTAGCCAGGTGGCTGGGGACACGCGCCGGCCTCTCTCCGGCGCGCATGCACTCAATGACCGTTGCCGGCCGCCAGCTTGTCCAGATCGATGCCCTGGTTGCGCAGTGTGCGGGTCGCGGCAATGGCGTAGTACGCCAGGTAGGCGAAGCACAACACGCCGACGATGAAGCTGTAGTGGATGCCGACCTTGTCGGCCAGCGCGCCCTGCGCGATGCTGACGAAGCCGCCCCCCATGATCATCATGATCAACAGGCTGCTGCCCTGGTTGGTCTTGTCGCCCAGGCCGGTGATGGCCAGCGCGAAGATGCACGGCCACATGGTGCTGCAGAACAGGCCCACGCTGATGAAGGCCACCACGCTGGTCCAGCCGGTGGTGAACATGCCGATCAGCAGTGCAGCGATGCCGCAGAACGCGAAGTACAGCAGCATGCGCGCCGGATTGCCCTTGCTCGCCAGCGTGGCCAGGATCATCAGCACGATGACGGCGGCGTAGCCGAAGAACTGGGACACCTCGTGGCGCATGATGGCGTTGACGGCCAGGAATACGCCGAACGCCAGGTAAGGCAGCAGCAGCGTCAGCCAGCGCTTGGCTCCGGAACTGACGTTGAACGCGCCCGCCGCACCGCCCCAGCGCCCGATCATCAAACTGGCCCAGTACAACGACACGAACGGCGCGATCTGCGAGGTATCCAGACCCAGCCCCTCCGGCGATTCAAGATATGCCGGCAGGTTGCTGATGGTGGAAACCTCGACGCCGACGTAGACGAAAATGGCGATCATGCCCAGCACCAGCTGCGGATACGCCAGCGCCGACTTCTTGTGGATCAGCTTGCTGCTGTCCTGCGCCTCGGTCTCGGAGAGCTTCTCCAGGTCGATGTGGTTGGGCACCGAGGAGAACTTCAGGAAGACGGCCACCAGGATGAAGGCGACACCCAGCACCAGGTACGGCGTCTTGACGCTTTCGATGCTGGCTTCAGTGTTGCCGCTCAGCACGCTGCCGAAAATGGCCAGGCTGACCAGCAGCGGGCCGATGGTGGTGCCGAAATTGTTGATGCCGCCCGCCATCGTCAGGCGCTGCGCACCGGTCTTCGGATCGCCCATGACGATCGCCAGAGGATTGGCCGCGATCTGTTGCAGCGAGAATCCAAGGCCGACGATGAACAGACCCGACAGCATCAGGCCGAACGAGCCGGTGTTGGCGGCCGGATAGAACAGCAGCGTGCCGAGCGCCGAAATGACCAGTCCCAGGCAGATGCCGTTCTTGTAGCCGATCTTGTTGAGCAGGTCGAGGCCGATCAGCTTCGAGACCGCCACGTAGATCAGGGACCCCACGGTGTAGGCCACGTAGAACGCAAAGGCGACGTACTGGCTCTGCGCCTGCGTCAGGTTGAACGCTTTCTTGAACACCGGGATCAGGATGTCGTTGCTGGCGGCAACGAAACCCCAGAAGAAGAACACGGTGATCAGCACGCCGAACTGCGACCATCGGGTGGTTTGTGTGGTCATGGATTGGTATGCCTGCTTGAAGAGGATCCGGACGGAGCGGCCAGCCTACGGAGCGGCCGCGCGATTGCAACTTGCACTGCGTCAGCCGCGCCCCGGGGCCCTGCGGCCATGGAGCGTGGCTGGATTACCGGGCGCACTTCACCACATCGGCGCCGTCGGCGGCACCGGCCACCACCTGGATGTTGGTGAAAGCGGCTGCGAACGGCGCATCGGCGCTGATGCTGAAAGGCGTGTCCACACCGGTCAGGTCAGCTCCGAGCTTGCCGAAGCAGGCCAGCGGCACCTTGACCGTCTGCTTCTTGCCGATGGCATCACCGGAGAACGTGGCGGTCAGATCGAGGCTGGCGCCGCAGTTCGCACCGCAGCCGACGGTGAACTGTACCGGCTTGGTCGGTGCCTGCTTCACCACGACATCGAACTGCACCACGCCACGCGCGGTCGCCATCGCCGCCAGGTTGTTCTTCGACGGATTGCGAGCGAAGAAGCGCGCGGGCGCCAGCCAGGTCACTTCCTTCGCGTCCTGCTGGGTGTTGACCTGCACGGTCGCCACCTGCAAGGCCGGCTTGGCCTGTGGCCAGCGCTGGACGGTGTTCATGTCCGAGCCCACCGCCTTCTCTTCATTACCCGCCGCCATCTGGAGGCTGAAGGGCGCGATGTCGGACTGCTTGAAGATGCCCAGCGCAGTTGCATCGCCACAGCTGGCCGTCGCATCTTCCGGCAGCTTGCCGACCGTCTTCGTGTCGCCGTAGCGCAGGCCGCTGTCCAACGCGAACTGCGGCGTGCTGTCCGCCTTCGGACAGGCGACGGCGGGCCACGGGAACGTCAGCTTGCCGCGGAAGTCGTGTGCCGCCTTGCCGTCCGCTCCCGCTACCAGAACGTCGGTGACGCCCTTGCCTTCCGTACCCGGCAGCCAGGCCGCGACGAAACTGTTCGACAGGTTGATCAGGTCGTTGGCGTACAACGCGCGCCCGGACAGGAACACCGTGACCACCGGCTTGCCCGTCGCCGCAGCGGCCTTCAGCACCGCCAGGTCTTCGGGGTGGCGCCGGCTGTGGGCCATCGAATCGGACGGCACGATGTCGCCGTTGGTCTCGGCATACGGCGTTTCGCCGATCGCCGCGACGATGACGTCGTAGCTGGTCGGGTCAACGCCCTCGGCGCTGTCGCGCAGGACGACGTTGGCATCGCCCAGTTGCTCGCGCAGGCCGGCCGCGATGCTGTCGGCGTTCGGGAAATCCGCATTCGTGTTGTCGGTGCCCTGCCAGGTCAGCGACCAGCCGCCGGTCTGGTTGGAGATGCTGTCGGCGCTCTTGCCGACCAGCAGCACGCGCTGCCCCTTCTTCAGCGGCAGCGTGGCACCGTCGTTTTTCAGCAACACCAGCGACTCCCGCGCAGCGCGACGTGCGAGATCGCGATGCACCAGCGATTCCGGCTTGCCGGCGAACTGGCTGGCGGATGGCTTGTGTTCCCACAGGCGTGCGCGCAGCTTGACGCGAAGGATGCGGGTGACGGCGTCGTCGATGCGCGCCTGCGGAATCTCGCCTGACTTGACTTGCGCGATCGTGTTGGCGATGAAGGTCTTCCACTTGTCGGGGACCATCACCATGTCGATGCCGGCATTGATGGCCTGCGGGCAGCTGTCGTCGCTGCAGCCGGTCACCTGGCCGATGCCGTTCCAGTCCGACACGACGAACCCGTCGAAGCCCATCTTGTCCTTCAACGCCACCGTCAGCAGGTCGCGTGCGCCATGCATCTTGCCGTAGTCCTTGCCGGCAGCGACGTCGTTCCAGCTGTTGAACGACGCCATGACGGTCTGCACGCCGGCCTCGATGGCCCCGTAGTAGCCCTGGCCGTGGACGTTGATCATCGTGGACTGCGTGACCGTGGCGTTGCCCTGGTCCTTGCCGCCGTCGGTGGCGCCATCGCCGATGAAATGTTTGGCAGTGGCGACGACATTGCCGTCCTTGTCCAACATGCCCTGCATGCCCTTGACGTACGCGGCGGCGTACTCGCGGATCAATGCCGGCTGCGAGGAATAGCTTTCATACGTCCGGCCCCAGCGCGCATTCTGCGCGACCGCGACCGTCGGGGCAAACGTCCAGGTCACGCCAGTGGCACGCGTGGACTGCCCCGTGGCTTCGGCGATGCGCTCGATCAGTTCGACGTCGTGCGCGGCACCCAGGCCGATGTTGTGCGGGAAGATGGTCGCGCCGTACACGTTGCTGTGGCCATGCACGGCATCGGTCCCCCAGATCACCGGCACGGGGATCTTCGCATCGGTCGACATGGATGCGTCGTAATAAGCGTCCGCCAGCTTGACCCAATCCTCCACCTTGGCCCGCTTGTTCATCGCCGGCCAGGAGCCGCCGCCATTGAGCACCGAGCCGATGTAGTACGTGCGCACTTCGGCGGGCGTGATCGCCTTGATTTCAGGCTGCACCATCTGGCCGATCTTCTGCTCCAGCGTCATGCTGGCCAGGATCTCGGCCACGCGCGCTTCCACGGCGGCATCCTTGGCGAAGCTGCTTTTCAGCGCCGGCCAGTCCTTCAGTTCCGCCGCATCGCGCGGTGTCGCCGCGGCGGCTGCCGGTTCGGGTTGCTTCTTGTCCGTACACGACATGCAGGCCAGAAGACTGGCTCCGAGCAGGGTCATTCGGATCGGATTCACGCACTTCTCCTTGGTGGCGGCGCGCAGGAACTCCCGACAGGATCCGCGCCTGGGTGACAGCCCGGCGGGACGCAGGCATTGCGCTGCGTCCCGCCAGGTACGGCGATGGTCAATACGGCCCGGGGATCACAGCTTGTAGCGGAAGCCCAGCAGGTACTGGCGGCCGTACTCGGTGTATTCCTCCGGGAAGAAGAGGTCCGGATGCGTGCCGGAGCTGACTTCGGTGCGGAAGGGCTCGTTGTTGACGTTGTTCACCTGGAACAGGATCGACAGGCCCGACAGACGGCTCGACTCCGGGAAGTCGTAGCCCAGCTGGAGGTCGATGGTGCGTTCGTTCAACGTGTAGCGGTAGGTGCGCTGGTTGAAGATCGAGCCGTACTCACCACGGTAGGGATCGCGGAAACGCTGGCTGACACGCGCCGAGAAGCCGTGCTTCTCGTAGTACACCGTGGCGTTGGCGACGATCTTGGACAAGCCCGGGAACGTATCGGTGCCCGATCCGATGCCCGGGCCGTCGGGATCGATCGACGACTCCGTGTACGAGGCATTCAGCAGCAGGCCGAACCCGTCGAGGGCGTCGTGCAGCAGCTCGCCGCCCAGCGCGGTCGAGAATTCGTAGCCGCGCATGTAGCCACCGGTGCCATTGGCGGGTGTGGAGAACACGCCCAAGGGGGAAGCCGGTGGCTGGGTGCCTTCGTAGTCGTAGCCGGAGAAGTCCCAGGGAATCTCGCGCGTGTAGATGTACGAGTCCATGTCCTTGTAGAACGCCGCCAGGGCGACATAGCTCGCTTCGCCGAAATACTTTTCGATCGAAAGGTCGTAGGCGTTCGCACGATAGGGCTCCAGCGCCGGATTGCCGCCGCTGCCGCGCCATTCGGACGGCCCGCCCTGCGACGTCTGCACGTAGACGCTGGCGCGCGCGCCCATGTCGTTGATGCGTGGGCGCATCATCTCGCGGGCCGCGCCGAAGCGCAGGTTCCAGCCGTTGCCGAAGTCGGCGACCAGGTTGAGGCTGGGCAAAATGTCGCCATACGAGGCGCCCGCCGTGCCCGCCACCAGTGCCTGTCCGTTCTCGTTCTGCTGGATGACGACGCCTTGGGACGTCTGGTCCGTGCGGATGTACTGCACGCCGGCATTGCCCCGCAGGCGCACCGTATCGGTGAGGTCCATGTCGAGGTTAGCCTTGAAGTAGAACGTCTTCACGTCCTCCTCGGTGATCGCGTCCTTCTGCAGGTCGTCGTTGGACTCGCTGATGTACACGTCGTAGTAGCGCGACAGCAGCGCGCGCGGGTCGTAGGTGATGACGTGGCCCATGCCGGCGAAGCCGAGATCGGTGGGCGAGGACAGCAGCGAAGGGTCGATCAGTGTCGGCGTGCGGCCCGGCAGGTCGGCGAAGTACACCTCCGCGCTCTTCTCCTTGGTGCGCTTGCTGACATGGAAGCCGGCATCCCAGCTGCGCAGGAAGTCGGAGGACTCGATCACGTGGTTGACGGCCACGCGGAATGCCTTCATTTCGTCCTTCTGGTGGCTGTCCTCGAGGCGACCGTCATGACCCCAGTTCTGCGGATCGCGAAGGTAGACCGCGGAGGGATCCGACATGTCGGGCAGTGCGTAGTAGCCGTAGCCGGGCGACAGGCGCACGCGGAAGTCGGCCGAGACGCCCCCCAGCCGGCCCGCGTAGGTTTCGAGCTTCGATTCCTCGACCTTGGCGCGCGAGTAGCTGAGGTCGCTGGTCAGCGTCCACGTGTCGTTGATCTTGAACTCGTTGTTCCAGCCCGCCGAGAACAGGCGCGAGTGCAGGCCAATGTGGCGTATCTCATTTCTGGTAAGTTGAAGCAAAGTTCGAGTGTTTCCCCGGCGTTAGAAGCAGACCTCGAAGCACAGCTCAATAAGCAGGTCGCCAACAAGAAGAGTGAAAAAGGTTTGTTCTCTGCGCAGCTTAAGGGCGAAAAATACAGAGTGCTTTGGCGGCGGTTGAGCGGATACGAGAGTGCTGAGACCTACGTTGCGGTGCTTAAAAGCGAGGAGAACGTTGTCCGAAAGGCGTTGTCTGCTCTGTTGCTGATTCCGATGCTCATTTTGGGTGGCATCATATTATGCGTGGTGCTGTGCTTTGTTTTGGTTCAGCGAATGGTCGCTCCGTTTATGGACATCGATCAGGGTGTTTTGGAGATCATTAACGGTAATTTAGACTACTGGTTTGAACCCGAGTCGGGAACCGTTGCGACCAATATGGCCCAAAATCTAAACATCATGGTGTGTCAATTGTCCGGACGTCCGTTGCCAGACGAGGATGATGATGCTGTTCGTCCCCAGAACTGGGTTCAAGACCAATTATTCGTTGAGTCGATCGATGACCAAGAAGTTGATGCATCGACCGTTGCGGCGTCCGTGATGAATACGAGTCAGATG
>NZ_PKDG01000046.1 GCF_002863005.1 Pseudoxanthomonas sp.
CGCCCGAACCCATCTGACAGGCGCCCGCCCGTGGCACCGCCGCCGTTACGGCCACCAGCACAACCAGCATCCCGCCAGTCGCTCGATTCATGGCTTAGACCGTCGACTCCAGGAACCCGTTCTTCTTGGTGATCGAATCCAGCGCCAGCAGCGTTTCCAGCAGCGCTTCCATCTTGTCCAGCGGCCACGCGTTCGGACCATCGGACAGGGCCTTGGCCGGATCCGGGTGGGTTTCGGCGAACAGGCCGGCCACACCGACCGCGACTGCGGCGCGTGCCAGCACCGGCACGAATTCACGCTGGCCGCCCGAGCTGCTGCCCTGCCCTCCCGGCAACTGCACCGAATGCGTCGCATCGAATACCACCGGGCAACCGGTATCGCGCATCACGCTCAACGAACGCATGTCGCTGACCAGATTGTTGTAACCGAAGGACGCGCCCCGCTCGCAGACCATGATGTCCTGGTTGCCGGTGGACTTGGCCTTGTCGACCACGGGCTTCATGTCCCATGGCGACAGGAACTGGCCCTTCTTGATGTTGACCGGCTTGCCCGCCGAACAGACTTTCTTGATGAAGTCGGTCTGGCGCACGAGGAAGGCCGGTGTCTGCAGCACGTCGACGACGGCCGCGACTTCGTCCATCGGGGTGTATTCGTGCACGTCGGTGAGTACCGGCACCCCGACCTGCTTCTTCACTGCGTCCAGCACCTTCAGGCCCTCTTCCATGCCCGGGCCGCGGAAGCTGGTGCCGGAGGTGCGGTTGGCCTTGTCGAAGCTGGACTTGAAGATGAAGTTCATCCCCAGCTTGCCTGTGATTTCCTTCAGGCGGCCAGCGACATCGATCTGCAACTGCATCGACTCGATCACGCACGGGCCGGCGATCAGGAACAGGGGCTGGTCGAGCCCGACATCGAATCCACACAGTTTCATTTACCACTCCTTCGTTGCAGGCGCCGCGGGCGGCGCCGGTGCAGGACAGTTACGCGCGCGCTTCCTTCAACAGCTTGCCGCCCGCCTTCTTTTCGCGGGCGGCGCGGATGAAGCCGACGAACAGCGGATGGCCGTCGCGCGGCGTGGACAGGAACTCAGGGTGCGCCTGGCAGGCCAGGAACCACGGATGCACGGCGCGCGGCAACTCCACCATCTCCACCAGCAGGTCGTCCATCGACTTGGCGGCGATCACCAGGCCGGCGTCCTCCAACTGGGTGCGATAGCGGTTGTTGAACTCGTAACGATGGCGATGGCGCTCGGCCACCACGTCCTTGCCGTACAGGTCTCGCGCCAGCGTGCCGGGCTTCAGGCGCTGCTCCTGCAGGCCCAGGCGCATCGTGCCGCCCAGGTCGGAGCGCTCATCGCGCTTCTCGACATCGCCGGCCGCCGTGCGCCACTCGGTGATCAGGCCGATCACGGGATGCGGCGACTGTTTGTCGTTCTCCGTGCTGTTGGCGTTCTCGAGTCCGGCCACATGGCGGGCGTAATCGACAACCGCCGCCTGCATGCCGTAGCAGATGCCGAAATACGGCAGCTTCTGCTCGCGGGCGAAGCGGGAGGTCAGCACCTTGCCTTCGAAGCCGCGATCGCCGAAGCCACCCGGCACCAGCACGCCGTCCACGCCCTGCAGCAGGGCCATGTCGGTGCCTTCCAGTTCCTGGGCTTCGATCCACTTCAGGTTGACGCGCGTGCGCTGGCGCAGGCCGCCATGCTTCAGGGCCTCGCCCACCGACTTGTACGCATCCTGGTGATCGACGTACTTGCCGACGACGGCGATGGTCACCTCATCCAGCGGATTGAGCGTGGCATCGACCGCGGCTTCCCACTCGGACAGGTCCGCAGCCTGCGCGTTGTCGATGCGGAACTGGCGCAGGACGATGTCGTCTAGGCCCTGCCGGTGCAGGCCCATAGGAATGCGGTAGAGCACGTCCACGTCCGGCACGCTGATGACGGCGCGCTCGGGCACGTTGGTGAACAGGGAGATCTTGCGGCGCTCGGAATCGGGGATCGGCTGCTCGGACCGGCACAGCAGCACGTCGGGCTGGATGCCGATCGAGCGCAGTTCCTTCACCGAGTGCTGCGTGGGCTTGGTCTTCAGCTCGCCCGCCGCCGCCACGTAGGGCACCAGTGTCAGGTGCATGAAGAGCGCCTTCTCGGGGCCGCGCTCGGTGCGGATCTGGCGAATGGCCTCGAGGAACGGCAGCGACTCGATGTCGCCGACCGTACCGCCGATCTCGACCAGCGCCACGTCGAAGCCTTCGGTGGCCTCATCGATGCAGCGGCGGATCTCGTCGGTGATGTGCGGGATCACCTGCACGGTGGCGCCCAGGTAGTCGCCGCGGCGTTCCTTGCGGATCACGTTTTCGTAGATCCGGCCGGTGGTGACCGAGTTCTTGCGGCTCAGGCGGGTGCGCACGAAGCGCTCGTAGTGGCCCAGGTCCAGGTCGGTCTCGGCGCCGTCGTCGGTGACGTACACCTCACCGTGCTGGAACGGGCTCATGGTGCCCGGATCGACGTTGATGTAGGGGTCCAGCTTCATCATCGTGACCTTCAGGCCACGTGCTTCGAGAATGGACGCAAGCGAAGCGGCGGCGATGCCCTTGCCAAGCGAGGACACAACGCCGCCGGTAACGAAAATCAGGGGAGTCATGGGCGGGGCTCCGGAAAGCCATAGTCTACAGGCAACGCGTGTCGCCCGGAAGCGCGACGCCCCGCCGAAGCGGGGCGTCGCGTACCTGCGCGCGAGCGCGAAACCCTTGCGTCACAAGGGCTCCGGCAAAGCGGACGTCGGTCAGGGCTTGCGCTCTTCCTCTTCGTCGCCAGCCTTCTTCTGCTGGCCCTCCGCGGCCTTGCGCTGCTTGGCGGCAGCTTCATTGGCGGCACGTCGGCGCGCCTTGGCTTCCGGATCGGAGGGGTCGGCGGTCTGGGTCTGGTCCTGCCTGGGCTTGTCGGCCTCGCTGGCAGTCCGGGATTGTGCAAGGGCCTGGACCGCGAACAACGCGCCGAGGGCGGCGGCAGACAGCAGCAACAGGTTGCGGGGCTTCATGGCAGTGCTCCTCGTGGATGGGGGAAATCTGGGGGCGCCGGTCGGCGTCCCCAAGGGGCATCCCTGTCCGCGCGCGCAGTGTCAGCGCGTGCGACTGAACATGGCAAAAATCCGGCCCAGGCGGCACACTGCCGCACCCTTCGATCCGACAGAGGACGTCGCATGCGCTTCTCCTTACGAATGCTCGCCGCCGCCCTGGTGGCCGTGACCCTCCTGGCGCCGACCGCATGGGCGCAACGCGCGCCGTTGCCGCTGAAGGAGGTCCGGCTGCACCAGGTGGCGCAGGACACCCAGCGCACCCACATGGGCGATGACACCATGGAACTGGTCTGGGTCATCCCGCCGGTCTACTGGCATGTCTCGGCCGCCCAGCAGCAAAACCTGTCGGACGCCGACCGCAAGCAGTTCGTTGCACAGCTCGACGACTACCTGCTGGTGGCGATGGTGCGCGGCAAGGTGGGGATGGCAGGCATCGATGCCTTCGCCGACGGCGATGCGCTGTTCGCCGACATGCGCTTCGTCGATGCGGCGGGCAAGGTTCACGCGCCCATGGCGTCGTCGAGCATCCCGGCACCGCTGAAGAACCTGCTTTCCATCCTGCGCCCCGTGATGGCCAACATGCTCGGGCCGATGGGCGACAACATGCACTTCGCCGTCCTCGATGCCCGCGATGCGAAGGGCAAGCCACTGTTCGATCCGGCGGCCGACGGGCGGGTGCAGGTGCGCACGTCCCTCGACACCTACACGTTCCGGACGCCGCTGGGCAGCCTGCTGCCGCCGCGGCAGGACGCCACGACCGGCGAAAGCTTCCCCGGCGACTACCTCTTCAATCCCTACACCGGCGGCGCCCTGCAGGACGCCGCGCCGTCCCGCTGAGACCCCCACGCACCATGAGCAGCCGCTACAACGCCGCCGACATCGAAGTCCTTTCCGGCCTTGACCCCGTCAAGCGCCGGCCCGGCATGTACACCGACACCGCCCGTCCCAACCACCTGGCGCAGGAAGTCATCGACAACGCGGTGGACGAGGCGCTGGCCGGGCATGCCGGCAGCATCGAAGTCACGCTGTACAAGGACGGCAGCTGCGAAGTCAGCGACGATGGCCGCGGCATGCCGGTCGACATCCATCCCGAGGAGAAGATCCCGGGCGTGGAGCTGATCCTCACCCGCCTGCATGCGGGCGGCAAGTTCAGCAACAAGAACTACACCTTCTCCGGCGGCCTCCATGGCGTCGGCGTCAGCGTGGTCAATGCGCTCTCCACGCTGGTGGAGGTGCACATCAAGCGCGAAGGCAGCGAACACCGCATCACCTTCCGCAACGGCGACCGCGCCACGCCGCTGGAAGTGGTGGGCAGCGTCGGCAAGAAGAACACCGGCACCCGCGTGCGCTTCTGGGCCGACCCGAAATACTTCGATACGCCGAAGTTCAATGTGCGCGCGCTCAAGCACCTGCTGCGCGCCAAGGCCGTGCTGTGTCCCGGCCTGAACGTCACCCTCTTCGACGAAGCGACCGGTGAGCGCGACAGTTGGCACTACGAGGACGGCCTGCGCGATTACCTGCGCGGCGAGATGGCCGGCCGCGAACTGCTGCCGCCCGAGTTGTTCGTCGGCCAACTCAAGAAGGACAGCGAAGTCGTCGATTGGGCCGTCGCCTGGGTGCCGGAAGGCGAGCTCGTGCAGGAAAGCTACGTCAACCTGATTCCCACCGCCCAGCACGGCACGCACGTCAACGGCCTGCGCAGCGGCCTGACCGACGCGCTGCGCGAATTCTGCGACTTCCGCAACCTGCTGCCGCGCGGCGTAAAGTTGGCGCCCGAGGACGTGTGGGACCGCGTGACGTTCGTGCTCTCGTTGAAGATGACCGACCCGCAGTTCAGCGGCCAGACCAAGGAACGCCTGTCTTCGCGCCAGGCTGCCGGTTTCATCGAGGGCGCGGCGCACGACGCCTTCAGCCTGTGGCTGAACCAGCACGTCGACCTGGGCGAGAAGATCGCGCAGATCGCCATCGAACGCGCCAGCGCACGACTGAAGACCGAAAAGCAGGTCGTCCGAAAGAAAGTCACCCAGGGTCCCGCCCTGCCCGGCAAGCTCGCCGACTGCATCAGCCAGGATCTCTCGCGCACGGAACTGTTCCTGGTGGAAGGCGACTCGGCCGGCGGCTCGGCAAAGCAGGCGCGAGACAAGGATTTCCAGGCGATCCTTCCGCTGCGCGGCAAGATCCTGAACACGTGGGAAGTCGCCAGCACCTCGGTGCTGGCCTCCGACGAAGTGCACAACCTGGCCATCGCCATCGGCTGCGATCCCGGCAAGGACGACATCAGCGGCCTGCGCTACGGCAAGGTGGTGATCCTGGCCGACGCGGATTCCGACGGCCTGCACATCGCCACCCTGCTGACCGCCCTGTTCCTGCGCCATTTCCCGGCCCTGGTGAACGCAGGCCACGTGTTCGTGGCGATGCCGCCGCTGTTCCGCGTGGACGTGGGCAAGCAGGTGTTCTACGCGCTCGATGAAGAAGAGAAGCGGCTGCTGCTGGAAAAGATCGAGCGCGAAAAGATCCGCGGGCAGGTCAACGTCACCCGCTTCAAGGGCCTGGGCGAAATGAATCCCTCGCAGCTGCGCGAGTCCACGATCCATCCGGATACGCGGCGACTGGTGCAGCTCACCGTGGACGATGAGCTGCAGACGCGCGGCCTGATGGACATGCTGCTGGCGAAGAAGCGGGCCTCCGACCGCAAGTCGTGGCTCGAGGCGAAGGGGGACCTGGCGTCGCTCGAGGTCTGATCGTCGCGCAGGACGGCATGACCGGAGGGCGCCGGCGACATGCCGGCGCACCCCACCACCCTTGAACATCGTGTTCACCGTGCCGGTGCGATAACCCGCGCATGACACAGGAACGCGCCGCGCATCCGTATACCTTCGGCCTGGAAGAAGAATACTTCCTGGTCCGTCGCAACGGCCGGCGCCTGCGGCACATGCCGAGACGCTTCTTCGCCGACTGCCGGGAAGCATTGGGCGAGCGCTTCGGCAGCGAGATGCTGCAGACCCAGGTCGAAGTGCAGACCGGCGTGCATGACGACACCGCTGCCGCCGAGAGCGAGCTGCGCATGTTGCGCCGGACCGTGGGCGAGAGCGCGCATCGGCATGGCTTGGGCGTACTGTCGGCCGGCACCCATCCGTCCGCGTCGTGGCGCGGCCAGCGCAGCACGGACAAGCCCCACTACGACCAGGTGATGGGCGAGTTGCAGATGCTGGGCCAGCGCAACCTGCTCTGCGGCCTGCACGTGCATGTGCAACCTGAAGATCCCGGCCGACGCGTCGGGCTCATGGCGCGCATGCAGCCATTTCTCCCGCTGCTGCTGGCGCTCAGCACGTCATCGCCGTTCTGGATGGGCCATGCCACCGGCCTGATGGGCTACCGGCAGACCGCTTACCAGGAGATACCGCGCACCGGGCTGCCGCCGCTGTTCCGCGACCAGGACGAGTACGACCACTACGTTAGGCGCATGATGGATGGCCGCGCGATCCAGGACGCGAGCTTCCTGTGGTGGGCCGTGCGTCCGTCGCTGGCATTTCCCACGCTGGAACTGCGCGTTACCGATGCGTGCACGGACCTTCGCGATGCCTTGGCCATCGCGCAGGTCTACCGTTGCCTGGTGCGCCACCTCGAGCGAAGACCGGCGCTGCATGCCGACCTTCATGCCGGCGACCAGGCGATCGTCGCGGAAAACCTGTGGCGGGCGCAGCGTCATGGCTTCGATGCGGGCCTGATCGACCTCGGCAGTCGGCGACTGGTCCCGGTGCGCGAGATGCTGGAGAACACGCTGGATGCGCTGCATGGCGACATCGCAGCCCTGGCCTGCGCACCGCAGGTCGAGCGCGTCTGGCAGATCCTGGACCGCGGCACCAGCGCACACGGACAGCTGCAGCGCTACCGCGAGCGCAGGCAGGCCGGCGACAGCCACGCCGATGCACTGGCCAGCGTGGTGCAGTGGCTTGCCGACGCGACCGTTACCGCCTGACCGACGTCGTCAGCGCGCCACGGTTTTCTGTTGCGACACCACGAACACCCCCGCCATCACCAGCACGGTGCCGGCCACCTGCCACGGGCCCATCGGCTCCCCCAGCAGCAGCAGGCTGAGCACGATGGTCGATACCGGGCCGATCATGCCCACCTGCGCGGCCAGCGCGGAGCCGATGCGGGCGACCGCCATCATCACGGCCAGCACGGGCAATACGGTGCATAGCGTGCCGTTGACCACCGACAGCGCATACACCTCCCAGGGCAACACCATCGCCTGCAACGGCCGCACGATGACGAACTGCAGCAGGCACAGCACGCTGGCCACGCTGCTGGCGTACGCCGTCAGCCGCACCGCGCCGACGCGCGCCACCAGTTCGCCGCTGCCGACCAGGTACATCGCATAGGCGAGCGCGCTGCCGAACACCAGCAGGCCCCCGAGCAGGATGTTGGAACCGCCGGCCTGCAGGTCGTGCCCGAACGCCAGTGCGACGCCCGCATAGCTGACGAGCAGCGCCAGGACCTGTCGTCGCGAAATGCGCTTGCCGAACGCCAACCAGCCAGCGAGCGCCACCAGCGTCGGCGTGAGGTAGAGAATCAGGCGTTCCAGCGTGGCCGTGATGTAGGCCAGGCCCGCGAAGTCGAGGAAGCTGGCCAGGTAATAGCCGAGGAAGCCGAGCAGCGCGATCTTCATGCGGTCGGCACGCGACAGCGGCGCACTGCGGCGCGCGGCCCAGGCCCCCATCAGCAGGAAGAACGGAAACGCCACCAGCATGCGCAACGCGAGCAGGGTCACCGCATCCGCGCCATAGCGGTAACCGAGCTTGACGATGATGGCCTTGCCCGAGAAGGCGATGGCGCCAAGCGCCGCGAGCACCAGGCCCGAACGGCTGACCGCATGCAGACCCGGCCGCGGACGCGGCGCCTCCAGCGCATCGGTCGGCGCCACGTCGAGCGGCTGCGCGAGTTCGTCTTCCGCCTTCGGCTGCGTCATGGCAAGCGCCTCACGCCAGCGTGCGCTCCAGCAGGCGGCGGACAAGACCCTGTGTCCGTACCGCGCGCTCCGGCAGGTAGGCGAAGGTGTCTTCATCCATGTAGTTGAGCTGCGCCAGCTCGAGCTGCACGGTCTGGATACCGTTGGCGACATCCGCGTAGTGGCGGGTGATGTAACCGCCCCGGAAGCGCCCGTTGACGACGAAACTGTAGTCCGACTGCGCAGCCAGTTCCGCTTCCAGTGCCTGCTGCAGGGTCGACGAACAACTCGTTCCACCCGCAGTACCCAGATTGAAATCCGGCAGGCGCCCATCGAACAGGAACGGCACCACGCTTCGGATCGAATGGCCCTCCCACAACACCACGCGTCCATGCGCCTCACGGATGCGGAAGAGCTCCTGCCGCAGCGCGTAGTGATAAGGACGCCAGTAGGCATCCACCCGCGAAGCGATCTCCGCGGGCGTGGGCGCCTGGTCGGGCAGGTACACCGGGTCGTCACTGAAACGTACGCTGGGGCACAAACCGGTGGTGTTCTGACCGGGATACAGGGAGACATCGTCTTCCGGCCGGTTGAGGTCGACGACATAGCGCGAGTAAGCCGGCACGATGATCGACGCGCCGAGCGACCGGGCGAAGTCGTACAGCTCGGCGACATGCCAGTCCGTATCCGGCACGCGCCGTGCTTCCGGCGTCATGCGCCCGGCGAGCTCGTCGGGTATGCGCGTGCCGTTGTGCGGCAGGCTGATGAACAGCGGCGCGGTGCCACGATGCAGGGTGAAAGTATCCATGCCGCCATTGTATCGCCGTGCCCCATCGACCCGATCAGCGCATCAGCACGACTTCCTCGGCGCTGGTGGGGTGGATGGCGACCGTGTCGTGCAGGTCGGCCAGCGTGATGCCCTTCTTCAGCGCCACCGCGAAGCCTTGCAGCATCTCGTCCGCGCCTTCGCCGAGCAGGTGCAGGCCCACGACGCGCTTGTCCTCGCCCACGCAGACCAGCTTGAACAGGCTGCGCTGCGGCGAATCCGCCAGTGCGTGCAGCATCGGCCTGAAACGGGTGGTGAGTACCGTCACCGCATCGCCATGCTGCGCGCGCGCCTCGGCTTCGGTCAGCCCGACCCGCCCTACCGGCGGATGCGAGAACACGACCGTCGGAATCTGCGCATAGTCGAGCCGCGCATCGGGCTGGCCACCGAACAGGCGGTCCATCAGCCGCCGTGCGGCCGCGATGGCGACCGGCGTCAATGCCGCCTGCCCGGTGACGTCGCCGACGGCATGGATGCCAGGGACGCGGGTGTCCTGGCGTGCGTCCACCGGCACGAACCCCTTCGAGTCCAGCGCCACGCCGGCGACGTCCAGCCCCAGGTCCTGCGTCGACGCGCGCCGTCCCGTGGCGAAGAGCACCGTATCGAAGCGATCGGTACGCGTGCCGTCCTCCGCCAGCACCACGACGCCGTCGCCGGGCGCGCGCTCGAGCGCCGCCACCGCGTGGCCGAACTGCAGCCGCACGCCGTGCTGGCGCATGTCCGCCGCCAGCTCGTCGCTGATCTGCGCATCGAAACCGTCGAGCAGCCGCGGCCCGCGCACGAACACCTCCACCTGGCTGCCCAGCGCCTGCAGCACGCCCGCCAGTTCGACCGCCACGTAGCCGCCGCCGATGATTGCCACGCGCGGTGGCGCGGCGCACAGGTTGAAGAAATCATCGGACACCTTGCCCAGTTCGGCTCCAGGGATATCCGGCCGGACGGGATGGCCGCCGGTCGCGATCAGCAGATGCTTTGCACTGAGTGCCACGCCATCGGCATTGACCACGGTGTGGGCGTCCAGCAAGCGACCGCGGCAGGGCATCAGCACGATGCCGCTCTCGTCGAGCCGCTTCATGTAACTGGCATGGATGCCGGCGATGTAGCGCTGGCGATGGACGATGAATTCCCTCCAGTCCAGCGTCGGCGGCGCCGTATCGAAGCCAAGCGAGGCCGCCATCGCGATGCGCTGCGACAACTCGGCGGCCAGCCACATCGCCTTCTTCGGTACGCAACCCACGTTCACGCAGGTGCCGCCCAGCGCGTTCGGTTCCAGCAGCGCCACCTTCGCGCCGTACGAGGCGGCGCGGAACGCACCCGCGAGTCCGCCGGAACCGCCACCGATCACGATCAGGTCGAACGCCTGCGGCTTCATGCGAATCGCTCCGGTCGGTACGGCGAAGGGTCGAACGCCGGCGTGCGGCCGGTCATCAGGTCGGCCATCAGCTGGCCGGTGGAACTGCTCATGCTGATCCCGAGCATGCCGTGGCCGGCGGCGATCCAGACATGCTCATGGCCCGGCGCCCGCCCCAGCAGCGGCAGGTCGTCCCAGGTCATCGGCCGCCATCCGCACCAGCGCTCCTGCACCTCGGGGCCCACGGGCTCGCGCAGGAACTCGCGCGCACCGCGCTCCAGCGCCGCCAGCCGCATCGCGTTGAGCGTGTCGTCGTGGCCGGAGAATTCCATCGTGCTGCCCAGCCGGTAGCCGCTTTCCCAGACGGTCACGCAGACCGAGCGGTCCTTGAGCAACATCGGGTGACGCGGTACGCGCGAGGGGCGCGAATAGGTGATCGAGTATCCCTTGCCGGGCTGGATCGGCGCCCTCACTCCCAGCGTGCGCGCAAATGCGGGGGTCCATGCACCCAGCGCGATCACCGCGTCCCGCCCTTCTCGCGTGCCCTGCGATGTCGTCAGACGCACGCCGCCCGCGGCCCGCTCCAGCCGCTCCACTCGGCAATGCGCCTCGATGCGGCCGCCCCGCTCGCGCACCACGCGTGCCAGTTCGGCCACGTAGCGGTCGGGACGCAGGCGTGCATCGCCGGGGAAGCGGATCGCACCGGCGACGCCCGGCAGCATCGCGGGCTCTTCGCGCTCGTAGGTGGTGCCGTCGAACACCTGCGTGGCGATGCCGAATTCCGCCAGCACCGCCGCCTCGTCGACGTAATGCTGGAACCGGCGGTGGTCGCGGAAGACGTAATCGAGCCCCTCTTCCTCGAACTCGCATGCCAGGCCGTAGCGCTGTACCCAGTCCGCCAACCGCGTGCGCGCATCGTTGAGCAACGCGGAGCGCGCGTGCGTGCTCGCCCGCCAGTCGCGCACGTTGCAGCGCGCAGCGAAGCGCAGCAGCCAGTGCCACAGCGCCGGATCGACGCGCGGCTTGAGGTAGAGCGGCGCATCGGGCGTGAACATCCAGCGCAGCGCCTGCGCCACCACGCCGGGCGCAGCCAAGGGTGGCGCGTGACTAGGGGTGATGGTGCCGCAATTGCCGTGCGAGGCGCCGCTGCCGACGGCGGCGGCATCGAGGATGCGCACGCTGCGCCCGGCTTCCAGCAACGCGAGGCCCGTCGCCAGGCCGATGGCGCCACCGCCGATGATGAGGACGTCGTCGTGGGGGGATTTCACCGCCACAGTCTAGTCGCAATCATCCCTGGCGTAGACGCATGGGCTGGGGCTTCAGGTACGTCATCGACCGCCACAGCCATTCCATCGGACCGAAGCGGAACCGCGACAGCCACAGGCGGCTCAGCAGCACCTGCAGGCCGAACAGCACCAGCGCGAACACCGGTTGCCAGGCACGCGGGAGTTGCTCGAAATAGCCCAGCCCATAGCCATAG
This sequence comes from Pseudoxanthomonas sp., assembly GCF_002863005.1. GTDB lineage: Bacteria > Pseudomonadota > Gammaproteobacteria > Xanthomonadales > Xanthomonadaceae > Pseudoxanthomonas_A. The sequence continues at coordinate 11,683 of NZ_PKDG01000046.1, forward strand.
AAGATCCACGTGCACACCAGCGAGTGCATCAGGTAGTTGGTCAGCGCCATGCGGCCCGCAGGGGCCAGCGCGCCGAGCGGCCGCGCCCACCATGGGGACGCCAGCGCGCGCATCACCCAGGCGACGTAGCCCAGGCACATCAGCAGGTTCGCGATCAGCTGCAATGCGAACGCCGTCGAGATGCGCAGGTTGAAGGTGGCGAAGTCCATTGTGGGCTCCAGCGCCACCGACGCGACCATCGCCAGCACGCCGATTGGCAGCGCGACCCAGCGCAGCGCCCGGTACAGGCGCGGGAACTCGTGCGGCCGGGCGATGGCGCCACTGCGCACGAACCACGCGCCCAGCAGGAACATGCCGAACACCACGAAGCCGAACATGGTGATGTTGCTCAGGGCCATGCCCGTGCTCTTCAGTCGCTGCCAGGTGGCCTCGGCATAGCTGCCGCTGCCGTAGGCGGCCCGCTCGTTCTCGATCAGCACCTGCATCTGCTTGCCGATCTCGCCCATGGCCTTGTCCCAGCCCTCAGTGCCGCCGAGCAGCGATCCCATGCCCCCCATCAGGTACATGAAGCCGATGGGCACGACATAAATGAGCACGCCCAGCCAGACCAGCCAGCGCGCGGGCAGTGGCCGGAAAGCGAGCAGCAGGAACGAGCACAGCGCGTACATCATCAGGATGTCGCCCGCCCAGATGAAGATCGCATGGACCGCGCCGAAGGCCAGCAGCACCAGGCCGCGACGCCAGTACACCCCGGCGAACGGTCGGCCGGAGCGTTCGGCGCGCTGCGACATCACCGCGAAGCCCATGCCGAACAGCAGCGAGAACAGCGTGTAGAACTTGCCCTGCACCAGCACGTAGACCAGCAGGTCGACGGTCCGGTCCATGCCCGTGAGCGCGGGATCGAGCCCTGTACCCGCCGCCATCACCGGCCCCACGAAACCTTCCAGGTTCATCAGCAGGATGCCCAGCAGCGCGAACCCGCGCAGCACATCCATCGCTTCGATGCGTTCGGCCACCGCGATCGGTGCCAGGTTGTCCGTCGTCTGCGCCGTCATTCCCTTCCCCTGTTCGATGGCGGATTAGACCATGCCATCCGTGGATGGCCTTCGTGCCAAAAGAAACGGCCCGCATTCGCGGGCCGTTCCGGACGCTGCCGCGGGGCGCTCAGTGGTGGTGTCCACCGTCGCCATGCACGTGGCCGTGTTCGATCTCTTCCGCGCTGGCTTCGCGCACTTCCACGATCTCCACGTCGAAGTGGAGGTCCTTGCCGGCCATCGGATGGTTGAGGTCCACGTCCACCACGCTCATGCCGACCTTCTGGATGGTGACCGCGCGAGGGCCGAAGTTGGTCTGCAGCACCACCTGCTGGCCGGGGATCAGGCGCTGGTTGCCGAAGTGCTTCTTCGGTACGCGCTGGGTCAGGCCGTCGCGGCGCTCGCCGTACGCATCGGCTGCGGCGACGTCGACGCCGAAGCTCTCGCCCGCCTCGCGTTCCTGCATCGCGTTCTCCAGACCGGGAATGATGTTGCCATGGCCGATCAGGATCGCCAGCGGCTCGCGGTCCTTAGAGGTTTCGATCGGCTCCTGGCCGGCTTCGGACACGGTGTAATGGAAACGGACGACGCTGTCTTTTGCGATTTTCATGCGGGACTCTGGACGGGGCCTGCCGTCGGGCAGGACGGACGCGGCTTGTCGGCCGCAAGGGAATGCGGCGAAGATGCGCCGCGATGAAGGCCCGACATTATCCCGGCTTGCCCACGCCCGCGCCACTTCGGCCGTGGGTCCTGGCCCTCTTCTGCGCTGGTCTGTGCGGGCTGGCCGGGTGCGGCGGCTCCAAGCCGCAGGCACGCAAGCCCTCACCGCCGCCCAGTCAGCGGGCGTGGCCCGTGGTGCAGGCCGACGATCCGGCCGCCGCCACGTCGGTACTCATGCGGGCCATCGGCCTGGTGGGAACGCCTTACCGCTACGGCGGCAACACGCCGGAATCGGGCTTCGACTGCAGCGGCCTGGTCACCTATGTGTACCGCGACATGCTCGACCTGCGCCTGCCGCGCACCTCGCGCGAGCTCGCGCAGGTGCAGGGCCCCAGGATCGAACCGGGCCGTCTGGCACCGGCCGACCTCGTGTTCTTCGGCAGCCGCGGCAGCGTGACCCATGTGGGCATCTATGTCGGCGAGGGCCGGTTCGTACACGCCCCCAGCACCGGCGGTACCGTCCGGCTCGATCACCTGGATGGGCCTTACTGGCGCGACCATTACAGCGGCGCGAAACGCGTGCTTCGTTAGGATTCGGTCAACTCTGTGACGCGTGACGTTCACGCTTAACGAATAAATAACGATTTATGAACCAAATCAGGCCGATCAGCCGGCATTATCGCCCCTGACTTGTTAAATCCCTACCGCGCGTGACGACCGACGACGACCTGCCAACAGGCCAGCCTGCCGCCACCCACCGCCTGCCGCGGAGGGTTTCCCGACTTCTTCTCAGCCTTGGCCTCTTTGCCATGGCGTCTGCCGTACACGCACAGACTGCACCCGTGGATGTCGACGGCGCGTCAAGCCCTGCCTCCGCGGACGTCGTGGTGGCCGCCCCCGCGCCGGCCAGCAAGCCCGTCATGGCGAGCGTGAAGGAAAAGGCTGCCGAAGCCGCGACTGCCACGCTGTCCGCCCTGCTTCCCCGCCTTGCCGCCAGCGACACCTTGCCGCTGGTCGACCGTTCCGCGATGGTCGCCGGCGACATCAGCAAGCTGCTGGCCGCCTACGACCTGAGCAAGGAAGGCGTGGTGTCGCAGGAACAGCAGGGCGGCAAGGTCAACGCCGTGCTGCAGCGCGCGCTGGCGCTGATGGGAACGCCCTACCGGTGGGGCGGCACCTCGCCCGACAGCGGCTTCGACTGCAGCGGGCTGGTCGGTTACGTCTTCCGTACCGCGCTGGGCATCGAACTGCCGCGCGTCTCCCGCGACATGGCCTCCAAGGCCGACGCCGAACTGGTCGCCGCGCGCGAAGAGCTGCGTCAGGGCGACCTGGTGTTCTTCGGCCTGAAGGGTCGTATCAACCACGTCGGCATCTACGTGGGCGAAGGCCGCTTCCTGCACTCGCCGAGCAGCGGCAAGGACGTGCGCGTGGACAGCCTGATCACCGGCTACTGGGCCAACCGCTACCTGAGCGGCCGCCGCGTCGCGATGTAAGCGCCGCCGATCCGCGACACGACGAAGGCCGCCACGCGCGGCCTTCTTCTTTTGAGCGCGACGTTGCAACGCGGCTTGCACCGCACTGCCGATTGCCGCCATCCTCCCGCAGGTGCGGCCACCCTGCGCATGCCACCTGTTTCTTCGCGCCGAAGGGGAGTCGTACGCGATGCAGGCTTCACTGCTGACCAACCTGCTGCTGCCACTGGCCTTGGGCATCATCATGCTCGGGCTGGGATTGGGACTGACGCTGGACGATTTCCGCCGGGTCGCACGCTATCCGCGCGCGGTGCTGATCGGGCTCGCGCTGCAGACCCTCCTCCTGCCCTGGGTGGCCTTCGGCCTGGCGCTGGGATTCGGCCTGCCAGCCGAACTCGCCGTGGGCCTGATGCTGTTGGCCGCCTCACCCGGCGGCGCCACGGCCAATATCTACAGCCACTTGGCGCGCGGCGACGTGGCACTGAACATCACCCTGACCGCGATCAACAGCCTGCTCTGCCTGCTGACGCTGCCGGTGATCCTCAACCTGTCGCTGGAATACTTCCTCGGCGCGGGCCAGTACGTACCGCCTCCGACCAAGAAAGTGGTGGAAGTCGCGGCGATCATCCTGCTGCCCGTCGGCATCGGCATGCTGCTGCGCGCGAAACTGCCGGGCTTCGCAGCACGCGCGGAGAAACCCATACGGCTGCTGTCGGTCCTCGTGCTCGCGTTGCTGGTGGTCGCGGCGGTCGTGCAGGCACGGGAAACGCTGGCCACCTACTTCGCCATCGTCGGCCTGGCCTGCTTGCTGTTCAACCTGGCCAGCATGGGCGCCGGCTATGTGGCGCCGCTGGCGCTACGCCTGCCGAAGAAGCAGGCCATCGCCATCGCGATGGAAATCGGCATCCACAATGGCACGCTGGCGATCTTCATCGCGCTCAACGTGCTGGAGAAGCCGACGATCTCCGTGCCCGCCGCAGTCTACAGCCTGCTGATGTTCGTCACGGCGGCGGTGTTCGCCTGGTGGGTGTCGCGCAGCGCGCGTGAGGCCAACGTCTAGCTGTCGGTAGCGGAACCGCGCGCCACATACGCCATGCTGATCGATGCGGGCGCCGTGTCGGCGAACCCGAACTGCGCATAGAGGTGCCTGGCCTCACCATCCGCGACCAGCATGACGTAGGCCGACGCCGGTGCGTTCGCGCGCAGCCAAGCATCCAGCGCGGCCATGATGCGCTTGCCCAATCCCTGCCCCTGGTGGTCACGTCGCACGGCGATGTCCGCGACGACGAACACGGTGCCGCCGTCGCCGACCACCCGCCCCATGCCGATCACGTCACCGGCTTTCACCAGGCTGACGCCGTACAGCGTGTTCGCAAGCCCGCGATCGGCGGCTTCCCGCGACTTCGGCGACAGGCCCGTCTCGATGCGGAGCCGCCGGTAGGTCGTCGCATCGGGAAACGACTCGAGCAGTTCGATCGTCCCGGCGTCGCTCATGGCGTCGGCGCTGCGTCGTCCGCGAGGCCCACGTTCGTCGACGCCGATTCGTAGACCTCCCTGTCCAGCAGACCGGTTTCCTTCGCCACCAGCACCGGCACCAGCATCTGGCCGGTGACGTTGGTCATCGTGCGCATCATGTCGAGGATGCGGTCGATCGCCACCAGCAGGCCGATGCCCTCCAGCGGCAGGCCCGCCGCGCTCAGCACCAGGGTCACCATCACCGTCGCCGTCCCCGGTACGCCGGCCGTGCCGAAGCTGCCCAGCACGGACGCCAGCAGGATCACGAAGTACTGGTTCACCGACAGGTCCAGCCCGAAATACTGCGCCACGAAGATAGAGGTCAGCGCGGGATAGATCGCGCCGCAGCCGTCCATCTTGATGCTGGCGCCGAGCGGCACGGCGAACGCGGCGTAATCCTTGTCGACGCCGAGGTTGTGGGTGACGCTGCGCAACGCGACCGGCATCGACGCGAAGCTGGACGAACTGACGAACGCCACCTGCATGCCCGGCGCGGCGCCACGGAAGAACTTCCACGGGTTCAGGCCATGCGCGAGCAGCAGGCTGCCGTACACCACCACGATGTGGAGCGCGCAGGCGACATACAGCGCACCGATGTAGCTGCCCAGCGGCAGCAGCTTCTCGAAACCGTACGTGCCCACCAGCGAACCGATCAGGCCGAAGGTGCCGATCGGCGTCATCTCCAGCACGAAGCGCGTGACCTGCACCATCGTGTCGCTGGCCTCGCCCGCGAGCTTGCGCAGGCCCGCGCTGCGTTCGCCGAGCTTCACGAGTGCGAAGCCGAGCAATCCCGCGAAGAAGATCACCTGCAGGATCTTGCCTTCGGTCAACGCCTTGAACGGATTGGCGGGCACGATGTCGAGCAGCACCTGCACCGGCGTGGGCACTTCGCGCACCTGGTAGTCCGGCGCCATCATCAGCCCGCTGATGCCCTTGCCGGGTTGCACGATCCAGCCCACCGCCAGGCCCACGCAGACGGCCATCGCGGCGGTGATGGCGAACCACAGGAACGTGCGTCCGCCGAGTGCGGCGACCGATTTCTGTCCATGCAGGCTGGACACTGCGTTGATCACCGCAAAGAACACCAGCGGCACCGCGATCATCTTGATCAGCGTGACGTACAGATCACCCAGCGGCTTCAGCCAGATGCCTGCCGCCGGCCCCATCAGCCAGCCCGCAAGCGCGCCCAGCGCGAAGCCGGCCACGACGCGCTGCCAGAACGGGATCTTCAACCAGGCCGAGACCAGCTTCATCCAGACGACTCACGTAGGCGGACGCGACACCTTAGCCCAAGGCCCCGCATGCGGCGAGCCTGCGCGCAGAATGCCGGGTGTCATGAACAGGACACTGCCCGAACGGCATAATGACGCGTCCGTCATTCACCGGTTCGCCATGCCCCCTCGCTCTTCCGTGTCGCCGCTCGCCGGCATGACCCTGCTCGTCGCACTGGCCGGCTGCGCCAGCACGCCGCCCGCACCGACCCAATCTTCGATTCACGTCAACGTCCCCGTGGTCGCGCACCCCAAGGGCGAGACACCGCAGTGGTGGTATCGGAATGGTGCGGCGAAAGCGGCGGCAAACGGTGCCATGCAGGGACGCGCGAAGAACGTCATCGTCTTCCTCGGCGACGGCATGAGCCTGACCACCGTGGCCGCGGCGCGCATCTTCGAAGGCCAGCGCAAGGGCATGCCGGGCGAAGAAAACCTGCTGAGCTGGGAACGCTTCCCGCACACCGCTTTCAGCAAGACCTACAACACCGATTCGCAGACGCCCGATTCCGCCGGCACGATGACCGCCGTCGCCACCGGCGTGAAATCGCATATGGGCGCCATCGGTGTCTCCGCCGGCCACAAAGGCGAGTGCACGCCCGATGGCAGCAAGGACCTGCTCAGTTGGCTGACCCTGGCCGACAGCGCCGGGCTGGCCACCGGCATCGTCACCACCGCGCGCATCACGCATGCGACGCCCGCCGCGACGTACGCGCACGTGTCGCATCGTGACTGGGAAAACGATACGGACCTGCCGCCCGACGCCATCGAAGCGGGCTGCAAGGACATCGCCCAGCAACTGCTGTCCGCCGCTCGCTTCGGACATGGCCCCACCGTGGCATTGGGCGGTGGTCGCGGTGAATTCCTGCCTATCGATGTGCGCGATCCCGAAGAAGACGACAAGGTCGGCCAGCGTCTGGACGGCCGCAATCTGGTGGACGAATGGAAGCAGGCGCATCCGCAGGGTGCGTACGTGACCAACACGCAGCAGCTGGAGGCCGCAATCGATGCGCCACAACTGCTGGGACTGTTCGAATACGACCACATGCAGTTCGAGCATGACCGCCGCAAGGATGCGCAGGGCGAGCCTTCGCTGGCCGAGCTGACCCGTACAGCTATCCGGACACTCTCGCGCAATCCGGAAGGCTTCGTGCTGCTCGTGGAAGGCGCCCGCATCGACCACGCCAACCACTACGGCAATGCCTACCGCGCGCTCGATGAAACGGTCGCGATGTCCGATGCCGTGCAGGCCGCGCTCGAAGCGACCTCACGCGATGACACGCTGATCCTGGTCACCGCCGACCATTCGCACACACTCAATTTCGTCGGCTATCCCGTGCGCGGCAATCCCATCCTCGGCAAGGTGCGCGGCCAGGGTGGCGAAGACGACACGCCAGGCGATCTCGCCCGCGACCAGAATGGGCAGACGTTCACCACGCTGACCTACGCCAACGGTCCGGGCTACACCGGCGCCAGCAACCGCCAGCCTGCGGGCCCGAAGCAATTCCTGCATGCACCCAGCAGCGTCGAGCCCGCAGAAGGCCGCCCGGACCTCAGCCAGGTCGACACGGAGCATCCCGATTACCTGCAGGAAGCGTTGGTCCCGTTGAAGTCCGAATCGCATGGCGGTGAAGACGTCGGCATCTGGGCGACCGGCCCCGGCAGCGACGCCTTCCGCGGCACGCTGGAGCAGAACACGATCTACCACGTCATCGTGCAGGCTACGCCGAAGCTGCGCGCACGCCTGTGCGCCGCCGGCACCTGCGACGCCAACGGCGTGCCGGTGGAACTGCCGAAGATCGGGGATTTCGAGAAGCAACCGCGCTAAGAAGAAGCGCGGCGCTCAGGCGGGCACGGTCTGCACGTCGGCCACCGACACCTGCGGCCTGAGTTCCTGCACGATCCGCCCCTGTTCCATCACCAGTACACGGTCCGCGCTGGCGATGGTCTCGGGCCGGTGGGCCACGATGACCTTGGTCAGGCTCAAGGCCTTGACGGCATCGTTGACCAGACGCTCCTTCATAACGTCCAGATGGCTGGTCGCCTCATCCAGGAACAGCAGCTTCGGGTTGCGGTACAACGCACGCGCCAGAATCACCCGTTGCTTCTGCCCACCTGACAACGAACTGCCCATGTCGCCGATCAGGCTGTGGTAGCCCATCGGCATGGCGGCAATCTCGTCGTGTACGGCAGCCAATCGCGCCGCCTGTTCGATACGGGCCTGGTCCATCTCGGGGTCGAAGAAGCTGATGTTGTCGGCCACGCTGCCGGCAAACAGTTGGTCGTCCTGCATGACGGCACCGATGATCGAGCGGAAATTGCGAGGGCCGATCCTGTGAAGGTCGTGCCCACCGACGCGGATGGTGCCCGCCGTGGGCGGGAGCAGGCCCAGCAGCAGTTTGACCAGCGTCGTCTTCCCGCAGCCGGACGCGCCGATGATCGCCACCGATTCGCCGGCCTCGATCCCGAAACTGCAGTCCTTCAGCACCCATTGCTCGCCCTCGCCGTAGCGGAAGGAGAGGTTCTCCACGTCGATACGTGTGCTGGCCGGGGGCGGCGCCTCAGACTGACCGGAGTGCTCCTCGGGCGGCGTCAACACGATGTCGGCCAGACGCTCGCCATGCAGGCGCAGCATGCGGAACTCGACCCACTTGTCGATCAGGGCCGCCATCCGCCCGGCGAACTGGTCCTTGTACGCAAGATAAGCGATCAGCATGCCCACCGAGAACACGTTCTGCAGTGCCAACGTGGCGCCGATCCAGATCACGCCGATGCGTTCGATGCCGAACACCAGTTGGCTGGCGCTGTTGAAGCCCAGCCCCATGCGCGCCAGCCGTACTTCCTGGTTGACGGTGTCGTGCATGAGGTTGTCGTACGTACTGCGGCGATGTGACTCCTCGCCTGCCACTTTCAGGCTCTGCATGCCGCGCAACGACTCCAGCAGATGGGTCTGCTGTCTGGCGCCCGCGATCAGTTGCTGCTCGGTACGATCGCGGACAGGCCGATACGCGATGGAACGGATGCCCAGATACAGGATCACGGCCAGCAGCGTCACCAGCGCCAGCTTCCAGCTGTAGAACAGCATCAGTCCGAATGTGACCATCGCCATCAGGCCGTCGATGATGGCTTCGACGAAGCTGGTGGTCAGCGTGCGCTGGATCGCCTGTACCGACGACATGCGCGAGGTGATGTCGCCGAGATGCCGCTTCTCGAAGTAGTCCAGTGACAGTTTGAGCAGGTGGGCGAACACATTCCCCATCCACTGCAGGCCCAAGCGCGACGACAGGTAGACCACCGACCAACCACGCAGCAGGCCGATACCGATCTGCAGCACCAGCGCCAGCCCGAAGCCGAGCCCGAGCACCGTCAGCAGATCGCGATCCGCGGAGACCAGCACTTGGTCCACCACCCACTGCATGTAGAACGGCGCCAGCACCACGAACACCTGCAGTGCCACGGACAGCAACAGGATCTGGGCCAATGCGCGCCACATTCCACGCACCGGGCCCGTGAGCTGCCGAGCCGTCACGGTGGACACCGCCTTCTGTGGTTTGAACTCAGCGGTGGGCGTCAGCTCCAGCGCCACACCGGTGAAATGATCGGAGACTTCCGCGAATGAGAGCTTTCGTTCGCCCACTGCAGGATCAAGGATAGTGACCCTCGACTTGCCTACCTTCGCCAGTACGACGAAGTGGTTGAGATCCCAATGCAGAATGCAGGGCAGCTTGAGCTTATCCAGATCTTCCATGTCCAGCCGCAACGGGCGGGTGGACAGGCCGAGCTGTTGGGCGATATGGATCAGGTGATTGAGCTTGGCGCCCTTGAGGGACAGCGGAAAACGATGGCGCATTTCCGGCAAGCCAAGGCGCATCCCGTGTGTATCAGCCACCATGGCCAAGGAAGCGAGGCCGCACTCGGCGGCCTCGGATTGAATGATCACCTTCATTTCCGTCGAGGCCCGAAAGCCACGATCCTCCTTGATGCTCAACCACTTGAAATCCGCTGCAACGAGCACGCCCCATTAAATCGATATGAGCGCCTCCCTCACCTCACTTCGATCTAGAAGCTAATTCTTTGTATCCGTAGCTCTAGATCCCAACGAGTTCTGCGTCCGCAAATTATCCCTTTCGGCCATGCGAGTACCCAGCATCAAACCTAGAAAAATAACAACAATAAAAACAGATATGACTGCAAACACGATAGGCGGAAGCGCTTTGTGACTGAACATTACACTTACCTCGTTCTTACTTCCGCTAGTACCCTCGCACTCACGAAGACCCGGCCTTGCATGGGCTTAGGGCATTGCACGTTGTCTCGTTCTGCCACATTTGCCCCCCCAAAGTACGCGCCGCAGTTAGCTCAACAACCCAAGAAGTCGTCCAATGCCAATTCCCACAACCGCCCCAATGAAGAACCCGACAAGAAACTGACGCTTTGAGTGATCTGAAACACCCAACGGGTTCTTAACGCCCTTATCTTTTTTGAACATATTCACTCCGTAGAACATCGGTGGCCCCAAGCATGTGGAGCCACCGATAAACTTATCTCAGCTGTTCGTAAACGTATGTCCCGGTCACTGCCACGCTCAATCCAATCAGAGCAATTGGCCCCCAAGCGGGAGCGGTCATCCCGGCAAAAATCGCTCCCGCGCCGATACCGATGATAGCGAGGTTGGTAGAGATCACGTCACTCTGCGTAACAGCACCATCAACCGATTCAACTTCCTGAAAAGTCAGCTCACGCATTCTTATAGCTCCTTAAGATCTACGCAGAACCCCTGCGCTACGGGACAGTCACACCTCATACAAAACACTATTTTGTCGAAACTGGTGCAGCCGAATCAGTTCTCCCTACGATACGGATCGTTCTTCCGCTCCCACGCCAGGCGAAACAGCAGATCATTCCACTGCGCCTGCGTCACCCCTACCGGCGGCACGTCGCTATCGCCACCACCCGATACCGCAGCCAGTTCGTGATCCATCATCTTTCTCATCTTTTCTTCCTATTGTTGTAAGTGCAGCACCCCTGCACGATGGGCTCAGGACCCTGAGAGTTTTCCGACTCTAGAGGGCACTCATTCCCCCTTTTGAATGGGTGTCAGGCCTCCAACGTTCACTTCGCCTGCCTGACACACCGAGTCGAAAGGCCTCCCGTACACGTGCCGCTTCGTGCGCTCATCGAATCGATAGGACCGCGACGTGATTACCTCATTCTTGGTGGCCGGGAAGCGCGTGACATGCACGCCGTCTTCTCGCGTTCTGACCCTTAGGAATGGCGCTCCGCGATGGCGCGACCGGAACAGCGCCGATACAGAGCCCGATATAACTTTGCGCGGCCCCTCATTGCTTTTCAGGTAAACCCCCTCGATACGCTCGCAGGTCACCTCATCGATCATCCTCGATCGAGGCTCGTGAGCCAGCTGCCAAGCCTCTTCCGGTGAGAACAGGGGTACCTCTTCGGCCGACACGCTGTCGATGACGGGAGGCAATGGCGCTGCCATGGCTTGATAGGCCGGCGCTCCAATGAATAAGCTACCCACGACGGAAATCGCCAGAAGAAGCATCATCGGGCATTGCCGCGACGGCGCCCGAAGCTCATCAGGGCTGCTGCCAGTCGAGCACTCATCCATTGCCCACCTTCCCACCCAGCGAGTACAGCGGCTCGAAGATCCACTCCACCAGCGCCCTCCGCTCTCCTAGCACATCCGCATCCACCAACATGCCCGGCTTCAACGCCTCCGGCTTGCCATAGGCCGTGATCTCCTGCCGTGCAAGAGAGACGGTCACCCTATAGAACGGCTCACCCTGCTGCGCATTGCCGATCAAAGCACCCAACTCACCCGGACTGAGCGCGCTGCGACTGATAGCGGCGATACGCCCCTCCTGATGGCCGAACTTCTGATAGGGAAACGCCTGGTAACGCAGTAGCACGCGGTCGCCGGGCTCGATAAAACCGATGGCGCGGCTCGGCACAAGCAATTCAGCCTCCAATCGTCCGTCGCCAGGCAACAACGTCATCAGCGGCTGGTCGGCATGCACCGACTGCCCTTGCTTGACGACCTGCGTGGCCACCACACCAGCAACTGGTGCCTTGACGACCAGTGAGCTTCCGGCCTGCATCTGCACGCGCTCCTGTTCTAACTGCGCCAGCTCACGCTGAAAGCCCGCCGCACTTGCCTGTCCCTGCGCCGGCAACTCGTCGACGGCCTGCTGCAATTGCGCAATCAGGCGCCGGATGCCAATCGCCTGCCGCTGCAGCGACTGCATCTGCCCCGTGTACTCGAGGACCGTGGCTTCCTGCTGCTTGATCTGCAACACGCTGACGTACTGGCCACCCTCCAGTCGACGCAAGCGGGCCAGCGTCTCCGTGGCGATGCGGATCTGATCCTGCCGGGTGATGACTTCCGATTCGATCTGCGCCAGTTCGCGCTGCGCGACCACCAGTTGTGCATTTGCCCCCTGCGCCTGAACGCGCAGTTGCGCCTGTTGGGCCTGCTGGGTGGACAGCAAGCCGTCCTGCCGTTGTTGCAGCCGCTGCTCAAGTGCCACCTGCGTGTCGCCTGCCGCCAGCGTCGCGCGAGGCACGGTGACCACGGCCAGCGCATCACCCGACGCCACGTGACTACCCTCTTCGGCGCCTAGCTTGGTCACTACCCCGGTGGCAGGCGCGAGCACGGTCGCCAAGCCCTGAGACGGCACCAACTGCCCCGTGACGGTCGAGCGCCGTGTGTACGTGCCGAAGGTTACGAACAGCACGATTGCGGTCGCCGCCAATGCAGTCGCCAGCGTCAGCACCCACAGGGATACGGGCTGCGCCAGCGAGATGCCGCCCAGCCAGCTGCCGCGCTTGGCTTCCAGAACTTCCGGGCGAAAAAGCGGTTGCGTCACGCAGCTTCCTTGACTCGTGGCGCCGACCCGGACTGGGGTCGGCCGACTCGGGCATCCCTGCGCCCTTGAGTCGATCTTGTCGCACCACCAACAGGCACTTCAACCGCAGTTTCGCGGGTGCACGTCAGTGGCTCTGACCTTCACCCCTACAACGACCTTTCGTTTCAACGATTTGTGCGTATGTGTCAGCAATAGTGGACAACCTACCGTCAGTCCGGCTGACGCAAAAATGTGAATTGCTTTGCGATATTCATGTGTTTAGTTTGGGCGGCTCTCACTCAACAGGCTGAGTCAACTCACATGAAGCTCTCAATGCGCATAAGGATTGCGCGCCAACGCGCACGGATGTCCCAAGAAGCGCTCGCGCTCAATCTTGGAGTTACGCGCAGTGCCGTTGCCAACTGGGAAGGTACCGACGGCGTGCTGCCTGCATCCGCGCGCTTGGCGAGGCTGGCTGAGATTACTGACGTGAGTTTCGAGTGGTTGGCCACGGGTCGCGGCCCCCTCCGACATGCCAGGGGCACCGACAAGGTGTCTGACATGGAGGGCGAGTTCATCCACGACGAAGTGGAGCGGCGGCTGCTGCAAGCTTTCAGGGAGATGACGGCTGATGCTCGCCTGCAACTACTTCTTATCGTGGAGGCTGGGAGAGGCAACAGGCGAACGGCGGACAGACCCCTGCGCTGAAGGGTGCGTCTTTGTCAGAACGGCTTCGCCAGCACCAGCCAGACGATCGCGATCAACGCGAACAGCGGCAGTTCGTTGAACCATTTCAACGCCGTGGGCGATGGCAGCGACTTGCCTTTCGCCACGCCCTTGAGCCAGCGGCCGGTGACGATGAAGTGCGCCAGGGTCAACGCCACCAGCGTCAGCTTGGCGTGCAGCCAGCCGCCGCTGATGCCGAAGTGGAACCACAGCACGCCACCCAGGATCACCGCGATGCCGAACATGGTGTGGCCGAAGCCATACAGGCGGCGCCCCATCAGCAGCAGGCGCGCCTGCACGTCGGGCTGCCCGGTTGTCTCGGCCAGGTTGACCAGGATGCGCGGCAGGTAGAACACGGTCGCCATCCAGGCGATAACGAAGACGAGGTGGAAGGTCTTGACCCACAGGTACATGCGGCTGGCTCCGTCTGGCTGCGCGGGATGGCGTGCGGCGCATAGGATAGCGCGCCGCATCGCGTAAGCTTCCCGCCTTTCCGCACGCCGGGCACGCGCATGACCAAGCAGTACGACGCCGACTACTTCCAGCGCTGGTATCGCGACGGCGACATCGGGGGCGCACCGCGGCTTGCGCGCAAGGTGGCGCTGGCGGTGGCGGTGGCTGAATACCACCTGGAACGACCGATCCGCACGGTGCTGGACATCGGTTGCGGCGAAGGCGCGTGGCGTGCGCCACTGCTGAAGCTGCGGCCGAAACTGCAGTACCTGGGCTTCGACGGCAGCGAGTACGCCGTCCGCCGCTTCGGTCGCACGCGCAATCTGCACTACGCACGCTTCGAAGAGTTCGAATACCTGCGCCCATGCGAACCCGTCGATCTGCTGGTCTGCTCGGACGTGCTGCATTACGTGCCGACCCGCGAACTCAAGCGCGGGCTACGGGGCCTGGCGGAGTTGAGCGGCGGCGTGGCCTTCCTGGAGACGTTCGCGAAGGAGGACGCGTTCGAAGGCGACCATGACGGCTTCCAGCCGCGCAGGGCGGCGTGGTACCGGCAAGCCTTCCATGGTGAGGGGTTCCAGTCCATCGGAAACCATTGCTGGCTGGGCCCGCGACTAGCGGGCGACGTGGCGGTACTGGAGGCCGCGGATTTCCGGCCGATAACCTGAACAGGCCGCGCGCGGCGGCACCCGGCTTTGGGGTATGCTGCGACGCAGCACCGTGCACCAAAAGCGGGAATCCGGACAGCCATGACCTTGTACCAACTGCACGAACTCGGACGCGCATGGATGGCGCCACTGGCCTACATGGCCGAAGCCAATGCAAGGATGTTCTCGACACCGACCAGCTGGCTCTCCAATGTGCCGGGCGCCGAGCGCATCGCCGCCGGCAACGAACTCGTCCACCGCATCGGCAAGGATTACGAAAAGCCGGCGTGGGACATCCGCGAAGTCGAGGCGCACGGTCGCAGCGTGCCCGTGGTGGAGCTGGAAGCGCTGAAGAAGCCCTTCTGCCGCCTGCTGCGGTTCAAACGCTACACCGACGATGCGGCCACCATCGCCGAGCTGAAGGACGACCCCACGGTCCTGGTGGTCGCGCCGCTGTCCGGGCACCACGCCACCCTGCTGCGCGATACCGTGCACACGCTGCTGCGCAACCACAAGGTTTACGTGACCGACTGGGTCGACGCGCGCATGGTCCCCGAATCGGAGGGCGCTTTCAGCCTCGATGACTACGTTGCCTACGTGGAGGAGTTCATCCGCCATATCGGCGCGGAGAAGCTGCACGTCATCAGCGTCTGCCAACCGACGGTACCGGTGCTTGCTGCGGTTTCGCTGATGGCCGCGCGTGGCGAGCCCACGCCGCGTTCGCTGGTGATGATGGGTGGGCCGATCGATGCGCGCCGCAGTCCGACCGAAGTGAACAGCCTGGCGACGCGCAATCCGCTGTCGTGGTTCGAGAACAACGTCATCCATACCGTGCCGATGCCTTACCCGGGCGAAGGCCGCCGCGTGTATCCCGGGTTCCTGCAGCATGCCGGCTTCCTCGCGATGAACCCCAGCCGGCACTTCATGTCGCACTGGGACTTCTATGCCGACCTGGTGAAGGGCGACCTGCAGGACGCAGAATCGCACCGCAAGTTCTACGACGAATACAACGCCGTGCTCGACATGCCGGCCGAGTATTACCTGGACACCATCCGCACCGTGTTCCAGGAATTCCTGCTGCCGCGCGGCGAGTGGACGGTCAATGGCGAACTCGTGAAGCCGGCCGCCATCAGGAAGACCGCACTGATGAGCATCGAGGGAGAACTCGACGACATCTCCGGCCAGGGCCAGACCGCTGCCGCGCACGACCTGTGCACCGGCATCGCGAAAGCGCACCACAAGCACCTGACCGTCGAAGGCGCCGGCCACTACGGCATCTTCAGCGGCCGTCGCTGGCGCGAGAAGGTCTATCCGCAGGTGCGCGATTTCATCGCCAAGTACGCCGGTTGATCCGACCCGGGGTGGCGGGACGCCAATCGCGACACTGTCGAACGACCGGCGCCTCCAGGCTCAGCAAGAAGGCCGCCCTCACGGGCGGCCTTCTTGTTCGCGACGCACGGCGATCCCCGTCTTCCTTTACACCACCGGCGTACGCACCAGCAGGTGCTTCGCGAGCCAGCCGTGGAAGACGCCGACGAAACGCGCCAGGTGCAGCGTGGCGAACAGCAGGACGAATCCGATGACGGACAGTAGCGGCAGCATCCAGGGCGCGTCGGTGACCATGTTCCAGTGGCCGAAGTTCAGCACATAGTCGAAGGGAAGGAAGTAGGCCACCGGCGCCGCGATGAAACCCAGCGACAGCGCAAGCAGGGTGATGGCCACCGAGAAGTACAGGACGCCGAGCGGATGCATCAGCAGCAGGTACAGCATCGCGGTCCACGTGCGGCCATCGGTGAAGAGTTCCTTCAGCCGCGTCATCCACGGCTTGTCGCGTTGCGTGTAGAGCGGGCGGCGCGGCATGCGCTCGCCGAGCAACACCTCGACCACCCGCCCTTCCACCAGCGACAGCAGCCGTACCGACATCAGGAACAGCAGCAACAACGGGATGCCGACGATCAGGATCAGCAGGCCGGTCGACAGGCTGGCCCCGGTCACCACCCAGGTGAAATAGAACGTGCCCGTCGCCAGCGACAGCAGCATGTAGAACAGGGCGCCGTAGGTGCGGGGATCGGCTGCCACGCCGAAGAAGCGTCCCAGCAGCGACTTGCGCTTCGGCGGCACCGGCGGGCGCAATGCCCTGGCGACCGTGACCTCGGTTTCCCGGTAGATCTCGGCGACCTCCTCCGGCGCACCGTAGCTGCCGGCGACCGAAGCGATCACCTCGGCTTCCGACTTGCCCGGGTTCTCCGCCAGTTCCGAACGCAGGTACTCCTCTGCGTCGTACACGGCATCCTGGATCATCGCCTTGTCGGCGCCGGCCAGGGCCGCACGCAGCTGGTCGAGATACTCGGGGATGGTGGTGGGCAGGCTGCCCGAAACGGTGGTGGTGTTCATGCAGGAATCCCCTCAAGCACGGAATCGACGGAATCGCGGGTGGCGCGCCAGGCGGCGGCCCAGGACTGCAGGGTCTGCCGCCCTGCCTCGGTGATGCGGTAGTAGCGGCGCGGAGGTCCGGCGACCGACGGCTCGACGAAACTGTCGAGCAGGCCGCCTCCCTCGAGATTGCGCAGTACCGGATACAGCGCGCTCTGCTTGCCGCTGAGCACGCCCTCGCCCACGCGTTCGAGCTGCTTGGCGATCAGGTAGCCATACAGCGGCTCGCCGGCGCGGGCCAGGACCGCCAGCAATGCCAGCGACACGGTGCCGGCGCTGAGCTCTTTCTGGAACTTCTTCAGGTGGATGTCGGGCTCGTTCATCGTTCCCCCTCCGCGGGACCCCCGCTAGGTTGGAGAGGATGCTATTGCGAAGTTTGATATAGCGAATGTGCCAGTAGTCACCCCGTCCTGCGTCATGACGTCCAGGCAGTCAGGGAGGCGCGGGAACACGCGCGCGCTGGTGGCAGGCCTGCGTGGCCCGGGCGGTCGACATGGGTAGCGTGGCGGCCCTGCAGGACTGCCGGCACCGGGACGCACGCCCTACTTGACCCGCCGCTTCTCCAGCTTGCGTGCCAGCGTGCGCCGGTGAAGTCCCAGCCGGCGTGCGGCTTCGGAGATATTGAAGTCGCTGGCCGCGAGCGCTTCGTGGATGTGTTCCCACTCCAGCGTCTTGATGGAGGTCGTGCGCGCGGTCAGTTCCACGTCGGCATCGCCCGCGGCGCGCTGGAAGGCCGCTTCGATATCGTCGGTGTTCGACGGTTTGGCGAGGTAGTGGCGTGCGCCCAGCTTGATCGCCTCCACCGCGGTGGCGATGCTGGCATAGCCGGTCAGCACCACGATCACCATCGACGGGTCGGCGTCGTGCAGCCGCTTGACGCTGGACAGGCCGGACGCGCCGCCGGCCAGCTTGAGATCCACCACCGCATGCGTGGGCGCGAACTCCGCCAGCAGCGCCGCCATGCCTTCCTCGCCCGCGAGATGACGCACCTGGTAGCCGCGCCGTTCGAAGGAACGCACCAGCGTCCGCGCGAACGCCGCATCGTCCTCGACGATCAGCAACCGGCGCTCAATCCTGGTCGTCAACATCCGTCTCCTCGATCGCGATCGCCGCCAGCGGCAACGTCAGCGTGACCGTCGCGCCGCCCTGCGGCTGGTTGGCCGCATCCAGCCTGCCACCGAGCGTGCGCGCCACGTTGACCGACAGGAACAGCCCCAGGCCTCCGCCCGGCCTGCCCTTGCTGCTGTTGTAGGGCGTGCCCAGGCGCCGCAGGATGCCGGGCTCGAAGCCGGGGCCGGCATCGGAGACCTCGACCCTCACGGCGTCATCGTGGATGCGGACGTCCATCCCGACCCAGTCCGGCGACGCTTCCAGCGCGTTGTCGAGCACGTTGAACACCATCTGTCGAAGTCCGGCATCGGTGACGATACGGCGATCGAAGGGCGTCTGGTTGCGGTATTCGAAGCGGGACGGACCGCGCGCCTGTTCCCATTCATGCGCCAGATCGTCGAACAGCGCATGCAGCGTCGTCTCCGTCGGCGCCTCGGCACGCGTCTCGCCGGCGGCCATCAGGATATTGGTGACGATGGACTTGCAGCGCGCGACCTGGACCTGCATTTCCAGCACATCGTTGTGCAGCTCGCCATCGGACGCCATGGTGGGCAGGTGCTGCCAGTCGCCGAGGATCACCGACAGCGTGGACAGCGGCGTACCCAGTTCGTGTGCGGCACCCGAGGCCAGCAGCCCGATGCGCACGATGTGCTCCTCCTCCACCGCCCGCTGGCGCAGCTCGGCCAGCCGCGCGTCGCGCTCGCGCAGGATGCCGCCGATGCGGGTGATGAACACGACCAGCAGGCCGGCGATCAGGAGGAAGCACACCAGCAATCCCTGCACGTAGTGGTCGGCCAGCCCACGCGCCGGTTCCACGGCCAGCTTCAGCGGCGCGGGCACGGCTGCCAGCCCCACCACGCACAGCGCAGCGGCAGCCGCGATCACCCAGCTGCCCGGCGAGCGCAGCAGTACCGTGCCGATCACGACCTGCAGCAGGAACAGGAACACGAACGGATTGGCGATGCCGCCCGACAGGTACAGCTGGATGGTCAGCGAGGCCACGTCCACCAGCAGGCCGATCAACAGCGCGCCGTGGGACACCTGCGCATGACGCCGCCACCACGCGTGGCTGGCCAGGTTGAACAGTGCCAGCGCGGCCAGCACGGCGAACATCGGCGCGAGCGGCAACGCGATATCCAGGCCGTACTGCACCATGAGGATCGTCGCCACCTGACCGACCACCGCGATCCAGCGCAGCTGGATGAGCTGCTGCAGGTTGCGCAGCCCGGCGCGGTCGTGCGAGCCGTCCATGCGGGGCACGGCGCGCCCGGGATCGTCGACGGAATCAGCCTGGCGGAAGTACATGCGGGTCCGGGGGGCGACGGAGGCGCCGATCATGGCGCAACCGGCGCTCCGACGCGAGCAGCAAGCCACCGCCGACCAGCGCCAGCAACGCCATGCCGAACCAGGTCAGCGCATAGGACAGGTGCGGATCGCGGAACGTCACCACGGTCATGCCGCCGCGCGGCCACCCGCGCACGGCCGGATCGCGGTCGGCATCGATGAAGAACGGCGCGACGTCCCGGACCGGCAGGCCCCGCGCGCCGGCGATCGCGGCGACGTCGCGCGAGTACCATCGGTCCTCCGTCGGCACGTTCCGGCGCAGGAAACCGCCCCCCGGCTCGCTCATGCGCAGGAGCCCTTGCACCACCACCCGGCCCTCCGGCGCAGGCGATACCGCCCCGCCGATCGGCACGAAGCCGCGGTTCACCAGCACGCTATCGCCATCGTCGGTCTGCAGCGGCTGGAGCAGCCAGAAGCCGCCACCGAGTTCGGTGACCGCCTGCGTGCGCGTTTCGCTGCCGGGCACGAAACGCCCGCTGACCGATACGCGCCGGTAACTGTCGTTCGCGTCGCTGACGGACGCCCACTGAGCGCGCGACGGCGCGGGCACAGCCGCTGCGTGGATGCGCGCATCGACGCGCGCGATCAGATCGTGCTTCCACGCCATCCGCTGCAGCTGCCACACGCCCAGTGCGATGAATCCGCAGAAGGCGACCGCCAGCAGGCCGGCGAACGCGACCCGCCACCGCCTGCACGGCGCAGGAGGACGCGTCGCGGCGGCGGGATCGTTCACGGCAGGCTCTGGACCGCGTCCTGCACCTGATGCATGTCGTGCGAGCCCGGCATCATGTGGGTGTTCATGTTGTGCATGACCCACAACGTGCCGGCCAGCACGATCACCAGAAGGACGGCGGTGAAGATCAGCGCGAACAGGTTCCAGCCGCCTTCCGACTTCGGATTCATGTGCAGGAAATACACCATGTGCACGACCACCTGGACCATGGCGAAGGCCAGGATCACCAGCGTGGTGATGGCCGGTGTGGGCAGCACCTTGGCCATCACCAGCCAGAATGGGATTGCAGTCAGCACGACCGACAGCACGAAGCCGGTCGCGTACTCCTTCAGGCTGGCGTGCGGAATGCCGTCCTCGAAAACGTCGTCGTGTTCGGAAGAAGAAGAAGGGTTGGCCATCACTGCACGCCCATCAGGTAGACGAAGGTAAAGACGCCGATCCAGACGACGTCCAGGAAATGCCAGAACATCGACAGGCAGGCGATGCGGCGCGTGGTGGTGCGATTGAGCCCCCACTTGCGCACCTGTACGCACAGCACGACCAGCCAGATGACGCCGAACAGCACGTGCAGGCCGTGTGTGCCGACCAGGGTGAAGAACGCCGACAGGAACGCGCTGCGCTGGGGTCCCGCACCTATGTGGATCAGGTGATGGAACTCGTAGACCTCGATCGACAGGAACGCCAGGCCCAGCAGGCCGGTGACCAGAAGCCAGCCGACCGTACCGCGGGCGCTGCGCTTCATCATCGCCAGCATCGCGAAGCCGTAGGTGATCGACGACACCAGCAGGATGCCCGTATTGATCGCGACCAGGTGCAGGTTGGGCAGGAACAGGTCGCGGCCGGACGGGCCGGCCGCATAGCTGCCGGAAAACACTCCGAACGTGGCGAACAGGCTGCCGAAGATCATCAGGTCGCTGAGCAGGTAGATCCAGAAGCCCAGCAGCGTGCCGTTCTCGGGATGATGCCTGCCCTCGGTGTCCAGGAACACCGGCGAGCCGTCGGGTCGATTCAGGGCGATGGACTCAGACATGGGCGTGCTTCGCAAGGCCTTGGTTCAGGAGTGCGCGCTCCAGCTGTTCGGTGCGCGCCTGCTCAGTGCGGGCGACCTCGTCGGCCGGAATGTAGTAGTCGCGGTTGCGGTCGAAGCTGTGCCAGATGGCATAGACGATCGTCGCCACCAGCGACACGCCCGCCAGCCACCAGACGTGCCAGATCAGGGCGAAGCCGCAGACCGTGCTCAGTGCCGACAGGATGACGCCGGCCCCAGTGTTGCGCGGCATGTGGATCGCCTTGAATCCGTCGCGCGGACGCTGGAACCCCCGCTGCTTCATGTCCGTCCAGGCATCGGTGTCGTGCACGACTGGCGTGAACGCGAAGTTGTAATCGGGCGGCGGCGACGACGTGGACCACTCCAGTGTGCGGCCACCCCACGGATCGCCGGTGTGGTCGCGCAGCTGTTCGCGTCGGCGGAAGCTGATGTAGATGCAGAACAGGAACGCGGCGATGCCGATCGCCACCAGGACCGCGCCGAAGGCGGCGATCTGGAACCAGATCTGCAGCGAAGGATCCTCGAAATGGCTCATGCGGCGGGTCACGCCCATCAGGCCCAGCACGTACAGCGGCGTGAACGCGAACCAGTAGCCGGCCAGCCAGAACCAGAACGAGACCTTGCCCCAGAAGTCGTCGAGCCGGAAGCCGAACGCCTTGGGGAACCAGTGCGTCATCGCCGCGAACAGACCGAACACCACGCCGCCGATGATCACGTTGTGGAAGTGGGCGACCAGGAACAGCGAGTTGTGCAGCACGAAGTCCGCCGGCGGCACCGCCAGCAGCACGCCGGTCATGCCGCCGATCACGAAGGTGACCATGAAGCCCATCGTCCACAGCATCGGCACTTCGAAGCGGATGCGGCCGCGGTACATCGTGAACAGCCAGTTGAAGATCTTCGCGCCGGTGGGGATCGAGATGATCATCGTGGTGATGCCGAAGAACGAGTTGACGCTCGCGCCCGAGCCCATGGTGAAGAAGTGGTGCAGCCACACCAGGTACGACAGCACCGTGATGCAGACCGTGGCGTAGACCATCGACGAGTAGCCGAACAGCCGCTTGCCCGAGTAGGTGGACACGATCTCGGAAAACACGCCGAACAGCGGCAGGATCAGGATGTAGACCTCCGGGTGTCCCCAGATCCAGATCAGGTTGACGTACAGCATGGCGTTGCCGCCAAGGTCCGTGGTGAAGAAGTTGGTCCCGACGTAGCGGTCCAGCGTCATCAGCGCCAGAACCGCGGTCAGCACGGGGAAAGACACCACGATCAGCACGTTGGTGCACAGCGCCGTCCAGGTGAACACCGGCATCTTCATCAGGCCCATGCCGGGCGCGCGCATCTTCAGGATGGTCACCAGCAGGTTCACGCCGGACAGCAATGTACCGACGCCCGCTATCTGCAGTGCCCAGATGTAGTAGTCCAGCCCCACCCCGGGGTCCTGGTTGCCCAGGCCGGACAACGCCAGCCATCCTGCGGTGGAGAACTCGCCCAGGAACAACGACAGCATGACCAGTACCGCGCCGGCGGTGGTCATCCAGAAGCTGAAATTGTTGAGGAACGGGAACGCCACGTCGCGCGCACCGATCTGCAGCGGCACCAGGTAGTTCATCAGGCCGGTGACCAGCGGCATGGCGACGAAGAAGATCATGATCACGCCATGGGCGGTGAAGATCTGGTCGTAGTGGTGCGGCGGCAGGTAGCCCAGGTTGTCGCCGAAGGCCATCGCCTGGTGCAGGCGCATCATGATGGCATCGGCGAAACCGCGCAGCAGCATCACCAGGCCCAGCACCATGTACATGATGCCGATCTTCTTGTGGTCGATGCTGGTGAACCACTCGCGCCACAGCCAGCCCCACAGCCTGTACTTCGTGATCACCGCGAGCAGCGCGAGACCGGCGATGCAGGTACCGATGAAGGTCGCGGCGATGATCGGGTCGTGCAGCATGGGAATCGCGTCCCAGGCCAGGCGACCGGTGATCGGTGAGTGGGGGACGGAGCTTGTATCGAAAGCCATCGTGCTGATCCGGTGATTCCAGGTGGGCGCCGGCGGGGCGCGTCAGGGCGCCTTCAGACCGCCGGCGGTGGGCACGGCGGAACCGCGCTCCGCGGCCTGCGCCGTTTCGACCGTGCAGAGTTCGGCGCGGACGAACGGGCCTGCGGCCAGATTGCCCCGGCGCGGACGTTGCACCGCCTGCATGCCGTCCAGGCCGCGGCCGCCCATGGCGTCGTAGGCCATCATCTGGTCCATGCACAGGCGGTCGGTGTCGACGCAGCGATTGACCACCGCATCGAACAGCCCCGCATCCACGGACGCATAGAGGCGGGAGGGCTCGCGCGAACTCGGCACTTCCAGCTGCAGATACTCGGCGCGGGTCAGCGCCTTGCCGCCGGCACGGGCGCCTTCGATCCAGCGATCGAAACCTTCGTCGGACAGCGCATGGAAACGGAAGCGCATGTGCGAAAAGCCCTCGCCGCTGTAGTGCGAGGAAAAGCCTTCGTACTCGCCCGCCTTGTTGATGACGGCATGCAGCTTGGTCTCCATCGCCGGCATCGTGTAGATCATCCCGGCCAGCGCCGGCACGTAGAACGCGTTCATCGTCGACGACGAGGTCAGGCGGAACGTGATCGGGCGATCGACCGGCGCGGCCATCTGGTTGACCGAGGCGACGCCATACTCGGGATAGACGAACAGCCATTTCCAGTCCAGCGCTACCACCTGCACTTCCAGCGGTTTCACCTCCTCCGGCACCGGACGCCCTTCGGCGATGCGTCCCAGCGGGCGATACGGGTCCAGCAGGTGCGTGCCGATCCACGTCACCGCACCCAGCGCGATGATGATCAGCAGCGGCACGCCCCAGATGACCAGTTCCAGCTGGGTGGAGTGGTCCCAGTCGGGCTTGTACGTCGCTTGCGTATTCGAGGCGCGGTAACGCCAGGCGAACCAGAACGTCAGCGCGATCACCGGGATGATCACCAGCAGCATCAGCGCCGTCGCCACCAGGATCAGGTTGCCCTGGCGGATGGCGATGTCGCCGGCGGGATTGAGGACCTGCAGGTTGCAGCCCGACAGCACGGCGGCGGCGGGAATCGCCACGGCGGACGGCAGGGCTCGGCGCATGAGGGACATGGGCGTGGGGCTTACGGATTGATCGTGATCAATGTAGTGCGCGGGCCCGGCATGGAGTATTGGACGTTTTGTCCTATCGCGGCGAGGGGTACGGTTTGCGACCCTATGGGCGTACCTTTCCCCTGGTCCGACCCGGCAGCCCCGTCCCATGGCCTCCATGAACCCCACGCGATCCACCCACGACCACGGCACCAAGGCCCATGCCGATGTCGCCCCGGGCGAGATCGCGGTGGGCGTGGTCATAGGGCGTGCGTCGGAATACTTCGACTTCTTCGTCTTCGGCATCGCCTCTGCGCTGATCTTTCCCGCGGTGTTCTTCCCCTTCGTGGATCGCCTGGAAGGCACGCTGTGGTCGTTCGCGCTGTTCGCGCTGGCCTTCGTCGCGCGCCCGTTCGGCACCATGCTGTCGATGAAGATCCAGGCGCGCTGGGGACGCGGCATCAAGCTGACCGTGGCGCTGTTCCTGCTGGGCACCGCGACGGCCGGGATCGCCTTCCTTCCGGGCTACGCCGCGTTGGGCGCGACGTCGATCGCACTGCTGGCGTGCCTGCGCGTCGTGCAGGGCCTGGCCCTGGGCGGCTCGTGGGACGGCCTGCCCTCGCTGCTAGCACTCAACGCGCCCAAGGAACGCCGCGGCTGGTACGCCATGCTGGGCCAGCTGGGCGCGCCGGTCGGCTTCATCGTGGCGGCTGGCGTGTTCGCGTTCCTGTACGCCAACCTGGAAGAAGCCGACCTGCTGACGTGGGGTTGGCGCTATCCGTTCTTCGTCGCGTTCGCCATCAACGTGGTGGCACTGTTCGCTCGGCTGCGCATCGTGGTGGCCGACGAATACCAGGACAAGATGGGCGAGCTGGAACTCGAGCCCACGCCGGTGCGCGAATTGTTCGAGGCCAAGGGCCGGCACGTCGTGATCGGCGCGTTCGCCGCGCTCGCGAGCTATGCACTGTTCCATATCGTCACGATCTTTCCGCTGTCGTGGATCCTGCTGTATTCGCAGCAGTCGGTCGTCGGTTTCCTGCTCGTGCAGATCCTCGGCGCCTTCATCGCCGCCGGCGCCATCGTGGCGTCGGGCCTCATCGCCGACCGCGTCGGCCGTGCACGCACGCTCGGCGGCCTGGCCGTCGGCATCGCGATGTTCAGCGGCTTCGCACCGACCCTGATGGAAGGCGGATCGTTCGGCCAGGGCGCCTTCATCCTGATCGGCTTCGCCCTGCTCGGCCTTTCCTACGGCCAGGCGGCGGGCGCGGTCACCGCGAATTTCGGTCGCCGCTACCGCTACACCGGTGCAGCACTGACATCCGACCTGGCCTGGCTGATCGGCGCCGGCTTCGCCCCGCTGGTGGCGCTGGGCCTGTGCGCCAACTTCGGGCTGGAATGGCTGGGCGCCTACCTGCTGTCCGGCGCACTGGGCACGCTGATCGCGCTCGGCATCAACCGCGCGAAGAACTACAAGAGCTGATCGTCCACGGGGGCGTCCACCGCCCGCGCTTACGGCGCACTACAATCCGGGCATCCCGTGTCCAGGAATGCCCATGCGCCGTCTCCCGCTGCTGCTCGCCTGCCTGATCGCCCTGCCCACCGCGTACGCCGCCGAGCCCCCGAAGTACCTGAGCGCCAAAGAGATCCTGGACGCCTCGCCGGACGCCGACTGGCGCACGCTCGACCCGGCGAACACGCTGTACATGGACGTACCGGGCGGACGGGTCGTGATCGAACTGGCGCCCGCCTTTGCGCCCGAGCACGTGGCCAACATCCGCACGCTGGCGCACGAGGGCTTCTGGAACGGACTGGGCATCTATCGCTCGCAGGACAACTTCGTGGTGCAGTTCGGCGATGCCGATGCGGAAGACACCGCCAAGGCGAAATCGCTGGGCACCGCGAAGACGAAGCTGCCGGCGGAATTCGCGCGCACGGGCAAAGGCGTGTCCTTCACCCGGTTGCCGGACGCGGATGGCTGGGCGCCCGAGGTCGGCTTCGTCGATGGCTTCCCGGCGGGACGCGACCCGAAGACGAACGAGGTCTGGCTGGCGCACTGCTACGGCGCCCTGGGCGCGGGCCGCGGTGGTCCGCCCGACAGCAGCAACGGCAGCGAGCTCTACGTGGTCACCGGCCAGTCGCCGCGGCAACTCGACCGCAACATCACCCTGGTCGGCCGCGTGGTGAAAGGCATGGAACTGCTCAGCGCGATTCCTCGCGGCCCGGAGCCGATGGGCTTCTACGAGAACGCCACCGAGCGCACGCCGATCACCACCGTTCGCCTCGCCAGCGATGTGCCCGATGCCGAACGCACCCCGCTGCAGATCCTGCGCACCGATTCGAAAACCTTCGCCGCCGCCACCGAAGCGCGCCGCAACCGCCGCGACGGCTGGTACGTGCGTCCGGCCGGCCATATCGACCTCTGCAACGTGCCGCTGCCAGTGCGCGAAGCCAAGCGTTGAGCCACTGATCATCCGGCTCCAGACGCCGCTGCAGTGCAACGCGCTCCGTATTCTGGTCGTGCATCTGCTGGGGTTGCCTTGGCCACCGAGTGATCGAAAAGAATCTCGCATGCACCACTAGTTAAAACAATAAACGAGTTCAAAACCTGAGAATCATGTGGATGTTAAACCGTGCGCGAGACTCTATTCCATCACGATACGGGAAGAAGAAACGGCAATGAGTCCGCCCCTTCAGGCAGTACACTGGAGAACAAGAGTGTAAGTAGATTCTGGTCTGTATGTGTCTGGCAAGCCCCGCAATCCTAAGCTTTTCGAAGTTGAACCCTCCGTAGTTGGGCTGCGGCACACTGGGCCGCACCATTTCCGCTACCACACGCGCACAGTGTGCATGGTGGTACATCTCGTCTTCCTTATAGTCCTTCTCTGGTAGTGCTTCCACAACTTGTGTGCGCGGTCTTTGCCGTGGGCCTGTCCCTGGCGCGGTCCTCGGAATGGAAGCGATAGGCCGGTGATCCTTATCCTTTATGCGGCGGAGAAACCAGACCAGGCAGTGCATATGCAAGGCGCCTCGCATCTGCGCTTCAGTGCGATCCCACCAATCACTTATCAAGCCAAGTGGCGTTCGCTGCCCTCGCCGCATGAAGTTCGTTTTCAAGGCATTGACGCGACGCTGAAAAGCCAAGACGTGCTCCAACGAATAATGCTCCGACGGAGGTCGCTCTTGGTCGCGACGTTTCCGACTCAACAAATATTCGATGCGCTCTTCACCGGTAGGCTCCGAAAGCGAACCGCGGCGAATCGCCGCCAGCATCTCAGGCGATACCCCACCCGCAACCCCTCGAAACCGTCCAACACATCATCGCCCACGGCCTCACCCGTTGCCCCGGGGGAGGTGCCACCGTCCCCACCACCGGCGGGGGGTGTGTGGCAAAAGCTGGGCTCTGTGCTTCTTGCGAGGCGTGACACCACCTTCCGAGGGGGGTTCGAGGGCTCGGGTCTGGCTGATGCCGGCCCCGAGTAAGGTACGGAATGGCTTCCCACCTCGATTGAGTTCGAGTCCGACCCCTGCGACGTCGTCCCTCTTGATACAGCTGAGAATCGTGATCTGAGCAACCTGGGACTCAAGCGCCGCTTGCTCCAGAGAGCATCATGTCTTTTCTCACTAGATGCGCATTCTAAGGAGCTTGAGCCACGTAATAATACACCATCTTGGCTAGCCCCTAAGAATACACATCACCTAGCCTGCCTAATTTCATCCTAAATGTATAATAATAA
>NZ_PKDG01000045.1 GCF_002863005.1 Pseudoxanthomonas sp.
CCAGCGCCTGCACTCGGCGCTGGGCTATCGATCACCGGTGGAGTTCGAGCAGTGCCGCTAGAGAACCGCTGTCCACTTTTTCGTAGGAACTGCCACCCGCTTCGCGGGTCGGCTTAATTCAGGTGTTAGGCCGCATGGAAGCTTCCAAAGACATCGTCTATTTCTACACTCGGACGATGCCGTTCTGGGGCTTATCGAACTTCTCGCCACCTGGCTTTGAGGCTGATGGCGTCTATTGGCCTACGGTCGAGCACTACTTCCAGGCGAAAAAGTTCCTAGATTCAGCAACTCGGGAGCGTATCCGCAGGGCAGCAACACCCAAGCTCGCGCGCGAGCTTGGCCAGAGTCGCGCCACTCCATTGCGGCCGGGTTGGGATGACCTGCGAGACCAGGTAATGCTTGAGGCCCTGCGTCTCAAGTTCCAACAGCCGGCCGCCCGAGATGTCCTCCTGTCCACTGATGACCGATTGCTGGTTGAGGCATCGCCATATGATTACTATTGGGCTGCCGGAGAGGATGGCTCCGGCCTCAATAGGCTCGGACACCTACTCATGCAAGTGCGTACAGAGATTCGGAGTGCGGCCTAACAATTCATTCAAGCCGAACCCGCTTCGCGGGTCGGCTTAATTCAGGCGTTAGGTTGCCGGGGAACCTTTAGTGGCTCGTCTAACGATTGAAGTGCCAACCGGCGTCATTGGAGACATAGCGTCCGCACTGATGCGAGCCGGCCTCGGCGAGGCAGAAAGCACCGAGCTAGCGGAGGTCATCATTTCAACTACAGCAGTCGGATTTAGAGACGATAGGCTTGTGCGCTCTGGGATCGACGTTTCACTCTTGGTTGCCGAGCTTCGTGGAGTCGGACTTGTCGTTTACTGGTCTGGCGCTGCTCGGCTGGCAACCTAACAATTCATTCAAGCCGAACCCGCTTCGCGGGTCGGCTTAATTCCGGTGTTAGGCCCCTTGTTCAGCAAAATCGCAACCCTGATAGATCGCAAACCGACCCGGCTCGCACTCGCTGCAGTCGCCGTTGGTTGCACGCTGCTACTTGGACCTTTTGTTGTCGTCCTGCTAGTTGTTGGGCTGCGCGAGCCAGGTCTTTTTGCATTGGGCCTCGGAGGTGCCGCTGGCCTTCTAGGCGCCTTCTTTCGCATCGGTGCCGGCCCGCGCTTTTTTCTCCTCACCAAATGGGAGCGTGGCGGTATAGCCATTTGCATTGCCGGCGGGATAGTAGCCTCATTCTTCGCTGCAATTGCTTTGCCAGGAAATATCTACTGGAGCACACTCACCCCGCTAGTCGGGCTAATCGGTTTGTTCCTTCTGGCAGGCTCAATCAGAGGCCCCGTGCCGGGGTCTAACAATTCATTCAAGCCGAACCCGCTTCGCGGGTCGGCTTAATTCTGGTGTTAGGCGGCACACCATGCACTGTCGATATCCAAGGAACCTGCTCTCAAAGCTTGTATTGGCAACGCTGGGCGCCGCTCTCATCACAAGCTGTGTTCATCATCGCCTTGGACCAAAAACGGAGCACGCACGCGTTGCGCGCGGTTTTGGGCTTGCCGCCGGGTGCGAAATTTCAGAGTCAATGAGGCGCTATGAAACTTTAGACTTTGCTGATCTGTTGGGTAACCCAAATCTTGCAGACTCGGCAGAATGGGCGACGGCCATTTCCATAATGCAGCCAGGCGACCAGCTCCGCCACGTCAACTGTGATACGGGTGAAAACTACTTTGGCCTATTTCGCGACAGCACTGCTTTATTCAAGTTTGGCCGCATGATCAATGATTGATCGCCGAGTGCCGCCTAACAGTTCATTCAAGCGGAACCCGCTTCGCAGGTCGGCATAATTCTGGTGTTAAGACCTACGTGAGATTCCCTGCACCTACAAATGAAGAAATCGCCGAGGTTGAGAGCACTATCGGTTATTCGCTCCCATCTGCGCTCGTCGAGCTTTATGCCAAACGAGGCAATGGTGGCTTCGGGCCGGACTATGGCCTGCTCGGCTTGGGCTCTGGCCATGTAACGGATCAAGGCGACACGGCTCTAGGCCTCTACCGCGTCTTCAACGAGCCAGATGCAGAAGATCCGGGCTGGGCTTGGCCTAAGCATTTGCTCCCCATTCTTCATGTTGGCTGTGCCATCCACTACTGCATAGACTTGGCCTCGCCGGACAATCCTGTCGTCAAATTTGATCCAAATGGGTTCGGCCCAGGCGAAGACTGGCAGTCTGCGTTTTCTGTGGCTTTTCCAAAGCTGGAGCCTTGGCTTGGTGGGCTCTAACAAATCATTCAAGCCGAACCCGTTTCGCGCTTCGGCTTGATTCTGGGGTCAGGCCCCGCGTGAGCCATGTGGGGAACTTGCAGTCAGCAGCATGAAAACTCGCCTGCATTGTTCCCCCGTTACGTACTGCAAGACGGGTATCGCGCTGGTTACCATCGCAGCCCTCCTTTTCCTGGTGGGACTTGCCAAAGATCCCGCGCCCAGTGACGAAATCAGACGTTTTCTTGTCGCGGGCTTGAGCGTGGGTGGGGCGGTGCTGTACGTCGCCGGCAAGATCGCTTCAGCCAAGCGCAGGTAGCTCAGCGCCTTAGCAGCGGCGTCCGTCCCGCGGCGCCGAACGGACAGGATCCTCGCCAGCCGAGTACAGGCGTAAGATCCCCGCACGTGCCTGGAGCCTGCCATGTCGAAGATGCTTCGCAACATCGCTGCCGTCGTCGCCGGCCTCGCACTCGGCAGTCTCGCCAACATGACCGTCGTCATGCTCGGACCCGCGCTCTTCCCGCCCCCGCCGGGCGTGGACATGACGACGGCGGAGGGCCTGCGGCAGGCCATGCCGCTGTTGCAGCCGCGGCATTTCATCGCCCCGTTTGTTGCGCACGCACTGGGGACGCTGGTCGGTGCGCTTGCCGCGCATGGTATCGCCGGCAGCCGCAAGGAACTGTTCGCCTGGGTAATCGGCCTTCTGTTCCTGTTCGGCGGCATCGCCGCCAGCGTGATGATTCCCGCACCCATCTGGTTCAAGGTCTGCGACCTGTTGTTCGCCTACCTGCCGATGGCGTGGCTGGCGATCCGGATCGCGACGTATCGGAAGCGCGCGCCTGCCGCTTGATACAGGAGCGCGGCATCTGGTCGCGCCGCCGCCGATCAGACGGCGTCGCGGAGCAGCTCGCGCAGCTTGCCTTCGTGAAGTTCCAGCACCCGGTCCAGCCGGCGCGCCAGGCGGCGATCATGGGTCACCAGTACCAGACTGGTCTTCTGCGCCCGGTTGAGCTCGAGCATCAGGTCGAACACGGTCGCCGCGGTCTTCTCGTCCAGATTGCCCGTGGGCTCATCGCCCAGCACGCAGGCCGGTTGGTTGACCAGGGCGCGCGCCACCGCGGCACGCTGCCGCTCGCCCCCCGACAATTCACCGGGCTTGTGCGCCAGGCGATGCCCCAGGCCGACCGACTCCAGCAAAGCCCTCGCCTTGCCGGACGCCGCTTCGGCACCGGCACCACCCAGCATCACCGGCATCATGACGTTCTCGAGCGCGGTGAACTCGGGCAGAAGGTGGTGGAACTGGTAGACGAACCCGAGCGAGCGGTTGCGCAGCTGGCCACGCGCCGCGTCGGACAGCGACGACATCTTCTGTCCGGCGACGTACACCTCGCCCGAGGTCGGCGTATCCAGGCCGCCGAGCAAGTGCAACAGCGTGCTCTTGCCGGCGCCGGAAGCGCCCACGATCGCGACGGTCTCGCCGGGCTGCACGTTCAACTCCAGCCCGTCGAACACCGGCGTGCGCAGCTTGCCTTCGGCATAGGTCTTGCCCAGTGCCTCGGCGTGCACGACAGCGGAACGGATCGCATCATTCATAGCGCAGCGCCTCCGCGGGCTGGGTGCGGGCAGCGCGCCACGCGGGATAGAGCGTGGCGAGGAAGCTCATCGTCAAGGCCACGGCGGCGATCAGCACGACTTCGCTGCCGCTGAGTTCGTAGGGCAAGCCGGTGATGTAGTACACGTCCGGCGGCAGCAGCGTCACCTTGAACACGGCTTCGATGGCGGCGAGGATGTACTCCAGGTTGATGGTCAGCAGGATGCCGCCGACCACGCCAAGGACCGTGCCCATCACGCCGATCAGCAGACCCTGCACCATGAACACCTGCATCACGCCGCGCGGCGTCAGGCCCAGCGTGCGCAGGATGGCGATATCGGCCTGCTTGTCGGTCACCAGCATGACCTGGGAGTTCACCAGCGAGAACGCGCCCATCAGGATGATGAAGGACAACAGGATGCCCATCACCGTCTTCTCCATTTTCAGCGAGTGGTAGAGGTTGGCGTTCTCGCTGGTCCAGTCGCTGATCCGGTAAGGTCCCTGCAGACGCAGCGCGAGGTCGCGTGCCACCTCCCAGGACTGGTACATGTCGTGCAGTTTGAGACGCACGCCGGTCACGCCCTCGCCCATCCGCAACACACGCTGCAGGTCGCCCATGTGCACGAGCGCGAGGTTGCGGTCGACGTCGTTGTGACCGACCGAGAAAATGCCGCTGACGGTGAAGCGCTTGATCTTGGGCATCGCGCCCATGGGCGTACCCTGGAAATCGCCGGCGGTGACGACCACGCTGTCGCCGACACCGACGCGCAGCCACGCCGCCAGCTCCTGACCCAGCAGGATGTGGAATTCACCCGGCTTCAGCGAGTCCAGCGTGCCCGCCTTCATCTTGTCGCCGATCACAGAAACCTTCGGTTCCTCGCCAGGCAGGATGCCGGTGACCAGCGCACCCTGAGGATCGGCATTGCCGGTCAGCATCGCCTGCACGTTGATGAAAGGGGCGGCACCCGACACGCGCGGGTCGTCCATCGCGATCTTGGTGGCATGCGGCCAGTCGTGCATGGCCTCGCCTGCGCCCATTACCGTCGCGTGCGCCGTGGCCTGGAGCAAGCGGTCGCGGATTTCGCGCTGGAAACCGCTCATCACCGACAGCGTGGTGATCAGGATCATCACGCCGAGCGCAATGCCCACGACCGAGGCCAGCGAGATGAAGGAGATGAAACCGTTGCGGCGCTTGGCGCGGAGATAGCGCAGGCCGATGGCGACGGGAATGGGTTTGAACATGCCCCTATGGTGCCCGATCCCTCCGGTGCCGCCCAGCATCCCCGCTGCCCGCAGCAAGCCGGAGTTCACGCCGCCGTGCAGCCGGCAGCGTATCCGGTCACCAGGCAGCATGACGCCAACGCCCGCCGGCACGCTCGCGCCAACGGAGAAACGCCAGCGGACCCCGCCACCGCAGGCACACCGCGCACATCGGCACGCCGTCGACGCTGGGGGCCCGCTCGTTGCCGGGAAACCAGAAAGCCAAGGGGGGCTTCCGCCCTTCCTTGCGCGACAGCCACAGGCCATACCCGAGCGCGAAAGCACCGGCAGGCCAGGCGATCGGTCGCGGCATTTCGCTCGCCAGGATCGAGACGGCACCCAGCGCACCCAGCAGGATCAGCACCGCCTGCAGCAGGCGCGACGGCCGCCACTCAAGCCGGCAGTTGACGGATCCGTTCGACCAGCGCGGCGAGTTCCGCATCGGGACAGTGCTCGTAGCCCATGAACCAGCGCCAGAGCTTATCGTCCTCGCAATCGAGCAGCCGTAGGAAAACAACGCGCTGCGGTTCGGATTCGACCGCCCAGCAGCGGTCGAGATAACGTCCGAACAGCTGGTCCAGTTCGCGCATGCCACGCCGGCAGCGCCAGCGGATGCGCTTGAGTTCGGGATCGTCGCTCATGCCGCGGTCAGCGCCAGCGCGAGGCGCACCCAGAACGCGATCAACACCAGCGTTGCCAGCGCATAGACCACGAAGCGGGTCATGACATGGTTCCAGGTGCAGTGCACCAGGCTGTGCACGGTGCGCAACGCGACGAAGGCCCACGCCAGCGCGAGCGAGACCGCATCCGAGACGCCGAGCTGCGCCGCCAGCAGCACGCCGGCATAGAACAGCACCGGCAGCTCGAAGAGATTGCGGAAGTTGTCCGACGCGCGCGTATCGCTAAGCAGGCGCACCGAATCCGCGGCATTCGCCAGTGCCTGCGCGTGGATGCGCTTGCGGGCCATTTCACCCAGCCGAAGCTGGTACAGCCTGACCCACACGAGGAAGGTCAGGCCGGCCATTGCCACGGCGGGCCAGAGGATTGCCGTGGCGGGTCCGTCGCTCATGCGGTCAGGCGCGACGCGCCATCATCAGCTTCTTGATCTCGGCGATCGCCAGCGCCGGGTTCAGGCCCTTGGGGCAGGTCCGGGCGCAGTTCATGATGGTATGGCAGCGGTACAGCTTGAACGGATCTTCCAGATCGTCCAGGCGCGCACCGGTGTCCTCGTCGCGCGAATCGATGATCCAGCGGTAGGCCTGCAGCAGGATCGCCGGGCCGAGGTAACGCTCGCCGTTCCACCAGTAGCTCGGGCAGCTCGTCGAGCAGCAGGCGCACAGGATGCACTCGTACAGGCCGTCCAGCTTCTTGCGGTCTTCCGGCGACTGCAGGCGCTCGCGATCCGGCGGGGCCGGCGTCTGCGTGCGGATCCAGGGCTTGATCGAGGCGTATTGCGCGTAGAAATGGGTCAGGTCGGGAACCAGATCCTTCACCACGTCCATGTGCGGCAGCGGATAGATCGGCACTTCCGCCTTGCCGCAATCGCCGATGGCCTTGGTGCAGGCCAGCGTGTTGGTGCCATCGATGTTCATCGCGCACGAACCGCAGATGCCTTCGCGGCACGAGCGACGGAACGTCAGCGTGGGATCGATCTCGTTCTTGATCTTGATCAGCGCGTCCAGGACCATCGGGCCGCACTTGTCGAGATCGATTTCGTAGGTGTCAGTGCGCGGATTGGCGCCGTCGTCCGGGTTCCAGCGGTACACCTTGAAGGTGCGCACGTTCTTGGCGCCCTTCGCGGGGAAGTGCTTGCCCTTGGTGACGCGCGAGTTCTTCGGGAGCGAAAATTCGGCCATGTGTCAGTCTCCCGGGCTCAGTAAACGCGCGGCTTGGGCGGCACCACGTCCACGTCCTTGCTGAGCGTGTACATGTGCACGGGGCGGAAATCGAAGCTGCACTTGCCGTCGTCGGCGACGTTGACCAGCGTGTGCTTCTGCCAGTTGACGTCGTCGCGCTCCGGGAAATCCTCGTGCGCGTGAGCGCCGCGGCTCTCGTGGCGCTGCTCGGCCGAGTTGATCGTGGCGACCGCGCTGAGCAGCAGGTTGTGCAGCTCGTAGGTCTCGATCAGGTCCGAGTTCCAGATCAGCGAACGGTCGCTGACCTTGACGTCCTGGAAGCTGGAGAAGATGTCCGCCATCTTGTCGCAGCCTTCCTTCAGCGTCTTGCTGGTGCGGAACACGGCGGCGTCGGACTGCATCGTACGCTGCATGTTGTCGCGGATCACCGAGGTCGGCATGTCGCCATTCGCGTTGCGCAGCTTGTCCAGGTGCGACAACGCCTTGTCGCAGGCATCGCCCGCCAGCGGCTTGTGCGACGAACCGCTCTTGATGGTCTCGGCGCAGCGGTTGGCCACGGCGCGACCGAACACGACCAGGTCGAGCAGCGAGTTGGAGCCCAGGCGGTTGGCGCCATGCACCGACACGCAGGCGGCTTCGCCGATGGCGTACAGACCGGGCACGACGGCATCCGGGTTGTCGCCGACCTTGCGCACCACTTCGCCGTGGTAGTTGGTCGGGATGCCGCCCATGTTGTAGTGCACGGTCGGGATGACCGGGATGGGCTGCTTGGTCACGTCCACACCGGCGAAGATGTGGGCGCTTTCGGCGATGCCGGGCAGCTTCTCGTTGATGACTTCCGGGCCCAGGTGGGTCAGGTCGAGCAGGATGTGGTCCTTGTGCTCGCCGACGCCGCGGCCCTCGCGGATCTCGATGGTCATCGAGCGGCTGACCACGTCGCGCGACGCCAGGTCCTTGTAGTGCGGTGCGTAGCGCTCCATGAAGCGCTCGCCGTTGCTGTTGCGCAGGATGCCGCCTTCGCCGCGCACGCCTTCGGTGATCAGGCAGCCCGCGCCGTAGATGCCGGTCGGATGGAACTGCACGAACTCCATGTCCTGCATCGGCAGGCCGGCGCGCATCACCATGCCGCCACCGTCGCCGGTGCAGGTATGCGCGGACGTCGCCGAGAAGTACGCACGGCCGTAGCCGCCGGTGGCCAGCACCACGCCATGGGCGCGGAACAGGTGCAGCGTGCCAGTCGCCATGTCCAGGGCGAGCACGCCACGGCAGGCGCCTTCTTCGTCGAAGATCAGGTCCAGCGCGAAGTACTCGACCATGAAGCGCGCGTCGTGCGCCAGCGACTGCTGGTACAGCGTGTGCAGCATGGCGTGTCCGGTGCGATCGGCGGCGGCGCAGGTACGCTGCGCCGGCGGGCCTTCACCGAACTTGGTGGTCATGCCGCCGAACGGACGCTGGTAGATCTTGCCGTCCTCGGTGCGGGAGAACGGCACGCCGTAGTGCTCCAGCTCGATGATGGCCGGGATGGCCTCGCGGCACATGTACTCGATGGCGTCCTGGTCGCCCAGCCAGTCCGAGCCCTTGATGGTGTCGTAGAAGTGATAGCGCCAGTCGTCCTCGCCCATGTTGCCCAGCGCGGCCGAGATGCCGCCCTGCGCCGCCACGGTATGCGAGCGGGTCGGGAAGACCTTGGTCAGGCAGACGGTCTGCAGGCCCTTGGCCGCCAGGCCGAAGGTCGCGCGCAGGCCGGCGCCGCCGGCACCCACCACGACCATGTCGTACTTGTGTTCGGTGATCTTGTAAGCGGACATTGACTCAATTCCCCAGCGCGATGCGGGCCACGGCGAAGACGCTCACGATGGCGCCCAGCACGGCGATGAACTTGACGGTGGTCTGCACCGCGAGGGCGAGCAGCGAGTTGTGGATGTAGTCCTCCAGGATGACCTGCAGGCCCAGTTGCGCATGCCAGAACATCGCGACCAGGAAGCCGACCAGCAGCATCGCATTCCAAGGCTTGGCGATGGCGGCCGTGGCGGCGACGTAGTCCGCGCCCGCCAGGCTCAGCACGAACACGAGGAACCAGATCGTCAGCGCGACCAGCGCGGTGGCGGTCAGGCGCTGGTGCACGAAATGCTCGGTGCCGGTCTTCGCCGAGCCCAGGCCGCGCGCGTTCTTGATGGGGGTACGGAAGTTGCTCATGCCCCACCTCCCACCAGTACGTACGCCCACACCAGAGCGGTGATGACCAGGCTGCCGATCACCGACAGCCAGCTGCTGCGCACGAACGTCGCGATCCGGTAGCCGATGGCGAAGTCCTGCACGATGTGGCGGATGCCGTTGCACAGGTGGTAGGCGAAGGCCCATGTCCAGCCGAACAGGAACACCTGGCCGTACCAGGCGCCAGCGTGGCTGCTGAAGCAGTTCCAGGCCTCAGGACCCATCATCAGCGCGACCAGGCCGGCCGTGATCAGGAGGGCGCCCGCAGCGAGCACGACGCCGGTCGCACGATGCAGGATGGAGGTCACCATCTGGATCTGCCAGCGGTAGACCTGGAGATGGGGGGAAAGCGGACGTTGTGGAGTCGCCATTCGTTGCGCTCGTTGTCTCGGCTGGGCAGTCAGGGACCGCGTTGGCTATACGTGCACTGCTCAGAAATCGATGCAGCGTCCGTTCTTTTCCCAATCCCCGTAACGCGTGGGCTCGGGCCCGTCGCGGCCACCGATCTCCTTCTGCACGACCGTATCCGTCGCCCCTTCGCCGGGTGTCGGCGTCGAGGTGGCGGATGGCTGTGTTCCGGGATCGGGTTCGGGAGTCGGGGGAGTTTGACCTATCATGGCGGTCTCGCAACGCACAAAATTTTAATCCCCGCCCCCTTGGCTGACAACCTTTCCCGTACCACCGCGCCGTCTTTCGCCCTGTCCGACCATGCCCTGGTGACGCTGGAAGGGCCTGATGCGGCGGCGTTTGCACAGGCCCAGTTCGCCAACGACGTGGCCGGCCTGCCGGTCGGGCAATGGCAGTGGAACGCGTGGCTGACGCCCAAGGGACGCGTGATGGCGGTGTTTGCGCTGGCGCGGCTGGCGGAGGATCGCGTCTGGCTCGTACTGCCGGACCACCCTGCCCCTGCGTTCGTCGAGTCCCTGCGACGTTTCGTGTTTAGACGAAAGTTGAAGATCGAACTCCACGTCGATACGACGATCAGCGGCGCTTTCGCCGTACCCCACGCTGCGCACGGCGCGACCTTGGGGATGGACGGCGGAGTGCTGGAGCTGGACTGGAGCGGACAAGGCGGTCCGCGCACGCTGCGTGTCGGTGCACCGGGCGTCGATGACGTTGCGCAGCAGGCCTCGTGGCGTGCCGCCGACCTGCGTCATGGTCTTCCCCGCCTTCCCGATGCCCAGCGCGAACAATGGACGCCGCAGCAGCTGGCGCTGGACAGGCTGGCCGCCTACAGCGTCAAGAAGGGCTGCTACCCGGGGCAGGAAATCGTGGCGCGCACCCACTTCCTCGGCAAGGCCAAGCGCGCATTGCAGGGCTTCCACGCGGCAGGCTCCGTCGCTCCTGGCGCCATCGTGCGCGACAGCGAGCGCGACATCGGGGAAGTCGTCAGCACGGTCGCCGACGGTCCGCAGACCCTGCTGCTGGCGGTGCTGCCGCTGGACCACACCGGCGAAGGCGTGTCGGCCGATACGCAGCCGCTGACGCGCATTCCCTTGCTGGACGGCCTGAGCCGCTGACGATCCTGCGTGGCGATTGATCCACGTCAATGACGTGGGCGACTGCGTGCCTAGACTGCCGTGAACCCAGGCACGAAGACACGCGCATGCACCACGACGTCATCATCATCGGCGCCGGCCCCGCGGGGTTGTGCCTGGCCAAGGCCTTGTGCGATCTCGACCTCGAGGTCGCGCTCGTGGAGCGGCAGTCGCGCGCCGCCATCGCAGAGCCCGCGTTCGACGGCCGCGAGATCGCGTTGACGCATGCCTCAATGCGCCTGCTGCGCGCCCTCGGGATCTGGCAGCATCTGCCCGACGACGCCTGCTCGCCCCTGCGCGCCGCGCGGGTGATGGAAGGCGACAGCCTGCACGACATGCGTATCGACGCCGCGCTGGCCGGCAAGGAACAGCTCGGCATGCTGGTGCCGAACCAACGGATCCGCGAAGCGGCATGGAAGGCCGTCAGCGACCTGCCCGGGCTGGATTTCTTCGATGGCGCGCGGATCCATGCCGTCCGCACGACCGAGGATCACGCCGGCATCACTCTCGGCGACGGACTCCGCCTGGAAGCACCGCTCCTGATCGCGGCAGACAGCCGCTTCT
This sequence comes from Pseudoxanthomonas sp., assembly GCF_002863005.1. Classification (GTDB taxonomy): domain Bacteria; phylum Pseudomonadota; class Gammaproteobacteria; order Xanthomonadales; family Xanthomonadaceae; genus Pseudoxanthomonas_A. Next base: position 11,280 of record NZ_PKDG01000045.1, read on the forward strand.
CCGAGACGCGCCGCGCGATGGGTATCGGGGCCGATCAGTACGATTTCGGCAAGAGCATGCTGGTCTGCCGCATGCATCACGAACAGCCGCACCAGGGCGTGGCGTGGGAATGGTTCGGCCACGGCCAGACACTGGCGCTGCTCCCGCTGAAGGAGCATGAATCCTCCGTCGTCATCACCCTGCCCGACGCCGCAGCGCGACGTCTCGCCGCACTGGACGTCGACGCATTCGCCTGCGAGATGGAGCAGCGCTACGGGCATCGCCTGGGCCACATGACGCTGGAAAGCAGCCGGCATGTGTATCCGCTGGTGGGCGTCTATGCGCGCCGGTTTGTCGGGCGCCGGTTCGCGCTGGCCGGCGATGCCGCGGTCGGCATGCACCCGGTCACGGCGCATGGCTTCAATCTCGGGCTGGCCAGCGTCGAGCGGCTGGCTGCCATGGCGCGCGACGCGATGCAGCGCAAGGGCGACCTCGGGTGCGCGGAAGGGCTGGCGCGTTACGAGCGCCGCCATCGCCGCGGCACACGGCCGCTGTACCTGGCCACGCGCGCCATCGTGGAGCTCTACACCGACGACCGTGCGCCGGCACGCTTGCTGCGCGAGGGGGTGCTGCGAGCGGGTCGCCGACTGACCCCTTTCCGGCGTGCGCTCGCGGGCATGCTGGCCGACGAGAGCCCGAGCGACCGTCGCCCGCTGCAGCGCCTGCGCGACGGCCTGGCGCTGTTGCGCCCGGCCTGACGGTTCAGGCCACCCAAGCCTCGAAACGATCCAGGAACAGCTGCAGGCGCTTGCGCAGGCGCTCGTCGGCGATATCGCCCGCCGCATCGATCTGGCCTTCGCGATACTGGATGGCGATCTCGGGCTGCGGCAGCACCGCCACGTCGACCGCCGCCAGCACGTTGCGCAGGTGTTGCTGGGCCGACACCGTGCCATGCGCGCCCGGTGAGGTACCGATGATCGCCGCGCGCTTGCCGCCGAAGGAATTGCTGCCGCCGGGACGACTGCCCACGTCGATGGCGTTCTTCAGCACGCCAGGAATCGAGCGGTTGTACTCCGGCGTGATGAACAGCAGCGCATCGCAGGCTTCCACCTGCTGCTTGAACTGCTGGCCCGCCGCCGGGAAATCCGCATCGTCGTCCTGGTCGTACAGCGGCAGGTCGCGGATGCCGATCTCCGCGAACGCGAAGCGATCGCCGGCCAGCCGCTGCACCGCATGCGCGAGCTGCCGGTTGTAGGAGCCGGAGCGCAGGCTGCCGATGATGAGACCGATGCGGGGCGTGGGCATGTGCGTTTCTCGATCAGGTTGTGGCCGCCATCATGCCAGCCGGTCGGCCGCCGCGACGATATCGTCATCGCCCGGGAGTACCAGGAAGGCTGCGCCGGCCAAGGGGGTGTAAGTATCCGCGCCGACCACGCGCTGGAAGGGACGCGCGCTATAGCCGGCCTCGGCGATCGCGGTGATGACCCCCTCGCCCACGCCCGCCGCATGGCGACCTTCGTCGACGATCAGGATCCGCTTCGCCGTCTTCGCCTGCGCCGCGATGAACGCGGCATTGAGCGGGACCAGCCAGCGCAGGTCGACCACACGCACCTTCCAGCCATGCTTGCGTTCGATGGTTCTTGCGGCACGCAGGCTCATCGGTACGCCATTGCCATAGGTGAAGATCACCAGATCGTCCGCGCCTTCACCGTATACGCGCCCCTCGCCCAGTGTCATCGCCTCGTCCTGCGGCGGATACGGGAACAGCCACTGCCCGTCGCCGGTCTCGTACAGGTCCTTGGTCATGTACAGCGCGATCGGCTCGAGGAACATGGTGACGCGTCCGTCCACCTTCGCCAGTGCCGCCAGCGTGCGCAGCATGGTAGCCGCATCATCGCCGCGCGAGGGGCACCCGACGACCAGTCCCGGGATGTCGCGCAAGGCCGTGATCGAATTGTCGTTGTGGAAATGCCCGCCGAATCCCCGCTGGTACCCGAGGCCGGCGACGCGCACGACCATCGGGTTGCGGTACTGGTCGTTGCTGAAGAACTGCAGGCTGGCCGCCTCGCCGCGGATCTGGTCGCAGGCGTTGTGGAAGTACGCCAGGTACTGGATTTCCGGCAGCGGCAGCATGCCCATGTTGGCGTAACCCTGGGCCAGGCCGAGGATCATCGTCTCGTCGAGCAGCGTATTGAACACGCGGCTGCCCTTGAACGCCTTTTGCAGGCCCTTGGTGACGGTGTACACGCCGCCCTTCTGCGCCACGTCCTCGCCGAACAGCAGCGTCTCCGGATACTTGCAGAACAGGTCGTGCAACGCGTTGTTGATCTGGATGGCAAGATGCCGGGGCGGCAACTTCTCGGGCAGCTTGTCCTCGCTACCGAAGGCCGCGACGCGCCGTTCGTGCGGGGCTTCGCGCGCGGCTTCCGCCGCCACCGCGTCGGGCGTATAGGGCGCGAGCGGCGCCATCACGTGATCGAGCGTGGTGATGCGCGGACGGCGGTCGGCATCTTCGGCGGCAGCGAAGCAACGCTTGCGCATCGCTTCGTATGTCTCGAGCAGAGCGTCCTTGGTGTACAGGCCCGACGCCAGCGCGATCGCGGCACTGCGCAGCAGCGGATCGGTCGCCTCGACGGCGCACAGTTCCTCCAGCGGACGCCATTCAATTTCGAAGTCGGTGCCGGCGTGGCCCATGATGCGGGTGGTACGCAGGTGCAGGAACGTGGGTCTGCGGGTGCGGCGGCAATGCTCGACCGCGGCCTGCACTTGCCCGTAGCCGGCGGCGAGATCCAAACCATCGGCGTGGAAATAGTCCAGGTCGGCGCGGTCGCGGAAATTGCGCCCGATCCAGCCGTCCGGTGTCTTCACCGAAATGCCGATCCCGTTGTCCTCGCAGACGAAGAGCACCGGGGCGGGAAGTTTCTGGTATGCGGTCCATGCGGCGGCATTGAACGCGGTCTGTGCGGTGGCATGGTTCGAGGACGCATCGCCGAAGGAACAGATCGCGATGCTGTCGTCGGGAATCGGCAGCGCATGGCCGATGCGGCGCGCCTGTTCGATCGCCACGGCGGTACCCAATGCCTTGGGCAGGTGCGAGGCGATCGTCGAGGTCTGCGGCAGCACCCACAACGGCTTGCTGCCCCACACCTTGTGGCGACCGCCGGACGCGGGGTCTTCCGCGCTGGCAGCGAAACTCAGCGCGGAGTCCATCACCGGGTCCATGCCGGGCAGCTTGCGGAAGCGTTCGGCCATGAAACCGCCGCTGCGGTAGTGCAGGAACGCCGGATCGGTATGGCGTGTCGCGCGCGCTACCATCGCATTGCCTTCGTGGCCGCTGGAACCGATGGTGTAGAAAACCTTGTTCTGTACGCGCAGCACGCGCGCCATCAGGTCCAGATGGCGACTCACGAGCTGGGATTCGAGCAGTTCCACGAAGCCCGTCGCATCCAGCGCACTACCGGGTAGCACCGGATCGCCGTGGGCCGGCGCGCTGCGCACCTGACCGTCCCATTCCCTGACGAACTCGATGAAATTCTGGTCGCAGATCTCGGCCCGGTTCAGGCCCTTCATGCGTGCGGGAATTGCTTTGGCAGTCATGTGCTCGCTCGGATCAGGAGGACGCCAGGCGCGCGGCGACATCGTCGCTCACGCCGGGCATGGGAACGAAACCCGGCTGCACGCGTACGCGGGCCAGCCAGTCGGTGATATGCGGGTATGCGGCGAGGTCGAAGCCGCCTTCATCGGCGCAATGGGTATACGCAAACAGCGCGATGTCGGCCACGCCGTAGTCGTCACCGGTGAACCACGCCGCGCCTTGCAGGTGCTTTTCCATCACGGCCAGCGCCTGGGCGCCGCGTTCCTGCAGACGAGGCAAGTCGGCACGACGCGGCGAATCCACGGGCGTCCATCCGCGGATGAAGCGCGCCACCGCGATGTAGGGCTCGTGGCTGTATTGTTCGAAGAACAGCCAGCTCAATGCCTGCGCACGCTGCCAGGTATCGGCCGGCAGGTAGGGACTGCCGTCTGCCAGCCAGCAGAGGATGGCGTTCGACTCCACCAGGATCGCGCCGTCCGCGCGCTCCAGCATCGGCACCTTGCCGTTCGGGTTTTTCGCCAGGTAGTCCGGTGTGCGGGTGCCGCCATTGGCGCTGTCGACCTCGACCCACGCGTAAGGCCGTGCGAGCTGTTCGAGCAACAGGCGCACCTTGTGGCAGTTGCCGGAGGTGGACATGCCATGGACGGTGACGGGATCAGGCGACATGCGGGTGCTCCGGCGATACGGGAATGCGGGCGGCCTTGGCGAGATCCTTCTCCCGACCGAACGCGAGCAGGATGCGGCGTTGCTCATCCAACGTCGGCACACGCATTTCATGGCCGGCGACGTCAAGGCGTAGATCGTCGTGCACCTGCACGGGCCGCCATCCCGTGGCCGTCATCAGTTCCAGTCCACCCATGACTTCCACCGGCATCGGCAGGTGCACGAAGCGGGCGAACGCGGAACGGAAACGGGTTTCGTCTGCAGGGCGGTAGGCCGCATCGACGTGATCGATCCAGGCCTCCCGCAATTGCAGCGCATCGCGACGGCTGCAGAGTACGTCGATGTCCTGCGGTGCGACATTCGGAATATCCGCCAGCACCATCGCGGCACTGCCGATGATCCACCAGGGATCGCGGAACGTCCGCATCAGCTCGGGCAAGGCATCGTGCAGGCCTGCGTACAGCGCGGACGTCGACGTCACGGTTGGGCGACCCTGCGTGCCTGCCACTGCGCGCGCGTCTGGCCCCAGACTTCGACCGGTTTCTCGTGGTGCGGTTCGGGAAGGCGATCCATCCGCAGGTAGGTCGAACCAAGTTTCGCGGCGACCGACTTGGAGTTGGCGTTCTCCGGATCGATGGTATGGATCGCCTCTTCCCAGCCCAGGTGTTCGAACGCCCAGTCGATACTGGCCGTCGCCGCTTCCGGCGCGTAACCGCGGCCCCAAGACTCACGGGCGATGCTCCAGCCCACCTCGGTGCCCGGCCAGCCTTCCGGCTGCCACGGCCCTACCCGGCCGATCCAGCGGCCGGTCGCTTTCTCGATCACCGAGAACATCCCGAAGCCCTGCAGATGCCAACTGCCCAGCGTGGCCGCGAGGCTGCGCCATGCCGGCGAACGGGCCTGCGTGCCGCCGATGTAACGCATGGTCTCTTCATCGGTGGCGAACGCGGCCCACGCTTCGTAGTCCTCCCGCCGCGGCAAGCGCAGCAGCAGGCGGGGCGTGTCGAGTTGGAGTTCGGAAAGGTCCATCGGTGCCACGTCATCCCAGAACGGAAGGCCATCCCACGCGCTGAACACCCGGTCCGCGCACGCCGTCGGCCGTGCGCGTTGCGGGACCCGCTCAGAACGCGTTGATGCCCGTCAGCTCGCGGCCGATCACCAGCTGGTGCACGGTTTCCGTGCCCTCGTAGGTGATGACCGATTCCAGGTTCAGCGCGTGGCGGATGGCGGCGTGCTCGGTGGTGATGCCGGCGCCGCCCAGCAGGTCGCGGCATTCGCGGGCAATGTCGATGGCCATGCGGCAGTTGTTCCACTTCGCCAGCGACACCTGCGAAGGCGCCATGCTGCCGGCATCCTTCAGGCGACCCAGCTGCAGCGACAGCAACTGCGCCAGGGTGATCCGGCGGGCCATCTCGGCCATCTTGATCTGCGCACTCTGGGTGGCCGCGACGGGGCGGTCGAACAGGATGCGTTCCTTGGTGTAGGCAAGCACTTCGTCGAGGCAGGCGATGGCGGCGCCGATCGGGCCCCAGGTGATGCCGTAGCGCGCCTGGGTCAGGCAGCCCAGCGGGCCCTTCAGGCCTTTGACGTTGGGCAGGCGGCTGCTGTCGGGCACGCGCACGTTGTCGAAGAACAGCGCGCTGGTCACCGATGCGCGCAGGCTCATCTTGTGCTTGATCTCCTGCGCGGTGAACCCGGCCATGCCCTTCTCGAGCAGGAAGCCCTGAATCCCGTCGTCGGTCTGCGCCCAGACGATGGCGATGTCGGCCAGGTTGCCGTTGGTGATCCACATCTTCGAGCCGTTGATGACCCAATCGTCGCCATCGCGGCGCGCGTGGGTCTTCATGTTGGCCGGGTCGGAGCCGCCGTGGGGCTCGGTCAGGCCGAAGCAGCCGATCACCTTGCCGGCGGCCATGTCCGGCAACCAGCGCCCGCGCTGTTCTTCGCTGCCGTACGCGTAGATGGGATACATGCACAGCGAGGACTGCACGCTGACGAAGCTGCGGATACCGCTGTCGCCGCGCTCGAGTTCCTGACAGATCAGGCCGTAGCTGACCGCATTGAGGCCAGCGCAGCCGTACTTTTCCGGCAGCGAGGAACCCAGCAGGCCAAGTTCGGCGATCTCCGGCACCAGTTCCTTCGGAAACCGGCCCTGGTCGAACGCGTCGCCGATGATCGGGCGCACGCGCTCGTCGGTGAAGCGGGCGACGGCGTCCTGGACGGCGCGCTCCTCTTCGCTCAGCAGGGAACGGACATCGAACAGGTCGTACGGGTTCAGGGCCATCGCGCTTCAACCGGCATAAGAGGTATCCGGTGATTGTATGCGGTGGCCATCGTGGGCGGTAAGCGCCAGTCCGCACAGCAAAGGCCGGCGAAATGCCGGCCTTTGCGGGGTGCCACGTTGAAATGCAGGCCCGGTGCGGGCCGGATCGTCAGCCCTTGTCCGGGGCATCCACGCTGGCCGTCTGAGTCACCACCTGCCCGTCGATCACCGGCAGGCGATCGCCCGGCTTCTGGTCCAGGCGGATCGTCTTGTCCTGGCCCTCGAAACGATAGGTCACGTCATAACCGATCACCTTGTCGGTGGTGCCGAGCGCAATGCGGTTGCCCGGCTTGCTGTCCATGCGCATGGTGCCGGTGGAGCCATCAGGATTGCGGTACGTCACGTTGTAACCCGTCACCCGCGACGACTCCGACGTCGCGTTCTCGGTGTGGCACTGGCGCTCGGTGCGATTCACGACCCGGCCACCCACGTGGCGCTTGTCCACCTGGTTGCCGATCGCACCGCCCGCCACGGCACCCACGACCGTGGCCGCCTTCTTGCCGTTGCCGCCGCCCACTTGGTTGCCCAGCAGGCCACCGATCACCGCACCGGCCACCGTACCCCCCGCGTTGCCATCGCGTTCGGGCAGGCGCTCCTGCACGACCACGTCTTCGCACACCTCGCGCGGCGAACTGGTCGTGGTGGTCTCGCGCACTGCCTCGGTGCCGATCACCGTCGCATACAGCTTCTCGGAACTGGTGACCGGCTCCGACTTCACCACGGTGGCGTACTGCAACGTGCCCATGGGGATCTGGTTGTCGATCATGGCCGCGTCATCCGCGACCAGCGTGCCATCGGCCGCCGTCACCAAGCCGTCCTGGCCGGTCGGGCTCTTGTCCCCGCCCTTGAGGAACGCCGCCGTGGCGACACCGCCCACCAGCAATGCGCCGACGGCAACCAGAATCGTTGTGGTATTGCTCTTCATCGCTGCCTCCAAGTCGGGCTGCCCCGATTCACATTCGCCATCATTGCACCACTGGGAACCTGAACAAAGTACCGGTGAAGGCCCACGAAAACGAACGAAAAATGAACGCTTCCGCGACGTTCGGATCATGCTAGCGTGGCGTCCGTTGCACTCCGGAACGAGTCTCCTCCATGCCGAACCCGCTACTGCTGCCGTTGCTCGACTGGGCCCGCAAGCTGCGCTATCCGACCTTGTTCAAGATCACGGCTGCGCTCTTCGTCGTCACGCTGTTCCTGCCCGATCCCTTCCCGTTCGTGGACGAAATCCTCTTCGGCCTGGGCACGCTGTTGCTGGCGAACTGGAAACGGCGCAAGGAACCACCGCCCGCCATCGAGCCCACCCAGCGCTGACAGATGCTGGTCGACAGCCACAGCCATTTCGACGCCGCCGAGTTCGATGGCGATCGCACCGCCGTGCTGGCGCGTGCGCGCAGCGCCGGGGTGACGCGCCAGATCGTTCCGGCGGTTGCCGCGTCGACCTGGCCGGGACTTCGTGACGTCTGCCTGCAGGATTCCGGTCTGTTCCCCGCCTATGGCTTGCATCCGATGTACCTCGCCGAGCATCGCCCGGAGCATCTGGACGCACTGAGGCAGTGGATCCAGCGCGAGCATCCGGTGGCGATCGGCGAATGCGGGCTGGACTTCTTCGTGGACGGTCTGGATGCCGACGCACAGCAACAGTTTTTCGATGGCCAACTGCGCGTGGCGCGCGAATTCGGCCTGCCGGTGATCGTGCATGCACGACGCGCGGTGGACGCCGTGATCGCAGCGATCAGGCGCGTGCGTGGACTGACCGGCGTCGTCCACAGCTTCTCCGGCAGTCCGGAGCAGGCGCGCCAGTTGTGGGGGATGGGTTTCCTGATCGGCCTGGGCGGACCCGTCACTTACGAGCGTGCGAACCGCCTGCGCGCACTGGCACGCACGATGCCGCTCGACTACCTGCTGCTGGAGACCGATGCGCCGGACCAGCCGGACGCCGGCATCCGCGGGCAACGCAACGAGCCCGAACGCCTGTCCGTAGTGCGCGACGTGATTGCCAGCCTGCGCGACATAGCGCCGGAGGACGTCGCTGCCGCGACAACGCGCAACGCCGAGCGCCTTTTCAAGCTGCCGGTGGCCTGAGCGCCGTCTTCGCGGGCTTGGCCAGCAGTTCGAGCGCCTTGCCCACCATCGCGAACGCAAACGCACCGGTGATATGGGTGGCGGCCCCCAGCCCCACACCGCAATCCAGTTTCAGCGCCGCATCCGCCCCCAGCTGCGGGCGCAGGCCGCAGACGCTGCCGTCGGCCTGCGGATACTTGACGTTTTCGAGCGAGTACACGGCCTGCACCCCGAAGTAGCGGTCGCTGTTCTTGGGGAAATTGAACTCCGCGCGCAACTTCTTGCGTACCAGCGCCAGCAGCGCGTCGTGTTCGGTACGCGAAAGATCACGAAGGCGGATCTGGGTGGGATCGGTGCGACCGCCGGCGGACCCGGATACCACGATCGGCAACTTGCGGCGGCGGCACCAGGCGATCATTTCCACCTTGACCCGGAAACTGTCGCACGCATCGAGCACCAGGTCGAAGCCGCGATCCAGCAGCTCGCCCATGTTGCCGGACGTGAGGAACTGCGGCACGGCATCGATATCGATCAGCGGGTTGATCGCGCGGCACCGCTCGGCCATCGCCTCGGCCTTGTTGCGCCCGTAGTGCCCTTCGAGGGCCGGCAATTGGCGGTTGGTGTTGGACACGCAGATGTCGTCGGCATCAATCAATGTGAGATGACCCACACCGGAGCGCGCCAGCGCCTCCACCACCCACGAGCCCACGCCGCCCATGCCCACCACGGCGACGCGCGCCTGCGCATGGCGTTCTACGGTTCCCACGCCATAGAGGCGGTCGATGCCGGCGAACCGGTCCCGGAGTTCTTTCTTCATGGCGCCAGTGTAAGCCGTGGCGCAAACCGTGATGGCCGTCGTACCATCGCGGCGTCATCCACAAGGAGCCCGCCGCATGGCCAGCCAACCCGACACCAAGAAGCCCTCCGCCGCGTCGCGCTACCTCTTCCTCTTCTTGATCGGCCTGGTGGTGGGTGCTGTCTGTACGGTCATGGCGATGCGCGCGTTGCAGGCGCGGCAGGATCCCTTCCCCCACAGCGTAATGCACGTGATGGCCAGGCACTCGGCGCAATTGGCCGACACGGTGAAGCAGAACCGCTGCGCGGCCACCGACACCATCCCGCACGTACGCACACTGCGAGCGATGGCGAACGATCTGGACATGGCATTCCCAGGGATCGCGGACGACCAGCGGTTCAAAGCGCATACCAGCCAGTTCCGCGCGGACCTGGACGCGGCCCTGAGCGCGCCGCCCACCGACTGCGCGGCCGCAGGCGCCCTGGTCGAGAAGGTAGGGGCGGACTGCAAGGCCTGCCATCAGGATTTCCGGGGATGACGATAGCCGCGGCATGAATCGCACCTGACATCCGGGCCGCGCAAGCGGCCCGATTGTCATGATGTTCACGCGGTCATGTGGAGCATGCGCCCCGACGGGACACGATCATCCTGACGGTCCTACCATCCACAGGAGGCATCCATGAACCTGCGTCTTCTCGCCATCGGCATGACGACGGCCGTCGCCCTCGCCGGCTGTGCAAGCACGTCCCCGGGCTACGGCAGCAGCGGCTACGGCGGTGGCTACAACAATGCGCCGGCCAACCGCTACTGCGCGGACTGCGGCATCGTCGAACGCATCGACGTGGTGTCGTCCGGCCGCAGCGCTCCGTCCGCGACCGGCGCCGTGCTGGGCGGCATCGTCGGTGCGGTCGCCGGCCGCCAGATCTCGGACCGCACGGGCGGCAGCGAAGGCAACAAGAATGTCTCCACGGTTGCAGGCGCGGTGGCAGGTGCCGCCGCCGGCAACGCGATCCAGAACCGCACCACCGGTGACACCTACAACATCACGGTGCGCATGGACGATGGACGCCGCGTGACGATCAGCCAGCGCGACCTCGGCGGGGTCCGGGAGAACACCTACGTCCGCATCCAGAACGGTCGCGTGGTCATCCGCTGATCGCCCGCGCGACACCGCAGCAAAGAAAAAGCCCGGCATCCGCCGGGCTTTTTCCTGTGGAGCCCGCGCCTTCGCGCGGTCCTGCATTCTCCAGTTCAGACCGGCTGGACGGCATCCGCCTGGAGGCCCTTCTGGCCCTGCACGACGGTGAAGCTGACCTTCTGGCCTTCCTTCAGGCTCTTGAAGCCCTGGGTCTGGATGGCACGGAAATGCACGAACACGTCCTCACCATTCTCGCGGCTGATGAAGCCGAAGCCCTTGGCATCGTTGAACCATTTGACGGTTCCGGTTTCACGATCAGACATCTACTTGCTCCTTGAAACGGGTGGTGGATACGCCTGCTGGGCGGCTGGTTGCAAGGAGGAAGCGAGGTACAAGGATGCAGCGGATCATGGATCTACCCCATCAGGCCACGATTCACGGTGACCTTGGCAACGGCAGCGGCCGCACAGTAACCCGGCATTTGGCAAAATGCAAACACGTGAGCCGAAAAGTCAACCCCCAGACAACCCTTTGATTCCTCAGGAGATTTGATTGGACATCCAGATGCTTTATTACGCCTTGGCGGTGGTACTGATCCTGGTGGGCGTGGCCGGGGTGATCCTGCCTGCCCTGCCCGGCCTGCCGCTGGTGTTCGCGGGCATGCTGCTGGCCGCCTGGGCGGGTGACTTCCAGCAGATCGGCTGGGTGACGCTGGTGGTGCTGGGACTGCTCACGGCGCTCTCGTTCGCGGCCGACATTTTCTCCACCGCGGTCGGCGCGCAGCGTGTCGGCGCCAGCCGCAAGGCGCTCTGGGGCACGGTGATCGGCACCTTCGCCGGCCTGTTCTTCATGCCCATCGGCCTGCTGGCCGGCCCGTTCATCGGTGCGCTGCTCGGCGAGCTCTGGCATGGGCGCGAGTTGCGGCAGGCGACGAAGGTCGGGCTGGGGACCTGGCTGGGCATCGTGCTGGGCGTTGTCCTGAAGCTGGGGCTGACCTTCGCGATGCTGGGCCTGTTCGTCTTCGCCTGGATCTTCTAGGCCATGTCGACGCGCCTTCGCGCCCATGGCTGGCAGAATACCGCTCCCCACCCGCACTCCCTGATCGAGCCCCGCATGACGCACCGCGCCCGACTCCTGCCGCTGGCCATCGGCGTTTCCCTCTCGTTCGCTGCCCAGGCGCAGGACGCACCGGCCGTTCCCTCCGCCGAGGCCTGCTTCCTGCTCGAGAACGATGCCGCCCGCCTGGCCTGTTACGACCAAGCGCTGGGCAGGAGCGCCCGCGACACGCGGACCGCGGACGAACAGGCGCGCGCTGCGAAGGAAGCCGAGGCGCAGGCGCGCGAGCAGGCGCGTGCGTCGGCCCGCGCCGAGGCCGAGGCGGCCAAAGCGGCGGACCTGCCCATGGGCGAGCGCGCCCGCCGGCGCATGGGCGCCTGGTTCCGGGTCGACGACGAGGCGGACGCCGACCTAATCGCCAACGCCGGCCGCGGTTCGCTGCTCGACAGCCGCTGGGAGCTGGCCAAGGATTCGAAGCTGGGTGTCTTCCAGTTGCGCGCCTACAAGCCCATGTACCTGCTGCCAGCGTTCTGGACCAGCCAGGTCAACGAGACGCCCTCCTCGCCCAATCCCGACAACACGGTCACCGAGCCGCAGGCACTGCAGGACATCGAGGCGAAGTTCCAGCTGAGCTTCAAGACCAAGTTCGCCGAGAACCTGTTCGGCGACAACGGCGACATCTGGGGCGCGTACACCCAGAGCTCGCGCTGGCAGGTCTATAACGGTGAGGAATCACGCCCGTTCCGCGAAACCAATTACGAACCCGAAGTGATGCTGGTGTTCCGCAACAACTACAGCCTGGCGGGCTGGAAGGGGCGGATGGCGGGCATCGGCATCAACCACCAGTCCAACGGCCGCAGCGATCCGCTGTCGCGCAGCTGGAACCGCGTCATCGCCACCATCGGCCTGGATCGCGAGAACTGGGCTTTCGTCGTGCGTCCGTGGTATCGCGTTCCGGACGGCAACGACGACGACAACCCGGATATCGAGGACTACATCGGCCGCGGCGATGCGATGCTCACCTACGCGCGCGACGGCCATGTATTCACCGTACTGGGCCGGCACTCGCTGCGTGGCGGCGATCAGTCGCACGGCGCCCTGCAGCTGGACTACGGCTTCCCGATCAATCGCGCGTTCCGCGCCCACGTGCAGTTGTTCCATGGCTACGGCGAAAGCCTGATCGACTACAACCACAAGGCCACCTACGTCGGCCTGGGCATCTCGTTGCTGGACTGGTACTGATGGACGACGTGACGATCTACCACAACCCCGCGTGCGGCACCTCGCGGAACACGCTGGGACTGATCCGCAATGCGGGTATCGAGCCGCAGGTCATCGAATACCTGAAGACGCCGCCCGATCGCGCCACGCTGGTGTCGCTGATCGCGGCGATGGGCACGCCCGTGCGCGAGGTTGTCCGGACCAAGGAAGCGCTTTACCCGGAACTCGGCCTTGCCGATGACGCGGCGCTCATCGACGCCATGCTGGACCATCCGGTGCTGATCAACCGTCCGATCGTGGTGACGACCCTCGGCACCCGGCTTTGCCGGCCCTCCGAACGAGTCCTGGATATCCTGCCGCAGGCGCAGCGTGGCGCTTTCAGCAAGGAAGATGGCGAGCCGGTCGTCGACGCGGCCGGAAACCGCCTCGCCTGACGTAAGATCCTGCGCAGGAATCGCACCGCCTGCCAGGATGCTCATGACACGCCCTCGCCGTTCGTTCTTCGCCTACGCTTCGGCCATGCTCGGGCTGCTGAGCCTGATGGCCGTCGCCTGTTTCCATTTCCCCGAACTGCTGACGAGCAGGGAATTCCGGGCCGCCTACAACGAGCAGTTCGCTCGCCACCTCCTGCTGGTCGGGTTGGCCGCCGCCTTCGCCATGGGCACCTGGGCCATCCTGCGCGACCGCAACAAGCGCATCGCGCTCATCGGTGTAGGCGGTGCCACGCTGGCGGTGCTGCTGGGCGGCACCAACGTACAGTTTGACGCCATCGGCAAGACACCGTATTCGCTGGGCCTGGACTGGTTCGTGATCTCTCTGTTCTTCTCGGCGCTGGTGTTCGTACCGCTGGAACACTACCTCGGCAAGCGCCGGATCTCGCCGCTGCGTCCCGGCTGGCGCACCGACGTGACGTACTTCTTCATGAGCCACATGCTGGTGCAGTTCATCCTGATCCTGGTGACGGCCTCCACCTCAACCATCGCCGGCCTGGCCGCGTTCCCCGCCTTGAAGGACGCCATCCAGTCGCTGCCGGTCTGGGCGCAGTTCCTGATCGCCGTGTTCGTCGCCGACCTCGCGCAAGCGCTGCTGCACCGCGCGTACCACAACATTCCGTGGCTCTGGCGCTTCCATGCCGTGCACCATTCCAGCCGCGAGATGGATTGGCTGGCCGGCTCGCGCATCCATATCGTCGAGATCGTGCTGACCCGCAGCGCGGTGCTGTTGCCGCTGCTGGTCCTCGGCTTCTCGACGCCGGCAGTGAATGCCTACGTGATCCTGGTGGGTCTGCAGGCGGTGCTGGCGCACGCCAACCTGGGCATCCGCTTCGGCTGGCTCGAATACCTGCTGGTGCTGCCGCGCTACCACCACTGGCACCACGCACGGCACAAGGACTACCTGGACGTGAACTACGCCATCCACCTGCCGCTGGTGGACATGCTGATGGGCACGTTCAAGCTGCCGCCGAAGCAGGAAGACTGGCCCGAGGAATACGGCGTGATGAAGCTGGAGACGGTGCCACGCGGCATCGTGCGCCAGCATCTGATGCCGTTCCAGGGCGGGAAGAAGTTCGAAGAATACGTGGACTGAGCCAACGCGATGATCGCTGTGGGAGCGACGTAAGTCGCGAGCTTTTTTCCATCGGCCCGCATGGATTCAATCCCGGAGCTTCGCGACTTACGTCGCTCCCACAAGACGCAGTTTCGCTAGGTCCAGTCCGTCAATCCTTCGCGCGCATAGACTTCCCTGAAACTCGGCAGCGCCTTCATGCGCTGTGCGTAGGCCTGCAGCGCCGGCCAGGTATCGGCGGGCTTGGGCATGTTGCGCGACCAGCGCATCAGCATCGTCAGCAGGAAGTCGGCCGCGGTGCGCTGAGTGCCCAGCAGGTAAGGCCCATGCGCTTCGAGATGCTCGGCGACCTGTCCCCACGCCTTTTCCAGCTTCGCCCGTGCGTGCTGCCGGGTGGCCTCGACATTGGCTTCGCCGGCGATCTCGTCGGAGTAGAACCACGCGCGGTACGCGGGCATCAGCGTGTTGGCGCAGAACAGCATCCAGCGGTAGTACTGCGCACGCTGCGTGCTCGCCACCGCAGGCGCCAGTTCGGCACGCGGATGCGTATCGGCGAGATGCATCAGGATCGCGGCCGTCTCGGTGATCACCTGCCCGTCCATCACCAGCGTGGGCACCACGCCGGCGGGGTTGAGCTTCAGGTACTCGTCGGATTTCTGGTCGCGCTTGTCGAAGTCCAGCTCGTGCAGCTCATGCGGGACGCCCAGCTCGATCAGCAGCCAGTGCACGACGAGGCTGGCGGTGCTGCGGGAGTAGTAGAGCTTTGTCGACATAGATGGGCCTCTGCGATTTGAGCCCCTCTCCCCATGGGAGAGGGGTTGGAGTAAGGAGCGCCAACCGTCAGCATGATTCAAGCAATCAGACTTCGCTCGCCCCTCATCCGCCTTCGGCACCTTCTCCCGCAGGGAGAAGGGAACAGCGTCAGGCCACCACCACCGGAATCTTCCCGATCCGCGCCTGCCACTCCTTCGGGCCGGTCTGGTGCACCGAGGTGCCTTGGGAGTCGACCGCGACGGTCACGGGCATGTCCTGCACGGTGAACTCGTAGATCGCTTCCATGCCCAGGTCGGCGAAACCGACGACCTTCGCCGCCTTGATCGCCTTGGAGACGAGGTACGCCGCGCCGCCGACCGCCATCAGGTAGGCCGACTGGTGCTTCTTGATGGCCTCGATCGCCGCCGGGCCGCGCTCGGCCTTGCCGACCATGCCCAGCAGGCCGGTCTGCGCCAGCACCTGTTCGGTGAACTTGTCCATGCGGGTGGCGGTGGTCGGGCCCGCCGGGCCGACGACTTCATCGCGCACGGGATCGACCGGACCGACGTAGTAGATGAAGCGGCCCTTCAGATCGACCGGCAGCGCCTCGCCCTTGTTGAGCATGTCGACCATCCGCTTGTGCGCGGCATCGCGGCCGGTCAGCAACTTGCCATTGAGCAGCAGGACTTCGCCCGGCTTCCAGTTGGCGACATCCTCGCGGGTCAGCGTGTCGAGATCGACGCGACGGCCCTTCGATGCGTCGTAGGTCAGTTCCGGCCAGTCCTCCAGCGACGGCGGGTCCAGCATCACCGGGCCGCTGCCGTCGAGGGTGAAGTGCGCGTGGCGCGTGGCGGCGCAGTTCGGGATCATCGCCACCGGCAGGTTGGCCGCGTGGGTCGGGTAATCCTTGACCTTGATGTCGAGCACGGTGGTCAGGCCACCCAGGCCCTGCGCGCCGATGCCGAGCGCGTTGACCTTCTCGTACAGTTCCAGGCGCAGCTCCTCGGCGCGATTGGACGCGCCGCGCGCCTGCAGGTCGGTAATGTCGATCGGCTCCATCAGCGATTCCTTCGCCAGCAGCATCGCCTTCTCGGCGGTGCCGCCGATGCCGATGCCGAGCATGCCCGGCGGGCACCAGCCGGCACCCATCGTCGGCACGGTCTTCAGTACCCAGTCGACGATGGAGTCGGACGGATTGAGCATCGCGAACTTCGACTTCGCCTCCGAGCCGCCGCCCTTGGCGGCGACGATCACGTCGACGGTGTTGCCCGGCACGACCTTGACGTTGACCACGCCCGGCGTGTTGTCCTTCGTGTTGGTGCGCTTGCCGGCCGGGTCGGCCAGCACGCTGGCGCGCAGCTTGTTGTCCTGATGGTTGTAGGCGCGGCGCACGCCTTCATGGACCATGTCCTCCACGCCCATCGTGGCGTCGTCCCAGCGCACGTCCATGCCGATCTCGAGGAACACGGTGACGATGCCGGTGTCCTGGCAGATCGGGCGATGGCCTTCGGCGCACATGCGCGAATTGATCAGGATCTGCGCGATGGCGTCCTTCGCGGCCGGCGATTCCTCGCGGTCATACGCCGACGCGAGGCTCTTGATGTAGTCGACCGGGTGGTAGTAGCTGATGTACTGCAGGCCGTCGGCGATGGACTGGATGAGGTCTTCTTGCTTGATCGAGGTCATGGGACGTGAAGCCGGGGGCTGCCGGTGGGGTAGCGGGCGGAAGCGCCCATTTTAGGCCAAAGTGACTCCGTGCCCGGCTGTCACGCCACGTCGCCCTGCCCCGTCTTTGGTCGCATGAACGCCGAAAACACCTTCGAAACCCACCGCTCCCGTCTTTTCGGGCTCTCCTACCGGCTGCTGGGCAGCCGCAGCGACGCCGAGGATGTCGTCCAGGACACCTGGCTGCGCTGGCAGCAGACCGACAAGACCGGCATCCGCGACCCGGAGGCCTGGCTGGTCACCGCCGCCACCCGGCTGGGCATCGACCGCCTGCGCGCGGCGCGCGTGCAGCGCGAGCACTACACCGGTCCGTGGCTGCCCGCGCCCTCGGACATCGACGAGGCCCCCGGCCCGGAGCGCACCGCCGAAGTCTCGGAACAGGTCTCGCTAGCCTTCCTGGCCGTGCTGGAACGGCTGGGCCCGGAAGAGCGCGCCGCCTTCCTGCTGAAGGAAGCCTTCGACTACGACTACGCGCAGGTCGCGCCCCTGCTCGGCCAGAGCGAAGCCAATTGCCGGCAGATTGTCCATCGCGCGCGCGAACGCGTGCAGGCCGGTCGTCCGCGCTTCGCGGTGCCGCCGGAGAACCACCGACGCCTGCTGGAGCGCTTCATGGACGCCGCGCGCCGCGGCGACCAGCCTGCGATCGCGGCCCTGCTTCGCGAGGACGCGCAACTGGTTTCCGATGGCGGCGGCAAGGGACAGGCGGTCATCCGTCCGTTGCTGGGCGCGATCCGGATCGCGCGCCTGTTCTGGGCCGCGTATCGCCGCCAGGACCCGGCCATCGCCTGGCGCATGGGCACGGCCAACGGCGAACCGGCGATCCTGCGCTACCGCGATGGCGTGCTGGTCGCGGTGATGGTGGCGGTGAGCGACGGCGAGCGCATCAGCGAGCTCTTCACCATCGCCAATCCCGACAAGTTGGGTACGGCTGTCACGGCGAAGGACGGTGGCGCGTCCTGGTAGTGAAGGTGGCCGGCGTGGCCGCCATTGAGGCACTGCCATGAGCATGAAATTCCATCGCGTCGACTATCCCAAGCTTGTTCCCGAGGCCTTCCGCGGCCTCTACGCCACCAGCACGGCCGTCCACAACGGCGTGCTGGGAAAGGAGTTCCTCGAACTCATCTTCCTGCGCGTCTCGCAGATCAACGGCTGCGCCTACTGCATGGACATGCACAGCAGCGCCCTGGTCAAGGCCGGGGTGGAGTCGCGCAAGCTGCACACGCTGGCCGGTTGGCGAGACAGCCGCTTCTTCGATGCCCGCGAAGGCGCGGCACTGGCCTGGGCGGAGCAGCTGACGACGTTGCCCTCCGGCGCACCGGCCGACAGCACCTATGAGGCGCTGAAGGCGCATTTCGACGAACACGGCATCGCCGAGCTGACCATGGCGGTGGCCGTGATCAACGCCTGGAATCGCCTGGGCGTGGGGATGCAGCCGATCCTGGCCTGACGGAACAAGGCTCGCAGGCCCGCCACGCCGGCGGCACAATGCCGGCATGGATACCCTCGTCCCCATCCTCGACCTGATCGGCACGTTCGTGTTCGCGCTCAGCGGCGCCACGCTGGGCGTGCGCCGCCGCCTCGACATCTTCGGCGTCCTGGTGCTGTCGTTCATCGCGGCCACGGCTGGCGGCATCACCCGGGACCTGCTGATCGGCGCTACGCCACCGGCCGCGCTCAGCGATTGGCGCTATCCCGTGACGTCGCTGGCCGCTGGCATCGTGACGTTCTTCTGGGCTCCGCTGATCGAGAAGCTGCACCATCCGGTGCGTCTGTTCGATGCGATGGGGCTGGCGCTGTTCGCCGTGGCCGGCACGCAGAAGGCGCTGGAATACGGCATCTCGCCGCCGATGGCGGCCGCGATGGGCATGCTGACCGGCATTGGCGGTGGCATCGCGCGCGACGTGCTGTTGGCGCAGGTGCCGCTGGTGCTGCGGGCGGAGCTGTACGCGGTGGCCGCGCTGGCCGGCGCACTGGTGGTCGCGCTCGGTCACTGGCTGGCGCTGCCCGCGCTGCCCTGCGCCCTGGTCGGCGCAGGCCTCTGCTTCGGCCTGCGCATGATGGCGGTGACCTACGGCTGGCACCTGCCGGTGGCACTGCAATCGGGTGGCGATGGCGAGCCACCCGGCCCGTTGGGCTGATCCGGCGATCCTTGCGCCGAAGCGTGCGCGGCGGCCGATGAGCCGTGCGGCATGTCGCCGGGCATGGCATTAGCATGGCGGCACCTGCGTCTTCGCGAGCCCGCCATGGCCATCTCAACGGCCCACCCTCTAGATCTTCCCCGGCACCAGGCATTCTGGAGCCTCCAGGCAGGCGGCTGGCTGGCGTACTTCGCGCTTGGTTCTCTGCAGGCAGTCGCCTACGGCAAGCCGGCAGGCTACTGGATCGTGCCGTTCACCGCCGCCTGTACCGGGTTCGTGGCCACGGCGGTCCTGCGCCAGCTGTTGCGCGCCTGCTGGCGGCTCAAACCCGCCCAACTGGCGGCCGCGATGGTCCTGCCGATGCTGGCAGCGTCCACGGTGATGAACCTGACCAGCCGCGCGGTGATGCTGCGCTTCTGCGAAGACTGCGCGCCCGCCAACCATCTGGAGTTCGTCGCGCATTCGCTCGGATACATCTATGTGGTGCTGGCCTGGGTGGGGCTGTACCTCGGCATCAAGTACTACCGCCAGTTCCAGGACGAAGCACGGCGCACGCTCGCCGCGCGCAGCATGGCGCACCAGGCCCAGCTGAAGATGCTGCGCTACCAGCTGAATCCGCACTTCCTGTTCAACACGCTCAACGCCATCTCCACCCTGATCCTGGACCGCGACAACGCCACTGCCAACCGCATGGTGCAGGGGCTTTCGTCGTTCCTGCGCCATTCGCTGGACAACGACCCGATGCAACGGGTGACGCTGCGGCAGGAACTGGATGCGCTCACGCTGTATCTGGACATCGAGAAGATCCGCTTCGCCGAACGCCTGCGCATCGAGACCGACATCGACGAGGACTGCTGGCGCGCGCTGCTCCCCAGCCTGCTGCTTCAGCCGTTGGTGGAGAACGCCATCAAGTACGCGGTCGCGCGCCAGGTTGCCGGCGGTCTGTTGCGGATCGAAGCCGAACACGATGCCGGCCAACTGGTGCTGCGGGTGATCGACGACGGCCCCGGCTGCAGCAGTCTTGAAGGCAACTCCTTGCCGCCGGGCAAGGGAGTGGGACTTCGCAACACGCGCGAACGCCTCAGCGTGCTGTACGGAGAGGCCGGCGGATTCTCCGTGCGCAACCGCGAACGCGGCATCGAGGTGACCCTGCGCCTGCCGTTCGAAACCTCGCAGACGCTCGGTGACTGAGCATGGACAGCCACGCCCTCACGGACCCTGCCCCCCGCCTGCGCGCCGTGATCGTCGACGACGAACCGCTCGCGCGTCGCGGCCTTGAAATCCGCCTGAGCGCGCATCCCGACATCGAGATCGTCGGCCAGTACGGCGACGGCGCATCGGCCATCGCCGGCCTGCGCGAGCACCGCCCGGACCTGATGTTCCTCGATGTGCAGATGCCCGGCCTGGATGGCTTCCAGACGCTGCGGGCGATCCCCGCCAGCGAGATGCCGCTGGTGGTGTTCGTGACCGCCTACGATCATTACGCGATCCGCGCGTTCGAAGCGTCGGCCACCGACTACCTGCTGAAACCGGTGGAGGATTCGCGGTTGGCCCAGGCACTGGCCCGGGTGCGTCAGGCACGCGCCCAACGCGAAGCCAGCGGCCACTGCGCCCACCTGCTCGGCCTGCTGGGCGAACTGAGCGGCCGCCCGCCGCTGGACCTGGACGAGGCCCTGAAGCCGGACGCGCTCGACCTGCTGCGCCGCGAGGAGAAACTCGCCGTCCGCGATGGCGGCCGCACCGTGCGCGTGGACCTGCACAGCATCCGCTGGATCGATGCCGCCGGCGACTACATGTGCATCCATGTGGACGGCGACGAAGCGAACGGCACCACGTTGATCCTGCGCGCGACGATGCGCGAACTGGAGAAACAGCTGGACCCGCAGCGCTTCCCCCGCATCCATCGATCCACCATCGTCAACGCACGGCGCGTGGTGGAAATGCGCCCGCACACCAACGGCGAAAGCTTCCTGCGCCTGGACTGCGGCCAGGAGCTGAAGCTGTCGCGCAGCCATCGCGACAAGCTGGCGGTATTGCTGTAGGCGTGTGCCGTTCTGTAGGAGCGACGTAAGTCGCGACCGTGTAGCCGGAACCTCACCAAGCCAGGCCTCGTGCGAGGCGCCGATGGCGACAGGATTTTGCCTGCTCGCTGCGACATTTCATGACTTTCAACTCGTGCGGTCGCGACTTACGTCGCTCCTACAACAGCATTCGATGCGCGTAACGCAGATTCTCAAGACTCGGTTCGTCGTCGCGCATCCACCACTCGCCGCAATGCGGCTTGCCGCATGACTTCCGGGCCATAACGCCGCTCGTCACTGCGCGCATCGTGCGCACCGCCGACCACCACGCGGACGTACGATGAAACTCACCGATGCCTCACTGCGCAATCCCGCCGCCGTCGCCGTGGTGGTGGCGATGGTCTGCGCATTCGGCCTGCTGAGCCTGGGCAAGCTGCCGCTGCAGTTGTTCCCGGACATCGAGCGCCCGCAGATGTCGATCCAGACCGGTTGGCGCGCGGCCTCGCCGCAGGAAATGGAATCGGAGATCGTCGAGCCGATCGAAACGGTGATGCAGGGCCTGCCCGGACTGGAGGAGATGACCTCCAATGTCAACGCCGGCAACAGCTTCATCAACCTTACGTTCGCCGTGGGCAGCGACATGGACGCGATGCTGGTGGAAGTGCTGGCGCGCATGAATCGCCTGCAGCCCTTGCCGCGCGATGCGACGCCCCCTGTGGTGCAGGCCGGGGCGGACAACGCCAACAACTCGCTGACCTACTTCTTCGTGCAGAAGCTGCCCGGCACGCGCGGCGACATCCTCGACTATCGCCAGCTCATCGAGGACCGGATCGTGCCGCGTCTGACGTCCGTCGATGGCGTGGCCGGCGTGGAGATCAATGGCGGTGCGGAGGAGGAGCTGACCATCACCCTGGACCTGTCGCGGGCCGCGGCACTGGGCATCCAGATTCCCGATGTGGCTGCCGTCGCTGCACGCGCCACCGATGTCTCTGGTGGCGTGGTGGAAGCCGGTCGCCGCGAGTACGTACTGCGCTTCGCCGGACGCTATTCGCCCGAGGCACTGGGCAACCTGATCCTCGCCTGGCGCGATGGCCGGCCGGTACGGCTGGCCGATGTTGCCACGGTGGAGGTCAAGCGTCCCGAGCAACGCTTCTTCGCCTACCAGAACGGCAATCCGGCGATCGGTTTGCGCATCCTGCGCGAAAGCGGCGCCAACGTGCTCGACACGCTGGACGACGTGAAGCAGGTCGTCGCCGACGTGCGCGAGCAGGAACTCAAGCCACTGGGGCTGGACATCGCGCAGAGCTTCGACGCGTCGGTCTTCATCAACCGCGCGCTCGGCCTGCTGTCGGGCAGCCTGACCGCCGGCGTGCTGCTCGCCGTGGGCTGCCTGTGGTGGTTCCTGCGCGATGTGCGCGCCACCGCGCTGATCGCGTGCGCGATTCCCATCTCGCTGCTCGCCACCTTCATCGTGCTGCAGCTCACCGGGCGCAGCCTCAACGTCATCTCGCTGGCCGGCCTCGCCTTCGCGGTCGGCATGGTGATGGACGCCGCGGTGGTCGTCGCGGAGAACATCGTGCGCCTGCGCGAGCAAGGCCTGTCGGCCACGCATGCGGCGCTGGAAGGCACGCGGCAGGTCGTCGGCGCATTGGTCGCCTCCACGCTGACGACGGTGGCGGTGTTCCTGCCGGTCATCTTCATGGACGACGTCGAAGGCCAGCTCTTCGCCGACCTGGCGCTGACCATTTCCATCGCGGTGGGCATATCGCTGCTGATCGCCGTCACGGTGCTGCCCGCCGCGGCCGGCAGTTGGCTGCGCACGCGGCCTGGCGAGGAGAACCAGCATCGCTTCTGGTCGCGGCTCAGCGACTGGGCCTTGAAGACCACCGAAGGCCGGCCGCGCCAGCTCGCCTGGGTCGGCGGCCTGGTGCTCGCACCCGCCCTGCTTGCGGTAGTGCTAATGCCGCAGATCGACTACCTGCCGCCGGTGAAGCGCGCCGCGGTGGACGCCTTCTTCAACTTCCCGCCGGGGATGAGCCCCGAACGCGTGAACCGCGAGATCGCCCCCGCATTGCTGGAGCGCATGCGCCCGTACATGGAGGGCGATAAGGGGCCGCAGCTCAGCAACTGGTATCTCAACCTGTGGCCGGGCGGCGGCACGCTGGGTGCGCGCGTGGTCGATCCGGACGACATCGGCGAACTCGAACGCATCGTGCGCGACGAGATCGTGGTCGGCTTCCCCGATACGCGCGCGTTCGCCAGCGAAGGCGAATTGTTCGGCAGTTTCGGGGGCTCGGCGCGCGCCATCGCCATCCACCTGCAGCACAGCGACGGCGATGCGCTGGCGCGTGCGGCAGAGGCGGGACGAAAAGCATTGTCCGAGCGTTTCGCCGGCGCCAACGTGCAGGCCTGGCCCAATGCCGACGGCGGCACCCCGGAGCTGCGCGTCAGTCCCAACGACCGGCGCCTGGCCGAAGTCGGCTGGCGGCGCCCCGAGCTGGGCACGGTAGTGCGCACGCTGGGCGACGGCCAGTGGCTGGGCGAGCATTTCGATGGCGACCGCCGCCTGGCGATCATCCTGCGCAGCAACGGCGAGGACGACATCGCGCGCCTGGGCGATGCCCCGCTGGCCACGCCGCAGGGCGGTGTGCTGAGCCTGGCCGACCTGGCGCAGGTGGACACGGTGCTCGCGCCGAACCAGCTGCGCCGCATCGATCGCCGTCGCACGGTCACGCTCACCGTCGATCCTCCCGCGGCGATGTCGTTGGAAGAAGCGCTGGACATCGTCAACGGGGAGATCGTGCCGACCCTGCGCGACAGCCTGCCGCCGGATGCGGCCATCCGCATCTCGGGCAGCGCTGACCGGCTCGGCGAGGTGGTGCGCAGCATGGGCATCAACTTCGCGATGGCGCTGGTCGTGCTCTTCATGCTGATGGCCGCGATGTTCCGCTCACTGCGCGACAGCGCCTTCGTCATGGCCACCCTGCCGATGGCCGTGCTGGGTGGCGTCGCCGGCCTGCGCGTACTCGACCTGGTCGCCGGCCAGACGCTGGATCTCCTCTCGATGATCGGTTTCATCATGCTGCTGGGCATGGTGATCAACAACGCCATCCTACTGGTGGCGCAGACGCATGAAGCGCAGGCCGACGGCGCATCGCTCGACGACGCGCTCAAGCAAGCACTCGAACAACGCCTGCGCCCGATCCTGATCGCCGCCCTGACCGGCGTGCTCGGCGCGCTGCCCATGGCGATCAATCCGGGGCCCGGCGCGGTGATCTATCGCGGACTGGCCGCGGTGTCGGTCGGTGGCGTCGCACTCAGCCTGCTGTTCACCGTGGTGCTCGTGCCTGCGCTGCTGCGCCTGGCCGGCGAACGCACGCCGCATCCGCGCGGCGACCGGGCCGAGGACGCGTTCGCGCTTCCCCGTGCCACTTCCTGATCCTGTCCTGGAGAATCCCATGCGTCCCCTGCCCAAACTGCTGCTCGCCTCCGCACTCGCGGGCGTCCTCGTCCTGCCATGGATGAAACGGGAGGCCGAAGCCAGCGCGCCACCCGATGAGGCATCGCCGCCCGCCATCGTCAGCGTCGCACCCGCCGTCAGCACGGCCTTTGCGCCGCACCAGTGGTCGCCGGGCAGTGTCATCAGTCGCCGCGATGCGCGTGTGGCAGGCGAACAGACGGGCCGTGTCGTCGACGTCGCGGAGGTCGGCCAGCGTGTTCGCCGCGGACAGGCGCTGGCCGTGCTCGACGACGCCGCGCTGCGCCTGCGCGAGCAGGAGGGCCAGGCCGATCTTGCGCGCATCCAGGCGCAACTCGCCTTGGCCACCCGGCAGGAACAGCGCTACGCGCAGCTGGCGGAACAACAGAACATCGCGCGTGCGCAGTACGAGCAGCTGCGCGCCGATCGCGACGTGCTGGCCCAGGAACGGGCACGCGTGCTGGCCCAACTCGCGCAGCTCCGCCATCAGCGGGCGCAGATGGTCGTCCGCGCGCCGTTCGACGGCATCGTCGTGGAGCGCCACACGCAACCTGGCGAATACCTGGTCACCGGCGCCTCGGTCGCGCGCCTGGTGGACACGGGCGCGCAGGAAGTCCGCGTCCGCGCACCGGTCGACCTGGCCCGCCATCTGTCGCCCGGTACCGAGGTACGCGTGCGCAACGCCGGCACAGAACGCGCCTATCCCGTAAGCGTCCTGGTGCCGGTGGGCGACGAGGCCTCGCGGCAGCTCGAACTGCGCATCGCGGTGGACGGCATGGACATTCCCATCGGCACCGCGGTGGACGTGGGCCTGCCCAGCGCCCCGCCGCGCACGGTGATCGCGGTGCCGCGTGACGCGGTGATCCTGCGCCGCGAGGGCGACTTCGTCATGCGGGTGGATGCCGCCGGCAAGGCCGAACGCGTGCCGGTGACGACCGGGACGGAACTGGACGACCTGGTCGAGGTCAGCGCGGGGATCAAGGCGGGCGATCGCCTGGTCGTGCGGGGCGGCGAACGTGTGGAAGCCGGCCAGATGCTGGACATCCGGTCGCCGGCACCGACGCTGGCGACACGCTGACGCTGTGCGCCGCGGGGACGCCGGGACGACCGGCGGCCTTCACTGACGACGACCCCACGAACGGGCACAATCCGGGCATGCCGTCCGCCCCTACGCATGCCGCGCCCGCACGCAATCCCACGCCCAACCTGCGCGAGCGCTTCGATGCGATGCGCAACCTCGGCCCGTTCCTGCGCCAGATCTGGCAGACCAGCCGCACGCTGACGCTGGCGAGCCTGGGCCTGCGCCTGGTGCGCGCGTTCGTCCCCGTGGTGACGCTCTACATCGCCAAGCTGATCATCGACGAAGCCATCCGGCTGGTCGGGCTGGGCCTGGACTTCGGATCGCTCGGCGAAGCGTGGCGCAGCGGGCAACTGGACACGCTGGTCACGCTCCTGGCGCTGGAGTTCGCGCTGGCGATCGGCTCCGACCTGCTCGGCCGCCTGGTCAGTTACGCCGACGCGCTGCTGTCGGAGCTGTTCACCAACGCGACCAGCGTGCGGCTCATGGCGCATGCGGCCACTCTCGACCTGGAGGACTTCGAAGATCCCGACCTGCAGGACAAGCTGGACCGTGCGCGCCGCCAGACCATGGGCCGCATGAACCTGATGAGCCAGTTGTTCGGCCAGGTACAGGATGCCATCACCGTGGTCGCCTTCGCTGCGGGCCTGCTGGTCTACGCGCCGTGGCTCATCGCCCTGCTCGCGATCGCGTTGATCCCGGCCTTCGTTGGCGAGGCGCACTTCAATGCGCTGGGCTATTCGCTGAACTTCCAGTGGACGCCCGAACGGCGCCAGCTGGAGTACCTGCGGCAGATGGGCGCGAGCGTGGAAACCGCGAAGGAGGTGAAGATCTTCAATCTCCACCGCTTCCTGATCGAACGCTACCGCACGCTCGCGGAGAAGTTCTTCCTCGCCAACCGCGCGCTCGCGCGCCGGCGTGCGCTGTGGGGCACGGTGCTCGCCGCGCTGGGCACGCTCGGGTATTACGTCGCGTATGCCTACATCGCCTGGCGCACGGTGCGCGGCGACTTCAGCATCGGCGACCTGACCTTCCTGGCCGGCAGTTTCCTGCGCCTGCGCCAGTTGCTGGAAGGGCTGCTGATCGGGTTCTCGCAGGTGGCCGGCCAGGCGCTGTACCTGGACGACCTGTTCTCCTTCTTCGAGATCGAGCCGGAGATCACGTCACCTGCAGATGCCGTGCCGGTCCCGCGTCCCATCACCCGCGGCTTCGTCTTCGAGAACGTCGGCTTCCGCTATCCCGATGCCGAACGCTGGGCGGTGCGGCATCTCGACTTCGAACTGCACGCGGGCGAAGTGCTGGCCCTGGTCGGCGAGAACGGCGCCGGCAAGACCACGCTGGTGAAGCTGCTCGCGCGGCTGTACGACCCCGACGAAGGCCGCATCCTGCTCGATGGACGGGACCTGCGCGAGTACGATCTCGATGACCTGCGCGCCAACACCGGCGTGATCTTCCAGGATTTCGTGCGCTACCACCTGACCGCCGGCGAGAACATCGGCGTCGGCCGCATCGAGGCCATGCACGACGATGCGCGCGTGCGTGCCGCCGCTGCCCGCGCCATGGCCGACGAAGTGATCGAAAGCCTGCCGCGCGGCTACGACCAGCTGGTGGGCCGCCGCTTCAAGAACAGCGTGGACCTGTCGGGCGGGCAGTGGCAGAAGATCGCGATTGCGCGCGCCTATATGCGCGATGCGCAGGTGATGATCCTGGATGAACCGACCGCCGCACTCGATGCGCGTTCCGAATTCGAGGTCTTCCAACGCTTCAAGGAATTGTCGGACAATCGGACCGCGGTGCTGATCTCGCACCGCTTCTCCAGCGTGCGCATGGCCGACCGCATCCTGGTCCTCGACCAGGGGCGGCTGGAAGCCAGCGGCACGCACGCACAACTCATGGCCGCCGGCGGCCGCTACGCCGAACTGTTCGAGCTGCAGGCCGCCGGTTACCGCTGACTTCCCCCACAGGAGATACGACGTTGCGCAACGCCCACCATCGACTCGCCACCGCCCTCCTCCTCGCCCTGCCGTTGGCCGCCTGCGATTCCTCGGCCAACGGTGATGCGGCCAGGGCGTCGGCGCACGCCGCCGCGCAGGCCGCACCCGCAGACCAGCCGTCACAGACGCTGGCCAGCGCGCAGGGCCAGATCCGCGTCACCCGCGTCGCCAGCGGCCTCGACCACCCGTGGAGCCTCGCCTTCCTGCCGGATGGCGCCATGCTCGTCACCGAACGCAGCGGCCAGTTGCGCCGCGTCGGCGCGGACGGGGCGGTATCCGCGCCGATCACCGGCGTACCCAAGGTGTGGGCTACCGGCCAGGGCGGCCTGCTCGATGTCGTACTGGCGCCCGACTTCGCCAGCAGCCAGCGCATCTATCTGAGCTACGCCGAACCCGGCGAGAACGGCACCGCCGGCACGGCCGTCGCTTACGGCACGCTGTCCGGCGATGCACTGGCCGACGTCAAGGTCATCTACCGGCAGGAACCCAAGCTGGAAGGCCCGAACCATTTCGGTTCGCGCATCGTGTTCGACGATGCCGGCCATGTGTTCATCAGCCAGGG
>NZ_PKDG01000050.1 GCF_002863005.1 Pseudoxanthomonas sp.
GCCAGCCCGCGATCGGCCACGATCTCGATGCGATGGTCGGCCAGCAGCAGGTAGATCAGCACGCCGTTGTTCGCTTCCGTATCCCAGGTGCGCAGGCGGACGAACACCTCATGCGCGCGCTGCCGCGGATCCACGCCCGCGATCACGGCGCTCGGCGGCAGGTTGGATTCCACCGCGAACATCACCTCGCCGCGATGCAGCCGCTCGCCTGCCGCGATGGCATCCGTGATGCGGTGCAGGCTGGCCTCGGGGAACAGCCGCCGGGCGGAACGGCCGAACAGATGGCGCAACAGGCGCATCACCAGCTCCCCGAGGCGCCACCGCCTCCGGACATGCCGCCACCTCCGCCCCAGCCACCGCCGCCGAAGCCACCCCCGCCCCCACCAAAGCCGCCCCCTCCCCAGCCGCCTCCGCCGCCACCCCAGCCGCCCCAATCGCGGTGCCGGGCATAACCACCGCGGGTCGACACCGAGGCCAGGCCGTACAGCAGGCCGAACACGCCCGCGATGCCGGCGGGAATGAGCGAAGACAGCAGCAGCGCCACCCCGGCGGCGGCCCCGCCCGTGAACAGGCCTCGCAACCCCGCAGGTGCGCGACCGAACATGCCGCGCACGAGGGTCGCCACGATGAAGGCCGCAAAAAGGGCGAAGATCCAGTCGCCACCCCGACCGCCGCCCGGACTGGCGCGATGCGTGCTGACCGGGGCCGGCAGCGTTTCGCCGTCGATCAGTTTCACCAGGGTCGCCGTGGCATCGGCGATACCGCCACCGAAGTCACCCTCGCGGAACTTCGGTGCCAGATACTCCTGGATGACGCGGTTGGCGATGGCATCGGGGATGGCACCTTCCAGTCCGTAGCCGGGGTGGATGCGCACACGGCGGTCCTCCTTCGCGACCAGCAGCAACACGCCGTCGTCCACGCCCTTGCGGCCGAGCTTCCATTGGTCGAAAACGCGCTGCGCGTATTGCTCAATGGTCTCCGGCTGCGTGGTCGGCACCATCAGCACCTGCAGCTGGCTGCCCTTGCGCTGCTGCAACGCCAGCGCCTGCTGTTCGAGCTGCTGCTTCTGCGAGGCATCCAGCGTGCCGGTGGTGTCGACCACCGGCGAATCCAGCGCAGGGATCGCGGCCAGCGACTGCGCCCATGCGGGCGCTGCCACCAGCAGCAGGCAGAGCGCCAGCGCGCGCAGCAGGGCGGCGATCGGCGTGGCTCAGTTGCCGGGCGACGGGGGTGGCGGCGGTGTGGGCGCCTGCGGCGCGGCCGGCGGCGGGGTGCCGAAATCGACGGCCGGCGCTTCGGAAATCGCCGCTTCGTTCTCGACGGTGAAGTTCGGCTTCTCCTTGGCGCCGGTGATCTTGGCGGTGATCACCTGCGGGAACTGGCGGATGTAGGTGTTGTAATCCTGCACCGTCTGGATGTAGCGGCCGCGTGCGACGGTGATGCGGTTTTCCGTGCCTTCCAGTTGCGCCTGCAGGTCGCGGAAGGACTGGTCGGATTTCAGGTTGGGATAGTTCTCGGTCACCACCAGCAGACGAGACAGCGCACTGGACAACTCGCCTTGCGCCTGCTGGAACTGCTGCAGCGATGCCGCATCGTCGGCATTGACCTGGATCTGCCCCACCCGCGCACGCGCGTTGGTCACGTCGGTCAGCACCTGGCGCTCCTGCTGGGCGTAGCCCTGCACGGTCTTGACCAGATTGGGGATCAGGTCGGCGCGGCGCTTGTACTGGTTCAGGACTTCCGACCAACCGGCCTTCACCGCTTCGTCCTTCTGCTGGATGGCGTTGTACCCGCAACCGGACAACAGCGCGACCAGCACGACGATCAACCACAGACGCGACACCTGGCGCATGGCACGACACTCCCTAGGGCGGACGAACTGATTGCAGCACCTTGCCCGTGAAGGCGCAAGCAGGTGCGCCCATCACACCTGCGGCGCTTCGTTAGGCTTCCGTGAAAAACGAAAGGCTCCCGAGGGAGCCTTTCGCCGGGCCTTCGCGAGGCGCGGATTCACTCGCGCAGCATGCGCTGGCTGGCGCGCTTCTTCGCCCACAGGTTGAGGCACTCGACCACGGCAGAGAAGGCCATCGCACCGTACAGATAACCCTTCGGGATGTGCATCTCGAAGCCATCCAGCAGCAGGTACGCACCGACCGCCACGATGAAGGCCAGCGCCAGCATCTTGATGGTCGGGTTGTTGTCGATGAACTGGCCCAGCGGGCGCGCCGCCAGCAGCATCACCGCCACGGCCAACAGGATTGCCGCCACCATCACCGGGGTGTGGTTGGCCATGCCCACGGCCGCGATCACCGAGTCGAGCGAGAACACGATGTCGATCACCGCGATCTGCGCGATCACGCCGGCGAACGAAGCGGCGGGACGCGTATGCACGTCTTCCGAATCGGGCTCGCCCTTGACCAGCTCCAGGATTTCCTTGGTGCCCTTCACCAGCAGGAACACGCCGCCCAGGATCAGCACCAGGTCGCGGACCGAGATGCCCTGGCCGAACAGCGTGAAGAGGTCGGCGGTCAGGCCGGCCAGCCACGCAAGGGTCAACAACAGCAGGATGCGGGTGATGCACGCCACCGCGATGCCGAACTTGCGCGCCACTTCGCGCTGGTGCGGCGGCAGCTTGCTGACCGCGATGGAGATGAAGACCAGGTTGTCGATGCCCAGCACGATCTCGATCGCACTCAGCGTGACCAGCGTGATCCACACCTGCGGATCGGTAAGCAATTCCATCATCGGGGGGTACCTAGGTTCGGATCAAAAATTCACAGGTAGCGTGGTGCGAGGATCAGCGCCCAGCACAGCAGCACGTTCATCATCAGCACGAACACGGCAGCGGAGCCCATGTCCTTGGCGCGACCGGCCAGCTCGTGGTGTTCGGGACCGTAGCGCTCGATCACCGCTTCCACCGCGGAGTTCAGCAGTTCCGCCGCGAGCACCAGGAGGCAGCTGCCGATCATCACCGCGCGCTCCAGGCCGGTTTCGCCCAGCCACAGCGCCAAGGGTGCCATCACCACCAGCAGGTAGACCTCGAGGCGGAACGAGGATTCGTGCATCCACGCCGCGCGCAGTCCCTGCAGGGACCAGACGGTGGCTTTCAGGATGCGGCCGGGGCCGCGCGGGAAGTGTCCGGTTTCGTCTGCCATGGGGCGGGTTGAGGCGGAAAGGGGTCCCGCATCGGCCCCGGCCGGTCGGGCCGAAGCCGGATCCAGCAGAGGGAGGTGTCGGGTGGAGCCGGCGCATGCACTGCGCCCAAGCGTCCAATTTTGCCACAAGGCGATCTCGGGCCGCCTCGCCAGCGGTTTGCATCCCCGGGAACGGGCTGGTCCACTAGCTTGCCCGCGTCCAAGGAGACCTCCCCCTCGTGCCCTTCCTGAATACCGTACGCCTGCCGCTGATCGCCGCCGCACTGGCCGCACTGCTGGCCGCCTGTGCCGGAAGCCCACCCACGACCCCGGCCACGGCCGCGACACCGGTTTCAGCCAAGGAGGCACCGCGGATCCCCGAACAGGTCTCAAGCCCGGCCTGGGAAGCCGACA
The DNA here is from genome assembly GCF_002863005.1 of Pseudoxanthomonas sp. Taxonomy (GTDB): domain Bacteria; phylum Pseudomonadota; class Gammaproteobacteria; order Xanthomonadales; family Xanthomonadaceae; genus Pseudoxanthomonas_A. The sequence continues at coordinate 3,549 of NZ_PKDG01000050.1, forward strand.
TGCAGCGCTTCGAGGCCGCCGACGCGCAGTCGCCGCCGCCGCGCGGGGGCGTGCTGTTCATCGGCAGCTCGTCGATCCGCTTCTGGGACACGCTGGCGCAGGACTTCCCGGGCGTGCCGGTGATCAACCGGGGCTTCGGCGGTTCCGAACTGCGCGACAGCACGTGGTATGCCGACCGCATCGTCGTGCCGTATGCGCCGCGGCAGATCCTGATCTATGCCGGCGACAACGACCTCGACGCGGGGCGCACGCCACAGCAACTGCATGCGGACTTCATCGCCTTCGTCGAGCGCGTGCGCCGCGACCTGCCGAAAACCAGGATCGCGTACATCAGCAACAAGCCCAGCCCGTCGCGCGCGCAGCTGCTGTCCGTGCAGCGGGAGGCGAATGGGTTGATCGCGGCGGAAGCCAAGCGCCTGGGCGTGGACTACATCGACATCTTCACGCCCATGCTGGACGCCAGCGGCCAGCCGGACGAATCCTTGTTCATCGAGGACCGGCTGCACCTGAACCGTGCCGGCTACGTCATCTGGCAGCGCGTGATCGCGCCCTACCTCAAGTAACCGCGTCCGCAAAAAAAAGAAGCCCGGCGATGCCGGGCTTCTTCGTTGCACTCGGATGTTCCGTCAGAAACCGCTGGCGTTGAGGCGTCCGCCGGTGACCGTCTTGCCCTGCAGCGAAGGCGTGGGCACCGTGGAGCCGAGAATCGCCGCCTTTATCTGCGCTGCCGTCACGCCGGGACGCGTGGATGCGTAGAGTGCAGCTGCACCGGTGACGTGCGGCGTGGCCATCGAGGTGCCGCTGTAGCTGGCATAACCGGAGACCACGCTGCCCTTCGATGCCTTCGGCACGGTCGACCAGATGCCATAACCGGGCGCGCCCAGGTCGACCGTGGTGACGCCGTAGTTGTAGACCAGCGCGCCGGTGGATCGCAGCGCCGCCACCGAAATGATGCTGGCGTTGGGATACGACGCCGGGTAGCACGCCCCCGAGGTGTTGCTTTCGCAATTGACGCTGTCGTTGCCTGCCGCGACGATCGTCAGGATCTCCGCCTGGCCGGCCCGGTCGATGGCATCGCTGAGCGCCTGCGAGTAGCCGCCACCGCCCCACGAATTGTTGGTCGCGACCAGGTTCAGGCCATGACGCGTCTTCAGGTCGGTGAAGTAGTCCAGCGCCTTGATGGCATTGGCCGTGCTGCCGCCACGACGGCCGAGGAACTTGCCGCTGATCAGCTTCACGCCGCTCCAGCACACGCCGGCCACGCCCTTGCCATTGCCACCGACGCCGGCGATGGTGCCGGCCACGTGGGTGCCATGGTCGTCATTGGCGCCGCCGGAGTTGATGTCGTTGGTGTTGCCGTCGAAGTCCCACCCACGCACGTCGTCCACGTAGCCGTTGCCGTCGTTGTCCACGCCATCGACCGGGTCGTAGGGATTGGTCCAGATGTTCGCGGTCAGGTCTTCATGATTGAAGTAGATGCCTTCATCGATCACCCCGACCACCACGTTGCCGCAACTCGTATGGCCGGCGGCCCAGGCCTCGGACGCCTGCGAGCCGTAGACGTTGGCGGGCGTGCCCGCATCGCCGTACATGCCCCACAGCGACCCGTTGGTGGAATAGGTGTCGTTGGAGACGGCGTTGTGCTGGTAGGTCCAGTTCGGCTCGGCGTACTCGACGGCAGGGTCTGCGCTCAGCACCTGCACGGCGGCGGACAGATCCACGTTGCCCGGCAGCTTGAGCAGGGCGATTTCGCCGCTGCGGCCATTGCCGCGACGCACCGTCTCCAGCTTCTGCGCACCGAGGCCCTGCACCACCGCATCACGGTCAGCCAGCACGGCGCCATCGCGATACTTCACCAGCAACTCGCCACTGACGTGCGGCTGGCCCGCCTTCAATCCCTTGATCACCAGATCCGGCCTGCCACCCGCGCTCGCGGTTTGCGCCGCGCCCATCGTCACGAGTGCCAAACCCACCCACACCGCCATGCGATTCTTCTTCATAAGCCGATCCGACTCCGAGTGTTGTGATTGCCGCGCGGGACAGCGCAGTGGGTCGAATCTAGCTTGTAATTTTCGTTCTAGATATGGATTTTCAGCTAACATTTTCTCCTCTGTCGCGCGCTGGAACCCTGCCACCGGTAGCCATGGGAATGGTTCGCATCGGCGGAAAAATCGCGCGATCACCGCCGCCGTGGCGCACCCTCGTTCTGGTGCAGGCTCAGCACGTTGCCATCGGGGTCGAGAAAATCCAACGACAGTCCGCCATCGGGCGATTCGCTGACCGGCACCACGATGTCCACACCCTTCGCAGCCAGCGCTTCCGCGTGGTCATCGATGCCCCCGTCCAGGCTGAAGACGACGACTGGCGATTCGCCTGCGCGCGCAGGCCGTGGAATGAGCACCAGGGCGAGTTCGCCCACCTCGCCCATCGCGAACGGCCCGTCATGCCCGTCCATCGCGGCGATGGGCAGGCCCAGGGTGTCGCGATAGAAGCCCACCGACCGGGCCAGGTCGGAAACGAAGAACACAATGGCGCCTACCTTGCAGTGTCCGAGCATGGGATGTCTTCCTGTGTGATTCCCTTCCGTACGTTGCCGCGGGAAGGCGAAGTGTGAGCACCGGCATCGATCAGGATCAGATGACCGTCCGGATCATGCGTACCCAGCCCCTCGCCCGCCTGCATGGCCGCCTTCAGCGCGCGTCGGGCGAGGCCGAAGGCGAGGTCCACGCTGCGCGCCGGATCGCGCTGGTGCGCGAGCGCGATGCTTTCCGCACGCGCTGCTGGCGACTGCGCGGCGAGCGCCTTGCGGATGCGGGTCAGGCGCTGGCGGAAAGCGGTCGGTTCGATGCGCAGGATCCAGCGGATCTCGTCCGCCGACAGGCCATGCAGCGCGAGTATCGCCAGCCTGCGTGCGGAGGGCGGCAACGCGGCCAGCCACGGCGGGCAGGCGTTGGAATTGCTGGTGAGGGCGTGTGGCGATGGGCTTTCTTCGCTGCCGGCCAACAGGCCCGCCTCGGCCTCGCGCCGGCGGCGACGTCCGGCGGCGCGGGCAGCCATCGCGGCCTGGTGGCGCACGACACCCGACAGCCATGGCAGATCGTGCCGCCCGGCCAGCAGTCCCGCGAGCAACGCCTCCTGCACCAGGTCGTCCGCTTCATGCGCACGCCGGCACAACCGCAACGCCTGCGCACGGAGGGCGCGATAGTCCTCGTGCGTCAGCGTGGCTTCGCTCCCGCCCGGTGCCGCCGGCATCAGGCCTCCTGGTAGATCGCGGTGCCCCGCGTGCCGTCCGGCAACACCCATCCGCGGTACATGCCACGCGTGTTGAGCACCAGCGATACATTGCCATCGGTATCCAACGCGATGGCGCCACCGTCGCCGCCATGCTGCGGGACGTCGCCGAGGACGACATCCTCCACCGCGTCGTGGAGGCGATCGCCCCGGTAGGCGACGCGTGCCGCGATGTCGTGGGCGACCGCGTTGCGGATGTAGAACTCGCCCCACCCGCTGCACGAGACGGCGCAGCGCGCATCGGCCCAGGTCCCGGCGCCGATCACCGGCGAATCGCCCACCCGGCCCCAGCGCTTGTTGGTCATGCCGCCGGTCGACGTCGCAGCCGCGACGTGCCCGCGACTGTCCAGGGCCACCGCACCGACCGTACCGAAGTAGCGTCCGCGCAGATCGTCGTTGCCGTTCCACGCCTGCTGCTCGCGCTGCTGCGCGTCGCGCAACTGCATGCGCCGCGCCTCGGTCGAGAACCAGCCGTTCGGCACGCGTTCGATGCCGGGCTGCGTATCGGCGAACTGCTCCGCACCATCGCCGATCAGGAAGACATGCGGGGAATCCTCCAGCACGCGCCGCGCCAATCGCACCGGATGTCGCACCGTCATGACGCCGGCCACCGCGCCCGCGCGACGATGGCGCCCGTCCATGATCGACGCATCGAGCTCGTGCCGGCCCTCGGCGGTGAACACCGCGCCGCGCCCGGCGTTGAAGTAGGGAGAATCCTCCAGCACCGTCACCGCGGCTTCCACCGCATCCAGCGCGCTGCCGCCGGTGGCGAGGATGGCGTGCCCGACATCGAGCGCGCGCGCGAGGTCGGCGTGGATCGCGGCTTCGGCCTCGGCGCCAAGGCTGCCCCGTTCGATGACGCCGGCGCCTCCATGGATCGCCAATGCAAGCGGCCGGCGGGAGGAATGCGGGCTCATGGCGCGGGACCGGTGGGCACGACGGGCACCCAGCATACTCCCGCGACCGCAGCGCACCAGCCCCCGACGGCCTATTGCGAGCGCAGCGCCTCGATCGGGTCCAGCTGCGAGGCCTTGCGCGCCGGGTAGTAGCCGAAGAACAGGCCGGTGGCGATCGAGAAGCCGGCCGCCAGGCCGATGACCTGCCCGTTCAACGCCACCGGCAGGTCGCTGAACTTGCCCACCAGCAGCGCACCGGCCACGCCGATGACGATACCCAGCACGCCGCCACCCAGCGACAGCAACATCGCCTCGGCAAGGAACTGCCGGCGCACGTCGCCCGGTCCCGCGCCGACGGCCATCCGCAGGCCGATCTCGCGGATGCGCTCGGTCACCGACACCAGCATGATGTTCATGATGCCGATGCCGCCCACGATCAGTGAAATGGTCGCCACCGCGCCGAGCAGCAGCGACATCAGCTTGGTCGTGGCCGTGCGCGTGGCGACGATCTCGGAAATGTTGCGGACGTTGAAGTCGTCCTCTTCGCCCGGATTGATCTTGTGCCGCTGGCGCAGCAGCGCTTCCACCTCGCCCTGCACGTAACTCAGGTCCTTGGCATCGGCCACCGTCAGCGCCACCTGCATCACGGCGCCCGGCGGCAGGCCCATCGACCCGAGCAGGCGCCGGCGCGCGGTTTCCAGCGGCACCATCATCACGTCGTCCTGGTCCTGGCCGAAGCCTCCCTGCCCCTTCGGCGCCAGGGTACCCACGACGGTGAACGGCACGCGCCCGAGGCGCACCGTCTGGCCGACGCCGCTGTCCTCGCCGAACAGCGTGCGACGCACCGTCTCGCCCAGGATCACGATCTTGCCGGCGCTGGAGTAGTCCTGCGCATCGAAGCCCTCGCCATTGGCGATGACCCAGCCGTTGATGTCGAAGAAATCCGCCTGCACGCCCTGCCAGCTGGTCGATGCGTTGTTCTCCGCGAACACGATCTGCGTATTGCCCCGCAAGGCACCCGCCACGTACTGCACTTCCGGGATCTCGTTGCGGATCGCCTCCACGCCACCTTCCTTCAGCGTGTAGAAGCTGCTGGAACTCATGCGTACGCCACCGCCGCCGGGACCGCGGCCCGCGCCCGGGCTGATGTCCAGGCGCTGCGAACCCAGGCCGGAGACCAGCTTGTCGATTTCCGCCTGCGTGCCCTGGCCCACCGACACCATGACGATGACGGCGGCGATGCCGATGATGACCCCGAGCGAGGTCAGCGCGCTGCGCATCCAGTTGCCGCGCAGCGCATGCAGCGCGGTGCGCAGGATGTCGGAGAACTTCATGGCCGGCCTCCCGCATGGTCCAGGTCTTCATGCAGCTCGCCGTCGCGCATCACCAGGATGCGATCGGCATGCGCGGCGACTTCGGCGTCGTGGGTGATCAGGATGACGGTGTGGCCGTCGTCGCGCAGGCGCTTGAACAGCGACAGGATCTCCTCGCCGGTCTTGCTGTCCAGCGCGCCCGTGGGTTCGTCGGCCAGCAGGATCGGGGGCTGGTTGATCAGCGCACGCGCAATGGCCACGCGCTGTTGCTGGCCGCCCGACAGTTCGTTGGGACGGTGGCCGGCGCGCTCGGCCAGGCCGACGGCGGCCAGCGCCTGGCGCGCGCGCTCGGCGCGTTCGCCGGGGGGTACCTGCGCATAGCCCAGCGGCATCGCCACGTTCTCCAGCGCGGTCATGCGCGGCAGCAGGTGGAAGCCCTGGAACACGAAGCCGATCTTTTCGCGGCGGAGGATCGCCAGTTGTTCGGCATCCAGCGTCGCCACGTCGATGCCGTCGCATAGATAGCGCCCGTCGCTGGGCGTGTCCAGGCAGCCGATCAGGTTCATCAGCGTGGACTTGCCCGAGCCTGACGGTCCCATGATCGCGACGAAATCGCCGCGGTCCACGCGCATGTCCACGCCGCGCAGCGCGACGACCTCCGCCTCGGTCCCGGCGGAATACACCTTGCCCAGCGCGTGCGTCTGGATGACCGGCACGCGGTCGCCGGCAGTCGCGGACGGCATGCTCATTCCTTTGCGCGCTCGCCCACGACCATTACGTCGCCTTCCTTCACCGGGCCGGATACTTCCGTGCTGGTGCCGTCGCTGGCACCCACGCGCACCTGCACCATCTCCGGCTTGCCGTCGACCAGCTTGTAGACGGGCGCGCGCTTGGCCGCGAGCAAGGTGCGCAGCTCGCCATCCCAGCGCTGCTTCTGCGCGTCATCCAGGGTGGCGCGGAACGGGGCGAAATCCTGCTGCATGCGTTCGGCCATGCGCTGGCGCATCTGCGCCTGCATCGCGCCGCCGCCCCCCGCATTGCCACCCGAACGCGGGCCGCCGCCCGGTCCCCCGAACATGCTGGCACCCCCGCGCTGCTGCGCCTGCGCCATGCGCGCCGCCTGGCGTTCGCGCAACGCCGTCAGTGCGGCATCGAAGGCGGCCTGCTGCCCGGGCTTCAGCTGCAGGCTTCCTGCAACGCGCACGAGGTCGTCGCTGATGCCGCCACCGCGGTTCTGCCCACCCTGGGGCGCCGCCTGCGCCGTCGCGGAGGCGTTGGCCTGCTCGCCGGTCGGCTTGTAGCGCAGCGCGGCGTTGGACACCTTGAGGATGTCGTCGCGCTTGCTGACCTCGATCTCGGCGTTGACGGTCAACCCGGGCAGCAGCGTGCCGTCGCTGTTGTCCACGCTGACGACCACCGGATATGTCACCACGTTGCTGGTGGTGGTGGCGGACAGGCGCACCTGTTGAACCTCGCCACGGAACTGGCGGTCGGCGAACGCGTCGACGGTGAAGGACACCGCCTGTCCCACCTTGACCTGGCCGATGTCGGCCTCGTCGACAGCCAGCTCGATCTTCATCTTCGACAGGTCTTCGGCAATGGTGAACAGCTCCGGCGCCTGCAGGCTGGCGGCCACGGTCTGGCCCGGCTCGATGGTGCGCGTCAGCACCACGCCATCCACCGGCGAGCGGATGACGGTACGGTCGAGGTTGACGCGGGTGGTCTGCGTGGACGCCGTCTGCTGGCGGATCTGCGCCTGCGCCGCATTGACCTGCGCGCGTGCCTGGTCGCGCGACGCGCGCGCCAGGTCGACGTCGCTCTGCGCGACCAGCTTCTGTCGGCCGAGGTCGGCCTTGCGGGTGTAATCGAGTTCGGCGTTCGCCAGCGTGGCCTGCGCCTGCTTCAGACTGGCTTGCGCGTTGGCGATCTGGGCGTTGCCCTGTTCGATCTGCGCTTCGTACGTGCTCGGATCGATGCGTGCCAGCACCTCGCCTTTCTTGACCTCGCTGTTGTAATCCACCAGCACGTCGGTGACCTGGCCGGAGATCTGGCTGCCGACGGTCACGGTGGAGATGGCGCTCAGCGTGCCGGTGGCCGAAATGGCCACGCGGATGTCGCCGCGTTCGATGGTGGCGGTGCGATAGGCGCTCTCGGCGCCCTCGGCCTTGCGCGAGGTCCAGTACCAGGCGCCCGCACCGACGAGGGCGATGACGGCGACCCCCAGCAGGATCCTGGGCCACGGGGAAGGCTTGCGAGGGGCAGTGCGTGCAGGCTGGCTCATGCAGTGAGTCGGCTCGGAAGAGGGGGAGTCGGAAGGGGGAACGCGCCGGAGGCCGCGGCGTTGACAGCGTGCGGTACCGATCAGTTCCCGTATAGCTTACGGAACGAAGCGGATCGTGGCCGTGGTGCCGCGTCCCAGCTCGCTGTCCAGCTCGATCTTCCAGCCGAAGCGTTCGCACAGCCGGCTGACGATGGACAGGCCCAGTCCGCTGCCGTGCGGACGCGAGGGGTCGGCACGATAGAAAGGTTCGAACACGCGGGTCATCGACTCGGCCGACATGCCGATGCCGCTGTCCCGCACGACCACCCGGTCGGGCTCCAGCAGCACGTCGATGCGGCCGCGGTCGGTGTAGGCGCAGGCATTGCGCAGCAGGTTGCTGACCACGACCTGGAACACCCGCGGCGGCGCATGCAGCCGCGGGCGCGCGTGCAGCGTGACCTCCAGGTCGACCGGCTTGTTGAGCAGGAGCGTGCGTGCGTTTTCGGCCTCGTCCATGACGATGTCGGCCACGTCGAAGTCTTCGCTCTGCGGTTCAACCTCGGCTTCGCGCGCGAGGATCAGGAAGGCATCGATCACCGCCTCCATATCGCGGCCGGCGCGCTGGATGCGCTGCAGGGCACGGGCCACGCGTGGCGGCGCATCTTCCGCCATGCCCATGTCGGTGGCCACGCGGATGACGGTCAGCGGCGTGCGCAGTTCATGACTGGCGTCGCGGGTGAAATCGCGCTCGCGCGCCACATGCGCGGTGACGCGCTGGGCCAGGCCGTGCAGCGCCGAGGCCAGCTGGCGGGCCTCACCCTGCACGTCGCTCGGCAGGCGTTCGGGCGCCAGCGCGCTGACATCCGGGCGGCGCGGATCCCATTCCGCCACCTGCCGTGCCAGCCAACTGACCGGCGACACCAGGCGTTTGGAGGCGCGGTAGGTCAGCCACGACACCAGGTAGATGGCCACCAGGGTCATGATGATCGGCACGGTGCCGAAGTAGAAGGCCAGACGCTCGGCCTGCGAACGCAGGAACACCAGGTACAGGCGGCCCTGCGGTTGCTCGTCGACGAGCACCAGCAGGTCGTCGTCCTTCAATTCGTGGAAGCCCGGACGGAGATCGCGCAGGTTTTCCGGCAGCACCAGGTTGGAGTGCCCCTTCAGCACCAGGTAGCCGCGCAGGTTGAAGGTGTTCGGTGGCGGCTGCGCGGTACTGGCGCTGTAGAGCTCCCAGAAGTGCCCGGCCTCTTCCTGCAGCGCGGTGTTCATCAGGCTGTGCTTGATGACCGCGGAGATCACGTACACGCCCAGCACGATGGCCAGGCTGACCATGACGGCCTGCAGGATGAAGGCGATCCTGAGTTTGCGGGGCAGGCCGTGGCGCATGGGCAGTCGTCGGGCGGAGGCAGGAAGATGCCGCGCGCCGACGGTCCGGTCAGCCGATGTCGGCGATGCGGTAGCCCGCGCTCTGCACGGTGTGCAGCAGCGGCTTGTCGAACGGTTTGTCGATCACCTTGCGCAGGTTGTAGAGGTGGCTGCGCAGCGTGTCCGAATCGGGCAGGCCATTGCCCCAGATCTCGCGCTCGATCTCCTGGCGCGTCACCACCCGCGGCGATTCGCGCATAAGGATGGTCAGCAGGCGCAGGCCGATGGGCGAGAGCATCAGTTCGGTGCCGCCGCGCGTGGCACGCATGCTGACCGGGTCCAGCACCAGGTCGGCGACCTTCAGCACCTCGGCTCCCACCTGGCGCCGTTCGCGGCGGATCAGCGCGCGCAGGCGTGCTTCCAGTTCCTGGATCGCGAACGGCTTGGTCAGGTAATCGTCCGCACCGGAACTCAGACCGGTCAGCTTGTCGTCCAGCGTGTCGCGCGCGGTCAGCATCAGCACCGGCGTGGACTTGCGTGCCTCGGTGCGCAGGCGCTTGCAGACTTCCATGCCGTCCAGCCGCGGCAGCATCAGGTCCAGCACCAGCACGTCGTAGCTGTTCTCCACCGCCAGGCGATACCCGTCCAGGCCGTCAGTGGCGTAGTCGACTTCAAAGCCGCGGCCTTCCAGATATTCCCCGATCATCTCGGAAATGTTGCGGTTGTCTTCCACCACCAGCACCAGACCCGCGGTTTCCTGACTGTGTCGCATGACAACTCCTTGAGAGGCTTCAGGTTTGTGAAGCTACCGGGCCACCGGTAGACACCGCGTGAAGACGCCCTCTCCATTCAGCCGGCAGTTGGCATTACGCTTCGCGCTCCCCTCCCGACGGCCTTGCCATGATCGACCGCATCCTGCCCCTTTTCCTGCTGCTGGCCTCCAACGTTTTCATGACGTTCGCCTGGTATGGGCACCTGAAGTACAAGTCCTCGCCGCTGTTCGTGGCGATCCTGGCCAGCTGGGGCATCGCGTTCTTCGAGTACACCCTGATGGTGCCGGCTAACCGGATGGGCAGCACGGTGTACTCGGTCGTGCAGCTGAAGACCATCCAGGAGGTCCTGACCCTGCTGGTCTTCGCCGGCTTCAGCACCTGGTATCTGGGCCAGCCGCTGAAGTGGAACCACTACGCTGCCTTTGCCCTGATCGTGGGTGCGGCGTTCCTGATGTTCTACGAATGAACCTGTAGGAAGAGGGTCAGAACCGGATCTTCCCGGTGAGGATGTCCTTGAACATCACCCAGTCGCCGGCGAAGGAATAGAACGGATGCTTGAAGGTCGCGGGCCGGTTCTTCTCGAAGAAGAAGTGGCCGACCCAGGCGAAGCCATACCCGCAGAACAACGCGGCGAGCAGCCACCACGCGTTGCGCTCGACGATGGCCATCGCCAGCAGCGCCAGCACACCGCAGCTGCCGATGAAGTGCAGGCGCCGCGACGTGCGATTGCTGTGCTCGTCGAGATAGAACGGATAGAACTCGCGGAAGCTGGCGAAGCGGCTCATGTCCCCTCCCACAGGGTCAGGCGGCGCGTGGCGAGAACATGATCACCGCCATGCCGGCCAGGCACAAGCCGGCGCCCAGCAGGTCCCAGCGCGTCGGCTTCACGGCATCGACCGCCCACAGCCAGAAGATCGCCGTCGTGATGTAGACGCCGCCATACGCGGCGTAGACGCGGCCCGAGGCCGTGGGGTGCAGCGTCAACAACCAGGCGAACAGTGCCAGGCTCGCCGCGGCCGGCACCAGCAACCAGGCGCTGCCGCCCTTGCGCAGCCACAGATACGGCAGATAGCAGCCGACGATCTCGGCCACCGCGGTGACGAGGAACAGCAGCAGGGTCTTCATGCGGCAAGCCTAACGCAGGCGCGGGTCACGCCGGGTTCCGCTCCGTGGCTTTCACCCGCGTCCACAGCGCTTCCTGTGCTTCGAGGTCCAGCGCGGACATCGTGGTGCCTTCCGCGGCGGCGATCGCCTCCATCGCGCGGAAGCGGCGTTCGAACTTCAGGTTGGCCCGGCGCAGCGCGCTGCCGACATCCACCTTCGCGTGCCGGGCGAGGTTGGCGGCGACGAACAGCAGGTCGCCGATCTCGTCCTCCAGCCGCGCATCGCGCTCCGGCGAGGGTGCGGCGGCGAGCTCGACGCGGACTTCGTCGATCTCTTCGTGCAGCTTGTCGATCACCGGTGCGGTGCCCGGCCAGTCGAAGCCCACGCGCGCCGCGCGCGACTGCAGCTTCACTGCGCGCTGCCATTCCGGCAGCCCGCGCGACACGCCGGCCAATGCGGATGCATCTTCCTCGCCGGCGGCCTTCCGTTCGGCGGCCTTGATGGCCTCCCAGTTGACGGTCTGCGCCTCGGCATCGGCGAACGAGGCCTCGCCGAATACATGCGGATGGCGGCGCACCATCTTGTCGCAGATGGCGGCGACGACATCGCCGAACGCGAAGGCACCCTGCTCCTGCGCCATCTGCGCATGGAAGACGACCTGCAGCAGCAGGTCGCCCAGTTCGTCCTTCAAGGCCGGCAGGTCGTGCCGGTCGATCGCGTCGGCGACTTCGTAGGCTTCTTCCACCGTGTACGGCGCAATGGTGGAAAAATCCTGCTCCAGGTCCCAGGGGCAACCGCCATCGGGATCGCGCAGCCGGGCCATGATGGCCAACAGCCGCGCGATGTCGCCGTCAGGCGATGCGGGCGTGCCCATTCGCGTCGTCCTGCGCCAGCGCCAGCCAGGTGCGCCATGGCAACGTCATGTCGCCCAGCGCAACGAAGTCGCCGTTGAGCAGCGTCTCGCGGCGGTTGTAGCGGAACGCGCGGCCATCCGGCGCCAGCAGTGCGCCGCCGGCGGCTTCCAGCACGCATTGCGCGGCGGCGGTATCCCACTCGCTGGTGGGGCCGAAACGCGGATAGACGTCCAGGGCACCTTCGGCGATGCGGCAGAACTTGAGCGACGAACCGAGCGCGACGTCTTCGATCGTCCCCATGCCGTCGAGGAAAGCCTGCGTGCGCGCGTCGCGATGGGACCGGCTGGCCGCCACTTTCAGCGTGCCGGTGGCCGGCGCCCGCGTGCGGATCTGAGCATCCACGTCGCCGACGCGGCGGTAGGCGTTCCGCCCCTGCCGCGCGTGCCACGTCTCGCCGCCGACCGGCGCGTGGACCACGCCGAAGATGGGCTCGTTCTGCTCGATCAGTGCGATGTTGACGGTGAATTCGCCGTTGCGCTTGATGAACTCGCGCGTGCCGTCGAGCGGATCCACCAGCCAGTAGGTCGGCCACTGGCTGCGCTCGGCCCACGGGATGTCGGCGGCTTCCTCGGACAACACCGGCCATTGCGGGGTCAGGCGGCGCAGGCCGTCGATGATCACCTGGTGGGCGGCCATGTCGGCGGCGGTCAGCGGGCTGTCGTCGCTCTTGTGCTGCACGTCGAAGGCGTTCTCGTACACCGCCATGATGGCGAGGCCCGCTTCGCGGGCGATGACGATGACGGCTTCGTGCAGGTCTGCGGTCATGCGGCTCATGTCCGCTCTTTCAACCATTCGCGGGCGATGAACAACGCCGCAAGCGAACGGCCTTCCGAAAAATCCTCGCGCAGCATCAGCTGGTCGAGGTCTTGCAACTTCCAGGGCACTACTTCCAACTCCTCGGGTTCATCCCCCGGCAGGCGCTCGGGGTACAGGTCTCTCGCCACCACCAGCCAGGACTGGTGGCTCATGTAAGTGGGCGCCAGGGTCAGGGCGCGCAGCACGTCCAGGCGGCGCGCGCCGAAACCGGCTTCTTCCTTCAGCTCGCGGTCCGCGGCCTGTTCGGGCGTCTCGCCCGCGTCGATCCGGCCCTTCACAAGGCCCAGTTCGTAGCGGTGCATGCCGGCGGCGTACTCGCGCACCAGCAGCACCGTGTCGTCGTCCTGCATCGGCACCACCACCACGGCGCCATGACCCTGCGAGCGCAGGCGGTGGTAGCGGCGGCGCTCGCCGTTGCTGAACTCCAGGTCCAGCTCTTCGACGTGGCGATCCGGCCCGTCGGCGCGCTGGGTGATCCCATGGATGGTGGGAAGGCGGCTCATGCGACGGCGCACGTTCCGCCCGTTCCACGCGGAGCGCGGCGACGGCAGGGGGTGGTGCCCGATATCATGGGGGGATGCGACAACAGGATCATCAAGCGGGAATGCTAGCAGAGGCGGACCACTGGCGTGCCCGTGATCTGTCCGTGCTGTGGCATCCCTGCACGCAGATGCGTGAACACCCGCACACCTTGCCGCTGATCCCGATCGCCCGGGGCGAGGGCGCGTGGCTCATCGGCCACGACGGGTCGCGCTACCTGGACGCGGTGAGCAGCTGGTGGACCAACCTGTTCGGCCACGCTGAGCCTAGGATCGGTGCCGCCATCGCGGCCCAGGCCGGCGTACTCGAACAGGTGATGCTGGCCGGCTTCACCCATGCGCCGGCGATCGGACTGGCCGAACGGCTGCTGGCGGTGGCGCCGCGGCAGGCGGGTCGCGCGCCGCTGGCCAAGGTTTTCTACGCGGACAACGGTTCGTCCGGCGTGGAAGTGGCGCTGAAGATGGCGTTCCACTGGTTCCACAACCGCGGCGACCACCGGCGCACGAAGTTCATCGCGCTGGAAAACGGCTACCACGGCGAAACGCTCGGCGCGCTCGCGGTCGGCGACATTCCGCTGTACCGCCGCGTATATGCGCCGTTGTTGACGGAGGCCGTGTTCGCGCCCTCGCCCGATGCCTACCTGGCGCACCCCGGGGAATCGCCGGCCGCGTGCGCCGCGCGTGCTGCCGACGCGCTGGGCAGGCTGCTGGAGCAGCATGCGGGCGAGGTCTGTGCCGTGATCGTCGAGCCACGCGTGCAGTGCGCGGGCGGCATGCGCATGCACCACGCCGACTACCTGACTCGCGTTCGTGAACTGTGCGATGCCAGCGGCGCGTTCCTGATCGCCGACGAGATCGCGGTCGGCTTCGGGCGTACCGGCACGCTGTTCGCCAGCGAACAGAGCGGCGTGATGCCCGACCTGCTATGCCTGTCGAAGGGATTGACCGGCGGCTTCCTGCCGCTGGCCGCGGTGCTGGCCACCCAGGCGCTCTACGACGGCTTCCTGGACGATTCGCGCGAACGCGCGTTCCTGCATTCGCACAGCTATACCGGCAATCCCTTGGCTTGCGCCGCTGCGCTGGCATCGCTGGACATCTTCCGCAGCGATGACGTGCTGGCGCGCAACCGCCGCACGGCCCACGCGATGGCCGCGCTCGCCGCACCGCTGGCGTCGCACAGGCATGTGGCCGACGTGCGACAGGCCGGCATGATGCTCGCGTTCGAACTCACCCAGGACGGCGACAAGGCGACACCCTTCCCCGCCGCGGCACGTATCGGGCTGAAGGCGTACCGCGCCGCGCTCGCACGCGGCGTGGTGCTGCGCCCCTTGGGCGACGTGCTGTACTGGATGCCGCCCTACTGCGTGGACGAGGATGCCCTGCAACTCCTCGCCGACGTCACCCGCCACGCCATCGACGAGGCCACGTCATGCGCCTGACCCGCTGCCACGTCGATGCCGGCCTGGCGGTCGGCACGTCGATCGCCCTGCCCGACGCCTCAGCCAACCATCTTGCCCGCGTACTGCGCCTGCGCGAGGGCGACGGCTGCGTGTTGTTCAATGGCGACGGACGCGACTACGACGCGCGCATCGCCGCGATCAGCAAGCGGGGCGTACTGGCCGACGTGGTCGGTGCGCGTGACGTCGACAACGAGTCGCCGCTGCGCGTCAGCCTGCTGCAGGGCATCGCGCGTGGCGAGAAGATGGACCTGATCCTGCAGAAGGCGACCGAGCTGGGCGTGGCCTCGGTCATCCCGGTGATGGCCGAGCGCACCGAAGTGAAGCTCGATGCCGAGCGCACGGAAAAGCGCATGGCGCACTGGCGCAGCGTCATCGCCTCGGCCTGCGAACAGAGCGGCCGTGCGCGCCTGCCGTCGCTGGCGGTACCCACGGCGCTGGGCGACGCGGCACAGGCGGTCGATCATGGGACGACGAAGCTGACGCTGGACCCGACCGGCGACGTGTCGCTGGCCACGGTGAAGATCGATGCAGCTGCGGTCGTGGTCGCGATCGGGCCGGAAGGCGGCTGGTCGCCGCGCGATCGCGACACGCTGTCGGCGGCGGGCTTCATCGGGCTCCGTCTCGGCCCGCGCATCCTGCGCACCGAAACGGCCGGGCTCGCCGCCATCGCCGCACTGCAGTCGCGCTTCGGCGACCTGTAAGAAGCCACGCCGAAGAGAAAACTTCAGGCGCGGCCCACGGCCGCTCCTGCAGATAGCGGGGTACGTCAGGCCGCGCTTGCCAGCGCGTCGCCGATCATCGTTTCGACCACTTCCAGGTCGGGCAGTACGGCGGCTTCATCACCGAGCAGCACGCGGACTTTCACCCCGACGGGGAGATCCTCCTCGGTCGCATCGGCCAGCAGGCCGTCGCGCGGTACCGACACCAGCCGCGGGAAGGACGGCGTCAGCAGGGCGAAGTACGGGCGATCCTTGTCGCCGCTCAACGCCTTGAGCACGACGATCTTGCTGTTCAGCGCGACTGGCTCGCTCGCGTTGCCGGTCAGGCGCCCGAAGGCGACCAGCGGCACGGCCCAGCCGTGCCAGTCGATCCGTCCCGGCAACCAGTCGGGCATGTCGGCAACCGGCTCGACCGGCGCGCGTGTCAGCACTTCCGCCACGGTGGCATTGGGCAGCAGCAACCGGTATTCGCCCGCCTGGATCAGGACGCCGCGGATTTCGTCGTTGGAATGGGCCATCGTGTGTCCTTCAGAACCAGCGGTCGGTCAGGCGCTGCGCGAGTTGCGCGGGGGTGCCCAGTTCGGCGCCACGGGCGGCCAGCGCCTTCGGTGCGGCAGGGTCGTAGCAGCCCTCCTGCGACTGGCCCATGACCAGGGCACCCTGCTTGCCGAGCGCCGCCGCCGCATCCACCAGTCCGGTGTCGCTGCCGCTGAGCAGCAACACCGCGCTGTCTTCCGGCGGCAATTGGGGAATCGTGGCCTGGATCGCGTCGCCGGGACGGAAGCCCACGGCGCCGGCATCGACGAACGGCACGACGTCGCCGGGCAGCACGTAGACGTGTCCGGCGTCGGCGGCCTTGCCTGCTTCGGCGAGCAGCACGGGCATGTGCGACACCCGCTCCATCTGCCGCACCAGATTGTCGTAACGGCCGCCATCCAGGCGCAGGTGCACCATCACCGGCTTGGGAAAGCCGGTCGGGAGATCGGCCAGCAACTTGCGCACGGCGTCGGGTCCCCCGATGCCGGCGAATACGAGCACCGCGCCCTGCACGCGCGTCGCGCCTGCAGATGCGCCATCCAGCGGTTCGAGCTCCAGGGTCGAGAGATCGAAGGTGGACTTGGACACGGACCCGGGCAAGGGCGGCGGAACCGCAGCGGGCAACTCGGGCAGCGGCGGCGGCGTCTGCGGGAGGTCGGATTCGGATTGCGGCGACGCCGCGCGCAGCCAGTCATCGACGTCGACGACCTGCTCGTTCCCCTCGCGCACCTGCAGGCCGCCGGTATAGGCGAAATCGTCGCTCGGCAGTTCCAGCGCCATGTCGGCCGCTTCCTCCACGTGCAGGGAAATCTCTGCGCCTTCGTGCAGTTGCGCCGGCGTTACCGGCAATCCCGGTTCGAGCTGCAGGCCCACGTCTTCTTCCCGACCGGGCGGCAGCACGTCGCGATGGCCATGCAGCTTGGCAGCCAGGTGGCGCGCCCAGCGCTGGGCCTCCCAACCCTGGCGCTTGGCGGCCAGATCGGCCTCGTCGAAGATCACGGCGACGGCCGGGTCATGCAAGACGCTGTCGAAGCGCTCGAGGCTGTCCTCGATGGCCGGTTCCAGCGCCACCAGCACCACATGGGGCGCGCTGTTGCCGAGCGCGTCGGCGTCGAGGGCGTTGGGGTCGTCTTCCAGCACGATCTCGGCGCCGGCGTCGTGCAGCGCCACGCGCAGGCGCTCGCGCGCCTCGCCCGGGCGCGCCAGCAGGGCTACGCGTTTGGCTTCACTCACGGACACGGGCGATTCCCAGCAGGTCGTACACGTTGCGCATCAGATCGAGCTCCTGGTAGGGCTTGCCCAGGTAGCGCTGCACGCCGATATCGAAGGCACGCTGGCGATGCTTGTCGCCGGTACGCGAGGTGATCATCACGATCGGCACGTCCTTGAAGCGTGGATCGGCCTTCATCGCGGTGGCCAGCTCGTAGCCATCCATGCGCGGCATCTCGATATCGAGCAGCATCAGGTCAGGTACGCGCTCTTCCAGCTTTTCCAGCGCTTCGACGCCGTCGCGCGCGGCGCTGACCTCGAAGTTGTGGCGTTCCAGCACGCGGCTGGTGACCTTGCGCATGGTCAGCGAGTCGTCGACCACCATCACCAGCGGCACCCGGCGCTGTTCCACCGCCGGCGCCTGCGCTGCAGGCTCCTGCGGCTGCGCCAGGTGGCGGCGCACCAGCGGTGCCGCATCCAGGATCACCACCACGCTGCCGTCGCCGGTGATCGTGGCGCCGTAGATGCCGGGGATGGAGGAGATCTGCGGGCCGACCGGCTTGACCACGATCTCGCGGTTGCCGAGCACCTGGTCCACCGCCACGGCGGCACGCAGGTCGCCGGAGCGCACGAGCAGCAGCGGCACCTGCGGCTGGCCTTCGGCCTTGGCGGCACCCTGCCCGACCAAGTGGCCCAGGTTGTACAGCGGGTAGTCTTCGCCGGCGTAGTGGTAGCTGCCGGCACCGGCGCTGAAGCGGGCGTGGCTGATGCGGCCGATACCGCTGACCGCCGCCACCGGCACCGCGAACTGCGTTTCGCCGATCTGCACGAACACCGCCTGGCTGACCGCCAGCGTCTGCGGCAGGCGCAGGGTGAACGTGGCGCCCTTGCCGGGCACGGAACTGATTTCCAGCGAACCGCCGAGCTGGCGCACTTCGTTGTAGACCACGTCCATGCCGACGCCGCGACCCGCCAACTGACTGACCTTGTCGGCGGTACTGAAGCCGGGCTCCAGGATCAGGCGGTCCAGCGCGCTGTCGGGCAATACGGCGCCCGGCTGCAGCAGGCCGCGCTGCTCTGCGCGCTTGCGGATGGCGTCGCGGTTCAGGCCGGCGCCGTCGTCGGACACCTCCAGCACCATTTCCGATCCCTCGCGGCGCAGCGCGACGTGCACGGTGCCTTCTTCCGGCTTGCCGGCCTTGCGGCGTTCCTTCGGTGTTTCCAGGCCATGCGCCACGGAGTTGCGCAGCAGGTGTTCCAGCGGCGCGGTCATGCGGTCCAGCACGTTGCGGTCCATTTCGCCGTGCGTACCGGCGAACTGCAGGCTGACCTGCTTGTGCGTCTCGGTGGCCGCCTGGCGCAGCACGCGGCGCAGGCGCGGCACGATGCCTTCGAACGGCAGCATGCGCGCACGCATCAGCCCATCCTGCAGCTCCGAGCTGACGCGCGACTGCTGTTGCAGCAGGCTGTCGTACTGGCGCGCGAGATCGTCCAGCACGCCCTGCAGGCCACTGATGTCGGCGGCCGACTCGGCCAGCGCGCGGCTGAGCTGCTGCAGCGTGGAGAAGCGGTCCAGTTCCAGCGGATCGAACGTGGGATCCTGCTTGTCGTGCTCGCGCTGGTAACGGGCGACGATCTGCGCTTCCGTTTCCAGGTCGAGACGACGCAGCTGGTCGTGCATGCGGATGTTGGTGCGGTCGAGCTCGGCCATGGCACCGCGGAACGCGCCCAGCTGCTGCTCCAGGCGCGCGCGGTAGATCGCGACCTCGCCGGCGTTGTTGACCAGGCGGTCGAGCAGGTCGGCGCGCACGCGGACCTGTTCCTGCTGGCCCACCGGGAAGAACTCTTCCTCCACCGGCGCGGCGGCCTCGGTATCGATCGGTGCCGACAGCGGCGCGAGTTCGATCGGCGCAGCGGGCGCGTCGGAGACGACGGGCGCATCCGGCAGCTCGATGCCGCGGGCGCGCGCGTTGAACTCGGCGATCATGCCGTCGGGGATCGAGACCGCGCGGCGCGCGGTGACGCGGGCGAGTTGCCCATGCAGCGTATCGAAGCCGCGTTCCAGCAACTGGATGGCGCGGCGGTCCAGCTCCGTGCGCTGGCCCGCGATCGACTCGAGCATCGTCTCGATCGCATGCCCCAGGTCGCCGACGGCATGGATGCCGGCCATGCGAGCGCCGCCTTTCAGCGTATGCAGGTCGCGCTGCAGGCTGGTGATGAGCGCGCGGTCTTCCGGGGTTTCACGCAGCTTGGCGATCAGGTCGTCGGCGTGGTCGAGCAGGTCGTTGCCTTCCTCGACGAAGATCTCGACCAGGTCCAGGTCGAGACCGGTCAGGTCGAGGGCCTCTTCCGGCTCCGGCATGTCGGCGGGTGCACTGGTCACGGCAGACTCCTCGGCTTCGACGGAGGCAACGGCTTCGACATCCAGCGGCGCCGGTTCCGGCGCCTCGGCCACCTCGACGGTGTCGTCGAAGCCGGCATCCGCGTCTTCGGCCACGGTCGAGTCCTCGACGATGGCGTCCTCGGCGGAGGCAGGCACGTCGCCCCCGTCCACGGCGATCGCATCGGAGGCGGGCGCCTCATCCGTCACGGCACTGCTGGCGAAGTCCACGGCGATTCCGGCATCGTCGGACGGCACGTGCGACGGATCGCCCGTCTCGACAGCATCGTCAGCCATCGCGCTGTCGTCCTCGATTGCGGTCGGAACCTCGGCTTCGTCGGCGATCCCCGCCGATGCGGTCGTGGCATCGGCCGCGCCGATGTCGGTCAGGGCGAGGTCGTCCGCCGTCGCGGCTTCTTCAGCCGTCGACGCCGGCACGGCGTCATCGGCCGCCTCGGCACCTTCATCCGCGGCCTGCGCCCCGTCGGTTTCGGCGAGGAAGGCCGGCAGATCGCCATCGACCGTCAGGGCATCGTCGTCGACGCCGGGCACTGCCTCGTCGGCGGCCGGCGCCGGTGCATCCGCGATGACCGGCTCCACTTCATCGGCCGCCGGCTCGACGCCTTCTGCGGCAGCCTCAAGCGAAAGCTCAGGCTCGCCGATGGCCATGTCGGTCTGTTCGATGGCTGCCGGCGCATCCGTGGCGAGCGCCTCGACCGGTGCCGGTGCACCCTCCACATCCGCGGCCCGCGTGCGGGGCAGGATGCGGTAATCGATGTCGTAGAACGTCTTGACGTCCTGTTCGACGGGCGTGGGCGCGTCATGCGCCTCGACCGGCGCGAGGGCGTCGGTGTGCTCGTCGGAAGCAGGCAGAGACAGGTCGTCGGATGCTCCGCCCTGCTGCGACGTCGCGGCAGCCGTTTCGCCGGCGCCCTGCAACGTCTCGCTGTCGAGGTATGCCGACAGGTCGAGCGCCGCCAGTTCGATGTCGGACGGCGACACCGGCGCGGCCGTGGTCTGGCCGACGTACGTGCCCTGCTGGGTGTCGTCGACGATCTGCGCCCCGTGGCGCACGTCGGGCAGGCTGTCGCCCAGCGCGCGCAACTGGCCTGCGAGTGCGGCGAACACGGGGATGCGCGGCGACGGAGCCTGCAGCGCGGCGACGCTGCGGCGGATCGCCTGCGCGGTATCGGCCAGTGCGGCGACACCTTCCGGCGTGGGCGTTTCGCCCGCGGCCAGCAGGCGCTTGACGTACTGTTCGGCCGGCGCGGTGACCTGGGTGATCTCGGGCACGTCGGCCATCGCCAGCGCACCGTTCATCGTGTGGATGGCGCGCAGCAGATCTTCGCTGACCGGCGTGGCCTCCACCTGGGCCTTCTGCAGCCAGTGGTCGACGGTATCGAGGTGGTTGTCGACTTCGGCCTCGAGGATTTCGCGGAGCACGGCGTCGACCGATGCCGGGGTTCCCTCGGTTTCCGGCTCGAACACGGCTGGCGCGTCGTCCGCGAAGGTGGCCGGCGGCGCGACGGAGGCGGGTTCGACGAAGTCGGCCTCGTCGTCGAGGACCGGCGGTTCCGCGCTGTAGTAGGCGTCTTCGCCCGCCGCCAGCCGGTCTGCCACGTCCTGCAGGCCGGCCAGGTCCGCCGTCACGCTTCCCTGGCCGCGCAGCGCGGCATTGAGTTGGGGCAACGCGTCGCAGGCCTGCTCCAGCAGGACTTCGACGGCGTGACTGGGCGCGCGCGTGCGGTCGAGCACGCGGTTGAGCATGTTCTCGACCTTCCAGCTGAATTCGCCGAGCGTCTTGGCGCCGACCAGACGGCCGCTGCCCTTCAGCGTGTGGAAGACGCGGCGGATCGGCCGCAGGCGTTCGAGGTCTTCGGTATTGCTGCGCCAGGCCGGCAGCAGCTGCCGGAGGTTGACGATCTCTTCGTCGAATTCCTCGAGGAACACCTCGCGGATGTCGTCGTCGATGTCGGTGGTATCGCCGTCGAAACCGCCTACGACGGCAGCCGGCATGGCGGCCGCTGCGGCAGCGATCTCGTGGCGCAGGTCGGGCAGCGCGTCGGCGTCGGCGTCCGACACGGCAACGGGCGCTTCGGGCATCCCGGGCAGGGCGTCGGCCGGCATATCCGCCGTGGCGACCTCTTCGCTGTCGACGGTCGGTTCCGCCCCTGCCGGGGCGACTTCGATCGTCGGTGCCTCGACGCTGTCGGCTTCCTCGAAGCCGACGGGATCGAACGGGTTCGCCCCGGCATGCGGTGCTGGTGCAGGCGCGGCATCTACCGGCTCGAGCGACAGCTCGCCGAACGACGGGAGCGCGGGTACGTCGACCGCGGGTGGCGGCACCGGCAATGCCTCGGCCGCGGGCGCGGCGGCGGGCGTCTCGGCGACGACGGTCTCGGCGGGCAGCGGCCAGTAGCGCAGGGCTTCCAGGCTGCCGCGGGTGATCTCGAGGATGTCCTCGCGGTTGGGACGCCGCTCGCGCAGCGCCTCCAGGTAGTACTCCAAGCTGGCCATCGCATCGGCCAGCGTGTCCAGCTGCTGGCCGCCCGGTACGCGTTTCTTGCCGATCAGCTCGCCGCTGACGTAGCGCTTCACGCCGACCACGTAGTCGCCGGCCTGGCCCAGCTCGAGCATGCGCAGGGCACCAGCCACTTCGTCCAGCAGCCGCGGCACCTCCACCAGTTCGGCGTGATCCCAGTTGGTCTCGATGAACGCGACGAAGCGCTCGCGCGCGCCGGCGAAATTGATGATGGCTTCCTGCGCCAGCACTTCCACCGTGCGCTGCGACTCGGCCGCGCTGGGGTCCGGGCTGGCATCGCCACCGCTGCCCAGGCGCGCGACCTGGTCGTCCAGCGATGCGTCGACATAAAGCAGGGCACCGGCCACGTCGAGCAGCGTGCCTTCGTCGGCGGGACGCGTCCCGGCCACGACCTCGCGCAGCGTGTCGCGCTGCTGCATGACCACGTCACGGGCCACACCCAGGCCCATCATGCCGAGCGTATCGCCGACATTGCCCAGTTCGGTGACCTGCGATTCCAGTTCGTGCGCGTCGCTGCCGGTGCGCAGGTGCAGGTCGAGCGCGTCCTTGACGCGCAGCAGTTCTTCCTTGACCGCATTGCCGACGGTGTCGAGCAGCTCGCGGTTGCGGCCACTGAGGCTGCTGCGCGCGTGATCGATCTCGGCCTCGCTTGGCGCCGCATCGTCGCGCGACCCCGGCGGGAACAGCATGCTCTCGTTGAGCCCGGACGCGCCACGTGCCGCGCGGATCTCGTTGAGCAACGGCAGCAGCACGATCGGGATGTCGCGATGGCCTTCCTGCAGCCGCTCCAGATAATCCGGCAACAGCACGGCGCCGCGCATCAGCGTGGAGCATGCTTCGTCGCGATCGCCCGCGCTGCCGTCCTGCAAGGCCTTGGCCAGCAGCTCGAGCTCTTCGGCCACCATCGCCGGCGCATACAACTCCACCATGCGCAGGGTGCCCTGCACCTGGTGCAGGTAGCCGGCGCAGAAGCGCATGCGGCTGGTGTCGGCGGGCGCCTCGACGAACGCCTCGATTTCCTGGCGCACCTGGCGCAGGGTCTCGTCGAGTTCGGGCTTCACCCAGCCGAGCACGGCGTGGCTCATGGCTTCGCGCAGCGCGCTCATGGGCGGGCTCCCGCGGCGACGAGGGAACCGTCAGCCTCGCGCTGCAGGCGGGCGGGATGGCGTAGGAAATTCATGCGTTGCGTCCCGTCCTCAGCCCGGCAGCTTGAAGTCGGCGACCGAACGGCGCAGGTCCGCGGCCAACTGCGCCAGGTGTCCGATGGACTCGGCCGTCTGCCCGGCGCCCAGCGAGGTCTGCGAGGTGATCTGGCGGATCACGCCCATCGTCTGGGTAATGTCCAGCGCGGCGGCGGACTGCTGCTGCGCAGCACCGGAGATGCCCTTGATGAGGTTGTTCAGGTCGTTCGACACGCGCTCGATCTCGCCCAGCGCGGTACCCGCGTCCTCGGCCAGTCGCGCACCGGAGACCACTTCGGCGGTGGTCTGCTCCATCGAGCTGACCGCTTCGTTGGTATCGGCCTGAATGGTCTGCACCAGCGATTCGATGCGGCGCGTCGCGCCCGAAGTGCGTTCGGCGAGGCGCTGCACTTCGTCGGCCACGACCGCGAAACCACGGCCCGCTTCACCGGCCGAGGCCGCCTGCACGGCGGCGTTCAACGCCAGGATGTTGGTCTGCTCGGAAATGTCGTTGATCAGTTCCACGACCGAGCCGATTTCCTGCGAGGACTCGCCCAGGCGCTTGATGCGCTTGGAGGTTTCCTGGATCTGGTCGCGGATCTGGTCCATGCCGCGGATCGTCTCGCGCACCACGCCGGCACCCTCGGTCGCGATCTGCACCGAGCGCTGCGCCACTTCGGCGGACTCGGTGGAGTTCTTCGACACCTGGTCGATGCTGGTCGCGATCTCGCTGATGCGGTCGGACGCGGTGGTGATCTGGTCGGCCTGGTGGCCGGCGGCCTCCGCCAGCTGCAGGGCCGTCGCCTGGGTTTCCTGGGTCGACGCGGCCACCTGCACCGAGGTGTCGTTGATGGTGGTCACCAGGTTGCGCAGTTCGTCCACGGCGTAGTTGATGGCGTCCGCGATGGCGCCGGTCATGTCCTCGGTCACCGAGGCCTTCACCGTCAGGTCGCCTTCACCCAGCGAGCTGATTTCGTCCAGCAGCCGCATGATCGCCTGCTGGTTGCGGCTGTTGTATTCCACCTGCGTCTGGTAGCGCATCTCCTGCTCGCGCTGGCGGGTGCGGTACAGCGACCACAGCAGGCCGATGATGGAGACCAGCGCCGCGATGCCCGAGGCGATGCCGAGCCAGAAATTGGGGAACAGGCGCGTATCGCGCACAGAACCGAAGGCCGAGAACGCCTGGAACAGGTTGGTGCTGTCCTGCAGCATCTCGCCCGAACCGTTGGTCAGCGCCGCCGCGGCGGACTGCGCCGCGAACAGGTTGCGCGAGCTGGCCAGGATTGCGTCCAGGTCCTTCTTCATCGCCGTCCACAGCGTCTGCGAATTCTGCAGTGCCGACAGCGCCGCGGCGTTGCGGACGGGCGCGATGCCCAGGTCCGGGTTGCCGTCGCGCAGGCCGTCCAGCACCTGGCCGAACAGCACGGCGTCGCGGCCCAGCGCGTCGCCCGCGGTCGCGGCACCGGCGCCGCCAGCCCGGATTTCCGTCACGCGACGGGCCATCGTGCCCGCCAGCACCACCTGCTGCAGGGCGCTGTAAATCTGCGACGACGGCGCACCGCCGGCCGACATGGCACGCACCACTTCGTTGAGCTGCGCCTGCAGGTTGGGGACCTGGGTGGCGAACCGGTCCGCGTTGCCGGCCAGCGCCAGCACGGCGGCTTCGGACGCGACGATCTGGTCGGCGCTCTTGCCCAGCGGTGCCCAGGTGGCGCTCAGCTTGGCCAGCGGACCGGCGATGGCGCCCTCGCTGCCGAAGCGGCTCTGCAGGCTGGACACCGTGGCTTCGACCGACTGCTTAGTCTCCTTGAACGCCTTGAACGCCTCGGCGTTGCCGGCCACCGCTTCACGGCCCTGGTTGGCCAGCTGCTGCGACAGCACGCGCATGTCCGATGCGCCGGTGCTGGCACCGGACAACCGGCTGCCCTGGTAGGTCGCCACGCCGGTATTGGCACCGAAGACCAGCACCGACAGCGCCAGCAGCAGCAACCAGAAGTTGTTGCCGAAACTGCCGACCTTGCCGGCGCTAGGAGAATCCGTCGCAGTGCTCATCGTTCAACCCCTGGATTGTGCTTGTCGTACGCGCTCAGAGCGCGGTCTGGCGGAATTCGGGCGTGCGCGCCAACAACCCCAGCGCAAAGACGCCCCACCGCTGATCGTCGCTGGCGAAGGCGCGATCGATGAAATGCCCGTAGCGGCCGTCCGCCAGATCCCCCGGCTCGACCTGCTGCGATTCGTGGAAGCTGCGCTGGCCATACAGCTCGTCGATGGTCAGCGCGACGTCGCCGCCGGCCTGGCGCATCACCAGCACGCGCTGGCCCTCGTGCAGCACGGTGCGCTCGCCTTCGAGGAACTGCTTCAGGTCGACCACCGGGAACAGGTTGCCGCGCAGGTTGCCGATGCCCAGCAGCCACGGGTGCGCGCCCGGCACCGGCGTGACCGGCGGCATCTGCACGATTTCCACCACTTCCCCGAAGTTGGAAATCAGCCGGCGCTTGCCGACACGGTAGCCGACGCCGCGGTACTGGTCCTGGGCGATCTCGCGCGCCGGCTGCAGCACGGCGTGCGCCAGGCTGCGGCGCTCGTATTCGGCGAGCGTGTCGAACGGTGTGCGGATCATCGCCCGCCCCCTGTGCCTTCAATGCGAATGGTCGCCACGGCGCCAGCCCCTCAGGTGCTGACGTGGGCGCGGATGGCGTCGAGGAGCTCCTCGCGCGTGAACGGCTTGGTCAGGTACTGCTCCGAGCCGACGATGCGCCCGCGCGCCTTGTCGAACAGGCTGTCCTTGGACGACAGCATGATGACCGGCGTGGACTTGAACACTTGGTTGTTCTTGATCAGCGCACAGGTCTGATACCCGTCCAGGCGCGGCATCATGATGTCCACGAAGATGATCTGCGGCTGCTGGTCGGCGATCTTGGCCAGGGCCTCGAACCCGTCGGTCGCGGTCACGACTTCGCAACCCTCGCGTTTCAGCAGGGTTTCCGCGGTGCGGCGGATGGTTTTCGAGTCATCGATCACCATGACCCGTAGGCCGTGGAATCCACCGGCCTGGCCTTCGTTCTGCGTCATTACCTGATTTCCCCATGCGCGCGTGGCTTCATTGACGAACCGGCCACGCTGCGTTGCTGCCTATATCCCCTATCACGGCGCGCACTGTCAAGCCGCAGCGCCGACCGCCGTTCCGATGAACGGGATGATGCGAACTGCGTCGCAGTTTTCGCCGGCACCCGCGACAGGGTGTTCCACCCGCACACGGGGCGGCGACCGCACGCGCCCTGATACCATCGCGGCGTCTCCCGCAGAACCCTCCCCATGCCGCTGGACGTCATCGTCGTCATGGACCCGATCGGGTCCATCAAGATCGCCAAGGACACCACCTTCGCCATGTTGCTGGAAGGCCAGCGGCGCGGCCATCGCCTGCACTATGTCGCGCCCGGGCGGCTGTCACTGCGCGACGGCGTGGCGCACGCGCAGGTGGCCCCGCTCACCGTACGGGACGACAAGGCCGACTGGTACACCCTCGGCGAAGCGCGTGAGCTCGCCTTCGGTCCGGGCCAGGTCGTGCTGATGCGCAAGGACCCGCCCGTCGACGACCAGTATCTCTACGACACCCACGTGCTGGGCATCGCACAGCAGGCCGGCGCGCTGATCGTCAACGACCCCCAGGGACTGCGCGACTACAACGAGAAGCTGGCCGCCCTGCTGTTCCCGCACTGCTGCCCGCCCACGCTGGTCAGCCGCGACCCGGCCGCACTGAAGGCCTTCGTCGCCGAGCACGGCGAGGCGGTGCTGAAGCCGCTGGACGGCATGGGCGGGCGCTCGATCTTCCGCGTGAAGGCCGGCGACCCCAATACCAACGTCATCCTGGAAACCCTGGTCGGCGACGGCCGCCTGACCCTGGCCCAGCGGTTCATCCCCGGCATCAAGGACGGCGACAAGCGGGTGCTGCTGGTGGACGGCGAGCCGGTCGACTATGCGCTGGCGCGGATCCCGCAGGGTGACGAGTTCCGCGGCAACCTGGCCGCCGGTGGCCGCGGCGAAGGCCGGCCGCTGAGCGACCGCGACCGCTGGATCGCGTCCCAGGTCGGTCCGGAGATGAAGCGACGCGGCATGCTGTTCGTCGGCCTGGACGTGATCGGCGACTATCTCACCGAAGTCAACGTCACCAGCCCCACCTGCGTGCGCGAGCTGGATGCGCAGTTCGGCCTGAACATCGCCGGGCAGCTGTTCGATGTGATCGAGAAGAAGATGGCGCGCTGAGATGTCGGCGGTTCCCGTACCACCGCCCAGGATCGGCGCCAACGAACGCCTCGGCGCCACGCTGGCGCTGTCGCTGATCGTGCATGGCCTGCTGGTGCTGGGCGTCGGCTTTGCGCTCGACGATGCCGCGCCCGTCATGCCGACGCTGGACGTGATCCTGAGCCAGACCAGCACGCCGCTGACGCCGAAGGAGGCCGACTTCCTGGCCGCCGCCAACCAGGAGGGCGGCGGAGAAAGCGACCAGGCCAGGCGTCCCCGCGACAGCCAGGCCGGCTGGATTCCCCAGCCCGACACCGGACTGGCGCCGCAGCCGCTGCGCGCGCAGACCACCGCGCCGGCGCCACCGCAGGAAACCCGCGTGGTGACCACGCGCGACAGCGACGCCCGCACGCCTGCCCCGGAAGCCCGTCCGCAACCCGACCAGCCCGAGCTTCCGCAAGGCGAGCAGAAGGTACAGCGCGATGCCGAGATGGCGCGGCTGGCCGCCGAGTACCACCTGCGCTCCGAGCTGTACGCCAAGCGGCCGAAGCGCAAGTTCGTGTCGGCGAGCACGAAGGAATACGTCTACGCGAACTACCTGCGCGCGTGGGTGGACCGCGCCGAGCGCGTCGGCAACCTCAACTACCCCGACGAAGCGCGGCGCCGCCGCCTCGCGGGCACGCTGGTGATCAGCGTGGCAGTGCGACGCGACGGCAGCGTCGAGCAGACCCGCATCATCCAGTCCAGCGGCATCCCCCTGCTCGATTCGACGGCGCAGCGCATCGTGCAGCTGTCCTCGCCGTTCCCGCCCTTGCCGGAAACGGCGGAGAACGTCGACATCCTGCACGTCACCCGCACCTGGCGCTTCCTGCCCGGGGGCGAAGTGCGCGACGAGTGAGCGTCAGGGCGCCAGGGCGCCCGGCAGGCGGAGATTCCTGCGCAGGTACCCCCGCAGTTCCGGGTCCGGCGATGCCGGCGGCATGCCACCGAGTTCGCGATGCAACATGGCTTCGATGAGGTAGGCGCGCGCCTCCCGGGCGATCGGCGAGCCGCCGTCGTGGCCCGCCTGCGCGTCGACCAGCAGTGCGACCTCCTTGTTCGCCAGTTCCAGTCGCGCGGCGTACTCGACGACGCCCGCCAGTCCCACGCGGCGGTCCTCGCCGCCTGCCACCAGCAGTACCGGCCGCTGCAGGCGCTCGACATTCGCCAGCGGGGACTGCGCGTGCAGGCGCGCCATCGCCTGAGCATCCGCCACGTCGATGCCCTGCCCCCGCAACCATGTCTCCATCGACACGGCGCCGCCGATATCCAGCGCCTCGGGATTGCGTAGCACCCAGCGCAGCACCCAGCCGAAGTCCGGCGGCGGCACCGTGGCGACCGCCACCTTGAACAGGTCCGGCGTGAAGGTGACGCCGAGCAGCGCGGAATATCCGCCGAAGGACGCGCCCGCGATACCGACGCGATCCGGATCGCCGACGCCCTGCGCCAGCAGCCAGCGCGTTCCGTCGGTGATGTCGCGCTGCACCCGGCCATTGCCGAAATCCGCACCCGCGGCGAGCACGTAATCGCGACCATGACCGGTCGATCCGCGGAAATTGGGCTCGAACACCGCATAACCGCGGTTGGCGAGCAACTGGCTCAGCGACCGGTACTCGGGCTTCCAGTGATTCCAGGGCCCCCCATGGGGCACCACGACCAACGGCAGCTCCGCGGCATCGCGCCCCGGCGGCAGCCACAGGAATCCGTGCAGCGCGCGCCCATCCGATGCCTTCCACGTCAACGGCAGCGGCCGTGCGAGCGATGCTTCGGGCACCACGACCGCCGCACTGCCGCCGCGACGGTCCACCGGCGTTTCCTCCAGCAACGACGACAGGGTCCGCGAAGCCGGATCGTAGAGATGCCAGCGCCGCAGGGGATTCTGCGGCGACGAGGCCTCCACCAGCCAGCGCGCCTCGCGACCCACGCCGAGTTGCAGGGCAAGGTCGCCGCCTGCCAGCTTCAAGCGCAGGACCGCCAGGTGTGCTGCATCGTCGCGATCCAGCGCGTGGAGCGTGGCGGCCGTGCTGCGATAGGCGACGAAGCGTGGCCGCCGGTCGACAGGATCCTCGATGATGCTGTCCACGTCCGCCACGCGGTCGGGATCGGCATGCACGTCGTGCAGGCGTCCTTCGCGCGACAGCCGTGCGACGCGCGCGAGATCCCCGTCCAGGTCGGTCCTCACCCATGCCGAGCCATCGGCCGCGATGCCCCGAAGTGCGCAGCGCCGGCTGGGGTCGTGGCGCACGACCTGCGTCGCGACCGCCCGATCGATAGCGACGATGGCAAGGCGGTCGGCTTCCACGCGCTGCAGCCAGGCCACCGTGCCGTCGTCCCGGAGCAACGCATCGACGATGCGCTGGCGGTCCTGCCACACCACGGTGCGCCGTCCGCGCATGTCCACGCGCACCAGGCGCCAGGCGCGCGGTGCGGCGACGGTGCCTTCGCGTTCCACGAGGAGTACGGCCGCAGGCTGGCTATGGTCGACATCGAGCATTGCGGTCGCGCTGCCATCGCCCAGCGCTGCGATGCGACCGGAACCTCCCTGTCCCGCTACGGCGATCGCCTGCAGGTCACGCGCCGACCGCAACAGCAGCCAGCGTCCGTCACGACTCCAGTCCAGCGCCTGTGCCGCCGTGTCCGCCAGCAGGCGGCGGGGTTCGCGGTCGGCGACGACGTGCAGCCAGAGCTCCTGGTGTTCGCCGCGCTCGCGCAGCCACGCCACGCGACGCCCGTCCGGCGATAGGCGGATGTCGATGATCGAGCCCCGTTGCAGCAAGACGCCGCGCGGCAAGACCGGTGAAGGCGCACGCGCGCGCTCCGTGGCGAGGTAGCGGACCAGTGCCGTGTCGGCTGCCGCTGATGCGGGCGCCGACGCGAGCATCGCGACCGCCAGCCACAGCGATGCCCACGGACGCCTGCAGGCGCCGGAAGAGAGAAGGCTCATGCGGTTCTCCGGGAAGGGTCGAGGGCGGTCGCCGTCAGGCCGTCGCTGGATGGGACGGATTCATCGCGGGTGCGTTCTCGCGTGTTGGCACCAGTAGCCAGAGACTGCCCAGCGCCGGCAAGCCGATCAGCCCGCATGCCGCGACCCAGCCCCAGCGCGCGGCCGGCGAGAGCCCGGTCAGCGAGGTCCGCCAGAACGCTGCGACCAGCGACAGCAGCGACAGCACGCCTGCCAGCCAGGCCATCGACATCGGACGTGGCGCGGGATGGACGACATCGAGCGGCAGCGGCGGCGAGAACAGGTCGCGTGCTTCCGTTTCGATCATCGACAGGAGCGGCGAAGGCCACCAGTCGCGGTAGCGGTAGACAGGTGGATAGTCGAAGGCCAGCGCCCGGCGATGCACCGATTCGATACGGCCATCGTCGTGCGTGCGCAGCGTGATCTGCACGGGCGCGGCGCCATCGGCGTGCGACTTCGCCGAGAAGGCGAGCGAGATGAGGTGGCCATCGACCAGTTCGATCATGTCCAGATTGCGCAGGTCGCCCATCGCGCCCGGCAACGGCACGCGCAATCGGGGTGATACCACGGCATCGTCTTCCACCAGCGGGCGTCCGTCGTAGAAGTACAGTGCGCGATCGCTGAGCATGCCCACGCCCTGCCCCAGCGGTCCGCCCCCCATCAGTGTTTCGCCCGTCCTCACGCGCAGGCGCGGCACCACCTGGCGTTGCTGGCTCCTGTACTGGTACAGAGTGTCGCCGCCGACCAGCACCGCATCCCCGGGGTTCATGCCCGGCAACCCGTCACTGGGCAGTACCACGGCAGGAAACGGCGCGTGCGACGGACCCACGCCCAGCGTGCCCACCGCCTGATTGTCGGCAAGACGATAGCCCTGCAGGCGCATGTCGTCGTGGCTGAACACCCAGCGTTCGCGGCGTTCTCCGTCGTCGAACTCCATCGGGCGGAAATTGGCCAGTTCCTGGCGTTGCGGCAGCTTCGGTACCTGCACGCCCAGCCCCTCGGGATCGGACAGGCGAATCTGTTCCCGCAGCAACGCGGCATCGGGATGCTGGCTGCCGCGCAGGCCCGCGATCATGCGGTCCCTTGCATCCATCTTTTCCACTTCGTTGTGCCCGCCAGGGGGTGGCGCCGGGGTGTTGTTCGGATGGCTGCCCTGCATGACCCACAGCATCTCGATGCAGAACAGCAGTACGAGGAGCGCAAGGTGCAAGGCCACTTGCAATGGCAACGCGACAACGGCGGTCGCCAGCAGGTGGCGTGGAGGCGAATCCAGGTCGGCGGCGAAGGCGACGCGCAACAGCAGCGCCAGCCAGGCCAGCACGACCAGTTCGACCGCGATCATCGCCGGCCCATATGCACGGCTGACCAACAGCCAGACCAACAGCGCCAGTGCCGCGCCGGACCAGCGCCAGCCGCGCAGGCCGCAGAACGCACCTGCAAGGTAGGCAGTGGTGGCGATCAGCCAGCCCGAAAGGGGCAGCAGCCAGTGGCGCGCATCGACGACGCGCGGCGTCAGGGTCTCCTGCCAGGCTGCGATGGCCAGCAGCGGGAGCGCCACGGCGACCGCCAGCAGCACCGACGCCGACGCCGACAGCGCGAGGGCGATGCGACCGGGCGGCATCGGCCTGTGCAGCAGGCTCACCCATTGGCTGGGCTTGCGGTAGCTGCCCATCTGGTACAGACCGAGCAACAGACCGCACAAGGCGTACACGCCGCCGATCACACGATGCACGAGCAGCGGTTGCTGGCCCAGATCGACCACGCGTGCCATGAAGGCCAGGGCCAGCACGTGCACCACCGCCGCGAGTACCGCCCAGGCGCGGAAACGGACGAGCTCGCTCCTGAAGAAATCGAACATGGGCATCTCCTCAGGCGGCCGCGGGGGCGGCGTGGTTCTTGGCCAGGAAACCGTTGACCGCACGGTCCAGGCTCACCGGCATGCACTGGAGCGAGCGCGCTCCCTGCGCCCGCAGGAAGTCGGCGAAGCCTTCGTCCTGGTCCAGCACGAGGTAGTGGTGCAGGCCATCCAGGCGTTGCACTTCAAGCAGGCCGGGCACGGTGCGCGGGTCCGGACCCTTGAACGGAACGTCGGCGATCCATAGCGACACCCGCGCCGTGAAGTCTTCGGGCGCGGACATGTGCTTCAGCTGCCCGCGCTCGAGGATGATGAGGTTGTCGGCGACGCGCTCGATCTCCTCCATCTGGTGCGAGCAGTACACCACCGTGCAGTGTTCGGCGGCGGTGCTGTACAACAGCGACTCGAGGAATGCTCGCTTGGCTACCACGTCAAGCCCCAGCGTCGGCTCGTCCAGCACCAGCAGTTCCGGCGATTGCGCGAGCGCCAGCGCCAGGTTGAATCCCGCGCGCTCACCGCGCGAGAGCTGCGACACCTTCTGGCGCGGCAGCACGTGGTAGTGGCCGATGACATCGTCGTACGCCCGTGCATTCCAGCGTGGGTACTGGTGCTGCTGCATGGCGCGCACCTGATCGACCCGCATCCATCCCGGCAGCGTGTGTTCTTCGTTGACGAAGCCGATGCGGCTGCGGTCGTCGGGCCGCAGGCACTGGCTGTCGCGGCCGAGGATGCGCGCCGCCCCCGACGACGGTGGCAGGAAGCCGAGGAGGATGCGGAAAAGCGTGGACTTGCCGGCGCCGTTGGCACCGACGATCGCATGGATGCGCCCGCGCGGCACCGCCAGGTCCAGATGGTCCAGCGCCAGCTTGCGGCCGTAGCGGCGGGTCAGCGCGCGGGTTTCGATGACGTAGTCGTCGGACATGGATGCGCGTCCTGCTCAGGCGGTGCGGCGCGGCGACCAGCGCCGCAATTCGTGCGAAACGCGGGCTTGCACGTCCTCGGGGGGGAAGTCCAGCGGGATCACGTCGTTGACGAAGCGTCCGATGGCATCGTCCAGGCGTCGTTCGCGTTCGGCATCGGACAGACGCTGGCGTGGCGCCGCCACGTACAGCCCCATGCCCTGGCGCGACGCCAGCCAGCCCTCCGTGGTCAATTCCGCATAAGCCTTGGCCACGGTGTTCGGATTGATCGTCAGTTGCTGGGCCAGGCCGCGCACGCTGGGCAACTGGTCGCCGTGCTTCAACTCACCGGCGGCGATCTTCAGCCGAATACCGTCGATGATCTGGCGGACGATCGGCCGCGCGTCGCCGGTGGCGATCTGCAACATCAGGGGAGTGGTACGGGCCATGGCGGGATTCGCTCAACTGTACTAATACGAATAGTACAGTCTGCGCCATCCGGGTCAACTATGACCGATGGCATCCCCCGGCGGAAAGCTCGGTCGGCTCAGCTGCGCGCGGCGCGCAGCGCTTTCTGCTCGTCGAGGGTCAGGGCGACGTTGTTGCGCAGGTAGGCGGGTTCGACATGTTCCGGCGCGATCCCCTCGCCGCGCGCGAAGGCATCCGCCGCCAGCCTCGCAAGATCCGACGCATGCGGCAGCGCATGCGCATCGATGCGGGCGAAACGCGTCTCCAGCCGGGTGGCGAGCACGCCCTCGGAGGCCGCGAAGCCGGTCCCCACGCCGACCCAGCCACGCGCGTCGCCGGCCAGCACGTAGTCCGCGGGCGCGACCACCGCTTCGCCGGACGTCGCCTCGAGGCGATCGCCACGGTGCACGAACGTGCCGGTGTAGATCTCGCCCATGCGCGCGTCGATGGCGGCGAGGATGGCGCGCGGCGCAGCGACATCGCAGCCGCCCTCGCCCGCGCTCACCGGCGGCGGCGGCACCTGCGCCGCGAGCACGGCGAGCGTAGACACCGGTACCAGCGGCCGATCCAGCGCCAGCGCGATGCCCTGCGCCAGCGCGATGGCCAGGCGCACTCCGGTGAAGGCCCCGGGGCCGCGACTCAGGGCGATCGCATCGAGCTGGCTGCGCGCCAGGCCGGCCTCGGCGAGCAAGGCTTCCGCCCAGGGCAAGGCGAGTTCGGCATGGCGTCGCGGCGCGACGTCGAAGCGCTCGCGCACCTCGCCATCGACGTAGACGGCGATGGAACAGGCTTCGGTAGCGGTTTCGAAGGCGAGCAGCTTCATGGGTCGTGCGCAAGGAGCGAAGCGGCTAGCTTAAACGCGGCAGGGCCGCGATCAGAAGCGTGCATCGGCGAACCAGTCGTCCGCGTCGCCGGCGGGCACCGCTGGCGGCGCGGCTTCCTCGATCTCGGCACCGAAGAAGCGCTGGACGTCCTGCACGCGCTGGGTGCGACGGAACGGGGGCAGCGAATCGAGGAAGACGCGCCCGTAGGGTTTGCCGGTCAGGCGCGGATCGCAGAGCACCAGCACGCCGCGGTCGGTTTCGCTGCGGATCAGCCGGCCCACCGCCTGTTTCAGCGCGATCACCGCCTGCGGCAACTGTTCGTCGCGGAAAGGATTGCCGCCGGCACGGCGTACCGCTTCAAGGCGCGCCTCGAACACCGGATCGTCGGGCGCGGCGAACGGCAGCTTGTCCACCACCACCACGCTCAACGCGTCGCCGACCACGTCAACGCCCTCGCGGAAACTCGCCGCGCCCAGCAGCACGCCGTTTCCCGATTCGCGGAAGCGCTCCAGCAGGGTGCCGCGGGGCGCCTCGCCCTGCACGAACAGCGGCCACGGCCCGCCCCGCAGCGCGTCGGCGGCTTCGCGCAGCGCGCGATGCGATGCGAACAACAGGAATGCGCGCCCCTGCGAGGAGACCAGCACCGGTCGCAATGCCGCGATCAGCGCAGCGCCGTAACCGGGCGCATTCGGATCCGGCAATCCGGTGGGCAGGTAGCACAACGCCTGCTGCGGCCAGTCGAACGGGCTCGGCTGCAGCATCGTCGGCGGATCGTCCAGTCCCAGCCGCACGGCGAGATGGTCGAAGCGCCCCCCGACCGCCAGCGTGGCGGAGGTGAACACCCACGCCGCGCGCGATTGCTCGCGGTGCTGGCGCAAGGGCCCGGACACGTCCAGCGGGGTGCGCTGGCAGCGGAAGGCGCGTGGCGTCAGTTCGTACCAGAGTAC
>NZ_PKDG01000057.1 GCF_002863005.1 Pseudoxanthomonas sp.
GCTCACGCGCCAGCACGATGCGCGCGATGCGGCCGGCGCGATGTGGCTGCGCGCCGATCCGGCGCGCGTTTCGCCCGACATGGCCGGCGCGCGCATGCTGGCCTACGGCGAAGCACTGGCGCTCGACGCTGACGACACTGCCCAGCTGTTGCCCGCGCTCAAGCCGCTGTTCGGCGACGCCGGCATGCTGCTGGATGCGCCCCATCCGGCCCGCTGGTACCTGCGCTTGCCGTTGGAAGCGAAACTTCCGCCCTTCGTGCCCGCGGGCGACGTGCTGGGCGACGACCTCTTCGCGCACCTGCCCGAGGGCGATGCGGGCCGGCGCTGGCGCGCCTTGTTGAGCGAAGCGCAGGTGATGCTGCACAACCATCCGTGGAATGCCCACCGCGCCGCGCAGGGCAAGCCGCCGGTGAACTCGCTGTGGTTCTGGGGTGGCGGCGTGCTGCCGGATGCGGTGCGTACCGGATTCCGGCAGGTCAAGGGCAACGATGTGCTGCTGCAATCGCTGGCCCAGGTGGCGGGCGTGGAGGCCGGGCATGCCAATGGCGAAGGCGGCGTCGACGCGCTGATCGACCTGCGCCATCTGCGCAATCTGGACCTGCTGTGCCGAGACGCATTGCGCCCGCTGCTCGATGCGCTGCGCAAGCGCGAACTCGACGCGCTGACCCTGGATTTCGAGGACGGCACCCTGTTCTCGCTGCGCCGCGAACAACGCTGGCGCCTGTGGCGCAGGCCCCTGCAGCGGTTGGACACGGTGCGCCCGGACCACGTCCCGGCATGATCCCGTCACCGCGGATCCGCCGGCGCCCGCTTGCCGAGGGCGGGCAGTGGCCCGACAGCGTGCCGCCCCTGCTGCGGCGGATCTATGAAGCGCGCGGTGCGCGGTCGCTCGACCAGGCGCAGCCGCGGCTGGCGCATCTGCTGCCGCCCGACCTGCTCGGTGGACTGCCGGAAGCGACCGCGCTGCTCGCCGATGCCATCGCACAGGACCGCCACATCGTCATCGTGGGCGACTTCGACTGCGATGGCGCGACCGCCTGCGCGGTCGGTGTACGCGGCCTGTGCCTGCTCGGCGCGCGCCGCGTGACGCCCGCGGTGCCGAACCGCATGGTGCATGGCTATGGCCTGTCGCCCTCGCTGGTGGATGAACTGGCCGCGCTGCAGCCCGACCTGCTTGTGACCGTCGACCATGGCATCGCTTGCCATGCCGGCATCGCTGCCGCCAAGGCGCGCGGCTGGCAGGTGCTGGTCACCGATCACCATCTGCCCGGCGAGCGATTGCCGCCGGCCGACGTCATCGTCAATCCCAACCTGCGCAGCGACCCGTTCCCCAGCAAGATGCTGGCGGGCGTCGGGGTGATGTTCTACGTGCTGCTGGCGCTGCGCCGCGTGCTGCGCGAGCGGAGCGTGTCCGGGCAGGCGGAGCCGGACCTGGCCACGCTGCTCGACCTCGTCGCCGTCGGCACCGTCGCGGACCTGGTACCGCTGGATGCGAACAATCGCGCCCTGGTCGGTGCAGGCCTGCGCCGCCTGCGCGCGGGGCAGGGATGCGCAGGCCTCCAGGCGCTGATGCGCGTGGCGGGCCGCGACCCGGCGCGCCTGACGACGTCCGATATCGGCTTCGCCATCGCACCCCGCCTGAACGCGGCAGGACGGCTGGAGGACATGGCGCTGGGCATCGCCTGCCTGCTGACCGATGACGCGACCCAGGCCGATGAGATGGCCCGCGTACTGGAAGGCATCAATGCCGAGCGGCGCGGCGTGCAGCAGCAGATGGTCGAGGAGGCCCATGCCGCGCTGGCCCGCATCGACGACGGGCAGGGCGCACCCGTACCGCTTGCACCGTGCCTGTTCGATCCGGAATGGCATCCGGGCGTCGTCGGCCTGGTGGCATCCAAGATCAAGGAGCGGCTGCATCGACCGGTGATCGCGTTCGCGCCGGCCGAGCCCGGCAGCACGACCTTGCGCGGCTCTGCCCGTTCGATCCCCGGATTCCATGTCCGGGATGCCCTGGCTGCGGTGGATATCGCGCACCCGGGCCTGATCCACCGTTTCGGTGGCCACGCCATGGCAGCGGGGCTGTCGCTCGACGAAAGCGACCTGCCACGGTTCCGCGACGCGCTGCACCGGCACGCCAGCGCGCTGCTCGACGACGATCTGCTGCGCGAGGAGGTGCTGAGCGATGGCGAACTGGGCGGCGATGAACTCGATCGCCGTCATGCCGATCTCCTGCGCAGTGCCGGTCCGTGGGGGCAGGGGTTCCCCGAGCCGATGTTCGACGGTGTGTTCGACGTCCTGGACTGGCGCGTGGTCGGCGAGAAGCACCTGAAGTTCTCGCTCAGGGCAACCGGCCACGCGACGCCATTGAACGCGATCCATTTCAACGGCTGGCACGACACGCCCCCGCCCACGCGCATCCATGCTGCCTACCAGCTGGATACCGACGACTGGCGCGACCGTCGCGGCATCCAGTTGCTGCTGCGCCACTGGCGCGCGCCCGACTGAGGCTGCGTCACGACGTTCGCGTCGCCAGCGGCGGGTCGGCGGTCACCGCTTTTGCGCGCGTGAGGCCGAAGAGGGGGCGCAGCCAGCGCACGCGGCGGATGGCCTCATACCCGGCGAAGCATGCCGCGAAGGTGATCGCGATCAGCAGCGGGCCCTCCGCCAACGGAGGAATCGCCAGCGGTTTCAGGTGATGCGCCACGACGACGATGACCGTCTGGTGCAGGATGTAGACGGGGAACACTGCCGCCACCAGGTAGCGCAGCGCCGGACTGTCGCCGGGCCGCATGCGATGCGCGAAGCCGAGCACCGCGACGATGGCGCACCACTGGTTCAACGCCCATGCCATGCGCATCGTCATGCGCAACCATTCGGGCGGATCGACGTCGGCGAAACGGGTGAAGTAGGCGATCAGCCCGGCCCAGCTGGCCAACCAT
This sequence comes from Pseudoxanthomonas sp., assembly GCF_002863005.1. GTDB lineage: Bacteria > Pseudomonadota > Gammaproteobacteria > Xanthomonadales > Xanthomonadaceae > Pseudoxanthomonas_A. The sequence goes on from NZ_PKDG01000057.1 coordinate 2,940, forward strand.
GTGACCACCGCCATCCAGCGAAACCGCTCGATCGCCTGCCACACCCCGTCCGCACGGGCGATGAGGAAGCCGAGCAGGAACACCCCGAAGTACTGCGCGTGGTTGTACCAGTCATCCACCAGTGCATGCGTCTGCTCGAACCGGGAGACCAGCAGGACCCGCGCCACGCCCAGGAACAGGCACGGCCAGACCACCACGCCCGGTCCGGACAGCGCATTCGCGAGTCGTCCGCCAGTCGCGTCGAGGGCACGCGGTGCCAGTCGCCAAAGCAGCCACAGCACCAGGGTGTAGACCCAGAGATAGGCGACGAACCACAGATGGTTCCAGGTGGGGAGATCCAGGCAGCCCTCCGCATCGCAAAAGCCGTCGTAAGCGCTCAGGTAGCGCGCGTAGAACGCCAGGTAGCCCTCGTGGTAGCCGCCTGGGAGCTGTTCCACCACTTCGTAGTAGGCCTGCGGCGGTACGATCACCAGCATGCCGAAAGCCAGCGGTACCAATAGCCGCCACGAGCGGGCGCCGAGGAAGCGAAGGCGCGTGCCCGCCGCCTGTGCGGTCCGCTGCGCCTTGCCCAGCAGGAATGCGGTCGCCGCACCCGACACCAGGAACAACAGCGACAGCCGCCAGGGTGAACTGAGCAGCATGAAAGGCTCCAGCGCATCGCTGGCGGCCGGACTTTTCACGTGCCAGTCCCAGGTCACGTAGTACATGCCCACGTGGTAAAGGACCAGTAGCGAGAAGGCGCAGACCCTGACCCAGTCCAGATCGTGGCGACGTTGCATGGCGTTCTCCGTTTTCAGGGAAGACGGCAGCGTCGGCGTACGTGCCGCCCGAGGCCAGCATCAAGGGATGGATCGGGGGGAAGCAGTGACGAGCCGCGGACCGTGGGGACGAATCGCCCTGCCTGCCTCGAAAGGCGACCGCTAGAATGCGCGCATGAACCACAAGGACACGCTGACCTACGAACGCTACCTGCCGTGGAAGCGGTGGGTCGAAGCGGGATTCTGGGTCGCGGTGACGGCCGCCAACTGCATCGCCAACAGCCTGACGACGTTGATGGAGCTCCGGCGCGGCGATTCGGGCATCCAGGCCTGGGAGCCGGTGGTCTGGGAAACCAGCAGCGCCCTGGTGTGGCTGCTGGTGCTGATCCCGGCCATTGTTGCGTACACCCGCTGGCGCCCGCTGCACTGGGAGAACTGGCGTACGCGGCTGGGGGAATACGCGGTCGCCAGCCTCGTGGTCTGCCTGGTGCACGTGGTCGGCATGGTCGCCCTGCGTGTGGTGGCGTACCGCATGCAGGGGATGGCCTACGACTTCGGTCCATGGCCGCGCGAGCTGGCCTATGAGTACCTCAAGGATGCCCGCAGCTTCGCCACCATCGTGGTGGCCGTGGAGGGGTATCGCTTCCTGCTGCGCCGCTGGCAGGGCGAAGCCAGCCTGCTCGCCGAACCCGACGAGGGCCTCCCGTTGGAGCCGGTCGACCAGCCGGAGCGTTTCCTGGTGCGCAAGCTCGGGCGCGAGTTCCTGGTGGCGGCCAACGACATCGAGTGGCTTCAGGCCGCGGGCAATTACGTGAACCTTCGCGTGCGCGGCCACGACTATCCCCTGCGCAGCACCATCGCCGGCATCGAAGCGCGCCTGGATCCGCGCCGCTTCACCCGCATCCATCGCAGCTACATCGTCAGTCTGGACCAGGTGGCCTCGATCGAACCGCTGGATACCGGCGACGCGCGCGTCCACATGAAGGATGGCAGCGCCTTGCCTTGCAGCCGACGCCACCGGCAGGACCTGCGCCAGCGGACCGGCGCCGACGCGTGCTAGCTCATGCGGCCCGCGTGGCCGGCACCTGCGGCAACCGCTCCACGGCGTAGCTGGCCACCAGTTCGATGGCGCCGCTGCGCACCGCATCCTCTGGCGACTCCAGCACGGTCTGCAGCGGGATGCCCGCCGGCAGGCAGCGACCCCACAGGCCTGCCCAGGCGTTGCGGCGGTCCTTGGCGGCATACAGGGCGCGGTCGGCCATGCGCAGGGCGTAGTCCCACCCACAGCTGGCGTTGTCGAAGAACGGGAAAGGCGCGAACCCCAGCGACACGGTCAGAGACCAGCGCTGGCGTGGCGCGGGTTCGTGCACTTCGCACAGCGCTTCATGCAGGCGCGAGGCGACCGTGCAGGCCTGCGCCTCGGTCAGGTCGGCGCACGCCATCAGGAATTCCTCACCGCCCCAGCGCGCAATGACATCGTCGGACCGGGCGATGTCGCGCAGGCGACGGGCCAAGGCCACCAGTACCTGGTCCCCGGCATGGTGGCCGAAGCTGTCGTTCACCTGCTTGAAGTGATCGATGTCGATCAGGAACAGCACGTGGCGCGTGCCCGCCACCGGCCGCTGCAGGGACATCGCCTTCAAGGCCTCGGTGGCGGCGCGCCGGTTGCGCACGCCGGTGAGCGGATCGGTGGCGCTCACCTTGCGCAACTGCCTGTTCTTGCGCCGTTGCAGCAGCCCGAAGCCGACGCCGGCCAGCACCAGCAACACCAGCAGGGCGATGCCGGCCCGGCGCATCAGCCGGGATTTCTCATCGTTCAATCCGCGCACCTGCGCCTCATGGCGCATGCTCTCCAGTTCGCGCTGGGCCGCCGCGCTTTCACTGCGTGCCTGCAGGTCCGCCAGCAGTTCCAGCCGCTGCGCCTTGAGCGTCTCCATTTCCAGGGCATGCAGGCGCGCACCGACTGCCATCGCCTGATCGGCCTGGCCGAGCGCCGCGTGTGCTGCCATCCAGGCGCGCAGCACTTCCCGCTGCTTCTGCGGCTGGGGCGTCCCGTCCACGCTGGACCAAGCGCGGCGGGCGGTCGCCAGGGCGGTCGAGCGATCGCCGGACAGGCGCTGCAGCGTGGAGAGTTTGGCCAGTGAACCGGCCAGGCCAGGGGTATCGGCGCTGGTCTGCTGCGACCGGACGGCGGCCTCGAGCACCGGGCGGGCCTGCGCCAGCCGCCCCTGCGTGATCCAGATGCCCGCCCGCTCGGCGCGCAGGCGATCCACCACCGATTGCGCGCGCTTGCGGACCGCCACGGCCTCGCCCTGGTCGATCACCGCAAGCGCCTCGTCGATGCGTCCCAACCGGATCAGGTTGAGCGCATGGTTGTGCAGGATCAGGGGATCTTCCAGTCCGACCGGCGCCGCGGCGGCCAGCGCCTGGCGGTAGTAATCGTCGGCGACATCGGGCGAGTCGAGATAGTCGGCGTGGATCAGGCCGATGTTGGCCAGCGTGGTGGCTTGGAACAGCGCGGCTTCGTCGGCGTCGAGCTGCGCGGCCAGGGCCTGCACCTTCAGGTAGGCGGATTCCGCGCGGTGGATCTGACCGGCGCCATGGAAGATGGAGCCCGCCTGGGAGAACGCACGCGCACGGAATTCCGGCGGCAGGCCGGGATGTTCGGCCATGCGCCGCTCCATCCGTTCGCCCGCGTCCACCGCGCTTGCCCGATCACCGGTCAGGCCCGCGGCGATGCCGAGGCAGCTCAGTGCTTTCACCTCGTCCTCGACCGACAGGTCCGGTTCCGCCAGCAGCGACTCCGCGAGCTGCACGGCCACGGGAGGCGCATCGCGACGCAGTTGCAGGCAGCGCGTCACCGCGGCTGCGCGGTCGTGCACGGCAGGCTGCGTGCCCTGGGCGCGCGAGGACGGCAGGCTCAGCAACAACGCCAGGCCGAGCAGGCAGGGCAGCAGCGGAGCGGGCAGGGCGGCGGGAGTCGGCATGAGCGGAGCGGCTCTCGGAGGGACGCCCCCGGCATCCTGCAATTCCCGTTCCAGCGCATCCTTCCGGGGGCGGCGTACTGCGTGGCTCTGGTATCCTTGCCGACCGATTCCTTTCCCCCGTCCCAGCACCCATGATCGAGCTGAATCCCATCCGCCAGCGCATCGCCGACCTGCAGGACAGGCTGGCCTCGCTCCGGGGGTATCTTTGACTACGATGCCAAGCGCGAGCGCCTGGAAGAAGTAAACCGCGAGCTGGAAAGCCCGGATATCTGGAACAACGCCGAGTACGCCCAGCAACTGGGCCGCGAGCGTTCGCTGCTGGACAAGACCGTCAATGGCATCCGCGATATCGAGGAGGGCCTGACCGGCGCCGGCGAACTGCTGGAACTGGCGGAGATGGAGAACGACGAGGACACGGCCCATGCGGTGGTGGCCGACGTGGAGCGCTATGCCGTGCACGTGGACAAGCTGGAATTCCAGCGCATGTTCTCCGGCAAGATGGACAGCTCGAATGCGTTCGTCGACATCCAGGCCGGTGCCGGCGGCACCGAGGCGCAGGACTGGGCGGAAATCCTCCTGCGCATGTACCTGCGCTGGTGCGAGTCGCGCGGCTGGAAGACCGAACTGATGGAAGCAAGCGGTGGCGACGTCGCCGGCATCAAGTCGGCCACGCTGCGGGTGGAAGGCGACTTCGCCTACGGCTGGCTGAAGACCGAAACCGGCGTGCACCGCCTGGTGCGCAAGTCGCCCTTCGATTCGGACAACCGCCGCCACACCAGCTTCACCTCGGTGTTCGTGTCGCCGGAAGTCGACGACAACATCGACATCGACATCAACCCGGCCGACCTGAAGACCGACGTGTACCGCTCGTCCGGCGCAGGTGGCCAGCACGTCAACAAGACCGAATCGGCCGTGCGCATCACTCACGTGCCGACCGGAATAGTCGTGGCCTGCCAGACCGGCCGCAGCCAGCACCAGAACCGCGACAACGCGATGAAGATGCTGGCCGCCAAGCTGTACGAACTCGAGATCCAGAAGCGCAACGCCGAGCGCGATGCGGTGGAGGCGACCAAGTCCGATATCGGCTGGGGCAGCCAGATCCGCAACTACGTGCTGGACCAGAGCCGCATCAAGGACCTGCGCACCGGGGTGGAACGCTCGGATACCCAGAAGGTGCTGGATGGCGACCTGGACGAGTTCGTCGAGGCCAGCCTGAAATCCGGCCTGGAAGCAGGGTCGAAACGCATCGACGCTTGATCCGCGAGCGCACCCGCCTTTTGCAGGAGCGGCCCATGGCCGCGATGCTTTGAACGATAATCCTGCAAGAGCATCGCGGCCATGGGCCGCTCCTACATCGCCTTCTTCGATTTCCTACGCCATGACCGATCAGACCCCAGCCACGCAGCCCGCCGTCGACGAGAACAGCCTCATCGCCGAGCGCCGCGCCAAACTGACGGCGCTGCGCGGGCAGGGCATCGCGTTTCCCAACGACTTCCGCCGCAGCGACTATGCGGGCGACCTGCAGACGCAGTACGAGGATGCCGAACTGTGGACCGGCGAGGCGCTGGAAGGCAGTGGTCGGCGCGTGAAGCTGGCCGGGCGCCTGATGGCCAAGCGCGTGATGGGCAAGGCCAGCTTCGTGCAGATCCAGGACGAGTCGGGGCGCATCCAGCTGTTCCTGCAGGCCAACACGCTGGGTGAGACGTACGATGCCTTCAAGGGCTGGGACGTCGGCGACATCGTCGGTGTGGAAGGTGGGCTGACCCGCACCCGGACCGGCGAACTGTCGGTGAAAGCCGACGCCTTCCGCCTGCTGACGAAATCGCTGCGCCCCCTGCCGGACAAGTGGCATGGCCTGTCCGACGTGGAGCAGCGCTACCGCCAGCGCTACGTGGACCTGATCGTCACGCCGGAAGCGCGCGACGTGTTCATCAAGCGCTCGCGGATCATCCGCGCGATCCGCGAATGGCTGGATACGCGGCGTTTCCTGGAAGTCGAAACGCCGATGATGCATTACATCCCCGGCGGCGCCGCGGCCAAGCCGTTCACCACGCACCATAACGCGCTGGACCTGGACCTTTATCTGCGCGTGGCGCCGGAGCTGTACCTGAAGCGTCTGGTCGTCGGCGGGCTGGAGCGCGTCTACGAGATCAACCGCAATTTCCGCAACGAGGGTGTAAGCACGCGGCACAACCCAGAGTTCACGATGCTCGAGTTGTACGAGGCTTACGCCACGTATACCGAGATCATGGACCTGACCGAGGGCGTCATCCGCGATGTGGCGCACGAGGTGCTGGGTACCGGCCAGGTGGCCTGGGACGGCCAGGACATCGACCTTGAGCCAGCATTCCGCCGCTGGCGCATGGACGAAGCCGTCCGCCACCACAATCCCGAGATCACGGCGGCGGACTGCACCGATCGCGACGCGCTGGCGCGCCACTGCGAACGGCTGAAGATCCACGTCAAGCCGTCGTATGGCTGGGGCAAGCTGTTGCTGGAGATCTTCGAGAAGACCGTGGAGCACACGCTCGTCCAGCCGACCTTCATCACTGACCATCCGGTCGAGGTTTCGCCGCTGGCCCGCGCCAACGACGACCAGCCGGGCTACACGGACCGCTTCGAACTGTTCATCAACGGCAAGGAAATCGCCAACGGCTTCTCCGAATTGAACGACCCGGAAGACCAGGCGGCCCGGTTCATGGCCCAGGTCCAGGCCAAGGAGGGCGGCGACGACGAAGCCATGCACTTCGACGCCGATTACATCCGTGCGCTGGAAGTCGGCCTGCCGCCCACCGGTGGGCTCGGCATCGGCATCGACCGGCTGGTGATGCTGCTGACGGGTTCGGACTCGATCCGGGACGTGCTGCTTTTCCCTTACATGCGCCCCGAAAGCCACGGCTGAACAGGCGCGCCTGTTCCGCCGCGAGTGACGCTATGGGGCAGAAAGGGAACCTGGCGGGATGACGCGACGGGTCCATGACGCAGGCACGGCTGTCCTGCGGCGCTGCGTTTCGGCATCCGCTCCTGCCGGGGCGGGGTGCAAGGGCCCCAATCTGTGACGGAGGTCAATGTGTGGAGGCCGGACAGGCCGCTGGGGCGGCTGGCACGCTTCCTGCGTCGATTGACGCGCAGGACGGTCAATTTTCCGTCGTCCGCGCCGATAGAGATCAGGGGAGGGGGCCCCGCGATTGGCATCGGTTCCCTTCGTGGATCACGGACCCGACCCGGGACCGTACCGCCGAACAGGACTTCCGCCATGTTGGATGCGAGTGCCGCCGCCGCCGGAGTATCCTTGCCCGACAGCCACATGCTGTGGCCACAAGGGGCAGGTAACGCTTTGAACATCGTCATCGTCGACGATCAGACGTCCGCGCGCACCATGCTGCGCCATGTCATCGAGGACATCGCGTCCGAGTTGGCCGTCCATGATTTCGGCGATCCGCTGGCCGCACTGGAATGGTGCGAGAAGAACCGGACCGACCTGCTGCTGCTGGACTACCGCATGCCAGGCATGGATGGGCTGGAATTCGCGCGCCGCTTCCGCCGGCTGCCGATGCATCGCGACATCGCGATCATCCTGATCACGGTGGTCGGCGACGAGCCGATCCGCCAGGCCGCCCTCGAGGCGGGCGTCATTGATTTCCTCGTCAAGCCGGTGCGCCCGCGCGAGCTGCGTGCCCGCTGCCGCAACCTGCTGCAGCTCCGCCAGCAGTCCGAGAACGTGAAGCAGCGTGCCCTGTCGCTGGAGCAGCGCCTGCTGTCCAGCATGCACGAGGTCGAGGAGCGCGAGCGCGAGACGCTCTCGCGGCTGGCCCGCGCCATCGAGTACCGCGACAGCGGCACCAGCGCCTACCTGGAACGCATGGCCCACGTGGCCGGCCTGATCGCCGAGCAACTGGGGCTGCCCGAAGACGAGGTGCGCACCATCGAAATGGCGGCGCCGCTGCACGACATGGGCAAGATCGCGATCCCGGATTCGGTCCTGATGAAAGCCGGACCGCTGACGGCCGAAGAAACCGACGTCATGCGCCGCCACCCGAAGATCGGCCACCAGTTGCTGTCGGGCAGCCAGAACCGCTTCATCCAGACCGGCGCGCTGATCGCGCTGCGCCACCACGAGCGCTACGACGGCAGCGGTTATCCCGATGGCCTCGTGGGCGAGCAGATCCCGTTGGAAGCGAGGATAGTGGCGGTTGCGGACGTCTTCGATGCCCTGATTTCGCCGCGTCCGTACAAGAAAGCCTGGGACAAGGATGCGGCCTTGGCCTACCTGTACGCCCAGCGTGGCCGCCTGTTCGATCCGGCCTGCGTCGACGCGCTGATTCGCGGGCGGGCGCGGCTCGACGACATTTGCGAACGTTACTCGACGGTGCAGAGCCGTCCAGGGATGGAGTGAGCCATGACGAATCCCCTTGCCTGGATCAAATCCCGACTGGCGCATCGCGGCGACAGTGAGCACGGCCAAGCGCTGATCCGGGTCGCGCTGATCACCATCATCCTCGTCTACGCGTTGCTGCCTTCGTCGCGCGCCGCGTTGCCTGCGGACGAGTACACCATCGTCCTGACCATCATCACCTCGGGCCTGGTCAATGGCCTGGGCATCTTCGCGTGGTTGCTGGTGCAGCCCGGCAAGTCGCACGCACGCCGTGCGCTGGGCATGATCGCCGACTACGGCCTGCTGGCGGCGGCGATGAACGGCATGGGCGAGCCGCTGTCGTGGGCCTACGTCGTCCTGATGTGGATCACCGTCGGCAACGGCCTGCGCTACGGCAACCGCTATCTGGTCGTCGCCGTGGCGATGGCGAGCACCGCCTTCGGGGCGGTGGTGCTGATGAACGACTATTGGCGCAGCAACCTGACGCTGGGCGTCGGCCTGGTGCTGGGCCTGATCGCCGTGCCGATGTACCTGTCCGGCCTGCTGCGCGACCTGACGCGCGCCACCGACGAAGCGCGCCGCGCGAACGAAGCGAAGAGCCGGTTCCTGGCCAACATGAGCCACGAGTTCCGCACGCCACTCAATGGTCTCGCCGGCATGTCCGAACTGCTGGCGACCACGCGTCTGGATGCCGAACAGCGCGAGTGCCTGTCCACGATCCAGGCATCGACCCGGACGCTGCTGGGACTGGTCGAGGACGTGCTGGACATCTCCGCGATCGAAGCGGGCAAGGTCAAGCTCAACGTCGTGGAGTTCTCGCCACGCGAACTGGTCGAGAGCATCGGCCTGATCCTCATGCCGCAGGCCCGTGGAAAGCAGGTCCGCTACGAAGGCGTGGTGGACGACGCCATCCCGCTCAAGCTGCGCGGCGATGCGGGCCACCTGCGCCAGGTGCTGCTGAATCTCGCCGGCAACGCGGTGAAGTTCACCGACGACGGCGAGGTCCGGCTGGTGGTCGCGCCCACGCTGGTCGAGGGCAGCCGCATCCGCCTGCGCTTCACCGTCACCGATACCGGCATCGGCGTGCCGGTCGCGCTGCGCGAGCGCCTGTTCGAGGCGTTCGAGCAGGCCGATGGCAGCCTGTCCCGCCGCTACGGCGGCACCGGTCTGGGCACGACGATCGCCAAGGGCCTGACCGAGGCCATGGGCGGCACTATCGGCTTCGAAAGCCACGAGCAGCGCGGCAGCTGCTTCTGGGTGGAACTGCCGTTCGAGGCCGTGGCCGAGCGCGTCATGGTGCCGGCCGTGCATGGCCACGCCGAGTGGCTGCAGGAAGAGCCCGAAACCGCCAGCGCCGAGAACATCATCGCCTTCTCGGATCCGTTCCTGCGCCATCGTGCGCGCGTGCGCAGCATGCAGATCCTGGTCGCCGACGACCACGAGGCCAATCGCATGGTCGTGCAGCGCCTGCTGCAGAAAGCGGGTCACCGCATCACCTGCGTCAACGGCGGCGAAGAAGTACTCGATGCGCTGGAATCGGCGACCTACGACGCGGTCATCTGCGACCTGCACATGCCCGGATTGAGCGGCCTGGACCTGTTGAAGCAGCTGCGCGTGATGGAGGCGGGCAGCGGCAGCCGTACGCCCGTGCTCATCCTCAGCGCGGATGTCACGCCCGAATCGATCCAGCGTTGCGAGCAGGCCGGAGCGCGCGCCTTCCTTGCCAAGCCGGTCGTCGCCACGCGCCTGCTGGACGCGCTGGCGGACATCGCGACCTCGGGCCGGGTTGCGGCCACCGCCGTCCCGGCGGCGCCTGTGCGTGCGGAAGTGTCGGACGGCGTGCTGGATGTCAGCGTGCTGGACGAACTGACCGCGCTCGGCATGGGCGATGCGTTCGAACGCGAATTCATCGAGCAATGCCTCAACGATGCGGACGGGTGCATCGGCGCGATGGCGCATGCGATGGAGCGCGGCGATGGGGAACACCTGCGTGAGCACGCTCACGCCCTGAAGGGCGTGGCCAGCAACCTGGGCCTGGTCAAGCTCGCGGCGGCCGCCGGCGAAATGATGAGCCTGGCCGACTGGCAGATCACCCGCGAGTGGCGTCATCGCCTGGCAGCGCTGAATTCGCACCTGAGCCATGGTCGCGCGGCGCTCGATGCGCGGCAGCGCGTGCGGGGCGCGGGCCTGGACAAGGGCAACGAACACTCGTCGTCCTGACGCGGGGCCACTGCCGCGATCGACGCGGTGGCGATACGGTGGCGCGGGCGGACGCGCTCCGGATGGATCGCTGGCGAGTACGGATGACCCGGACTCGCCCTTGAAGGCGCACGGCGCGCTCCAACCCCCTGATTTCCCCTGTCGTTACTGCGTTGCCGCAGTCATGCGGGTGTTCAGGCCGCGCGGATCGACCGCTTTTCCTGCGCGCGGACGATGCGTTCCATCATCTTCAGCGACTTGTCGCCCAGCGTCAGCGCGGTATCGACCCACACCTCGGTGATGCCCATCAGTTCGTCGTAGCCGACCGGCTGGGCGAGGTTGCGGCAGGCATTCAACGCCAGGTGCGCATGCGGCGAGCGACGCTGCTTGTCGATGATGGTCTGCACGGCGGAAGCGCCCTGGCCCTTCGGTACCAGCACGTCGACCACGCCAAGCTTGTAGAGCTCGTCGCTGGTGTAGATGTTGCCTTCCAGGATGATCTTCTCGGCGACCTGCGGCGAGACGCGCTTGCACAGGAAGGAGTACGCGCCCATGCCCGGGAACAGACCGAACAGCACTTCCGGCAGGCCCATGTCGACGCCTTCCTCGGCCACGATGGTGTGGCACGACAGCGCGATCTCGAGGCCGCCGCCCAGCGCATCCCCCTGGATCAGGGCGATGGTGCGTACGTCGCCGCCCAGACCGGTGTTGAGATGGTGGACGCCGTCGATGCAACGGCGCGCATAGCTCAGCAGGCGATCACGGTTGTTCTCGCGGATCAGCTGCGAGAACAGTTCCAGATCGCCGCCGAGATTGAACGCCGTGGCGTCGGAGGCGACCACGAGGTGACGCAACTTGCCGGGCTGGCGCTGCGATTCGCGCAGGGTGATCGAATTCATGAAGCTCAGCACGTCGTCGAGCATCTGGCTGCGGAAGCACGGGCGCACGCCCGGTGCCACGTCCGAATGCATGTACATCCAGTGGGCGTCACCGCTGGGTTCCGACTCGACACGGATGGTCGGGAAGGAACGGGTGCGCTGCAGTTTTTCGACGTTGTTCATGGAGAGCTCCTTGGAGGGTTGCTTGCCCGCGCGGCAGGGGAGGCGGGTGACGGATTAATGTGACGCAGGTGGCATCACGCGCCGATCCTACACCTGAACGAATAATTAAAATCCGGTGCACAAGCGCGCTTGTGGCAACTTGGGGCCGTCCCCCCGCCATCAGTCTCGATATTTGTGACGAATGTCTAGAATCGGACCCTAAAGTCCTGAACCAAAAGAAAAAGGCCGGCGCATGGCCGGCCTCTTTCAACACCCTGAACAGGGCGTCACGCGCTTTTCGCGGGCTCGCGGAGCTCCTTGCGGAGGATCTTGCCGACGTTGGTTTTCGGCAGCTCCGTGCGGAACTCGATGTGCCGGGGCTGCTTGTAGCCCGTGAGGTTGTCGCGGCAGAACGCCTTCACCTGTTCCGCCGTGAGCGACGGGTCCTTCTTCACGATGAACACCTTCACGGCTTCGCCCGATTTCTCGTCCGGCACGCCGATCGCGGCGACCTCGAGCACGCCGTCGAGGCCTGCGATCACGTCTTCCACTTCGTTCGGATACACGTTGAAGCCGGAGACCAGGATCATGTCCTTCTTGCGGTCGACGATGTAGAAGAAGCCGTTCTCGTCCATCTTCGCCATGTCGCCGGTGTGCAGCCAGCCGTCGGCGTCCATCACGTTCGCGGTTTCCTCGGGCCGTTGCCAGTAGCCCTTCATGACCTGCGGACCCTTGATGCAGAGTTCGCCCACCTCGCCAACGGGAACGACGTTGCCGTCGTCGTCCTTGAGGCAGGCATCGGTCGACGGCACCGGCAGGCCGATGGCGCCGTTGTAATCGTGCAGGTCCATGGGATTGATGCACGCCGCGGGCGATGTCTCGGTCAGGCCATAGGCTTCGACCAGCGTCACGCCCGTGACCTTCTTCCACTTTTCCGCAACGGCACGCTGCACGGCCATGCCGCCGCCCAGGGTCATCTTCAGGTTGGAGAAATCGACCTCGTCGAAGCCCGGCGTATTCAGCAGGCCGTTGAACAGCGTGTTGACGCCCGTGATCGCAGTGAAGCGCGTGGCCCTCAGCTCCTTCACGAAGCCGGGCATGTCGCGCGGATTGGTGATCAGGTGGTTCAGGCCGCCAAGCTTCATGAAGACCAGGCAGTTCGCCGTCAGCGCGAAGATGTGATACAGCGGCAACGCGGTGATGATGACTTCGTTGCCGTAGTCGAGGCCGGTGCCGACCCAGACGCCCGCCTGCTGCATGTTCGCCACTAGGTTGCGGTGCGTCAGCATGGCGCCCTTGGCCACGCCGGTGGTGCCGCCGGTGTACTGCAGGAAGGCGATGTCGCCGGAATCGATGTCAATGTCGGGCAACGTATGCAGCTGGCCGAGCGTCAGCGTGTCCTTGAAGCGAACGGTGCCGGGAATGTCGTAGTCGGGCACCATCTTCTTCACGTACTTCAGCACGAAGTTGACGATGGCGCCCTTGGGGAAGCCGACCAGGTCGCCCAGCGCGGTCGTGACCACCTGTTTGACCTGCGTGCCGGCGAGCGCTTCCTGCGCGGTCTTGCCGAAGTTGTCCACGACCAGCAGCACGCTGGCGCCGGAATCGACCAGCTGGTGCTTCAGCTCGCGCGGGGTGTACATCGGGTTGACGTTCACCACCGTCAGGCCGGCGCGCAGCACGCCGAAGATGGCGATGGGGTACTGCAGGCAGTTCGGCATCATGATGGCGACGCGGTCGCCCTTCTTGAGCTTCAGTTCGCCAAGCAGGTACGCCGCGAACTGGCGGCTGAGCTTGTCGATCTCGCCATACGTCAGGGTCTTGCCGAAGTTGCGGAACGCGGGACGGTCGCGGTACTTGCTGATCGCCTCATCGAAGACGGACACGATGGAGCGGTACTGCTCCAGGTCCACCTGCTGCGGCACGCCTTGCGGATAACTCTTGAACCACGGACGTTCCTGACTCATCGTTCTGCTCCCTCCCCAGGGTCTACGGGCTGCCTCGCGGCATGCATGTGGGCGAGCGCCGAAAGGGGCGCCTGCCGGGAGCATACCGTTCCGGATGGAAAAGGCGAAGGTTTCGATGGCGAAGATCGGGCAGGGTTTCATCGCGGCGGCGGCGCTCGTGCTGGCAACGCTGGTGGCGTGCAGCGCGGAAACACCCGAGGCCCAGCTGCGGCACCGCGTGGGAGGCATGCAGGCGGCCGTCGAAGAGAAACGCGTCGGCGATTTCATGGACGGCGTCAGCGACGATTTCACCGGGCCGGACGGCATGGATCGTGCTGCATTGCACAACCTGGTGCGTGCGCGCACGTTCGCGAACGCGCGCGTCGGGACGACGACCGGTCCCCTGGACGTGCGGGTCGATGGAGACAATGCGACGGTGTCGTTCCAGGTGCTGCTGACCGGCAGTACGGGCCGGCTCCTTCCGGAACAGGCGCAGACCTACGACGTCACCACCGCATGGCGTCGGGAACAAGGCGACTGGCGGATCTACCACGCGCGCTGGAACGCGCCCCGCTGACCGCGCGCTATTTCGCCGGCGACAGCTTTCCGGAACTCCACCGGTAGCGCAGCGTTCTGGGAACGGTCGGGCAGCAGCGCGCGTCGTTGGGTCCGGGCCACTTCGTCTTCAGCTCGACGGTGCCGTTGCGCACCACCATGCCTTCCACGCTGCCCAGTGGTTCGTCGGTCTCGCCCGCTGGCACGTAATGCGGCCCTTTGCGGGCCAGCACTGTGACGCCGTGATGCCAGTAGGTGGGGCCCAGCATCGTCCACAGCACGACGACTTCCGACTCGCCGTCGCCGTCCAGGTCGGCCACGGCGACATCGCCCGCTTCATAAGCCTCCTGCGGGCTCGCGCTGGCCTGCCGGGTGGCAAGGAACTGCTCGGCGATGCGCCTGGCCTGATCGGTGTCGGGCGCTGCAGCGCGGGCGTGGCCACAGAAGGCGAGGACGAGGAGCAGGCAGGTGGAACGCAAGACAGGGACTCCCATGGCGACGTCTCGGACGACCTTCGACGAAGGCCTTCAAGATCCCTAACGCACCAGGCGCAGCCGACCGGCAAGCGTTCCTCGCACGCCGTGCCCGGTCTTGCCACGACCCGGGGGAGCCGTGATGATCGGCGTGTCAAAACGGGGAAACCGCTCATGTCGATTCGCTGGAAACTGCTGGCGTGCCTGTGGCTGGCCGCTGGAAATGCCTTCGCGCAGGATGCGCTGCCGTACCAGACGCCGCCGGCCGAGATCCTGCAGCTCGCCGACGTGCAGCGACCGCCCACCGTCGCGACGGACAGCCGCAAGCAGCACCTGGTGCTGTTCTACCGCGACACGTTCAAGTCGCTGGCGGAACTGTCCGACGAGGAGCTCCGTCTCGGTGGCCTGCGCGTCAATCCACGCACCAACATCGCCAGCACCACCACCTACTTCACCAACGTGCAGGTGCAGGATCTGCAGCGCGGTGGCGCACAGCAGGTGACGGGTTTGCCTGCGGCGCCGCGCCTGGCGAATTTCACCTGGTCGCCCGACGAACGCCGGCTGGCGTTCACGCACACCACGCGAACCGGCGTGGAAGCGTGGGTGATGGAACTGGCCACTGCGCAGGCCACCCGCCTGACCGAGGCGCGGGTCAACGGCAACGTGGGCAATCCGCTGACTTGGTTCCGCGACAACCAGGCCTTGCTGGTACGCATGTTGCCGGCGCAACGCCCCGCACTGCTCGATACGACGCGTGCCGTTCCGACCGGGCCGACGGTGTCGGTGAGCGATGGCAGCAAGGCACAGAACCGCACTTACCAGGACCTGCTGAAGAATCCGTCGGACGAAAACAATTTCGCCGTGCTCGCCACGTCCGAACTGCACCGCGTCCCGCTGCAGGGGCGCGCGACGCTCTGGCGTGCCGCGGCAATGCATACCGGCGAATCGTTCTCGCCGGATGGCCGGTACGTCCTGCTGCGCACCCTGCAGAAGCCGTTTTCCTACCTTGTGCCCTATGGTCGCTTCCCGTACCGCGCCGACGTGGTGGAAACCACCGGCAAGCCGGTGACGACCGTCGTCGAAGCCCCACTCGCTGAGAACCTGCCGAAGGGTTTCATGGCCGTGCGCGCGGGTCGTCGCGATGTCGAATGGCGTGCGGACCAGCCCGCCACGCTGGTCTGGGCCGAGGCGCTGGACAAGGGCGATCCGGCGAACGACGTGCCCTTCCGCGACGAAGCCTTCGCCTGGCAGGCACCGTTCACCGCGCCGCCGCAGTCGCTCTTCAAGACCGTCGACCGCGTCCAGGGCATCCTGTGGGGCGACGACACGCATGCGATCGTCACCGATTACTGGTGGAACACGCGCCATACGCGGACCTATGTGCTGGATCCGTCGAAGCCGGGCGCGCCGTTGCGCGAACTTGTGAGCCGCAGTTACCAGGACCAGTACAGCGATCCGGGGCAGTTCGAGACGCGGAAGAACAGCGCGGGTGAAATCGTGCTCGCCCTGGACAATGGCCAGGCGTACCTGATCGGCGACGGCTTCACGCCCGAGGGGCAGTTCCCCTTCATCGATCGGATGGAACTGGCCACTGGCAAGAAGGAACGCCTGTACACGTCGCGTCTCGAAGGCCAGAAGGAAAGCATCCAGGCGCTGCTGGATCCCGCGCAGGGCACGGCGCTGGTACGCATCGAATCGCCGACCGAGTTCCCGAACTACTACGTGCGCCACCTGAAGCAGCGGATCGCACCGGTGCCGGTGACGCAGTTCGAGAATCCCTTCAAGGCCCTGCAGGGCGTTTACAAGGAAGTCCTGACGTACAAGCGCGCCGACGGGCTGCCGCTCACGGGCACGCTGTACCTGCCGGCCGGCTACGACCGAACGGCCAAGCGCGAGAAGCTGCCGCTGGTGATGTGGGCGTATCCCACCGAGTACAAGGACCGAGACAGTGCGGGCCAGAACACCACGAACCCGAACGAGTTCATCTTCCCGAGCTATGGCTCGCCCTTGTACTGGGTCGCGCGCGGTTATGCGGTGCTGGACGACGCGGCGTTCCCGATCGTGGGCGAGGGCAAGGACGAGCCGAACGACACGTTCATCAAGCAGCTGGTGGCCAACGCCAAAGCCGCGATCGACGCCGTCGACGGACTCGGGTACATCGATCGTTCGCGTGTGGCCGTGGGTGGCCATTCGTACGGCGCGTTCATGACCGCCAACCTGCTGACGCACTCGGACCTGTTCGCCGCCGGCATCGCGCGCAGCGGCGCCTACAACCGCACGCTGACGCCGTTCGGCTTCCAGCAGGAAGAGCGCAACTACTGGGAAGCGCCCGGTGTCTACAACGACATGTCGCCTTTCATGCACGTGGAGAAGATGAAGACGCCGCTGCTGCTGGTGCACGGCGAGGCCGACAACAACTCCGGCACGTTCACCATGCAGAGCGAACGTTACTTCAATGCGCTCAAGGGCTTCGGTGCACCGGCACGCCTCGTGCTGCTGCCGAAGGAGAGCCACGGCTATGCGGCGAAGGAATCGGTCCTGCACCTGCTGTGGGAACAGGACCAGTGGCTGGAGCGGTACGTGAAGAACAAGGGGCAGACGGCCGGCACAGCACCGGCTGCGGCTCGCTGAAACACGACTGCCTGCACGAAAAAGGCCGCCTTAGGGCGGCCTTTTTCTTTTCCCGCTACCAGCACTCAGCCGGCCTTGCGCGCCGCCAGCTGGCGCAGCACGTAGTGCAGCAGCCCACCATGGCGGAAGTACTCCACTTCCTTCGGCGTGAGCAGCAGGACCTTGGCCTGGAACTCGACCTTCTTGCTATCTGACTTGCGCGCGGTGACCGTCGCGTGTTTCGCAACGCCGTCCTGCAGGCCCGTGACGTCGAATGTTTCCGAGCCGTCAAGGCCCAGCGACTGGGCGTTCTGGCCATCGACGAACTGCAGCGGCAGCACGCCCATGCCGACCAGGTTGGAGCGGTGGATGCGTTCGAAGCTCTCCGCGATCACCGCCTTCACGCCCAGCAGGTTGGTGCCCTTTGCCGCCCAGTCGCGCGAGGAGCCCGTGCCGTACTCCTTGCCCGCGATCACCACCAGCGGGACGCCATCGGCCCTGTACTTCATCGCCGCGTCGTAGATAGACAGCTTCTCGGGCGATCCGTTGCCGAAGTACAGCGTGTTGCCGCCTTCCTCGCCACCGAACATCAGGTTCTTGATCCGGATGTTGGCGAAGGTGCCGCGCACCATCACGTCGTCGTTGCCGCGGCGGCTGCCGTAGCTGTTGAAGTCGACCGGTTGTACGCCACGCGAGATCAGGAAGCGCCCCGCAGGCGAATCCTTCTTGATGTTGCCGGCCGGCGAGATGTGGTCGGTGGTGATCGAGTCGCCGAACAGGCCGAGCACGCGCGCGCCATGGACGTCGTCGATGCTGCCGATGTCCATCGTCATGCCGTCGAAGTAGGGCGGATTCTTGATGTACGTCGAGTCGCCGTCCCACGTGTACAGGTCGCCGTCGGGCGAGGCGATGGTGTTCCAGCGCATATCGCCCTTGAACACATCGGCATAGTTCTTCGCGAACATCTCCGGGCCGATCGTGGCGGCGATGAAGTCGCCGATCTCCTTGTTGCTGGGCCAGATGTCCTTCAGGAAAACCGGTTGGCCATCGCTGCCGGTGCCGAGCGGTTCCGACGTCAGGTCGATGTTGGTGGTGCCGGCGATGGCGTACGCCACGACCAGTGGCGGGCTGGCCAGGTAGTTCATCTTGACTTCGGGATGCACGCGGCCTTCGAAGTTGCGGTTGCCCGACAGCACGGAGGCGACGACCAGATCATCGGCAGCGATCGCGGCCGATACGTCGTCCGGCAGCGGGCCGGAGTTGCCGATGCAGGTGGTGCAGCCGTATCCGACCACATAGAAGCCGAGCTTTTCCAGATCGTCGAGGACGCCTGCCTTCTCGAGATAGTCGGTGACCACGCGCGAGCCCGGCCCGAGCGAGGTCTTGACCCACGGCTGCGCCTTCAGGCCTTTCGCCGCGGCGTTGCGCGCGAGCAGGCCCGCGCCCAGCATCACCGCCGGGTTCGAGGTGTTGGTGCACGAGGTGATCGCCGCGATCACCACGTCGCCATCGCGCAACTTCACCGCCGCGCCGCTGTGCGGCGAGGATTCGTGCGCGGCTTCGTTAGCCCCCACGGCCGTACCGCCGCCGCCTTCGTTCTTGAGCCGGTCTTCCTGCACCAGGTCGATGCGCTTGCGGCGCGCATCGGCGAACGGCACCAGGTTGTCGCGGAAGTTCTGCTTCACGTCCTGCAGCAGCACGCGGTCCTGCGGGCGTTTGGGGCCGGCCAGCGACGGCTTCACATCGCCCATGTCCAGGTGCAGCGTGGCGCTGTACTCGGCATGCGGGCTGTCCGGCGTGTGCCACAGGCCCTGTGCCTTGGCGTAGGCCTCGACCAACGCGATCTGTTCTTCGCTGCGACCGGACAGGCGCAGGTAGTTCAGCGATTCGTGGTCGATCGGGAAGATGCCGCAGGTGGCGCCATACTCGGGCGCCATGTTGCCGATGGTGGCGCGGTCGGCGAGCGGCAGGTGCTGCAGGCCGTCGCCGTAGAACTCGACGAACTTGCCCACCACGCCCAGCTTGCGCAGCAGCTGGGTGACGGTCAGCACCAGGTCGGTGGCGGTCGCGCCTTCCGGCAGCTTGCCGGTCAGCTTGAAACCCACGACCTGCGGAATCAGCATCGATGACGGTTGGCCCAGCATCGCGGCCTCGGCCTCGATGCCGCCCACGCCCCAGCCCAGCACACCGATGCCGTTGATCATCGTGGTGTGGCTGTCGGTGCCGAAGACGGTGTCGGGATAGGCGATGGCTTGGCCGTCCTTCTCCCCGGTCATGACCACGCGGGCGAGGTTTTCCAGGTTCACCTGGTGGACGATGCCGGTGTTCGGCGGCACCACCTTGAAATTGTCGAACGCCTTCTGGCCCCAGCGCAGGAAGCCGTAGCGCTCCTTGTTGCGTTCGAATTCGATCTTGCCGTTGAGGTCCAGCGCATCGGCGCTGCCGAACACATCGACCTGCACGGAGTGGTCGATGACCAGCTCGGAGGGGATCAGCGGATTGATCTGGTCCGGGCTGCCGCCGAGTTTCACCACGGCATCGCGCATGGCGGCCAGGTCGACGACGCAGGGCACGCCGGTGAAGTCCTGCAGCACCACGCGCGCGGGCATAAAGGCGATTTCGGTGTCCGGTTCCTTGGCGGCCTCCCAGGCAGCGACGGCCTGGACATGCTCCGGCAGCACGGTGACCCCGTCCTCGCAGCGCAGCAGATTCTCGAGCAGGATCTTCAGGGAATAGGGCAGGCGGGCGAAGCCGCCGGCCGGGTCCAGCCGCTCGGCCAGCGCGGGCAGGCTGTAATACGTGTAGGACGTGCCGTTGACGTCCAGGGAACGTCGGGTGGCGAAGGAATCACTCATCGCGGAGGCTCCTGTAGCTGGGGGAGGGTGAGGTGACCAGACAGCATAAGCCGGCGGCCCTGCATGTCTTGTAGAGGCCTGCCCGGATTATCCGCCATGTATGAGACGGGCATGATTCGACCAAGGGTGCAGTCTGGTGGGGGATGACAGGCGCTCCGGGCTAGGGTATGCCAACTGAAGTATGTATAATTCTTCCATACTCAAGAGGGGCCGCTGATGGAAGCCACCGTTGCAGAACGCGGCCAGATCACCCTGCCGAAGGCCGTGCGCGATGCGCTGGGCCTGACCAAGGGCAGCGTGCTGAAGGTCGAGTTGGAAGGTAGCCGCATCGTGTTGCGGAAGAGCGTCGACGACGCGATTTCGCGCGTGCGTGGCAAGTTCGCCCTCGACGCCGACAGCCCGACGGGCGCCGTCAGCGAATGATCGCCGTCGACGCGCCCGTCCTGATCGAACTGCTGACCGATGGTCCGCGCGCGGACGCCGTTGAGGCGGGCCTGCGCCAGAGTCTCGGCAGCGGGCGTGTCGTCGTCTGCGATGCCGCGCTGGCGCAGCTGTGCGCCTCGCTGCGCAATGGTGCGGATGCCTTGGCCGCGCTCGAGGAAATGGGCGTGCATTTCAATGCCGTCGAAGCCAAGTCCGCCGTGCGTGCAGGCGAGATGCAGCGCCGCCACCGCCAGCGCGAAGGCGACGCCCGGCCGATCGCCGACTTCCTCGTGGGCGCGCATGCGCTGCTGCAATGCGACGGGCTGATCACCTTCGACACCGCGTTCCACCGCGACTACTTCAAGGGGCTGAAACTGATCGTGCCCGCGAACGAATAAGCGTCACCCTGTTTTCCCATTCCACCGCATCACCGAATGACCGGAGCCACCCATGTTGGAAGCCTATCGCCACCACGTAGCCGAGCGCGCCGCGCTGGGCATCCCGCCGCTGCCGCTGTCGGCCCAGCAGACGGCCGACGTCATCGAACTGCTGAAGAACCCGCCGGACGGTGAAGAGGACTTCCTGGTCGAGCTGATCACGCATCGCGTGCCCGCCGGCGTCGACGATGCCGCCAAGGTGAAAGCGTCCTACCTGGCCGCCGTTGCGTTCGGTACCGAGAAGACCCCGCTGATCACGCCCGCGCGCGCCACCGAGCTGCTGGGCACGATGCTGGGCGGCTACAACATCCACCCGCTGATCGAGCTGCTCGACAACGCCGAGCTGGGCGCGACCGCTGCTGAAGGGCTGAAGCACACGCTGCTGATGTTCGACAGCTTCCACGACGTGCAGGAGAAGGCCGAGCAGGGCAATGCCCACGCGCAGGCCGTGCTGCAGAGCTGGGCCGATGCCGAATGGTTCACCAGCAAGCCCGAAGTGCCGCAGAGCCTGACCGTCACCGTCTTCAAGGTGCCGGGCGAGACCAACACCGACGACCTGTCGCCGGCGCCCGACGCCACCACGCGTCCGGACATCCCGCTGCACGCATTGGCGATGCTGAAGAACAAGCGTCCCGACGCGCCATTCGTGCCGGAAGAAGACGGCAAGCGCGGCCCGATCCAGGAAATCCTGTCGCTGAAGGACAAGGGTCATCTGGTCGCCTACGTCGGCGACGTGGTCGGTACAGGCTCCTCGCGCAAGTCGGCGACCAACAGCGTGCTGTGGTTCACCGGCGAGGACATCCCGTTCATCCCGAACAAGCGCTTCGGTGGCGTCTGCCTGGGCAGCAAGATCGCCCCGATCTTCTACAACACGATGGAAGACGCCGGCGCGCTGCCGATCGAACTCGACGTCTCGCAGATGAATCACGGCGACGTGGTCGAGCTGCGGCCGTACGATGGCAAGGCACTGAAGAACGGTGAAGTGATCGCCGAGTTCCAGGTGAAGTCCGACGTGCTGTTCGACGAAGTGCGCGCTGGTGGCCGCATCCCGCTGATCATCGGCCGCGGCCTGACCGCGAAGGCGCGCGAAGCGCTGAAGCTGCCGGCGACGGACCTGTTCCGCCAGCCGCAGCAGCCGGCCGACAGCGGCAAGGGCTTCTCGCTTGCGCAGAAGATGGTCGGCCGCGCCTGCGGGCTGCCGGAAGGCCAGGGCGTGCGCCCGGGTGCCTACTGCGAGCCGAAGATGACGTCGGTGGGTTCGCAGGACACCACCGGCCCGATGACCCGCGACGAGCTGAAGGACCTGGCCTGCCTGGGCTTCTCCGCCGATCTCGTGATGCAGTCGTTCTGCCACACCGCGGCGTATCCGAAGCCGGTCGACGTGAAGACGCACCACACGCTGCCGGAATTCATCTCCACCCGTGGCGGCATCTCGCTGCGTCCCGGTGATGGCGTGATCCACAGCTGGCTCAACCGCATGCTGCTGCCCGACACCGTCGGCACCGGCGGCGACTCGCACACGCGCTTCCCGGTGGGCATTTCGTTCCCGGCCGGTTCCGGGCTGGTCGCGTTCGCCGCAGCCACCGGCGTGATGCCGCTGGACATGCCGGAATCGGTGCTGGTCCGTTTCAAGGGCGAGCTGCAGCCGGGCGTGACGCTGCGCGACCTGGTCAACGCGATCCCGTACTACGCCATCAAGTCCGGGTTGCTGACCGTGGCCAAGGCGGGCAAGAAGAACATCTTCTCCGGCCGCATCCTCGAGATCGAAGGCCTGCCGGACCTGAAGGTGGAGCAGGCATTCGAACTGTCCGACGCCTCGGCCGAACGTTCCGCCGCCGGTTGCACCGTGCGCCTGAACAAGGAGCCGATCATCGAGTACCTCACCAGCAACATCACGCTGCTGAAGTGGATGATCGCCGAAGGCTACGCCGATGCCCGTTCGCTGGCCCGTCGCATCGCGAAGATGGAAGCGTGGCTCGCCGACCCGCAGTTGCTGGAGCCGGATGCCGATGCCGAGTACGCGGCGATCATCGACATCGATCTCGCCGACGTGCACGAGCCGCTGCTGGCCTGCCCGAACGACCCGGACGACGTGAAGACGCTGTCGGACGTCGCGGGTACCGTGATCGACGAAGTGTTCATCGGTTCGTGCATGACCAACATCGGCCACTTCCGTGCCGCCGCCAAGCTGCTGGAAGGCAAGCGCGACATCCCGACCCGCCTGTGGGTCGCGCCGCCGACCAAGATGGACGCCTCGGAACTGACCAAGGAAGGCGTCTACGGTACGTTCGGCACCGCGGGTGCGCGCATGGAAATGCCCGGCTGTTCGCTGTGCATGGGCAACCAGGCGCAGGTGCGCGAGGGTGCGACGGTGTTCTCCACCTCGACCCGCAACTTCCCGAACCGCCTGGGCCGCAATTCCAACGTGTTCCTGGGGTCGGCCGAGCTGGCCGCGATCTGCTCGCGCCTGGGCAAGATCCCGACCAAGGCCGAGTACATGGCCGACATCGGCGTGATCAACGAGAAGGGCGCCGAGATCTATCGCTACATGAACTTCGACCAGATCGAGGAGTACCAGGACGTGGCGAAGACCGTGGCCGCCTGATCCTGGGCGGCTGCAGGGAGTCGAAGGCCCGGCCAAGCGCCGGGCCTTTTTTTTTGGCGGCGCCGTCCGGTTGATGTCACATATAACGTTATTCGCGGAAACAAGGCACGTGCGGCGTCGGCTGCACCACGCAAGAAGGGGAGTCGAGTTGGCGCAGGCACGTATTCCGGGCATCCGCGTGGCGGGCGTCAGTACCTGCGTGCCAGCACGCCGGATCGACAACCTGGCCGAGGGCGAGCGATACGGCGCGGACGAGGTGCGCAAGGTGGTGTCCATGGCAGGCGTGCGCCAGCGCCATGTGGTCGACGAGGGAACGACCGCGGCCGACCTTTGCCGTGACGCCGCCGAGCGGCTGCTGACGCGACTGGGGTGGGAGCGCGACAGCGTCACCGGGCTCGTATTCGTCACGCAGTCGCCGGACTACTTCCTGCCCTCGACCGCGTGCGTCCTGCATGCATGGCTCGGGTTGTCCGACCGCTGTGCCGCCTTCGACCTGGGGCTGGGGTGTTCCGGCTATCCCTACGGACTGTACGTGGCTGCGAGCATGCTGCGGGCGGGGGGACACCAGCGCATCCTGATGCTGCATGGCGAGACACCCAGCCGCTTCACCGATCCGGCAGACCACGCCACCACGCTGCTGTTCGGCGACGCCGGGTCGGCAACGGCGCTGGAGACGGGCGACGACGAGGCTGCGTTCTGCCTGCATACCGATGGCGCCGGCCGCGAGGGGCTGATCATCCGCGGCGGGGCCTTCCGCGACCGGCATCCCGCCGACCCACGCCATCTGGCGCTGGAAATGGACGGCGCTGCCATCTTCAATTTCACCATCAAGCGCGTGCCGCCATTGGTGGCGGACACGCTGGCGCTGGCGGGGAAATCCGTGGACGACGTGGACCAGTACGTCTTCCACCAGTCCAACCGCTTCATCATGAAGCACCTCGCCAAGAAGTGCGGTCTCCCCGAGGCGCGCGTGCCCATGACGATCGAGGACACCGCCAACTGCGGCGGCCCCTCGGT
The DNA here is from genome assembly GCF_002863005.1 of Pseudoxanthomonas sp. Lineage (GTDB taxonomy): Bacteria > Pseudomonadota > Gammaproteobacteria > Xanthomonadales > Xanthomonadaceae > Pseudoxanthomonas_A. Next base: position 27,220 of record NZ_PKDG01000057.1, read on the forward strand.
CGCCGTCACGCTGACGCGCATGCTGGACAGCACGCACGACCGTACGGTGATGCTGCTGGGCTACGGCGTCGGTCTGTCGTGGGGATCGGCGTTGCTGCCCATCCGCGCCGGAACGCCGCTGCTGCATGGCGAGCTGGCTGCGCTGGAGGCGTCGGCATGAACGCCCCGCGCATGAGTGAACAGGAGGTCCTGGCGATGATGGCCGAGGCGTTCTCCGAAACCTCGCCGCTCACGCCGTCGATGCGGCGCGAGGACATCGATGGCTGGGATTCGATGGGGGCGCTGATGTTGATGGCGGAACTGGACGAACGCTTCGGCCTGCACCTGGATGCCGAGGAATCGCGTGCCATGCAGGTGGTGTCGGACCTGTTCGCCTACCTGCGCCGCCATGGAGTGATGGATGACTGAGGGCAGGGCGGCGCGCCCCACGCTTCCGCCACTGGCGACCACCACGCGCATGTTCGCGCGCAGCCTGGGCTGGTCGCCCGACCAGCTCACCGCGGCGTTCAGACCCGCCACCCGCGACGATCTTCCGGCGCTGCTGGCGTTCCGGCAGCGCACGGGGTGGGACGACGATGCCTACCTGCGCTGGCGTTACGGACTGGACACCGCCGGCAGGGACGGGCCGGGCACGCTCTGGCTGCTGCGCGACGACACGGGCGTACTGGCCGCGATCGGCCGCGAGGCCCAGCGCATCCACCATGCGGGCCGCACGCTCGATGGCCAGTTGCTGATGGACATCCAACTGCGACCCGACCTGGAGGGCGGGGGCGGGGGCGTCTGGCTCAACCAGATGATGATGGCGAAGGCAGACGTGACGCTGGCGGTCGGCGCCAATGCGCATTCGATCGGTCTGGTGAAGCGCATGTTCGCCGCCCTGCCGCAGCGCAGTTACCGCGTACTCCCGCTGGACAGCGCCGAGATGCTGCGGCAGCACGGACTGGGCACGTTCGCCGTGCGCGTTGGCGCGCCGGTGCTGGATGCCGGCTGGTCGCTGGTGCATCGCGCCGCGCAGCGCAGGTCGCGGTCCGGGATCGATGTGGTCGAGGTGGCGCAGGTGCCGACGGCGGACATCGAGGCGCTTCGCGCGGCGTTGCCGCCGCAGGTGGCGTGCGTGATGCCGTCGCCGGAGCACCTGCAGTGGCGGCTGTTCGACAACCCGCGTGCGCGCTACGACCTGATGGTCGCTCGCCGGGCAGGCGTGTGCGTCGGCTACATGGCGGTGCGGAACGTGGCGGCGGATGGGACGGGCAAGGCCGGACTGCACCTGCTCGACTGGAAGACCGCAGTCGCCGGCGCCGATGACGCACTGATGGCCCTGCTGCAGGCGGCCGTTGCGCGCGCGCGCAAGGAGCGCTGCAGCCGGGTCTTCACCACGGTTCTAGACGAACAGGCCGCGCCGCTGCTGAAACGATTGGGCTTTCTCGGCCGCGAATCGCCGTCGCTGGTGGCGGGAGTGCATTCGGCGGTTCCGCTGCCCGGTAACGGCGGGCAAGGACGCTGGCAGATCACCGACCTGAGCTTCGACAGCGATGGCATCTACTGACGGGCCCTGCCGGGTGCTCACGGAGGACCCCGCATGTGCGGGCTAGCCGGCATGGCGCTGCCGGCGGGCGCCCCTCCTCCGTCGGCCGTCGTGCTGGAGGCGATGATCGGCACGCTGCACCACCGGGGCCCGGATGGCAGCCGGTGTCGCGTCGACGGCGGCGTGGGGCTCGCACACGCCCGGTTGTCGATCATCGACCTGGACGGCGGCTGGCAGCCGATGGCCGATGCGGAAGGCAGCCTGCAACTCGTGTTCAACGGCGAGATCTTCAACCACGTCGAACTTCGCAGGGAACTGGAGCGGCAAGGACACGTGTTCGCCACCCGGTCCGATACCGAAGTGATCCTGCACCTGTATGCGCGCTACGGAGATGACTTCGTCGATCATCTGAACGGCCAGTTCGCGGTCGCGCTGCACGACGTGCGGCGCCAGCGCCTCGTACTGGCGCGCGACCGCATCGGCATACGTCCGCTGTACTACCACTGCGACGGAAATCGCCTGGCGTTCGCGTCGGAAATCAAGGCGTTGCGGGCCGCCGGTCTGCCGTTGTCGCTGGATGTGGCGGCATTGGGCGACGTGTTCGGCTTCTGGTGCCCGCTCGGCGAGCGCACGACGTTCGACGGCGTCCGCCAACTGCCTCCGGGTCACCGGATGGTGGTCGACCTGCGCGTCGACCGCCTGGCGCCGAGGATCACGCCGTACTGGGCGTGGCAACCGCAGACGCCGACCGTCGATGCGGCCGACGAAGATGCCTGCGCCGAGGAGCTGCACGCCCTGCTGGTCGACGCGGTAAGGCTGCAACTGCGTTCGGACGTGCCGGTGGGCGCTTACCTCAGCGGTGGACTCGACTCCTCCGCGATCGCGTCGCTCGCGCTGCGCCACGCCGGCGCCGACCTGCGCACGTTCTCGCTGGCCTTTGAAGACGCCGAGTTCGACGAGCGCCCGTTCCAGCGATTGATGGCACAGGCGCTGGGCACGCGGCACAGCGAGATCACCGTGAGCCAGGCCGACATCGCCACGGCGTTCCGCGACGCGGTCTGGCATGCGGAAATGCCGCTGGTGCGCACGGCGCCCGTCCCGATGCTGCTGCTGGCGGCGCATGTCCGCGACCACGGTTACAAGGTGTTGCTGACGGGCGAGGGCGCCGACGAAGTCTTCGCAGGCTACGACCTGTTCAAGGAGGCGCAGGCCCGCCGCTTCATGGCGCGAGGTCCCGGGAGCCGCTGGCGGGGACGGATCCTGGAACGTCTCTATCCTTACCTCGCGCATTCTCCGGCACGCTCCGCAGGATTCGCTGCGCACTTCTTCGCCGAGGGCGGCGACCCCGCATCGCCGGGGTTCGCGCATGCGGCGCGCCTGCGCAGTACGCGGCGCGTGCTGCGCTTCCTGCATCCGGACCTTCGCGCGCAGGTCGACGCCGTCGATCCGCTCGCCGCGCTGGCAGCCCAGCTGTCGCCAATGGACGGTTGGGCGGGCCTGGACCGCGACCAGTACGTCGAAGCCAGCACGCTGCTGCCGGGCTATCTGCTGGCCGCCCAGGGCGACCGCATGGCCATGGCGCGTTCCATCGAAGGCCGGTATCCGTTCCTCGACCATCGCGTGATCGAGTTCGCCAACCGCATGCCGCCGACATTCAAGCTGCGCGGCTTGCGCGAGAAACGGCTGCTGAAGCGCGCGATGGCGAACGAGTTGCCGTCCGCCATCACCCAACGGCACAAGCAGCCGTATCGTGCCCCGGACAGCCAGTGCTTCTTCGCCGACGGACAGCTGCGCCCGTGGGTCGCCGACATGCTGGCGCCGGACCGTCTGGCCGCGAGCGGCCTGTTCGATGTGCGCGCGATCGGGCACCTGGTCGAGAAGTGCCGGGCGGGACGCGCCATCGGCTACCCCGACAACATGGCGTTCGTCGGCGTGCTGTCGCTGCTGGTGCTGCAGGAACGTTTCCTGCAGACAGCCGGACCCGGCGCGTGAAGCGGCTGCACACGATGTTCGACGACACGGTGCGGCGCGTGCCGCATCGCGTGGCACTCGTATGCGGCGATCACCGGCTGGACTACGCCGGGCTCGATGCACTCAGCCGGCGCGTGGCGGTCCGCTTGCGGGCACTTGGCGTAGTGCCCGGCGACCGGGTGGGCGTGCTGCTGGACAACAGCGTGGAGATGGTGGCGTCCCTCTGGGCGTTACTGCGTGCGGGCGCCGTCTGCATGCCCTTCAACCCGCAGACCAAGGCCGACAAGCTCGCGGGCATGATGGCCGGCACGCGTGCCAGGCTGCTGATCGCACAGCCCTCGCTGGCTTCCGTATGGCGTGCCGCACGCGCGGGATCCACGGACGCGTGGCATGTGCTGACGATCGACGCCGCCTGGCACGGGCAGGCGGACGAGCACCCGTGGCCGGAAAGCGACGCGCCGAGCGACGACGGCGTGCCGGATGCGGAGACGGACGATGACACGCTCGCCTTCATCATCCACACGTCGGGCACGACCGGAGCACCGAAAGGCGTGATGCTGAGCCATCGCAATCTCGCCAGCGTCATGCAGACGGTAGCCTCGTACCTGGCGCTGCGGCAGGACGACGTGATTTTCAGCGCGCTGCCCCTGAGCTTCAGCTACGGACTGGGCCAGTGCCTGTTGTCGGCGCGGGTCGGCGCCACGCTGGTGCTGGACCGCTCGTTCGCGTTTCCCGCCAAGTCGCTGGAGATCCTGGCGCGGGAGCGGGCCACGGTGTTTCCCGCCGTCCCCACCATGTACGCGATGCTGGCCGGCATGGATGACCTCTCGCCATGGGACCTGTCGTCGTTGCGGCTGCTGACCAGCGCTTCCGCCCCGCTGTCGCCCGTCTTGCAGCAGCGCACGGCGGCGCGCTTTCCGGGCGCGGACCTGGTGGTCATGTACGGACAGACCGAATGCACGCGCATCAGTTACCTGCCAGCCGCCGAGCGCGAACGGCGACCCGACAGCATCGGGCGCGGCATGGCGGGGCAGACCTGCTGGCTGATCGATGACGCCGGCCGGCGCGTTCCGTGGGGCGGCACCGGCGAACTGGTCGTTCAGGGCGAACACGTGACGCAAGGCTACTGGGGTGCGCCCGCGCTGACCGCGGAGAAATTCATCGAGGGCGCCGATGGGCAGGGCCGCGCGTTCCGCACGGGCGACCTGTTCCGCAGCGACGAAGACGGCTGGCTTTACTTCGTGGCGCGCAAGGACGACATCATCAAGACGCGCGGCGAGAAGGTCAGTCCCGTCGAGGTGGAAGCGGCCATCGCGCGCCTGCCTGCCGTCCGCGAATGCCTGGTGTCCGGCGTCCCCGACGACCTGCTGGGCCAGGCACTCAAAGCCTGGATCGTCCTGCAGCCGGGCGCGACGCTGTCGGAACGCGACGTCATCCGGCACTGCCTGGCCCACCTGGAAAGCCACATGGCGCCGCGCCACGTGGCCTTCCTCGACGACTTGCCACGTACTGACAATGGCAAACCTACACGCAAAGGACTTCCCTGATGGCGACAGCCGCCGCTTCCCCCGCTTCCACCCACGATGCCACGACGATCAAGGCGACGGTGCGCCGCTACATCGACGACTACTTCCTGATGGGCGCGGACGGGACCTATGCCGACGATGCATCGTTCATGGATGCGCAGATGCTGGACTCCACCGGCTTCCTTGAACTGGTGCAGTTCGTCGAAGACACCTATGCGATCAAGGTGGAAGACGCCGAGATGATGCCCGAGAACCTCGACTCGCTGGACGCCGTCGCCGCCTACGTGCTGCGCAAGGTCGCGGCATGAGCGTGCTGGGTCCCGCGGTACTGTCGATGGACCTGGAGGCGGAAGCCGAGAGGATCGCCGACTGGATGCGCGACGCTGTCCGTGGGATGCGCAGGCGCGGCCTGGTGGTGGCCATGTCCGGCGGCATCGACAGCTCCGTCTGTGCGGCGCTGGCCGTGCGGGCGGTAGGAGCGGACCGCGTCTTCGGCCTGCTGTTGCCGGAACGCGATTCCAGCTCGCGCTCCACGGAACTGGGGCGCCAGCTTGCCACGCACCTGGGAATCCAGGCGGACATGCACGACATAGCGCCCGCGCTGCAGGCGATAGGTTGCTATGCGGAGCAGGAAGCCGCGATCCGCGAGGTATTCCCGGCCTATGGGGCGGGCTGGAAGAACAAGATCGTGCTGCAGGGTGGCCTGGACGGCGGCATCAACTTCTACCGGTTGATCGTGGAGTCCCCGCAGGGCGAGCGCCACGAAGCGCGCCTGCCGACCGGCCCCTACCTCCGCATCGTCGCCGCCACCAACCACAAGCAGCGGCTGCGCAAGACGATGGAATACTTTCATGCCGACCGCCTGAACTACGCGGTGGTGGGCACTCCGAACCGGCTGGAGTACGACCAGGGTTTCTTCGTCAAGAACGGCGACGGTTCCGCCGACCTGAAGCCGATCGCGCACCTGTACAAGACGCAGGTCTACGCGATGGCGCGTCACCTCGGCCTGCCGGACCCGATCTGCTCCACCACGCCGACCACCGACACCTACAGCCTGCCGCAGGGCCAGGACGAGTTCTACTTCGCGCTTCCGTACGCGCAGATGGACCTGGCGTTGTGGGCCTTCGAGCACGGGGTCCCTGCGGCGGACCTGGCGCCGGCCCTGGGCGTGGACGAACCCGCAGCGGCGGCGGTCTATCGCGACATCGTGGCGAAGCGCCGACAGGCAGCCTACCTGCATGCAGCGCCGTTGCGCCTGCCGGAAAGGACGGGCTAGGGCAGCCAGTCGTCCACGGCCTCGAGCATCTGCCGGCGGCCGAGGACGAAATCCCACATCGAGCCGCCGAGCTGGCGCCACAGCACGGCCGAACGCACGGCGGCGAGCAGGATCGCGCGGATCTCCGCCACCACGCCCGGCTGCCCCAGGTAATGGGGATTGCCCTGGACCATCACGCGCGGACGCAGGTGGCTGATGGTGTCGGCATACAGGGCACCGAGCGAGGACAACACGTCGGGGTGGGTGCTGCCCTGTTGCTCCGCGCGCGGCGCGATCTCCGCCAGGCCGCGGGTGACGGCATGCACGGTGTCGTCCTCGCGGACGAAGCGCCGCTCCAGTTGCAGTACCGACATCGCCAGGCGGGAGAGGCCGTCGTCCTGCGCCTCCTTGGCCAGGTAGCCGCGCAACACGCGCAGGCCCGGCGTGATGTTGCCCACGCGGCCGTAGACCGCCAGCGGCGTCGCCGCGTCGATGCGGAACACGCTGTCCACCGCTGCCTGCACGGCCGACCCTTCGGACTGGCCGGTCTCGGCGATGCGGCGGACCTGGTGGAGGGCCTGCGCCAGCCCGGCAAGGGCCAGCACGCGGTCGGAATATCGATTGCTCAAGCTGCTTGCTCCGCGAGTTTCATTTCCAGTGGGGCGTCGGTGCGGGCGATCACGGCGCCGCCCAGGCATTCATCGCCAGCGTAGAGGACCAGCGACTGCCCCGGCGTGACGGCGCGCTGCGGCCGCAGGAACCGTACCGCAACGCTGCCGTTGTCCAGCACGTCCACTTCGCAGGCTTCATCCGGTTGGCGGTAGCGCGTCTGCGCCGTGCAGGTGAAGCGTCTGCCGGAGGGAGCGCCTGCCACCCAGTGGGCGGTTTCCGTCCACAGCCGTGAAGACATCAGGTGGGGACTTTGCGTGTCCTGGTCGACGTACAGCACGTTGCTGGCGACATCCTTGCCCACGACGTACCAAGGTGCCTGTGGGCGGCCGCGCACGCCGCCGATCTGCAGTCCTTCGCGTTGCCCCAGAGTGAAATAGAAGACGCCCGGATGCTCGCCGATCACTTGGCCCGAGGGGTCGCGCATTTCGCCTTTCTTCGCCGGCAGGTAACGCCCGAGGAACTCGCGGAAGTCGCGCTCGCCGATGAAGCAGATGCCGGTGGAATCCTTCTTGTCGTGCGTCTGCAGCCCGGCCTCGCGTGCGATGCGGCGCAGGTCGGCCTTGTGCAGGCCACCGATCGGGAACAGCGTGGCCGACAGCTGCGCCTGGCCCAGCTGGTGAAGGAAGTAGCTCTGGTCCTTGCCGCGGTCGACACCGCGCAGCAGGCGCCAGCGCCCATCGTGCTCGTCGATGCGCGCATAGTGGCCCGTGGCGATCTTCTCGGCGCCCAGGTCGCGGGCCGCGTCGAGGAAATGCTTGAACTTCACTTCGCGATTGCACAGCACATCGGGGTTTGGGGTGCGGCCGGCGGCGTATTCGGCGAGGAAGTGCTCGAACACGCCCTTCCAGTATTCGCCCGAGAAGTCGCGGAAGTGGAAGGGGATGCCGAGGCGGCCGCAGACGGCCACGGCGTCGCGCCGGTCTTCTTCCGCGCGGCAGTCACCGCTGCCGTCGTCGGCCCAGTTCTGCATGAACAGGCCCGCCACGGGCTCGCCCTGCTGGACCAGCTGCAAGGCGGCGACGGAAGAATCCACGCCGCCGGACACGCCGACGATGACGCGGGGCGCTTTCATGCGATCTGCTGCAGTGTCGACAGGGGGGAGCGGCGACCGGCCAGGAAGTCCTGCACGACCTGCCACACCAGCGGGCTGCGATGGCGGTGCGACTGCGACTGCAGTTCGGAGGGCGTCAGCCACAGCGCCTGCACGATGCCGTCGTCGAGCGGACGATCCGGCAGGTGGCGCACCGGATCGGCGGCGAATGCGAAGCGCAGGTAATGGCGTCCGGTCTCGGCCTTCCATTGATAGGCCCCGATGAAGGCAGTCGGCGCGACTTCCCAGCCCGTCTCTTCCAGCGTCTCGCGGCGGGCCGCTTCCAGCAGGCTTTCATCCGGCTCCAGGTGCCCGGCCGGCTGGTT
>NZ_PKDG01000001.1 GCF_002863005.1 Pseudoxanthomonas sp.
AGACGAAGAGCAGCGTGTAAAGGCCGAACAGCGCGGCCAGCACCAGCGTGAACGCCGCGAACACCAGCATCATGCGGTTGCGAAGCCGCCGGCGCGGCAGGATCGATGCGCTCATGCGTCGGCTTCCAGCCGGAAACCCACGCCATGCACGGTTTTCAGCATCGGCGTGGCAAACGGCTTGTCCAGCGCCTGGCGGAGCAGGTAGAGATGCGTGCGCAGCGGATCCGACTCCGGCGGCGCATCGCCCCACAGGCGCTGGATCAATTCGCTGCGCGTCAAGGTCCGTGGCCACGCCTCGGCGAGGGCTAGCAGGATCTGGTACGCCGTCTGGTGCAGTTCAAGCGGAAGCTCGTGTCGTGTCGCCAGCGCATGCCGGCGATCGATGCGCAGCGTGCCGATCCGCACGACATGGGTCTCGCCACTGCGGTGTCGCTGCGTGAGCGCCTGGCAGCGCGCGATCAGTTCCGCGCCCGCGAACGGCTTGACCAGATAGTCGTCGGCGCCGGCACGGAAGCCTTGCAGCTTGTCCTCCAGCGCGTCGCGTGCGGTCAGCATCAGTACCGGGACGTGGCGATCGGCCTCCGCCCGAAGGCGCTCGCACAGGCGCAGGCCATCGAGTGCGGGCAAGCCCACGTCGAGCACCAGCACGTCGGGCGGCGCGTCGAGCGCCATCTGCAATCCGCTGAGGCCATCCGAAGCGAACTCGACGGTCATGCCAGCATCGGTGAAAAGGTGTTGCAACTGCACTCGCAGCAGCGCGTTGTCTTCGATCACCAGGATGCGGGCCGGAGGTGCCGTCATCGTTCAACCATCGATGCGTTGCAGGAGGGCCTTAGCTTCGGCCATGTCCGGCTTGCCCGCCAGCACCTGCTGCACCAGCGATTTCGCCTGTTCCCGTTCGCCCAGGCGGAGATGGGCCTCGGCGGCACCGAGCTTCAGCTGCGGCTGCGCCATGTAGGGCATCGCCAACTGCATCAGGGTCAGCGCATGCCGCAGGTCGTCGTTGCCGCCGACCGCCTGCGCCTGGTAATAGCCCAGCATGCCCAGCAGGTCCACGTGGTAGCGCTCGCGATCCTGCGCCAGCGCATCCGCTGCGCCACGCACATCGCCGCTGCGGGCCCGGGCAGCGAGCGCCATCGTCAGCTCGTCGCGCCACGGTGAACGCGCCACGGGCGTGCGGCCGGTCGCGCGCACGATGGCGTCGGCGACGCCGGGCGTGGAGTAAGGGTTCTGCCCGGTGACCAGGCGCCCGTCCACGACGACCTTCGCCATCATCAGCGGTGCTTCCTGCCACCGCGCCCCGCGCCCGCGCAACGCGTCCTCGAGCTGCCACGGGAAATCCTTCGCCCAGCGCTTGCCGAACACCGCTTCCTCTTCATTCGTGAAGCCCGTCATCGCCTTGCCTGCAACCAACATCGTTCCGTCGCCGAGCTTCACGTCCACCAGCGCGGCCGGCCCATGGCAGACCGCGCCGATCACGGCGCCCTGCATGTAGGCTTCGGCCAGCAGCGACGCCAGCGCGTTGTCGCGCGGCAGATCGAACATCGCGCCCTTGCCGCCGACGACGTAGATCGCCGCGTAGTCCGCCGCCTTCACGTCGCGCGTCGAACGCGTCGCCGCCAGCGTACGCATGGCCTCTGCATCACCGAGCAACGCCGCGTTGAAGGGTTCCTGCGCGTTGTACTTGTCGGCTTCCACGGCACCGCCCTGCGGACTGGCGACGTCCACCTTCAGTCCGTTGGCCTTGAAGATCAGCCAGGCTTGCGACAGTTCGTCGAACTCGTAGCCGGGACGGGTCTTGCCCTGGTCGCGTCCCTCGCCGCTGACGACGATCAGCACCTTGTCCGGCACGGCGGCGTGCGCGGGCAGTACCACGGCGAAGCAAAGCAGTGCGCCCAGCCGGCGCAGGGCGTTGGGAATCAGGGACATGGGACGGATCTCCGAGGGAAGGCCGCCAGTCTCCCGCGCCCGGATCAACCAAGCTTCAAACGCACGCTACCAGCCCGTCTGCGGGCCGAACGCGTAACGCTTCAGCGCCTTGCCGAAGCTGCGCGCATCGGTGACGGTTTCGGCATGCATGCCGGCGTCGCGCGCGCCCCGCACATTGGTGAACTTGTCGTCGACGAACAGCGTGCTGCCGGCATCCCAGCCCAGCACGTCGAGCGCACGCGTGAACGTCGCCGGGGCAGGCTTGCGCATCTGCAGTCCGCCGCTGGTCAGCACGCGGCCTTCGATCCTGGACGCCATCGGCGCAACGATGCGGGGGATCGCGTGCGTCATCATCACGCCGTTGTTGGTCAGTACGCCCAGGGAGAGAGCGGGGTGCAGCGCCGCGATGCGCTCCAGCACGCCGTCGATGGCAGTGCTGCCCGCCATGCGTGAAGCCAGCCAGGCGTCTTCATCCACCACCGCGCCCAAGCCCTCGCCCAATCGGCCGAGATAGGCGGCGGTGTCGATCGTGCCGCTGTCGTACTCGGTTTCCAGGCCCGAGACGAACAACACCTCGCGCACCCGTTCGGAGGCGCAACCCGCATGCGCGGCGAGGTGCGCGATGCGCACCTCGTGCCGGTAGTGGGCCAGGACGCCGTCGAAATCGAACAGCACCTGGTGGATGCGGGGCTTCATCCCGCGGCGACGACCTTGAAGGCCTCACGGGCGGCGGCAATCGTCGCGTCGATGACGTCGGGTGTGTGTGCGCTGGACATGAAGCCGGCTTCAAACGCCGACGGCGCCAGGTACACGCCGCGTTCCAGCATCGCGTGGAAGAAGCGGTTGAATGCTGCGGTGTCGCAGGCGATGGCCTGCGCATACGTGTCCACTTGCTGATCGGTGAAGAACAGGCCGAACATCGCGCCGACGCGCGTGGTGGTCAGCGCTACACCGGCGTCGCGCGCGGCGGCTTCCAGGCCTTCGCAGAGCGTCGCTGTCGCCGCGGCGAGGCGGTCGTGGAAACCCGGCGTCTGGATGAGCTCCAGCATCGCCAGGCCCGCGGCCATCGCCACCGGATTGCCGCTCAGCGTGCCGGCTTGGTAGATCGGGCCGGCTGGCGCGATCTGCTGCATCAGGTCGCGACGGCCACCGTAGGCGCCCACCGGCATGCCACCGCCGATGATCTTGCCGAAGGTGGTCAGGTCCGGCGTGATGCCGTAATGCGCCTGCGCCCCGCCGAGGGCGACGCGGAAACCGGTCATCACTTCGTCGAAGATCAGCAGCGTGCCATGCTGCGTGCACAGGGCGCGCAGGTGCTGCAGGTAGCCGTCGCGCGGCGGCAGGCAGTTCGCGTTGCCGACGACGGGTTCGATGATCAGGCAGGCGATCTCGCTGCCGTACTGTTCGAACAGCTGCGTGGCGCCTTCGACGTCGTTGTAGCTCAGCGTCAGCGTCAGTTCGCTAAGCCCCACCGGCACGCCGGGCGAGGTCGGCACGCCCAGCGTCAGCATGCCGCTGCCGGCCTTCACCAGGAACGAATCGCCGTGGCCGTGGTAGCAGCCTTCGAACTTGACGATGCGGTTGCGCCCGGTCGCGCCGCGCGCCAGGCGGATCGCCGACAGCGTGGCTTCGGTGCCGGAGTTGACCATGCGCACCATCTCGCACGATGGCACCAGGCGCGTGATCGTTTCGGCCATCGTCACTTCCGCCGGACAGGGCGCGCCGTACGACAGGCCGTCCTGGATCGCCGCCTGCACCGCCTCGCGCACTGTCGGATGGTTGTGGCCGACGATCATCGGGCCCCACGAGCCGACGTAGTCGATGTAGCGGTTGCCATCGACGTCGTGCAGGTACGCGCCATCGGCGCGCTGCACGAAGAACGGTTCGCCCCCGACCGACTTGAACGCGCGCACCGGCGAATTGACGCCGCCGGGCAGCAACTGCTGGGCGCGGGCGAAGAGGGCGTGGGACTGGTCGTGATTCATGGGATTCCAGGGAGTAGGGGGGCGTCTTGTGGGAGCGACGTAGGTCGCGATGGAAGAGTCGTGATGCCTCATCGCGACTTACGTCGCTCCCACGGGGAGCATCAGGCTCGGTCAAATCCTGCTCGGTAGGCCTGCGCCGCGGCCACCGGATCGGCGGCCTCGAACACGCCGCCGATCACGGCGACCAGGTCGGCGCCGGCCGCCACCAGTGGGCCCATATTGTCCGGGGTAATGCCGCCTATCGCCACCCGCGGGACACCCAGCGAGGCGGCATCGGCCAGCAATGCCGGTGTGGCGCGGCGCGTGGTGACCTTGCTGGTGGTCGGGAAGAAGGCCCCAAACGCCACGTAGCTGGCGCCTGCCGCCACCGCGCGTTCGGCGAGCGCGTGCTCGTCGTAGCACGAGGCACCGACGATGGCATGCGGGCCCAGGCGGTGGCGGGCGGCCGCCATGTCACCGTCGTCTTCACCGAGATGGACGCCGGCGGCGCCGACGGCCTCCGCCAGGGCGATGTCATCGTTGATGATCAGCGGCACGCCGGCCTGCACGCAAAGCGCCTGCAGGGAGGTGGCCTGCGCGAGACCCAGACCGGCGTCGGCCGTCTTCTGGCGATACTGCAGCCAGGTCGCATGCGGAAGCACGGCGCCCACGCGCGCCAGCAGGCGGGCGGTGTCCGCGTCTTCCGGCGTGATCAGGTACAGCCCGCGAGCGTGGCGGACGGACGGCGTCTGGGATGTCATCGGCGAACTTCCGGTGCGCGGGCGGCGATGGGACAATGGCCGCTCCTCCAAGCCGGCATTATCCCGTGACCGACGCCACCGCCACCATCTACCGCACCTGGATGTGCGTGGTCTGCGGCTTCATCTACGACGAGGCTGATGGTCTGCCCGAAGAGGGCATCGCCCCCGGCACGCGCTGGGAAGACATCCCGGACGACTGGACCTGCCCGGACTGCGGCGTCAGCAAGGAGGATTTCGAGATGGTGGAGCGGGACTGAGGAGTCTAGTGGGAGCGACGTAAGTCGCGATGATGGGCCGATGGTGGTTCATCGCGACTTACGTCGCTCCCACGCCGGCAACATCAATGCATCCGCGACGTACGCGCCGCGTTGAGCTCGATCAGCTGTTCGCGCATCGCCGCGGCATCGTTCGCTTCCGGCGACAGGTGCAGGTAGCGGGCCAGGTCGCGCTGCGCGCCGGCCTTGTAGTCCATCTTCAGGTAGGCGAGGCCGCGGTCGCGCAGGGCGTCGGGCTGGTCGGGCGTGAGTTTCAGCACGCGGTCCGCGCTGCGGGCGGCGCGGTCCCATTCCTCCCGCTCGGCATACAGTCCATGCAGGTTGCGCAGCGTGCGCACGAGGATGGCGCGCGGCGAGGCGGGATTGAGGATGTGCAGCAGCGCGGCATCGTCCGGAACGTCGCCGCCCAGGTGGGGTTTGGCGCGTTCGCGCAGCTCGTCCACACCGAGCGGCCGCCCGCCATTGAACGGATCCATCACCAGCAGGCCGTCGTCCACCGGCAGGCGGACCAGGAAATGACCGGGGAAGGACACACCATCCAGCGGCACGCCGAGCCGGCGGGCGACTTCGATCTGCACCATCGCCAGCGACACCGGATTGCCGAGCCGGCGTTCGAACACCTGGTTGAGGTAGCTGTTGCGGGGGTCGTAATACTCGTCGTGGTTGCCGGTGTAGCCCAGCTCGTCGAACAGGTGCCGGTTGATGGCCGCCATCTTCAGCGGCCACGGCTCGATCGTGTCGATCTCGTGGCGCAGGTGTTCGGCATGGCTCTGGACGAGCGTGTCGTAGAGATCGGCGTCCAGGTCGGGGTACTCGTCGCGCGCGATCAGCAGCGCGGTTTCCAGCAGCGGTACGGTGTCGTCCGCCTGGCTGGCCAACGCATTCCATTCCGGCAATGTCAGTCGATCCCCCATGGCCACAGACTGGGGCCAATCGTCGCGACAATCAAGCCTCAGCGGACAGGCGGAATGCCTTTGCCCAACTCCATTTCCGCACCGTCCCTGAGCTTCAGCCGCTCGGCTTCGCCGGCATTCAGTTCCAGCACGTAGCGGGCGGGCTGGTCGCTGGGATAGGAGGGGCAGCTGTCGCCGCCGGAGCAGGGCGGGACGTTGCGCTGCTGGGCGACCAGCTTGCGGGCATCGTCGAAGTATAGGATGTCCAGCGGGATGCGCGTGTTCTTCATCCAGTAGGCCTGCGGTTCTTCGGCGTCGTGGATGAAGAGCATGCCGGTGCCGGCGGCCAGCTCGTCGCGGAACATCAGGCCGCGTGCGCGCTCGGCGTCATCGTCGGCGATCTCCACCGTGAAGCGTTCGCCGCCGACTTCGACCCAGGGGCCGCCGTTGGCACAGGCGCTGAGCAGCAGGGCGGGGGCGAGAACGGACCACGGGGGCAGGCGCATGTCGACATCCGGCGTCATCAGGGAGCCGCCAGTGTAGCGCCGACCGCCGCGGGGACCGCGTCACCCGCACGCCAGCCGCTCGGCCACGCGCTCCGCGACCCGACGGTTGTCGCGGTAGTAGGCGGCGTTGTCGGCGAGCGCCTGCCAGCGGTGCTGGTCCTCCACGTGGTGTCGCAGCTGGCGGACGACCCGCGGCATCAGTCGTCGATGCGTCGTGGCGTCCGCCGGCTGGGAGACCTGCAGCAGGTCGAGCAGCAACAGGATGCTGTCGTGGTTGCGTTCGGCCTGGCGACGCGCGGCGAGGAACAGGCGATCAAGACCGCCGGGTGTCAGCCGTGCGAGACCGGGGTCGGCCAAGCTGTGGCCCGGTGCGGCCTGCAGCACGTACAGGGCATCGTCGAGCGGTGGTGCTGCGGCTTCGAACATCGTGTGCGGAACGTCGCTGGTCTCGGCGCGCGGTGGGATGTCGTGCGTGTTGCGATCCTTCGGTGTCATCGGAAGCTCCTTGTGTCCGTTGTCGCGCATGCGTGTCGTGACTGTCATCCGACGTGCGCGGTGCGCCGCACTGTATGAACTCAAAAAGTGCGCGTCAATTCACGTGGATAGTGAATATGTGTGAGTTCACCCCGCTAACGTGGCCGGCATGGGCAACGAGCGCGAAAAATTCTCGCAACGACTGGCGAACGCCATGCAGCAGGCGGGGTACGAAGCGCGGCCGAAAGTGTTGTTCCATCTCTTCAACAGCCACTACCGAGGTCGTTCCGTCACATTCCAGACGGTGTCACGTTGGCTGAGGGCGGGCGCGATCCCGGCGCAGGACAAGCTCCAGGTGATCGCGGATCTGCTGGGAGTGGAGCCGCATGCGCTTCGCTTCGGCTCACCCTCGCGTTCGCGCGTGGCGGAGACGCGATCGCCATGGCCGTCCGGTGTCGGCAGTCGCGAGCGCCAGGTCATCGATACGTTCCTGAAGTTGTCGCCGAAGAAGCGCGACCTCGTCGGCGATCTGGTCAGGGCGCTGTCCGACAACAGCTGAAGACCCCAGCGCGCTCAGTCGCCGGCGACGAAATACTGGAACGCCCACCCGCGCGCGCCTTCGCGGACCAGGGAGATGCGGTAGTCGATCGGGCTACGCAGCAGCCGAGTGGCGATGTAGCCCTCCTGGCCTGATGCCAGGCGAACACGCGTCCACGCGGAATCGCCGGCGCCGTCGACCACGTCGTCGACGCGCGTCAGCACGGCGTGACTGACCCGCGTGACGACGGGTGCCGCGAGATCGGGTTTCGCCCGTACGGCGACATCGCGGCCGACCCACACCTGCGCTTCGAAGACGTCCAGATCGCCCGGGTAGGGCAGGCAGTACACATACGGCGCGCAGTACACCGCCTCGCCATCCTCCTGCCTTGCCACTCCGGGCAGGGCGAGGACCTCCTCGAGTATCCGCCACAGCTCGCGCGTGGCATCGGCATCGCGCAGCCATAAGGCATCGAAGCCCTGGGGCCCGGTATCGCCACCGAAGCTCAGCGTGGTGGCATCGCGGACGTGGGCGCGCAACGCCTGCACGTCGCGCGCCGCGACGATGCGTTGCAGATCGTCGCGCATCGCCTGTACCGAGGGCGGCAAGGCCTGGCTCGGTGGCGCAAGCACGGGATCACGGGCCGTCGCCATGCCGGCCGCGACCATCAGGCCGGCTAACGACAGGGTGCGCGCGACGGACACGGCGGTCCTTTTCCTCAGCCCAGCACGATCGGTGGTTCGCCACCGACGATCACGATGTCTGCGGGGCGGCGGGCGAACAGCCCCACGCTGACCACGCCGGGAATCTGGTTGATCTCGCGCTCCATCGCCACCGGATCGGTGATCGACAGGTTGTGGATGTCGAGCACCACGTTGCCGTTGTCGGTGGTCACGCCATCGCGCCATACGGGCTGGCCGCCGGTCATCGCCAGGATTTCGCGCGCGACCAGGCTGCGTGCCATCGGGATGACTTCCACCGGCAGCGGGAAACGGCCGAGGACGGGCACCTGCTTGCTGGGGTCGATGATGCAGACGAACTGCTTGCTGGCTTCGGCGA
Organism: Pseudoxanthomonas sp.; assembly: GCF_002863005.1. Lineage (GTDB taxonomy): Bacteria > Pseudomonadota > Gammaproteobacteria > Xanthomonadales > Xanthomonadaceae > Pseudoxanthomonas_A. Next base: position 8,400 of record NZ_PKDG01000001.1, read on the forward strand.
TGATCTTCTCGCGCGTTAGCGCCGCGCCGCCACCCTTGATCAGCCGCTTGTGCGGATCGCACTCATCGGCACCGTCGACATACAGCGACAGCGTGCCGGTGTGGTTGAGGTCGAGCACATCGATGCCATGCTGCTTCAGGCGTGCCGTGCTCTGCTCCGAGCTGGAGACGGCGCCCTTGATGCGGTCCTTGATGCCGGCCAGCGCATCGATGAAGTAGGCGACGGTGGAACCGGTGCCGACACCGACGATCATGCCGTCCTCGACGAACTCGATGGCCTTTTCGCCAGCCAGGCGCTTTGCTTCGCTCATGGTGTCTTCTCAACAGGAAAATGATGTCTGCGGGAGCGCACGCGGACCGCGCCCGAGGGTATGCGCATTACTCCAGCGCCAGCAGGAACTTCCACTGCGCGGCGGTCACCGGCAGCACGGAGAGTCGGCTGCCGCGCTGGATCAGCGCGAAACCTTCGCCAAGGTCGTCGGCATGCCGCTTGATTTCGTCCAGCGTGATGGTGCGCTTCAACGCACGATCGAACTTCACGTCCACCAACGACCAGCGCGGTTCCTCGCGCGTGCTCTTGGGGTCGTAGTAGTCGGACGTGGGATCGAACTGGGTGTCGTCCGGATACGCCGTCGTCGCGATGGTCGCCGTGCCGACGATGCCCGGTTCCTTGCAGTTGGAGTGGTAGAACAGCACCCCGTCGCCGACTTTCATTGCGCGCATGAAGTTGCGCGCCTGGTAGTTGCGCACGCCGTTCCACGGCTCGATGCCGACTTTCTTCAGGTCGTCGATGGAAAACGTGTCCGGCTCGGACTTCATCAGCCAATAGTGCTTGCGGGAGGTCATGGCGAAGGGTCCGGCAAAGGAGAGGGGAACAGCGTGTCGCGTTCGGTGCAGACGGCGTCCAGCGCCACGTCCCAGGGCTGCGCGCCCAGCGTGTCGATCCGCTGCGCTTCGAAACCGACGCCGACCAGCCAGGGCGGCGCAGGGCGTTCCAGGCGCGGCGCCAGCGTGCGGTCGTACCAGCCGCCGCCCATGCCCAGGCGATGCCCCGCCTTGTCGAAACCGACCAGCGGCACGACGATCAGGGACATGTCCGTCGCTGGCAAGCCCGAGCGCGGATCGACGTCCGGCTCCGGGATGCCATAACGGTTGGTCACCAAGGCATCGCCCGGTCGCCAGGGCGCGAAACGCAGCGTCGCGTCGTCCGACAGCATGGGCAGGCAGTACACCGCCCCCTTCGGCAGCCGCATCTGCCAGCTGTGCAGCCCGATTTCGCCATCCATCGCCCAGTAACCGGCGACATAGCCGGTCGTCGGGAAGAACGGCAAGGCGAACAGGCGCGCGGCGAGCGCATCCGCACCGGCGATGCGCTCGGCAGCGGGCAGGGCGCGACGTCGCGCACGCAGGTCGCGTCGCAGCGCATCGCGCTCGACGGTCATGGCAAGGTAGGGGACGGTACAGGCATGCGCGAATTTTACGGCATGCGCACCAGCGTTGCCGGTGGGACCGCGGGAGCGGCCTCAGTCACGGCCCTGTGCGTCGGATCCCTCGTGCAGTCGGCTTCGTTTCGAAGTCATCCCGCTCAAGGGCGGGTGCAACAGGACCGGCCGGGTCGCGGCTGATGCCGCTGCCGCGGGAAAAATACGTCCTCCGCCATGCACGATGTTCGCGAAACGACCTTGAACCCGGGGTTCAAGTGGGAAGGTTGGGCAACCATCGGGCTTTCCGCTGCGAGGCAGACTTGCACTCCCGGTAACCGTCACCCCCCCGTGGTCGTCATTAAGGGACAAGGCGAATGTTTGCGCTCACTGTCGAGTACAGCAGAGGACGCGAGGCCAGTATAGCGAGCGAAGATTTTTTGCCTAGCCCGTTCGTCGGCGGATTCAGTCCGCAGTCGGCGACGTCGCAGCGCCGTTACGACGTGCCCAGCGCGCTGTCCAGCTTGCGGTGCAGATCCTGCAGCGTGCGCTCGACGTCACGGTTGCGCGCGTGCTGCTCGTCGCGCAACTGCTGCAATTCGTGTGCCAGATTGAGCGCCGCCAGTACTGCGATGCGGTCTACCGCCGCCATGCGATTGCTGCCACGTACTTCGCGCATGCGGCTGTCGAGCAGCTTGGCGGCTGCCATCAGGCTGGAACGTTCGTCCGGGGCCACGCCCACGGTGTATTCGCGATCCAGCAGATGCACGCTGACCGGTTCGTTGGCGCTCACGTGTGCTGCTCCAGGGACTTGAGGCGGCTGATCATCGCTTCGACGCGCGACCGCGCCTGCTCGTTCTTGGCCAGCAACTGCGAGCGCTCGCCGACCAGTTGCTCCTGTTGCTGGCGCAGGCTGCGGTTTTCGTCCGCCAGGCGCTGGCACCGGTCGGCCAGGTCCTGGATGCGCGTACTGAGCGCGCGGAGCTGGTCGAGGAGGTCGGCGGTGTCCATGCCGGTCACGATAGGCGTGCGCTTGCCGGGCGGTCAAGCGGCCGAACGCCCGATGTCCGCAGGAGCGGGCCATGCCTCCGTTGCTCTTGCGTGGTCAGATCGAAAAGCATCGCGGGCATGGCCCACTCCCGCAGGGTTTCCCGCCAGGGTCGCCGGGGTCAGGAGGCCACGCGCATGCCCGAGCCGGGGTAGTAGTCCCGGATGAAGCGCAGGCACTGGTCCGCCACCAGTGCCTGCGAGACCCAGTGGCCCTGCACTTCGTCGCAGCCGTGGTTGCGCAGGAACTCGTACTGGTCCCACGTCTCCACGCCCTCGGCGACGACTTTCAGCGCCAGCGACTGTCCCATCGTGATGATGGTGCTGGTGATGGCCTCGTCATCGGTGTCGTGGGTGAGGTCGCTGATGAATTCGCGGTCGATCTTCAGGGTGGTCAACGGCAGGCGCTTCAGGTACGCCAGCGATGAATAGCCGGTGCCGAAGTCGTCGATCGCCAGCGATATGCCGAGGCGCCGGCAGGCGCGCAGCGTGTCGGCGTTCTGCTCGGGGCTGGCCATCACCACGCTCTCGGTCAGTTCCAGCTCCAGGCGGTTGGCGGGGACGCCGGTTTCCTGCAGCGTGCGCGCGACCACCGTCTGCAGGTCGCCGCGCTGCAACTGGGTGGCGGACACATTCACCGCCACACTGAGTTCTTCCAGGCCGGCGTCGTGCCAGTCGCGCAGGGTCAGGCAGGCGTGGCGCAGTGCCCAGGCGCCGAGTTCGAGGATCATCCCCGACTCTTCCGCCAGCGGGATGAACTGGCCCGGCGACACGGTGCCGAATTCCTTGCTCTCCCACCGCAGCAGGGCCTCGACGCCGGTGATCCGCTGCCGCGAGATCGACAGGCGCGGCTGGAACACCAGCGACAGTTCGTTGCGGTCGATCGCGCGGCGCAGGGCGCTGGCAAGGATGGCGCGATGGCGGTTCTTCTCGTCCATCGATTCCGAATACACCTGATAGGTGTGCCGCCCCATCGCCTTGGCCTGGTACATGGCGGTGTCGGCGTGCTTCAGCAGCTCCGTCGGTACCTGGGCGTGCTCCGGATACAGGCTGATGCCGATCGAGGGCGATACCGCCAGTTCCAGCCGTTCGCCGAAGTTCAGCGGCGTACGGAAGGCCTGGATGATGCGCTGGGCCACCTCTTCGGCATCGGGCATGCCGTTGATGTCCTCCAGCACCACGGTGAATTCGTCGCCACTCAGGCGCGCGACCGTGTGCTGCGTCCCGACCGTCTGCTGCACGCGCGCGGCCGCCGAGCGCAGGATGCGGTCGCCGGTGGCGTGGCCGAGCGAATCGTTGATGTCCTTGAAGCGGTCCAGGTCGATGAACAGGACGGCGACGTGGCCGTGCTCGCGACGCGCCCGCACGATGGCGCGCGACAGCCGCTCGGACAGCAGCGAGCGGTTGGGCAGGCTGGTCAGGGTGTCGTAGTTGGCCAGGTAGCGCAGTTCCTGCTCGGCGCGCTTCTGCTCGGTGATGTCGGTCAATACCTGCACGTACAACGGACGCTCGCCGGTGGCGTCCGGCACCACGTTGGTCTCGATGCGGCAGAGGATTTCCTCGCCATCCTTGCGGACCTTCCAGATCTCACCGGACCAGCGCCCGGTCAGGCGCAATTCGCGGTTCATCCGTTCGAAGAAGGCATCCTCGTGCTGGTCGCTGTCCAGCATCGTCATCGGCTGGCCGATGATTTCCTCTTCCGCATAGCCGGTGATGCGGGTGAAGGCGGGATTGATGGTGATGAACTGGTGCGCCCAGTCCAGCACGGCCACCGCTTCGTTCATGCTGCGCATCACCTCGCCGGCGATGCGGTGCTCGTACTCGGCATTGCGGCTGGCGGTGATGTCGCGGGCGGTGCCGGCGATCCGGATGGGTTGTCCCTCACCGTCGCGCTCGACGACGCGGCCACGGGCGCGCACCCATACCCAGGTGCCGTTGCCCAGCATGTCCATCCGGTGTTCCGACATGAAGAGCGGGGTCTTGCCCTGCAGGTGCAGGCGCAGGCGCTCCTGCACCAGCGGCATGTCTTCCTCGTGGATGGTCGGGACTTCGCCCTGTCGCGTCAGCACGGTGATGTCGGCGGTCTGCACGGCGGTTTCGTCCGCCCGCATCCGGTAGAGCCGGCGCTGCACCAGGTCGTAATCCCAGAACTGCTCGCCCGAGGCCCACAGCGCCAGCTTCAGTCGCTCGTCGCGGTTGCGCAGGGACTCGCTGCGCAGCGGCTCCTGCGGAACCTGCCGGCTCGCCAGCCATGCCTGCCACCAGCGCCGCGTCCCGATCAGCACGACGCCCAGCAACACCAGGCCCGCGAGGCCCATGGCCAGCCGGGACGACAGGGGGGAAGCCGTTGCCAGGACTGCAGCGACAGGGGAGGCGTGCATGGAGGGGCGAGGGGCCAATGCGTAGGCAATATGTGAGTGTAGGCATGCGTACACACGCACAACAAGGAGGGAAGCGGCTTTTGATTGCTACACTTGCAAGGTTGTCCGAAACCCCTGACGGATTGCGTTCTTCTATGCCCGACCTTCCCGATATCGCCGACGTGGCGGCCGCTTCCCGCCAGTCCGGCCTGGCCATGGACGCGTCGGAACTGCACGGTGCGCTGTGCGGCTGGCTCGCCGGTGGCGGCACGGCCGACGACACCTGGCTGGCCCGCGCGCTGGCCGACGACCAGTTGCCGGCGCCTGCGACCGGCAGCGCGCTTGACCAGTTGCGCGAGTGCGCCGTCGCCCAGCTGGAAGACCGCAGCTTCGCCTTCGACCTGTTGCTGCCCGCCGCCGACCGTCCGCTCGACGAGCGCGCGGAAGCGCTGTTTGCCTGGTGCCAGGGATTCCTGGGCGCCTTCGGACTGGCCGCGGGCGCCGCGCCGCCGCTGTCCGAAGAGGGGCAGGAGGCGTTGCAGGACCTCGCGCGACTGGCCCAGGCATCGCCCGAGAGCAGCGACGACGAGGAAGACGAGGATGCGCTGGCGGAACTGGAGGAGTTCGTCCGGGTGGCCGTCCTGCTGCTGCATGGCGACTGCGTGCTCGGGCCCCGGCATCGCCGGAGCCTGAACTGATGAAGGCCGTCGCCGGCATCGGCGCGGCGGAGTTCGCCCGCCGGCGCAAGCAGATGATGCGGCTGGCCGGCAACGACGCGATCCTGGTGCTGCCCGCCGCCGCCGAGCGCGTGCGCAGCCACGATACGCATTATCCGTTCCGGCAGGACTCTGACTTCTGGTATCTCAGCGGCTTTCCGGAGCCGGAGGCGGTGCTGGTACTGGTACCCGGTCGCAAGCACGGCGAAACCATCCTGTTCTGCCGCGAGCGCGATCCCGAGCGCGAAGGCTGGGACGGCCCGCGCGCCGGCCAGGACGGCGCGGTCAACGACTACGGCATGGACGATGCCTACCCGATCGACGATCTCGACGAGATCCTGCCGGGCTTGCTGGAAGGGCGTTCCCGCGTCTACTACCACTTCGGGCGCGACGCCGACTTCGATCTCAAGCTGATCGGCTGGGTGCGCCACGTGCGCGCTCACGTGAAGCAGGGCGCGCAGCCGCCGCACGAGTTCCTCGAACTCGGCCACCTGCTGCACGACCTGCGGCTGTTCAAGTCGAAGGACGAAGTGAAGCTGATGCAGCGCGCCGCCGACATCAGCGTCCAGGCCCACCTCGCTGCGATGCGCGCGGCGCGCCCCGGCATCCGCGAGTACGAGCTGCAGGCCGACGTGGAGCGCGTGTTCCGTGCCAATGATGCATGGCCCGCCTACAACAGCATCGTCGGCGCCGGCCGCAACGCCTGCGTGCTGCACTACCGAGCGAATACCGCGCAGGCGCGCGACGGCGACCTGGTGCTGATCGATGCGGGCGCCGAATACCGCGGCTACGCCGCCGACATCACCCGCACGTTCCCGGTCAACGGCCGCTTCACCCCCGCGCAGCGCGCGCTGCACGACCTGGTCGGCGAGGCCCAGCGTGCCGCGTTGGACTGCGCCCGCGTCGGCGTGCCGTACGAGGCCGGGCACGTGGCCGCGGTCGAGACGCTGACCGAAGGCCTGCTGAAGCTCGGCCTGTTGAAAGGCAAGCTCGAGAAGAACCTCGCCGAAGGCACGTACCGCCGCTTCTACCGCCACAAGACCGGCCACTGGCTGGGCCTGGACGTGCACGACGTGGGCGACTACCGCATCGACGGCGAATCGCGCCTGCTGGAAGCCGGCATGGCGTTCACCATCGAGCCGGGCCTGTACGTGGGCCACGATGACGAGACGGTCGACCCCAAGTGGCGCGGCATCGGCATCCGCACGGAGGACGACGTGCTGGTCACCGACGGCGAGCCGCGCGTGCTTACCGATGCGCTGGCGCGCAGCGCGGACGAGATCGAAGCGGTGATGGCGGCGGGCTGACCACGCCTCAGGGGCCATCCACCCGCACGTCGCGGATCCACAGCTGCCGCCATCGTGCGGCTTTCTCCTCGGGCGCCAACCGTTGCGGTGAGGCGGGCACGGGCGGCGCGAAGCCGTCGCGTGCATCCAGGCATCCGGCATTGACCGCGGCGTGGCGCTGGTCGCCCTCTTCGAACACCACGGCCACCAGCACGCCGCAGTCGCCGCACAGCAGGAACTGCGCAGCCTCCGATCCCTGCCGGTAACGGCGCAGGCGATCCGGCCGTTGCACGCGGACGACCAGCTGCGCATCGGTATCGGAAAGCCATGCGGCGCCATGCGCGCGGCAGAAGCTGCAGTCGCACGCGCGGGGCGCCGTCGCGGCCGGCACCAGACGCGTGGAGAAGGCAAGCGTCAGCGCGCCGCAGTGGCAGCCGCCATCCAGCACCGAGGGAAGCGCATGCATCGGCAGACCTCAGCCTTCGCCGGAACGCCACGTCGACGGGGTTTCGTTGGCCACGACATCAACACGTGCGCGCGCCGCCTCCAGTGGCCGGATTTCCAGCGTCAGCCCGAAGGCCAGGCAGGGGTTCTCGGACGCGATCCGCGCGGCGTGATCCAGCGACTCGGCGACGATGAACCAGTAGCCGCCGACCAGTTCCTTGGCTTCGGCGAACGGTCCGTCGGTGATGCCTCTTCGAGATACCTGTCTGCCTCGGTTCTCGAGACGGCTGCCGGGCTTGAGCACGCCGTCGGCCACGCCTTTTTCGTACCAAGTGTAGAAGCGATCGATGGCGTCCTGCACGTCTTCTTTCGATGCGCTTTCGTCCCACTGGCCGCGGGAGATGAGGAGGTAGTCGGAGGTCGTCATGAGGGGTCCAGGAGGAAGGGCGGATTACGCGTGCGCCAGCGCTGCCTGCAGCAGTAGGCCCCACAGGCCCAGCACCGCCACGAAATTCGCGGTGAAGACGAGCCCCCGCAGGCGTACGTTCGTGGTCGCGACCTGCACGACGCTATGCAGGACACGACCGGCGACGAACAGCCACGCGAGGGCGATGGCAGCGTGGCTCGCGCCAAGCAACATCAGCACGACGCAGGCGACATGGAAGAACAGCGGCCACTCGAACTGGTTGGACAGGTTGGCGCTGATCCGCGGCTCGACCTTCGCCCACGGATTGCTGCCATCCGCGCGGCGGCCGATGCCCCAGATCGCCGGCGCCCGCGCGATCGTCAGCAGCACGTAGAGGCACGCGGCGAGCGCGACATGCGCCGTCATCGGCAGCAGCAGGGCGGTATCGAGGGGCGTGAGCGCGGTCATGGCAGCGACGGATTCGCCAGGTAGGCCGCACCCAAGGCGGCGACCAGGCCGAGGAGGACGAAAAGACCGTAGCGCAGGCGGAACGGGATATCCGGCTTGCCATAACGCCGTTCGGCCTGCAACCGATCCAGTCGCCAGCCATGGTGGCATTCCGGACAGGCCAGCTGGTAGCGCCGACCGTAGACGAAGCCGAACAGCAGGTCGAACTCACCGTACTTGTAGGCCAGCTGCGGCTGGAAGTCGCGCTCCTGATCGCAACGCGGGCAATGCTGCGGCTCCGGTTCGCCCACCGGCACCACGCGTTCGCCCTGGCCGATCATGAACATCATGCGTGCCGTCCGCTTGCGTGCATGCGAATCCTCCGTAGGCGTCAGAGTGGATGAAAGGCGTGGCGCCCGCTCCACGGATTATGTATCGAGGGTGATCGCGCCAGTAAGATCGGCTTGGCGAGGCCGGTAGCCACGGTCGATCAGTGCGCAGGCTAGCGCTGCTAAGCGCTCCTCTTGGCGAGCGCCCTGTCCGGTGAAGTTCGCCAATGCACCTTCGCTTAAAGACTCGGCGATATCGGGGCCTGAGAGGCCCGAGACAAGTTGCGAGGCCTCGTTGATTTCCTGTAGCTCAGGGAGCGAGGGCATATTGGCCAAGGCAGCGGGATTAGTGAAAACGAACTCGTGAGCGCGGTTCGCCGAAAGCGATGCATCAATGGCAGTCGTGCCGGCGCGGTCGTGAGCGACTCCCGTCTCGAGGTGCAGAGCGCCCCTGAGGAGATTGGCTGTCACGCAGGTATCTCTGGTGATCCCGCGGGTAGGGTCCACCAGTCTTATCTTGACGTAGTGAGGCGAAGTGGACCTCGTGCGCATCGCCTCCATAAAGGCGCCGTGTGCCTGCACGCCTACGTCCTGACGCGCGCAGGACGCGAAAAAAAAGGCGTATAACCCGACTTTCACGCGCTGTCCGACCATGAATAACCCCGTTGCGCACGTCTAGCGACCGTAGCCCGGGTAAGCGTAACGCACCCGGGATGCGTTACGCGGCCCGTCCCCGCTTGCGGCCTTCGATCCGTCCCGGACTACGACGCTGTCGCACAGCGCTCCGAGCGTCCCCTGCTACGCATCCGCGTCGCGCTGGATCGCGGGTGAGGCGGGGCGGTCCGCGACAGCGGACGTGATCGCGGGCCAATGCCTGCGCAGCTTGAGAGGAATGACGACAGCGGCGACCAAGGCTGCGGTACAGGAGACGATAGGCGTACCGTGTTCGGCGGCCACGAAGATTCCATTGGCGAGCGCCCGGTAGCCGCGTGCGTGCAGGTCGGAGGCGATGAATGTCTTGAGGACTTCTAGCGGCAGCAGCAACGCGGCCGCGAACACCATCACGCCATAGCTCAACAGCAGGCATGCGAAAGCGAACGACCGTCTGCAGGACCGTGGCATGCCGGACCGCCAGGCAATCGCCCATGCGATCCACGCCGGCAGCAGTACGGTGGCCACCAGGCCCGCGGCCGCCAGCAGGACTATCGTTGCCATCACGATCAGATCGCTATCCATGGAGATACCTGATGACGTCGAGCGCTGGGTGGACGGGATCGCGTTGCGAATCGCCGCGTCAGCCCGCTTCCGCGAACGCCGGCCTCGTCAGGTTGTCCGCATCGCCTTCGGTGCACAGCACTTCGTCCTCGATGCGGATGCCGCCGTACGGGCGGAATGCGTCGACGCGCGTCCAGTCGACGCTGGCGGCGTGGCCGTTCTTCTTGACCTCGTCCAGCAGCAGGTCGATGAAGTACAGGCCGGGTTCGATGGTCACCACCATGCCCGGTTCCAGCACGCGGGTCATGCGCAGGTAGGGATGGCCGGCGGGCCGTTCGATGCGGCCGCCACGATCGCTCGCGGCGAAGCCGGCCACGTCGTGCACCTGCAGGCCGATCGGATGGCCCAGGCCGTGCGGGAAGAACGCCGCGCTGACGCCGGTGGCGACCGCGGCCTCGGGCGATACCGTGATCACGCCGAAGTCCTTCAGGATGCCCATCAGCGTGTGGTGCGCATCCACGTGCAACTGCCGGTAATCCACGTCCGCCCGCACCCCGGCGCACATGCGCTGCTGCGCGGCATCCACCGCGTCGATCAGCGCCTGGAAGTCGCCACCGGTGTCGTAGGCGTAAGTGCGGGTGATGTCGCTGGCGTAGCCATGGAAACTGGCGCCGGCGTCGATCAGGAAGCTGCGCAGCGGATCGGGCGCCACGCGCTGCAGTTCCATGTAGTGCAGGATCGCCGCGTGTTCGTTGAGGCCGATGATGTTGCCGTAGGGCAGGTCATTGGCATCCTGGCCCACCGCCGTGCAGTAGGCCATGTGGATGCCGAACTCGCTCTCCCCCGCGCGGAAGGCAGCTTCGGCGGCGCGGTGTCCGCGCACGGCCAGGCGCTGCGCCTGCCGCATCAGCGCGATCTCGTAGGGCGTCTTGTAAGAGCGCTGGTATTCCAGGTACTGGATCACCGGCTCGGGATTGTTCGGCGCGTAGTCGCCGAGCGTGCTCTGCGGCTCGCCGAGGATCGCACTGCGGGCCGCAGGCGGCAGCAGCGCCGCCGCTTCGTCCGGCTTGCGGATGATGTGGACATCGACGTGGTCCACCCACCAGCCGCTCGGTGCCCCTGGCACGACATGCCAGTAGTCGAACGGCTGGTAGAAGATCACCTGCGGCCGCTTGCCGGGCGTGTACACAAGCCAGCTGTAGGGCAGCCGCGTGAGCGGCAGCCAGGCCTTGAACTGCGGGTTCACCGCGTACGGATAGTCGCGGTCGTCGAAGACCTGCCAATGCTGGGTCCCGCTGGGCACGACCAGGTGGTCGAAGCCGCCGCGTGCCAACGCTTCGTCCGCCCGCCGCTTCATCGTGGCCAGATGATCGGCGTACAGCGGGACGAGGTCGGTATCGAAGGAAGCGGGGGCATTCATGGCGTCGGCTCGTACTGAAGAGCCGTCATTCTGCCGCAATCGACCGGACCCGGCCGCAGCGGTGCGATCAATCGGCTTCGGGTCCGGCGTTGACCCACTGGCGCAGCCGTTCCAGCGGCTCGCGGTCGATGGTGAGGAAGCGCAGGCCGGCGAAGGCCTGCCCGGGCGTGTTCGCGGCGGCGGACCAGATCAGGTGCGCGCCCACATCGATCGGCTGATCCTGGCCGCGCGCGTCCTGCAAGTGGAAACGCAGCTGGTACAGCGCATCGTCGACCATCGGTTCGGTGGCGACCAGCAGCATGCCCGATTCGGAGAGGTTGCCGAGCCGGCCGATCACCTGTTCCGTCATCAGGTCGAAGACCGGCACCGGCTTCGGGACGTTGCGCCGGCGGGCGCGGCGGAACTCGCGCATCATGCGATGTCTCCTGCGGGTTCGCCGCCACGGCCCGTCAGGCTGCGCAGCGCGCTGAGGGTGGCGTTCCAGGCACGGTCGATCAGGCGGCCGCGATCTTCGGTGACCACCTGCGCCTGGCCCTTGGCCATCAGGTGCGCCAGCGTATCCAGCGAATGCTCGCCCACGCGCTGGCCGCGCTGGTTGACGAACAGGGCGTTGCCGGTCACCGGACTGAACCACGACAGGCGCTGGCGCTGCACGTCGCCCTGCTGGTTGCGGGTGAATTCGAACCAGGTGCCGAACGGGAGCGTGCGCAGGTAGTCGTAGCACTCCTGCTCCTGCGGCGTACGCGGCTGCACCGGCTTCTTCTTGACCTCGCCCTGTCCGCCCAGCCGCGCGCGCGCCTTCAGCCGCGCGGTCAGCTCGGTGCGCGACGTGGTCTCGTCTTCCTCCGCACTGGAGAGCCGGCGCGAGATCGCGGCGGCCTCGTCCTCGTGGTAGCCCACCTGCACCAGCGACTTCTCGATCTTCGTCGCCAGCGCCGGATCGGCGGGCTGCGCCGAGGTCGTGGCGGCCACGATCTCCAGCGTGGTCTGCAGCTGGTCGGCCCATTCGGTGGACGATTCGCCATTGCGCAGCTGGGTGAGCGTCAGCACGTCCGCCCACGCCTGGCTGAGCAGCGCCTGCACGAACTTCTGCGGTTTGGCATCGGCCATCGCCGACTCGATGGTGTCGGCGGCGCGCTGCTTGGCCACCTCAAGCCGGTCCTTGCCGCGTGCGGCTTCGATCTGCCGACGCTCGGCCAGCTCCGCCTTGCGCGCGGCCGCCTGCAGGTGCTGCTGCACGTCGCGGTTGGCGTCTTCGAAGACAGCCTCGTCGCCCTCGTAGGTCTCGACGACGGTCTCGACCGCCTTGTGCAAGCGTTGCACCAGGTGGGGATCGACATCGTCGTCACCGAGCCAGGTGGCGCCGGACTCGGCGACCGTGTTGAGAAGGTCGCGCGCCGGGTGCTGCGGCCGCAGGAAGAAATTGCGGTCGCGCAGGGCCGCCTGCACCACGGGTACCTGCAGGCGCACCAGCATGTCGGCGGCGGGCGCGTCGTGCTGCACTTCGCGCTCGATCTCGTTGTAGAGCAGGTCGAGCAGCTCGAACGTGTCGGAATCGGCGCTGGCCAGCGTGGCGCCTGGGCCGTGCTTGGCGCGGACTTCGGCGAGCATGGTCTGCTGCAGGTCCGCCACGGTGCGGCGCGGCTGGTCCGGTGTCCGTGCGGGCAGCGGTGCGCTCTGCAGCATCCGCAGCGTGTCGAGGACGTCCGGCGTCGGCAGCAGGCGGCGCGGCGCCGCATCGCGCGTCGCGCTGCCCCCGGTGGTCGAGGGCATTGCGGCAGCACCGCCCGTGCCTCCCTGTGCCTGGGGCAGACCGCCGCCGTCGCCCATGGATGCGGGTTGCGCGCCAACACCCCCGTCGCGGGTCATCGCTGCGCCGTCGCCCGCCTGTCCCCCGAGCGACGCGATGTCACCGGCCTGCGCGAGTGCATCGGCCTGGAGTCCGCCGCGGCGGATGGCCAGCAGCTTCTGCAGGACCTCGAATGAGCCCGCCGTCTCCTTCGGCGCGTCCGCAGCGGTCGCGGCATCGGCTGAGGTAGGCGCAGACGTGGCCGCCTGCGGGAGGGCGTCTCCACTCCAATTGCCACCGGTCAGCGCACCCGCGACCGCATGCAGTTGCTCCGGCGTCAGCGTGGCCCAATGGGATCCGGCCGGCTGGCCCTGCCAGCCGGTCATGGGCCGGGCGCCGCCGCCCGCTTCGTCGCGGGGCGGCCGCACGATCTCGAGATTGCGTGCGCGCCGCGGCATGTAGACCAGGCCGGGCAGGATGCCCTCGCGCGCCAGGAACTGGTTCACCGTGTTCGCCCACTCGGTGTAGTTCAGCATCACCTTGTGGTCGAAGCTGCGGTACAGCACGAGCTGCGCATCGATGGACAACTCGAGGCAGGCGGCGGCTTCCTTCAGCAGCTGGCACAGGCGGTAAGGGCCCAGCGGCAGCGTCTCGGCCTCGTAGGCCGGTTGGCCGGCGATGACGCCCATACGCTGGCCCAGCATCAGGATCTGCGCGTTGCCGCGCTGCTCATGCCGGCGTGCGACTTCGCGCAGCACGATTTCCTGGTCCATCACCGCGTCTTCGACCAGCGTCATGGTCTGGAAATCCAGGCGGGCGGGGGCCTGTTCGCCGCGACCGCGCGTGCTGCGGATCGCGGCCAGCTCGGACTCCAGTGCGAACATGTACTGCGGCACCAGGTCCACTCGGTTCTTCTGCAGCGACCGCAGGTCGACGAAGATCTGCGTCTGCATGTGGTTGCTGCGGGCCTGCTCGGCCTGCTTGAAGAGCTGCTGCTCGAACTCCACCAGCATGCCGTTCAGCGCGGACACGAAATCCGGCGCGATGTGGTCGAACAGGTTCTGCAGCAGTCGCCGCACGCGCGGCGGCAGCGCCGACGATGCAATCGTGGTCGGCGCGGCAGCGGACGTCGGCGGTCGTGTCGCGGTCATCGGTGCAGTGGGCTCCCCCGTGGCGGCATCATTATCACACCCTGTGTCGCCTGCGCACCCATCCATCGCCATCTCACGGCAGCCGGGTGCCTAGCTGTCCAGGAACAGTTCGACCACATCGTTGGTGAACCGGCGTCCCAGCGCCGTGGGGCTCACATGGGTCTGCGAGACGTCCAGCCAGCCCCGTTGCAAGGCGTGTTCCAGCGGACCGGCGATGTTCGATACCGGCAGGCCGGTGGTGGCGGTGAAGTCCGCCAGTGCGAAGCCATCCTGCAGCCTCAACGCGTTCAGCATGAACTCGAACGGCCGGCGATCCGGCGTGATGTCGTCGTCACCGCCGATCGCCGCCGGCGTGCCCGCGGCGGCGAGATAGGCGGCAGGGTGCTTGATCTTCCAGCGGCGCAGAATCCGCTGCGTCGCCCCCGCGGTGATCTTGCCGTGCGCGCCGGCGCCGACCCCGATGTAATCGCCGTAACGCCAATAATTGAGGTTGTGCGCACAGCGGCGTTGCGGACGGGCGTATGCGCTGACCTCGTAGTGCGCGTACCCCGCGTCGGCCAACAGCGCCTGGCAATGCTCCTGCATGTCCCATGCGTGATCGTCGTCGGGGATGCCCTGCGGTGGCCGCGCGAAGAACACGGTGTTCGGTTCCAGCGTCAGCTGGTAATGCGAGATGTGTGCGGGCTGCAAGGCGAACGCGCGCTGCAGGTCGTGCTCGGCCATGGCCAGGGTCTGGCCGGGCAGGGCATACATCAGGTCGAGGTTGAGGTTGTCGAAGCCGGCATCCTGCGCCAGCCTGACCGCGTGCTCGGCCTCGCGGCTGTCGTGGATGCGGCCGAGTTTTTCCAGGCTCGCGTCATCGAAGCTCTGGATGCCGAAGCTGATCCGGTTGACGCCCGCCGCCCGATAGCGGTCGAAACGCCCGTGCTCGGCCGTGCCCGGGTTGGTCTCCAGCGTGATCTCCAGCCCCGGCGCGAAACGCAGCCGGCTGCTCGCACCCTGCAGGAAGCGGTCGATCGCATCCGGCGGGAACAGGCTGGGCGTCCCGCCGCCGAAGAACACGCTGTGCACGGTACGGCCCCATACGAGCGGCAGGTCGTGGTCCAGGTCGCGCAGCAGCGCATCCACGTAGTCGTCGAAGGGCAGTGCGCCGTTGCCCTGGTGCGAATTGAAGTCGCAGTACGGACACTTGCGCACGCACCACGGGAGGTGCACGTAGAGCGAGAGGGGCGGGGGAATCAGCATGTCGGGTAAGCCAGTCTTGTCGTCCGTTCAAGCATCTGCAGGAGCGCCCCGTGGGCGCGATGCTTCGTCTCGCGGGGTGTGCGGAAAAGCATCGCGGACATGGCCCGCGCCTACCAGGTCTCGAGCAGGCGCTGCTTCAGGCCGGCCAGCGCCTTGCCGCGATGGCTGATGCGGTTCTTGTCTTCGAGCGGCATTTCCGCGGCGGATTGTCCGCGCTGCGGATCGAAGAACACCGGATCGTAGCCGTGGCCCCCGTTGCCGCGACGCTCGCGCAGGATCTCGCCGCGCCACTCGCCCTCGACGATCAGCGGCTGCGGATCGTCCGCGTGGCGCAGCAGCACCAGCACGCAGTAGAAGTGCGCGCCGCGACGTTCGCCGTCGACGTCGTCCAGCGCTTCCAGCAGCTTGTCGATGTTGCGCTCGGCGTTGCCGTGTTCGCCGGCGTAGCGCGCCGAATACAGGCCCGGTGCGCCGTCCAATGCATCCACGCAGATGCCGGAATCGTCGGCCAGTGCGGGCAGGCCGGTCTGCAGGCTGGCGTGGCGTGCCTTGATAAGCGCGTTTTCCACGAACGTGGCGCCGGTTTCCTCGGCGTCCTCCACGCCCAGGTCGGACTGCGCGACCAGTTCGATGCCGGTATCGGCCAGCAGGCCACGGAGTTCTTCCAGCTTGCCGTGATTGGAGGAGGCGAGGACGAGTTTCATGGCGGATCAGCCCTTGGGTTGCAGCAGGTCCCAGCGATTGCCGTAGGCATCACGGAACACGACGACGGTGGCGTAGCCTTCCTCGCGCGGCGTCTCCAGGAATTCGACCCCGGCGGCGACCATGCGCGCATGGTCGCGCCAGAAGTCGTCCGTCTGAAGGAAAAAAGCCACGCGGCCGCCGGTCTGGTCGCCGATGCGCGCGCGCTGTTCGGCGGTGCTGGCCACGGCCAGCAGCAGGCCGGTGCCGCCATCGCCGGCCGGTGCCACGCGCACCCAGCGCTTGCCGCCGCCGAGGTCGGTGTCCTCGCGCACCTCGAAGCCCAGCGCATCGCGGTAGTGAGCGATGGCGTGGTCGTAGTCGTCGACGACCAGGGTGACCAGGCTGAGGGTCTGGGACATGCGGGGAATCCGTCGAAAGGGACCGACCAGGGTAGGGGTCAGCCCGCCAGCGCCGCACGCTGGGCGGCGAACAGCTCGCCGATGCCCTTCTCGCCCAGCGCCAACAGCGCATCCAGTTCATCGCGGCGGAACGCATGGCCTTCGGCGGTGCCCTGTAGTTCGATGAAGCCGCCGCCGTCGTTCATCACCAGGTTCATGTCGGTGTCGCAGTCGCTGTCTTCGGGGTAGTCCAGGTCCAGTACCGGCACGCCGCGGTAGATCCCGACCGACACGGCGGCCACCGCGCCGTGCACCACGTCGCGCTTGATCTCGTTGCGCGATTTCAGCCAGTTCACCGCATCCACCAGCGCGACGTAGGCACCCGTGATCGCCGCGGTGCGCGTGCCGCCGTCGGCCTGCAGCACGTCGCAATCCAGGGTGATGGTGCGCTCGCCCAGCGCGCCGCGGTCGACGCAGGCTCGCAGCGTGCGTCCGATCAGCCGCTGGATCTCCAGCGTGCGCCCGCCCTGCTTGCCGCGCGAGGCCTCACGATCGCTGCGGGTATGCGTGGAACGCGGCAGCATGCCGTACTCCGCCGTCACCCAGCCCTCGCCCTTGCCGCGCAGGAAGCCCGGCACCTTGTTTTCCACCGTCGCGGTGCACAGCACGCGGGTGTGGCCGAAGCTCACCAGCACCGAGCCCTCCGCATGGCGGGTGTAGTTGCGCAGGATGCCGACGTCGCGCATCTGGTCGGGCAGGCGGCCGCTGGGGCGGGAGAAGGACATGGGGACATCCGCGATGAGGGGGGTGAAGTTTAGCAGTCGCGTTCCGCCCGCCCCGGCGGGCGCCGTGCGGGCTGCTAAGATGCGCCGCTCACTGGTCCGATGGGCAACCGCATGATCCGCAGCATGACGGCGTTCGCCACCGCCGAACGCGCCACCGACGGCGGCACGCTGGCGGCTGAACTGCGCGCGGTCAACCACCGTTTCCTGGAACTGGGCGTGCGTCTGCCGGACGAACTGCGCGCGCTGGAACCCGCGCTGCGCGAGCGCGTGGCGTCGCGCGTGTCGCGCGGCAAGCTCGACCTGACCCTGCGCCTGCGTGCGCCTGAAGGCGGTGGCGCGCTGCAGCTCAATCCGCGCGTCGTCGCGCAGTTGGCGGACCTGGCCTCGGACCTGTCCGACCGGATACCCAACCTGCGCACCCAGCTCACCGACCTGTTGCAGTTCCCGGGCGTGCTGCAGACCAGGGGCGTCGACATGGAGGCGCTGCAGGCCGAGGCGCTGTCGCTGCTGGATGCGGTACTCGACCAGTTCGTCGCCGCGCGCGAGCGCGAGGGCGGCAAGCTGGTGGCCGCGATCCTGGAGCGCGTTGACGGCATCGCCGCGCTGGCCGCGGAAGTGCGCACGCTGATCCCGCAGATCCGCGCCGGCCAGCGGCAGAAGCTGGAAGCCCGGCTGGCCGACGTGGCGCAGAACATGGAGCAGGGGCGGCTGGAACAGGAACTGGTGCTGTGGCTGCAGAAGCTCGACGTGGACGAGGAGCTCGACCGCCTCGACAGCCACGTCAAGGAAATCCGCCGCGTCTTCACCCAGAAGGAGCCGCAGGGCCGCCGGCTGGACTTCCTGCTGCAGGAGTTCAACCGCGAGGCGAACACGCTGGGCTCCAAGTCCGTCGACATCCGCACCACCAACATCGCGGTGGAACTGAAGGTGCTGATCGACCAGATCCGCGAACAGGCGCAGAACATCGAATGAAGCGCGGAACCCTCTATATCGTCGCGGCGCCGTCGGGCGCGGGCAAGAGCAGCATCGTCAACGCCGTGCTGGCGCGCGATGCCGACATCGCGCTGTCCATCTCGTTCACCTCGCGCGCGGCGCGACCGGGCGAACGGCATGCGCAGCACTACCACTTCATCAGCGCCGACGAATTCAAGGCGATGATCCGGGCCGGCGATTTCTTCGAGTACGCCGAAGTGCACGGTGACTGGAAGGGGACGGCGCGCCAGTCCGTCGAGCCGCAGCTCGACGCCGGCAAGGACGTGCTGCTGGAGATCGACTGGCAGGGTGCCCGCCAGGTACGGGAGAAAGTGCCGGACGCGGTGAGCGTGTTCATCCTGCCCCCGTCGCGCGCCGCGCTGGAGCAGCGCATGCGCAACCGCGGGCAGGACAGCGAAGAAGTGATCCAGCGTCGTCTGGCGGCGGCCCGCGAGGAGATGTCGCACTACGACGAGTTCGACTACGTCATCGTCAACGACGTGTTCGACACCGCGGTCGAGCAGATGCACACCATCTTCACCGCCAGCCGCCTGCGCCGGGAGGCGCAGGACGTGCGCCACGCCGATCTGATCGCCGCGTTGCTGGCCGAGTAGCGCCAGGCTTTCGCAGAGCCTCGCTTGCCCGGCTCCGCGCGTCCCGAGGTCCGGCGGAATGCGTACAGGCAGCGGAGCCAGCTCCGCTCTACAACGACAGGGGTCCATGACTGCCCTTAAATCCTTGATTTTCAAGGAAAGGCTTGCATTGCCAAGCCTGGCTGCCTACAATCCCGGCCCCTTTCCGTATTCACTGGGCGGCCAGCCGGTCGCCGGGAGCCCGCATGGCCCGCATCACCGTCGAAGATTGCCTGGAAGTCGTAGATAACCGTTTCGATCTGGTCACGATGGCCGCCAAGCGCGCCCGTCAGCTCGCGAACGGCGTGGAACCGCAGATCGACAACAACGAAGCACAGGACAAGCCCACCGTGCTGGCGCTGCGCGAGATCGCCGCGCGCAAGATCGACAACGAGCTGATCGACCGCGTCGAGAAGGCCGAGCGCGAGCGCGCCGAACGCGAAGCGCTGGAATGGGCCGCAGCCGAAGTGGTGGCCGACGACGACCTGTCGAAGGGCGACGACTGATCGACGGCGTCTGACGTTCCCATCGGAACGGACGATCACCGGAAAGCCCGCGCAAGCGGGCTTTCCGCGTTTCCGGGGTCCGGTTCCGCGTTGCCGTGGAGACGCGACTGGCATAGTCTGGCGGCATGAATTCCGGCCGTACCGCCAAGGCGCTCCGCAGCCCTGCTTCGTCCCGTGACGAAAGCGTGCCGGAGTATGTCGCCCAGTTCGAGAAGTTGGTGGCATACCTGCCGAAGGCGCAGCTGCCGTTGCTGCGGCGCGCGTGGGAAGTCGGTGCGGCCGCGCATGCCGGACAGACCCGCAAGTCCGGCGAGCCCTACATCACCCATCCCGTGGCGGTGGCCGGCGTGCTGGCCGAGCTGGGGATGGATGCCGAAACGCTGATAGCCGCGATCCTGCACGACACCATCGAGGATACGCCGCTGACCGGCGCCGACATCGCCGCCGAGTTCGGCGAATCGGTCGCCGAGCTGGTCGAAGGCGTCACCAAGCTGGACAAGCTGAAGTTCCGCGATCGCCAGGAAGCGGCGGCCGAGAGTTTCCGCAAAATGCTGCTGGCGATGTCGCGCGACCTGCGCGTCATCATGATCAAGCTGGCCGACCGCCTGCACAACATGCGGACGCTGGGCGCGCAGAGTGCCGAGGCGCGCGGGCGCATCGCGCGCGAAACGCTGGAGATCTACGCGCCCATCGCGCAGCGGCTGGGCATGAACCTGGTCAAGTCGGAACTGCAGGACCTGGGGTTCCGCGCGCTGCATCCGTGGCGGCACGCGGTGATCGAGAAGCACATCCGCAGCCAGCCGGTGATGCGTCGCGAATCGATGGCCCAGATCGAGGCGCACCTCTCGCAGCGCCTGGCGAAGGAAGGCATCGAGCATCGCCTGGTCAGCAGGGTGAAGACGCCCTGGAGCATCTACCAGAAGATGCGCGGCGAAGGCAAAAGCTTCGATCGGGTGATGGATGTGTTCGGCTTCCGCGTCGTCGTGGATTCCGTGCCGTCGTGCTACCACGCGCTGGGTGCGGTGCATGCGCAGTACAAGCCGCTGGACGGCCGGTTCCGCGATTTCATCGCCATTCCCAAGGCCAACGGCTACCAGTCGCTGCATACGGTGCTGTTCGGTCCCTACGGGTCGCCGATCGAGGTACAGATCCGCACCACCGAGATGGACCTGGTCGCCGAGCGCGGCATCGCGGCCCACTGGACCTACAAGTTCGGCACCGATGCCCCGAACAGCGCGCAGAACCGTGCGCATGCGTGGATCGTGGAGCTGATCGACAACCAGCGCGCGGCGGGCTCGTCGCTGGAGTTCCTCGACAACGTGAAGGTGGACCTGTTCCCCGACGAGGTCTATCTGTTCACGCCGAAGGGCAAGATCCTGTCGCTGCCGCGCAATGCCACCGCGCTCGACTTCGCCTACGCGGTGCACACCGATGTCGGCAACCAGGCGGTCGCCTCGCGCGTGGACAAGAAGCTGGTGCCCTTGCGTACGAAGCTGGCCAGCGGGCAGAGCGTGGAGATTATCACCGCCAAGTCCGCGGCGCCGAAGCCGCAGTGGCTCGAGTTCGTCGTCACCAGCAAGGCGCGGACCGCGATCCGCCACCAGCTGAAGCAGCTCGAACACGAGGACGCCGTGCAGCTGGGCCACCGGATGCTCGACCGCGCGCTGGAGGACCTCGACAGCTCGCTGGAGCGGCTGCCGCAGCAGCGCCTCGAGGCCTTCCTCAGCGAGCACAAGTACCCACGCCTGGAGGCCTTCCTGGCCGATGTCGCGCTGGGCAACTGGATGCCGTCGCAGGCGGCGCAGGCGCTGACCGCGTTCGCCGAACTGCGCGGTGGCGGGCATTCCAAGCATTCGCAGGAAAAGATCCTGATCACCGGCGGCGAACGCGGCGTGGTCAGCTTCGCGCAGTGCTGCCAGCCGATTCCGGGCGACGAGATCATGGGCTACCACACCGCCGGAAAGGGCATCGTGGTGCATCGGCTCGACTGCCCCAACGTCACCGAGTTCCGCAAGTCGCCGGAGCGCTGGGTGCCGATCGCATGGGACGCGAAGGTCACCGGTGACTACGACGCCGCGTTGCTCATCGACGTGGAGAACCGTCCCGGCGTGCTGGCGCAGGTCGCCGCCGCGGTGGCCAAGAGCCAATCCAACATCGAGCGCGTCGAATACCTCGAGCGCGACATCAACGTCGCCGTGCTGCGCTTCTCGATCCAGGTGCGCGACCGCAACCACCTGGCGGAAGTGATGCGCCGGTTGCGGCGCCTCAATGTCGTGCACGGCGTCCGTCGCCAGTAAGGCATCCACGAGCGTATGCGACCCGCCCACGAGATTGTCGGCGTCGAGTTCGACTGGCTCGCAATCGATCGGGAGGGGCGCTTGGCGCTATTCGCTACTGCGGGCTCGGGGATGGCGCCAGGATTCGCCATGGAGGCAATGGAATCGCTGGATGCCGTGCTGTCACTGATCGAGACACCCAACTGGGGCTCGGCGCAGGTGTGGGATGACTATGCGTCCGTTGGTCTGTATGTGTACGACTGGGATGTCTCGATTGGCGCCTTCCGTCGTCTGAGAACGCCCGAAGGCGCGCCCGACCCCATGTTGCTGGCATCGATGGGAGCGATGGGCGACAGGGTTCGTATCGATTGGGACTTCACGCTTGGGGATGACATTCGCCCCGAGATTCTGCGTTGACGCTGCCAAACCTTTCATCATCGAGGAAGAACCATGACCAAGCAGATCATCCACACCGAACAGGCACCCGCCGCCATCGGCCCGTATTCGCAGGCGGTTCGCGCGGGCAACACGGTGTACTTCTCCGGCCAGATCCCGCTGGATCCGACGACCGGCAATCTGGTGGATGGCGACATCACCGCGCAGGCGCGCCGCGCGTTCGACAACCTCAAGGCGGTGGCGGAAGCGGCCGGTGGTTCGCTCGATCGCATCGTGCGCCTCGGCCTGTACCTGACCGACCTGTCGCAGTTCGCTGCAGTCAATGCGGTGATGCAGGATTATTTCGCCGCGCCGTATCCGGCACGCTCGACGATCGAAGTATCCGGCCTGCCGAAGGGCGCGGCGTTCGAGGTCGATGCCGTGATGGTGCTCGACTGAGTCCTGCCGGGCGTGCGTGCTTCAGGCCGTGCCGCGGGATGAGGGCGGCCGCCGGGTTTCGCTGGGCGTATGCCCGGTCCAGCGTTTGAACGCGCGCCGGAACTCGCGCACGTCGTTGAACCCGATCTGGGTACCCACCGTGGCGATGGTCATTTCCGCGTCCTGCAGCAGTTCCAGTGCGCGCTCCGTGCGCACGCGGTCGTGCACGGCGCTGAAGCTGGTACCTTCCTCGGCGAGCTGCCGACGCAGCGTGCGCTCGCTGAGGTGGAGTGCTGCCGCCACGTCGGTCATCTGCGGGTTGTCGCGCAGCCGTGGACGCAGTTGCCGTTCGACGGCGGCGGTGGTCTCGCCGCGCAGCGACATCGCCGTCAGTTGTGCACGGCACAGGGCCAGCGCCTGGCCCGAGGTCACCGGGTTGTAGCTGGCGAAGGGCAGCTCCAGCCAGCGCCGGTCGACCACCATCGCGTGCTGCGCTTGGTTGAAGCGGACGTCGCACCCGAACAGGTCGGTGTAACGCGCGGCGTAGCGCGGCGCCGGATAACCGAGTTCGAGACGCAATGGCCGGAACTCCGGCCCGACCAGTTCACGGGCCAGCATCAGCGTGCTGGCGAACATCTCCTCGCACAGGAACGGCAGCAGGTCCGCGGCCTCCTCCGGCGCGGTCGCGACCACGGCCAGGCTGCCGTCGTTGCGGTCCTGCATGTCCAGGTCCATCAGGGGGCCGAGGTTGCGCTGGTACTCCAGGCCGATCTGCACGGCGTCGCCGAACGTGGGTGCCGTCTTCATCGCCAGGCCCAGCAGGCCGAAGTTGCCGCCGTTCTGCTTCTCGCCCATGGCCAGCCCCACGCCGTCGATGGGCAGGGTCGGCAGCGCGCGGCGGATGATCTCGCTGGCCTGGCGGTAGGACACGCGCGCCTGCGGGTCGTGGATCTCCTGCACGTTCAACCGCATGCCGGCGAACCAGCTCTCCGCTTTCACGCCGAATTCGCCGGCCAGCAGCACCAGGCCGCACAGCATGTTGGTGGGCAGGTTGGCGATCGACAGGCGATTGCCCAGTCCGGTTTTCCAGCGCATCGGAGCCCCTCCAGCTTGTCCGCTTTGCCCCCCGTAGTATGCCGCTCCCGCCCTCCGCGTCACATAGGCCGGCGCACCAGACTGGCCGGCACTACGCAGGCGTATGGGAGGGGATACTCATGCAGCGCACCATTTCCGTGGCAGTGGCGGGCGCGCTGGCGCTCCTGGCGGGAGCCTGCCAGCAGGAGGCTCCCGACGCTGCCGCCGT
>NZ_PKDG01000059.1 GCF_002863005.1 Pseudoxanthomonas sp.
GCGACCTGCGCGCGCTGCAGTGGGTGCGGCGAGGTGCCGCGCTTGGCTGCGTTGGCGCCGAATGCGCCGATGTGCGGCACTGGTGGCCGTGTTGTGTAGCTCGTTGTCGCGGGCGGCCTGAGTTGGCTGCCGCGCTTCAGCACTGCCCTGAAGTGCTAGGTCGCCGAAACCCCTGTGGCGCAGGCGTTTCGGTGGATGCGTGAAAGCGTGGAAAAGGGCTAAAGAAGGAACGCAGGCTGCCGTTAAGGCGCGCTCGCGGGCGCGAGTAAACCCCAGGGCGCGTCGCAGGCGCGCACGAACGTGCGCGCATGGCGCGGTCGCAGGGCGCAGGTGCAAGGCAGGATGAAGGCGTGCGCGCGACGCGCACGTGGCGCATCAGGGCGTGGGTGTCCGCCAGGCGTCGTCGGGATCGGCGAGCAGCGAGAGCGAAGGCATGCGGTATTCGCAGCCGACCAGCGTGCGCCCCTGCAGGCCTGGCTGTTCGCCGGGATAGACCACCAGCGCGTGCCCGTCGTCCAGCGCGGCGGACAGCGGTGCGTCCTTGCTGTCCTCCAGCGCGCGCTCGAGCTGGGCAGTGGCCTGCTCGATCGGGCTGTCCACCAGCAGCAGCACGCGACTGTCGGTGATGACTACCGCATCGCTGCGATGGCCCCATGCCTGCACCGGCGCTTCCAGCCGGTAGAGGTCCATCATCGGCGCGCCGTACTGGCGTTCGGTCTGCACGAACTCCGTGGGACGTTCACGCCGGAGGCGTTGCAGCAATGCCGGCAGGTCGGCAATCGCGGTGCGGCACGTGAGGGCGTCCAGCAGCGTGTCCGTGGGTCCGGCCGCCGGTACCGGCGCCGGTGCGACGGCCGCTTGCGCGGACGCCGGGCTGCGAGCGCCGGCCAGCGACAGCGCCGCCAGCACGAGTGGCCAGGCCTTACTCGATCTGCGCATTCGCGTGGGCAGCGTCCAGTGCTTCCATGGCATCGCGCGGTTTCAGCTTGCCCGCTTTCTCGAACGATGCGGCGGCCGCATCTTCCTTCTTGTCGCCATGCAGGAGCAGCAGCACGTTGGCGTACTCGACGTGGGCGATGGGCGAATCGGGTGTGAGCTTCAGCGCGGTCTTGATGTGCGACTCGGCTTCACCCGCCTTGGCACCGTACGTCAGCCCGCCGATCATGGCGCCGATCTTGTCGATGATCTCGGCGTGGTACAGCGCCAGCGCCGTGTGCGCCTCGGCATGCTTGGGCTCGCGCTCCAGGGTGGCGTCGAGCGCGGCCCGCACCTTGCCGGCGATCCCCTGCTTGAGCGCCTTGGCGATGCTCAGCCCCTGGCTGTAGCGGCCCAGCGCAAAGGCGTGGCGATAGTGACTGTTCGCTTCGCCGGGCAAGGCCTTGACGGCAGCCTCGGCCAACGTAGCCGCCTGCTCGAAGCGCCTCAGTCGTTCGGCTTCGTCGTCCACCAGATACGTGGCATGGATTCCCATGGCCTTGACCGCCACCGAGGCGCCCAGCGGGCCCAGGGCTTCGCCAGCCTCGAACGGCGTCTGGAAGTCGCCGCGATGGAAGGCGCGCCATGCCTCCTGCAGGCGCTGCGCCAGTTCGGCGGGCGCGATCCCCTTGGCGGCCTTGCCTGCCGCGGCGATCAGCGCCTTGGCGCGTTTTTCGTCGGGGTAGGGCTCCTGGTCGCCGGCATGCAGGGCAGGCCAGGCTTTCTTGAGTGCATCGCCGGCATAGGCGTAGGCCTTGGCGTCGTGCGGAAACGGAGCCCACTTGGATGATTTCGCTGCCATCGATCGTCCCTCCCAGGATGCCGCGAGCATCGCCGCGAACCGCGTCCGCAGGCAACCCCTACGCATTCCATCGCGACAACGGCCAATAGTGTGATTGCTCGACGCAGGCCGGACAGCATCCCGTCATGGAAGCCGGCCGTCGCGGCCGGCATGTGGATCGCCCCATGGCCGCCAAGAAGAACACCCGCAAGACCCCCGAACCCACCCTGCGCCACGTCTGGCTCGCTGGCCTGGGCCTGATCGCCGTCGCTCGCCGCGAAGCCCTCACCACCTTCGCCGACGCTGCAGGAAAACTGCAGGCCGCGCGCCAGCAGGCGGGAGCTTTTGCCGGGCAAGCCCGGCGCGATGTACGGGAGCGCCTGGCGGAGGCCCGTGAGCAGGGCGAGGCGAGCGTGGAGCGCTTCAGCGCCGATGTCGAAGCCCGCCTGCAGCCCGTGCTGGTCAAGCTGGGCCTGAAGACGTCGGCGCGCAGGAAGCCCGCGTCCCGCACCCGCAAGAAGCCGGCGGCCAAGCGCACGCGCGCCGCTG
Organism: Pseudoxanthomonas sp.; assembly: GCF_002863005.1. Taxonomy (GTDB): domain Bacteria; phylum Pseudomonadota; class Gammaproteobacteria; order Xanthomonadales; family Xanthomonadaceae; genus Pseudoxanthomonas_A. Next base: position 2,306 of record NZ_PKDG01000059.1, read on the forward strand.
CGCCCCGCAAGGCCGCCGCGAAGCGTCCGGCCCGCCGCAGCCGCGCTTGAGGCCGATGATCTCGGACTGGACGCCCCGGCATGCCGGGGCGTCCTGCGTTTCGGGGGCCGATCAGAGGTGCGCGGTAATCGCAGGCTCCGAGAACCAGTCGTTGTCGCGGCCGTTGGCGTAGCGGATCGGGATCTCCGCCAGCAGGGCGGGTTGCACATCGTCCAGGCAGGCGACGTTCACCGAGTAATAGCGCCCGCCCAACACCTCCAGCTCGCCGCGTCCGAACGACTTGACGCCGCAGTGACGGCAAAACAGGTGTTCCACCATGCCCGTGCCGAACGGATAGCGCGTCAGCGCGTCTTCACCCTGCAGCAGGCGGAAAGCATCCGGCTTCACCACCACGCCCCAGTACCGCGTCTTGGCGCAGACCGAGCAGTTGCAGCGGCCGCTTCCGGCGGACAGGTCGAGGTCGGCTTCGTAACGCACGGCGCCGCAATGGCAGCTGCCGGTGTACGTCTGGACGGTCATGGGGACGCGCTCGCTGCAGGAGGGAGGCTCCAGTGTTCCCTCTATCGAGGACAGAATCAGTCCTCAATGCCGAGGCATACTGGCTCCATGCTCAGTACGTCCAACCGCCTTCTCCGCCTGCTGTCGCTGATGCAGTCCCGTCGCCATTGGACCGGTGCCGAGCTGAGCCAGCGGCTGGAAATCGACCGCCGCACCCTCCGCCGCGATGTCGAGCGGTTGCGCGAACTGGGTTACCCCATCGATGCCTCGCCCGGGCTGGGCGGCGGCTACCGGCTCGGCGCCGGATCCGCGATGCCGCCGGTACTGCTGGAAGATGACGAAGCCGTTGCGGTGGCCGTGGCACTGCGCACGGCCGCCGCCAGCGTGGGGCGGATGGAGGATACGGCGCTGCGGCTGCTGTCGAAACTCGACCAGTGGCTGCCGGCGCGCCTGCGCAAGCGCGCCAGCGCGCTGTATTCGGTCACCCTGTCGCTGGCCGGCGGCCTGCCGACCTCCGATGTGGACCTCCTGCTGCGTATCGCCGGCGCCTGCCGCGACGGGTTCCGCCTGCGCATGCACTACCGCGACCGCAGCCAGCGTGCCACCGAACGCCTGATCGAACCGCTGCGCCTGGTGCACACGGGCAGCCGCTGGTATCTGGTGGCCTGGGACCTGAAGCGGGAAGACTGGCGTACGTTCCGCGTCGATCGCGTGGAGGCGCTGCACGACACCGGCACGCAGTTCCCGCCCCGCGCGTTTCCGGGCGACGTCGCCGACTACGTGGCCAAGTCCATCACGCAGCCGTTCACCCGCTTCCAGGTCAGGCTGCGGTTGCCGCGTTCCATCGAAGAACAGGCCGCGCGCGTGCCGCCGTGGTGCGGGATCCTCGAGGCCGGCGATGCGGACCATTGCATGCTCGAGCTCGGGGCGGAATCCGTCGATGCGCTGCTCGCGCTGATGGCGCTGATCGGCCCGGACTTCGAGATCGTCGATGATCGTGGCCTGCTGCCCGACCTGCGGGCGGCATCGGCCCGCCTGGGCGCGACGCTGGCGGCGGCCTGAAGGGGAGGGGGCGGCACGCCGCGCGCGTCCGGCGCGCTCGATGCCGGAGCCGCTCAGGCGGTGTAAGCCTGCGTCAGCGTATTCAGATGGACGCGCTCGGCATCGCGCAGGAACGGCGCCACCAGCATCATCACCTGCACGATGCCCTGGCGGATGGCGGCCTGCTCATCTTTTTCGCCACGCGCGGAGGCATAGTTGAGCCAGAACGTCGAGACCACCAGCACGTTGGTGGCGGTGGCGGCGAGTTCCGCCGCCGAGGCCCGCATCACGCCCGCGTGTCCCATTCCCCGCATCACCGCATGCGCGCTGTCGTCGGCGCGCTTGAGGATGCGCGCGAAACGCATGCGCAGCCGCCGGTTGCGGCTGAGTATCTCGACCAGATCGCGGTAGAGGAACCGGTAGTCCCAGATGCACTCGAACACCAGGTGCAGCTGCAGCCAGATGTCTTCGAGGCCCGGCAGACGCTCGGTGGGCGGGGTCAGTGCGGCGTCCATGCGCTCTTCGTACCGGGCGAAGAGCTGCTCGATGATGTCGTCCTTGTTGCGGAAGTGGTAGTACAGGTTGCCCGGGCTGATCTCCAGCTCGTCGGCGATGTGGTTCGTCGTGACGTGAGGCTCGCCCTGTGTGTTGAACATCGCCAGGGCGGCGTCGAGGATGCGCTGGCGCGTGTCGCGTGCCACTACGCGATGAGCTTCTTCACCAGGTCCACGTACTTCTTCTGCGCGTCCTCCTGCGGAGTACCCTTCAGCTTGGCCCAGGCTTCGTACTTGGCCGTGCCGACGAAATCGAAGAAGCCCGGCTTGTCGCCCTTCACGTCGCCCTCGGCGCCCTGCTTGTACAGGCCGTACAGGCGCAGCAGCGTGTCGTTGTCCGGACGCTCCGACAGCGTCTGGATGTCCTTGGATGCCTGTTCGAATGCGCTCTTCAGATCTGCCATGGATGATCCCTCCCAGTGATCGGGGCCATCTGACCACGGGTGGTGGGGGCGGTCAATCCGTGACGGGATTGTCGAACGTGGGCCGCTCTGGCAAGTTAGCCCGCAGGGCGGTCGGAGGGGCTGGCCCACACAACTCGAGGGATGGGTCGTCATGAGCTATTTCGTCACGGGCGCCACGGGATTCATTGGCCGCTATCTGGTCGGCAACCTCCTCAAGCGCAGCGGGACGGTCCACGTGCTGGTCCGCAAGGACTCGCAGAAGAAGTTCGACGCCATCGCGAAGAAAGCGGGCTGGGACATGAAGCGCGTGGCGGTGGTGCACGGTGACATGACCAAGCCGAAGTGCGGCCTGACCCCCGCCCAGTTGCGTGCCCTCACCGGCAAGGTGAAGCATTTCTTCCACCTGGCCGCGGTCTACGACCTGACCGCCAGCCGCGAAGCCCAGCAGGCAGCCAACATCGACGGCACGCAGCACGCACTCGATCTGGCGGCGGCGCTGAAGGCAGGCTGCTTCCACCACACCAGTTCCATTGCCGCCGCCGGCCTGTACCCGGGCATCTTCCGCGAGGACATGTTCGAGGAAGCCGAAGGCCTGGACGATCCCTACCTGCGCACCAAGCACGATTCCGAAGGCCTGGTGCGCAAGGAAACCCGCATCAAGTGGCGGATCTACCGCCCCGGCATGGTCGTCGGCCACTCGAAGACCGGCGAGATCGACAAGATCGATGGCCCGTACTACTTCTTCACCCTCATCAAGAAGCTGCGCGAACTCCTGCCGCAGTGGGTGCCGGTGCTCGGCATCGAGGGAGGGCGCATCAACATCGTGCCGGTGGATTTCGTCGCCGACGCGATGGACCATATCGCGCACAAGCCGAAGCTGGACGGGCACACCTTCCATCTGACCGACCCGGAACCCATGCGCGTCGGCGAGGTGCTCAACACGTTCTGCCGCGCCGGCCACGCGCCGGAGATGACCATGCGCATCGATGCGCGCATGTTCGCCTTCGTGCCGGGCAGCATCCGCATGGCCGTGGGCAACCTGCCGCCGGTGCGCCGTTTCATCGGCATGCTGCTGCGCGATTTCAAGATCCCGAAAGAGGTGCTGAAGTTCATCACCTATCCGACGCGCTTCGACAGCCGCGAGACGGAGCGGGCGCTGAAGGGCAGCGGCATCGCCGTGCCGCGGCTGGACGACTATGCGTGGCGCCTGTGGGACTACTGGGAGCGCCACCTCGACCCGGACCTGTTCATCGATCGCTCGTTGAAGGGGAAGGTGCGCAACAAGGTGGTCGTCATCACCGGCGGTTCCTCCGGCATCGGTCTGTCCACCGCCCAGCGCGTGGCCGAAGCGGGCGCGACCACGATCATCGTGGCGCGTGGCGAAGAGGAACTGTTCAAGGCCCGCGACGACATGAAGAAGGCGGGCGGCAAGGTCTTCGCCTACACCGCCGACCTGGCGGACATGGCCGACTGCGACCGGCTGGTGAAGACCGTGCTCGACGAGCACGGCCAAGTCGACATCCTGATCAACAACGCCGGCCGCTCGATCCGCCGTTCCATCGAGGCCAGCTACGACCGTTTCCATGATTTCGAGCGCACCATGCAGCTGAACTACTTCGGCAGCATCCGCCTGATCATGGGCTTCCTGCCGAAGATGACCGAGCGTCGAAAGGGCCACATCATCAACATCAGTTCGATCGGTGTGCTGGCGAACTCGCCGCGCTTCTCGGCGTATGTCGCATCGAAGGCGGCGCTGGACGCGTTCAGCCGCTGCGCGCAGGGCGAGCTGTCGGGCAAGGGCATCAGCTTCACCACCATCAACATGCCGTTGGTGAAGACGCCGATGATCGCGCCGACCAAGATGTACGACAGCGTGCCGACGCTGTCGCCGGAGGAAGCGGCCGACCTGCTGGTCAAGGCGATCATCGAGAAGCCCAGCCGCATCGCGACCCGCCTCGGCATCTTCGCGGCCCTCGTCAATGCGGTGGCGCCGAAGGCGTACGAGGTGGTGATGAACACGGCCTTCGAGCTGTTCCCGGATTCCGCCGCCGCCAAGGGCGACCGCAAGGCGCTGAAGGAGTCCGCGCCGAGCCAGGAACAGATCGCGTTCGCGTCGCTGATGCGGGGCGTGCACTGGTAGTGGCGTCGCGCCGGGCCGGCGCGGCGTCGCCATCGATGCCGATCGCGCGGCAGCGAACGCAGCGGAGCAAGCTCCGCTCTACGCGTCCCGGGTATCCGTCCACCGCAACGGCACCGCCTGCAGGTTCCGCATGTGCAGTGCCAGGGGCTCGATCCGTGACCACAGGAAGCCGCGCAGTTCGACGTCTTCAACCGTCTCGAGCATCGCGCCGTGGAAGCAGGCCAGCCAGCCGCTGGCTTCCTCCATGCCGATCCGGAATGGCAGGTGGCGGGCGCGCAGCATCGGCGCGCCGTGTTTCCGGGTGAACAATGGCGGCCCGCCGAGCCAGCCGCTGAGGAACTCGAACAGCTTCTGCTCGCTGCCCTCAAGCGAATCCGGATGCTGCGCGCGGACCGCGGCCGCTTCCGGCAACGTGTCCATCAACGCATACATGCGCTGCGTCATCCGGCGCAGGCCGGCTTCGCCGCCGATGCGGTCGTAAGGCGTGGGTTCGGGAACGTCGGTCATGGGGCAAAGCATGGGAGCCGTTTGGCGATCATCCCGGGAACGACATGACACGCACAGCGACGGAGTGTCGCGGTGCGCCGGCGATCACATCGTCTTGCACTGGCGCCAGCGCACCGGCTCGCTGCTTCCCGGCGGCGGATTGAGCTGCACGCGGGTCGCGCGCAGGGCCGGGTAGCGCTCGAGTTCCAGGCAGATCCACGGCCAGATGTCCTTCTCGCTGGCGACGCGATCGATGCTCAGCGTCAGCTTGGTCTGCCAGACGCCGCGCGTGATGCCGGGGGTCTTGGACAGCGCCTTGAGCACGTCGCGCATCTGCACCTCCAGTTCCTCCTCCGTCGGTTCCCGGAACGTGGCCTGCGGGGCGGTGACGGTGGGTGGCGGTGGTGTGCTCGGGCGGGCCGAGGACGCGGGCGGCGACGCAGCGGGCACGTCGTCCATCGACGCCGGATGTCCGCTGGACCAGGCGGCCATCGCCAGAGCGCCCAGGGCGACCGCCCCCAGCCACGAGATGCCCGTATGGCGCTTGGCACGACCGCTGGCGTACTGATCGATCTGTTCGCGCAGCGCGGGTTCGATCAGGTGGCGTACCTGCGGCCACAGGCGGGGGCCGTCGAGCAGTTCGATGTTCGTGCCCTGCGCCGCATCGCGGCCTTCCTTTTCCACCTTGCCTTCGGTGGCGAGGATGCCGCCCTGTGCGGCGCCCAGGCGAATGCTGGCCGCGAGTTCATGGACCGGCGCGGCGGCGATCCGATAGGCAGACCCATGCTTGCAGGACAGCAGCCAGCGCTCGTCGCCGCGCTGCAGCAGGAAGGTCGACTGGGGTTCGCGGGATTCCTGCGGTTCGGGCGAGGCCTCCACCAGTCCGCGGCCGGCCATCGCGGCCAGGACGAGCTTGGAGAATTCGCGCCAGCGCAATCCGGACAGCGCATGCAGGCCGTAGGTCATTTCATCGCGGGGGCGACGCACCAGCCAGAGATAGGCGGTCGCCGCGATGCCGCTCACCAGGGTGACGGCCAAGCCAAGGAGCCAAAGGGACATGCGTCGCGGATGCGTTGTTGTTATTAGGACCGCGATTCTACCGGGCCGGCCCGGCGCGTGTCTTTCGATGGCCGCTCGGCGTTGCGGAATGCAGGCAAAGAAAAGCCCGCCAGTCCGAAGCCGTAAGGGGAGGGGAGCAAACGAACTTCGATGGACTGGCGGGCGGAATGATTGTTACGCCATTCGATGGTGCTGCGCAACAAAATTTTGTTCAGAAAAGCCCGAAAAAACGCGCTGCAGCCTTATGGTGCAGCCTTCTTGCGCGATGCACGTTTGGCGGGCGTTTTCTTCGCGGCGGGCGCCGCTTTTTTGACGCTGGCCTTGCGCGGGCGTGCCGCACGGGCCGACTTCGCCGCAGGCGCGCCGCCGAGCTTGCGCAGCTCGGCATTCAACGCATCGACGCGGTCGATCAGCGCGGAGAGGTCTTCGCGGCTGGGGACCTCGAGTCGGCGCAGCGCGCGGTGCACGCGCTCTTCGAAAACCTTCTCCAGGCGATCCCACGTATCCGATGCGCGCTCGCGCGCCTGCCCGACCGTGGTCTCCACCGCATCCCGCATGGCCTGCGCCTTGCCGCCGGCCGCCTTGCGCGTGATGTGCTCCAGCGACAGGCCTTCCTTCACCAGCGTTTCGAACAGCTTGGTGCCCTCGGCCTGCGCGCGGCCGAACGCCCCGACGCCCGCCAGCCACACCTGCTGCGCCGATTCGCCCAGGCGCTTGGACATCTGCTCGGCCTGCGCCTGCAGGTCGTCGTTGCGGGAAGCGGAAGCGGTCTTCTTGCGTGCGGATTTCTTCAGCGTGGCCATGGCGTTCCGTCGTTCGTTGTAGAAAGGAGTGCGCGCCAGAATCGACGGCGCGTCTAGAGTTTTCACACCAGCCGGTGATGTATCCGTGATCGGCTCAGGAACTGCGCGTCGCGCGCCGGCGCGACACCAGCTGGTCGACATCGTCCAGGGCGCGGCGCAGGCGGGCCGTGGTCTCGGTCATGCGCGGGGTAACGTCGAGTCCGTCCAGGATCGAACGGTGGCGGTCGCTGACGATGTCCTCGTTGTAGCGGATGCCATGGGCGGCCAGCATCGGCTTGAGCACGGCGGCGCGCTTGCGCAGGTCGGCCAGCGTATTGCGGTAGGCCAGCTGGCACACGCGGTGGCGCGAGGAAAAGCTGAAAAGGTTGGTGAAGAACAGTTCGCTGTCGTCCGAGTTCGGTTCGAACACCAACTGGTCGATGTCCGGGTAGCGATGCGGGTACTTCTCCATGCCGATCTGCATGCGCGACTGCAGCAGCGTGCGCAGCGTCTGCGACAGCACGGCGGGCAGGCCGCCGCTGGCGAGGCCGACCTGTTCGGCCTGGTCCGCCTGCGGCGCGGCCTGGTTGGCATCGAACGGCACCAGCGGGTTGATGCCGATCATCAGGTCGATGCCGCGGTCCAGCACGGTGCTGGCGTGCATCGTGCGGCGGAGGGCGCCGTCGAGGAAGTGGCGGCCGCCGATCTCCACCGGCGGATACAGGCCGGGCAGGGCGGAGCTGGCCTGCACGGCGCGCGAGATCGGGATGTCGTCCCAGCCCTCTTCGCCGAACCGCACGGCCTCGCCGCTGTCCAGATCGACCGCGACCACGAACAGGTCCGCGTCCAGGGTGCGGAAATCGTTGCTGCGGCCGCGGCGGCTGAAGATGTCGCGCAGGAAGCGTTCGACCTCTTCGTTGTCGAAGATGCCGGTCGGCACCAGGCCACCGAAGCGGAGGAACAGGTCCGACCAGCGGGTGGCGCGGCGCGGATTCCGCAGCAGGCGTTGCAGCCAGTCGGCATACAGGCCCGGCAGGCTCGCGGCGCGGCGCAGGTACTCGCCGACATTGGGGCGCAGGAAGGTTTCCGGGCGGAACTGGGCGTCGTCGCTGGTGCCGGTGATGAAGATGCGGCACATCTCGGCCGTACCCATGCGGTTGGCCAGCCCCGCCGCGAGGAAGGCGCCTGAACTGACGCCCACGTAGCAGTCCATCCGGGTCAGGTCCAGGCCGTCCAGCGCTTCGTCCAGGGCGCGCAGCGCGCCGAGTTCGTACATGCCGCCGATGGGGCCGCCGCCGGCGATGGCCAGTCCGATCTTGCCGTTGTGGCCCCGTTGCCGCGCGCTGTGGATCGAAAGCATGTACTACCCGTGATGACGTTGCCGGCCGAGTGTAGCCGACCGGTCGCCGGGTTGCGGTGGTCGCGCCCGGTCGGGATCATGGCGCCATGGCCCGAGGAAATCCGTTGATCGAACGCGTCGGCAGGCGCCTGGCCTGGCACCAGGCGGCGCACGACCCGGCCCGCGAGCCGCGCAACCGGCTGCGCTGGCTCCCCGAAGTCCGGCGATGGCAGGCCGCCCGCCTGGAGGCCAGCTTCGCCCATTTCCTGAATGACCCGACACGACGGGCGGCGGCGATGTTTTTCCTGACCGATGTCTACGGCGACCATGATTTCAGTGGTCGCGATGCCAATGTCGCCAAGGTGATGCCGATGATGCAGCGCCTGTTGCCGGGCGCGGTGCTGGAGACGGTGGCGCACGGCATCGAACTGGGCGTGCTGACGCATGCGCTGGACATGCGCATGGCCGAGGCGCTGCATCGCTTGGCGCCCCAGCGCCGCAAGCTGGACGCGCGCCTGTACGGCGAGGCCTATCGCCAGGTCGGGTTGCCCCGCTTGCGCAGGCACCAGATCGATCTGATCGCCGAGGTGGGGGTCGGGCTCGCGCGCGCGGTGAAGACGCCGGGCGTGGCCACACTGCTCAAGCTGTCGCGCGGCCCGGCCAAGGCCACCGGCCTGGGCGAACTGCAGGGCTTCCTCGAGCGCGGTTTCGCCGCGTTTGCCGCGCTGGGCGATGGCAAGGCGTTCGTGCGCGACATCGAGCGGGCGGAACGGGCGGTGTCCCGGCGGCTCTTCTCGTCGGACCCGGACCCGTTCCGGGACTGAGCGTCAGTCGAACTTCTCGCTGAGTACCCGACGGATCTCGGCTTCGATCGGGCCTTTCATCGCCGACAGCAGAAAGCCCAGGTTCGCGGTGACCCGCAGCGTGTCGTCGAGCAGGGCGATCTTGCCGTCCACGCCCGACCGGCTGAAGTTGAGCGTGTCGCCGTCCCATCCGTAATCCATGTCGAAGCGCTCGGCGAGCTTCTTCGCGACGCCCTCGATGGCCTTGCGCGCCTGCGCCGGCGACTTGGAATGGGGATGCTTGATGTCGATGCTGGCCATGCGCGGCTCCTGTGACGTGGCGGTATTCTGCGGGCCGCCGCGTGAAGATGCCAAGCCGGTGCTGCCGGCCACGCGCCAACCTGCTAGGCTCCCGTCGCGTGCAGAACCTCCGACTTCATTTCAGCAACCGCCCTGCGCCTGACCGGCCACTCACCACCGGCGTGCACCGCATCGTGCGCGAGGCCGCCGGCACCATCGGAGTCGGCGATGCGCTGCAGGGTGCATTGCTCGCGCAGATATGCGTCGACCGGCGCGGGCTGTGGCTGCAGGTGGCCAACGGGATGCGCGGGGTCCACATCAACGGCCGGCCGGTGAAGCGCATGGCCGTACTCCGCCCGGGCGACGCGGTCTACGTGGAAGGCGTCGAGCTGCTGCTGCAGTCCGGCTACGCGCCGGCGTCCGATCTGCACACCAGCGACGCCGGTCAAGGCGATGTGCGCGTGGTGCTGCGCGGCCTGGGCGGCAAGTACCACGGCAGGAGCGTATCGCTCGAGCAGCCCCGGATCGTCGGACGCGCCCGCGATGCGCACATCCGCATCGACGACCCCGGTTTTGCCGAGCGGCACGCGCGGCTCGAGTTGCGGGGCGAGCGCGTGCTGCTGCGCGACCTGGGGTCTTCCGAGGGCACCCGGGTCAACGGGGTCGCGGTCCGAGATGCGCTGCTGTCGGCGGGTGACCAGATCGTGTTCGATGCGCAGCACCGTTTCGTGCTGGAAGTGCCGTGGGCGCCGACGGCCAGGGTCGACGAGCCCGCCCCGCTGGAAGACGCCGATCGCGACCACCCGGTGGCCGATGCGGACCGTCCGGCGGGCCCGTCCGCGCTTCGCTGGCCATGGTTGCTGCTTGCGGCGTTGCTGATGGCCGGCGCGCTCAGCGCGCTGCTGCTGTTCGGCGCCGGCTGACCGATTTCCACAGGCGCCAGCCCAGCAACACCGCCAGGATGCCGGCGTACAGCAGCGGCTCGCGGATGTCGGATTTCACCAGCCACCAGAAGTGCAGCACGGCCAGCACGCCGATGGCGTACACCAGCTTGTGCAGTTGGCCCCAGCGCCGGCCGAGCCGGCGCATCCAGCCCTGGGTCGAGGTGATCGCCAGCGGCACCAGCAACAGCCACGCGGTGAAGCCCACCGTGATGTAGGGACGCTTGGCGATCTCCTCGAAGATCTGCGTCCAGTATCCGCGCAGGTCCAGGCCCAGGTAGACCGCCAGGTGCAGCGTGGCGTAGAAGAAGGCGTAGAGCCCCAGCATGCGCCGGAAGCGCAGCAGCACCGGCTGCCCGGTCAACTGGCGAAGGGGCGTGACCGCCAGCGCCACCATCAGCAGGCGCAGCGCCCACAGGCCGGTGCGGTGCTCGATCTCCGCCACCGGATCCGCGCCCAGCGCATCGCTGCCGCGCTGCCATACGTCGTAGAACTGCCAACCCAGTATCGCCAGCGGCGTCAGCGCCAGCGCATGCACCACGCTCTTGGCCGCCACCAGGCCTGCGGACGCCTTACGCATCGTGTCGGCTCAGTACCATTTCTTCAGATCCATGCCGGCGTACAGGGACGCCACCTGATCGCCGTAACCATTGAACATGCGCGTGGGGATGCGTTCGGCGAACAGCTTGCTCTGCGTGCCGGCGATGCGACGCTCGGTCTTCTGGCTCCAGCGGGGATGGTCCACGTTCGGATTGACGTTGGAGAAGAACCCGTACTCCGACGGCTGCAGATCGTGCCATGCCGTCTCCGGCATGCGCTCGACGAACTTGATCTCGACGATCGACTTGATGCTCTTGAACCCGTACTTCCACGGCACCACCAGCCGCAACGGCGCGCCGTTCTGCTGCGGCAGCGGCTTGCCGTACAGGCCGGTGGCCAGCAGGGTGAGCGGGTGCATCGCCTCGTCGATGCGCAGGCCCTCGCGGTAGGGCCAATTGATGGAACGATAGCGGACCCCCGGCATCTGGGCGCGGTCGGCGAGGGTGGTGAAGGCCACGTACTTCGCCTTCGACGTGGGCGCGAACTTCTTCAGCACATCGGCCAGCGGCACGCCAAGCCACGGGATCACCATCGACCAGCCCTCCACGCAGCGCAGCCGGTAGATGCGCTCCTCGGGGGCCAGCCCCTTCACCAGGTCCTCCAGCGACAGCGTGCCGGGCTTTGCGCACTCGCCCCCCACCGCCACCGACCAGGGCGAGGTCTTGAGCGTCTTGCGCGCCGTGGACGGGTCGGCCTTGCCAGTACCGAACTCGTAGAAGTTGTTGTAGCTGGTGACGTCCTCGTAACGCGTCAGCGTTTCGGTGGTGCGGAAGCCGGAGCGCGCCTGTTCGGGCGTCACCACGACCTTCGGGGGGGCGGGAGGTTCGGCTTCCGCGCAGCCGGCCAGGGCAAGGGCCGGCGCGGCGGCAAAGGCCTGCAGCAGGCGGCGGCGATCCCGATAGATCGCTTCGTCGGTGACCTCGGACTCGCGGATCCGCAAGGCGTCGCGCAGGGACATGGACTTCTCCGGCAAGGGGATGGCGGTTGGACGGCAGTCGCCGCGGAAAATTCCCGCGCGGGCCGGTCACGTGCAGCCTATACGCACCCGGGTGATCGCGGGATGCACGGCGTACGGGATTCATGCCCGCGCGTCCGCTTCGTTGCCCCTGCAACTGATGCGCTGCGGCATACTACGGACCCTCCTGTTCAGGTGCCCCATGACGCGCGCGTTCAACTTCAGTGCCGGTCCCGCCACCCTGCCCGAATCGATCCTGCGGCAGGCCCAGGCCGAGATGCTCGACTGGAACGGCATTGGCGCGTCCATCGTGGAGATCAGCCACCGCAGCCAGGACTTCATCGCCGTGGCGGCCGAGGCCGAAGCGGACCTGCGCCGATTGGTCGGCATCCCCGACGACTATGCGGTGCTGTTCCTGTCGGGTGGCGCCACGACCCACCAGGCCCTGCTGGCGCTGAATTTCGCTGCGCCCGGCCAGGTCGTCGACTATGTGGTGACCGGCCACTGGGGCAAGACCGCCATCAAGCAGGCCGCGCCGTACTGCACGGTCAACATCGCGGCCGACGGCGAGGCCGGTGGCTTCCACGACATCCCGCCGCGCGACACGTGGAGGCTCACACCGGGTGCCGCCTACGTGCACATCACCGCCAACGAGACGATCCACGGCGTCGAGTTTCGCGACACCCCGGACGTGGGCGAGGTGCCGTTGTTCGCCGATTTCAGTTCCTCGATCGCCTCGGAGCCGCTGGACGTGTCGAAGTACGGCGTGATCTATGCCGGCGCGCAGAAGAACCTTGGCCCGGTCGGCGTGGCGGTGGTGATCATCCGCAAGGACCTGTTCGAGCGCAGCGGCCAGCCGCGCGCCGACATCTTCGACTACCGCTCGCATGCCGCGCGCGACTCCATGCTCAACACGCCGCCGACCTGGAACTGGTACCTCGCCGGCCTGGTGTTCAAGTGGATGCTGGCCGAAGGCGGCGTGGCCGAGTTCGCGCGGCGCAATGCGGTCAAATCATCGCTCGTCTACGACGCCATCGACGCGTCCGGCGGCTTCTACCGCAACGACGTTACGCCGGCGGTGCGTTCGCGGATGAACATCCCGTTCTTCCTGCCGGACGACACCCTCAACGCGCGCTTCGTGGCCGAATCCAAGGCGGCCGGCCTGCTGGCGCTGAAAGGCCACAAGGCGGTCGGTGGCATCCGCGCTTCGCTGTACAACGCGCTGCCGGTCGAAGGCGCGCAGGCGCTGGTCGATTTCATGCGCGATTTCCAGCAACGTAACGGATGAAGTCCCTGCATTGCCCGATGTGGGAGCGACGTCAGTCGCGATGAAGCTTCACCGATAACCTTTCGCGACTTACGTCGCTCCCACAGGGAAGCGACGGGAATACGGAAAACGACATGGCATCCAAACCCAGCAAGCCAAAGAAGATCGCCAAGCCCGCCGCGGGCAAGAAGACCGAGGCGACGCCCGCCCCGGCGCTGTCCGACGTGCGCGCCAAGATCGATGGCATCGATCGCCAGATCCAGTCGCTGATCGCCGAACGCGCCGTCTTCGCCCACCAGGTCGGCAAGGCCAAGGGAAAGCTGGCCGCTGCGGTGGACTACTACCGCCCGGAGCGCGAAGCCCAGGTGCTGCGCATGGTGGTGGACCGCAACGAGGGCCCGCTCAGCGACGAAGTGCTGGTGCATGTCTTCCGCGAGATCATGTCCGCCTGCCTGGCGCAGCAGGAGCCGCTGAAGATCGGGTACCTCGGCCCGGAGGGCACCTTCAGCCAGCAGGCGGTGCTCAAGCACTTCGGCCGCTCGGCGCATGGTCTTCCGCTGGCCAGCATCGAAGAGGTCTTCCAGGAAGTGGCCAGCGGCAACGCCGATTTCGGCGTCGTGCCGGTGGAGAACTCGGGGCAGGGCACCATCCAGATCACGCTGGACATGTTCCTGACCTCGGACCTGAAGATCTGCGGCGAAGTCGAGCTGCGCGTGCACCAGTTCCTGATGTCGCGCACCGGTCGCATCGACGACATCGAGCGCATCTACGCCCATCCGCAGTCGTTCGCGCAGACCGCGGGCTGGCTGCGCGCCAACCTGCCGAAGGTGGAGAAAGTGCCGGTGTCGAGCAACGCCGAGGGCGCGCGCCGTGCACGCGGCAACGACGACGCCGCGGCCATCGGCGGCGAGAGCGCCGCCCACGTGTACGGCCTGAAGAAGGTCGTCATGAGCCCGATCCAGGACGACAAGGACAACACGACCCGCTTCCTGGTGATCGGGCGCAGCATCTTCCCGCCGTCCGGCCACGACCGTACGTCGGTACTTGTCTTCATCCACGACAAGCCCGGCGCGCTGTTCGACGTGCTCAGCCCGTTCGCGCGCCACGGCATCAGCATGAACCGCATCGAGTCGCGGCCGTCGCACCACGCCAAGTGGGAGTACGGCTTCTTCATCGACCTGGCCGGCCACATCGACGATGAGGCGATGAAGCAGGCGCTGGCCGAACTGAAACAGCACTCGGCGCAGATCAAGGTGCTGGGGTCGTACCCCGTCGCGGTGCCCTGATACGTTGCCCGGGCCCGCGGATGGGCCGATGAACCGAGAGACCTGATGAGCAGCAAGCAAGACTGGATCGCCTCCACAGGCCGCGCGCTGCGCGGCACCCTGGATATTCCCGGCGACAAGTCGGTATCGCACCGCGCGGTGATGTTCGCCGCGCTCGCCGACGGCACGTCGACGCTCGACGGCTTCCTGGAAGGCGAGGACACCCGCGCGACCGCCGCGATCTTTTCGCGCCTCGGCGTGCGGATGGAAACGCCCTCGCCATCGCGCCGTATCGTGCATGGCGTCGGCGTGGATGGCCTGAAGGCGGCCGACGGTGCGCTCGACTGCGGCAATGCCGGCACCGGCATGCGCCTGCTGGCGGGGCTGCTCGCCGCGCAGCCGTTCGACAGCGTGCTCATCGGTGACGAATCGCTGTCCAAGCGTCCCATGCGCCGCGTCACCGGCCCGCTATCCACGATGGGTGCGCGCATCGACACCGAGGAGGGCGGCCTGCCGCCGTTGCGCATCCATGGCGGACAAGCCCTTGCCGGCATCGACTACACGCTGGAAATCGCCAGCGCGCAGGTGAAATCGGCCGTGCTGCTGGCTGGCCTGTACGCAGAAGGCGAGACCGTGGTGCGCGAGCCGCACCCCACGCGCGACTACACCGAGCGCATGCTGGAGGCGTTCGGCGTCGACATCGACTTCTCCCCCGGCTTCGCGCGCCTGCGCGGCGGGCAGCGCCTGAAGGCGACCGACATCGCCGTGCCGGCCGACTTCTCATCGGCGGCGTTCTTCCTGGTCGCGGCCAGCATCATTCCCGGTTCGGAACTGCGCCTGCGTGCGGTCGGACTGAACCCGCGCCGCACGGGCCTGCTGCAGGCACTGCGGCTGATGGGCGCGGACATCACCGAAGAGAACGCCAGCGAACACGGCGGCGAGCCGGTGGCGGACCTAGTCGTCCGCCATGCGCCATTGCAGGGCATCGAGGTGCCGGAGGCGCTGGTGCCCGACATGATCGATGAGTTCCCGGCGCTGTTCGTCGCGGCGGCCGCAGCGGAGGGACCGACCGTGGTGAGCGGGGCGGCGGAATTGCGGGTGAAGGAATCAGACCGCCTGGCGGCCATGGCCAATGGCCTGCGTGCGCTCGGCCTGCGCGTGGACGAGACGCCGGACGGCGCGACGATCTTTCCTGGGCCGCTGCAGGGCGGCGTGGTCGATAGTCACGGCGATCACCGCATCGCGATGTCTTTCTCGATCGCCGGCCAGCTGGCGAAGGGCGAAGTGCGCGTCGGCGATGTGGCGAACGTGGCGACCTCGTTCCCGGACTACGATGGCCTGGCGACGGGCGCAGGGTTCGCGTTGCGGAAAGCATGACCGTTGCTTTCTGTAGGAGCGACGTGAGTCGCGACCGCGACCCGTGATTGCCTGAGTTCTGTCATTCGCCAGTCGCCCATAGCGCGCTTGTCATGAATACCAACACTGATGGATCCCGGTCGCGACTTACGTCGCTCCTACACGTACGGGCACGGCAATAAGGGGGCGCCTGCGGGGCGCCCCCTCTTCGTCTGGACTAGAACCTAGATCGGCTTGAAGTCGACCGGCACCTTCACGCTGGTGGCGATGGCCTTGCCATTCCGCATGGCCGGTTCGAAGCGCCACTGCTTCACGGCGCTCAGTGCGGCGCGATCGAGCTCACGCTCGCCACTGCGCTCGACCACACGAACGTCGACCGGGTTGCCGTTGGCATCGACATCGGCCAGCACCACGACCGTCCCGCCGACGCCGGCACGCAACATCGAGGACGGGTACTTCGGCTGGGCGTTACTGGCGAGCGGGCGTGCATCGCGGCTGATCGCGGCCGCACGGGTCGCACGATCGGTGCGATCGCGATTGGCGCTGCCGGTTGCGCGTTCGTTGGCTGGTGTCGTAGTCACCGGCTGGTCGATCACCGGGCTCGGTGCGGTTGCGACAGGCGCTTCCGCCGGGGCGCGCGATTGGCTCCACCAGATCAGGCCACCCGCGGTGACGGCGAAAGCGAGCAGCGTCAGCAGCACGGGCGATGCGTTGCGGCGCGGTTCCATCTGGGTCTCTTCCAGGGTGGGATCCGGCGCGCGGTATTCGTTGTTGATGGACGTCGACATGTGAACCTCCGTTTCGCGTTGTGGGTTCCGCGTTGGAACGGTGCCGAGTCTTTGCTTGCGGATGTTTGCGACGCGTGATTCAGCGATGAAACGAGCGTGCCGAAGTTCAGCTAGCGGAATGACGGTTCAGCAATGCGTACGAATCATCAAAGCGCATTCGCGCAGCGACTTGAAGTAGATGCTCCCGGGCAGACGACCATTCTGTTCGCCGCGTGTCGCCAGTGCGTCGCATCCCATCACGCTGATGGGCACAGCCATCGCGATCGAACCCGATGCATGACGCAGTACGAACGCGTGGTTCTGCCGTGTCACGTGCCCGACTGGATCGGTTCCGCGCAGACATCGCACCGCACCTGCATAGCGTAGCGACCGGAGTCCATCAGTCGCACGGCATGGGAGTAGCCACGACCCTTCACCCAGATCTGGCCGGGCTCGTCGCCCAACGGGTCTTCGACCGACGGGCTGCGCGTGGACCAAGGCCATGAGCCCGCGAAGAGGACGATCAACGGGATTGCCGCCCAGGCAGCAATGCGTTTCAGCGATCGCGCCTGGCCAATGCGGTCACCGCATCTTGAAATCGATCGGCACCGTCACCGCGCCCGGCACCGGCTGGCCGTCGCGCTGCGCCGGCTGGAAGCGCCACTGGCGTACGGCGGCGAGTGCGGCGCGGTCGAGATCGCGGGAGCCGCTGCGCTCGGCGATCTCGACGGAGGTCGGTACGCCGTCCGCCCCCACTTCGACGCGCACCATCACCGTGCCCTGGTTTCCGGCACGGATGGCCGAGGCGGGGTAGTCCGGGGCGGGTGTCTGGCCGGGAATCGGAACCGGCACGTCGCCAGGGGCCAGCGGCACCGTGGCCGTCGGTGCCGCCGCGTCGGCCGGCGTGGCGGGCAGTGGCGCTTCCGCGACGGGCGCGGGCATCGGCGCTTCTTCCACCAGTTGCGGGCGCTCTTCGGCCGCGGGGCGGGGCGCGGGTTCGTCCATGCCGCTCGCGCCGGCGCCGGTGGAGAGCGGCTCGGGCAGCGCTTCGATCGGCAGCGACTTGCCCGGCAGTGCGGGGTCGGGCGTATAGAAGCCGTCGTCGCGGCCGGCCCACCAGACGATCAGGAACAGCAGCAGGCCGACGCCGAAGGCGATCGCCGCATTGCGCAGGGCGGTGCGGGGCAGGCGGAAGGTGAAGTGCGGATCGTGCGGTTGCTGGGCCGACATGGGAGTCACCGGAAAAGTCGCGCCGATTCTTGCACAGCCGCGGTTAACCGCGCGGGCAGGCGGTCGCAGATGGGCGATAATGCCGGCTTCCCACGCCAGACTGTAGTGTCCATGCTCGATCCCGTCCTGCTCCGCACCCAGCCCGCCGCACTCGCCCAGCGCCTCAAGGAGAGCCGCGGGTTCGACCTGGACGTGTCCCGCATCGCCGACCTGGAAGCCTCGCGCAAGCAGATCCAGAAGCGCACCGAGGAACTGCAGAATCTGCGCAACACCCGCTCCAAGGCCATCGGCCAGGCCAAGGCCAAGGGCGAGGACGTGGCCGCGCTGATGGCGGAAGTGGCCGGATTCGGCGACGAGTTGAAGGCTTCGGAAGTGAAGCTGGACGAGATCCGCGCCGAGATCGAAGCCATCGCCCTCGGTATCCCGAACCTGCCGCACGCCAGCGTGCCGCTCGGCAGCGATGAGGCCGGCAACGTCGAACAGCACCGCTGGGGCACCCCGCGCGCGTTCGACTTCGACGTGAAGGACCACGTGGAACTCGGCGCCCGTCACGGCTGGCTCGACGCCGACACCGCCGCCAAGCTGTCCGGCGCGCGCTTCACCGTGCTGCGCGGCCAGCTGGCGCGCCTGCATCGCGCGCTAGCGCAGTTCATGCTCGACCTGCACACCAACGAGCACGGGTACGAAGAGACCAGCGTGCCGGTGATCGTCAACGCCGACTCCATGCGGGGTACCGGCCAGTTGCCGAAGTTCGAGGAAGACCTGTTCTCCACCGAGCTGGGCGAGCACAAGCGCTACCTGATCCCGACCTCGGAAGTGCCGCTGACCAACATCGTCCGCGACGAGATCCTCGACGACGCCCGCCTGCCTCTGCGCATGACCGCGCATTCGATGTGCTTCCGTTCCGAGGCTGGCAGCGGTGGCCGCGACGTGCGCGGCATGATCCGCCAGCACCAGTTCGAGAAGGTGGAACTGGTCTCCATCGCGCGCCCGTCGGAGAGCTACGACGAGCAGGAGCGCATGACCCGCGCCGCCGAAACCGTGCTGGAGAAACTGGGCCTTCCGTACCGCCGCATGCTGCTGTGCACGGGCGACATGGGTTTCGGCGCTACCAAGACGTTCGACCTGGAAGTCTGGCTGCCGTCGCAGAACACCTACCGCGAGATTTCCTCGTGCTCCAACTGCGAGGACTTCCAGGCGCGTCGCATGCAGGCGCGCTGGCGCAACCCGGCCACCGGCAAACCCGAGCCCGTGCACACGCTCAACGGTTCCGGCACCGCCGTGGGCCGTGCGCTGATCGCGGTAATGGAGAACTACCAGAACGCCGACGGGTCGATCACCGTGCCCGAGGTGCTGCGCCCGTACATGGGTGGCGCAGACCGCATCGCCTGAGCTGTTGATGCCTTCTCCCCGCGAGCGGGGAGAAGGTGCCCGGAGGGCGGATGAGGGGCGCTCTTAGCGCGAGCTCTCCGCTTTCCTACGGCAGACGCGCCTTGAGCGTTGATGGCTGCGGAGGGCCCACATCTCCGTTCGCCCCTCACCCGCCTTCGGCACCCTCTCCCCGCTTCGCAGGGAGAGGGGAGCGTCATGCCTTCTTGGGGCACCCCTTCGTCGCCTTCGCCACCTTGGCGCGCACGGCCGCGCGGCCCAGGTCGCGCAGCGCATCCTTGCCTACCCAGCGTCGCGCCGCGTCGTCGGATGCCGCCAACTGGGTCGCCACCGCGATCGCTTCCGCATGCAGCACGGCGTTGCGGTGGCCGATGGCCCGTAGCGCCCAGCTCACGCCCTTGCTGACGAAGTTGCGCGCATCGCCCGCGGCGGCGTACACGTGGGTCAGCCCGGCGAGGAAGGGCGCATCGGGCGTATGGCGGTCATGCACCGCCAAGCCGGCCAGCAGCGCGAACGCCGCGCGTTTCTCGAACTCGCCGCGCTTGCGCGCCCATGCATCGATCCGCCCCCAGGCATGCGGGCTGCGATCGAACAGGTGCAGGCACAACGTGTCGCAGACCGCCCAGTTGTCGAACTGGCGGCACCAACGGTCCATCTGGGCGGAAGTGACTTGCGCGGGATCGGCGATGAAGGCGACCAGCAGGCGCGCCTCGTAGATGCCGCTGTCCCACAGCGGTTGCATCAGGGCGGGCTGGCGGCCGATGCGCTTGCCGAGCGCCTGGATGTCGCGCATCGGCACGCCGAGCGCGTGCGTATCCGGAATCCCGTAGCGGGCCAGCCCCGCGCGGTGCACCGGGCTGGCAGCGGCCTTCAGCAAGGCGAGGGCGTGCGCGGCGTCGATCTGTTCCGGGGCGGCTTTCCGGGCGGGCATCGGCAGGTCGGCGGGAAGGATGCCGGCAGCATACCGGCCCCGTCCCGCGACCTGTGGTGGCTCAGGCGGCCTGGCGCAGCGGCGCCGGAATGCTCGCCAGCGCCGCTTCAATGGCCTGCGCCTTGTGTTCGGGCGAATAAGCCACGCGCTCGGCGCGGATGAACTCGACGTCGGTGATACCCAGGAACTTGAACACCTGCGTCAGGTAAGGCGCAACGAAGTCGATCGCGGTGCCGGCGTACTCGCCACCACTGGCCTCGGCCACGATCACCTTCTTGCCACCGGCCAGGCCAATGGGGCCGTTCTCGGTGTATTTGAAGGTGCGGCCGGCCACGGCCACGCGGTCGATCCAGGCCTTCAGCGTGGACGGCACACCGAAGTTGTAGCGCGGCACGCCCAGTACGATGACGTCGGCGTCCAGGAACTGCTGCAGGGTCGCTTCGCCGGCTTGTGCGGCGGCGGCATCGCCCCCACCCAGTACCGCATTGGTCAGGTGGGGCAGCGGGTCGGCGTCGAGGTCGCGATAGGTGACCTCCAGGTCGGGCAGGGTGTCCTGCCAACGGGCTACGATGGCGGCGGTCAGTTGCCGGCTGACCGAGTTCGCGGCCAGGGCGCTGCTGTCGATGTGCAATAGTTTCATGGTGGTTCTCCGGTCAGGACGCGGCAGGTGCCGCCTTGGGAACCACTGTAGGTCGTTGCATTATTGGGATAAACGTGGTCTAACGTCACTGATTGTTCTAAAGGCGGAACTATAGTCATGCAGCACGACCTCAACGACCTCTATTACTTCGCCATGGTGGTGGACCACGGTGGCTTCGCCGCCGCCGAGCGGGCGCTGGGCATTCCCAAGTCCCGCCTCAGCCGCCGCATCAGCCAGCTGGAAGCCGATCTCGGCGTGCGCCTGCTTCAGCGCTCGACGCGCCGTTTCGCGGTGACCGACGTCGGTACCAGCGTGCATCGCCATGCACAGACCATGCTGGCCGAAGCGCAGGCGGCGCGCGAAGTCGTCGATCGCCTCAGTGCCGAACCGCGCGGCGTGGTGCGCGTCAGCGTGCCGGTGGCGGTGGCGCAGATGCAGTTGCCGAAGATCCTGCCGGCCTTCCTCGACAAGTACCCGAAGGTGCGGCTGCAGCTGCACGTCAACAACCGCCGTGTCGACATCATCAACGAGGGCTACGACGTGGCCCTGCGCGTGCGCGCGAAGCTCGACGACGACGGCAGCCTGGTGATGCGCAGCTTCGGCCAGATCCAGGAACTGCTGGTCGCCAGCCCGAAGTACCTCAACCGCGCCGGCCGCCCGAAGGTGCCGGAAGATCTGGCGGAGCACGTCACGCTGAGCATCAGCGAAGACGAGGCGCGCCAGCGCTGGGAGCTGCACGGGCCGGATGGCGAGGTACGCCGCATCGAGTTGAATCCGCGCCTGGCCGGCTTCGACTTCCCGCTGCTGCAGTCGATGGCGAAGGACGGCTACGGCATCACCCTGCTGCCGGAGACGGTGTGCGCGGAAGCGGTGCGCAAGGGCGAGCTGGAGGTGGTGCTGCCGGAATGGAGCCTGCCGCAGGGCATCTGCCACGCGGTGTTCGCTTCGCGCCGGGGCATGTTGCCGGCGGTGCGGGTGTTCATCGATTTCCTGGCCGAGCACCTGCCGCAGCAGATCGAGTCGTCGCGGCTGGATTGCGGCGGCGCCTGCGCGGAGGCGAAGGAGAAGGCCATCGCCATGGCGATCGACAACACCAAGGCCGGCAAGGTGAAGAAGGCTTCGTAAGCCACGGCGGCGGGGTTCGTGCGAAAATGCGCACCGGCCTGCAAGGGGCCGTGCGCGCCGCCAGGGTAGGGCGGCGATGCACCGCGACGGGATCGCGGGCAGTTTCAGAAAACGGAGAGATGGCCGAGCGGTTTAAGGCAGCAGTCTTGAAAACTGCCGTAGGTGCAAGCCTACCGTGGGTTCGAATCCCACTCTCTCCGCCACCTCGGCAAGCGCTGTACCTTCCTGTCGGCAAGGAGCATTCGTATGCGCGGCGTCGAAGTGACCGGAATCGGCCTAGCGATCCTTGGGGTGGCGATCGTCCTGATCATCGCGTCCTTCCCGCTGCGCGCCTGGATGCTCCACAAGCTCCAGGACGACGTCTCCGTAAGGGATCTGTTCGACGGCAGGTCCATGATCGGCTCCGACTTCCTCGCGTTTGGCTTCATCAGGAAGTGGCGGACACTCTCGATCGCAGCCCGAGTCCCCGTGCTGGCATTTGTCGTCGCTCAGCTATCGGGCATGATTTTAATGCTGCTGGTCTGGCTTCGTACGCTTCTCTAGGCCTCTAAAGGGAGGAGATTCCATGCGTCGTTTCCTCATGCTTGCGTTGCTCCTGCACGGCGCCGCCTGGGCCGCCGAACCGCCGGCGCGCGTGATCGTCATCGGCACCTACCACTTCAGCAATCCGGGGCAGGACAAGGCAAATGTGGACGCGGTGGACGTCACGGTGCCCCGGCGGCAAGCGGAACTGCAAGCGGTGACCAATGCGTTCGCGGCCTTCCAGCCGACGTTCGTCGGCGTCGAGTGGCCAGCCGATGCCGCGCGCGAGCAATACGCGCGCCATCTCGCCGGCACGCTGCCGCCGTCCAGCAACGAAGTCGTGCAGCTCGGATTCCGGCTGGCAAAACAAGTGGGGCTTACGCAGGTCCACGGGCTGGACGTGCCGGGCGATTTTCCCTTCGAGCCGTTGGGCGCCTGGGCGCAGGCGAACGGGAGGGCGGGCGATCTGGATGCGCTGATGGCCCAGGCCCAGGGCATCACCGCGCGCATCACCGCGTTGCAGGCCACGCACAGCATCGGCGGCGTGCTGCGCGACATGAATACGCCGCAGGCCCTCGATGAGGCCGCCCGCTTCTACGCCGAGTTCCTCCGCTACGGCAGCGGCGAACAACAGCCCGGCGTCGAGCTCAATGCCGCTTGGGCGAAGCGCAATTTCGCCATCTGCGCGCGCCTGCTGCAGGCGTTGAAACCGGGTGATCGCGCCGTGGTGTTCTACGGGCAGGGACACGTGCCGCAATTGGCCGCCTGCCTGCGGTCGGCGCCGGGTGTTGAGCTGGAAGAAGCGGAAGCATTCCTGCCGACCTCGTGAAGGGAAGAAATGCGGGTGGGGGCTTGAGTTGCGTGGCCCGCGGAACGCCAGCGGCCGCACCCTGGACCGCGGTGCCGAATGACCTCTGATACATCTCCCCGGGTGCGCTTCGCTTACCGGGGCGACGGTCTACGACCTTTGGCCATTCCATTTCTAGACCATGTGCCAAGCGCGCCCGCTAGACTGCGGCATCACCTGACCGGATGCCCGCTCCGCATGAAGCTCACCCCCACGCCCATCACCGCCGTCATTGCGGGCCTCTTCGCCGGCATCGTGATGCCGCTGGTCTGGCCGCGACTGGGAGACGAAACCTTGAACTGGGTATTCGCCTTCCTGCTGGTCATCGCGCTGCCGATGCACGTGCTGGTGGTCGGCTTCAACCAGCCGCGTGACGCGGGGCAGGGGGGATTGAACCGTGCGCTCATCAAGCGTGTGGCGATCTGGCTGGCATCGGCCGTGGCGGCCGTGGCGGCCGTGGCGCTGATGCGGATCCTGTCGCTCTAGCGAGGAGCGTCCCGGCCTATACTCGGCCTACCTAACGGAGAGGGAAATCCCATGCGCAAGACCGCCATCTTCCTTGCCCTCATGTTCGCCGCCGGTATGGCGTTCGCCGATACCTACGCCTTCGGCAACCGCGTGGTCAGCAGCGGCGACAGCATCGGTCGGCTTGTCGAGATCGCCGGCAAGCCCGATCTGGTCACCCCGCTGGAAAACCAGTACGGCGCCCGCGAAGGCGAGAACTGGACCTACTTCCGCGACGGCAAGACCATCGTCTTCACCATCAACACCAGCGGCAAGATCCTGCGGATCACCGAATCCCGCTGATCGGGACACCGGGGTCGTCCATGAAGCGGATCGCACCGCCTTTCTTCATGCTGGTCTGCGCGTCGATGCTGTCCGGCTGCATCGGGACATCCAGCAAGGTCGCTCGTGCCAACACGGCGACGCCGGGTTCCACCCTCTGGTACACCATCGACAATCCCGGTGGTACGACGCCGGTGGCCTTCTAGGCGGTCATGCCGACGAGCTTGCGGACTTCGTATTGTCGGGCGGGGCCCCTGCGTCACTGGGAGCCGCGCCAGTCGACGCAACGCCACAGCCTGGCGAGATGAAATGGCAACCGAAAACGCGTTGAGCTTCCGCCCCGGAATGACGATCTCCCGCCGCAAGCGCGCGTCTTGCCACGCTCTCCCTGCATTGTTCCGCCTGCAAGACCCTCGATGAGGGAGTAGCGGGACTTTTCTGGTCCCGCTTGAGCCGTAATGAGAGAAGAGAGCGCCTTTCAGGTCCTCGCAACACCCTTAGTGAGAGAAGAGAGAGCCTTTCAGGTTGTCGCGAGACCGTTAGTGAGAGAAGAGAGAGCCTTTCAGGTCCTCGCGAGACCGTTAGTGAGAGAAGAGAGAGCCTTTCAGGTCCTCGCGAGACCGTTAGTGAGAGAAGAGAGAGCCTTTCAGGTCCTCGCGAGACCGTTAGTGAGAGAAGAGAGGCCCTTTCAGGCCCTCGCGAGACCCTTGGTGAGAGAGGCGCGAGGCTTTTTGCCTCTCGCGACCGCCTATGTGTGAGTAGAGGGGCAAGAGGAGGCGCCCGGCCGGCCCATGACCTCTGGCGCTTAAGCGGTTCTCAATCGCCCGTATGATTCAACTCACATAGGAGGGGTCATGCGCTCACTGATCGGAATCTGCCTGCTCGCCCTGCTGCCGTTCGCCGCCCCGGCGGCTGGTCCGGCTGCCCATGCCATTCCCACCCGTGTCGCCCTGGACGCGGAAGTCGCGGCGGCGATGAAGGCCGCGCAGGCCAACGGCCTGGCCATCGCGGTCATCGACGAGGGCAAGGTGGTCCACGTTGCCGCTTACGGCAAGCGCAATGCGAAAGGCGATCCCCTGCAAGCGGACACCGTCATGTATGGTGCGTCGCTGACCAAGGCAGTGTTCGCCTACACCGTGATGCAGCTGGTGGAGGAGGGCCGACTGGACCTGGACCGCCCCATCGGCGAGTACTTCGACCAGCCGCTGACCGACTATCCCGCCGAGGACGGTTACGGACCCTGGCCCGACCTGGCCGGCGACCCTCGCTGGAAAGGCATCACCGCACGCCACCTGCTGACCCACAGCAGCGGCTTCGCCAACTTTGCTTTCCTCGAACCCGACGGCAAGCTGCGCATCCACTTCGACCCCGGCGCGCGCTATGCCTACTCCGGTGAAGGGTTGATCCTGCTGCAATACGTGATCGAACGCGGCCTGGGCCTGGACCTGGGCGCGGAGATGCAGCGGCGCGTGTTCGACCGCTTCGGCATGCCGAACACCAGCATGATCTGGCGTGCCGATTTCGCCGCCAACCTGGCCGATGGCTGGATGGAAGACGGCACGGTCGAGCCGCACGACGAGCGCGGTCGCGTGCGCGCGGCCGGGTCGATGGACACCACCATCACGGACATGGCGGACTTCGCTGCGGCCTACATCAACGGAGAAGGCCTGCGTGCGGATACGTTCGCCGCGATGACGTCGCCGCAATTGCCCATCACCACGGCCTCGCAATTCCCCTCATTGCAGGACGAACTGCCCGCCCCACAGCGACGCAAGGATCTCGCTGCGGGCCTGGGCGTGGTGGTGTTCGACGGCCCGCAAGGCGCGGGCTTCTACAAGGGCGGGCACAACGACTCCACCGGCAATACCTGGGTGTGCGTGAAACAGCGCAAGCGCTGCGTCGTGATCCTGGGCAACGATGTGCGCGCGGAGCGCGCATTTCCACGGCTGGTGTCGTTCGTGCTGGGCGACACCGGCGTGCCGTGGAGATGGGAGTACGGCGCGGGGAAGGGCTTCATCGACTGATGCGGCAACGTGCATTCGACGCGGATCCCTGTTGAATCGCCGTTCGATCGCGACGCCGGTGCTCTGCCGTCGATAGTGGAATGTGCAGGAAATCGCCGGAAATTACGCATATTCACGCATGCATTTAACGTTCTTAACATCGCGTTGACCTGCGCGACGACGATGCGGACTACAATGCTGCATCGCATCAGTCGATGTCCGCGTCCATGTCCGGGGACGGACGCGCATCTGCCGCGCTTCTGCGCGCAGCGTGCCTCGCACGCGACACACCTTCTTTCCGCACCCGCCTGGCGGTGCCCCTCCGATGCGTGATTCCCCGCCTGCGTCCTGTGACGCATCCGCGTCGTGCCGTGTGCGCGGCTTCCCTCGCGACCATGGAGTGCACCTCATGACCCTGTTGAAACATCCTTCGCAACCTGTCCTTCTCGCCACCGATCTCGACGGCACCTTCCTGGCCGGCGACGCGGAGGCGCGCAAGCGCCTGTACCACCTCGTCGACGCGCATCCGGACGTCAAGCTGGCGTGGGTCACCGGTCGCGGCCGTGAATCGATCCTGCCGCTGTTGGCCGATCCCGGCCTGCCCACGCCGGACTACGTGATCTGCGACGTCGGCGCGACCGTGCTGCGCACCGCCGACATGCAGCCGATCCAGCCGCTGCAGTCGGCCATCGAAGCGCGCTGGCCGGGCGAGCATGTGGTGGCCGAGGCCATGCGCCGCTTTCCCATGCTGGTGCGGCAGGAAGTGCCGCAGGAGCGGCGCTGCTCCTATTACTGCCATCCCGAACAGCTCTCCACGATCCAGGCCGAAGTGGAGACCGTGGCCGCCTCGCTGGGCTGCGAAGTACTGTATTCGGCCGACCGCTACCTGGACATCCTGCCGCGCGACACGCGCAAGGGCAGCACGCTGACCGCGCTGGTGGACGAGCTGGCACTCGACCCGTCGCGCGTGCTGGTGGCCGGCGACACGCTCAACGACCTGTCGATGTATGGCGAGGGCTTCCCCGGCGTGTGCGTGGGCGAATCCGAGCCGGCGCTGATCGCCGCCACGGCCGACATGGACAACGTGCTGCATGCCGATGCGCCGGGCTGCGGCGGCATCCTGCAGGCGATGGCGCACTTCGCGCTGCTGGAGGCGGACGACTACCGGCCCACGCTGCATCCCCCGGGCAAGGCGGAACTGGTGATGGTCTACCACCGCCTGCCGTACGAGGAACACATCGTCGATGGACAGCGCGTGCGCCGCCCGCACAGTTCGCCGAACGGCATCATCCCGAGCCTGTTGAGTTTCTTCGGCGATGGCCAGCCCGGTTCGTGGGTGGCGTGGACGGTGGACGATCCGAAGGCACCCCCCATCGAGCCGCGCGCACCGGTGGACGCCGAACGCTATCCGGGCCTGACCGCCACCCACGTGCCGCTGACCAAGCATGAGGTGGACGTGTTCTACAAGCGCTTCTCGAAGGAGGCGTTCTGGCCGGTGATCAACAGCTTCTGGGAGCGCGCGCGTTTCAGCGAGGACGACTGGGACCTGTTCAAGCGCGTCAACCGCCGCTTCGCCGAGGCTGCCGCCGCCGAGGCCGCGCCGGGTGCGACCGTCTGGCTGCACGATTACAACCTGTGGATGGTGCCGTCGGTGCTGCGCGAACTGCGGCCGGACGTGAAGATCGCCTTCTTCCACCACACGCAGTTTCCGTCGGCGGACATCTTCGCGGTCCTGCCGTGGCGCCGCGAGATCCTCGGCAGCCTGCTGGCCTGCGACTACGTGGGCTTCCACATCCCGCGCCATGCCGAGAACTTCACCGACGCGGTGCGCAGCACGTTCCCGGTCGAGGTGACGCGGCGCGCGTCGTGCGCGCCGCGCTTCATGACCTTCGGCTGCGCGGTCGGCGTGGAGGACATGGCCACGGAGTTGCGTATCGACGGACGCACGGTGCGCATCGGTGCGCACCCGATCGGCACCGACGTGGGGCGCATCCGGGCCTGTCTCGAGACGGAGCAGGTGGCGGACGACATCGCGCGCATCCGCGACGAGATCGGCCGGCGCAAGCTGGTGCTGTCGATCGAACGGCTGGACTACACCAAGGGCATCCTGCAGAAGCTGCAGGCCTTCGAACGCTTGCTGGACGAGTCGCCCGAGCTGCGCGGCGAAGTGACGCTGGTGCTGGTCTGCGTGCCCGCCGCGAAGGAGATGACCATCTATCGCCCGCTGCAGCAGCAGATCGAACAGGCGGTGGGGCGCATCAACGGTCGGCTGTCGCAGCTGGACTGGACGCCGGTGCGCTTTTTCGCCCGCGTGCTGCCCTTCGCCGACGTGGTGGCGCACTACGCGGCCGCCGATGTCATGTGGATCACGCCGTTGCGCGATGGCCTGAACCTGGTGGCGAAGGAGTTCGTCGCCGTGCAGGGACTGGACGGTGGCGATGGCGTGCTGGTGCTGTCAGAGTTCGCCGGCGCGGCCGCGGAGCTGAAGGGTGCGGTGCTGACCAATCCGCACGACTCGGCCGACCTGGCGCGCACGCTGCGGCAGGCACTGGGGATGACGCCGGGCGAGCGCGAGGACCGCCAGCGTCGGCTGTTCGACATCGTGCGGCACTACGACCTGTCACGCTGGGGGCGCGAGTTCCTTGCCGCTGCGCGTGGCGTGGACGACATGCCCACGGCCGGAGCGCACACCGCGATCGCCGCGTAACGCATTTACGTTTGACGCGTCACCCGTGGGCCGCGATAGTCGCCTCACAGACGGAGGGGGGACGCCGCGATGCGGATGATGGTCGTGAGGAGCATGGTGTGGCTGCTGATCGCGGCCACGGCGCTCGTGTTGTTCGGCCTGGCCCAGGTACCGGAGCTGTGGGCGCCCTGAGCGCCGCGGCCAAAAGAAA
>NZ_PKDG01000030.1 GCF_002863005.1 Pseudoxanthomonas sp.
CACCAACGTGCCGCACATCTTCGCCATCGGCGACCTGGTCGGCCAGCCGATGCTGGCGCACAAGGCGACGCACGAGGGCAAACTGGCGGCGGAAGTGGCCGCCGGCGAGAAGAAGGAGTGGGTGGCGCGCGTGATCCCGTCGGTGGCCTACACCGATCCGGAAATCGCCTGGGTCGGCGTGACCGAGACCGAAGCCAAGGCCAAGGGCCTGAAGATCGGCGTCGGCAAGTTCCCGTGGGTGGCGTCGGCGCGTGCGGTCGGCATCGGCCGCGGAGAGGGCTCCACCAAGCTCATCTTCGACGAACACACCCATCGCATCATCGGCGCCGGCATCGTCGGCGTGCATGCAGGCGACCTGATCGGCGAACTGGCGCTGGCGATCGAGATGGGCGCGGAAGCCGGCGACATCGGCGCGACCATCCATCCGCATCCCACGCTCAGCGAATCCGTGGCGATGGCGGCCGAAGTCTACGAAGGCACCATCACAGACCTGTACATTCCGAAGAAGAAGTAGCGTCGCCTTCAGGCGCACAAACGAAAAGGCCGCGCATCAGCGCGGCCTTTTCGTTTCGGAACGGTCAACGTCTCAGGCGGGTAGCGGCATCGCCTTCGCAGCCCGGCGCGCTTCGATCCGCTTCCACACCTTCTCGTGGAAGTGGAATACGACGGTATTGCAGGCCGGTTCGATCAACGCCAGCGCACCGCCCACCAGCAGGCTGCCGGTGAACAGGTAGCCCAGGGTGAAGGCCACCGAGAAATGCAGGATCGCGAAGCTCAGGGTCTTGTTCACGGCGGGGCTCCAGATGAGAACAGGTCTCAAGTATGGGCGCCCCGCACGTGCCGTCCAATGAAACGTTTCGCTGGGATCGATAAGCGAGATCTATCGATAGGACCGGATCAGAAGCGGAATGTCACGCCTGCCATGGGTCCGTGGACCTTGAACTGGCCGGTCAGCTTGCCGGTGACCTCGACGGTCCCGACACCGGACTCGGGCGGCGCCTCGAAGGATCCGCGATAGTCGTTGGCGAGCTTGAGGCGGAACCAGTCATAGCCGACGTGAATCCCCAGGCGCTCGGTGACCAGGTACTCGAGGATCAGGCCGCCGCGCTCGAAATGTCCGCGCTCCTCGACGAAGTCACCCCAGCGCGTGTCCAGATACTGGCCCTGGGCCTCGATACGCAGCCGCTCGGTCGGCGCCCAGCTCACGCGGGTGTGCAGGTTCGGCGAGATCCCGTCCTTCTTCCAGCGGAAAGACTCCCACTGCGGATCGATCTCGCCCGTGCCGGTGCTGGTACCGGTGCCGCTCGCCTCCAGCACCGCGTGGGTGACGCCGGCGCCGAGGCCCCACTGGAAGCGCGGCGTGTCGATGACCGCGAACTCGTAATTCAGGCTGGCCAGTTCGAAGCTCAGGCGGCCGTCGACATCGATGGCGGGGATTTCGACCGGTTCGCCGGGAATCTCGACCTCATCGAAAATGTTGCCGGGGTCGACCCAGTCGCCATCGAAGTTCCACGACTGGTTGCGACGGTAGTCGTAGTAATTCAGGCGCAGCGACTGCCGCGGCGACATGGCGAAGGCAAGCTCGCCGCGCGGCCGCCAGCGGCCATCGGAATCGATGCCGCCCGCCGCCGCCAGCTCCTCAGTGCGCTCGCCGTCGGTGGCGACGCCGGTACCGTCGAAGCGGATGTTGGCCTCGGGATTGAAGGCGGACAGGCGGACTTCGATGCGGGCGTCGTCGCTGAAATCCTGCGCGGCGGCGGTGGTGGCGAGCAGCGCCAGCGGCAGGCAGGCGAGCAGGGAAACGAAGGTGGGGGTGTTGCGGGGGCAGGGCCGGTTCATGGGCGCTCCATGCGTCGAGGGGGAGCACTACCTTCATGGCCCGCGGGTCGTCATCGGGTGAATTGGATGAACGTCAGGCCCGGCGACGTCTTCCCGATGCCACAAAAAAGTGAAGCCCCGGGGGCAGCCGGGGCTTCGTGGAAGGCCTGTGGCGGAGCATCGGACGAGGAAGTTGAGCAGCAGGCCCTGCAAGGACTGACAGGGAGTTTCCGGCAAAGTTCCGGAGAATTCCCGGGAAAATTCTGAACAGGGGAAACGGTTACACGCAGGCGGCGCAAGGGCTGCGGGCGGCGTGTGCCCCCGAGGCCCGCTTTCTACCTTTGGCGGTTGTCCCGGAAATTGTCCCGCTGCTATACTTTTGCGGCTCGGCGAGGCGCTTTACCGCCTTGTACCCCGCCAATTCCGTAGGGCTTTCGTGTGCTGAATTCCGTCGCTACGGGCCGGCGGCTAGTGTTGCGCGCCGCTGTCTGGCAGGCGGGGGCGGTGCTGCTGGTCGCGCTGCTGTTCCTGCTCCGGGGCGTGCCCCAGGCGGTCGCGGCGGCGGTCGGAGGGCTGGCGATCGTGGTCGGCGCGCTGCTGGCGGCCTGGATGGCCTTCGGTGGCGGCGTGCTCGGGGCCGTCTCGGCGGTGCTGAGGCTCGTCGCGGGCATGGTGGTGAAGTGGGTCGTGGTGATCGGCGTGCTGGTGGTTGGCGCGGGGCTGTACAAGCTGCCCCCGTTGCCTCTCCTGGCAGGCGTGATCACCGGACTGGTGGCACAGGTGCTGGTCGCGACCGGCAAGCAGCGATAACCCAACTAGAAAGGTTTCCGACTCATGGCGGGCGAGGCTCTTACTCCCACCAGCTACATCCAGCACCACCTGAAGAACCTCACGGCCCAGGTGGGTGGCGACGGTCCGTTCTGGACGATCAACGTCGACACCTTCGTGACCGCCGTGCTGATGGGGCTGCTGATCGTGTTCGCGTTCTGGCTGGCGACCCGCAAGGCGACCGCCGGCGTGCCGGGCAAGTGGCAGGCCTTCGTCGAGATCATGCTCGAGTTCGTGGACAAGCAGGCCCGCGACACCTACCACGGGACCAGCAAGCTGGTGACGCCCATCGCGATCACCATCTTCTTCTGGATCCTGATGATGAACCTGCTGAAGATGATCCCGGCAGACTTCATCGCCAAGCCACTCGAGCTGATGGGCGTGCATTACTGGAAGCCGGTCCCCACCGCCGACGTCAATGCCACCCTCGGCATGTCGATCAGCGTGTTCTTCCTGATGCTGGTCTTCGCGTTCCGCTCCAAGGGTCTGGGCGGGTTCGCCAAGGAATTCCTGACGGCGCCGTTCGGCAAGTGGATGATGCCGTTCAACCTGATCCTCAACATCGTCGAGTGGGTCAGCAAGCCCATCTCGCTGGCGATGCGACTGTTCGGCAACATGTTCGGCGGCGAGATCGTCTTCCTGCTGATCTGGGTGCTGGGCGGCGCGGGCATCGTCGGCATGCTCGGCGGCGCAGCATTCGGCCTGGGCTGGATGCTGTTCCACCTGCTGGTCATCCCGCTGCAGGCCTTCATCTTCATGATGCTGTCGATCGTCTACCTGAGCTTGTCGGAAGACAGCCACTAACGTTTCCGCTTCACCGTTCCCTTCGTACCATCCACCTTTCAAGCACTTAGTTCCGGAGATCACCATGGAAAGCATCCTCACCAACCTCGCCCAGGTCCAGGCTTCGACCGCCCTCGCCATCGGCATCATGATCGGCCTGGCCGCGCTGGGCGCCGGTCTGGGTCTGGCCATCATGGCCGGCAAGTTCCTGGAATCGGCTGCCCGCCAGCCGGAACTGATCCCGGTCCTGCAGGTGCGCATGTTCATCACCGCCGGCCTGATCGACGCCGCGTTCATCATCTCGGTCGCCGTGGGCCTGCTGTTCGCCTTCGCCAGCCCGTTCATCACGATCTTCACCGAACAGCTGGCCAAGCTGGCGGGCTGATCCGTCGCGTGCACGCCTGACCGCGCGCTCCGGCCCGCGGTCAGTCACCAGGCGTAGCTGGGCCGGCGCGATGTGCGCGGGCCCTTCATCACCGGCAGGTTTACGATGAATATCAATCTCACTCTGTTCGCCCAGGCGCTGGCCTTCGCCGGCCTGATCTGGATCATTGCGACCAAAATCTGGCCGCCGCTGCTCGCTGCCATCGAAGAACGCCAGCAGAAGATCGCCGAAGGCCTCGCTGCCGCCGACCGCAGCCAGAAGGATCTGGCGCAGGCGCAGGAAAAGGTCAACGAAGCGCTGAAGGACGCCCGCGTCAAGGCCAACGAGATCATCGACCAGGCCCACGCGCGCGCGAACCAGATCGTCGATGCGGCCAAGAACGAAGCGATCGCCGAAGCCAACCGCCAGAAAGAACTGGCGCAGGCCGAGATCGACGCCGCCGCCACGCGTGCCCGCGAGGACCTGCGCAAGCAGGTGTCCGCGCTGGCCGTCAGCGGTGCCGAGAAGCTGTTGAAGCGCGAGATCGACGCCAACGCCCACAAGGCGCTGCTCGACGAACTCGCCGCCGAAATCTGATCCGGACGACCCGATCGATGAGCCAGGCCCTGACTGTCGCACGCCCCTACGCCCGCGCCGCCTTCGCGACGGCGCGCGACGAAGGCAACTTCGCCGCCTGGTCGCAGGCGCTGGGTTTCGCCGCGCATGCCGCGGCGGACCCGCGCGTGGCCGCGCTGTTGCCGAATCCGCAGCTGCTGCCGGCGGACGCCGTGTCGCTGCTGTCGCCGGACGGCGCCAGCGAGGCGTTCACCCGCTTCCTGGGCATCCTGGCCGATGCGCGCCGCCTGCCGCAGTTGCCGGAGATCGCCGGCCTGTTCGAGGAGCTGCGCGCCGACGCCGAGCATGTCGTGAAGGCGAAGGTCACCTCCGCCACGGACCTGCCCGCCGGCGAACTCGACGTGATCAAGGCCGCCTTGAAGAAGCGCTTCGGCCGCGAGGTCGAGGTGGAGACGGCGGTCGACGCGTCGCTGATCGGCGGCGCCGTGATCGATGCCGGCAGCGTGGTGATCGACGGCTCGCTGAAAGGCAAGCTGGCGCGCCTGCAGTCGGCGCTGACGCACTGAATTCCCATTGAACCGCCGCGCGCAAGCGGGCACACAGGACTTACCCATGGCTACCACGCTCAACCCCTCTGAAATCAGCGACCTGATCAAGACCCGTATCGAGAAGGTCAAGCTGGCCGCGGAGTCGCGCAATGAAGGCACCGTCACCAGCGTGTCCGACGGCATCGTGCGCATCTTCGGCCTGGCCGACGTCATGCAGGGCGAAATGATCGAGCTGCCGAACAGCACGTTCGCGCTCGCGCTGAACCTGGAGCGCGATTCGGTCGGCGCCGTGGTCCTGGGCGACTACGAGCACCTGCGCGAAGGCGACGTGGCCAAGACCACCGGCCGCATCCTGGAAGTGCCGGTCGGTCCGGAAATGCTCGGCCGCGTCGTGAACGCGCTGGGCGAGCCGATCGACGGCAAGGGCCCGCTTGGCACCTCGCTGACCGCGCCGGTGGAGCGCGTCGCCCCGGGCGTGATCTGGCGCAAGTCGGTCGACCAGCCGGTGCAGACCGGTTACAAGTCGGTCGACGCGATGATCCCGATCGGCCGCGGCCAGCGCGAGCTGATCATCGGCGACCGCCAGACCGGCAAGACCGCGATGGCCATCGACGCCGTGATCAACCAGAAGGGCACCGGCATCAAGTGCGTGTACGTCGCGATCGGCCAGAAGGCTTCGACCGTGGCCAACATCGTGCGCAAGCTGGAAGAGAACGGCGCGCTGGCCCACACCGTGGTCGTCGCCGCCACCGCTTCCGAATCGGCCGCGATGCAGTACATCAGCGCCTACTCCGGCTGCACCATGGGCGAGTACTTCATGGACCGCGGCCAGGACGCTCTGATCGTGTACGACGACCTGTCCAAGCAGGCCGTCGCCTACCGCCAGATCTCGCTGCTGCTGAAGCGTCCGCCGGGCCGTGAAGCCTACCCGGGCGACGTGTTCTACCTGCACTCCCGCCTGCTCGAGCGCGCTGCCCGCGTGTCCGAGGAGTACGTCGAGAAGTTCACCGAAGGCAAGGTCACCGGCAAGACCGGTTCGCTGACCGCGCTGCCGATCATCGAAACGCAGGCCGGCGACGTGTCCGCGTTCGTGCCGACCAACGTGATCTCGATCACCGACGGCCAGATCTTCCTGGAAACCGACCTGTTCAACGCCGGCATCCGCCCGGCCGTGAACGCCGGCATCTCGGTGTCGCGCGTCGGTGGCGCCGCCCAGACCAAAATCATCAAGAAGCTGTCGGGCGGCATCCGCATCTCGCTCGCCCAGTACCGTGAGCTGGCCGCGTTCGCGCAGTTCGCCTCGGACCTGGACGAAGCCACCCGCAAGCAGCTGGAGCGTGGCCAGCGCGTCACCGAGCTGATGAAGCAGAAGCAGTACGCGCCGATGTCCATCGCCCTGCAGGCGCTGTCCATCTACGCCGTCAACGAGGGTTACCTGGACGACGTGCCGGTCAACAAGATCCTGGCGTTCGAAGATGCGCTGCACGCGCACTTCACCAACACCCAGGGCGCGCTGGTCGATACGGTCAACAGCACCGGCAACTGGAACGACGAGATCGAAGGCGCCTTCAAGAAGGGCATCGCCGAGTTCAAGCAGACCGGTACCTGGTAATTGCGTAGGGTGGGCCTCGGCCCACCGTTCGTAGGCAGGCGGATCGCAGGTCCGCCCGACGAAGACGAAACAAGCGAGCGAGACATGGCAGGCGGACGCGAAATCAAAACCAAGATCAAGAGCGTGCAGAACACCCGCAAGGTGACGCGCGCGCTCGAGATGGTCTCGGCCTCCAAGATCCGCAAGGCGCAGGACCGCATGAAGACCTCGCGCCCGTACGCGCGCGCGATGAAGCAGGTGATCGGCCACCTGGCCCAGGCCAACACCGACTACCAGCACCCCTTCATGGTGGAGCGCAAGGACGTCAAGCGCGTCGGCTTCATCATCGTGTCGTCCGACCGCGGCCTGGCCGGCGGCCTGAACAACAACCTGTTCCGCAAGATGCTCGGCGAGATCCGCCAGTGGAACGAGAAGGGTGTCGAGGTCGACGTGGTCACCATCGGCCAGAAGGCCTCGGTGTACTTCCGCCGGGTCAAGGTCAACATGCTGGCCAGCGTGTCCCACCTGGGCGATGCGCCCAAGCTGGACCAGCTGATCGGCGTGATCAAGGTGATGCTGGACGCCTACACCGAAGGCTCGCTGGACCGCGTGTTCGTCGTCTACAACGACTTCGTCAACACGATGACCCAGCGCGCGGCGTTCGACCAGCTGCTGCCGCTGCCCGCCGCGGAAACGCAGGTCGCGCACCACGACTGGGATTACATCTACGAACCCGATGCCGAGACCGTGCTCGACCACGTGATCACGCGCTACATCGAGTCGCTGGTGTACCAGGCCGTGCTGGAGAACATCGCGTCCGAGCATGCGGCGCGCATGGTGGCGATGAAGGCCGCCAGCGACAACGCCAACAAGCTCATCGGCACCCTGCAGCTGGTCTACAACAAGGCTCGCCAGGCGGCGATCACCCAGGAAATCTCCGAAATCGTCGGCGGCGCGGCGGCAGTCTGACGCGCGTAGTCACAAGAATTCATCTAGAGGAATGCAGCAATGAGTCAGGGCAAGATCGTTCAGATCATCGGCGCGGTGGTTGACGTCGAATTCGCGCGCAACGAAGTGCCGAAGGTGTACGACGCGCTGAAGGTGGAGAACACCGCCATCACGCTCGAAGTGCAGCAGCAGCTCGGCGACGGCGTCGTGCGCACCATCGCCCTCGGTTCCACCGACGGCCTGAAGCGCAACCTGGTCGCCGTGAACACCGACAAGGCCATCTCGGTGCCGGTCGGCGCGGGCACGCTGGGCCGCATCATGGACGTGCTGGGCAACCCGATCGACGAAGCCGGCCCGGTGCAGGCGTCGGATCATTGGGAAATCCACCGTTCGGCCCCGTCGTACGAGGACCAGTCCTCGGCCAACGACCTGCTGGAAACCGGCATCAAGGTCATCGACCTGATGTGCCCGTTCGCCAAGGGCGGCAAGGTCGGCCTGTTCGGCGGCGCCGGCGTCGGCAAGACCGTCAACATGATGGAACTGATCAACAACATCGCCAAGGCGCACTCGGGTCTGTCCGTGTTCGCCGGCGTGGGCGAGCGTACCCGCGAGGGCAACGACTTCTACCACGAGATGAAGGACTCCAACGTCCTCGACAAGGTGGCGATGGTGTACGGCCAGATGAACGAGCCGCCGGGCAACCGCCTGCGCGTCGCGCTGACCGGCCTGACCATGGCCGAATACTTCCGCGACGAGAAGGATGCGTCCGGCAAGGGCAAGGACGTGCTGCTGTTCGTCGACAACATCTACCGCTACACGCTGGCCGGTACCGAAGTGTCGGCGCTGCTCGGCCGCATGCCGTCCGCCGTGGGTTACCAGCCGACGCTGGCCGAGGAAATGGGCGTCCTGCAGGAGCGCATCACCTCGACCAAGACCGGTTCGATCACCTCGATCCAGGCCGTGTACGTGCCCGCGGACGACCTGACCGACCCGTCGCCGGCCACCACGTTCGCTCACCTGGACGCGACCGTCGTGCTGAGCCGTAACATCGCTTCGCTGGGTATCTACCCGGCCGTGGACCCGCTCGACTCGACCAGCCGCCAGCTGGACCCGAACGTCATCGGCCACGAGCACTACGACACCGCGCGCCGCGTGCAGTCGACGCTGCAGAAGTACAAGGAACTGAAGGACATCATCGCCATCCTCGGCATGGACGAGCTGTCCGAAGAAGACAAGCAGGCCGTGTCGCGCGCCCGCAAGATCGAGCGCTTCTTCAGCCAGCCGTTCCACGTGGCCGAAGTGTTCACCGGCTCGCCGGGCAAGTACGTTTCGCTGAAGGACACGATCCGCGGCTTCAAGGCGATCGTCGATGGCGAGTACGACCACCTGCCGGAGCAAGCGTTCTACATGGTCGGCGGCATCGAAGAAGCGGTCGAGAAGGCCAAGAAGCTCGCCGAGAAGGCGTAAGCACCTGAGGCGGGCCTCGGCCCGCCTTCGCGGCAATCCGTGGCGGACACAGGTCCGCCCTACACGGCAAAGAGAGTTCCATGAGCACCATCCGTTGCGACATCGTCAGCGCCGAGCAGGAAATCTTCCACGGTGAAGCCACCCTGGTCGTCGCCACCGGCGAGCTGGGCGAGCTCGGCATCGCGCCGAAGCACGCGCCGCTGATCACCCGCCTGAAGCCGGGCAAGGTGGTGGTGACGCTGGCCAGCGGCGAGCAGCTGGACTTCGCCATCTCCGGCGGCATCCTCGAGGTGCAGCCGCAGGTCGTGACCGTGCTGGCCGACACCGCCGTGCGCGCGACCGACATCGATGAAGCGCAGGTCCGCAAGGCCAAGGAAGAAGCCGAACGCGTGCTGTCCCACAAGGACCCGAAGATGAGCGTGGAAGAAGCCCAGGCCCAGCTGGCCATGAGCATCGCCCAGCTCAGCGCGCTGGAGCGCCTGCGCAAGAACCTCAAGCACTGAGGTCTACGCCAGAACGCTGTATTGGAAACGCCGGCCTCGCGCCGGCGTTTTCGTAGGCGTCAGCGGTAGACCACGTGCCGCCAGAGGAAGAAGGCCACAAAGGCCAGCACGCCTTCCACCAGCGGCTTGGCCAACCAGGCGTGCGCCAGGCCCAGCGACGTGGCCACCCAGGTCACCGCCAGCGTGCTCGCCACCGTCAGCGGCACCCACACCAGCAGGAACTTGGCGAAGCGCCACCAGCCCAGGCGTGCGGCACCCTCGCTCGCGAAAGTCACGCGTCCGTTCAACCAGAAACCGAGCAGCGCGCCGCCCACGCGGCTGGCGAGATTCGACGCCGCCGCTGGCATGCCGAGCGCGGTCAGCGCCACGAACAGGGCCCAGTCCACCAGCAGCTGCAGCGCGCCGATGATGAGGAAGCTGCCGCCCTGGCGAAGCAGGACGTGCCTGGAAGACGGAGAGGCCATGCAGCGATGGTAACCCCGGTCACGCATCGCTTGCCGTGTAAGATGCCCGCGCCCGTCGTCGACCGGACCGTCGCCTTGCGCATCGCCGTACTGATTCCCTGCCACAACGAAGCGCCGACCGTGCAGAAAGTCGTCGCCGATTTCCGCGAGGCGCTGCCGGAGGCCGAGGTGTGGGTGTTCGACAATGCCAGCGCCGACGCCACCGCCCTGCTGGCGGCGCAGGCCGGTGCACAGGTGCGGCATGTACTGGCGAAGGGCAAGGGCAACGCGGTGCGGGCGATGTTCCGCGACGTCGATGCCGATATCTACGTGATGGTGGATGGCGACGATACCTATCCTGCATCCGCCGTGCGGTCGCTCATCGAGGATATTGCGGAGGGACGGGCCGACATGGTCGTGGGCACGCGGCTGGAGTCGCACGATCGTGCCTCGTTCCGTCGCTTCCACGGCATCGGAAACCGACTCGTGCGCGGCTGCATCAGCGCCCTGTTCGGCCACCCGGTCCGCGACGTGCTGTCCGGCTACCGCGTGTTCTCGCGTCGCTTCGTGAAGTCCATGCCGGTGCTTTCGCGCGGCTTCGAGATCGAGACCGAAATGACGGTGTTCGCGCTGGCCAATGGCTTCGTGCTGTCCGAACGCGTCATCGAGTACGGCACGCGCCCCGATGGCAGTGAATCCAAGCTCGACACCTACCGCGACGGGATGCGGGTACTGAAGACGATCCTGTTCCTGTTCAAGGACATGCGGCCGCTGCTGTTCTTCGGTGTGCTGGCGGCGGCATGCATGGTATCCAGCCTTGGATTCGGCGCCATCGTCATCCATGAGTTCGCGCGCACGGGCTTGGTCACCCATCCATCAACCGCTGTGCTCGCGGTCGCATTCGCCTTGGTCGGGGTGGTGTCGATGGCGACCGGGCTGATCCTGGATACCGTCAACCGGCGCACGAACGAGATCCAGCGGCTGATCACCGACCAGGTGCTGTCGCAGCGCAGACCGTAGGCGTGGGCGTACCCCGTGTCAGCGGGCAGAGCGCCAGGTCCCCCAGGCTTGTCGACACGGGAAGACAGGGGCCCTGAGCGACCAGACCGTAGGCACCCAACGCCTCGTTCGCCGCTGGCGTGGAGGCCAAGCGAAGCAGGTAGACCGGTCCCTCATGCGACCGAACGCGTTGTTCGGCCGCCACCTGCAACCCCGTGCAGCGCGTCGGCGCCATGAAATTGTTGCGAATCGATACCGCGGCGATTCGCCGAGGCAGGTATGCCACGGCGTACGCCATCGGATCATCGTCCGCCAGCACCACGAGACTGTCGGCGGGCAGCGCCGGCATCCGTACCGACACCATGGGCGTGACGAAGGGCGAGCGACCCCAACTCGGTCGGTTGGTGGCCACGACCAGTAGAACGGCGAGCGCCACCATGGCAGGTCGTACATAGCGGGCTGGCAGCCGCGTCGATACGACGCCGAAGAGGGCGATGGAGCAGAGCAACTCCAGCGCGAACAGGTAGCGGTAGATGCCATAGAGCATTACCCACACGGCAAAGCTGACCAGCGCGAACGCGAGAAGGGCATGGGCGATCGGCATCGCGGCGGCGTCCCGCTGCCGTCCCCGCCACACCGATATCCACCACGCGCCAAGCGAGGCGAAGCCGAGCAGTACGCGGGGGTCGGCAAGCTTCCCTTCCGAGAAGCGGCTGCTGTCGGTCAGCAGATGGAACGGTACCAGCAGGGCATCGATGCCGTGCGGAATGAAGCGGCCGTCCTTGTGCGCCTGCGGCAGCGCGTCGACCGAACCGAACCAGTCATTGAAGTAGGGAAACAACGGGTTGCCATGCGCCTGCCAGAGGTGGAGTGCCCACGGGCCAGCCGTCAGTGCCGACCCGGCCAGGCCGCCGATCGCCAGCGCGAGGATGCGCAGCGGCAGCCCGCGCATCGGGCCACAGGCCAGGGCGGCCGCGATGAAGCCGATGCAGTACAGCGCGCCGGTGAGCTTCAGGCCCGCGCACGCGCCGGCCATCAGGCCCGCCGGCAGCCAGGTCGCCCATGCGTGGCGGCGTCCCTGCGAGTCCGCGATCCACCACAGCGCCGCCATCACCCCTGCCGCCACGACCGCATCATTGAACGTGGTACCGATGCTGGGCATCACCGCCGCTCCCGTGACGGCGGCCAGGCCGGCCATCACGGTACGCGTGGCGCTGCGTCCCAGCGGCCACGCCAGGTCCAGCAGGCGCAGCGCGAAGAGGATCGCGATGAACGAAGGCAGTGCCAGCCACATCGATACGAGCCATCCGGGCAGGCCCGCCTTCACCATCCAGGCGAAGGGAATATCGAGCGCCGGGTTGTGCCACGTCTGCAACTGCGCCGCCGCGATGTCATCGCCGAAGCGGCCGTCCAGCAGCGCGGATGGCGTATAGAGGTGGTAGTTGCGCAGGTCCCAGTTCGCGTCCTGCCCCTGCTTGAACAGCGCAAGCAGCACCAGCAGCAGTGCGACGACCCACGCAAGCCGTCCGTCGCGGAGAGGGGTGGAGCGTATGTGCTGGGTCATGGGCAGGGTCGTGCGGGGGACTGAGTTGATACCATCGCACCAAGGTCGAAGGCCGTCATCATCGTAATGGGAAACCACATGAAACCACTCCACGTCGTCATCCTCGCCGCCGGCGAAGGCAAGCGCATGAAGTCCGCGCTGCCGAAAGTGCTGCAGCCCATCGCCGGACGCCCGATGCTGGCGCACGTGATCGAGGCGGCGCGCGCGTTGTCGCCGGCCGGCGTGCATGTGGTCTACGGTCATGGCGGCGACCAGGTGCAGGCAGCCTTCGCCGACCAGCCGGACCTGCACTGGGCGCACCAGGCACAGCAGTTGGGCACCGGCCACGCCGTGGCCCAGGCGATGCCCGATGTCCCCGACGGCGCACGCGTGCTGGTGCTGTACGGTGACGTGCCGCTGACGCGCAGCGAGACGCTGCAGCGCCTGCTCGATGCGCCCGGGCG
Organism: Pseudoxanthomonas sp.; assembly: GCF_002863005.1. Classification (GTDB taxonomy): domain Bacteria; phylum Pseudomonadota; class Gammaproteobacteria; order Xanthomonadales; family Xanthomonadaceae; genus Pseudoxanthomonas_A. The sequence continues at coordinate 12,876 of NZ_PKDG01000030.1, forward strand.
GCTCGCGGTGCTGGTGGCCGAGCCGGTCGATCCGACGGGTTACGGACGCATCGTGCGCGACGAGGCGGGCCGCGTGGCCGCGATCGTCGAGCACAAGGATGCCGATGAGGAACAGCGCCGCATCCGCACCATCAATACCGGCATCATCGCCGCCGACGGCAGTGCGTTGAAGGGGTGGCTGGCACGCCTGTCCAACGCTAACGCGCAGGGCGAGTACTACCTGACCGATGTCTTCGCGATGGCGGCGGAGGAATTCACCCCTGCGGAAATGGTGCTCGTGGGCGAGCCCATCGAGGCCGAAGGCGCGAACGATCCCTGGCAGCTGTCGCAGCTGGAACGTGCCTACCAGCTTCGCGCGGCGCGCGCGCTGTGCGTACAGGGTGCGCGCCTGGTCGACCCGGCGCGCTTCGACCAGCGTGGCACGGTGACGGTGGGCCGCGACGTGCAGATCGACGTCGACGTGGTGCTGGAAGGCACGGTCGAACTGGGTGATGGCGTCGTCATCGGCCCGTTCACGCGCCTGAAGGATGTTTCGCTCGCGGCCGGCACGCAGGTGCGCGCGCACTGCGACCTGGAAGGCGTCACCAGCGAAGGTGCCGCATTGATCGGCCCCTATGCGCGCCTGCGTCCCGGCACCGTGCTTGCCGATGGCGTGCACGTGGGCAACTTCGTCGAAACGAAGAACTCGCGCATCGGCATGGGCAGCAAGGCGAACCATCTGACCTATCTCGGCGACGCCGTCATCGGCACCGGCACCAACATCGGCGCCGGCACCATCACCTGCAACTACGATGGCGTGAACAAGTCCACCACGACGATCGGCGATCGCGTCTTCGTCGGTTCGAACTCTTCGCTGGTCGCGCCGGTGACGCTGGCGGATGGCGCCACCATCGGTGCGGGCTCCGTGATCTCGAAGAATGCGCCGGCCGACACGTTGACGGTGGCGCGTGCGCGCCAGGTCAGCATCGAAGGTTGGCATCGACCGGTGAAGAAGCCGAAGTGACGTAGGGCGGGCTCAAGCCCGCCATGGGCGGGGCATTCGGACGAAAGCCCGTTGAATCGGCATCGCGGCGGCCAGCCCTCACCCCTTGCCCTCTCCCGGAGGGAGAGCGGGAGTCGGTGCCATGCTGGTCCGGCTTCGGGTGCGGACAAGTGGATTCGGTGTCCGGGCTTTGGACAGATCAGTTTTCCGGCAACTGGATCGACACGCACAACCCCCCGCCGTCGCGGTTGTGCAACGACAGCCGGCCGCCATGCGCTTCGATGATCTCTCGCGTCAGCGCCAGGCCCAGGCCGGTGCCGTTGCGCTTGGTCGAATAGAACGGCACCAGCGCGTTCTGCAGCACGGCGTCGTTCATGCCAGTGCCGCGGTCCATCACCTCGATACGCAGCCAGTCGGGCAGGCGCGTCAACCGCACGGACACGCCGTTGGCGGTCGTGCCGGATTCGTGCGCGTTCTTCAGCAGGTTGAGCAGCGCCTGCTCGAGCTGCGCGACGTCGATGCGGCCGTCGATCTCGGTTTCGGTCATCAGCAGTTCGAAACCGATCTGGCGCTGCAGGCCTTCGAAGAAGGCGCGCCAGTGCACCGTCTGCAGTTGCGGCGAGGGCAGCTTGGCGAAGCGCGCATAGCCGCGGATGAAGCCCTCGAGGTGGCGTGCGCGTTCTTCGATCGTGCCGAACACCTCCTCCAGGCGGTCGTATCGTTCACGGCGCACCAGCTCGGCACCGGAATGCGCTAGCGAGGCCACCGGCGCCAGCGAGTTGTTGAGCTCGTGGCTGATCACGCGGATGACCTTCTTCCAGGTCATCACCTCCTGGCGGCGCAGTTCGCTGGTCAGCAGGCGGAGCAGCAGCAGTTCGTGCGGGCGTCCATTGAGACGGAAGGTGCGGCGGGCGAGGTGGTACACCTGTTCCTCGCCGTCCTCTTCCTCGCTGCCGATGGCGAACAGGCTGTCACCGCCCCGGCCCAGTGCTTCGCGCATCTCGACCGGTGCCGCGGCGATCAGCGTGTCATAGTCCTGTCCCTCGAGCTTCCAGCCGCTGTGCAGCAGCTTGCGGGCCGCGACGTTGGCGAAGATCACCCGACGCACCGCATCGCCCCCCGGGGCGATCAGCAGCATGGCGACGGGCGTGTTCTGCACCATGGTGTCCAGCAGCAGTTCGCGCTGCACCAGGCTCAGGCGCTGTTCCCGCAGTACCTCACCGAGTGCCGCGTGCGACCGCACCAGTTCGGCGAGTTCATCATTGCCGCGCCAGTGGATGCCGAAGTTGTACTCGCCGTCGCGATAGCTGTTGACGCTGCCGGCCAGGGCGCGGAACAGCGAATACGTGCTGCGCAGGCCGCGGCGTATCGCCCACATCGCCAGCGGCAGCACGATGATCGCGGACGCCAGTACGGCGACGACGTCGTCGCCGATCCAGTGCGACAGCAGCACCGGCAGCACCACGGCCAGTGCCAGCAGCGGCAGCAGCCAGGACAGGATGCGGCCGGCGAGCGAGCGACGCATCATGGGGCCGTGATGCCGAAGCGTTCCATGCGCCGGTACAGGGCCTGCCGGCTCATGCCGAGGTCCGCCGCCGCCTGTGCGATGACACCACCGGCGCGCGCGATGGCGGCTTCGATATCGGCACGCTCGGGTTCGGCGGCGACCGCGGTGCGCACCGGCGCCGGTCGCGGCAGGTTGAGATCGGTGGCTTCGATGCGCTCGCCCATCGCCAGCAGGCCGGCGCGCTGGATGACGTTGCGCAACTCGCGCACGTTGCCGGGCCATGCGTGGCGCAGCAACGCGGCGCGTGCGCTCTCGCCCAGCGGCTTGTCGGCGGGCCGGAAACGCTCGGCCAGCGGCAGGATGTCGCCGGGACGCTCGGCCAGCGGCGGCAGCGCGAGCTCGATCGCATTGAGGCGGTAGTAGAGATCTTCGCGGAAGCCGCCCTCGCGGATCATCGCGGGCAGGTCGGCATTGGTCGCGCTGATCACGCGCACGGTGACATGGCGCTCGCGGTTGGAACCCAGCCGTTCGAAGCGGCCCGTCTCCAGCACGCGCAGCAGCTTCATCTGGCCGGTGAGCGGCAGGTTGCCGATCTCGTCCAGGAACAGCGTGCCGCCGTCGGCGGCCTCGAACTTGCCCTCGCGCGCCTTGTTGGCGCCGGTGTAGGCGCCGGCGTCGGCGCCGAACAGCTCGGCTTCGATCAGCTCCGACGGCAGTGCGCCGCAGTTGAGCGTGACGAACGGGCCGGACTTCACGCTGGAATTGGCCTGGATGATCTCCGCGATCTTCTCCTTGCCCGCGCCATTCGGCCCGGTGATCAGCACCGGCAGGTCGGAGCGCGCGACCTGGCAGGCGAGCGCGACCACGCGCTCGCTGGCGGGATCCTCGAACACCAGGTTGCGCAGGTCGTACCGGCTGGACAGTTGGTCGCGGCCGCGCCGTTCGCGGCTGCGGCGGCGTTCCAGTTCGGTGCGCGCTTCGGCCAGTTCCAGCAGCGTGTTGACCGTGGCCAGCAGCTTGCGGTCGTCCCAGGGTTTGGCGACGTAGTCGGCTGCGCCGGCCTTCACCAGGTTCACCGCGACTTCCAGGTGCGTCCATGCCGTCAGCAGGATCACCGGCATGTCCGGCCACTGCATGCGGATGTCGGCGAACAGCTGTTCGCCCTCCGCGCCGGAGGTGGTGTCCTGGGTGAAGTTCATGTCCTGGATGACCAGGTCGACCTGCTGCTCGCGCAGCACCGCCAGCCCCGCGTCCGGCGATTCCGCGTGCAGCGTGTCGATGTCGTGCAGGGAGAACAGGACTTCCAGCGCCGTACTGACGGCGAGGTTGTCGTCGATGACGAGGATGGTGGGCATGGCGTGGCGGACCGGGGCTTGAGGCGGGTAGCACGTAGCGAGGAGGGAGTGGAGCGTAACGAGGAACGAGGGGCGTTGCGTCCTCTCGCTCCCCGTTCCTTCGCACGCGCTCCCTGCGCCCGGTCGAGTTTACGCGGTACGCGTGGCGACCGCCGGCGGCACCGAGGCCGCCTTGCGTGCGGGGCCGTAGACCGCCACCTGGCCCAGCAACCACAGCAGCACGGCGCCGACGGGCAGGTACAGCAGCGGCAGGCGGGGCAGCTCATACTTGCCCATCAGCAGCTGGTTGATGCCGTAGGCCAGGATCATGCCGATGACGATGCCGATGGTCGCCAGCAGGAAGTTCTCGGTCAGGAAGTAGCGCAGGATCTGGCCCTTCGTGGCGCCCAGCGCCCGGCGGATGCCGATCTGCTTGGTGCGCTGCTGCACCCAGAAGCTGGCCAGCCCGACGATGCCCAGCGCGGTGACGACCAGCAGCGAGATGATCACGGTGATGAGCAGCCAGGCCATCGCGCGATCGCCGCGGTAGTAGTTGTGCTTGATGTCTTCGAACGTCCCGTCTCGCAGCACCAGGCGGCGGGCACTGTTCTTCTCCAGCGCCGCCAACGCGGCCTTTATCACCTCGGTGCGGCGTTCCGGTGCGGTACGCAGCACGAACGTTCCCATGGTCAGGTCCTTCGCGGGCAGGATCATGGTGAAGCCGCCTTCGGCCGGCCCGCCGTTGTCGTTGGTGCGGATCAGCCGATCGACCACGCCGACCACGCGGTGCGGCGCGTTGTCGGTATTCCATGAGTAGATGTTCTTGCCGACGGCACTCTCGCCGGGAAACAGTTTGTTCGCCAGCTCCCGGCTGAGGATCACGGCCGGCATCACGAACTTTGCGTTCTGCTTGTTGATCTCGGTCCAGCTGACGTATTCGTCCGCGTTGAAGTCGCGGCCTTCCACCAGCTTCAGGCCGAGCGTCTCGACGACCGCATCGCCAAGATAGATGTTCGCCTGCGCACTGGGACGCTCCTGTTCGGGCGCGAGCTGGATGGAGCTGTTCCACGACGAGTTGTCGAACGGCACATGGTTGATGCTGCCGGCGGCCTTGACGCCCGGCAGGGCGCGCAGGCTGGCGACGTCCTGCCTGACCAGCGCATCGGCATTGGGATCTTCGCCGAGGTTGCCCATGCTGATCCGCACGATCTCCTCGTTCGCCAGTCCGGTGGGGCGATCGATGCGCTCCAGCCGCTGGGTGATCAGGAAGACCGCGTTGCAGATGATGGCGCACGACAGCGCCACTTCCAGCACGATCAGGGCGGCGGCCGTCTTGTGGCGGGCCAGGGTGGAAAGGATGGGGCGGATGTCCATGACGTGCCTCTTGGATGAATGGGTCACTGGCTCTTGAGCTGGATGGCGGGCGTCACCTGCATGGCGCGCCAGGCGGGCAGCATGCCGGCGAGCAGGCTGGCGACGATCGCCAGCGCGAAGGTGGCCAGCAGCATCTTCAGGTCCATGTGCGCGAGGTCGGCATAGCCTGCCGGTTGCTGGCGGACCGCCAGCAGGCCTAGCCAGGCGAGTACCAGGCCAAGCACGCCGCCGACCAGGCCGACGGTGCCGGCTTCGACCAGGCATTGCGCGAAGATGGCCTTGCGGGTCGCCCCGAGTGCACGCCGTACGCCGATCTGCGAAGCGCGGCCGAGGAATTTCGCCAGCAGCAGACCCACCGTGTTGAGCAGGCAGACCGCCAGGAAGCCGAACGCCAGCCACATCTGCAGGCGCACGTCGCCAGGCACCGCGCCCTGCTTGTCCAGCCACTGCATCACGTTGTGCAGGTCGACGTTGGTGGCGCGCTCGAAACGGCCCGCCGCCCGCTGCTGGTCGGAGTAGTTCTGCAGGTACTGCTTGTACGCCTCGACCTTGGCCGGCGTGCCCAGTTCCACCCAGTACTGCAGCCATGAACACGGCGCGTTCGGGCCCTGCGAGCCTTCCTCGTCCGCGCTCGAGTCGCCCCAGCAGTTCATGTTGCCCTGCGTGCCCATCTTCACGGCGCGGGAGGTCCAGAAGGGCACGAACAGCTGCTCGACCTCGGTGAAGCGGTCCTGGGTCATGTCGTAGAACTTCGGTGCCGGGCGCCACTCGTCCAGCACGCCGATCACGCGGAAGGTCGCACCGGACGCCTTGATGTCGCGACCGACGCTGTTCGCGCCGCCGAAAAGCTTCTCGTTGAGCGCCTTGGAAATCACCGCCACGCGCGCCCGCGATTCGTCGTCCGCCGCCGACCAGCCATTGCCGTAGCGGAACGGCACGTCGAACATCGGGAAGAAGTCGGCGGTGGTGTAGCGCGCATCGACGCGGAAGGGTTCGATGCGGCCATCCTCCGTTTCGATCGATGAAGCACCACCGGTCATGAAGGCCTGGCGGTCGCCCTTCTTGTCGCGCAGCAGGTGTTCGGCGTCGTAACGCGTGAACTGGTCCTCCGGCTCGTCGCCCGGCGTGAAGCCGTTCGCCGATCGCGGGTCGATGCGCGGATAGAACAGCTTGTCGCTCTTCTGCGGGATCGGGTCGCCGGACAGCACGTAGAACACGGTCAGCGTGGTCATGCTGGCGCCGATGCCCAGCGCGATGGCCAGCACCATCAGGAAGGTCAATGCCTTGTTGCGCTTGAAGCTGCGCAGCGCAAGGGAGAAGTAGTAGCCGAACATGCGTGGCTCCGTAGGGTGGGCCCTGGCCCACCATGGGGTTGTCTTGGGTCTGTCTGCGGTGGGCCGAGGCCCACCCTACGCGGACGCGTTGGCTTCGGCGGCGTGGGCCGCGCGCATCAGCGCGGGCTCCACCGACAGGTCGGTGGCCATGCCGTCCACGATGTGCACATTGCGCTGCGCTCGCGCGGCGAGTTCCGGATCGTGCGTGACCATGACGATGGTCGTGCCCTGGCGGTTGATCTCTTCGAGCAGCTCCATCACGCCACGCGCCATCTGCGAATCGAGGTTGCCGGTCGGTTCGTCCGCCAGCAGCAGGCGCGGGCTGCCCGCCAGTGCGCGCGCGATCGCGGTGCGCTGCTGCTGGCCGCCCGACAGTTCGGCGGGGAAGTGCTTCATGCGCGAACCCAGGCCGACGCGCGCCAGTGCGTCTTCGATGCGCTGCTTGCGCTCGGCGGCCGGCATGCCGCGGTAGCGCAGCGGTACGTCGACGTTGTCGAACAGGTTGAGATCGGGGATCAGGTTGAAGCCCTGGAAGATGAAGCCGATCTTCTGGTTGCGCAGGCGCGAGCGCGCGTCGTCGCCCAGGTGGCTGACGTCTTGCCCGTCGAGGAGGAACTGCCCGCCGGTGAACGTCTCCAGCAGCCCGGCGATGTTGAGGAAGGTGGTCTTGCCGGAACCCGACGGGCCGGTGACCGCGACGAACTCGCCCTCGCGGACATGCAGGTCCAGGGAACGCAGCGCGTGCGTTTCCACCTGTTCGGTGCGGTAGACCTTGGCGACTTGGCGCATCTCAAGCATGGCGGGTTCCTTCTTCGGGTTCTGGTGCGGAATGGATGGCGGGGGAGGGACGTGGGGGAGCAGCGTGTGGAGTAGGGGAGATCAGTTGACCGAGACGCGCTCGGCATCGCCGAACAGGTCGCTGCCGGAGACGACGACCTTGTCGCCGGGCTGCAGGCCACCGAGCACTTCGATGT
>NZ_PKDG01000056.1 GCF_002863005.1 Pseudoxanthomonas sp.
GGCCTTGAACTCGCCACCGAAACGCTCCGCGCCGATCTTCGTCAGCGCCGCCGTCAGCGTCGTCTTGCCGTGGTCAACGTGACCAATCGTGCCCACGTTCACGTGGGGCTTGGTGCGTTCGAATTTACCCTTTGCCATTGTCTTCTACCTTGTTATGCGTGATTCGTGACGGGAATGCAGGGTATCGCGACCGCGACACCCTGCCCCATTGCTCAGTTCTTCTTGACGACCGCGTCGGCGATGTTGGCCGGCGCTTCCGCGTAGTGGTCGAACTCCATCGAGAACGTGGCGCGACCCTGCGACATCGAACGCAGCGTGGTGGCGTAGCCGAACATTTCGCCCAGCGGCACCATCGCAGCGATCACCTTGCCGGACGGACTGTCGTCCTGACCCTGCAGGATGCCGCGACGACGGCTCACGTCGCCCATCACGTCGCCCAGATAGTCTTCCGGGGTGACGATCTCGACCTTCATCATCGGCTCCAGCAGGACCGGCTGGGCCTTGCTGAAAGCTTCCTTGAAGGCCATCGAGCCGGCGACCTTGAACGCCATTTCGTTGGAGTCGACGTCATGGAACGAACCGTCGACCGCCTTGATGGCGATGTCGACCACCGGGAAGCCGGCCAGCGGGCCGCTCTTCATGGCGTCTTCGATGCCCTTGCCCGCGGCAGCCACATATTCCTTCGGCACCACGCCGCCGACGATCGCGCTTTCGTAAGAGAAGCCCACGCCGCGCTCGACCGGCGACATTTCGATGACAATGTGGCCGTACTGGCCGCGACCGCCCGACTGACGCACGAACTTGCCGTCCTGCTTGACCGACTTGCGGATCGTCTCGCGGTACGCCACCTGCGGCTTGCCGACGTTGGCTTCCACGTTGAACTCGCGCTTCATGCGGTCCACCAGGATTTCCAGGTGCAGCTCGCCCATGCCCGAGATGATCGTCTGGCCGGATTCTTCGTCCGTCTTGACGCGGAACGAGGGATCTTCCTGCGCCAGGCGGCCGAGGGCCAGACCCATCTTCTCCTGGTCGGACTTGGTCTTCGGCTCCACCGCCATCGAGATGACGGGCTCCGGGAACACCATGCGCTCCAGGGTGATGATGTGGTCGAGCGAGCACAGCGTGTCACCCGTGGTGACGTCCTTCAGGCCGACCGCTGCGGCGATGTCGCCCGCGCGCACTTCCTTGATCTCGTCGCGCTGGTTGGAGTGCATCTGCAGGATGCGACCCACGCGCTCCTTCTTCGACTTGACCGGGTTGTACACGGCGTCGCCGGAGTTCAGCACGCCCGAGTAGACGCGGAAGAACGTCAGCGAACCCACGAACGGGTCCGTCATGATCTTGAACGCCAGCGCCGAGAACGGCTCGTTGTCGCCCGCCTTGCGGCTGTCTTCCTTCTCGTTCTCGTCGATGCCCTGGACCGGCGGACGATCGGTCGGCGACGGCAGCAGCTGGATCACGCCGTCGAGCATGGCCTGCACGCCCTTGTTCTTGAACGCGGAGCCGCAGTAGACCGGAATCACTTCCACCTTCAGCGTGCGCTCGCGCAGGCCGGCGATGATCTCGGCTTCGGACAGGTCGCCCTCGTTGAGGTACTTGTCCATCAGCTCTTCGCTGGCTTCGGCAGCCGCTTCGACCATGAAGGCGCGATCCGTCGCGGCCTTGTCAGCCAGCTCGGCGGGAATGTCGCGGTACTCGAACTTGGTGCCCTGGGAAGCGACATCCCAATGGATGTACTTCATCTTCAGCAGGTCGATGACGCCCTCGAAGCCGTCTTCGGCGCCGACCGGCACCTGCATCGGCACCGGGTACGCGCCCAGGCGGGTCTTCAGCTGGTCGACGACCTTGAAGAAGTCGGCACCGGTACGGTCCATCTTGTTGACGAACGCAAGACGCGGCACGGCGTACTTGTTGGCCTGGCGCCACACGGTCTCGGACTGCGGCTGCACGCCGCCCACGGCGCACAGCACGAACACCGCGCCGTCGAGCACGCGCAGCGAACGCTCGACTTCGATGGTGAAGTCGACGTGGCCGGGGGTATCGATGATGTTGAAGCGGTGCTGCGGCAGGGACTTGTCCATGCCGGTCCAGAACGCCGTGGTTGCGGCGGACGTGATGGTGATGCCGCGCTCCTGCTCCTGCTCCATCCAGTCCATGGTCGCGGCACCGTCGTGCACTTCACCGATCTTGTGGCTGACGCCGGTGTAGAACAGGATGCGCTCGGACGTGGTGGTCTTGCCGGCGTCGATGTGCGCCATGATGCCGAAATTGCGGTAACGCTCGATGGGAGTGGTGCGAGCCACGACAGTCTCTCTTTTCTAATGGAGGGCCGGCGGGATGCCAGGGCCTTCCGTGGAGGGCGGATCTTCAGATGGCCGAATGCCGCCTTTCGGCGGCCTTCGGGGCGGGGCGCCAAACTGCGCCCCAGGGACACCTAGATGGTGTCGGAGGCCCCTGCATGCAAGGGCCACGAGGCCGTTACCAGCGGTAGTGCGCGAACGCCTTGTTCGCTTCCGCCATGCGGTGGGTCTCTTCACGCTTCTTGATGGCGCCGCCGCGGTTCTCGGAGGCATCCAGCAGTTCGGCAGCCAGCTTGCGCGGCATGGTGTTCTCGCCGCGCTTGCGCGCGGATTCGATCAGCCAGCGCATCGCCAGCGCCATGCGGCGCGACGAACGCACTTCGACCGGCACCTGGTAGGTGGCGCCGCCGACGCGGCGCGACTTCACTTCGACGGCCGGCGAGACGTTGTCCAGCGCCTTCTCGACCAGCTCGAGGGCGTTGGGGTTCTTTTCGCCGATGACGTCCATGGCGCCGTACACGATCTTTTCGGCGACCGACTTCTTGCCGCTCAGCATCACCATGTTGATGAAGCGGGCAATCGTCTGGCTGCCGTGCTTGGGGTCCGGCAGGATTTCACGTTGGGGGGCAGAGCCTTTGCGCGACATGATTCTTTTTCCTTAAGCCTTGGGACGCTTGGCGCCGTACTTCGAACGGCCCTGGCGGCGCTTGGCGACGCCGGAGGCGTCGAGCGAGCCGCGCACGGTGTGGTAGCGCACGCCCGGCAGATCCTTGACGCGGCCGCCGCGCACGAGCACCACGGAGTGCTCCTGCAGGTTGTGGCCCTCACCGCCGATGTAGCTGATGATTTCTTCCTGGTTGGTCAGGCGCACCTTGGCGACCTTGCGAAGCGCCGAGTTGGGCTTCTTCGGGGTCGTCGTGTAGACGCGGGTGCACACGCCGCGACGCTGCGGGCAGTTGTCCAGCGCGGGCGACTGACTCTTGTACGTGGGTGCCTGCCGCGGCTTGCGGACCAGCTGATTGACGGTTGCCATAGTGGATTCTTCGTGTGAAGGCCGGAGCCTTGTTTGACATGAAAACGAAGGCAGGCCGCAAGACGGCCCACCTAGACGGAAAAGTATAGCCGGCCACCCGCCCGACCGTCAACGCAACGGAGGTAGGTGCCTGCCAACTGACTGCGATCCCGCCCTTCCTGGGCCGAAAACGAGGCGCTTCCTGCGCCTCTTTTCGTGGTCTGGGACGGCCCGGAGGCCGTCAGGTAGTACGGTTTAGCTGGCGCTGGACTCCTCGCCGGCGTCGTCGGTGGTGGTCGCCACGACTGCAGGAGCAGCCTCGGCGACGCCGCCCGACAGGGCGTTCACTTCCGCCTCGGTCAGGCCCGACGCATTGCGACGGCGCTGGTTGTGGTACGCCAGGCCGGTACCCGCCGGGATGAGGCGGCCGACGATGACGTTTTCCTTCAGGCCGCGCAGCGTGTCGCGGGTGCCGCGGACGGCCGCCTCGGTCAGCACGCGCGTGGTCTCCTGGAACGAGGCCGCGGAGATGAACGATTCCGTCGCCAGCGAGGCCTTGGTGATGCCCAGCAGGACCGGGTCGTACTTCGCGGGCAGCTCGTTGCGGGCCAGCAGCTTCGCGTTCTCTTCGATGAAGCGCTGCTTCTCGACCTGCTCGCCGGCGAGGAACTTGCTGTTGCCGGCATCGGTGATCTCGACCTTGCGCAGCATCTGGCGGGTGATCACCTCGATGTGCTTGTCGTTGATCTTCACGCCCTGCAGGCGGTAGACGTCCTGGATTTCCTTGACCAGGTAGGCCGCCAGCGGTTCGACGCCCAGCAGGCGCAGGATGTCCTGCGGGCTCGGCTCGCCGTCCACGATGGTTTCGCCCTTGGCCACGTGCTCGCCTTCGAACACGATGATCTGGCGGAACTTCGGGATCAGCTCCTCGTGCTCCGAACCATCGGTGTCCTTGATGATCAGGCGCTGCTTGCCCTTGGTGTCCTTGCCGAAGCTGATGACGCCGGAGCGCTCGGCCAGGATAGCCGGGTCCTTCGGCTTGCGGGCTTCGAACAGGTCGGCCACGCGCGGCAGACCACCGGTGATGTCGCGGGTCTTGGACGCTTCCTGCGGCACCTTGGTGACCACGTCGCCCACGCCGACGGGAGCGCCGTCCTGCAGGTTGACGATCGAGCGCGGCGGCAGCAGGTACTGCGCCGGCAGGTCGGTCCCGGGGATGCTGAGGTCCTTGCCGTCCTTATCCACGATGCGGACGATCGGACGCAGGTCCTTGCCCTGCGAACCACGGCGCTTCGGATCGGTGATCTCGCGCGACGCCAGGCCGGTCAGGTCGTCGGTCTTCTCGATGACGGTGACGCCATCGACGAAGTCCACGAAGCGCACGAAGCCGGCCACTTCCGACACGATCGGGTGGTTGTGCGGATCCCAGTTCGCCACGGCCTGGCCGGCGGTGATCTGCGCGCCGTCCTTGACGTTGATGGTGGCGCCGTAGGGCAGCTTGTAACGCTCGCGCTCGCGGCCATGGCCATCGAGCACCGACAGCTCGCCCGAACGCGAGACCGCGACCAGGCTGCCGTTCGCGTGTTCGACGAACTTCAGGTTGTTGAACTTGATGGAACCGGTGGTCTTGACCGTGATGTTGTCCACGGCTGCCGCACGCGATGCCGCACCACCGATGTGGAACGTACGCATGGTCAGCTGCGTGCCGGGCTCACCGATCGACTGCGCGGCGATGACGCCGACCGCTTCGCCGATGTTGACGATGTGGCCACGGGCCAGGTCGCGACCGTAGCAGTGCGCACAGACGCCGAACTCGGATTCGCAGGTGATGGTGGAACGCACCTTCAGGGACTGCACGCCGGCATCTTCCAGCTTCTGCACCCAGGCTTCGTCCAGCAGCGTGTTGCGGGTGACGATGGGGTCCTCGTCGTTGCCGGGCAGGAACACGTCCTCGGCCACGATGCGGCCCAGCACGCGGTCACGCAGCGGCTCGACCACGTCGCCGCCTTCCACGATCGGGGTCATGGTCAGGCCTTCCTGCGTGCCGCAATCGACCTCGGTGATCACCACGTCCTGCGCCACGTCGACCAGGCGACGGGTCAGGTAACCGGAGTTCGCCGTCTTCAGCGCGGTATCGGCCAGACCCTTGCGGGCACCGTGCGTGGAGTTGAAGTACTCCTGCACGTTCAGGCCTTCACGGAAGTTCGCCTTGATGGGCGTCTCGATGATCGAGCCGTCGGGGCGGGCCATCAGGCCACGCATGCCGGCCAGCTGGCGGATCTGCGCCTGGCTACCACGGGCACCGGAGTCGGCCATGATGTAGAGCGAGTTCATCGACTTTTCGTTGATGGTCTCGCCCTTGGCGTTCTTCACCTTGTCGGTACCGATGGTGTCCATCATCGCCTTGGCGATGCGCTCGTTGGTGCGCGACCAGATGTCGACCACCTTGTTGTAGCGCTCGCCGGCGGTGACCAGACCGCTCTGGTACTGCTCCTGGATTTCCAGCACTTCCTGCTCGGCTTCGCCCAGGATGCCCTTCTTCTCGGCCGGGATCAGCATGTCGTCGATGCCGATCGAGACACCGGCGCGCGTGGCGTACGCGAAACCGGTGTACATCAGCTTGTCGGCGAACACGACCGTGTCCTTCAGGCCCAGCATGCGGTAGCTGGAGTTGATCAGGCGGCTGATGGCCTTCTTGTTCAACTCGGTGTTGACCAAGGCGAACGGCAGGCCTTCCGGCAGGATCTCGGCCAGCAGCGCGCGACCGATCGTGGTGTCCACGATGCTGGTCTGCTGGCTGCGACCGCCCTCCTCGTCGATCACGGTGCCGCTGATGCGGACCTTGACCTTCGCGTGCAGCTCGACGGCGCGGTTGTCGTAGGCGCGCTTGACCTCGGCGATGTTCGCGAAGGCCATGCCCTCGCCCTTCTTGTTCTCCAGCGCGCGGGTCATGTAGTACAGGCCCAGCACCACGTCCTGCGACGGCACGATGATCGGCTCGCCGTTGGCGGGCGACAGGATGTTGTTGGACGACATCATCAGCGCGCGCGCTTCCAGCTGGGCTTCCAGCGAGAGCGGCACGTGGACGGCCATCTGGTCACCGTCGAAGTCGGCGTTGAACGCGGTGCAGACCAGCGGATGCAGCTGGATGGCCTTGCCTTCGATCAGCACCGGCTCGAACGCCTGGATGCCCAGGCGGTGCAGCGTCGGCGCGCGGTTCAGCAGCACCGGGTGCTCGCGGATGACTTCTTCCAGGATGTCCCAGACGTCGGCTTCTTCGCGCTCGACCAGCTTCTTGGCGGCCTTGATGGTGGTGGCCAGGCCGCGACGCTGCAGCTTGGCGAACACGAACGGCTTGAACAGCTCCAGCGCCATCTTCTTCGGCAGGCCACACTCGTGCAGGCGCAGGGTGGGACCGACCACGATGACCGAACGGCCGGAGTAGTCGACGCGCTTGCCGAGCAGGTTCTGGCGGAAGCGGCCCTGCTTGCCCTTGATCATGTCGGCCAGCGACTTGAGCGGACGCTTGTTGGTGCCGGTGATGGCGCGGCCGCGACGGCCGTTGTCCATCAGGGCGTCCACCGACTCCTGCAGCATGCGCTTTTCGTTGCGCACGATGATGTCCGGCGCGTTGAGCTCCAGCAGGCGGCGCAGGCGGTTGTTGCGGTTGATGACGCGACGGTACAGATCGTTGAGGTCGGAGGTCGCGAAGCGGCCACCGTCCAGCGGCACCAGCGGACGCAGGTCCGGCGGCAGCACCGGCAACACGGTCATGACCATCCATTCCGGACGGTTGCCCGACTCCAGGAACGCTTCCATCAGCTTGATGCGCTTGGTGAGGCGCTTCAGCTTGGTTTCCGAACCGGTGCTGGCGATGTCCTCGCGCAGGTTCACCATCTCGGCCTGCAGGTCGATGGTGCGCAGCAGGTCGTAGACGGCTTCGGCACCCATGGCGGCGTCGAAGTCATCGCCGTGCTCCTGGCGCGCCTGCATGAACTGTTCTTCGGTCAGCAGCTGGCGGCGCTCGAGCGAGGTCAGGCCCGGCTCGGTGACAACGTAGGCTTCGAAGTACAGCACGCGTTCGATGTCGCGCAGCGTCATGTCCAGCATCAGGCCGATGCGTGACGGCAGCGACTTAAGGAACCAGATGTGCGCGACCGGGCTGGCCAGGTCGATGTGGCCCATGCGCTCGCGGCGCACCTTGGCCAGCGTCACTTCCGTGCCGCACTTCTCGCAGACGACGCCGCGGTGCTTCATGCGCTTGTACTTGCCGCACAGGCACTCGTAGTCCTTGATCGGGCCGAAGATGGCAGAGCAGAACAGGCCGTCGCGTTCCGGCTTGAAGGTACGGTAGTTGATGGTTTCCGGCTTCTTCACTTCGCCGAAGGACCACGAGCGGATCAGGTCCGGCGAGGCCAGCGCGATCTTGATCGCGTCGAAGTCCAGCGTCTGGCGCTGCTGGTTGAAGAGGTTGAGCAGGTCTTTCATTTTGTTTCTCCGTCAGGAGGAAGCTTTGTCGATGGCGGGTTGACCGGGGACGAACGGCGCGGGCGGCAGGTCAGTGCCGCCGCGCCCTTGCGGTCAGTCTTCCAGTTCCATGTTGATGGCGAGCGAGCGGATTTCCTTCACCAGCACGTTGAAGGATTCCGGCATGCCCGCGACCATCTCGTGGGCGCCATCGACGATGTTCTTGTACATCTGGTTGCGGCCCTGCACGTCGTCCGACTTGACCGTCAGCATTTCCTGCAGGGTGTGCGCCGCGCCGTAGGCTTCCAGCGCCCAGACTTCCATTTCACCGAAGCGCTGGCCACCGAACTGCGCCTTGCCGCCCAGCGGCTGCTGGGTGACGAGCGAGTACGGACCGGTGGAACGCGCGTGCATCTTGTCGTCCACCAGGTGGTTCAGCTTCAGCATGTGCATGTAGCCGACCGTGGTGTGGCGATCGAACGCCTCGCCCGTGCGGCCGTCGTACAGCTGGGTCTGGCCGCTGATCGGCAGGTCCGCGAGCTCGAGCATGTGCTTGATCTCGGTTTCCGCCGCACCGTCGAACACCGGGGTGGCCATCGGCACGCCGTCGGTCAGGTTCTTGGCCAGCGCGATCAGTTCGGCATCGCTGAACTGGTCCAGGTCCACGCGGTCCTCGCCCAGCTTCTGGTCGTGGTTGTAGATCTGCGTCAGGAACTTGCGCAGGTCGGCCACCTTGGCCTGGGCATCCAGCATGTCCTGGATCTTCTTGCCCAACCCCTTCGCGGCCCAGCCCAGGTGCACTTCCAGCACCTGGCCGATGTTCATGCGCGACGGCACGCCCAGCGGGTTCAGCACGATGTCCACGGTCTCGCCGGTGGCCATGTACGGCATGTCTTCGACCGGCACGATGGTCGACACGACACCCTTGTTGCCGTGGCGGCCGGCCATCTTGTCGCCCGGCTGGATGCGGCGCTTCACGGCCAGGTAGACCTTGACCATCTTCAGCACGCCCGGAGCGAGGTCGTCGCCGGCGGTGATCTTGCCGCGCTTGTCGGCGAAGCGACGCTCAAATTCCTTCTCGTGCGCCTGGATCTGCATCTGGGCGCGCTCGATGGCGTCGGACGCGTCATCGTCCTTCATGCGCAGGGTGAACCACTCCGACTTCTTCAGGCCGTCGAGGTAGGCGTCGGTGATCGCGTCCCCCTTCTTCAGCGCACCCGGGCCACCGTTGGCGACCTTGCCGACCAGCTGCGAGCGCAGGCGGGCGTAGATGGCGCCTTCCAGGATGCGGAACTGGTCGTCGAAGTCCTTCTTGACGCGCTTGATCTCGTTTTCCTCGATCTGGCGCGCACGCTTGTCCTTCTCGATGCCGTCGCGGGTGAAGACCTGCACGTCGATGACGGTGCCGTCCATGCCCGGGGGCACGCGCAGCGAGCTGTCCTTCACGTCCGAGGCCTTCTCGCCGAAGATCGCGCGCAGCAGCTTCTCTTCCGGGGTCAGCTGGCTTTCGCCCTTCGGCGTCACCTTGCCGACCATGATGTCGCCGGCACGCACTTCGGCGCCGATGTACACCACGCCGCTCTCGTCGAGGCGGTTCAGTGCCTGCTCGGAGACGTTCGGGATGTCGGCGGAGATTTCCTCCGGCCCCAGCTTGGTGTCGCGCGCGACGCAGGTCAGCTCTTCGATGTGGATCGTGGTGTAGCGATCCTCTTCCACCACGCGCTCGGAGAGCAGGATGGAGTCTTCGAAGTTGTAGCCGTTCCACGGCATGAACGCGATCAGCATGTTCTGGCCCAGCGCCAGCTCGCCGATGTCGGTCGAAGGACCGTCGGCCAGCACGTCGCCGCGCGCGACCACGTCGCCCACGTTCACCAGCGGACGCTGATTGATGCAGGTGTTCTGGTTGGAGCGCGTGTACTTGATCAGCGAATAGATATCGACGCCGGCATCGGTTTCACCGGAGATCTCGACTTCGTTGACCTTGACCACGATGCGGCCGGCGTCGATCTGCTCAACCACGCCGCCACGGCGGGCGTTCACGGTCACGCCCGAGTCGCGCGCCACGGCGCGCTCGATGCCGGTACCGACCAGCGGCTTCTGCGCGCGCAGCGTCGGCACGGCCTGGCGCTGCATGTTAGCGCCCATCAGTGCGCGGTTGGCGTCATCGTGCTCCAGGAACGGCACCAGCGCCGCGGCGACCGACACGGTCTGCATCGGCGAGACGTCCATGTAGTCGACTTCGCTCGGCGGCTTCAGCAGCGATTCGCCCTGGTAGCGGCACGGCACGAACTGCTCGGTCAGGCGGCTCTTGGCGTCATGCAGCGCGTTGGCCTGCGCGATGACGTACTCGTTCTCTTCGATCGCCGACAGGTATTCGATCTCGTCGGTGATGGTGCCGTCCACGACCTTGCGGTACGGCGTCTCGAGGAAGCCATAGCTGTTGGTGCGTGCGTACACGGCCAGCGAGTTGATCAGGCCGATGTTCGGGCCTTCCGGCGTCTCGATGGTGCAGACGCGGCCGTAGTGGGTCGGGTGCACGTCGCGCACTTCGAAGCCGGCACGCTCGCGGGTCAGGCCGCCCGGGCCGAGGGCCGACACGCGACGCTTGTGCGTGACTTCCGACAGCGGGTTGTTCTGGTCCATGAACTGCGACAGCTGCGAGGAGCCGAAGAACTCCTTGATCGCCGCGGCCACCGGCTTGGCGTTGATCAGTTCCTGCGGGGTCAGGCCCTCGGACTCGGCCATCGACAGGCGCTCCTTGACGGCGCGCTCGACGCGGACCAGGCCAACGCGGAAGACGTTCTCGGCCATTTCGCCGACCGAACGCACGCGACGGTTGCCCAGGTGGTCGATGTCGTCCACGGTGCCGCGGCCGTTGCGGATCTCGGTCAGGACCTTGATGACGTCCAGGATGTCCGAGGTCTCGCCCAGGCTGGCGACCAGGCGCTTGGCTTCTTCGTCATTGCGCGCGCCGAAATACTTCTTGTCGTACAGCACGGCTTCGCCGGTGGTTTCCTTGCGGCCCACGCGACGGTTGAACTTCATGCGGCCGACGTTCGACAGGTCGTAGCGCTCGAAGGTGAAGAACAGGTTGTGGAACAGGTTCTGCGCGGCATCCTTGGTCGGCGGCTCGCCGGGACGCATCATGCGGTAGATCTCGACCAGCGCTTCGAGCTGCGTCTTGGTGGGATCGATGCGCAGGGTGTTGGACAGGTACGGACCACGATCCAGGTCGTTGACCCACAGCGTGCCCACCGCGTCCACGCCGGCCTTGCGGAACTTGGCCAGCTGGTCGTCGGTGATCTCGTCGTTGGCGGCGGCCAGCAGCTCGCCGGTGTTGGCGTCGATCACGTCGTGCGACAGGATGCGGCCCACCAGGTACTCGTCCGGCACGGCCAGGGCGGCGATGCCCGACTGCTCCAGCTGCTTCACGTGGCGCGCGGTAATGCGCTTGCCGGCTTCCACGATGACCTTGTCACCGTCGGCCAGGTCGAAGTTCAGCGTCTCGCCGCGCAGGCGCTCGGCGACCAGCTCCAGCTGCACGCCTTCCGGCAGGATGTGGAAGGTGTTGACGTCGAAGAACTCGTTGAGCATCTCCTCGTTGGAGTAGCCCAGTGCGCGCAGCAGGATCGAGACCGGCAGCTTGCGGCGACGGTCGATACGCGTGAACAGCGCGTCCTTCGGGTCGAACTCGAAGTCCAGCCAGGAGCCGCGGTAAGGAATGATGCGGGCGCTGTACAGCAGCTTGCCCGAGCTGTGCGTCTTGCCACGGTCGTGATCGAAGAACACGCCCGGCGAGCGGTGCAGCTGCGAGACGATGACGCGCTCGGTGCCGTTGACGATGAAGGTGCCGTTGTCGGTCATGAGCGGAATTTCGCCCAGATAGACCTCCTGCTCCTTCACGTACTTGATGGCCTTGGTCGACGACTCGCGGTCGTAGATCACCAGGCGCACGGTCACGCGCAGCGGGGCGCCGTAGCTCAGGCCACGGTTGCGGCACTCGCGCTCGTCGAACACCGGTTCGCCGAGCTTGTAGCCGACGTATTCCAGCGCGGCGTTGCCGCTGTAGCTGGCGATCGGGAAGACCGACTTCAGCGCAGCATGCAGGCCGCGGTCCTCGCGCCTCGCGGGATCGGTGTGTTCCTGCAGGAACTCGCGGTAGGAATCGACCTGGATGGCCAGCAGGAACGGGACCTCGAGGATCGACCGCTGCTTGCCGAAATCCTTGCGGATGCGCTTTTTCTCGGTGAACGAATATGTCGTCATGTGACTGTGCCTCTGGCAGCGTGGGGCGCGCGTCCGCGACCACACGGGGGACATTCTTTCGAACGGGGGAATTTCCAGTTGGAAGTCGCTGGTATTGCCGGCACCAGCACGCCTTCTGCCGCTACTTCCAACTACAAACTCGCTTCTACATCGCTACGTCTTGAAACGACCGAAGGCCAGGGGCTTTCGCCCCCGGCCTCGGGTTGTCGCCTGGGTGAAAGGGCGACGGATACGACTTACTTGACTTCGACGCTCGCACCAGCGGCTTCGAGTTCCTTCTTGAACTTGTCGGCGTCGTCCTTCGAGATGCCTTCCTTCAGGACGCCACCGGCTTCGGTGAGGTCCTTGGCTTCCTTCAGGCCCAGGCCGGTGATGGCGCGCACGGCCTTGATGACGTCGACCTTCTTGGCACCGGCGTCCTTCAGGACGATGGTGAACTCGGTCTGCTCTTCGACCGGGGCGGCAGCGGCGGCCGGGCCGGCAGCAGCGGCGACCGGGGCGGCGGCGGAGACGCCGAACTTCTCTTCGATGGCCTTGACCAGCTCCATCACTTCCATCAGGGTCTTGCCGGCAATGGCGTCGACGATCTGTTCGTTGGAAAGGGACATTGTGTTTACCTTTGGAAATTATCTGGGATTAGGGTTCGTAGAACCGTAAGACGTCGAACTCAGGCTTCGGCCGGGGCTTCAGCGGCGGCTTCCGCCGGCGCTTCACCACCACCCTGCTGGTCGGCCACGGCCTTGACGGCGCGGGCGAACATGGACGCAGGTTCGGCCAGCACGCGGGCCAACATGGCCAGCGCCTGGTCGCGGGTCGGCAGCGACGCCAGGACTTCCACATGGCTGGCCGGATACAGCTGGCCACCCACGGAGACGACCTTCGGCTGAAGCTTGTCGTTGCCCTTGGCGAACTCCTTGATCAGGCGACCGGCAGCGCCGGGCTCCTCGGTCGAAAACGCATACAGCAGCGGACCGACGAGCTTGTCCTGGACAACCTCGAACTCGGTACCGGCGATGGCGCGCACGGCCAGCGTGTTCTTGACTACCTTCAAGTACACACCGGTCTCGCGGGCCTTCTTGCGCATCGCGGTCATCTGGGTGACCGTGGTGCCTGCGTATTCGGCAGCGACCAGGGAGTGCGCCTTGGCGGCGACGTCTGCCAGTTCGGCGACTACTTCTTGCTTCTGGGACAGATTGAGAGCCATACACTCCTCACTTATTGACTCCGCTCGCGGCTCCTGCCGTTCGCGGTCCTGGACGGCGTCCATCCTGGATGCCGGGGACTTGCGGTCCCGTCGGTGGCCTGTCTGACGGGCCGGCCTTGCGGCCGGCACCAGAAAACTTCCAGAAGGCGGCACCATCTGCGCAGGCGCACTCCCTTGCGGGTGTGGATTAAGCGATCCCGCTAGTCACGACGGCGATTCCCTGCCAACACGAGCCTCCCTGCCCGTCGTCGTCACGCGCTGACCGCACCTGCGGTCTTTGACGGCTGTCGCTTGCACCGGAAACCGGCCTGGGCGACTGCCCTCAAAATGCTGTTGCGCCCTGCCCCGCGTCGCGGAACAGGGGTGATGCGACTACTTCAGGGACAGCGAAGACTGGTCCACCGTCACGCCGGGGCCCATGGTCGAGCTGACCGAGATCTTCTGCAGGTACTGGCCCTTGGAGGTGGCCGGCTTGGCCTTGACCAGATCGATCAGCAGCGCCTGCAGGTTCGACTTCAGCGCTTCATCCTCGAAGCTCGCCTTGCCGATGGTGCAGTGGATGATGCCGGCCTTGTCGGTGCGGTAGCGCACCTGGCCCGACTTGGCGTTCTTGACCGCCTCGGCCGGGTTCGGCGACACGGTGCCGACCTTGGGGTTCGGCATCAGGCCGCGCGGGCCCAGGACCGTACCCAGCTTGCCGACCACGCGCATCGCGTCCGGCGTGGCGATGACCACGTCGTAGTTGATGTCGCCGGCCAGCATCTTCTCGGCCAGATCATCCATGCCGACGGCCTCGGCGCCAGCGGCGGCGGCCTCGTCAGCCTTCGCGCCCGCCGGGGCGAACACCGCCACGCGGACCGACTTGCCGGTACCGGCCGGCAGCACGGTGGAGCCGCGCACCTGCTGGTCGGACTTCTTGGCGTCCACGCCCAGGCGCACGGCCACGTCGACGGACTCGACGAACTTGGACTTGACCGCGGTCTTGACGATCTTCAGGGCCTCGTCAATGGCGTATGCCTTGCCGGGGGTCACGGCGGCCAGGATGGCCTTCTGTCGCTTGTTCTGTGCCATCTCTTAACCCTCTACCGTCAGGCCCATGGAGCGGGCGGAACCCGCGATCGTGCGCACCGCTGCGTCCAGGTCGGCCGCGGTCAGGTCGGGTTCCTTCGCCTTGGCGATGTCCTCGAGCTGCTTGCGGGTGACCTTGCCCACCTTCTCGGTGTTGGGGCGCTTGGAGCCGGACGTGATGCCGACGGCCTTCTTCAGCAGGATCGACGCCGGGGGCGTCTTGGTGATGAAGGTGAAGGTGCGGTCGGAATAGGCCGTGATGACCACCGGAATCGGGAGACCCGGCTCCAGCTTCTGCGTGGCGGCGTTGAACGCCTTGCAGAATTCCATGATGTTCAGGCCGCGCTGACCCAGCGCAGGACCGACCGGCGGCGAGGGGTTGGCCTGACCGGCCTTCACCTGCAGCTTGATGTAACCGACAACTTTCTTTGCCATGTGAGTACTCTCCGGGTGCTAGCGCCTGTGAAGGCTCCCCATCGGACCGGGAAAATCACGCGTCCCGGCATCGCGTATCTCGAACGCGCCAATGGCCACCCGAAGGCGGCCATGGCTCCTGCCCGGCCAGCCGTTCAGGGAGCCGCGCAGTATAACAGGGTTTTGGCGGACCCGCTCGAGCGGGCCCGGCCGCCGGATCAGGCCTTCTCGACCTGTCCGAATTCCAGCTCCACCGGGGTGGAACGGCCGAAGATCAACACCGCCACGCGCAGGCGGCTCTTCTCGTAATTGACTTCCTCGACCACGCCGTTGAAGTCGTTGAACGGACCGTCGGTGACACGGACCATCTCGCCCGGCTCGAACAGCACCTTGGGCTTGGGCTTCTCGACGCCTTCCTGC
Organism: Pseudoxanthomonas sp.; assembly: GCF_002863005.1. Taxonomy (GTDB): domain Bacteria; phylum Pseudomonadota; class Gammaproteobacteria; order Xanthomonadales; family Xanthomonadaceae; genus Pseudoxanthomonas_A. The sequence continues at coordinate 15,152 of NZ_PKDG01000056.1, forward strand.
ACGCGATCCAGGATGGCGGCCGCCTCTTCGTCGCGGATGGGCAGCGGACGATCGGCGGTGCCACCGATGAAGCCGAGCACCTTGGAGGTGTCCTTCACCAGGTGCCAGCTTTCATTGTCCATGCGCGGGATGCCGCCGTCGTCATGGGTCTCGATCTGGACCAGCACATAACCGGGGAAGAACTTGCGCTCGGAACGGCGCTTCTGGCCGGAGCGCATCTCCACGACCTCTTCGGTCGGGACGAGGACGTCGCCGAACTTCTCCTGCATGCCGTCGCGGACGATGCGATCGCGCAGGGCCTGGGCCACCGACTTCTCGAAGCCCGAATAGGCATGGACGACATACCAACGCTTCACTGCGGCACTCTCCTCAACGACCAAAATTCAGGAACTTCTCGATCGCCCACTGGATGGTGAAGTCGAAACCCGCCAGGATCAGGCTGAGCAGGATCACCACCACAATGACGACCCACGTCGTTCGGGTTGCTTCTTCGCGCGTCGGCCAGACGACCTTGCGCAGTTCGAATCGGGACTCGGACAGGAATTCACGGGTATCGCGCCCCTTGCCCGTCTGCAGGAACACCAGCGCGCCCAACACCAACCCGGCCACGACGGCCAGCGAGCGCAACGGCGTGGCCCACTGCCCATTGAACCACCACCATGCCACCAGACCACCGACGACCAGCGCCAACGCCAGGACGTACTTGGCGATGTCGGCGGCAGGCGTGCCGGCTTTGGATTGTTCGACCTTGCTGTTCAAGTCAGTTGTCGCTCTTTAGCTCGAGGGAAGCACGGTAGACCCGTACTCCGCGAGGAAGGAAGTGGCACGCCAGGAGGGACTCGAACCCCCAACCTGCGGTTTTGGAGACCGCTGCTCTGCCAATTGAGCTACTGGCGTATCGATACAGCTACAACCTTCCCTTAGACGGCGAAGGCGGACCGAGGTTCCGGTCCGCCCTTGTCGCTTCATCAGGCGCTGGATCCCCGCCTGCGCGGGGATGACGGCCCGAGGAAGCCGGACGGGCTGACCCGTCCGGATCAGGACGTCACTTGATGATCTTGGCCACCACGCCGGCGCCGACCGTGCGGCCGCCCTCGCGGATCGCGAAACGCAGGCCTTCGTCCATCGCCACCGGGTTGATCAGGGTCACCACCATCTTGATGTTGTCGCCCGGCATGACCATTTCCACGCCTTCCGGCAGGGTCACGGCGCCCGTG
>NZ_PKDG01000002.1 GCF_002863005.1 Pseudoxanthomonas sp.
CCTCAAATCATTCTAAAACTATCCAAAGAAACTTTTAAAGACTTCGCGAAAGCTTTCGGAAAACTTAAAAACAGCAATATTGGTGGGGATGCTTCCGAAAGAACGGCATGACGTGGTGATCGTGGGCGGGGGGTTGGTCGGCGCCAGCCTGGCCATTGCCCTGGACCGGCAGGGACGGGACGTCGCACTGGTGGAAGCCACGCCGGCCGGGCAGATGCCCGCGGTGTTCGACCAGCGCAATCTCAGTCTCGCCACGGCGACGGTCAATGCGCTCACCGCGCTGGGCGTCATGCAGCAGTTGCGCACGCCCACCGGACCGATCCGGCGCATCCATGTCAGCCGGCAGGGCGACTTCGGGCGCGTGAAGCTGGAGGCCGGGGACTACGGGCGCGAGGCTTTCGGCCAGGTCGTCGTGGCGCGCGAGTTCGGCGACGCGCTGGAGTCCAGCCTGGGCGGCCTGTCTCGGCTGACGCGCTACCGCCCTGCGCGCTTCGTGGGATTCGCGCCCGGCGAAGCGGAGCATCGCGCGCTGCGGGTCGCCGATGCGGACGGCGAGCGCACGTTGCACGCCCGCCTGGTGGTCGCTGCCGACGGAACCCGCAGTGCGGTGCGCGAGGCCCTCGGCATCGGTACGGATGAACACGACTACGGCCAGACGCTGTTCGTCGCCCGCGTGCGCGCCACGCAGGCGCCGGACGGAACCGCCTTCGAACGCCTCGGCGACGAGGGCCCCACGGCACTCCTGCCCCGTGGCGACCGTCACTGGGGCGTGGTGCACGGCGTGGCGCGGGAAGACGCCGACGACGTCGCCGCGCTGGATGACGCCGCCTGGCTGGCGCGGCTGCAGCGCGCGATCGGCTGGCGTATCGGCCGGCTGACCGCGAGCGGTGAGCGCAGCATGTATCCGATCGTCCGCGTGGTCGCGCAACGGCTGACCGCCGAGCGCGCGGTGGTGCTCGGGAATGCCGCGCAGACGATCCATCCCATCGGCGCGCAGGGCTTCAATCTGGGCCTGCGCGATGCCCTCACGCTGGCCGAAGAGATCGCCCGCCGTGACGATCCGGGTGATACCGCCAGCCTGGCTGCCTACGCCGCGCGCCGGCAGGAAGACCGCGACCGCACGCTGGCGTTCTCCGACGGCCTGGCACGGCTTACCGCCAATCCATCGCCGCTGCTGAAGCCGCTGCGCAGCCTGGGCCTGGTGGCGGTGGATGCGCAGCCTTCGCTGCAGTCGTTCCTGGTGGGTGGAGCGATGGGCTTCCGGGGCGACGTGCCGGCGCTCTGCCGCGGGGAGGCCGCATGAAGCGCCGGGGACAGATCGATGTCGCCGTCGTGGGCGGCGGAGTGGTGGGCGCGGCCTGCGCGCTGGTGCTGGCGCGCGAAGGGCTGCAGGTCGTCTTGGTCGAAGGCCGCGAGCCGTTGCGCTGGTCGCCGGCGCACCCGGATCTGCGCGTCTATGCGTTCGCGCCCGACAACGCCGCCTTGCTCGACGAAGCCGGTGTCTGGGGCGCAATCCGCGACGCGCGCGTGCACCCGTATCGATGCATGCGCGTATGGGATGCCGGTAGTGGCGACGCATTGCGTTTCGACGCCGACACGCTGGGACGAACGCAGCTGGGCTGGATCGTCGAACATGCGCTGCTGGTGGACCGGCTGTGGGCCGCCCTGCCATCGGCCGGTGTGCAGGTGCGCTGTCCGGCGCGCGTGGAGGCGCTGGAGCAGGACGAGAGCGGCGTCACCCTGCGGTTGGACGACGGTACGCGCCTCGATGCGCGTCTGGCAGTGGCCGCCGATGGCGCCGATTCCACCCTGCGTCGCCTGGCCGGTCTCGACGTCGCGACGCACGACTACGCGCAGCGGGGCGTGGTGGCATTCGTCCGGACGGGCCTGCCGCACGAAGACACCGCCTGGCAGCGCTTCCTGCCGACCGGGCCGTTGGCCTTCCTGCCGTTCGCCGAGGGTCTCAGCTCGATCGTCTGGACGTTGCCGGACGGCGAAGCAGGACGCGTGATCGCCTTGGACGATGCCGCCTTCGGTCGCGAGGTGACGCTGGCGATGGGGGGGCAGCTGGGCGACGTGGAAGCGGCCTCGCCGCGCGCGGCGTTCCCGCTGAAGCGGCAACTGGCCAAGGACTACGTCGCCGGCCGCGTGGTCGTGGCCGGCGATGCGGCGCACGTGGTGCATCCGCTCGCAGGCCAGGGCGTGAACCTGGGCCTCCGCGACGTGGGCGCCTTGCGTGACGGGATCCGCGCCGCGCAGGCTCGGCGCGTCGACTGGTCCGCCACGCATCGGCTCGAGCGCTGGGCCCGCGCGCGCCGCAGCGAGAATGCGACCGCCGCGTATGCCTTCGAAGGCATCAACCGGCTGTTCTCGAACGACGACATGCACCTGACCCTCCTGCGCGGTCCGCTGCTGGGCCTGGCCGGCAGGCTGCCGCCGCTGGTGGATTTCTTCTGGCGCCACGCGGCCGGCCAGCGCCCGCGCTGACACCGGCGGCACCCCGCATGCGATAGCCTCGCGATTCCCCACCCTGAGGCTGGCCGCGATGAGTATCGAACGTTCCTCGCCCGATGTATTCCGTCGGCGGCTGCTCGGTGCGCTCGGCGCGGCGGGCATGGCCGGCGTCCTGCCCCGCGTGAGCGCGACGGCCAGGCGTCCGCTGGGCGTCGCCCTGGTCGGTCTCGGCTATTACAGCCGAGACCTGCTGGCTCCTGCGCTGAAGATGACAAGGCATTGCCGGCTGGCCGGCATCGTGACCGGCACGCCGGACAAGGCGGCGGACTGGCAGCGCCGACATGGCATTCCCGACTGCAACGTCTACGACTACGGCGGTTTCGACCGCATCGCCGACAACCCCGACATCGACGTGGTCTATATCGTGCTGCCCAACCACCTGCACAAGCCGTTCACCCTGCGGGCCGCGGCGGCCGGCAAGCATGTCTGGTGCGAGAAGCCGATGGCGATGGATGCCACGGAGGCGCGTGCGATGATCGAGGCATGCCGGCACCAGCGGGTGCAACTGGCGATCGGTTACCGCATGCAACACGAGCCCAATACGCAGGCCGTCATGGCCTTGGCGCACTCGCGACCCTTCGGCCGCCTGCAGCGCATCCGCGCAGAGGCCGGATTCCGCGGATTCGACGACGCCGGCGGCGATCCGTGGCGGCTGGATGCGGCGCGGGGCGGCGGCGCCATGTACGACATGGGGGTCTACGCGCTCAACGCCGCGCGCTACACCACCGGCGCCGAGCCGGTCGCGGTCACCGCCACGGCGTCGGTGCAGCGCCCGGAGATCTTCCGCGGCGTCGACGAGACGATGCAGTTCCGGCTGGAGTTTCCCGACGGCATCGTGGCCGATGGCGAGACCAGCTTTGGCCGCAATCTCAATCTGTTGCGCGCCGAGTGCGCGAACGGTTGGTACGAACTGTCGCCGTTCCAGGCCTACGAAGGCGTGCGTGGCGAGGCCAGCGACGGCCGCCGTTTCGATGTCGCAGTCGGTGCCACGCCTGCGCAGCAGGCGAGGCAGATGGATGCCGATGCGCTGGCCATCCTGGAGCGGCGTGCGCCGCGGGTTCCTGGCGAGGAGGGCTGGCGCGACATGCAGGTACTCGATGCGATCTTCGCGTCCGCGCGCGCGGGTGGGAAACGCGTGGAGATCGCCGCGGGTTGAGTGCGATCAACCCGGAATGAACGGGAAGACGATCTTCAGCAGTCCTTTCAGGCCGCCTTCGGCGGTGCTGGCCACGGCCTTGGCGCCCAGGCTGTTGAGCGCGTTGCGCGCATCCTGCCAGCGCAGCTTGGTGACGTCCTTCTTCAGCAGGTCCGCGACCTCTTCCGAGGTGGGTGTGAGCGCCCTCAAGGCCTCGGTGACCGCGGCCGGATCGGGCTGCAGGTAACCCCAGCGCTCGGCGATGGCCAGCAGCGTATCGAAGCGCACGGCCACGACCTCCCGATTGCGCTCGTAGACCGGCAATGCGCCGACGTCGAGGATGGCCTGTTCGAACTGCTGGTGGTCGTCCGGGTGTTCGACGCGGATGGCGAGGAAGCCGTCCTTGCGGCTGCGCTCGCTGACATGCTTGGCGCCCGACTTCAGGTTCGTTTCGGTCAACGCGCTGGCGACGATGCGCTGCAGCGCGGCGTCGCGTTCTTCCGGCACCAAGGCGCGCCAGCGGGCGTACCCATCGCGGCGCAGCGCCTTGATCTTGGCCGGCGTGACCCGCAGCTTGCCGGCGACGGTGAAATTGGATTCGTCCCGGCCGATGGCGCCGTCGCGCTCCAGCAACACGAAGATCAACAACTCCAGGTCGCGCTTGGTCAGCGACTGGAAGCCCTGCAGCAGGGTCAGGCGCAGGAACTCGGTGCCGAAACCGGCAGGGTCCTTGAGTTCGATGGGCAGCATGGTCGGTCTCCGTGTCAGGGAGGCATCTTGCCACGCGGGCATGTCACTGCCTGAGACCGCGGCGGCACCCGGTCACAGCCCGGTTTCGCGACCGGGAAACTCGGCGCGGAAGGCTTCGATCGCGCCGCGATCCTGCAGGGTGACGTAGACAGTGCGACCGTCCGGACCGCCGAAGGCCACGTTGGTCGGCTTCCGTCCTTTCAACGTCACCTCGCGCACTTGCCTGCCATCGGGCGACACCACCGCGACCACGCCGGCGCCGTAGCGTGCGATGTACAGGTTGCCGCGCACGTCGGTCCGCATGCCGTCCAGGCCGTGGTCGGAGAATGCGATCAGCAGGCGCTTGCCGGAGATCGCGCCGCCGCCGTCCAGGTCATAGGCCCATACGCGGCGCTGCACGCTCTCGTTGACGTACAGCACATCGCCCTTCGGCCCGACTTCCACGCCATTGGTGGTGCCCATGCCGGTTTCCAGCAGCGTCGCCTCGCCATGGGGCAGGATGCGCCACAACTGGCCGGTAGCGCCGCGCCAGTCAGGATCGCTGGCGTAGAACATCCCGTTGGGCGCGAACGCGATGTCGTTGGGCTGGTGTGCGCCCGGTAGCGTCGCGAACACGCCGACCGATCGGTCGCGCGGATCGATGCGCAGGATCCGGTGGCCGGTGTAGTCGGCGACGTACATGAAGCCGTCGGCATCGAAGCGGATGCCGTTGCCGGTGCTGCCCTCGGGAAGCGTCATGAACAGGTCTGCGCGGCCTTTGCCATGGCTGTCGAAGGTCACCCGGCCGATCGTGCCGTCGCGGCCATAGCTCACGGCATACAGCGCGCCATCGGGGCCGAACGCTGGCCCTTCGATCCCCGCACTGAAGACACCGTCGCCGATGACATCGCGCGCGACGTACAGCGTTTCGTTGGCGGCGCTGCGGGATCCCTCCACGTGCGCGCAGCCGGCGAGGGAGGCGACGAGCCCCAGGGCAATGATGCGGGTCGAGGCAGGTGACGTCATCCGTTTCCCTTGGTGGCGCGCAGCGCGTCTGCAGGTGTCAGCCGGGCGTGGCGAACACGGTGATCTCTTCGCGGTCGTGGTAGAGCTGGCGCGCGCGCACCTCGAGCGGACGCCCAGCCTGGTCCGAGAACAGGTCCAGGCACAGTCGGGTCTCGTCCCAGCGCTTCTTCATCGGCAGCTTGAGATTGAATACCGCATGCCGGCACCAGCCTTCACGGAACCACTGCGCCATGCGCTCGGCCACGCGGCGCGGCTGCTCGACCATGTCGCAGACCATCCAGTCCAGCGGCTGGGCGGGTTTCCAGTGGAAGCCGTCGGCACGCAGGTGCTCGACCAGTCCGGTGGCCAGCACGTGATCGCGCAGCGGACCGTTGTCGACGCTGGTCACGCGCAGGTGGTGCCGGGTCAGCACCCACGTCCAGCCGCCGGGTGCGGCCCCCAGGTCGGCCGCGGTCATGCCCGGTTGCAGCAAGGCATCGCGCTGTCGCTCGTCGAGCAGCGACAGGAGCGCTTCCTCCAGCTTCAGCGCCGAGCGCGAGGGCGCATCGGGCAGCAACTTCAGGCGCGGGATGCCGAGCGGCCACGGCGCGCTGTCGCGTGCGTCGGCAACGCACAGGAACAGATGGTCGCCCTGCACGAATACCACGTGCAGGCGCGGCAGGCGGGCGTCGTCCTTTTCGCTGAGGAATCCGGCCTTGCGCAACGCCGGGCGCAGCGCATTGCCGAAACTGCGTGCCAACCCCGCCAGCGGCTTGGCGCTGTCGGAATCCGGATGCTCGACCCACAGGTCGCCAAAGCGTCCGCTGCCGGCCAGCGCGGCAAGCAGGGGCGTGATGCGGTCTTTCGGATCGATGCCGCGCAGTTCGGCGAGCAGACGCAGCTTCTGCCGGGCGAAGATCAGGTCGCGCCAGGGCAGCGCACGGTCCAGCGCCTGCGCCTGTTCGCAGACGTACACCACATGGCCGTCGTTGCGCTGCGCGCGCGCATACCCGGCGAACCCGGCCAGCGCGGCGCGCTCGGTCAGTTCGGCAGCGAGTTCGGGTTCGAATCCCTGGCGGCAAAAGGCCAGCAGGCCGGTCGTCGATGACATGGCGCGGTCGCGTGAAGCGGAGGGTGGCGGCTCCTGCCGTAGGCACAGGGTACAGGAGAAGCGCCGGTCGATGGCTTCTCCTGCCGCGCCAGGTCAGTACGTGTCGCCGCCCTGTTCGCCGTAACGCTTCAGCACGGCACGCGCGTCGTCCCGGCGCAGGTCGCGCACCACCTCGATGCCGCGCTTGTTGAGCTCGCCGATCCAGTCCGCCGGCAGTGGGCCTTCGTCGAACTCGGTCAGTTCCATCACGTCCTCGGCGCGCGCGCCGATCAGCAGGCGGTCGATGCCCGCCCATACCGTTGCGCCATAGCACTGGCAGCAGGGTTGCGACGACGTCGCCAGTACCACCGGCGCGACAAGGTCGTTGAGGCGCGGCGTCTGCAGGCGTTGCTGCGCCAGCATGTAGGCCATGTTCTCTGCGTGCGCCAGCGAGCAGGTATGCGGCATCACGCGGTTCACGCCCAGGGAGATGACGCGATGGTCGGGGCCGAACACCACGGCGCCGAACGGGCCGCCAGTGCTGGCGTCCACGTTGCGGCGCGACAGGTCAATGGCCAGCGCGACCTTCTCTTCGTCGCTCGCGAACGTCGTGGCGGGATCGACCAGGTCGTGGGTCCAGGCGGGTAGGGTCAGGTGGATCTGTTGGTAGAGCATTACTGGGTCGGCAATTTCGGGGAGGAGGAATCGGATTCGCAGCGGCCGCTCACGCATTGGCACGCGGTCACGTCGGCGAAGCCGCAGACGCTCATGCGGCCACTCGCAGCGCATTGGGCCTGGACGCCCTGCGGGTCGGTGGGGCTGTCCTTGTTGACGCAGGCCGGCATGGCGCCGCAGCAGTTGCCCACGTTCTTGACCGCGCAGTCGGCGCTGGTCCGGCAGGCGTATTCCACGGTGATGGCGCCCGCTTCGCGCGGTGGCAGGTTGCCACCGGTCGGCTTGGGCGCCGGCGCCGATGCGGGGGGCGGATCGGTCGCCACGCCATCGGAGGACGCCGGCGCCGCACAGCCTGACAGCGCGAACAGGAACAGGCACGACAGCATGGCAGGCAACAGGCGCAGCGCGATGCGGGACATGGCGGACTCCTTCCTCGGTGGTGGTGCGCGCCAGCCTGCCTTTCGCCGCCTCAAGACGCGGTGAAAGAGGCCGGCCTCAGGCCTTGGTCGCCCAGGTGTCGCGCAGGGTGACGCTGCGGTTGAACACGGGACGCTCCGGCGTGTGGTCGTAGCGGTCGGCGACGAAGTAGCCGATACGCTCGAACTGGAACGACTGCTCGGGCGCCGCGCTGGCCGCGGCGGGCTCCACGTAGCCGGTCACGGTGCGGCGCGATTCCGGATTCATGTAGTCGCGGTAGGTCTTGCCTTCCGACTCGTCATCCGGATTGGGCACGGTGAACAGCCGATCGTAGAGACGAATGTCGGCGGCGACCGCATGCTTCGCGCTGACCCAGTGGATGGTGCCCTTGATCTTGCGTTCGGCGCCTGCCATGCCCGGGCGCGATTCCGGGTCCAGCCAGCCGCGCAGCTCGACGATCTCGCCGGCGTCGTTCTTGATCACTTCATCGCAGCGCACGATGCCGGCGCCACGCAGGCGCACTTCGCCGCCCGTGGTGAGGCGCTTGAAGCCCTTCGGCGGGACTTCCTCGAAATCCTCGCGCTCGATCCACAGCTCACGCGAGAACGGCACGCTGCGCTGGCCGAACGACTCGTCCTTCGGATGGTTGGAGAACGTCAGCGCTTCCTCGTGGCCGTCCGGCAGGTTCGCCAGCACCAGTTTCACCGGATCGATGACCGCCATGCGGCGTGCCGCGGCGGCATCCAGGTCTTCGCGCAACGCGCCCTCGAGGATGGAGATGTCCAGCAGCGAGTTCTGCTTGCTGATGCCCACGCGGTCCACCATCAGGCGCAGTGCCGCCGGCGTGTAGCCGCGTCGACGGATGCCCTGCAGCGTGGGCATGCGCGGGTCGTCCCAGCCATCCACCAGCTTGTCTTCCACCATCGCGAGCAGCTTGCGCTTGCTCATCACCAGGTAGTTGAAATTCAGTCGCGAGAACTCGATCTGGCGCGGCTTGCTCGCTTCCTTCGGCAGGCCCTTCGCCAGCAGCGGCGCGACCAGGTCCGGCGAGCCGGCCAGGTCCACCTTGTCCACGCACCAGTCGTACAACGGACGGTGGTCTTCGAACTCCAGCGTGCACAGCGAATGGGTGATGCCTTCCACCGCGTCGCTCAGCGAGTGCGCGTAGTCGTACATCGGATAGATCGGCCAGTCGTTGCCGGTGTTCTGGTGCTCGACGTGCTTGATGCGGTACAGCGCCGGGTCGCGCAGGTTGATGTTGCCGCTGCCCATGTCGATCTTCGCGCGCAGCGTGCGTGCGCCGTCCGGGAACTCGCCCGCGCGCATGCGGCGGAACAGGTCCAGGTTCTCTTCGACGCTGCGGTCGCGGTAGGGCGAGTTGCGGCCCGGTTCGGTCAGCGTGCCGCGGTATGCACGCACTTCGTCCGCGCTCAGGTCGCAGACGAAGGCGTCGCCCTGGCGGATCAGCTTCTCGGCGGCCAGGTACAACACCTCGAAGTAATCCGAGGCGTGGCGCAGGTCGTGCCAGTCGAAGCCCAGCCAGCGCACGTCGTCCTGGATGGCGAGGACGTACTCGGGGTCTTCCTTGGCCGGGTTGGTATCGTCCAGGCGCAGATTGCAGACGCCTCCGAACTCGCCGGCGATGCCGAAGTCCAGGCAGATCGCCTTGGCGTGGCCGATGTGCAGGTAGCCGTTGGGCTCGGGCGGGAAGCGCGTCTTCACCGAGGCATGGCGACCGGCTGCCAGGTCCTCGCGCACGATCTGGCGGATGAAGTCCCGCTTTTCCGGGGCGGCATCGTCAGACAGGGGGGCGGAGGGGGCAGCGGTATCGGACATCGGGGCGGGAGGCGTGGAAAAACGCCAGTTTAGCCGGTCTGGCGTCCGGGCTGGTCTATCCTGAACAGCCATCGCGCACCCGGTCCCCGCATGAGCCTTCCGACGCTCGTCATCGGCAACAAGAACTACTCCTCCTGGTCGCTGCGCCCGTGGCTGCTTCTGCGGCACTTCGGCGTGGCCTTCGATGAGGTCCGTTTGCTGCTGGACACACCGGGCTTCGCCGACGCGGTCCGCTGGCATTCGCCGACCGGCAAGGTGCCCGCCCTGCACGATGGCGACGTGCAGGTATGGGATTCATTGGCGATCTGCGAGTACGCGAACGAGCGTTGGCTCGATGGCCGGGGCTGGCCAGCGGACCTCGCGGCACGCGCGCTGGCCCGCGCCGCGGCGGCGGAAATGCATTCGGGCTTCGTCGCACTGCGCACGCAGCTGCCCATGAACAGTCGGCGCGTACCCGATGCGTACCGCTGGGATGCCGCCGCCCAACGCGACATCGACCGTGTGCAGGCTCTGTGGCGCCAGCTTCACGAGGCGCACGGCCGGAACGGCGTGTTCCTGTGTGGCGACTTCGGCATCGTCGACGCGATGTACGCGCCGGTGGCGATCCGCTTCGACGGCTACGGCGTGCAGGTGGACGCTGGCGCGCGCGCGTACATGGACGCGCTGTTCGCGCTGCCGGCCGTGCGGGAATGGCGCGAGGCGGCCGCGGCGGAAACTGAATCGGTCGCGGCCACCGATGCGGTGCGCGCGCCCCTGTAGCGGACGCCCGGTGTAGGCTGGCGTCGGAGGACACATCCATGCGCGTGGTCTACTTGGCCGACAACCTGTTCGATGCCCACTTGGTTAAGCACGCGTTGGAGGAGGCGGCGATCCCGGCCTTCGTTTTCGGCGAGTCGTTGCTGGGCGGCATGGGCGAACTGCCCCTGTTCGGCGTGCTGCGGGTCTGCGTGCCCGACACGGCGTTGCCGCAGGCCGAGGACGTGGTGAAGGCGCTGGGGCTGGATTCGCGTGGCGATGGCCCCATATCGGAAGGCGATGAAGAAGGCCTGGGCATCCTGCCCGCCTGATCCGCTTTCCCCCGACACGAGAGGTTCGCCATGCTGGGTATCGGAGCCTACAAGCAGCGCATGCCGCGCGCGGAAGACATGCTGCCGGGTCGCGGCACGCCGCTGCCGCTGCACAACGCGCATTTCGTCAACGGACACCCCCTGCGCGATGCGTTCGAGGGCCTGCAGCAGGTCGAGTTCGGACTGGGCTGTTTCTGGGGCGCGGAGCGCAAGTTCTGGAACGTGCCCGGTGTATACAGCACGTCGGTCGGATACGCCGGCGGCGGTACGCCCAACGCGACCTACGAGGAGGTCTGCTCCGGCCAGACCGGCCACAACGAAGTGGTGAGAGTGGTCTACGACCCGGCACAGGTGTCGTTCGAACGCCTGCTGCAGGTGTTCTGGGAGAGCCACGACCCCACCCAGGGCATGCGCCAGGGCAACGACGTCGGCACGCAGTACCGATCGGGCATCCATTGCCATACACCGGAGCAGAAGTCGACCGCCGAAGCGAGCCTCCGGGCCTACCAGCAGCAGTTGAAGGCGGCTGGCTACGGCGACATCACCACCGAGGTCGTGTATCCGGCACCGCCGTTCTACTACGCCGAGGACTATCACCAGCAGTACCTGGCCAAGAATCCGAATGGCTACTGCGGCCTGGGCGGTACGGGTGTGAGCTGTCCGATCGGGCTGGACGCCTGAGTAAAGCGGTCGTGGGAGCGACGCAAGTCGCGAAGCCGTCCGAGCTTGCCTTGGCAGTTCGCGACTTGCGTCGCTCCCACGAGCGCTCTTTTCCTACAGTCGGGTGATGCCGCACACGTAGACGACTTCGCAGGCTCCGCCGCCGGTGTCGTCGCGGCGGGTGGAACTGCGCCAGCGCCAGCCATCGGACGCGTTCGCTTCCACCAGCCAGCCATCGATCCGCACGCGCTCGCCCTGGCGAACGCCCGCGAGCATTCGCGCCACGGCATCGTTGCCCGGGATCATGTGCATGTTGGCGCTGCTGCTCGCGATTTCTTGCGGCGGCAGCGGCGCCTGGTCGCTCCAGCGATAGCGATACCAGCGCGAGGACTGGCTGATGTCCAGCGCGTCGATCACCGCATCTTCGGTCATGCGGGCCCACCCCAGCGCGAGGTCGGTCGGCGACAGGTCCGACTCGCGGCCGCTGCGGTAGTCCTCGCGAGACAGGACGCGGGCTTCCACGCTGAAGCCGGCGAGCGGCGTCAGCGTGGCGGCATCCAGCGCGAACGGCGCAAGGCTGTCCGGCACATCCGTCTGCAAGGGCGGCTCGCCCGATGCCACACGGGGCGGCAACGGGCAGGCCAAGGCGATATCGCCCGGCGCAGCAGGCGCCCGTGGACCTTCCCGCTTCTCCGAGAACCACCACCCCGCCAGGCAGGCCAGGATGGCGATCACCAGGAGGGTGCGCAGATTCACGCGGTCAGTTTCTCGCGGATGGTCGTGCGCAGTGCAGCCAGGTCCTTGGCGAAGGCGTCGATGCCGGTGGCGAGCTTTTCCTTCGCCATCGGATCGGCCTCGATCGCGGCGGCGAAGCTGTCGGCCGTCACCGGCGCCGCAGCGCCCGCCTCGGCGGACGTCGGTGACAGCTTGCGCGGCAGGTCGCCGTGCTCCTGGTCCAGCTTTTCCAGCAGGTCCGGCGAGATGGTCAGGCGGTCGCAACCGGCCAGCGCTTCGATCTGCGCGGTGGAGCGGAACGATGCACCCATCACCACGGTGGGGGAACCACGCCGCTTGAATTCAGCGTAGACGCCTCGCACGAACACCACGCCCGGATCCTCATCGATGTTCGCCGGCGCTTTCCCGTTGGCCACGTACCAGTCGAGGATGCGGCCCACGAACGGCGAGATCAGGAACGCGCCGGCCTCGGCGCAGGCGATGGCCTGGGTGGGATTGAAGATCAGGGTCAGGTTGCAGTCGATCCCTTCGTTCTGCAGCACGCGTGCGGCTTCCACGCCTTCCCAGGTGGAAGCGACCTTGATCAGGATGCGATCGCGGCCGATGCCCTGGTCGGCGTACATCTGCACGAACTTGCGTGCCTTGGCGATGGTGGCTGCGGTGTCGTAGGCCTGGTCGGCATCGACCTCCGTGGAAACGCGGCCGGGAATCAGGCCGGCGAGCTTCGCGCCGACGCCGACGGTCAGGCGATCGACCACCTCGTCCACCAGCGCTTCGCCGCCACCCTGCGCACGCGCCCAGGCGAGGTGTTCTTCGATCAGGTCGGCGTACACCGGCAGGTCCAGCGCCTTCTTCACCAGCGTGGGATTGGTGGTGCAGTCCACGGGCTTGAGGCGCTTGATGGCGTCGTAATCGCCGGTGTCGGCGACGACGACGGATAGTTCGCGGAGTTGCTGGAGTTTGCTGGGCGTGGCGGAGTTCATGCGGTGGCTCGGCAGGGGAACAGGACGGGGAGGACAAGTATGCCTTGTCGTCCAGCGCGAAGGCTTGTGGTGGAAGGCTGAAATTGGCTTTGTTTTGGCATGGTGCGGCTCCTCGCGGAGAGGGTTTCAAGCCCCTCTCCCTGCGGAGAGGGGTTGGGGTGAGGGGCAACGGAGTCCATGTCTTTGTCCTCCATGGTTGCCACCGCATCCGCGATGGCGGTTGCTTCTGACGGCAGTGAGGGAAGGGTCTTCTTCTCGCACGCATGGCGCCGCTCGCCGCGGGGGCGTTCCTTTCTTTGCTCGTGCAAAGAAAGGAACCAAAGAAACACGCCCCAGGCGGCACGCCCTGCGCTTCGCGCAGGGTCCGCGAACAGGCCGGGAATTTCCGTAAGGCACATCCATGTGCCTTACGGAAACGCCGTCATCCATGACGCCGCCCTTCGGGTTTTACCCGGCCCGCTCGCCGTGCCTCATGGGGACCCCGAAAGCACGAGCAAAAGCAAATACGGCGCGCGGATGCTTCTGCTTTGGCCGTTGGCCCCCTGAGGTCCGGCAGTCGCGGTGGGTAAAACCCCGAAGGGGCGCCGCACATGGATGTGCGGCGTTTTCGGCCGGGGCAGGATGCCCCGTCCGAAAATTCCCGCCGGGACTGCGCAACCGCCGCGTGCGGCGGGCGGACCGCCGGGGTGTGCTTTCTTTTGCCTACTTTTCTTTGCACAAGCAAAGAAAAGTAGGGCCTCCGCGGCGAGCGGCGCCGTCTCTACGCTCTGAAAAAAGCTAAGAGCTGCCTAGTTTCAAACGCCGGTAGAGTTCGTGAGTGAAAAGCCAGTCATTCAAGGTGATGCGAAGCAGCGCCGTGACGACCCACGTCGTATTTCGATCCGAGAAGGGAATCAGCGATGCAGGTCGCCACTCGCTTCCGGCTGGTACTCGATCGCGGTGACCCGCAGGCGCAAGGGCCGGTTGCCGGACGCCTGCCAATCGATCGTCTGCCCCACCGATAGCCCCAGCAGCGCGCTGCCAACGGGCGCGAGAACGGAGACCAGGCCGGTCTCGACGTTCGCTTCGTGGGGATATACCAGGGTCAGGCGATGGTGTTCGCCGGTGAGTTCGTCGTCGCACTCCACGCGCGAGTGCATCGTCACCACGTTGTCCGGCATCCGGTCCGGCGTGCGCACGTCGGCGCGGTTCAGTTCGTCCATCAGCGCGAGCGCGGCCGGGTGCCGGCGCAGCACGGGCGTGTCGAGCAGGGCTTCCAGGCGCGACAGATCGCGGCTGGACACGACGAGGGGGGGAAGCGAGGGCGGCAGGCCGCTGGTGCGGGTGTTGTTCATCGGGGTCCTCTGTGGATTTTGGGGTCGCGCAAAAGGAAACGGGCGACGCGTCGCCGCGCCGCCCATCGGAGTCCTGTTTGCCGCCCTACCGTAGCCCGGAAGGTGGCTTGGTTCAAGCCGCGCGCGCGCGCGGCGTGGGGCGTCCGGCCGGCGGTTGCGCGCCGCCCGTATCGGGCTCGAAGAGGCTGGGAGGCAGTTCGCGGAACACGCGCGCCAACTGCAGCAGGAAATCGCTCATCGCCGAACTCTTCCGCCACACCATCGCGATCTGCCGGCTCGGGTGCGAATCACTGAAGCCCAACAGGTGGATGTTCTGCGAGCGCGCCACCGGCGGCTTGACCGCCAAGGTCGGCAGCAGGGTGATGCCGACATCCGCGGCGACCATCTGGCGCAGCGTTTCCAGGCTGGTGGCGCGGAACTCCGATTTTTCGTTGGCGCCGGCGAGGCGGCAGACATCCAGCGCCTGCTCGCGCAGGCAATGTCCGTCTTCCAGCAGCAGCAACTGCTGCTGCGACAGTTCGGCCAGCGTCAGGGATTCGCGCTGCGCCAAGGGATGCGACTCCGGCACCGCCAGCACGAAAGGTTCTTCGAACAGGAATTCGGTATGCAGTTGGTCGTCGGTGATCGGCAGCGCCAGCAGGCCGGCATCCAGCTTGCCTTCGCGCAGGCGCGACAGCAGCACATCGCTTTTTTCTTCGACCAGCAGCAACTCCAGGTGCGGGAAACGCGCGCGCAGCTGCGGCACCACGTGCGGCAGCAGGTAGGGTCCCAGCGTCGGAAACAATCCCAGCCGTACCGTGCCGGCTTCCGGGTCCTGGCTGCGGCGCGCCGCTTCCTTCATCTGCTCGACCTCGGCCACGATGCGGCGTGCGCGGTCGGCGGCATCGCGCCCGGCGGGCGTCAGCATGACCTTGCGCGGCGCGCGTTCGACCAGGGGCACGCCCAGTTCGTCTTCCAGCTTCTTGATCTGGGTCGACAGCGTGGGCTGGCTGACGTAGCACGCGGCGGCGGCGCGGCCGAAATGCTTGTGGTCGGCCAGCGCCACCAGGTACTTCAGGTCGCGGAGATTCATGGAACTCCTCCCTCAGGGAACCGCCGTGCGGCGACGCGGCGCGGACCAGGGCACGGCCCGCGCCCGCGCATCATGCCGCGACAGCGTCCGGGGTTGCCACCGGGGCCGACGTGCGGATCAGGTGGTCGAAGGCGCTCAGCGCGGCCTTCGAACCTTCGCCCATGGCGATGACGATCTGCTTGTACGGCACGGTGGTGGCGTCGCCGGCCGCGAACACGCCCGGCACGCTGGTCTGGCCGCGGTCGTCGACGACGATCTCGCCGCGCGGGCTCAGCGCCACCACGCCCTTCAGCCACTCGGTGTTCGGCAGCAGGCCGATCTGCACGAAGATGCCTTCCAGTTCGACGCGGTGCGTATCGCCGCCGGTGCGGTCCTTGTAGACCAGGCCGTTGACCTTGTTGCCGTCGCCCAGTACTTCCGTCGTCTGTGCGCTGGTGACGATGCGCACGTTCGGCAGGCTGCGGAGCTTGCGCTGCAACACATCGTCGGCACGCAGTTGGCTGTCGAACTCGATCAGGGTCACGTGGGCGACGATGCCGGCCAGGTCGATCGCCGCCTCGACGCCGGAGTTGCCGCCGCCGATCACCGCTACGCGCTTG
>NZ_PKDG01000011.1 GCF_002863005.1 Pseudoxanthomonas sp.
AACGCGCCCTCGTGCTGATGCTGGTCGCTGCCCTGCTGGTCCTCACCCGCCTGCACCTGCCGACGACCTTCGGTCACATCGGTCCGTTGCCCGACGCGAGCTGGGCGGCCTTCTTCATCGGTGGCTACTATCTGCGCACGTGGTCGCGCTGGGCTTTCCCGCTGTTCATGGCGGCTGCCGTGGCGGTGGACTACATCGTCATCAGCGGCCAGGGCATCAATTTCTGGACGCATTACTGCGTTTCGCCGGCGTACTGGTTCCTGGTGCCGGCCTACGGTGCGATGTGGGCGGGTGGCGCTCTGCTTCGCCGTTACCAGACCGCTAACCACGGCCGCACGCTGGCGCTGCTGGTCGGCACGCTGCTGGCTTCGGTCACCGTCTGCCACTTGGTGAGCCAGGGCAGCTTCTACTGGCTCAGCCCGGTCGTGAGCGAGCCCACCGTCGCCGGCTGGTGGAAGAATTTCAGCGACTGGTACCTGCCGTACCTGCGCGTGGCCGCGATCTACGTGGGCCTGGCCGTCATCGTGCACGTACTGGCCGGACAGGTGGTGCGCCTGGCCCGGCCGCACGGCCGCGCGGCCGGCTGAGCGGGCCCGGGGCGCCGATGGGCAACCGCCTCTCGAAGATCTACACGCGCACCGGCGACGACGGCAGCACCGGCCTGGGCGACGGCACGCGCGTGGGCAAGGACTCCGCCCGCGTCACGGCCTACGGCACGGTGGACGAAGCCAATTCGGCCATCGGCGTGCTGCTGGC
The DNA here is from genome assembly GCF_002863005.1 of Pseudoxanthomonas sp. Taxonomy (GTDB): domain Bacteria; phylum Pseudomonadota; class Gammaproteobacteria; order Xanthomonadales; family Xanthomonadaceae; genus Pseudoxanthomonas_A. The sequence continues at coordinate 757 of NZ_PKDG01000011.1, forward strand.
GGTGGCGAGCGTGCCGGACGACATCCGCGCGCTGTTGACCACCGTGCAGCACCAGTTGTTCGATCTGGGCGGCGAGCTCTGCATTCCCGGCCACGCGGCGATCACCGGTGACGATGTCGATGCGCTGGAAAAGCAACTGGACCAGTACAACGACGACCTGCCGCCGCTGAAGGACTTCATCCTGCCGGCAGGGGGCGAAGCGGCCTCGCGTTGCCACCTGGCCCGCACCATCGTGCGCCGGGCCGAGCGCGAAACCGTCACGTTGGCCCGTCACGACGCCGTGCGCCCGGAAGCGATCCGCTATCTCAACCGGTTGTCCGACCTGCTGTTCGTGCTGGCCCGCGTGCTGGCCCGCGCCGACGGACACGGCGAAGTGCTGTGGAAACACGAGCGGCGCCACGCCTGAGCCGTTGAGCGCGGGGCGGTCCCACCGACCTCCGCAGCATGGTAGGAGCGGGCCCTGCCCGCGATGCGTCGGGGTGACCCGCCGGCAGGGCATCGCACCCTAAGGCGCTCGCACAGAGCATCGGCGACCCGGACGGCGGACGCCACGTCACGCCGCCCCCGAAAGGTCGAATGCCAGCCGCCACAGGGCCGCGCTTAGAATGGCGCTGACTCCCCACCGCGTGGGACCGTCTGCGCCACTTCCCGAACCCGGACAATGCCGGCACCGTGATCATCTACACCCATCCCGCCTGCCTGCTCCATGACCCCGGACCGGAACATCCGGAGCGGCCCGCCCGGCTGGAAGTCGTGCTGGATGCGCTGCGCCGGCACCACGCCGATGCCGACTGGCGGGAGGCGCCGATCGCCAAGCTCGGGGACCTGCGGCGCGTGCACGACGAAGCGCTGGTGCGGGAGGTGCTGGAGGCGGACGTTTCCGGCTACCGCATGCTGGACCCGGACACGGTGATGTCCCCAGCCTCGCGCGCCGCGGCGTTGCGGGCCGCCGGTGCCGGCGTGGCAGGCGTGGATGCCGTGATGAACGGCGAGGACCGGACCGTCTTCTGCGCGGTCCGGCCGCCCGGCCACCATGCGACCGGCACGGCCGCGATGGGGTTCTGCCTGTTCAACAACATCGCCGTCGCGGCGGCGCATGCCTGCGACAGGCACGGACTTGAGCGCGTCGCGGTGATCGACTTCGACGTGCACCACGGCAACGGCACGCAGGCCATCTTCTACGACGAACCCCGCGTGGCCTACTTCAGCAGCCACGAGTCGGGCATTTATCCGCACAGCGGCGCACCGTACGAACGGGGGGTCGGCAACGTCTTCAACGCGCTGCTGCCACCCGGCAGCGGCGGGTTCCGCTTCCAGAACACCTGGGCCGACGAACTGCTGCCGGCGCTCGACGACTTCAAGCCGCAACTGCTGCTGATCTCGGCCGGATTCGATGCCCACATGCGCGATCCGCTGGCCGACCTGATGCTCGAAACCGACGACTTCGGCTGGCTGACCCGGCAGCTGCGCGACCTGGCCGACCGGCATGCCGCCGGACGCGTGGTGTCCATGCTCGAAGGGGGCTACGACCTGGAGGCGTTGAGCGACTGCGCCAAGGTCCACGTGGACGCGCTGCGCTGATCGCCACGGCAGTCCGGCCAATCGCTGAACCTCGACCGACACCGGCCGGAGGCCTTCATTGCCCGCATGCATGGGATGGGGCAAGCTAACGGCCGTTTTTCGTCCGACAGCGAGCCTTGCACCGCGTGCGCACCGCCCTTCGCCTGCTACCGTTGCCCTTCAGCATCGCCCTGTGCCTGCCGGCGATGGCCGACGATGAGAAGCCCGAAAGCTGGGCGCTGTGCCCGATCCAGGATGTCATCCCGGCATTCGGCGGCGCGGCGCCCCCGTCGGCCGACAACCCCCAGCTGACGCGCGAGCAGCGGGCCGGTCAGCCGACCTCGATCGAAGGCGACCAGCTGGGAGGTACCGAGGCCAACCTCGAGTACCAGGGCAATGTCGCCCTCAGTCGCGGCGACCAGTTCCTGGGCGCCGACAACCTGAAGTACGACCAGGAAAAGGACACGTACGTCGCCGATGGCCACATCCGGTACCAGGACACCGGCATCCGCCTGATCGCCGACACGGCCCGCGGCGACCAGAGCGCCGACACGCACCAGATCGACAACGTGCGCTACCAGTTGGTGGACCGGCGCGGCAACGGTGGCGCCGACCGCATCGACATGAAGGGACCGGAGGGCAGCCTGCTGCACTCCACCTATTCCACCTGCGATCCCGACGACCGCCGCTGGGAACTGCGCTCGCGCCGCATCGACATCAACACCGACGACGGATGGGGCGTGGCCCGTGGCGCGACCATCCGCCTGGGCAAGGTGCCGGTGCTGTACGTGCCGTACCTGAAGTTCCCCATCGACGACCAGCGCCACACCGGCCTGCTGTACCCGGCGATCGGCCTGTCCGGCCGGAACGGCTTCGACTGGAAGCAGCCGATCTACCTCAACCTGGCGCCGAACTACGACGCGACGCTGGAACCGCGCTACATGAGCGAACGCGGGTTCCAGATGGGCGCGGAATTCCGCTATCTGTACGAGAAGGGGCGCGGCGAGATCCAGGGCACCTGGATGACCAAGGACGACCTGGTCCGCGACCGCATGAACGAGGCGGACTACGATCCCCTCAATCCGAACAATCCCGATCCGGACGACGGCCGCGGCTTTCTGTCGTTCGAAGGCGACCACCGGTTCAGTCCGAACTGGCAGGCGCGCGCCAACCTGATCTGGCTGAGCGACGCGCGCTACCAGGAGGACTTCGGCAACTCGCTGTTCGGCCAGGCGTACTCCTCCGTCACCAGCACGGCCGGCATCTATGGCGCCGGCGAGTACTGGAGCGCCGGCCTGATGGCCGACCACTGGCAGCTCTCCGACTACCTGAGCACCGAAGCCTCGCTGCCCTACAACCGCCTGCCCCGCACCTACTTCAACTGGAGCCAGCCGCTGAGCCGCTGGATCAACGTGGGCGGCCATGCGGAAGCGGTGCGCTTCCAGCACGACGAACTCGCCGGCGGCAGCCGCATCGACCTCAAGCCGACCATCTCGTTCCCCATCCAGGGCGCGTCCTGGTACGTCACGCCCACGCTGGCCTACCGCCATACCGAGTACCGGCTGGACGCCGACCTGGCCCAGACGATCGCCACCGATCGTGCGCGCGCCGCGTATGGCATCGCCGCGGGGCAACCGGTGAGCGCGGCGCAGATCGCCGAGTTCTACGATCGTTCGCCCAGCCGCAGCCTGCCGATCGGCTCGTTCGACGCGGGCGTGTACTTCGACCGTGAAACCGAGATCAAGGGCGACCGCTTCCTGCACACGCTCGAGCCGCGCCTGTTCTACCTCAACGCGCCGTATCGCGAACAAGACGGCTTGCCGATCTTCGACACGCGTCCGTTCAACTTCAGCTACGGGCAGCTGTTCCGCGACAACCGGTACACCGGACCGGACCGCCAGACCGACGCGAACCAGCTGACGCTGGCGTTGACCACGCGCCTGCTGCGGCAGAAGGATGGTTTCGAACGCCTGTCGGCCAGCATCGGCCAGATCCGCTACTTCGACGACGTGCGCGTCACCGCGCCGAACGAGGTCCCCCTGGCGCAAGGCAAGTCGGCCTGGGTCGTCGACGCCAACTACGCGCCGACGGATCGCTGGACCATCGGCGCTTCCTATCAGTGGGACCCGAAGTTCCGCCGCGAAGACCTGGCCAGCGTGCGTGCCCGCTACCTGCTGCCGGACGACGGCGTGGTCAACATCACGTACCGCCGCCGCCGCGACCTGCTGGAGCAGGCCGACTTCTCGTTCCTCTACCCGGTGACGCCGGCGTGGAGCGTGGTGGGACGCTACTACCATTCCTTCTATCGCGATGCCGCGACCGACCAGGAGCCGGGTCTGCTGGAAGGCGTCGCCGGCGTGCAGTGGGACAGCTGCTGCCTGGCCGTGCGCGCGCTGGTACGCCGCTACGTGCGCAACCGCGAGGGCGAAATGAACACCGGATTCCAGGTGGAATTCGTCCTGAAAGGCCTGGGCTCGGCCGGCCAGGACACGGACCGCACCTTGCGCCGTGCTATTCTCGGTTACTACCGAGACGACCTCTATCTCGTCCCGCCGAGCAATATCGCGCAGCGACCGGACGACACCTCTTACGCTCCGGATCCATTGCCATGACCAAGCCGTTTTCCCGCTTCCTCATCGCCGGCCTGCTGACCCTGTCGACGGTCGCTACCTCGGTGCAGGCCCAGACCCTGCAGCGCCTGGACGGCATCGCCGCCGTCGTCAACGAGGATGTCGTGCTGCAGAGCGAGCTGGACCGCGCGGTGCAGAACGTGCTGACCCAGTACGCCAACCAGCCTGGCCAGCTTCCGCCGCGCAACGTGCTGGAGCGCCAGGTGCTGGAGCGACTGGTGCTGGTCAAGCTGCAGGTCGCGCGCGCAGCCGAAAGCGGCATCCGCATCAGCGACGCCGAACTCAACAATGCGGTCAACGCGGTCGCCCAGCAGAACGGCACCACGCCCGACGGCCTGCGCCAGCGGCTGGAAGCCGACGGCATGTCGTTCGCCGAGTTCCGCAGTTCGCTGCGCGATGAGGTGACGATCCAGCGCCTCCGCCAGAGCTTCGCCCAGAGCCGCGTGCAGGTGAGCGAAGGCGAGGTCGATGCCGCGCTCGCCGCGCAGGCTACCGGACAGGTCCAGTACCACCTCGCGCACATCCTGGTGGCGTTGCCCGATGGCGCCAGTGCGGAACAGATCAATACCGGCAAGAGCAAGATCGACGGCGTCAAGGCGCTTGTCGACAAGGGCGAGCTGGATTTCTCCGCCGCCGCCGTGCGCTACTCAGACAGCCCCAACGCCCTGGAAGGCGGCGACCTCGGCTGGCGCAGCCCGGACGAGATCCCCACCGCGTTCGTGGAAATGCTGAAGGGCATGAGCCCCGGCCAGGTCGTCGGCCCACTGCGCGGCCCCAGCGGCTTCCAGCTGTTGAAGCTGGTGGAAGTGCGCGACGGCGCGAAAGCCGAACAGCGGTCGGTCACCGAGTACAACGCGCGCCACATCCTGATCCGCATCACGCCAACGCAGGACGCGAACGCCGCCAAGGCCAAGATCGATACCCTGCGCGCCCGCATCGCCGGCGGCGCTGATTTCGTCGAAGTCGCCAAGGAATCCACCGAGGACGCCAACAGCCGCGATGAAGGCGGCGACCTGGGCTGGTTCCCCGCCGAGGCGTTCGGTCCGGCCTTCGGCCAGCAGGTCACCGGTCTGCAGGACGGCCAGGTCAGCCCGCCGTTCCGCACCGACGCGGGCTGGCACATTGTGCAGCGCGTGGGCAGCCGCCAGACGGACGTGACCGACCAGAACCGCCGCGCCCAGGTGCGCGAAACCATCGGCCGCCGCAAGGCGGAAGACGAGTACAACCGCTATCTGCAGGAACTGCGTGGCGAAGCCTACGTGAGCTTCCGCAATGCCGGCGCCGAGACCACGCCGGGCGGCTGACGTGGTACCGCGGCTCGCGCTGGTTCCGGGCGAGCCGGGCGGCATCGGACCCGAACTCTGCGTGCGTCTGGCGCAGCAGGTGCGCGACGATTACACCCTCCTCGCCTTTGGCGATGCCGTCACGCTGGGGGCGGCAGCCGATGCGCTTGGTCTGCCGCTCCGCCTGCTCGCCGAGCATGAGGTCGCGCGGCGGCCGGGCGATCTGCGCCTGCACCCCCTCCCCAACGCCGTCCCAAACGCCTTCGGCGCGACCGAGCCGCGCAACGCGCGCGCGGTCATCGATGCGCTGACGCATGCGGCCGGCGCCTGCCTGCGGGGCGATCTCGACGGCCTGGTCACCGGCCCCGTGCACAAGGCGGCGATCAACGCCGGCGGCATCGCTTACCGGGGCACGACGGAACTGCTGGCGGAACAGGCGGACTGTCCGGTGGTGATGATGCTGGCCAACGACATCGTGCGCGTCGCGCTGGCAACCACGCACCTGCCCTTGCGGGCTGTTCCCGACGCCATCACGCCCGCTGGGCTGGAGCAGGTACTGCGCATCACGCATGCCGCGCTGCGCCGTGACTTCGGCATCGCAGACCCGGTCATCGCCGTGCTCGGCCTGAACCCGCATGCGGGGGAAGCCGGCCACCTCGGCAATGAGGAAATCGAGGTCATCGAGCCTGTGTTGCACGCCCTGCGCGCGGACGGCCTGCGCCTTGAAGGTCCGCTACCCGCCGATACCGCGTTCCTGCCGCAGAAACTGCGGGGCTTCGATGCCGTGGTCGCGATGTATCACGACCAGGGCCTGCCGGTCCTCAAGTACAGCGGCTTCGAGCAGGCGGTGAACCTGACGCTGGGGCTGCCGTATCCGCGCGTGGCGGTCGACCACGGCACCGCGCTCGACCTTGCCGGCAAGGGCATCGCCGATCCCTCCAGCCTGTTCGCCGCCGTGGCCACCTGTGCGCGCATGGCGTTACGGCGAGGAGTGAGCGGAGAACAGTGAGGAGTGAGGAAGATGTCGCGCCCCGTCGTTCCCGCCTGCCCTGCTCGCTCCTCACTTCCCCACACTCTCTTCTGCTTTCAAAGGCTCCGCGCCCCCATGTCCTTCAAGGCTCCCCCGAAGAAGTCCCTCGGCCAGCACTTCCTGACCGACCGCAGCTACATCGACAAGATCGTGATGGCGGTGAATTTGCAGCCTGGCGACCGGCTGGTTGAGATCGGGCCGGGCCAGGGCGCGATCACGTTCCCACTGCTGCGCAAGCATGGCGAGCTGACGGCGATCGAGTTCGACCGCGACCTGATCACGCCGCTGATGGAAGCGTCGGAGGGCGTGGGCCGGCTGACGATCATCCACAAGAACGTCCTGGACGTGGACTTCGGCAAGCTCGCCGGCGACGAAAAACTGCGCTTGGTCGGCAACCTGCCGTACAACCTGTCGTCGCCCATCCTGTTCCATGCCATCGAACACGCCGCCTCGATCCGCGACATGGTCTTCATGCTGCAGAAGGAGGTGGTGGACCGCATGGCCGCCGAGCCCGGCAGCAAGGTCTACGGCCGTCTCAGCGTGATGCTGCAGGCGTACTGCCGCGTGGACGCGCTGTTCGTCGTCCCGCCCGGCGCGTTCCGTCCGCCGCCGAAGGTCGATTCGGCGGTGGCCCGGCTGGTGCCCCGCGATGCCACGTCCATCGGCATCAGCGACCCTGGCCGCTTCGAGGCCGTCGTGCGCGCGGCGTTCGGCCAGCGGCGCAAGACCCTGCGCAATGCACTGGGTGGCACGTGCACGACGGACCAGATCGAAGCCGCCGGCCTGCGTCCGGACGCGCGTGCCGAACAGGTCGGCGTGGATGGTTTCGTCCGCCTCGCCAACCTGCCTGCGGACGACTGAGTTGCGGCATCGCGCCGCGTTGTTTCCGCTTTTACGCGCGTTTGCATACACTGAACGCATGGATTCCCCCGATTACGCCATCGACGTGGATGTCGCCACGCGCTTCCTGGATGACCAGTCAGCGCCCGAGGACGGGCGCTATGTGTTCGCGTACACGATCCGCATCCACAACCGCGGCCGCGTGCCGGCGCAGCTGCTTCGCCGACACTGGATCATCACCGACGCCAACGGCAAGGTGGAGGAAGTGGAAGGCGAAGGCGTGGTCGGCGAACAGCCCTGGCTGAGGCCGGGCGAAGACTTCCGCTACACCTCCGGCGCCATCCTGGAAACCGCACTGGGCACCATGCAGGGACGCTACGACATGCTCGCCGACGACGGCACCCGGTTCGACGCGCCCATCGCCGCCTTCACCCTGTCCGTCCCGCGGACCCTGCACTGAGTCCGCCGCGATGACCGTCTGGGCCATCGGCGACCTGCAGGGCTGCTACGACGCGACGCAGCGCCTGCTGGAGAAGATCCGCTTCGATCCGGCGCAGGACCGGCTTTGGTTCTGCGGCGACCTCGTCAACCGCGGCGGACAGTCGCTGGAAACGCTGCGGCTGGTGCATTCGCTGCGCGATCACTGCGTGGTGGTGCTGGGCAACCACGATCTCTCCCTGCTGGCGATCGGCGAACGCTCGCCGGACGAACAGCGCAAGGTCAATCCCGACCTGCAACGCGTGGTGCTGGCCGACGATGCACGCGTACTGCTGGACTGGTTGCGCCTGCAAAAACTGGTGCACGTGGACCGGGAACTGGGCTGGATGATGGTGCACGCCGGGCTCGCGCCGAAGTGGACCACCGCCCTCGCGGAAAAACACGCGCGCGAAGTGGAAGTGCAGTTGCACGGCAACGCCTACCGCAAGCTGTTCCGCAACATGTACGGCGACAAGCCAAACTGGGCGCCGCACCTCTCGGGGCACGACCGCTCGCGCGCCATCATCAACGTGCTCACGCGCATGCGCTACTGCACGCCGCGCGGGCGCATGGCGATCGAGGAGAAGGGCGCGCCGGGCCGCCAGGCCCAGGGCCTGTATCCCTGGTACGAAGTCCCCGGCCGCGCCGAGCGGGACCTGAAGATCGTCTGCGGCCACTGGTCCACGCTGGGCCTGATGATCGGCCATGGCGTGCACGCGATCGACACCGGTGCGGTGTGGGGCGGGAAACTCACCGCATTGCAACTCGACACCGACGAGATCCGGCTGGTGCAGGTCCCCGGCCGCGACGTGCCTCCACCGCCCAAGGGCGAATTGCCGAAGGACTGAGCATGCGGTGGGTGCAGCTGTCGACGTTGTGCCTGGTGCTGATGGTGCTCGCGGCCTGCCGCGATGAAACGCCCATCATCGTCGAAACCGCCACGTCACCGACCACGGCAGCGGACGCGCTTCCGGCTGCGTCTCCACCCCTGGTCGCGGCGGCACGGGCGCAGATCGGCGTGGTCCACGTGTACGACCCGGCCTACTTCAGTCTGTCCTATCCCGGCGGCGACGTGCCCGGTGACCGCGGCGTCTGCACCGATGTGGTGATCCGCGCACTGCGTACGCAGGGGTTGGATCTGCAGCAGGCGATCCACGACGACATGCGCACCCACTTCGATCAGTACCCAAGGCAATGGGGATTGAGCCGCACCGACCGCAACATCGACCACCGTCGCGTACCGAACCAGATGCGCTGGTTCGAACGGCATGGATGGGCGCGATCGATCGGCCAATCGCCAGGCGACTTCGCAGCAGGCGACATTGTCGCGTGGCGGCTCAACGGCAGTGGGTTGCTGCATATCGGCATCGTGTCCGATCGCCGCAGCCACGACGGCACGCCGCTGATCCTGCACAACATCAGTGCAGGCACGCATGAAGACGACCTCCTGTTCGACCATACGATCATCGGCCACTACCGCCCACCGACCATCGTGGCATCGCGCGCGTCCCCGTGACGCGGGCTCGCGGCAAGCAACGCAGCCGCCCCGCAGGCAGGGTGACGAAAGCCTGCGCCACGCAGCGCATTGAGGCAGGGAAAGCGCTGGGATTGCGCTTCGCTCCATCCCAGCCTACGGAGGTGCATCAGCCTCTCCCACTCCGTAGGCTGGGTTGATAAACCCAGCACCACGCAGCGTGTCGGCGTACAGGACAGGAGAACGCTGGGATTGCGCAACGCTTCATCCCAGCCTACGGATGGTGCTGCTCAATGACGGCGATACTCGACGAAGTCGAAGGCCATCGCATGCTTGGCATCCGCCGGATGCGGTTCGCGGGCGACTTCCTGCCAGATCGCCGGACTGAAAGCCGGGAAGAACGCATGCGCGTCCTGCACCTCGGTGTCGACCTCTGTGAGGTGCAAAACGTCGGCACGGTCCAGTGTCAACGCGTAGACCTCGCCGCCACCGATCACGCAGAGCTCGTCGCTACCCTGTTCCGTCGCGATCCGGATCGCCTCATCAACCGACGCGACTGCGCGCATACCCTCGAACGGCACGCGACCGCTGCGCGTCAGTACCAGGTTGAGCCGTCCTGGAAGCGCGCGACCCAGCGATTCGGCGGTCTTGCGCCCCATCAGCACCGGCTTGCCCAGCGTCAGCGCCTTGAAGCGTTTCAGGTCGTCCGGCAGGCGCCAGGGCAGGTCGTTGTCGCGTCCGATGGCGCGATGGCGATCGAGGGCGGCGACCAGCGAAATCCGCATCCGCTAAACCGCCACCGGCGCCTTGATCGCCGGATGCGGATCGTAGCCATGGATCTCGATGTCATCGAAGGTGAAGCCGAACAGGTCGGTGACGTCGGGATTGAGGTGCAGCTTCGGCAGCGCGCGCGGCTCACGCGACAGTTGCTCGCGCGCCTGGTCGTAGTGGTTCGAATACAGATGCGCATCGCCCAGCGTGTGCACGAAGTCGCCGACACCGAGGCCCGTCGCCTGCGCCACCATATGCGTCAGCAGTGCGTAGCTGGCGATGTTGAACGGCACGCCGAGGAAGATGTCACCACTGCGCTGGTAGAGCTGGCAACTGAGCTTGCCGTCGACGACGTAGAACTGGAACAGCGAGTGGCACGGCATCAGCGCCATCTTCGGCAGTTCGGCGACGTTCCAGGCGCTGATCACCAGGCGGCGCGAATCCGGATTGCGCTTGATCTCGTCCACCAGCCACTGCATCTGGTCGATGGTCTTGCCGTCGGCGCCCTCCCAGCTGCGCCACTGCTTGCCGTACACGGGGCCCAGTTCGCCGTGCTCGTCGGCCCACTCGTCCCAGATGCTGACCTTGTTGTCCTTCAGGTAGGCGATGTTGGTTTCGCCTTTCAGGAACCACAGCAGCTCGTGAATGATCGAGCGCAGGTGCAGCTTCTTCGTGGTGACCAGCGGGAAGCCTTCGTTCAAGTCGAAGCGCATCTGCCAGCCGAACACGCTGCGCGTGCCGGTGCCGGTGCGGTCGGACTTCTCGGCACCCTGTTCCAGCACATGGCGCAACAGGTCGAGGTATTGCTTCATGCCTGGTCTCCGGCGAAAGGCTTCACGGTTTACTTGCCGGCGACCGGCGCGGGAACGACGGGCTGCAGCGTCGGCGCACGACGCGACAGCCACAGCAGGTACAGGCCCAGCAGCACCAGCGGCACGCTGAGCACCTGGCCCTTTGTCAGCCAGCCCCAGGCGACGTAATGGCCTTCATCCGGCACGCGGACGAATTCCATCAGGAAGCGGAATACGCCGTACATCAGCGCGAACAGGCCCGACACGAGGTAGCGCGGCCGCGGCTTGCGCGAGACCGTCCACAGCACGACGAACATCACCAACCCTTCTAGGAAGGCCTGATAGAGCTGGGAGGGATGGCGGGCGAACTGGTTCAACGCGCCCGCGGCGTACTGCGCCTTGAGCTGCAGCGCATCGAAGTTGCGCAGCTCAGGATCCGTCGGGAAGATCACGCCCCAGTTGGCATGCGTGTATTTGCCCCACAACTCGGCGCCGATGAAGTTGCCCAGCCGGCCGAAGCCCAACCCGGGCGCGGCCAGCGGCGCGACGAAATCCATCGTGTCGAAGAAGTGCAAACGGTGCTTGCGCGACCACCAGAGCGCCGCGGCCATCACGCCGAGCAGGCCACCATGGAAGCTCATGCCGCCTTCCCACACCTTGAAGATCGACAACGGGTTGTCGAGGAAAGTGCCGAACCCATAGAACAGCACATAGCCGATACGCCCGCCCAGCACGACGCCAAGCATCGCGTAGAACATCAGGTCGGAGAACGCATCCGCATTGACGCCGGGCAGGCGTCCCTGCGAGGCGCGCAGGCGTCCCAGCCACCAGGCGGTGACGAACGCCAGCAGGTACATCAAGCCGTACCAGTGCAGCTTGACCGGTCCCAGCGAAAAGATGATCGGGTCGATCTGGTGAAGGTAGATCATGCGCCTCGGCAGTGCCGGTGGGGAGCGACTATTCTGCCCCACCCGCCCCGTGCGTGGATGACTGGCCGCCCGCGTAGCGCCGAGCCTGCCCGGCCGAGAGAGAGCAGCCGGGCATCACGTCAGCGGAGCACGCTCCGCTCCACGGCTCCGATATCAGTCAAGCAGGTGCGGACGGTTGGGCAGTTCGTCCTCGTCGGCCTGGCCCGACTGCTGCGGGAAATACTGGGCCAGCAATGCCGAGGTCGCCGCGATGCCATCCAGGACAGCCTGCTCGGCCCGGCCCTCGCCCATGCCCG
>NZ_PKDG01000048.1 GCF_002863005.1 Pseudoxanthomonas sp.
AGCCGGCTCTTGCGCGAGGTCATGACCGACATCTCGGACATGGCGAAGAAGCCGTTCAACAGCACCAGGGCAAAAACGATCAGCAGCTCAAGCACGGGAGTCTCCGTTCAGAGCGGGGAGGGCCGGCGAGGCGGGCGGGGTCTGTCGCGGGGGACAGTGGGGGGAGGTAGGGTCGTCGTCCATAGGGTGCACCCGGAGGCGCGGCGCGAGTTTAGCAAACGACCGACGGGCGGACGCGTGAAGCTGAACGAGACATTCGGCTAATGGGGAGGCCCGCGGGCGGCGCCGGCCACCGGGTCGGGCTGTCCGCAACCGTCACGGAACGGTCATAATTCCGCCCCTGAAGCCGTCCATCCCGTGACGGTGGGACCGCCCGATGTTCTCCCTCCAGACGATCTTCGGCTCCGGCCAGCAGTTCTACACGCTGTTGGACGAGGCCGCCCAAGCCGCCCACGACAGCACCAAGGCCCTGCATACCATGATGAAGGCCACCGACCGCCAGCCGGCGCTCGATGCCTTCAAGCTGGCGCGCCTGCGCGAGCGCGCGGCTTCGGACAAGATCGGCAAGGCGCTGGTGGACAGCTTCATCACCCCGATCGAGCGCGAGGACATCGAGGCGCTGGGCTCGGCGCTGTACAAGATCCCGAAGCAGGTGGAGAAGTTCGCCGACCGCTATTCGCTGGCCATCCAGCACCTGGACGGCATCGACTTCGCACCGCGCGCGGCGATGCTCGAGCAGGCGGCGTCGGTGGTCGTGGAGATGGTCCACGAGATCAAGAAGATGAACATCGATCGCATGACGTCGCTCAACGAGAAGCTGCGCGCGATCGAGAACGAGGCCGACCGGCTCATGCTGGAGCTTTACCGCGACATCTACTCCGGTCGCCTGGACCACCTGCAGATGTTCCTGCTGAAGGAGTTCTTCGAGATCCTGGAAAAGGCCATCGACCGCTGCCGCGAGGCCGGCGTGGTGGCGTACCAGATCGTCCTCAAGAACAGCTGACGGGTCGCGCCCATGCTTACCCTCGTGCTGGTGGTGATCCTCGCCGCGCTCGTCTTCGAGTTCATCAACGGCTTCCACGACACCGCCAACTCCATCGCCACGGTCGTCGCCACCAAGGTGCTGTCGCCGGGCCAGGCGGTGATGCTGGCCGCGGTGATGAACCTGATCGGCGCGCTGACCGGTACGGCCGTCGCGAAGACGATCGCTTCCGGCCTGGTCGATACCAACGTGGTGCAGGTGACCTCGCAGGTGATCCTCTGCGCCCTGCTCGGCGGCATCATCTGGAACCTGATCACGTGGTGGAAGGGCCTGCCGTCGTCGTCGTCGCATGCGCTGATCGGCGGCCTGTGCGGTGCCGCGCTGGCCGCCGCGCACAACGACTGGGGCGCGCTGCTCTGGTCGCAGGCGGCCGGTGACTGGACGCAGAACAAGGGCATCCTGTGGAAGGTCGTGCTGCCGATGATCTCGTCGCCGGTGGCGGGCTTCGTGCTCGGCATCGTGGTGATGGTGCTGCTGTGGGGGCTGATCGTGCTGCTGTCGAAGCTCGGCGGCTGGCTGGGCCGTCTGGCGCGTCCGCACTTCGTCAACAAGTTCTTCGGCAAGGCGCAGATCCTGTCGGCTGCCTACATGGGCTACGCGCACGGCCACAACGATGCGCAGAAGACCATGGGCATCATCGCGCTGACGCTGTTCGGTGCCGAGGCCAGCGGCGCGCTCGACAACCTGCCGGGCTGGCTGGCGTTCCTGCATCCGGGCAGTGCGGGCGAGCAGGACATCGCCATGTGGATCGTCATCACCTGCGCCATCGTGATGGCGCTGGGCACCGCGTCGGGCGGCTGGAAGATCATCAAGACGCTCGGTCACAAGATGGTGAAGCTGCATCCGATCAACGGCTTCGCCGCGGAGACCAGCTCGGCCACCATCCTGACCGTTGCCGCGCATTTCGGCATGCCGGTCTCGACCACGCACAGCATCTCCACCGCGATCATGGGCGTGGGCTTCGCGAAAAACCCGCGCGCGCTGAAGTTCGGCGTGATCGAGCGCATCCTGTGGGCGTGGGTGCTGACGATTCCCGCCGCGGGCGGTATCGCCTACGGCCTGCTGCGGTTGCTCGAATCGATCGGCTGGGCGTGACGTGGCCCCGCATCCGTTGGAACAGAAAACGCCGGGCTTGCCCGGCGTTTTCTTTGGCGACTCCGCGATGGCGGGCCTGAGCCCGCCCTACAGCAGGTCGCCTTCGGCGGAGAGGGCGCGCTCCATGCTGTCGCCCAAGCCGCCGATCTCCAGCACCAGCCGGTCCACTTCCGCCGGGCTGAGGCTTTCGTACGGACGGTTCTCGCACAGCTGCAGGTAGGGCACGCCATCGAGTTCGCCGATGGCGAGGTAGCCGACGCTGCTCTGCCAGTTGAACTTCAATGCGCGCCTGGCGTCGATGCCGGTCATCGGGGCGATCACCGTGCTCACGCGCAGATAGCCGCGCTCGTCATCGTTGCCCAGTTCGGACAGGTAGATCGTCTGGTGGCGCTTGCCATTGTCCAGCGACAGCTCCACGCAGGCGACATACGGGTCGTGCATGGTCACCTTGTAGCCGGAGGAACTCAGGTGGCCGCGGACCTGTTCGAAGTTCTGCATGGGATGCTCCCCTGTTGCCGATACCGCTATGCTAATCCCGCATGGGCGCCAAGTCTCCCGAAGATCGCATTCTTGCCGCAATCCGTGCGATACCGCACGGTCAGGTCGCCGGCTATGGCGAAGTGGCGCAGCGGGCAGGCTTGCCGGGCCGTGCGCGATTGACCGCGCGCATCCTCAGCCAGAATACCGACCCTACGCTGCCGTGGCATCGCGTGCTGCGCTCGGACGGGCGCATCGCCTTCCCCGAGGGCTCGAAAGCGTTCCGCGAACAGAGCCAGCGCCTGCGCGCGGAGGGCGTGAAGGTCGAGAACGGGCGCGTCAGGCGGCCGCGCAAGGCGGACGATCTGGATGCGGCGCTGTGGGGGCCGGGCGCGCGCTGACGCGCTGCCCGTATGATGTAACGCGACCGTTTCGAGGTTTGCCATGTTTCCCCGACTTCTCCCCGTCACCCGCAATCTGCTGATCGCCAACGTCGCGATCTATCTGCTCCAGCTGACGATGGGTGCGGCGTTTGAAGCGTGGTTCGCGCTATGGCCTGTCGGTCACGGGTTCATGCCGTGGCAACTGCTGACCTACGGCTTCCTGCACGATACCGGCGGTCTCGCGCACCTGGCCTTCAACATGCTGGCGCTCTACATGTTCGGGTCGCCGCTTGAACAGACATGGGGACAGAAGCGCTTCCTGACGTATTTCCTGGTCTGCGTCGCCGGCGCGGGCCTGCTGCAGCTTGCCGTGGGTTGGTGGATGGTGTCGGCCGGCGCGTTGCCTTATCCGACGGTGGGCGCGTCCGGCGGGGTGTTCGGCCTGCTGCTCGGTTACGGGATGCTGTTCCCGAACCACCGCATGATCGTCTTTCCGCTGCCGATGGAGATCAAGGCACGCACGCTCGTGATCTTTTACGCCGTGCTTGCGCTGGTGCTCGGCTTCAGCGGCCTGCAGCCGGGCGTCGCGCACTTCGCGCACCTGGGGGGCATGGTGTTCGGCTGGCTGATGATCCGGTACTGGCGCGGGCAGCCGCCGTTCCGCAGGGGGCCGCGCAAACCCAGGCCGCCGCATCTGCGCAGCGTCAAGTAGCGCGGGACCTCACGAAGAAGAACGGCGCGGAAATCCGCGCCGTTCTTCTTCGTGGAACTCGGTTCCGGCTCAGCGCCAGATCCGCACCTGTGCCGCTTCCTGCGCCTGCATCGGCTGACCGGCCTTGCAGGTGAACGCCTGGGCGAAGGACGGCTGCTGCGTCAGCGGGCCGTTGGCGCGCCACTGGCCCGGGGCGTGCACGTCCACGGCGGCACGCTGTGCGGCTTGGGCTTCCGACAGATTCTGTGCCCACAGCGTGGCCCACGCCTTGTAGAAGGACTGCTTGGCGGCGGCGTTGGCCTGCGGCTCGGCGGTGGCGAAGGCATCCCATGCGAGTTCGACGCCGGCAAGGTCGGCCAGGTTCTCGTCGCGCGTCAGCGCACCGTTGACCTTGACGTTCTTGAGATCGGGGAAGGCATAGGCGTTGTACTGCGTCACCACCTTGTCGCCCAGCGCGTTCCATGCCGCGACATCGGCGGGCGTCCACCAGTCGCGCAGCTGGCCCTTGGCGTCGACCATGCGGCCCTTCACGTCGAAGCCGCGGCTCAGCTCGTGGCCGACCAGCGCGCCGAACGCGCCGTACTGCACGGCGGCCGGCTGCTTCGCGTCGAAGATCTCTTCCTGCAGCACGGCCGCGGTGACGATCAGGCGGTTCTGCGCCAGGTCGTAGGCCAGCGCCGGCTGCTGAGGCAGCACGTCCCAGCGGCGGTCGGCGTTGCCCTTGCCGATGCGCTTCATCTCTTCGCGATGGCGCCAGGTCGAGGCGATCAGGATGTTGCCGCCGAAGCTGCCGCGACCCATCGGCTGCACGCTGTAGTCGAGATCGCGCCTCGGCGTGCCGACTTCGATCTTCAGCTTGTCGAGCTTCGCCTTGGCTTCGGCCTTGGCTGGGTCGCTCAACCACGTGCTGCGCTCGATGCCGCGGCCAAGCGCATCGCGCACCTGGCCCGCGATCTGTTCCGCGCGGCGCTTGTGGTCGGCGGGCACGTAACGTTCGGCATATTCCTTGCCCAGCATCGGGCCTGCGGCCAGGTTGATCGCATCCAACACCTGGCGCCAGCGCGGCGCCGGCGCGGTTTCGCCCCGCAGCACGCGGCCACGGAAGTCGAACTCGGCGTCGCGGAACGGCTTGGCAAGGTACGGCGCCATCGCATCGCCGACGCGCCAGCGCAGGTAGGCCTTCCACTGCTCGGGCTTGAGGCTGCCGACCAGGCTGTCGAGGCGCTTGAACAGCGCCGGATCGGCCATCGACACGGTGTCGTCGCTGACGCCCTGCGCTTTCAGGAACGCATCCAGCTGCAGGTTGCGGTACTGCTTGCCGAGGTCCTTGGTCGGCACCGGCGCATAGTTGGCGAACGGGCTGCGCAGGTCGACCAGCGGTTTGGAGACCTGCGCCAGTTTGGTTTCCACGTCGAGCACCAGCGCCGAATCGGCATCCAGGCGGGCGGCGGGCGTGCCGGTGAGCGCCAGCACCTGCTTCACGTAGGTGCGGTAGCGGCCGAGCAGTTCGCGCGTGTCCGCGTCGGTACGGGTGTAGTAGGCCGGATCGGGCAGGCCCAGGCCGCCCTGCATGAAGTAGCCGATGTGGCGGTCCAGCGCCTGGAGGTCCACGTCGGGGCTGAAGTTGAAGGCTACCGGCACGCCGACCTGGTGCAGCGCGGCGATGGCCGGCGCGACGTCCTTCGGCTTCTTGATGGCATTGATGCGGTCCAGCAGCGGCGCGATCGGCTTGGAGCCGTCGGCCTCCACCGCCGCTTCGTCCAGGCCGCTGGCCCAGAAGTCGCCCAGCAGCTTCTGCACGTTGCCTTGTGGTGCCCTCATGGCGGCATCGAGCAGGGCGCGCTGCTGATCCAGCGTGCGTTCGCGGAAGGCGCCCAGCACGCTCACTGCACCGGCCTCGGCGGACGCCGGATTCTTCTTCAGCCAGTCCGCATTGGTGGCGCTGTAGAAGTCCGTGCACTGCGCGCTCACCGCAGTAGCGGCATTGCGCTTCTTGCGCTGCGCATCGGCATCCGGGACACCCAGGGCGATGACAAGGGCGAAGGCGATCAGGGTGGGGCGGCCGAAGACGTGGCGCGGGCTGGGCATCAGGACTGTCCGGAGTTCAGGGGTCGGGCGATTCTAGCAAGGCAGCCGTCCATGCCCCGTGCGGGATCGACGGGAATCCCGCCGCAGGTGGCGACTTTTGCGGGCCCGTGTCACAGCTCGGCGATCCGAGGGGTACGGGCCAGCCCTCGCAAAAGGAAAGGCCCGGACATGCCGGGCCTTCCTCACGCGCGAAGTTGCGTGTCGTTACCAGATGACGACCTGCTGGTCGCCGCCGCGCACCATCGCATCGCCTGCCTTGCACGAGAACGCCGCAGCGAACGTGGGCAGGTTCGACGGCGCACCGATGGCGCGGAACTGCGCCGGGGCGTGTTCGTCGGTGGCGATGCGGTTCTTCAGCTCTTCCGGCGTGAAGTTGCGGCGCCACACCGTGGCCCAGTTGAGGAAGAAGCGCTGGTCGCGGGTCAGTCCGTCGGTCATCGGGTCCGGCGTACCCTCGGTGGCCTTCTTCATCGCGTCGTAGGCCGTGGCCAGGCCACCCAGGTCGGCGATGTTCTCGCCCAGCGTGTGGTTGCCGTTGATCTTCTGGCCGTCGTCCGTGCGGTAGCCATCGAACTGCGCCACCAGCTTGCCGGTGAGCGCCTTGAAGCCCTTGGAATCGGCATCGCTCCACCAGTTCTCGAACTTGCCGGTCGGTCCGAAGCGGCTGCCCTGGTCGTCGTAGCCATGGGTCATTTCGTGGCCGATCACCGCGCCGATGCCGCCGTAGTTCATTTCATCCGTGGCGCTCGGGTCGAAGAACGGCGGCTGCAGGATGGCGGCCGGGAACACGATCTCGTTCTGGAACGGGTTGTAGTACGCGTTGACCATCTGCGGCGGCATGCCCCATTCGGTCTTGTCCACGGGCTTGCCGATCTTGCCCAGGTCGAACTTGTAGTTGAACTCCTGCGCGGCCAGCACGTTGCCGATGTAGCTGTCGCGGCTGGTCGCCAGACCGGCCCAGTCGCGCCACTTGTCGGGGTAGCCGATCTTCGTGGTGAACGCCGCCTGCTTCTCCATCGCCTTGGCCTTGGTCTCGTCGCTCATCCACGCCAGATTCTGGATGCGTGCCTTGAGCGCGGCGCCCAGGTTCGCCACCAGCGTTTCCATCTTGGCCTTGGCTTCCGGCGAGAAGGCCACCTTCACGTACATCTGGCCGAGCGCTTCGCCGCTCTGGCCCTCGATGGTGTCGAGCACGCGCTTCCAGCGCGGCTTGATTTCCTTCTGCCCGCGCAGCGTCTTGCTGTAGAAGTTGAACTGCTCGTTCGCGAAGGCATCGCTCAGGTAGGGCGAGGCGCCGTCGACGGTGTGGAAGCGCAGGTACGCGCGCCATGTCGCCGGATCGGTGTCGCCCAGCATCTTGCTGACCTCCTGATGGAAGGACGGGATGGCGAGCGAGAACTGCTGCAGGCCGCTCACGCCCTGCGAGGCGAGGAACTTCGTCCACGAGAAGTTCGGCGTCAGCTTGTCGGCGTCGGCGACGGACACCATGTTGTTGTACAGGCTCACGTCGCGCGACAGGTCTTCACGCGACTTGGAGGCCTTCGCGAGGCGCGTTTCGAACGCCATGATGTCGTTGGCCTGCGTCTGCGCATCGGCCGCGGCCACGCCCGAGAGCTCGAGCACCTTCGCGATGTGCGCGACGTACGCCGTGCGGATGTCCTTCTTGTCGGCGTCGAAGTAGTAGTTCTTGTCCGGCAGGCCCAGGCCGCCCTGCATGGCGACCGCGGTGTTCATGTCCGGGTTGCTGAACTCCGGCAGCGAGCCGAAGCCGAACAGGAAGTTCTGTCCCTTGGCGGCGGTCTGGTTGAGGTAGGCGACGATGGCGTCCTTGTCCTGCAGGCCGTCGATCGAGGCCAGCATCGGCGCGATCGGCTGGATGCCCTGCGCGTTGGCCTTGGCTTCGTCCATGCCGGTCGCCCACAGGTCGCCGACGATCTTTTCAACGCCCGTCGCGCCGGCGTGCGCGGCGGCTTGTTCGGCGAGTTGTTTCTGAATGGCGGTGGAGCGCTCATCCAGCATTTCGAACGCGCCCCAGCTGGTGCGGTCGCTGGGGATCGCATTGGCGGCCAGCCACTTGCCGTTGGCATAACCCGCGAAGTCGGTGCACGCGTTCTTGGTGGTATCGAGGTCGGCCAGCTGGAAGCGGTTCACGCCCGGCAGGCTGCTTTCGTCCAGTTTCAGTTCCAGCGCGGCGGGCGCCTTGGCGGCCGTATCCGGGGCGGGGGCGGCGTCTTCCTTCTTCGCGCAGGCGGCCAGGGCGGCGGCCACGGCCAGCGACAGGATCAGTATCTGGGGTTTGCGGGCAATCACGATCTACTCCGGCCCCGGACAGGGGCAATGGAAAAAAAGGAACCCCCGGAGGGGGCGTGGCGGCGACTCTACGCCTGTCACCGGGGGGGCAGGTGTGTCGAAGGTCATGCCCCTGGGGGCCGTAGCGGCCATACTGGGCGCCACGGCGAGGAGGGCATTCCATGCAGGTCCATTTCCATGGCGCGGCGGGCGAAGTCACCGGTTCCATGCACCTGGTCGAAGCGGCCGGCCAGCGCATCCTGCTGGATTGCGGGCTGATCCAGGGCAGCCGCGACGCCGAGGCGCGCAACGCGGAGCCGTTTCCGTTCGACCCCGCCACGCTGGATGCGGTGGTGCTGAGCCATGCCCATATCGACCACATCGGGCGACTGCCGCTGCTGGTCAAGCGTGGTTTCCGTGGCCCCATCCATACGCAGGGCGCCAGTGCCGAACTGCTGCCCATCATGCTGCTGGACACCGCGTCGCTGTCCGAATCCGAGGCCGAACGCGCCAACCGCGGCCGTCGTCCGGGCGCGCCGGCGATGGAGCCGCTGTTCTCCGAGGAGGACGTGCACGCCACCATGAAACTCGTGCGTCCCGTTCCCTACGACGAGCGTACGACCATCGCGCCCGGCGTGGACATCGCCCTGCGCGACGCCGGCCACATCCTGGGTTCGGCGATCGTCGAACTGTGGGCCGATGGCCGCAAGCTCGTGTTCTCCGGCGATCTGGGCCCCAAGGGCACGCCCATCCTGCGCGATCCCAGCGTGGTGAAGCAGGCCGACCTGCTGTTGATGGAGTCGACCTACGGGGACCGCAACCATCGTGACCGCCCGGAAACGATCCGCGAGCTGGGCGAGATCTTCGAGCATGCCTGGCGCGACCGCGGCAACGTGCTCATCCCGGCGTTTGCGGTCGGCCGCACGCAGGAACTGCTGTACTGGTTCGCCCGCCACTGGGAGGCGTGGAAGCTGGCGCGCTGGCGGATCTTCCTGGACAGCCCCATGGCGGCAAAGGTGGTCGGCGTGTATGCGCGCCACCACGGCCTGTTCGACGAGGATGCGCGGCGCGTGTGGGCGCAGTCGCCCAATCCGTTCCGCCTGCCCAACCTGCACATGGTCGAGACCACCCAGCAGTCGATGGCGATCAACCAGGTGGAGAACGGCGCCATCATCATCGCCGGCTCCGGCATGGCCAACGGCGGTCGCATCCAGCACCACCTGCGCTACAACGTCGGGCGGCGCAACGCGCATATCGTGTTCGTCGGCTACCAGGCCGAAGGCACGCTGGGCCGGCGCCTGGTCGATGGAGCGCCGTGGGTGCGCATCCATGGCCGCGACTACCGCGTGAACGCGCAGCGGCACACCGTCGGTGGCCTGTCCGCGCACACGGACCAGCAGGGCCTGCTGGCGTGGTACGGCAACTTCCAGCCCGCGCCGCCGCTGGTGCTGGTGCACGGCGAGGATCGCGCACGCGAAGCCCTGGCAGGCGAGATCGGCGAGCGCCACGGGGTGCCGGTGGAACTGGCGCGGCCGGGGATGGTGGTCGACGTCTGACGACGCCGCGCGCCGCACGTCAGGCGCGCGTGACCGGCGCGCCGATGGCGTCGTGTTCGCCCGTATGGCTGAAGCTGCGGTTGCGGCCGGCCTGCTTGGCGCGGTAGAGCGCGGCGTCTGCGCGGTCGAACACGTCTTCCGGTCCGACATCGTCGCCGGACGTATAGGTGTGGATGCCGACGCTCGCGGTGAACGGCGGCGGTGCGCCCGCGTTCGCGCCGTGCGGCTTGCGTGCGTGGTTGGCCAGGTCCACATGGATGGTGGTGGCGATGGTGGCCGCTGCCTGTGCCGAGGTCTCCGGCAGCAGCACCGCGAACTCGTCGCCTCCCAGGCGTGCGACCAGGTCGCGCGGACGGCGCGCGCGGCTGCGGAGGATGCGCCCGAGCGACTTCAGGGCGGCGTCGCCGGCCGCATGTCCCTGCGTGTCGTTGAGCTGTTTGAAGTGGTCGATGTCCATCACCAGCAGCGAAAGCGGTTGGCCGCTGCGGCGCGCGATGCGCAGTTCGTGGTCCAGGGCATGGTCGAACCGGCTGCGGTTGGCCAGCCCGGTAAGGGAATCCGACTGCGCCTGCTGGTGGGTACGCCGCAGCAGGCGGTAGATCCACAACGACGCGCCCAGCGCCAGCACCAGCAGGGCGGGCACCGGGGAGAACCAGGCATGGGCATAGCGCAGCAGCAGGATCGACAGCACCACGACGCCGGCCATCGTCAGGATGGTGGGGCGCCAGATATGGCGAAGCCCGGGCAGCAGCGAGAGCAGCAGCGGAAGCGCCGCCAGCGTCGCTGCCAGCATCGCCTGCCAGCCTTCCGACATCGGCGTGATGGCGGCGCGTTTCAGCAGCATGTTCAGCAGGTTGGCCTGGTAGTCGGTCCCGCTCATGCTGGCGTTCGGGGGCTGGCCGGGCGCGCGCGCCAGCGGCCCCATGCCGGTCGCGCTGACGCCGACGAGGATCCAGTTGCCGCGCAGCAGCGACGCCGGGATGCGCTGGTTGAGGATGTCCGTGTACGACACATGGCGGAACGCGTTCGGCGGCGAAGTGAACGGCACCCGGACCTCGTAGTCGCGCACCCACTCCGATGCGGAGGCCGGTTCCAGGCCCGTCATGACCAGCCGGCGCCCGGGCAACTCCGTGCCCGCGCCCGCGGGCTGGTCGAGCTGCAGCAATGCCAACGCCAGCGCGGGCCAGTGCGGCGAGCCAAGGCCGGCGCGCAGATAAGCCGTGCGCGCCACGCCGTCGGCATCCAGCGCCATCTCGGCATGGCCCAGCGATGCCGCCGAGGCCGCGAACTCGGGGATCGGCATCAGTTCGACCGTGGAGCTGTTGAGCTGGACCGGCTCGGCCAGCACCGGCAGCACCACCCGGCCGCTGCGGCTGATCGCGCGCGCCAGCAGGGCGTCGCCTTCGGGATCGAACAGTGCGGGCTCCGACAGCAGCACGTTGAATGCGATGCCCTTCACATCGGTGAGCCGCAGACGGTCGACGAGTTGCGCATGCGTGCGCCGCGACCACGGCCACCGGCCGAGTTCGGCCAGGCTTTTCTGGTCGACGTCGACCACCACGATGCGGGGGTCGGCGTCCGGCGCTGCGCCCAGGATCAACCGGTCATACACCCACGCATCGAGCGGGGCGGTGATCCCGGACAGGGTGACGAGAATCGCCAGCGCGGCCGCGCCCACCGCCGTCAACAGGCGGGGTTTCCATTTGGGCGTGGCCGGGGCGGTGCTCACAGGGCCAGCAGTATGAGCAATGCGCCGGCTCCCGCGCCAATCCGGCACCAGCGGCAGGGCACCTCGACCACCTGGGCAGGCGGGAACGGGCCTTCGAAGCCATCCACGTCGATGGTCTGGGCGCGCAGGTACCAGGTACCCGAGCGCAGCCGGGGCAGGGTGATCTCGGCCTCGGCGACGAGTTCGTCGACCTGCGGGGCGCTGAAATCCGGGGTCCGCGACATCTGGAAGCGATAGCGCTGCCCGGGTTGGCCGGCTGGCCAGCGGAAGGTCACGTCACGGGTGCTGCCAGGCTCGGCCGCAGCGCGGTCGATGTCGGTGATCTCCGCCAGCGGACGCACGGTGAAGGCCACGCTGTCGCCGAAGGGCCCGGCCTTCCCGTTGCCGTCCACGCTGCGGATGCGCCAGGCGTAGTCGCCGGGGGGCAGGGGATCGGGCAGCCGGGCCTGCGTGGTGCGCTCGATGCGCGCCTGCGCGACGGGCTGGTCGAAACCGGAGGGGCCCGCGACCTCGTAGTCGTACGCGGCGGCGCCAGGCGCCTGCGTCCAGGCCAGGTCCACCCCGGGCGTGCGAATGACGCCCCCTGCGGCCGGCGCGATGGAATACGGTGCCGCGGGCTGGTCATCGATCTGCAGGCTTGCGACCGCATCGTGGCCTTCCAGCCCGGCGGACGAGATCGCGCGGACACGTACAAAGTAATGGCCCGCTCCGAGCACGGGCAGCGTGTAGCGCGGGGCATCGCTTTCGGCATCCACCCTCAGGCTGTCGAACGAACGCTGCGCACTGGCCTGGATGCGGTATCGCTGCGCGCCGGGGACGGCAGGCCACGCGAGATCCGCGCGGGCACGCTGC
>NZ_PKDG01000029.1 GCF_002863005.1 Pseudoxanthomonas sp.
TGCGGCCGGAGGCTGGACAAGAACACGTACCGCACCTTGCCAAAGCTGAGTTTCTGGCAGCCAGCGATGCGTTGGAAGCCGTCCGGGGCATTGAATAGGTACTGCACATCATCGATGACGACCAGGAGACCGGTGTTGCATCCGGACATGTCGGCGCTGTCGTTGACGGTGATCGCGGGTCGCGTGCGGCCGGTGATGTCGACCGGCATCGCGCCGATGCTCAGGGCGAAGTCGGTGCCGGTGACGAGGGGGGCGCCACCACGGCGTGCGGGTGTGCCGGCGGAGGCGGGCAGGCGGACCAGGCCAAACCCGAGCGCTGCACTGCCGCTCGCAAGGCCGGTGACGAACTGGCGGCGCGTGGGTCGGAACGCGCCAAGGCGTCCGGAGTCATCGTGTTTCATGCATAACATCCTGTACATCGTCGGTACGCCCGCCCGCTGCCGCGGTGGCGTCCTTCGTGATCATGGGGCCGGAGGGCACGTGCCCTCCGGCATGCGACCGGCCGCGGAAGGCGGCCTCAGGCCGCCAGGATGGGAGGTCGGTGACGGTGCGGCAGACGCACCGAGGCATGGGCATCGGCGCGATAGGCCGGTGCCAGCATCGGGGGATGCAAGTGCGCATCCAGTGGTATCCGCCACGTCAAGGCCGGCGCATGGTGCGTGCAGAAACCATCGCAGTTGCCCGCCTTGCAACAGTCGGGGAGGCCGGTGGCATCGTCGTGGTGGCCTGAAGGCCCCGCGCTTTCGTGATCCATCGGTGCCGCCATGTCCATGCCCTCGTGGCATGGAGGCACGTCGTCGTGCGCCTGTTCCGTCGCCGCGGCGCCGATGGCCATCCGCGTGGCGGCGTGCGCATACGCAGCGCCGTTGAGCAGCAGCACGAAGCACAGCAGGACGCGGAGCAGGGCGGCGAAGCGGGGCATGCCGGCATGATACGCCATGGCACGTGCGCGTACCTTTCCGCAGGGTGAGTCGGGGCATCGCCCGCTGCCACGATCGGGCGGGGACACGTTATCCTTGGGCCGTATTTCAGGCATCGGGCAGCGTGGCATTCGCATGGCAGGCACGGGAACGGGGAACGAGGCGCCGGGAGGCGTTCCCGCAGCACAGGCGTCGGATGCGCGCATCATCGTCGCCGACGTGGGGGGCACGTATGCCCGTCTCGGATGGGTTGAAGCCGATGGCAGCCACGAGATCCACGATTACCGTCGTTACGCCTGTGCCGAGCACGCCGATCTCGCCTCCATCCTTCACGACTATGCCGCCGGTACGCCCTGCCACGGCGCAGTCGTCGCGATCGCCGGCGTGCTGGAAGGCGATCGCCTGATCAACTCCAATTTGCCCTGGGCGGTGTCGGTCGAACAGACCCGTGTCGGTGCCGGGCTGGCCTGGGTGCAGCTGATCAACGATTTCGAAGCAGTGGCCAATGCGGTGCCGACGCTCTCGCCGGACACGCTGTCGCCGCTCACGCCGCTGAACTCATCCGCCACTTCGTCGCCGGCGCTGGTGATCGGGCCGGGGACCGGGCTGGGCGCTGCCGTCTGGATCGAAGGCCAACCGCCGCGCGTGCTGCCGACCGAAGTCGGACAGGCATCGCTCGCTGCCGGCAATGCGCTGGAACTGGACATCGTGCGCCGACTGCTGAAGGACCGTCCCTACCTGCACAACGAGCACGTGCTGTCGGGCCCGGGCCTCATGAATCTCTATCGGTGCCTCTGCGAACTCTGCGATGCGACGCCCATGCACACGGATGCGAGCGCGCTGGTGGCCGCGGCCGACA
This sequence comes from Pseudoxanthomonas sp., assembly GCF_002863005.1. GTDB lineage: Bacteria > Pseudomonadota > Gammaproteobacteria > Xanthomonadales > Xanthomonadaceae > Pseudoxanthomonas_A. The sequence goes on from NZ_PKDG01000029.1 coordinate 1,780, forward strand.
CGGATGCGCTGGCGCGGGAAACGCTCGAAACGTTCTGCGGCTGGCTGGGCAGCGTGGTAGGCGACCTGGCGATCATCTTCGGTGCCCGCGTCGTCTACCTGGCCGGTGGTGTGACCGCGCATATTCCGCAGTTCCTGCACGACGGACGGTTCCTGCAGCGCTATCTCAACAAGGGCGTGATGACCGAGCAGCTCGAACGGGTGCCCGTATGGCGCGTCGAGCATGGACAGTTGGGACTGTTGGGCGCGGTCGCGTGGTATCGCCAGAATCTCAGCGGATGAGCGCGGTCGGGTGAGGTCCTCGACGGGTCTCATCCTCGCCACGTCACCGCGCATGGCTCTTTCTTGAGCGCCCGTCGGCGTTCGGTCCGTCTGCAACGGACGAGCGCTTAACAAGCTGGTGCGGCAGCACGCGATTGACGATGACGCGGGTGGCGGGATCGCGCCGGATGTCGCGCAGCAGGATGTCGATGGCGGCATCGGCCATGGCCGCCACCGGTTGATGGACGGTGGTCAGTTCCGGCCACACCATCGTCGCCGCGGACGTGTCGTCGAAGCCGACCACGGAAAGGTCCCGTGGCACGTCCAGGCCGCGACGGTGGGCGACCGAGACCACCGCCGATGCCATGTCGTCGTTGCTGGCGAAAATGGCGCTGGGCGGGCGGCGCAACGCAAGAAGCGTCTCGGCTGCCTCCAGGCCGGAACGGTAGGTGAAGTAGCCCGGCTGGACCAGCCTGTCGTCGTAGGCGATGCCGGCGTCCGCCAGTGCATCCCGGTAGCCCTGCCAGCGGTGCGCGCTTGCGGTCTGGTTGGGATCGCCCTTGATGTAGCCGATCCGCGTATGTCCGCGCGCGATGAGGTGGGAGACCACGTCACGGCTGGCGCAATGGTCGTCGATCCGCACGCAAGAAACCGTATCGCCCAGATGCCCCGACGCGATCGAGACCACCGGCACGCCCGCCTGCGAGAACTCCGACACGATGGCGGTCGATTCGCACAGCGGGGGAGGCAGGATCACCCCCGCCACGCTGCCCGAGAGTTGCCGGGCGGCCGCGCGGGATTGCGCGGCATCCAGTCCATCCCACGTGGCGATCACCAGCTGGGCCGCCGCCCGCGCAGAACCGCGCAACGCGCCGACCAGCAATTCGCGCAGATAGCTCGAGCTGGGGTTGGAGTAGATCAGCGCGATGCAGGTGCTTTGCGCCGCGGCAAGCGAGCTGGCCGCAAGGTTGGGGCGATAGCCCAGCTCGCGCACGCTGCGCATGACGCGATCACGGTTGGTGTCGCGCACGCCCGCATGGCCGTTCACGACACGCGACACCGTCATCGGCGACACGCCGGCATGCGCTGCCACCTCGTCGATGGTGACCGCACCGCCCTTCCTGCGCACCGCTTTGCTGGTCTTCTTCACGCAGTTACTTCCGTTGGCCTGATTGAGAGTACGTGGGTGAAATCGTCATTACTTCGGGCAGCGGCGGCTTCAAGCCGTTTTCCGCGGGTCTTGAACCGATTCTGGCGCTGGATGCCGCGCTTGCGATCGCTTTGCTGCGCTGCATGGTGACAAGAGCGAACACGCATGATTAGTCTGCGCTCCAACGCAATGGTAGCGCTACCACTAGATCACGGCCAGTTGTGGTCACGTAAGGCTCCACCATCGCGCGATCTTCGTCGTCTTACCTCGCTTGAAGCCGGATCGCGGAACAGGACCTTCGGGGGTCCGCCGTCGTGCTCCGGGCTGGAAGACGGGCACTGCGCCCGTGGCCGCCCCCGGGAGGGGCGTTACCTCACATACGAACGTAGCGAAAGGGGAGATCCATGAACGTGTGCAGTTTCCGTAACACTCCAGACCTGAGGGCACGTCAATGAGCCGCAAGTTGGCGAGATTCAAATCGAGGGCCATGTTCACCTTCGTCGGCGGCGTGCTGGTCATCAACCCGGCTTTCGGCCAGGACGCGCAGACGCCCGCACCGGCACCGGCCGCGCAGGAACAGACGCAATCCCAGGCGACGGATCTGGACACGGTCGTGGTGACGGGCATCCGCAGCAGCCTCAGCCAGGCGATGGACATCAAGCGCGATGCAGCGGGCGTCGTCGATGCGATCAGTGCCGAAGACATCGGCAAGTTCCCGGATACCAACCTCGCCGAGTCGTTGCAGCGCATCACCGGCATCTCGATCGAACGGCGCGATGGCGAAGGCGCGCAGGTCACCGCGCGCGGCTTCGGCCCGCAGTTCAACATGGTGACGCTCAACGGTCGCCAGATGCCGGGCGCGGACGCGTTCGGTGCGTCCGGACAGGTCGCGATCGGCGGCGTGGACGGCGGTACACGTGCCTTCAACTTCGCCCAGCTCGCTGCCGAGGCAATCAACGGCATCGAGGTCTACAAGACGGGGCAGGCGCAGGTGCCGAGTGGCGGTATCGGCGCCACCATCAACATCCTGACGGCGCGTCCGTTCAACTACGACGGCGTGGTGGCCAATGCGGGCGCGAAGATCGTATCCGACCAGAGCCAGCCCTTCGAGAGCGACATCACCCCGGAGTTGTCGGGCATCTTCAGCTACACCAATCCCGACAAGACGTTCGGCGTGAGCCTCAGCGCCAGCCAGCAGAAGCGCAAGGGCGGCTCGGTGCAGGCGACCGAGAACTACTGGAACGTGCAGCCCTGGACCGGGACCATGCCGGGCAATCCGAACGTGGTCAATGCGCCCGCGGTCGGCGATCTGTATGCACGCCCGAACGACCTCCGTTATGCGTTCTCGGAGTTCGAACGCGAGCGCGTCAATGGCCAGGCCGTGGTGCAGTTCGCGCCGACCGACAGCCTGACCCTCACGCTGGACTACACCTATTCGACCAACGAGATCACCGAGAACCGAGGTGAGCAGGCGATGTGGCTGCAGAACAGCAACTACACCGACATCGAGTTCGACACCAGCGGGGCCGTCGCTGTGCCGGTGTACATCCGCGAGATCGCGGGCACCAAGGATTTCGGCCTGGAACAGCAGCGCAGCATGCAGAAGTACAAGCTCGGTTCGCTGGGCTTCAATGCGGCGTGGGACGTCAACGACAGCTTCCGCCTCACCTTCGACGCGCACAACTCGAAGAACGAGAGCCGGCCGAACGATCCGCTCACCGGTGGCGGTTCGATCTTCATGAGCATCGCGGGTACCAACAACTGCACCACCGGTCCGCATTGCGGCGGCACCTGGGTACAGGAGCTGGAGTTCAACAATGGCCTGCCGGTCGGCACGCAGACCTGGTATCCGACCAATGGCGATGCCGTTGCCGGCACGAACGGCGTGGTCAATCCCGGTTTCGTGGAAGGCGAAATCGGTTCCCAGGTGCTGCGCGTCAATGCGCAGACGCAGGTCAGCGAGATCAAGCAGGCCCGCATCGACGGCGAATGGAGTTTCGACCAGGGCCGCTTCCAGTTCGGCGTGGACACCAACAAGTCCACGACCCATCGCATCCAGGCGGCGGAAGCGTATTCCACGCTGGGCGACTGGGGCGTCGCCAACGTCGATTCGGACACCGCAGCCGGCCTGGTGGATCTGCTGCGCCCGACCAACATCGTCGGGCTCTTCGACGACTACAGCGCGGTCAGCTGGCCGGCATGGCGCGGCAATGCGGCCGAGCTAGCCCAGTGGGCCGCGGGCCAGTACGGCGTGGGACTCGGGGTCAGTCCGCAGCGTGCAGCCGACAACCGGGTGGAGGAAAAGACCAACTCGGCGTACTTCCAGGTGGAACTGGATGGCGAGCTGGGTGGCATGCGCACCAACACCCGGCTGGGCGTCAGGTACGAGACGACGGATGTCGTGTCGACCTCCGTCATCGCGATTCCCGAAGCCATCGAGTGGCAGGCCAACAACGACTTCCGCATCGTGCTGTCGGACGAACAGCAACCCTTCAGCGAAAAGGCGAGCTACAGCTACATCCTGCCCAACCTCGACTTCAGCATCGATTTCACAGACGAGCTGAAGGGACGCGCATCGTTCGGCAAGACCATCGCCCGTGCCCCCTACGGCAATCTCTACGCGGGTCCCGGTGCGCAGCAACCCTTCGGCTCGGTCCTGCTCGACCCGTCCGTCCGCGCAAGCGGCAACGCACAGAACCCGAGCCTGAAGCCGCTGGAATCGGACAACCTCGACCTGGCGCTGGAGTGGTACTTCGCCGACGCGAGCTATGTGTCGTTGACCTACTGGAACAAGTCGGTCGACAACTTCATCGGCAACACGGTCGGACAGGAATCCCTCTACGGTCTGCGGGATCCCACGTCCGGTCCGGATGCGCAGACGGCATTGGCGTTCCTGACCAGCGCGGCGTGCGTCGCCCAGGTCGGTGCGGCCAACGCGGCAGCGTGTTCGGCCAACGACACGTCGCTGTTCACGGCCCTGGCGCTGTTGCGCAACGATCCGGCCGGCCTGGCGGCGTTCAACGGCACCGGCGCGCAAACGCTGGCGACCGAAGCGGCTTACAACATCTACGGCGAAGCCGACGATCCGCTGTACCAGTTCAACGTCAACCGCCCGATCAACCAGAACCAGTCCAAGCTGCACGGCTGGGAGCTGGGTGGCCAGTACTTCTTCGGGGATACCGGGTTCGGCGTTCTGGCCAACTACACCGTCGTGCGCGGCGACGTGGGTTATGACGACGGCGGCGATCCGGCCGTCGACCAGTTCGCGCTCACGGGCCTGAGCGATACGGCCAACGCCATGCTCATGTACGAGAAGTTCGGCTGGTCGGTGCGCCTGGCGTGGAACTGGCGCGACGAGTACCTGATCCTCGCCAACCAGGGTGCCAGCCGCAATCCGTACTACGTCGAGGAGTACGAGCAGTGGGACCTGAGCGTGAACTACACGCTCGACGACCACTGGTCGTTCGGTCTGGAGGCGATCAACCTGACGGGCGAGGATGTCCGCTGGCGCGCGCGCACCGACCAGATGATCGTGAAGCTGGCCGACCAGAGCTCGCGCTACATGGTCGGCGTGCGTTACAAGTTCTGACTTAGGCGGCAGACGCCCTCTCCGGATGTCGCCGAGGGACCGCTGCGCGAGCAGCGGTCCTTTTTTCCGGGTGTCGTCCCAGGTTGTCGCCACGCGTTCCCTGCACCGGCGTACCATGCCGAGTCGAGCTTTCCGCTTTCCCTGGACAAGAAGATGGCCCGCTACGAGCTCCTCAACAACATCGCGCACCGCGACCTGCGGGTGGCGACAGGCTTCGGCACCGAGTTCGGCGACGACGTGGCCATGGTGCCGGCGTTCCCGAGCGAGTTTGCAGAACTGCAGCGCGAGTATCCGATCTTCCTGCGAAAGGATGCCGCCAGCGGCGAATGGCAATCCGTCGTGCTGCTGGGCTTCGAGCAGCGCGAGAATCTCTTCCTGCGCGATGGCCGCTGGAATGCCGCGTATCTGCCTGGCGCAGTGGCGAAAGGACCCTTCCTCATCGGATTCCAAGAGCAGCGCATCGACGGGGAGCTCATGCAGGAGGCGGTGATGCACGTGGACCTCGAACATCCGCGGGTCAACGCCGCGCACGGCGAGCCGGTGTTCCTGCCGCAGGGCGGCAACACCCCGTATCTCGACCACGTCGCAAGCGTCCTGCGCGGCATCCGCGATGGCAGCACCTATGCCGCGGCCATGTTCGCCGCGCTCGATGAGAAAGGCCTGATCCAGCCCTTCAGCCTGGACGTACAGGTGGACGAGCGGCACCGGATCGCGGTCAATGGCCTGCACGGGATCGACCGCGATCGCCTGGCCGCACTGGATGGCGCCGACCTGCTCGCCCTCAACCGCGCCGGCTACCTGGAAGGCACGTACCTCATGCTTGCGTCGCTGCACAACATGCGCCGACTTCTGGCCGAGAAGCAACGCCGCCTGCGCGCGCAGGACGCGGCGACCTCCACCAGCACGAACTGACACGCGTGATGCAAGGCGCCGCTATACGCACCCTGGAGAATCCGGATCCCGGCGCGTTGCCCCTGGCATCGCTGCTGGAAGAAGGCGAGCCGGTCGTGCTGAAGGGCGTCGCGCAGGCGTGGGGTCTCGTGCAGGCCGGCCGGTCATCGCTGCATGAGGCCATGGCATACCTGCGCCGCTTCGACGCGGGGGCGCCGATCCAGTACTCGTTCGGAGCTCCGGAGATCGGGGGGCGGCCGTTCTACAACGACGACTTCACCCGCTTGAACTTCGAGGTGCGGAAGGGTGCGCTGGCAGACGTGCTGGAGGGTATTGCGGATCATCTGCACGACGCCACGCCGCCCACCTATTACGTGGCCTCGCTGCTTGTGGACCGTGCGCTGCCGGGTTTCACCCAGGCGAACGACCTCTCGCTGTCGGCCTACGGCATCGAGGCCCCTGCCAGTATCTGGATAGGCAACCGCGTGGTGGCGTCGTGCCATTTCGACGCGCCCGACAACGTCGCGTGCTGTCTGGTCGGCAGGCGCGCGTTCACGCTGTTCCCGCCCGAACAGATCGAGAACCTCTATCCCGGCCCCTTCGATCCCACGCCAGGCGGGCAGGTCGTCAGCGTGGTCGATTTCGATGCGCCGGATTTCGAACGGCACCCGCGTTTCCGCACGGCATTGGCGGCGGCGAGGACGGCGCTGCTCGAGCCGGGCGATGCGATCTTCATTCCCAGCATGTGGTGGCACCACGTGCGCAGCCTCGAACCGTTCAACGTGCTGCTGAACTACTGGTGGCGCCGTTCGCCGGCATTCCTCTCGTCGCCGCTGCCCGCGCTCCAGCATGCACTGTGGACGATCCGCGACCTGCCGGCGCGCGAGAAGGAAGCATGGGCGAGGTTGTTCGAGTACTACGTGTTCGGTGCGGGAGAGCGCGCGGGGGAACATCTTCCGGCGCAAGCCCGGGATCTGCTGGGACCGATCGATGAAACACAGGCCAGGCGCATCCGCGCCATGCTGCTGGGCCGACTCAACCGCTGACGGGAGCAACTGCATTGGATTCTCCAACGACACCCGAGGGACGTATCCGCAACGTGGTCATCGCCGGGGGTGGCACGGCAGGCTGGCTGGCCGGCTGCGCGCTGGCGCACCAGTTCCGGGACCGGCTCAAGATCACCCTGGTGGAATCTGAGCAGATCGGCACTGTGGGCGTGGGCGAATCGACGGTGCCGCCCATCAGGACCTTCCACCGCTTCCTGCAGATCGACGAGCAGGAATTCCTGCGTGCGGTCGCGGGCACCTTCAAGCTGTCGATCTCGTTCGAGAACTGGCGCCGCCCGGGCGAGCGCTACATCCATCCGTTCGGCATCACGGGGCAGGGCACTTGGGCAGCGGCATTCCATCATTTCTGGCTCGACAGCCTGCGGCGTGGCATGCCCTCCGAGCTCGGCGACTTCTGCCTGGAAACCCTCGCTTCGCGTGGCGACCAGTTCTCGCTGCAGACGCAGCCCCAGGTCAACTACGCGTATCACTTCGATGCCGGGCTTTACGCGAAATTCCTCCGGCGCATCGCCGAAGGCCATGGCCTGCGCCGGGTGGAAGGCAAGATCCGTGAGGTCCGGCAGCACGCTGCCGATGGCGGCGTGGCGTCGCTCGTCCTGGAGGACGGCCAGGTCATCGAAGGCGACCTGTTCATCGATTGCACCGGGTTCCGGGGCTTGCTGATCGAACAGAGACTGCATACCGGCTACGAAGACTGGAACGAGTGGCTGCCGAGTGACCGCGCGGTGGCCGTGCAGACGGAGTCGGTGGGGCCACCCGTACCTTACACGCGGGCCATCGCGCACGAGGCCGGCTGGCGTTGGCATATCCCCCTGCAACACCGCGTGGGTTGCGGGCTGGTGTTTTCCAGCCGCCACATGTCCGACGACGAAGCGCGTGCCAAGCTGCTGCGCGATGTGGGCGCGCCCGCGATCCGCGAACCCTGGCTGGTGCCGTTCCGCACGGGTCGGCGCCTGAAGGCCTGGAACCGGAACGTGGTGGCGCTGGGGCTGGCCAGCGGCTTCATCGAGCCGCTCGAGTCGACCAGCATCCATCTGGCGATCAGCGCGGTGGTGCGGCTGGTCCAGTTGTTTCCTTTCGACGGGATCTCGTCGTCGCTGGTGGACCTGTACAACGAGGTCAGCCGCACCGAGATGGAGCACGTGCGCGACTTCATCATCCTGCATTACCACGCCACGCAACGCGACGAGCCGATGTGGAAGGCGTGCCGCGAGATGGCGTTGCCGGAGTCGCTCGCGATACGGCTGCGCGCCTGGCGGCAACGCGCGCATGCGTGGCAGGATCCCGACGAACTGTTCCGGGTCGATTCCTGGACGCATGTCCTGCTGGGGCAGGGCATCCAGCCGGGACCGCCGCATCCGCTTGCGCGTGCGCTGGCCGACGAAGACCTGCGCACGTTGCTGAACTCCATACGGCAGCCGATCGAACGCGCCGTCGCGCATATGCCGTCGCAGCAGGCGTTCATCGAGCGCTATTGCAAGGCCGCGCCCGACGTGTGGCGTCGCGCGGCGTGACCGCATAGTCGGGCGAGGGCGGGATCGCATGCTGCTGGCGCCCCATCCGGACTTGCGCATCAGCCATCACGTGGTGGGGCGGGAGCGGGCACCGCTGGTGGTAATCGACAACCTGCTCGCCGATCCCGAGCGTATGCTGCACAAGGCAGCGAGTCGCGGCTTCGAAAAGATGCCGACGTTGTTCCCGGGCATCCGCGCGCCCGCGCCCCCGTCGTACCAGCGATTCCTGCAGGCGATGCTGACGCCGCTGCTGCGCGAGGCATTCGCGCTGGAGCCCGCGGAGTTCGTGTTCCCGATGTGCCATTTTTCACTGGTGACCCAGCCACCGGAGAATCTTCACTTCCTGCAGCGCGTGCCCCACATCGATTCCGTCAGCGCTCGCGGGCTGGCGACGGTGCACTACCTGTTCCGCGAGTCGTGGGGCGGGACGGACTTCTATCGGCATCGGCGCAGCGGATTCGAATACGTCGACGAGGGCCGGCACGCTGCCTATTTCGACTGCCTGGCGCAGGAAGCACGCGAGGAGCAGGGCGCGCCTGCCGGTTACATCGATGGCGATACGCCGTTGTTCGAGCGGATCGCGGGGGTGGAAGGCGTTTTCAATCGCCTGGTCGTGTACCGCCGCAACTCGCTGCATTCGGGGCGGATCGGCGACCGTGCGCTTACGTCGGATCCGTTGCGTGGACGCCTGTCGATCAACAGCTTCATCGACCTGGCGCCGTGACGCCCGAATGGAACGCCGGCCCCGCGACAGGCATCAGAAACCGCTGCTCTCCGTGTGGTTTTTGCAGCGCAGCAGGCTTTTTGTACGGAGGCTGGTTACAGTGCGGCCTTATGGCGGGCTGGACGCGGCCGTGCAGGAAAAGAGGGGCCACGTGCGTGTTCCCTTTTTTTACCAAGCAAAATGGTAGCGCTAACTTTTCTTGGGTGAGGGTGGTGTCGGATGGCATGGGTTGCGGGCATCGATGCAGGCACGCAGAGCGTGAAGGTGGTGGTGTACGACGCCGCGGCTCGGGCGATCGTGGCCAGCGCCAGCGCGCCGCTCGACCTGATCAGTGGGGACGACGGCAGCCG
>NZ_PKDG01000051.1 GCF_002863005.1 Pseudoxanthomonas sp.
ATGACCACGATCGCCACCCACACCCGGTTCTCGATGCGCATCGACGACAGCACGCCCTTGTTGCCTTCGTCCGCACCTTCGCTGCGGGCCTTGAGCCATTCCTGGATCACGATGGCCACGAACGGAAGAGCGAACACCCCGCTGGCCACGAGGATGCTCCAGATGCCGTTGTTGACCACCCAAGCCACCAGGGTCAGGTAATACTCCAGGTAGTCCGTGGTGTAGAGCGTCATGCCTGCCTCCCGGTCTCAGCCGTGCCGCAACAGTTGGCTGGCTTCCAGCGCGACCACGGCGATCACCGCTGCGATCTCCGTGCGCAGCAGGCGCTGATGCGTCTCGCGTGACGGCTCCCGCCGCAACAGGCGCCGACGCATCCACCACCAGCCGTAAGCCGTCGCTCCGTAGAGGCACAGCCGCCACACGAAGAAGTGGCCGGCGTGCGCCTGCAGCCAGTGCTGCCAGCCCTCGACGCCGCCGACCACGTGGATGCCGGCGATGTTCACCGCCACCGCGGCGGCCACCACCAGCAAGGTCCACAGCAGCGCCACGCCGACGCGGCGGTTGAACAGCCATGGCAGCCGCAGCCAGGCCAGCCGGCTCATGGCGTACCGCTCCGCGGCTTCTGGACTTCCCGCAGACGGTCGCGTGTGGTGTCGCCCTCGAAGACGCCGCGCGAACCGGCAGCGCGGGTGCTGTGGCGCTGGATGATCGCCATCGCCGAGTTACCGGCCAGCGTGCGGCGCAGCTCCAGTTCGGTCTTGAGGTTGTTGATCTCCTGCTCCAGCGCGCTGTTCTCCTGGTCGACCGCCTGCACGGCCAGCTCGTTGGCAGCGACGTTCGGCTCCTTCTTGCCGGTCAGCAACGTGCGTTGCAGCAGCAGGGCCTTCTCCAGCACGCTCGACAGTGCGGCCTCGGATGCGAGACGCCGGCCCAGCACGTCCTGATCGGGCTCGTCGCGTAGCGCTTCGATCACGCCGCGGGTGATCGGCAGCGAGCTGCTGCCGGCTGCGTCGAGATTGGCCAGCGTCGTCGGCCGGGCGCCCGTCACCAGTTCCTGCAGCGCCTGCAGCTTGGTCTCGTACTCTTCCTGGATCACTGGCGTGAGCCCGACGCCAGGCGTGGTCTGGGTCTTCGTGCAGTTTTCGCAGGTGCGCTGCTCGCGTTCGCCCAACACGCGGGTCGCCCAGTCCGCGGCCGCCTGGGGCGAGGACCAGGTTTGGCAGGTCAGGCGGTTGCCGCAGGCGCTGCGCGCGATCGACGAGGTATCGGTGGCGCTGCGCCCGTTGAGCAGGTTGTAGCCCGCGCGCGTCACGTCGCCGACCACCTTGATCGAACTCTGACCAGAGCCGCCCGCGTTGCCGCCGCCGACCCAGGGCACGCCGTTGTTCCCTTTGTTGGACTCGGCCTGCTCGATAGCGGAGACGGCATCGGTGCTGCTGACCGCATCCCGCAGCGCCATCCCTTCGGCGAGCTGGTCCCAGCCGGCCTGGCCGCCGGCCATGTCCGCCATGCGATTGGCGATGGCACGGCAGGTCATCTTCGAGCGGTCGAAGTCCAGGCGCGCCTGGAGGATGCCGTTGGTCAGCAGGTTGTAGAGCCCCGGGTCGGCGCGCTGGATGATCAGCGCCGGCAGCGAGGCCACGGCGCTGGTGGCGTTCTGGATCACGTTGCTCATGATCGTCTGGAAGCCGTTGGTGATGCCGTTGAGCTGGTTCTGCAGTGTCGTGGTGATGCTCATGTCGCCGCAGATCAGGTTGCTGTTCCAGCCGACGCCGACGCCGATGCTCTGCATGTTGCCGGCACCACCCATCGACACGGCCCGGCCGCCGCCGATGCTGTAGAGCACGTCGTCGCCGATCACGCTGCCGCTGACGTTCACGCCATTGGGGTCGATGCGGGTCTGCGCCCAGGCGACGCCGACGACCAGCGTGATGGCCGCCACGAGCAGCGTGGCCCGCAAGGGCGATTTCGCGCGGCGCAGAAAGTCAGGGAGGGAGGCGTTCATCGTGGGTTCCTCACATGAAATCGACGCTGCCGAGGAAGACCTGGCCACGGCGCCGGCAGCAGGAGTACGGCCGCCACAAGGCCCAGGCGTAGTCGCCCTGCTGGGCCTGCACGCGGGTGCGGCTGTGCGGGAAGACCACGCAACTGTTCGAGAGCGTGGGCGTCAGCTCCTGCCACTTGCCCGTCGAGGCGCCGGTCTCCATCAGCGCGCCGGCCGGCCAGTAGCCGTCGCGGGCGTTGGCCAGCAGAGGCTGGTACACGTGAATCTGGTTGCGGCGCGTCACGATGTCGCCCGCGCGCTGCGCGACCACGGCGCCGCTCTTGTGGTCGTCGGTCTGGTGCAGGAAGCCACCGCGGGGATACACGTTGCCCCAGAGGTTCAGGCCGGTGCGCGTACCGATTTCGCGCCGGCCGGGGATGAGCGCTTCGGGGTAGAACGCTTCCGGGATGTTGTAGCGCCAGGCCATCGTGTCGAGCGTGCTCAGCAGATACGGCATGAAGGCCGTGCCAGCGCCTTCGCAGGTGTAGCCGGAGGCGCTGGCGAACTGGCTGAACACCGTCCCGGCCGGATGGCCGATGACATCGGCGTTCTTGAACTTGGCGAGGTTGTTCTCGTTGTCGTGATTGGTCGTGCCGTCACCGCCAGCCTTCGCGGTCGGGTTGGGCATGCTCATCGCCCTGACTTCCAGCCACGGGTTTTCGCCGGTGTTCGAGTAGCTCGACACCACCGCATCGGGGACGTAGTGGCGCACCTTGACGGAGGTGCGAACCGAGCAGCCGAAGGGCGTGCAGTACAGCCAGTAGCAAATACCTGCGACGCGGTACTCCAGGCAGTCGGGGGACAGCGCAGACGAGACGATGGTGGCGGTGTCCAGGGCGAACGTCGATGTGGCCGCGCCCAGCAGCAGCGAGGCGGCGGTGGCGCGCAGACGCCGGGACGCCAGCAGGAGGCTCATGGATGCGTGCTCCGGTAGGCGTTGATGCGCGCGACGGCGCGGGACACGTCGGGCTCGCCGTAGACCACATAGCGTCGATCGACCACCACGGCGGGAATCTTGGCGATGCCCAGTCCCCAGGCATCCGCGACACCTTGGTAGGCGTGGCCGATGCGGCGTTGAAGGGCCTCGCCACCGTCATGCAACCGCTGCCGCACCAGGGCTGCAGCCTGTTGCGGGTCGGCCGGCAGGTGCGCGGCGAGTTCGACCTCGATGCGCGTGGCCTGGTCCAGCTCGATGACCCGCACGCCGGCCGGGGCCTGCACCGGATGACGGCTGTCGGTGACGACGAGCACATCGGCGGCCGCAGCCTGGGTGAACATGAACAGCACTACCCGCAGTCCGGGGGCAATGCGGATGGTCGGCAGCCGGGGCGAAGCCTTGAAGAAGGGGGGCGGCATATCGGGCGTCCTTGGAGTCGATCAAGGTCACAGTCGACTTCAAGTGCCGATCTGACGCGACAAGGAAACCGCATTCGGCCCCTGCCGGTTTCATGCGCTACGCCGCTGTGGGCGTTGTGTTTGCCCCCTGTCGGAGGCGGAGGTCAGGTGCGTGGCTCTGAGGTGCCCGCGAACCCAAGAAACGCGATGCAAGCGAATCGGCATCGACGGCTGGGAGCGTTTGCATTCGATCGACGTCCCCCCGCGTTGAGTAGCGGTTGGGTTTAGAGCCCGGGGCTGAATGTAATCGTCTTGGTGGTGAGTTGTCTGGCGTAGGCGGCGGGCGTTAGCCCGCCGAGTGCTTTCTTTGGTCGCTCCTCGTTGTATTCGCGGACCCAGGCCCGGATGACGGTCCGAGCGTGATGCAAGCTGGAGAACCAGTGCTCGTTGAGGCACTCGTCCCGGAATCGGCCGTTGAACGATTCGATGTAAGCGTTCTGGTTGGGCTTGCCGGGCTCGATCAGGCGCAGGGCGATGCCGCGACGGTGCGCCCAGGTCAGCATGGCTCGGCCAGTAAATTCGGGGCCGTTGTCGGTTCGGATCACGGCCGGTGTACCGCGCGTTGCGCAGACCTCGTCCAGCAACCGGATCAGGTGCTCGCCGCCGAGGCTGTGCTCCGGGATCACCGCAACCGCCTCGTGCGTGGCGTCGTCGACGATAGCCAGGCACTTCAGAGATCGGCCTGAGGCGATCCGGTCGAACACGAAATCCATCGACCAGACCTCGTTGGCCGCGCCGGGCCGGATCAGCGGCTGGCGATCGGCCGGCGGGATCTTCTTGCGGCGCCGTCTGCGCACCTGCAGCTTCTCCAGCGCGTACAGCCGCTCGACCCGCTTGTGATTCACCCGCTGGCCGGCCTGCCGCAGCTTCAGGTAGATCATCTCGGCGCCGTAGCGGCGATATCGCTGGGCCAAAGCGACGATCTGCTCGCGCAACTCGTCATTGCCGTCAGGCCGTGGTGTGTAGCGCAGCGACGATGCGCTCATGCCAGCAACACGCAGCGCGTGCCGCTCGCTCAGCCCCTTGTCCTGGAGCATGCGCACCAGCGACCGCTTCGCTGGCGCGCTCACCACTTTTTTCTCAGCGCTTCCTTCGTCGCCTCGTTCTCAAGCAGGGCATCGGCCAGCAGCCGCTTCAGCCGAGTGTTCTCCTGCTCCAGCGCCTTGAGCCGCTTGGCATCGGACACGTCCATCCCACCGAACTTGCTCCGCCAGAGATAGAAGCTCGCCTCAGAGAAGCCGTGCCGCCGGCACAGGTCCTTCACCGGCACCCCGGCATCGCCCTCCTTCAGGAACTTGATGATCTGCTCTTCGCTGAACCGCTTCTTCACGTCCGACCTCCTGGATCATGGGTCGGACTCTAAACGTCAGTGCTACTCAAATACGGGGGGACATCGCGATGCCTTGAATTGACGCTTCAGCTTCAATTGAGTTTTAATTATAACGCGATGTAGAATCTATTACATTCATCACTGCTTGCTGACCAAGGAGCCCGTGCTTGAGCTTTATTGCCCTATTCGTCAGCCTGCCCACCAAGGCATCGACCGGCCGCATGCGCGTCTGGCGCTCCGTCAAGGCGCTGGGCTGCGCGACGCTGCGCGATGGGGTCTACCTGCTGCCTGACTCGGCCGACAGTGCGGCGGCGCTGGACGAAGTGGCGGCGCAGGCGGTGGAAGTCGGGGGCAGCGGCGAGGTCTATCGACTCTCGGGGTGTGAGGAAGCCCAGGAGGGCGCGCTGCGCGCCCTGTTCGACCGGGGCGAGGAGTACGCCGGCATCGCCGAGGAGATCAAGGAACTCGGGCGGAGCTTGGCATCCCTGGATGGCGCTGCCGCCGCGCGCAAGCTCCAGCCGCTCGTGCGCCGCTTCGAGCAGGTGGTGCGCATCGATTTCTTTCCCGGTGAGGCGCAGCGGCAGACCCTGAGCCTACTGGACGACCTGCGCGACGCGATCACCCGCCGCATGTCTCCCGACGAGCCGACCGCCCGGCAAGCGGATGTTCCGCGGCTGGACCGCGCCGACTATCAGGGCCGGACCTGGGCCACGCGGGCGCGACCATGGGTGGACCGACTCGCTTCGGCCTGGCTGATCCGGCGGTTCATCGACCCAAGCGCTCGCATCGTCTGGCTGGCGAGTCCCGCCGACTGCCGCAATGGCTGGCTCGGCTTCGATTTCGACGGCGCGGCCTTCAGCCACGTAGGCACCAAGGTCACCTTCGAGACGCTGCTGGCAAGTTTCGGACTTGATTCCGCCCCTGCACTGGTACGTCTGGGCGAACTCGTGCATTGCCTGGATGTTGGGGGACTCCCGGTCGCGGAAGCGCTGGGCATCGAATCGCTGCTCGCCGGCCTGCGGGCATCCGAACCCGACGACGACGCGCTGCTTGCCCGCGCATGCGAAGTCTTTGACTGGCTATTGAAGAGTTACGAGGAAAAAACAACGTGAACGCCCCGACCAGTCCTCAGACCGCTGCCACGACTGAAGCGGTCCCTCCAGCGATGAGCTACCTGCAGCTCTTCGCGCGCTTCCTCAAGTTCGGCTTGCTCGCATGGGGCGGGCCTGTGGCTCAGATCGGCATGTTGCGCCGCGAGCTCGTGGACGAGGAACGCTGGATCTCCAGCAGACGCTTCAACAAGCTGCTTGCGGTGATGCAGGTGCTGCCCGGACCCGAAGCGCACGAAATATGCGTTCATTTGGGCATCCGGGCGAAGGGGCGGCTGGGGGGCGTACTGGCGGGACTCGGGTTCATGCTTCCCGGGTTCTTGCTGATGTTCGCGCTGTCCTGGCTGTACTTCCAGATCGAATTCGTTGGCACCTCGCTGGGCGCGGCGTTCCTTGGCATCCAGGCGGCCGTGATCGCCCTGATTGTGCGCGCCGTGCACCGTATCGGCGAGCACATCCTGCTCGATCGCTGGTTGTGGGCCATTGCCATCGTTTGCGCGCTGGCCGCCATGGCTCGTGTCGACTTCTGGATCACCCTGCCGGCGAGCGGCCTGGTGTACGCGCTGCTCGTGCTGAAGCATCGGGCCTTGGCGCTCTTGGTGACACTGGGCGCGGTGGCGCTGGCTGCCGCCGTGGCTTGGTGGGATGCGCCGGCGGCGAAGCTGGTGGAAACGGTCGTTCAGGGCCAAGCCTCGGTGCTGCTCATCTTCGCCTCGGGCCTGAAGGCCGGCTTGCTCACCTTCGGTGGTGCCTACACGGCGATCCCGTTCGTTCGCAATGACGCCGTCGGGCGCGGATGGATGACGGATGGGCAGTTCCTGGACGGCCTAGCGCTGTCCGGTGTGCTGCCGGCACCCCTCATCATCTTCGCCACGTTCGTCGGCTATGTGGCAGGGGGGCCGATCGGGGCGGTGGCCATGACGGTGGGTGTCTTTCTTCCGGCCTTTGCGTTCTCGTTGATTTTCTACGACCGGCTGGAGGCTGTCGTGGAGAACAAACGGCTGCACGCGTTCCTGGACGGCGTCGCGGCCGGCGTAGTCGGCCTGATCGGCGCAACTACCCTCGACTTGGCGCAGGTCACGGCTGAACGTGTCCCATCGCTGGCGATGGGCATGTCGATCTTCGCCGCAGGCTTGGCGTTCCTTTATGCCTGGAAGAACAAGCTCAACGTCGTCGTCGTGATCCTCGCGGCGGGATTGGCGGGCTGGCTGGTGTTTCCGAACCAAGGCTGAACCTGATCGAGTCAGCCTTCGTCGCGCCGTTTCCGATCCACCTTGCTGAGGAAGCCAAGATGCCTTACGAACTGAAGCCCCTTTCGTGCGATCCAGCCAAGCTCACCGGCCTGTCCGAGAAGCTCATCGTCAGCCACTGGGAGAACAACTACGGCGGCGCGGTCAAGCGTCTCAACGCCATCGAGCAACAGCTGGCGCAATTGAACTGGGGAGCGGCGCCGGTGTTCGAGATCAACGGCCTCAAGCGCGAGGAGATGATCGCCAGCGGTTCCATGATCCTGCACGAGGTGTACTTCGATTCCCTCGGCGGCACGGGGGGCGACCCCGACGGCGCGCTGAAGGCGGCCATCGAGCGGGACTTCGGCTCCGCGGATGCCTGGCGCACCGAATTCACGGCCATGGGCAAGGCCCAGGGCGGCGGCTCCGGCTGGACCCTGCTGGTATGGAGCCCGCGCCGCGAGCGTCTCGTGAACACCTGGGCCGCCGACCACGCCCACAACCTGGCCGGGGCCACGCCGCTCGTCGCCCTCGACATGTACGAGCACAGCTACCACATGGACTTCGGCGCCAAGTCCGCAGCCTATGTGGACGCCTTCATGCAGAACCTGTCCTGGACCGTCGCCGAGGCGGCTTTCACCCGGCTTGGCGCCTGAACATGGACCGCGCCATCAAACCCGAAACCGTGAGATCCAATCAAGGAGGCAGCATGTCCCGTAAAACCCGAGTCCTTTTCGCCGCAGCGACAGCGGTCTGCATGCAAATGGCCGTTGCGGCCGGACCGACGGTAGATACCGCAGCGATCGAGTCCGTGACGGGACTCAAGGGCGACTACAACAAGGCCGAGAACGTCTTCAAGATCAGCAAGCCGCGCGATGACGTGACGATCAGCGTGGATCGCTGGACGATGCCCCCCTTCATGGGCCTGACTTCGTGGGCCGCGTTCACTCCGATGGCTGGCAGCACGATGATGATGGGCGACACGGTGCTGTTCGAGGACGAGGTCAATCCGGCCATGAGCGCCGCTCTTGAGGCCGGCCTGGAAGTGACGGCGCTGCATAACCACTTCTTCTTCGACCGACCCAAGGTCTACTTCATGCACATCGGCGGGATGGGCGATGCGCGTCATCTCGCCACTGGGGTCAAGGCTGTGTATGACCGGGTCGCGCAGGTGCGCGCCAGCCAACCCAAACCCGCAGATGCCTTTGGCGGCACCATTGCCACACCCAGCAGCCTCACCGCGGCGCGCATCGAGGAAGTCCTCGGCGCCAAGGCGCAGGTGAAGGACGGCATGGTCAAGGTGAGCTTCGGGCGCGAGGCGAAGATGCATGGCACGCCCGTCGGCAATGCCATGGGCGTCAACACCTGGGCTGCGTTTGCAGGGACCGACGAGCAGGCCGTGGTGGACGGCGACTTCGCGATGCGTGAGGACGAACTCCAGACGGTGCTCAAGGTGCTGCGGCGAGAAGGCATCAACATCGTGGCGATCCACAACCACATGACGCACGAGGAGCCGCGCTACGTCTTTCTGCACTTCTGGGGCAAAGGCAAAGCAGCGGCGCTGGCGCAGTCGTTGAAAAGGACTTTGGACGCGCAGAAAGCCGTGAAATGACGCCTCGTAGTGCCTTTTCCGTTTTCTGAGACGCCCCCCTTTATGACCTCAAGGTCGAAGAACCGCGACATGTTCCGAAACGGCAACAGGAGATCATCATGCAATGGATCACCCGTGAACGCCCGAAAATCGACCGCATCGCCTGCCCCTGGTTGATCGCCCGCTTCATCGACGAGAACCCGGAGTTCCTCTACGTGCCTTCGGGCGAGGTCCTGAAGGTCGCCGCCGACACCGGCGCGATTCCCTATGACGTGCCGAATGTCGAGCTCGGCCACCATGGCGACCGCTGCAGCTTCGATGCCTTCATCGCGCAGTACAAACTCGACGACCCGGCCTTGAACACGCTGGCGCTGATCGTACGCGCCGCCGACTGCGCCCAGCCGCAACTGGCGAAGGAAGCGGCCGGCCTGCTCGCCATCTCGAAAGGGCTGTCGCTCAACTTCGCCGACGACCACGAGATGCTCCGGCACGGCATGGTGATGTACGACGCGCTCTACGCCTGGTGCGCCGACACGCCACTGAAGAAGGTTGCCCGCCTGCTTGGCTTGAAGTGATGCTGCTGCCCGCCGGAGCCGCGCCCGATGCACGTCTGCTGCTGATCGGCCGGGCACTGCGAGCCTTCACCGACGGCTTTGTCGCCATTCTGCTACCGGTTTACCTGCTCACGCTCGGGCTCGGCAAGTGGGAAGTCGGCTTGATCAGCACCGCCACCCTGCTCGGATCGGCGCTGGCGACCGTGGCGGTCGGGCAGTGGGGACATCGCTTCCCGCAGCGCCGGCTACTCCTCGCCGCCGCCTGGCTGATGGCCGCCACCGGTCTTCTGCTGGCCGGCCTGGGCGGCATCGGCGCCTTCTGGCCGCTGCTGATCGTCGCCTTCGTCGGTACGATGAACCCCAGCTCCGGCGACGTCAGCGTATTCCTGCCGCTGGAGCATGCGCGGCTGGCCGAATCGGCGCACGGCGAGGCGCGCACTTTCCTGTTCGCGCGCTACACCTTCGTCGGCGCCTTGTGTGCCGCGACCGGTTCGCTGGCGACGGCCATCCCGCAAGTGCTGACGGATGCCGGCCTGGCCCAGCTCGACGCGTTGCGCCTGATGTTCGTCGCCTACGGGCTGACCGGCGTCTTGATCTTCGTCCTGTATCGCGCCTTGCCGGACCACCGTATGCACGAGCAGGCAGCGTCGCCCGAACCGCTGGGGCCTTCGCGCGGCATCGTGATCAAACTGGCGGCGCTGTTCTCGGTCGATGCCTTCGCTGGCGGGTTGATCGTCAATACCTTGCTCGCGCTCTGGCTGTTCGAGCGTTTCGACCTCTCGCTCGCCGCTGCCGGCCAGTTCTTTTTCTGGGCCGGGCTGCTGTCGGCCGGCTCCCAGCTCGCCGCCCCCTGGGTAGCGCGCCATATTGGCCTGATCAACACGATGGTGTTCACCCACATCCCGTCGAGCGTCTGTCTGGTCCTCGCCGCCTTCGCCGACAGCCTGCCGGTGGCGCTCGCGCTGCTGTTCCTGCGCAGCGCCCTGTCGCAGATGGACGTGCCGACGCGATCGGCCTTCGTCATGGCGGTGGTGACGCCGGCCGAGCGCGCCGCGGCGGCGAGCTTCACCGCCGTTCCCAGGAGCCTCGCCGCCGCAGCGAGCCCCGCCATCGGCGGCGCCCTATTCGCCGCTGGCTGGCTGGCGCTGCCGCTAGTGGCCTGCGGCCTGCTCAAGATCGCGTATGACGTTGCACTTTGGCGCGCGTTTCGGAAGTACGAGGAACCCTCCTCTTGAGAGCGCTCGCGCGCAAGCACATGGCGCGCTTCCGAAAATCGTGACCATCAGACAGAGCGCATCGCGAACGTGGCAACCGGAACTTTCCATGGCAGTTCTTGTGGAGAGGGGCAAGAGGCACAGGCGCCCCCCGGAAGGGACGCCTGCGGTGCGGACTACAACAAGCCGGCTTCCGCGAACGAGTACGGGCTGCCCTTGCCGACGATGAAGTGATCCAGCACCCGGACATCGACGGTGGCCAGGGCGCTCTTCAGCCGCTCGGTGATCGCACGATCAGCGGCCGAGGGCTCGGTGTTCCCCGAGGGATGCTGATGCGCCAGGATCAGCGCCGAAGCGTTGAGCGCCAGCGCACGCTGGACCACCACCCTCGGATACACCGAAGTCTGGTCGACCGTGCCCTGGAACAGCGGTTCGTAGGCGAGCACCTGGTGCTGGTTGTCGAGAAACACGACGGCGAAGATTTCGTTCGGCTCCGCGACCAGTTTCAGGCGCAGGTAGTCGCGCACGGCGGCGGGACTGCCCAGCGCCGGACCGGCCT
>NZ_PKDG01000054.1 GCF_002863005.1 Pseudoxanthomonas sp.
GCTGATGATGACATGCACAAGAAGGATGCCATGCCAGGCGCCATGGGGCAGCAGCCCGCCAGCACCCCGGCGGCACCTCACGCTCCAGCGGCGCACCCTACCGATCCGAAGTCCCCTGCTTCTCAGAATGCGCCCGCAACGCCCGATGCCATGGCCACGCACATGGAGGAGATGGCAGCCATGATGCGCGAACGGGGGCAAGCCATGGAGGCCATGGGCCGACAGATGCAGGAAGGCAGCATGCAGATGCATCAGCAGGCCATGGCGATGAAGGCTGGCGATGCCTCCGCGCATAAGGACATGGACATGCCCGCCACGATGCAGCACATGCAGCAGATGAAGGAGGACATGGAGCACTGCGAGATGCAGATGCAGAAGGTCGACGCCACCATGCAGAAGATGGATTCGAGCATGGGCGGGGGCATGGCCAAGAAGAAGATGGGCCATATGTAGCGGAGGCCGCCGCGGTGCTGACGGAAGGCTTCGTGGGGTGGAAGCGAGTCGCCGCCCTGGCCACGCTGGCGATGCTGCTGGCTCATGGAGCGGCCGGCGCTCAGTCGGCTGCTGATCCACACGCAGCCCATCCGCCAGACAAGACCGGCGGCACGACGGCTGCGCAGCCGGACGCTGCCGGCACGTCATCGGCCCGGGACAGCGGCTCGATGGCTGGTATGCCGATGGGCACCACGCCGCCGGCTGGCGCGCCGATGGGCGATGACGATCACGCCGCGCATCATCCGGACAAGGCCGGAAGCATGGCGGTACCGCAGCCGGCGCCAGCCGATGGCATGCCGGCGCAAAGCAGCAGCCCGATGAACGGCATGCCGATGAGCGCCACACCGCCGGCTGACGCATCGGCGGGCGATGACGATCACGCCGCGCATCACCCGGACGCGACTGCCAGCATGCCGGCTTCGAGTGGTGCATCGATGGCCGGTTCCATGGGCGGCATGATGGACGACATGATGCGCGGCTGCCGCGGAGACGAGTGCGGTCGGGATCGGCGCCTCAACAAGCTGCTGTATCCGCAGCTGATGGCGCTGCCGGATCTACCGCCGGAGCGGCGCGCGAGCGTTGAGCAGCTCGCCCACCACCGGATGCACGAAGGGATCCAGCTATTGGCGTCCCTGTCGTCGGAGGCGTCGCACGCGGTCCAGCGCAACGACTACGGCGGCCTGCAGGAAGCATCCGACCGCATGCGCGTGGCCTGGGGCGAATTCGACAGCGGCTTGTCGGCCTACCGCGCACTGGCCGAAGGACAGGCGCCGCGGGGGATCGCGCTGGCGTGGTTCCGGCGCGAGATGAACCTGACCGATCCCCTGACCACGGCCCCGGCGCACGGCGTCTTCGGCCTGTCGGGCTTCCACTACTTCACGATGGCGTTGCTGCTGGCCTTTGCGCTGCTGGCCGCCTGGATGTACGTGGCGCGAACCCGACGCACGAATGCGGTCCTCGCCACGTTGCGCACCGGGGCACCGGTGCCTCCGGCCCCCGCCGCTGCGCCTCGTTCCGGTGTGGCGCCGGCCCCCGCGGCGCCCGTGTCTCCGGGCGTGCCGGCCGAGGGCGAGCCGCAGGCACGCGCACCCGTGTCCACCATGGGCGGCTGGGTGGGCAAGCTGCGGGTCGCACGCGTCTTCCAGGAGACGCCCAAGGTCAAGACGTTTCGGCTGGCGCCAGTGGAGGGCGTGGGTGCGCTGCCGTTCGAGTTCGAGCCCGGCCAGTTCCTCACGCTTTCGGTGCATTCAGGCGGGAACCAGGTCAAGCGCTCGTATTCGATCGCTTCATCGCCATGCTGCCACGGCTGGTGCGACCTGACGGTCAAGCACGAAAGCGGCGGCATCGTCTCGGGTTACCTGCACGAGCAGGTGAAGGAAGGCGATCTCCTCGATGCGTCCGGCCCCTACGGCCGCTTCACCTTCCGCGGCGTCGAGTCCGACAGTGTCGTGTTCCTGGGCGGCGGCGTCGGCATCACGCCGCTGATGAGTTCCATCCGCTACCTGACCGACCAGAGCTGGAACGGCCGGATCGACCTGGTCTACGCCTGCAAGGACCTGGAAAGCGTGATCTTCCGCGACGAGCTGAATCAACTCGCCCGCCGGCATCCGAACCTGCATGTGTCCATCGTGCTGAGCGACGAGTCATCGGCGGCATGGACCGGCCCGCGTGGGTTCATCACCGCCGAACTGCTGGGGCAGATTCCGCAGATCCGTTCGCGCCGCATCCACTTGTGCGGTCCGCCGGTGATGATGGACGCGGTCCGCAACGAACTGGGCAAGCTGGGCATCGACCTGGCGTCGGTTCATTCCGAGCTGTTCCTGAGCCCCTCCAGGACAGTGCCTCCCGGCCCGGAGGTGTCGGCGGGCGACACGGCGACGGCCGTCACCTGCAGCTTCGAGCGGTCCGGAAAAAAGGCGCCGCTGGCGGCCGGCCAGACCGTTCTCGAGGCCGCCGAAGAGGTCGGCGTTCCGATCGAATATGCCTGCCGGCAGGGTTACTGCGGCCTCTGCAAGATCAAGCTGCTGTCGGGCGAGGTCACCATGGACGTGGACGACAGCCTGACGCCACTCGATCGTTCCTCGGGCGTGATCCTGGCCTGCCAGGCGAAAGCGTCGGCCGATATCTCGGTGGATGCGTAGATGCGCAACCAGGATCGCATCATCGCGACGATCATCTTCTCGATGCTGGTGGTCCTGTGGCTGGGTTTCCTGGTGCACCGCTCTTCCTTCTTCGCCGGAAGCCTCCTGGGTGGCGTGTTCGGCGTCGTAGGCGCGGCGTTCATGCTCGTCCCGCTCACCTACACCGTAATCAAGCGCAGCGCTACGCTGCGCCGCGCATTCACCAGGAAGCATGGCTTCGGCGCATTGCTGCAGGCGCACGTCTATTTCGGCTTGGTAGGCGCGCTGTTGGCCATCCTCCATAGCGGGCACAAGTTCCAGAGTGCGCTCGGCGTCGCGCTGACGGCATCGATGCTGCTGAGCGTGCTCACTGGGTTCATCGGCCAGCATTACCTGCGCTACGTCGCGGAGAACATCCGCGAGAAGAAGGCGCAGATCGACGGGCTGTGGCGCCTTCTGGATGGGCAGTACTGGGCCTACGCGCAAGGACCAACAGCGGGCGTTGCCGGTACGCCCAAGGCCAGCGCCGAACTGCTGCCACTGGCATCCGCCGCCGCCGATCTGCAGTACTCGATCCAGTTCCAGGAGCGGGTGCGCAGGCTGTTCAACGCCTGGCTGTCGGCACACATCGCGTTCTCGATCATCTTCTATCTTCTGCTGGCGTTGCATATCTGGGCTGGCATCTACTTCGGGTTGCGGTGGTTCAGATGAGTCGAAAGGGAAAGATCCTCGCCGCGCTGCTCGCGGTCCTGGCGCCGGTGTCGGCAGTCGCACTGTGGACATACCTTCCGCAAATGCAGCGCGCCGCGACGTGGCAGAACATGGCCTCTCCGGGCCCCCTGTCCAGCGCACATGCGTTTCTCAAAGAGGACTGTGCGGCGTGCCACACGCCGGTGAAGGGCGTGGAGGACGCGACTTGCGTGGCCTGCCATGCAAACGAGACCGTCCTGGTCCAGCGACAACCGACGGCATTCCATGCCGACATCGCCGGCTCGAACAACTGCGTGGCCTGCCACAAGGAACACGACGCCGGCCGCAGCCTGCGTGGTATGGACCATGCGGCTTTGACCGACATCATCGTGCGATGGCTCGATCGGGCCCCGGAGGGTCATGAGGGGGCGGTGCTGCTCGCGCACCTCAAGGCACACCGGCCCGAGGCGCTGCCGGGCAACCTCTCGCTTGCCAACGGCATGACTTACAAGGAGACGCTGCTGGACTGTGCGAGCTGCCACAAGACCACCGACCCGCACGTCCAGGTCTTCGGAAACGACTGCGCGACATGCCACGGCACGACCACATGGTCGATTGCCGAGTACCGGCATCCACCGCCGAGTTCCACCGAGTGCGGCCAGTGCCACCTCGCGCCGCTCAGCCACTACAAGGAGCACTTCGGAATGATGTCCAAGCCGATAGCGGGTGTCAGGAATGCGGAACCTGAGCAGTGCTATCTCTGCCACCAGACCACTTCATGGAACGACATCCGGGGTGTAGGGATCTACGATCACCATTGACCGGATATGCCGATGAGCGCTGATTTGCCACATGCGGCGATCGGGATCGCGGTCGCGGGATTCGAGTTGTTCGGCGTCGGGGTCATCACCCTGGGCAGCGTGTTGGCTTGCGGCCGATTCGCCTTCATCCACAAGGGGTTCGAACTGACGGCGCGATATCACTCCCTGCGGCAGGAGCTCGGCGGCGCGATCGTACTGGGCCTGGAATTTCTCGTGGCCGCCGACATCATCCGAACCGTTACGATCGATCCCTCGCTGCAGGGCGTCGCGATCCTTGCGCTGATCGTGCTGATCCGAACCTTTTTGAGCGTCGCACTTCAAATCGAGATCGAGAGAGGATGGTCGTGGCGGCGCAATCGACCCTCCCCGCCCGACCACCCGAGTACCTGCAACTGAGTGGTCGGGCCGGTCAGTTCAAGAACGGCTTCGTCCGACGACCGCACTGGCCGAGAACCTGGTCGCTTGACCCTGACGATCAACGAGGCCTGAACGAGGCCGCCAGGCGGTGCTTCACGGAGCGATCCAAACCGCCTGGTAGCCGGACTTGGTCAGTGTGGCCTCGACGATCTCACGGGGCTGGTTGGAGACGACCTGCACCCGTCGGGCAGGAACATCGGCGTGAACCCGCGCAGCCGGGTCGACGGACTGGATGGCGCGCGTGACGCCTCGGACGCAGCCGCCGCAAGTCATGTTCTGGATGTGGAACGTCTGCATGGGACAACTCCTGTTGGTTTGCGTACGGCTATCATGGACCTTGCCATCGTTGGAAGGTCAAGGGTTCACAGGCCGGCCGCGCAAGCGTTGACCTTCCCACCGTGGTAAGCCACAGACTCGGCCATCGACCCCATCGTACGGCGAGATGAACATGGATTCCCCTTCACAAGACGCCTCCCTCCGACTGGAGGCGGTGCGCCTACCCATCGCGGGAATGCGCGGCACTTCCTGCGCCGGCCGGATCGAGCAGGCACTGAGGGCCGTCCCCGGCGTTCACGGTGCGAGCGTCGATCCCGCATCCGGATGGGCCGACGTGCAGACCGTGGCACCGGCCGACCACCGGACACTGGCCCGGGCCATCGAGAGGGCGGGCTATGCGGTTCCGATCATCAAGACCGAACTCGCCATCGAGGGCATGACCTGCGCGTCCTGCGTCGGACGTGTGGAGCGCGCACTGCGTACCGTCCCCGGCGTGACGGCGGCACGCGTCAACCTGGCGACAGAGCGCGCAGTCGTGGAAGGGGGTGTGGACGCCAGGTTGCTGATCCAGGCCATCGACGACGCGGGATACGCGGCGCGGCCGATCGACCGGGCGTCCTCGCGCGAGGCCGATGACGCGGTCCGCAAGGACGCCGAGCAGGCGGCCCTGAAACGCGCCGTGGCCGTGTCCATCGCGCTGACCTTGCCGGTGGTTGTGCTGGAGATGGGTGCGCACCTCGTTCCCGGCGTGCATCACCTGATCAACCGCACCCTCGGCATGCAGTGGAACTGGGTCATCCAGTTCGCGCTGACGACACTGGTGATCCTCGGGCCGGGCCGGCGCTTCTACCAGCATGGCTTTCCCGCGCTGTTCCGCCTGGCGCCGGACATGAACTCGCTGGTCGCGGTCGGTACCCTGGCGGCTTACGCCTACTCGCTGGTTGCGACCTTCATGCCTGCGCTGTTGCCCGCGGAAGCGGTCAACGTCTACTACGAGGCGGCGGCCGTCATCGTCACTTTGATTCTCATCGGCCGCTTTCTGGAAGCGCGGGCCAGGGGGCGCGCCTCCCAGGCGATCCAGCGGCTGATTGGGTTGCAGGCGCGGACCGCGCGAGTGCGCCGTGACGAGGAGACGGCCGAGATCGCCTTCGGCAACGTCGTGCCGGGGGATATTGTCGAAGTGCGACCGGGCGAACGTGTTCCGGTCGACGGCGAGGTGATCGATGGCGACAGCTACGTCGATGAGTCCATGATCACCGGCGAGCCGGTGCCGGTGGCAAAGACCGCCGGCAGCGCGGTGGTCGGCGGTACGGTCAACCAGAACGGCGCGCTGGCTTTCCGTGCAACCGCGGTAGGCGAGGCCACGGTACTCTCCCGGATCATCCGCATGGTGGAGGAAGCGCAGGGCTCCAAGCTGCCGATCCAGGCACTGGTCGACAAGGTGACGTTGTGGTTCGTCCCGGTCGTGATCGGTGTGGCGCTGCTGACGTTCCTCGTCTGGCTCGCCTTCGGCCCGGCACCGGCGCTGACGTTCGCGCTGGTCAATGCCGTCGCCGTGCTGATCATCGCTTGTCCCTGCGCCATGGGGCTGGCCACGCCCACGTCGATCATGGTCGGCACCGGGCGCGGCGCCGAAATGGGCGTGTTGTTCCGCAAGGGCGAAGCCTTGCAGTGGCTCAAGGATGCGAAGGTCATCGCACTGGACAAGACCGGCACGCTGACCGAAGGCCGGCCGGTGCTCACCGATCTGGAACTGGCCGAAGGCTTCGATCGCGCGCAGGTACTGGCGCGGATCGCGGCCGTCGAGGCGAAGTCGGAACACCCCGTCGGCCATGCCATCGTAGAAGCCGCCCAAGCCCAAGGCCTGACCTTGCCGGCGGTCGCTGGCTTCAGGTCCGAGACCGGGTTCGGCGTCGAGGCGATGGTGGACGGAGTGAGTATCCAGATCGGCGCCGACCGTTACATGCACCGGCTGGGCCTGGATGTGGCCACCTTTTCCGGTATCGCGGAGCGGCTGGGCGACGAGGGCAAGTCGCCGCTCTACGCCGCGATCGACGGAAAGCTCGCGGCCGTCATCGCCGTTGCCGATCCGATCAAGGACACCACGCCCGAGGCCATCGCCGCGCTGCACGCGCTGGGCCTCAAGGTCGCCATGATCACCGGCGACAATCGGCGCACAGCCGAGGCCATCGCCCGCCGTCTCGGCATCGACGAGGTGGTCGCCGAGGTGCTTCCGAAAGGCAAGATCGAGACGGTGCGCCGTCTCAGGGCCGTTCACGGCCATCTGGTGTTCGTGGGTGACGGCATCAATGATGCGCCGGCCCTGGCCGAGGCCGACGTGGGCATCGCCATCGGCACGGGCACCGACATCGCGATCGAGGCGGCCGACGTGGTGCTGATGTCGGGCAGCCTCAAGGGCGTGCCCAACGCCATCGCCCTGTCGAAGGGGACGATCCGCAACATCCGGCAGAATCTGTTCTGGGCGTTCGGCTACAACGCCGCCCTGATCCCGGTCGCCGCTGGCGTGCTCTATCCGGCCTACGGCGTCCTGCTCTCGCCAGTGTTGGCGGCAGGCGCCATGGCGTTGTCGAGCGTCTTCGTCCTCGGCAACGCCCTCAGGCTGCGGCGGTTCCATCCGCCCGTGGCGTCCGCGGTGACTGGCCGGCCCGATGTTTCGGGAGAGGCCGTCGCGTCCGCCGGCCACGGTGCGACCGGGTCGGTCGAAAGGAGGATGACGTGAACATCGGTCAAGCAGCGAACGCTTCAGGGGTATCGGCCAAGATGATCCGCTACTACGAGGCGACCGGTTTGATCCCGGCGGCCAGCCGCACGGACGCAGGCTACCGGAACTACACAGAGAACGACGTGCACGTACTGCGCTTCGTGCGGCGGGCGCGGGATCTGGGGTTTTCCGTCGCCGAGATCGATGGCCTGCTGCAGCTCTGGCGGAACCGCCGCCGGCGCAGTGCGGACGTCAAGCGCATCGCCCTGGGCCATATCGAAGATCTGCGGCAACGGATCGCGGACATGCAGGAGATGGCTGGCACGCTCCAGCAACTGGTGATGGGCTGCTCGGGAGACGATCGGCCCGATTGCCCGATCCTGGCCGATCTGGAACAGCCATCGGCAGCGGCGGCGGGAGAACCCAAACGCCGACGTGGCGCGGTCGATGAGCCTGGGGTCCGGAAGCGCAAGATCCCGCGCAGGTAGAACGGACCCGCGATAGGTCTTGCGACCCGCTGGCCGAGCGGGAATGACATTGCAATGACGGGAATGTAATGGACGGGTCATCCCGGCGAAAGTGACCTCCTCCTAAGCTGGCCGTGATGACGCGAGTTTCATGGCCATGTGCTCGATCCCGACCGTTGCATGATTCCTGAGTCCCTTATCCATTGGGAATTCCGGCCACTGCCGCGGCGCTCGTCTTGCGCACGCTGAACGGCATCCGTCCCCACGATGGCGTCTCCGGCGTCGCGGGTTCCCATCGCCTGGATCGTGGCGATGAACCGGGCGCCCTTGCGGCCAGCCCCTACCGATCATAGGAGATCATGCATGCGATCCAGACCTTCAGGTGCGAACGTCGAAGAACAACGCCTGCTTTCCCGAAGGCAGTTCGTTCAAGGGTTGGCGGCGGGGGGGGCGGTGCTGGGCCTGGGGCTGTGGCCGAAGCAAAGCTGGGCACTACGCTCTCCGGGCCAGCTCGAAGTTCTCGCCGGCACGCAGTTTGACCTGAGCGTGGGCGAGACCGCGGTCAACTACACGGGCAAGACGCGGCCCGCCATCACCGTCAACGGTTCGGTGCCCGCACCGATCCTGCGCTGGCGCGAAGGCACGCGGGTGCAGCTGCGGGTCCGCAACGACCTGCCCCCAGGCTCGATCCACGGTGACTCCACGTCGATCCACTGGCACGGCATCCTGCTGCCGGCGAACATGGATGGTGTGCCCGGTCTCAGCTTCGATGGCATCGGCCGTGGCGAGAGCTACCTGTACGAGTTCGATGTTCGCCAGGGCGGCACCTACTGGTACCACAGCCACTCCGGCTTCCAGGAACAGGGCGGCATGTACGGGCCGCTGATCATCGATCCCATCGCACCCGAGCCGTTCTCCTACGACCGCGACTACGTGGTGTTCCTGTCCGACTGGACCGACATGGATCCTGCGCGTCTGTTCGCCCGCCTGAAGAAGTTGTCGGTGTACGACAACTACTACCAGCGGACGGTAGGGGACTTCTTCCGCGACGTAAGCAACGACGGGCTGCGTGCGACCCTGAGCGACCGCGCGGCCTGGGGCCGCATGCGGATGACGCCCACCGACCTGTCGGACGTCAACGCGCACACCTACACCTACCTGATGAACGGCACCACTTCGCTGGGCAACTGGACCGGCCTGTTCCGCAGCGGCGAGAAGATCCGGCTGCGCTTCATCAACGGCTCGGCGATGAGCTACTTCGATGTGCGCATCCCGGGCCTGAAGATGACGGTGGTCGAGGTCGACGGCCAGTACGTCCATCCGCTGACGGTGGACGAGATCCGCATCGCCACCGCCGAGACCTTCGACGTGATCGTCGAACCGACCGGCCAGGACGCTTTCACGATCTTCGCCCAGGATTCCGCGCGCACCGGCTACGTTAGCGGCACGCTCGCGGTCCGCGAGGGCTTGCGTGCCCCGGTGCCGGCGGTGGACCCGCGGCCGCTGCTGACCATGGCCGACATGGGGCATGGCGGCCACGGCGCCCATTCAGGGCTGGCAGTTCCCTCGGCTGATCCACATGCCGGGCATGGCGCCGTGCCGGCGCCGGACCCGCACGCCGGCCACGGGGCTCCAGCCGCACAAGGCGCGCACGCCGGGCATGGAAGCGGCGGCATGCAGACGCATCCGGCCAGTGAAACGGGCAATCCCCTGGTGGACATGCAGACCATGACGCCAGAGCCGCGACTGTCCGATCCGGGCATCGGCCTGCGCGGCAACGGTCGCACCGTGGCGACGTACGCCGACCTGAAGAGCCTGTTTGAGGACCCCGACGGCCGCGAGCCGGGGCGCACGGTGGAGCTGCACCTGACCGGCCACATGGAGCGTTTCGCCTGGTCGTTCGACGGGATCAAGTTCGCCGACGCCGCGCCGCTGCGCCTCAACTACGGCGAGCGCATGCGCATCGTGCTGGTGAACGACACCATGATGTCGCATCCGATCCATCTGCATGGCGTGTGGAGCGACCTGGAGGACGAACAGGGCAACTTCCATCTGCGCAAGCACACCGTGGACATGCCGCCGGGCACGAAGCGCAGCTACCGGGTGCGCGCCGATGCACTCGGTCGCTGGGCCTACCACTGCCATCTCTTCTTCCACATGGAGTCTGGAATGTTCCGGGAAGTGAGGGTCGAAGAATGAGGAGCCCAACGAAAACGATGCTGTGGGCTGGGCTGGCCGTCGTCCTGTCGCTCCCTGTCGGCGCCTACGCGCAGCACGCCGGACATGGCCAGCCTGCGACGTCAAGTGCGACGACGGACCGGCAGGAAGAAGATGCGACGACGCAGCCTCCCCATGCCGGCATGGATCATTCGAAGCGTTCGCAGGAGACCCATTCCGAGCACGCCGGCAGTGGTGACGACCACGCGCAGATGGATCATGGACAACAGGACCGTCCGCAGGTCGACCACTCCCAGATGGACCATTCCGAGATGGACCATTCCGAGATGGGGAACCCCGCCCTGCCACGCGAACCCATCCCTCCTCTCACCGATGCCGATCGCTCGGCGGCGTTCCCGTTGCTGAAGGATTACCACAAGCACGGCACCAGCCTGAACTCGTTCTGGCTCATGGACCAGTTGGAAGGGGCGAACACGGATGAAGGCAGGGAGAT
>NZ_PKDG01000031.1 GCF_002863005.1 Pseudoxanthomonas sp.
CCCGTGCCCAGCGTGTCGGTCAGCGTCGTCACCGACGTGGTCTGCGAGTTCGCCACCACCGTCGTCAGCGTGTAGGTGATCGTCTCACCCACCGCCACCGGACCGGTCGTGCTGGCCGACTTGGCGTACTCCACGACCGGTGCTTGAACCGGCGTAACCTCTGTGTCGGTGCACGCAACATCGGTACTGCCCACAGGGCAGATCGGACTGGTAACAACAGCGGTGTTGCTGATACTGCCATTGGCGACATCTGTCAGCGTGACCGTATAGACGCCCGTCAGCACGCATGTCGTACCCGGAGCCACGCTCGCGCAGGTGATGGTGCTGGGCGCGATCAATGGGTCGCTGATCACAACATCCGTGAGCGTGGTATTACCGGTATTGGTGACTGTGACCGTGTAGGTCAACTCATCGTCGAAGGTCACACTACCGCTGGCATCCCCATCGGCGTTGGCCGTCAGCGCCTTAACCAGCGTCTGCGCCGGGGCAAGCGTCGACGTCACCGTTGCGCTGTCCGGCGGCGAGGTCGTAGTGTTACCGATCGGATCGGTACCCGAAGCAGTGGCCGTATTGGTGATCGAACCGGCATCGATGTCCTGCTGGGTCACCGTATAGGTGCCGGTGCAGGTCGTATTCGCACCGGCCGCCAGGGTGCTCACCGGGCAGCTGACCACTGGCACCGTGCCCGTGCCGTTGAATGCGGTCTCGTTGATCTGCAAGTCCGTGATCGCTACGTTGCCCGTGTTCGTCACCAGGAACGAGTACGTCACTACCTGGCCCGCCGCCGACACCGTCGTCGGCGACGCCGTCTTGTCCAGCGTCAGCGCCGAGTTGAACGTCACCGGCGTAGTAACGCCGTTCTCGCAGCGGGCCTGGCCGGGACAGCCCGGATCACCACCACCGCTCACGCTCGCCGTGTTGGTGACCGACGGCACCGCCGCTTCCGTCGGCGTTACCGGAATGACCAAGTTCACCGCCGCACCAACGCCCACCGCAAGACCGGCGGGGATGGTGCATGTCACCGTTTGACCCGTCGCCGTGCAGCCGGCGGGCAAGACTCCGATCGTCAGGCCATTGGGGACCACGTCAGTGACCGTGCTCACCGCCGTCGTGGCCGTCGCGCCCGTATTGAATACCTGGATCGTGTAGCTGGCCGGCACGCCCAGCGTGAACTCGGCATCGCTGGCCGTCTTGACCAAATTCAACAACGGCGACAGGACGTCCGTATCCACGCTGCTGCAGCTGGTGGTGGGTCCGTTGACACAGCCGGGGCCGGGCGGCGTGCCGGGATTTCCCGTGCCAGTCGGATTGGTCGCCGCGTAGTTGGTGTACGTCTCGGTGGTGGGTGCGAAGCCGGTACTCGACGGCGCCGTCACCGTCAGGGTCACCACCGCGTTGCCGCCCGGCGCAAGCGGGCCAGGCACGGTGCAGGTCAGCAGCGCGCCCAGCACGTTGAGGTTGGTACACGTCGCGCCCGAGGCGGCCGTGGCCTGCATCTCAGCCGGCAACTGGTCCTGCACGATCAGGTTCGTGCCGGTGGTGCTGCTACCGTTGTTGGTCAGCGTCAACGTGTACTGGAAGGCGCTGTCCACATCCACCGACGCCGGGCCGGTCTTGACCACTGAAACGTTGGGGGTCGCGGTGGACGTGACGGTCGCGCTGTCTGGCGGCGACGTCGTGGTGCCACCAACCGGATCCGTACCCGATGCAGTAGCCGTGTTGGTGACCGAACCCGCATCGATGTCCTGCTGCGTCAACGCATAGGTGCCCGAGCAGGTCGTGCTGGCCAGTGGAGCCAGCGTGGTCACTGGGCAGGTGATCGCCGGTGCCGTGCCCGTGCCGCTGAACGCGGTCTCGTTGATCACCACACCGGTGATCGCAACGTTGCCGGTATTGGTGACCAGGAACGAATACGTCACCACCTGGCCCGCTGACGACACCGTCGTCGGCGAGGCCGTCTTGTCTATCGTTAGCGAGGGAGCAGGCTGGAACGTGTTGACGATGGAGCATCGGACCGGCCAGCCGTTCTGGATCGTGACCTGATTGCCACCCGCCAAGACGAGAGGTATGCCATCGACTGCGCACTCCCACTGACCGGCCAAGTACCCTGCCGGCCCGACGGATTCCGACAACGTGTAGGTACCTGCGGCGACTTCGCCGCTGGCGATACCCGCACCGCTGATCGGAGTGGGTCCACTGGCAGAGAGCGTCCACTCTGTTCCTTGGGCTGTGCCACCACCCGTGTTATCTACCAGCTTCTCCAGATTCAGGATCGCAGGCTCGTCATCATTGGTGATCGAGCAACTCGCGCTCTGACCGTTGGACAGCGTCAGCTGGTTGCCCGATAGCGTGCCGGCCGTACAGTTCCACGTGCCGGCGACGTAACCTGCGGCCGTCACTTCCGACAAGATGTACACACCCGCGTTGACCGAGGCATTGGTCACCGCAGCCGTACCGCTGACGCCCGTGATCGTGGTCGGACCGGTGGCCCTCAGCGGGAAGTTGCTGATCGTGGCGGTACCGCCATCGTCGTTGATGACCGTCTTGACCAGCGTCAGCGTCGCCGCCTGGTCGTTGTTGGTGATCGAGCAGCTCGCGCTCTGGCCGTTGGCGAGCGTGAGCTGGTTACCCGACAACGTGCCGGCGGTGCAGCTCCAGGTTCCGGCGGCGTAGCCGGCCACCGTCGCTTCCGACAACGTATAGACGCCGGCACTGACCGAAGCATTAGTGACCGCAGCCGTACCGCTAACACCCGTGATCGTGGTCGGACCGGTCGCCGTCAGCGGGAAGTCGCTGACCGTAGCCGTGCCGCCATTGTCGTTGACGACCGTCTTGACCAGCGTCAGCGTCGCTGCCTGGTCGTTGTTGGTGATGGTGCAGGTGGCGACATCGCCGCCGGCCAGGCTGACCGTGTTGGCCGCCACCGCCGCGCCACCATTCTTGACGCAACTCCATGTCGCTGCCGTGTAGCCGGCGGGACCGCCGGTCTCCGTCAGCGCATACGAGCCGGCAGGTACGGCGACCGAGGTAACGGCCGCCGTGCCGGTCGCTCCCGAGATGGTGGTGGACGGCCCGGTGGCAGTGAGCGTCCAGGCGGTCGCCAGCGCGGTACCGCCGTTGTCATTGACGACCTGCTTGACCAGGGTCAGGCGGGGCAGCGCCAGAACCCCCACCGTCACGCTGGACGTGTTGTTGGCCGTGTTGGTATCGACGATGCCAGCCGGCAACGTGACGTTGGCGGTGTTCGTGACCTGGGTTTGCGCAAGGACCGGTGCCGTGAATGCGCCCCAGACGGCCAGCGTCCCCACTACAAGGAGGGAGCGGCCCTTCCGGGCAAGACGGCGGAATCGAGTTGGAACGTGCACGGTGGTCCCTTGCGCTGGATCGGGAGATAAGCCAGCCGGGACTGCCTCCCCCAAGGCTGTCTTGAAAGTCGGTGCGCTCCCCGACGGCCACTCGGCCGGTCGAATTGGTGCGCACGTCACAAATCGCGCTTCACACCCCGAAGCGGACATCTTTCACACTAAAGTGAGATCTCTATTACATCTTTACTTTAATTTAACGTCAACTCATTGACGTCAATAGGTAAGCGCGTGAACTTCATCACAGAAGCAGCGCATGCCGGCGCCAGAATGCCGCCGCGGCCGATCAGTGGCCCGCTGCGACAGACAAGCGGCAGAAAAAGCCCACGCACGCAGGCCCACCCCGCTCATCCGTTCAGGACAGGCAGGGACAGCAAACCCGGGGAATGGCCGGCCTGGCCGGCAGGGAATCAGTCGCTCTGCAGCTCGGCGACGAAGTCGTAGGCATCGCCCCGGTAGTAGGACCGGGTGGATTCGACGACCCGACCGTCTTCCAGGAAGGCGCGCCGCTCGACCAGCAGGCCTGGCGCACCCACCGGCAGCTCGAGGTGGCGCGCAGCCTCTTCATCCAGCGCCACGGCCCGCAGTCGCTGCAGGGCCCGCTTGGGCCGGTGGCCATAGGCGTCCAGCGCTTCATATAAAGAGGTGGTCACGCTGTCTGGATCAGGCAACAGCGCGTACGGCACCAGGGTGCGTTCGATGGCGATCGGAGATCCGTCGACGTGCCGCAAACGGTACATGCGCACCACGCCGCTGCCCGGCGACAGGTTCAACGCCATCGATTCTTCGGGGGTCACTTCCCCCACGGTGCGCTCGAGAAACTTCACCTGCGGATTCAGACCACGCTCGCGCAGGTCGTCGGTGAAGCTGGTCAGGCGCGAGAACTGGCGGAGGATCCGCTCGGCCACGAACGTCCCGGCCCCCTGTCGCTGCACCAGCAGACCATTTTCGATCAGGCCGGCCAACGCCTTGCGAATGGTCACCCGCGAGAGGTCCAGCAGTTGCGCCAGGTCGCGTTCGCTGGGGAGCGCCTGTCCAGGCCGCAGCACCCCAGCATCCATCAGGTTCTGCAGCGCGCGACGCAGGCGCAGGTAGGCCACTGCCCGGGTGGACTCACCGGTCTGCAGCCGCTGGTATTCCTCGAGCAGGTTCGTTTGCATGACAATAAAAATACCAGTGCCGTACCAATACCGCAACAATCCTTTCACTTAGCGGACCTGTTGGCATCCCATGGTACCCCGGTGGTATTGTGATCGCTCATTCCTGTTGCACCGAGACGCTCCCGTGACTGCGAAGACCTTGCCTGTCGACACCTTCGATCTCGTCATCTTTGGCGGCACCGGCGATCTGGCGTTGCGCAAGCTGCTGCCGGGCCTGCTGCGGCGCTATGCCGACGGCCAGATTCCGGAAGAGAGCCGCATCCTCGGCGTGGCGCGCGACAAGCAGGGCGATGCCGAATACCGGGCGAAGGTCGGCGAGGCGCTCGCCCGCATCGCTAGCGGCGACGAAGCGCTCAAGGCCAAGCTGCCGGCCTTCCTCGACAAGCTGGGCTACATGGCCCTGGATGCCACCAAGGACGAGGGCTGGGACGAGTTCGCCGCCCGACTGCAGACCACCGGTGAGCGCATCCGCGTCTTCTATCTGTCCACCAGCCCCACGCTGTTCGTGAACATCTGCGACCGCCTGCGCGCCCATGGCCTGAATACCGGCAACGCGCGCGTGGTGATCGAGAAGCCGATCGGCCACGACTCGGCCAGCGCCGCGGTCATCAACGATGCCGTCGGCAGTGCCTTCGCCGAAAGCCAGATCTTCCGCATCGACCACTACCTGGGCAAGGAGACTGTCCAGAACCTGCTGGCGCTGCGCTTCGCCAACATCCTGTTCGAGCCGCTGTGGAACGCCAGCCGCATCGACCACGTGCAGATCACCGTGGCCGAAACCGTCGGCCTGGAGAAGCGCGCCGGCTACTACGACACCTCCGGCGCGCTGCGCGACATGGTCCAGAACCACCTGCTGCAACTGTTGTGCATGGTGGCGATGGAACCCCCGGCCGCCCTGCAGGCCGACGCCGTGCGCGACGAGAAGCTGAAGGTCCTGCGCTCGCTCAAGCCGATCCGCGGCGAAGACGTCGGCCACCTGTCCGTGCGTGGCCAGTACCGCGCCGGCGCCAGCAGCGGCGCCGCGGTGCCGGGCTACCTGGACGAACTCGGCAAGCCCGATTCGCGCACCGAGACCTTCGTGGCGCTGAAGGCCGAAGTCGACAACTGGCGCTGGGCCGGCGTGCCGTTCTACCTGCGCACCGGCAAGCGCCTGGCCGAGCGCGTCTCGGAGATCGTCATCGCGTTCAAGCAGATCCCGCATTCCATCTTCGACGACAGCGCCGGCCCCGTGATGGGCAACAAGCTGGTGCTGCGCCTGCAGCCGGACGAAGGCGTGAAGCTGTGGATCATGATCAAGGACCCGGGCCCGGGCGGCCTGCGCCTGCAGCACGTGCCGCTGGACATGAGCTTCGCCGAGGCCTTCGGCGTGCACCAGCCGGAAGCCTACGAGCGCCTGCTGATGGACGTGGTCCGCGGCAACCAGACCCTGTTCATGCGCCGAGACGAAGTCGAGGCCGCATGGGCCTGGATCGACCCGATCCTCTCCGCCTGGGAGGCCGGGCGCGAGACGCCCAAGCCCTACACCGCCGGTTCGTGGGGTCCCAGCGCCGCCGTGGCCCTGGTCGAGCGCGACGGCCGCACCTGGCACGAAGACACCGTCTGACGTCGCCGGCCCCGCCCAGGCGGGGCTTTCCTGGCGCCCCCACGCCGACCTGCCTTCCCCCGGGAAGCCCCCACTCCCGAGTCGCTCCATGCCCCCCACCGATCTCTCGCTGCAGATCCAGCTGCACCCCTTCCCAGATGGCGACAGCGTCGCCACTGCGCTTGCACGCGCCGTGGCCGACGACCTGCGGACCGCGCTCGTGGCGCGTGGCCATGCCAGCATCGCGCTGTCGGGTGGCAGCACGCCCCGGCGCTTCCTGCAGGCGCTGTCGAAGGAGCCGCTGGACTGGGCCAACGTCACCGTCACCCTGGTCGACGAGCGCTGGGTACCCGACGATCATGACCGTTCCAATGCCCGCCTGGTGAAGGCGCACCTGCTGCAGCACGCTGCTGCCGATGCGCACTTCGTGCCGCTCCACCGTGCCACCCCCACTCCGGACGAGGCCCTGGCGGATATCGCGGCGGCCCTGCCGGCGAGGCTGGACGTGGTCGTGCTGGGCATGGGCGGCGACGGGCATACCGCCTCGTTCTTCCCCGGAGGCGACCGCCTTGTCGACGCCATGGATCCGGCCACCCCGGCGACCGTACTGCCGATGCATGCGCCCGGGGCGGGCGAGCCCCGCATCACCCTCACCCTGCCGGTGCTGCGCGACGCCGGCCACCTGTATCTCCATATCGAAGGCGGCGAGAAGCGACAGGTATTGCAGCAGGCGCTGTCGGGCCAGGGCGCCGGGGCCGGCTATCCCATCCGCGGGGTGTTGCAGGCCCTGCGCGCGCCGCTGCAGGTCTACCTGGCGCAGTGAGCGCCCTACCGCCCTTGTTGAGGCAAAGACGGCCTCACTGCTTATAATGCGGCCTTGCCCGCGGCGTTCCGGCGCCCGGCCCCGCCTGGATCGCGCAGCGCGTTGTCCGTCGGCCCCCGTTTTCGTAGCCATGCGCGGCCCTGCGGCCGTGCTGCCAAAGGTGGAAAGTGCGTAACTACGACCTCGAATTCCTCAAGCATTTCTCGATGGTGATCGGCTTCCTGATGCTGGTCACCGCCGGCCTGATCGTCGGTGCGTATTTCCTGCACGACAGCCTGCCGCCGGAAGTGAACCCGAAGGCCGTGCAGATCACCGAGGCCCGCATTGCCCCGGCCGGCGCGGTCTATGCCGGCGAAACCGGTGCCGCGGCCCAAGCGGCCGCCGCAGCGGCCGCCGCGGCGGCTGCCTCCTCCCAGGTCGCTTACGGCGGCACGCTGGACGGTGGCGAGATCTACAAGAACCTCTGCGGCGCCTGCCACACCAACGGCGTCGGCAAGGCACCGATGCTGACCGCTGCCGGCATGGGCGCACGCGCCAGCAAGGGCGTCGACACCCTGTACAAGCACGCGATCGAAGGCTTCACCGGTCCGGACGGCGGCATCATGCCCCCGAAGGGCGGCAACCCGGCCATCTCCGACGAGCAGATCCACGCCACCGTCGACTGGATGCTGGCCAACAGCAAGTAAGGCCTCGCGCCTTCCATGAAACGCCGCCTGCGGGCGGCGTTTTTGTTTGTGTCGTGGGGAATCTCAACCGCTTTCCTTCTCCCCGCCTGCGGGGAGAAGGTGCCGAAGGCGGATGAGGGTCGAACGGAGACCGATTCCGACGGTCCAGGCCTGCCCCCCGCGCTCGACGCATCACGGCGAACTTCCAACGCCGCGGCGCCGACGCCCCTCACCCGCCCTCCGGGCACCCTCTCCCCGTTGTCACGGGGCGAGGGGAAGCACGCCGTCCCGCCTCGCGCGGAAAACCTGCCCGTCACCCATTCCGTTTACCCTTGCCGCCTCGCTCGCCCGGTCCGATCACGATGACGTCTCCCCGCTCGCTGCTCACGCTCGCCCTGCTCGCCCCGCTGTCGCTGCCCGCCTGCGCCACCACGCCGAAGGAGCGCGTTACTTACATCAGCCAGGTACAGGGCGAAGGTGCGCAGAGCCCGCTCGATGGCCAAACCGTCACCGTGGTGGGTGTCGTCACCGGCGCCTTCGTCGAGGGAATGGGCGGCTTCTTCATGCAGGAGGGAGGGGCTGGCAACTCGCCAACGTCACTGGGACTGTTCGTCAAGACAGAAAGTGGCTCACAGATGCCTGCTCTCAACGCGGGAGACGGTGTCCTCGTGCGTGGCGTTGTGCGCGAGCGCAAGGCTGGCGGTGATGAGGCTCTGACGACCGTGTATGCATCCGCCATCGAGCCACGTGGCAAAGGCTATGTGGCGCCCACCGTGCTGAAGACGCTTCCCGACGACTGGGAACGCTATGAAGGCATGCTCGTCCGCATCGACGCCCCGCTCACGCTGACCGGTACCGACGCGCTGGGCCGTTTCGGCGAACTCACTACGAGCTTCGACGGCCGCCTGTGGCAACCCAGCGAAGTCGCCGTGCCCGGCAGCGCCGAGGCCAAGCGCCTGGCCGCCGACAACGCGCGCCGCACCCTGGTGCTGGACGACGGCAGCACCCAACGCGATCCCGCCACCGTCTGGTACGTGAAGAAAAACCAGCCGCTGCGCACCGGCACCGTGCTGACCGGCGCGCAGGGCATCGTCGATGCGCGCCACGGGGGATGGCGCCTGCAGCTCACCGTGGCACCGACGATCGCCGCACCGGAACGCCCGGCCGCGCCGCAGGTCGCCGGCAACGTGCGCATCGCCGCGTTCAACCTGGAAAACCTGTTCAACGGCGACGGCCAGGGCGGCGGCTTCCCCACCGAACGCGGCGCCAAGACCGCGGCGCAGTACCAGGCGCAGGTGCAGAAACTGGTCGGCACCATCCGCGGGCTGGATCCCGACATCGCTGCGCTTATGGAACTGGAGAACGACGGCTACGGCGCCGACTCCAGCCTCGCCCAGCTCGTCGCCGCGTTGAACGCCGGCGGCGGCACGTGGCGCTTCATCGATGCGAAGCAGGGCCCCGGCCCGGACACGATCCGCGTGGGCATCATCTACCGCAGCGACAAGGTGGCGCCCAGCGGCAAGCCCGCCACGCTGCAGGCCGGCCCGTTCGGCGAGCGCAGCCGCAGCCCGCTGGCGCAGGCCTTCGTGCGCGGCACCGGCAAACCCTTCGTCGTGGTCGCCAACCACCTGAAGTCCAAGGGCTGCTCCGAAGCCACCGGCCTGGACGCCGACCAGAAGGATGGCGCCGGTTGCTGGAATGCACTGCGCCTGGATTCGGCGCAGCGTCTCGACGCGTGGCTGAAGACCGATCCCACCCGCACCCGCAGCGACCGCGTGGTCATGCTCGGCGACTTCAATGCCTACGCGATGGAAGCGCCCGTGCGCTGGCTGCGCGACGACGCCGGCTGGGTGGATGCGTTCAAGCAGGCCGGCATCGAACAGCCCTACAGCTACGTCTACAACGGCCTCAGCGGCCGCCTCGACCACGCCCTGCTCAGCCCGTCACTGGCGAAGCAGCTGCGTGGCGCCGCCGAGTGGCACATCAACGCCGACGAGCAGGACGCGCAAGGCTACGCCGACGGCGACCCCACCGTGCCGTTCCGCAGCTCCGACCACGACCCGCTGCTGCTGGGCTTCGATCTGTAGGCGACCTCGCCTGTGGAGCGACGTCCGTCGCGATGACACCTTCGCGGTAGATCATCGCGACCGACTTCGCTCCCACGGAACAGTGCACGTCACCCGTCCATCTTCTCGACCAGCGCCTGCAGTTTCAGCACGGTGGCCCAGTTGCGCGTGGTGGCGGCCTTGCCGGCCTTGCCCACCAGCGCCTCGCCGGCCTTGCTCTCGAGGATGCCGCGCGCGCAATGCAGATAGGCGGCTTCGCTGCCGAGCAGGAACTGTTCCGGCGGCACCACGTGCGGTGCGATGGCGGACAGCGTCGGCAGTGCATCGGCCTCCTGCACGAA
>NZ_PKDG01000060.1 GCF_002863005.1 Pseudoxanthomonas sp.
GGTGGCGATGACCTTGCCCTCGAAAGGCTTCGGGTCGATGTGAAAGCCCAGCGTCGAAACCTTGGGCTGGCCGTCGAAGATGTTGAACTTGAACGAACGGACGTTGGAAGGCACATGACCGACGACGAGCGTCGGCATCTGTGCGCGGATGGCTTGGGTATCCATGGGGAGACTCCTTGTGGCAACCAAGGGACTCCCGCCCTCAAGGGAGGTCGATCCCTTGAGGGTGAGGTGGATGGACGCGGGTGCGCCCGGAGAACGAAGCAACCAGCACGGCGAACCGCGCCGCAGTCTCGAAGGTCTCGACTGCCTGGGCATGCTGCCGGCAACGCCAGCGAACATGCGGCCAGCGTGCGGCACATGGCTGCGGCCGTCCGTTGGGAATCGGCAATGCGCCGGCACCGCGTTCCGCGAAAAAGAAGAGCCCCGACGTGGGGGCTCGAATGGGTTGCGGGTTACTCGTCGTCGTAGAGCGTCAGCCCGTCCAGCACGGGCGCGTCGGCATCGAACACCAACATGCGAACGTCAGCGAGCGCAGCCAGGTGCAACACTTCCACGAAGGATTCCGGCACGCCCTTGGCCCGGTGCTCCTGCCGCAGCTCTTCGGCGGTGATGCCCTCGACATGCTGCAGGTTCGCATCCGTCCAGGGGGTGGCGATCAGCTTCACGCCGACCGCCGGGCTGTAGGGAATGCGGAAGGCGACGAACAGAAAGCCGCTCGGCGTGGCGACGTCCGCCAGTTCGGCGAGGAAGCGGCCGGCCTCCTCGGTGATGTGCGCCGAACTGATTTCCCAGGCACGGCTGTAGAAGCCGGTCTCGAAGCGCAGGCGCCGCACCACCTCGCGCGC
Organism: Pseudoxanthomonas sp.; assembly: GCF_002863005.1. Lineage (GTDB taxonomy): Bacteria > Pseudomonadota > Gammaproteobacteria > Xanthomonadales > Xanthomonadaceae > Pseudoxanthomonas_A. Next base: position 849 of record NZ_PKDG01000060.1, read on the forward strand.
GGCTTCCTCGGAGTAGGTATCGCCGACGTGCAGCGGCTGGCCGGCTTCTTCGGCCATGACGGCGTAGACGAGGTTTCGGGCGATGCCGTGGCTGGGACACTGCGCGTCCAGCTCGGGCGGCACGTTCTGGCCCTCGGTGATCAGCGCGAAGTCGTCGCAGAAGACGCAGGCATGGCGCTCGACCTGGCTGTCCGGCAGGTGCGCCTGCGAGACGTGCAGCGGCAGATAGCTCAGCGTGCAGTCGTCGTCGTAGGAAATCGCCAGCAGCCGCTGCACGGACAGGCCATCGTAGCCGCGGGCGAAGGGATTGTTGGAATGGGACATGGGATTCCTCCAGCAGAGGATGGCCGAGGCAATCCCCTGCCGGGGATTGAACCCCAGCGAGTGGATGAAGTGGCAACCGGTCAGCCGGCCGCGGCGTCGGGCCGCCCTGGTGGCGGGCGGTGCAGGTCAGTGGAAGATGGTGATTCGGGACATGGCCGCTCCTGCGAAAAGAAGGAGGGACATGGCCCCGAACGAGGACGCATGTCCCTCGTGGGGTGGGATGAAAAGACGGTGGGTTGCCAGGCGCGGCTCACCAGCCGTTGTAGTGCAGCGTGAGGTCAGCGATGACCTGGCGCCGTTCCAGATCGAGGCCGCCGAAGTCGGACAGCCCCTCGAAGCCGCAACGCTTGAGCATCGCGCCGCCCTCGCGGGAGTTGTAGAAGCTCACCATCGCGGACAGGAACATGCGTTGACCGCTGCTCAGCACGCCCAGGGCGTCGTTGAGCATCAGCATGTTGGGCCGCAGGTCCCACTTGGTGGTGGCACGCTGCAGACCTTCGCGTGTGCCGTCGCCGAACCACTCGTGGCCGGCGATCTGCGCGCCGCGCTTCCAGGCCTCGAAGAAGGCCTGCGGTGCAGCGTCGAAGTGCGCCTGTTCCAGCGCCATCTGATCGAGCACGTCTTCGGGTAAAGACAGATTCATGAGAGAACTCCTTGAAGGGTGGGAATCAGGGGTGAGCGCGCTGTGTCCAGGCACGGGTATCCAGGGCGCGCTGTGCTGCGAGGTGGGTCGGGAAATACTCGACGGACTCCCGCGATACCGGGCCTTCGTCGTCTTGTGTGCCGATGTAGTGGCCGGCCGCGCTGCGCAGCACCTGTAGCGGCAAACGCTTGCCGGTCCAGGTCAGCGCCAGCGCACCACTGCGCACTGCGGTTGCAGAGGAAGATGCGGAAGGTTCAGACATGCCGGGCTCCTTGGTGGGTCGGGGAGCACGCATCCCGCAGGGGATGGGGTTCCCCTCGGGTGGTTGAGAAAAGTGCATCGTCGCCAGGCCGGCGAGCGTCCGCGGTGGGCGATGCGAAGCGGACTGGATCGGTCAACGCGGCGAACCGCGTTGCAGTCTTGAAGACCGAGACTGCCAGGGCATGCCGCTGACGACGGTCAGCAACGCATGAGGGTGAGCTTCGGACTATCAGATAGCCGCGTCACGCAGCAATCGGGCGCAGTGGCGTCCCCGATTGGGGTCGGGCGCGCCCGGTCCTCTATTGCGATGTGCTTGCACAATTATTCAATAGATGTTGTATTATTGAACTATGAACGAGACCCAAGCCGTTTCCGCCCTGGGCGCCCTGGCCCACACCCAGCGCCTTCGCGTGTTCCGCGCCCTGGTCGTCGCCGGCCCCGAAGGGCTCACGCCCAGCGTCCTGGCCGACCAGCTCGACGTGGCCCGCAACACCCTGTCCTTCCATCTGAAGGAGCTGGCCCATGCCGGCCTCGTCACCATCGAGCAACAGGGCCGCAACCTGATCTACCGCGCCGACTTCGCCCACATGAACAGGCTGCTCGGCTACCTGACCGAGCACTGCTGCCAAGGTGGCGTGTGCGAGGCCAATGAATCCACCCGTGCCTGCGCCTCCTGCTGAAAGGAACCTCCATGAAACGCTTCCACGTCCACCTGCACGTCGATGACCTGAATCGCAGCATCGGCTTCTATTCCCAACTGTTCGCCGCGCAGCCGGCTCGCATCGAGGCCGACTACGCGAAGTGGATGCTCGAAGACCCGCCGGTCAACTTCGCCATCTCCACGCGCGGCAGCAAGCCGGGCATCGACCACCTGGGCATCCAGACCGATGACGCCGACGAACTCACCGCCTTGAAGGCCCGCGCGCAGGCTGCCGACATGGCGCTGCTCGACGAAGGCACCACGACCTGCTGCTATGCACGCAGTGAGAAGCACTGGGTCACCGACCCGCAGGGCGTGGCCTGGGAGCATTTCCACACGCTGGGCAACATCCCCGTGTTCAACGAAGCGCCGCAGCCCGCGCCGAGCACAGCTCCAGCTTGCTGCGCGCCGAGTGACAGTCGCGCCGCCGCGAAACGGGCTGCTTCTTGCTGCTGACGCGAGGCATCGATGACGACTGAAACCACCTACAACGCGCTGTTCATCTGCACCGGAAATTCGGCGCGTTCCATCCTGGCCGAAGGCATCCTCAACGAACTGGGCTTGGGACGGTTTCGCGCCTACTCGGCGGGGAGCCACCCCAAGGGCGAAGTCCACCCGCTGGCGCTCGCCACGCTGGAGCGCCTGCGCCTGCCAACGACCGGCTACCGCAGCAAGAGCTGGGACGAATTCGTGGCGCCCGGTGCGCCGGTGTTCGATTTCATCTTCACCGTCTGCGACAACGCCGCTGGCGAGGTGTGTCCCGTATGGCCGGGCAAGCCGGTGTCGGCCCATTGGGGCGTGCCCGATCCGGCCGCCGTCGAAGGCAGCGAGGAACAGCAGCGCAAGGCGTTCATGGACGCCGCGTTGACGCTCAAGCGTCGCATCGAGCTGTTCCTGTCGCTGCCGCTCCAACGGCTCGATGCCATGTCGCTGCAGCATGAGCTGCGCGTCATCGGCAAGCAGTGAGGTAGCACGATGACCGTACAGACAGAAGCCGTCGCCGCCACGCCATCGTTCTCGATGAGCATCTTCGAGCGCTACCTGACGGTGTGGGTGCTGCTGTGCATCGTCGCCGGCATCGCCCTGGGCCAGCTCGCGCCTGGCGCGTTCCAGGCCGTCGGCCGCATGGAAGTGGCCCAGGTCAACCTGCCGGTCGGCCTGCTCATATGGGTCATGGTGATCCCGATGCTGCTCAAGGTGGATTTCGGCGCGCTCGGCCAGGTTCGCCAGCACTGGCGTGGCATCGGCGTGACGCTGTTCGTCAACTGGGCGGTCAAGCCGTTCTCGATGGCACTGCTGGCCTGGCTGTTCATCCGCCACGTCTTCGCCGACTGGCTGCCGGCCGACCAGCTCGACAGCTACGTCGCCGGCCTGATCCTGCTGGCCGCCGCACCGTGCACAGCGATGGTGTTCGTGTGGAGCCGACTGACCGGCGGCGACCCGGTATTCACTCTGTCGCAGGTGGCGCTGAACGACACCATCATGGTGTTCGCCTTCGCGCCCATCGTCGGGCTGCTGCTGGGCCTGTCGGCGATCACCGTGCCGTGGAACACGCTGCTGACCTCAGTGGTGCTCTACATCATCATCCCCGTCGTCCTCGCGCAGGTGTGGCGCCGCTCGCTGCTGCGTCGTGGACAGGCCGCGTTCGACCGCGCGCTGGAGCGCCTCGGCCCGCTCTCAATCGCAGCGCTGCTGCTGACGCTGGTGTTGCTATTCGCCTTCCAGGGCCAGGCCATCCTGCGACAGCCGCTGGTGATCGCCATGCTCGCCGTGCCCATTCTGATCCAGGTGTTCTTCAATTCCGGCCTCGCCTACTGGCTCAACCGCAGGGTCGGCGAGAAGCACAACATCGCGTGTCCCTCGGCGTTGATCGGTGCCAGCAACTTTTTCGAGCTGGCAGTGGCAGCGGCCATCAGCCTGTTCGGCTTCCATTCCGGCGCGGCCCTCGCCACCGTGGTCGGCGTGCTGATCGAAGTGCCGGTGATGCTGCTGGTGGTGCGCGTGGTCAACCGTTCCCGCGCCTGGTACGAACAGGCCCCGCGCAACGCAGCGAGGCATCCGGCATGAGTACCGTCACGATCTACCACAACCCGGACTGCGGCACGTCGCGCAACACGCTGGCGCTGATCCGCGCCAGCGGCATCGAGCCCACGGTCATCGAGTACCTGAAGACGCCGCCCGACCGCGAGACCTTGAAGGCGCTGATCGCGCGGATGGGCATGGGCGTGCGGGATGTGTTGCGCATCAAGGGCACGCCCTACAAGGAACTGGGCCTGGATGCCGCGCATTGGAGCGACGACCAGTTGATCGATCAGATGCTGGCGTACCCGATCCTCATCAATCGGCCCATCGTGGTGTCGCGCTCGGGCGTGCGCCTGTGCCGCCCCTCGGACATGGTGATCGACCTGCTGCCGCAACGACCGGCGGGCGAGAACCGCAAGGAGGATGGCACGCCGCTGCTGGTGGATACGCCGATCGCCGGCAGCGACCCGGACCTCGCCCTGGCTTTGCAAGAGGCCGTGCTTCCCACGGACGACCTGGCCGAACCAGGGCGCAGCTTCTTCGCCTATGCCACGGTGTCCGGCGAGCGCGTGGGCTACGGCGGCTTCGAGCGCCTGGGCCCAGACGTGCTCGTGCGCTCCCTGGTGGTGCTGCCACACGCACGCCATCGCGGCATCGGCGGCGGAATGTTCGCACTGCTGCTGCGCCGTGCCTTCGACGAGGGCGGGCGCGACGCCTGGTTGCTGACCACGACGGCTGCGCCGTTCTTCGAGCGCGCGGGCTTCAAGCCAATCGAGCGCAGCGCCGCACCGGCGGCCATCCTTGCCACACGGCAGGCCGCAAGCCTTTGTCCTTCGAGCGCCGTGCTGCTTGGACGTCGAATGTCACTGTGATGTGCCCTCGCAAGGACATCCCGGGACACAGAGGTGCATCAGTGAAATGACTAATCGCCGAAGGCCACGCGGGCCTTCGGCTGGAGAGGAAGGAAAACCACCTGTGGGCTGCGTCAGCGCGGGCCGTCGTCAAAGCCGTTCGCTGCATCAGCAATCGCACCCGGCCCGTTTCGTGGCTGGGGCCGGAAACCTTTGGCACGCATACGCGCACAAAGGGAGCCCATTGTTCCGCCGGCGGGCACCGGCACGGAATACCCTGGGCCCAAGGGGCCTCCTCACGGCTCGCGCGGCGGCAAGGCGTCAGGAAGCCCCTCGTGGCCGAGGCAAGGCACACCGATCAAGGGAATGGCGGCGGGCGCGATTCGTGGAGCAATGACCTTCTCGCCCCGTCACCCGATGGCGGGCAGACGGGGCGCGCACACCGTTGCAGAAGGAGACGCGCGCTTTGGAGTCCCGCGCGGTGCGGGACGTTTGCCTCGCCGCCGGTGAAATGGCCGGCGCGGCAGGGGGGAAGCGAGGATCAGGACGCCTTGGGTACTGCGCGCCGCTTGCGCGGTGCGCTGCGCCGGCCCGTCGGGGACTCGATCGGCAATGTGCCCTTGCAGTCCGGGTAGCGCGAGCAGGACCAGAACGCGCCGCTCTTGCCCGTGCGCTGCTGCATCGGTGCGCCGCACTGCGGGCAGGCCGGCGCCGGCGGCAGCTTGAGCGAGAGCGTCGCGCCGCGGTACTGCTGCACGAGCTGACCGACCCACACGGACTGCTTCTCGATGAAGGTGTCTAGCGCCATCTGGCCGGCCTCGATCATGTCGAGCGCCTGCTCCCACACCGCCGTGGTGCCGGGGTCGGCGATGGCCGAGGGCACCGCGTCGATGAGCGTGAATGCCGCGTCGGAAGCGCGGACGGCGCGGCCTTTCTTGACCAGGTAGCCGCGACCGATCAGACCGTTGATGATGTTGGCGCGTGTCGCCTCGGTGCCGATGCCGGTGGTATCTCGCAGCTTCTGTTTCAGGCGCGGGTCGGTCACGAACTTGGCGACGGTCTTCATGGCCTTGATCAGCTCGCCCTGCGTGTAGGGTTTGGGCGGCAGCGTCTTCAGCGCCTTGAGATCCACCTTTCCGACCGGGCAGGACAGGCCCGCATGCAGGGCGGGCAGCACCTGGCTGCGCTGCGCATCCTTGCCATCGGCATCGTCCGGCCCCGGCGTCGCCAGCACCTCACGCCAGCCGGTGACGGCGATCTGCTTGCCCACGGCCGCCAGCGACTGACTGCCGCACGAGAACTGCGCTACCGTCCGGTCGAACTCATGGTGCGGGAGGAACTGCGCGAGGTAATGGGCGCGGATCAGCCGGTAGACGGCCAGTTCCTTCTCGTTCATGGCCGACAGGTTGGCGGGCTCCAGCGTCGGGATGATGCCGTGGTGAGCCGACACCTTGCCGTCGTTCCATGCACGCGAGCGCTGTTGGCGATCCAGGCGCTCGATCAGCGGCCGCAGGCTGGGGTCGGTCTTGACCAGACTGTCGAGTACGGTCGGCACCTCGGCCAGCATGCTCTCGGGTAGGTAGCCCGAATCCGAGCGCGGATAGGTCGTTGCCTTGTGCGTCTCGTACAGCGCCTGGGCGATGTCCAGCGTCTCCTGCACGTCGAGGCCCAATTGCTTGGAACACACCTCCTGCAGGGTGCCGAGGTCGAACGGCAGGGGCGGCCCTTCGCGCACGCGCTCGGTCTCCACCGACAGCACCTGGGCGGTGCCGGCCGCGCGCAGGAATTCCGCTGCCTGCTGCGCCACCGGCTGTTGCAGGCAGCGGCCCGCATCGTCGGTGCTGCCTTGCGGCGGCGTCCAGCTTGCAACGAAGGACTGGCCTGCATGCGAAAGCGCAACCTCGATGGCCCAGAACGGTACGGAAACGAAGCTCGCAATCTCGCGGTCGCGATCCACCACCAGCTTCAGCGTCGGCGTCTGCACCCGGCCCACCGACAGCACACCGGTGTAGCCAGCCTGTCGACCGAGTAGCGTAAACAGCCGGCTCAGGTTCATGCCGATCAACCAGTCGGCACGCGAGCGGGCCAGGGCCGAGTAGTACAGCGGCAGCGTCTCGGCGGACGGCTTGAGCGCACCCAGCGCCTTGCGGATCGACGCATCGTTGAGCGCCGACAGCCACAGGCGCTGAATCGGCCCGCGGTAGCCGCATAGGTCGATGATCTCGCGGGCGATCATCTCGCCTTCGCGGTCGGCGTCAGTCGCGATCACCAGCTCGCCTGCCTTGGCGACGAGCTGCTGCACGACCTTGAACTGCGCCGCGGTCGCCGCCTTGGGCTCGACACGCCAGCGCTCGGGAAGAATGGGCAGTTGTTCGATGGCCCAGCGCTTGTACTGCTCGCCGTAGCCTTCGGGCGGAACCGCCTCCACCAGATGACCGATGCACCAGGTCACGACGACACCGGCACCGCTGTAGCAGCCGTTGCCGCGTTGGCCGGCGCCCAGCACACGGGCGATGTCCTTTCCCTGGGACGGCTTCTCGCACAGGAACACGCGCATGAAGCCTCCTTGGAAATGTGCGGTTCATCGGTTGGGCGTCAGCTTGGCGGGGCCAGGAGATGCCGGCAGCAAGGAAGCCGATTGGTGCAGACACCGCTTTGTGATCGGCAGGCCGTCCGTTGCCGCAGCGGTGCGCATAGACCGCAGGAGCTGGCACAGCAAGAGCGTCGTTTCGGGAGGGCGGCTGGAACGCTGTGGACGACCTTGGAGCTATCCCCTGGGGATAGCTCGCTGGTGCATCACGGGCGTATGACGGTTGCTACAGCCGCCCTCGGCGGAGCGGCGATGGGCGAATTACTGTCCGCCGGCTGGCTTGGCGCTGAGCGCCACCGACTCGATGCGGTACGGCAGGATGCCCACGCGCCGGGCCTCGACCTTGAACGTGACGCGCTCGTTCTCGTCGGCGTCCTCCCATTCGTCGCGCACGGTGCGGCCCTCGACCAGCACCCGCATGCCTTTCTGGTACAGCGTCTTCCAGTGCTCGGCATCGCGGTGCCACAGCTCCACCGGTGCCCAGAAACCGCCGCGATCCTCGTATTCGCCATCCTTCTTCGGGATCGGGTTGTCGAAGTAGACGTTGAGGCGAAGCAGCCGGCGCGGCTCGTCGTTGCCGTTCGGGAATTCGCGGTAGTCCGGCGCAGAACCGATGTTGCCCTCGCCGACGAAGTGCGTGCTCATGGTGACTCCTTGGTGGTGGGTGGAACGGACGCGGTACGCCCGTGGACGCGCCGCAGGTAAGCCGCTTCGGCCTGCGCGGCCTTGTTGGCGCATTCCAGGGCTTGGCGAGCGATGCTGTGGGTCAGGCTGATCTGCATGTTCAGCACGATCCGCTGCAGTTCCATCGCGTACAGTTCGTCGATCAGCGAGGCCGGCGTCGCGGGGTTGGCCAGCAGGGCCTCCCACAACGCCACGCCCATGGAGGAACGGTCGCGGTTGCGCCAGCGCAGGAAGGTCGTCCCTGCGCCAGTGGCCTGCTGGGCCAGTTGCACGTCGAGCAGGCTGAAGGGGTAGGCGCGTGCCTGGGGCAGCACACGCCGCTGCGCCAGGCCAATCACGTCGTCGCGAAGCGCTGCGCACTGGCTGGCCCAGGTCTCCAGACTCCCCTTACCCTTAAAAGGCTGTAAAAGGCCTTTTAGGTAGCCTGCGTGTTCCAGCCGCTGGAAGTCCGCCTGTTCCAGCGCCACGAAG
>NZ_PKDG01000063.1 GCF_002863005.1 Pseudoxanthomonas sp.
CCGTATCCCGCGGCACGCCGGCCTGATCGGCAAGCCAACCGGCGATCACACGATGCACGATGCCCAGCACCGGGCTGATGGCCTCCGGCTTGCTGGCGAACAGGAAGCGCAACGGGTAGGGGAAACTCAGCACCCATTGCCGCACCGGCCGCGGGCCGAACACCTCGTCCACCAGATGCCGCGCCGACTCGGCCATGCGCCGTGCGCCGCAGCTCGGGCACAGCCCGCGCTTCTTGCAGGAATACGCCACCAGCCTCTCGGCACGACAGTGCTCGCAGACCACGCGCAGGAAGCCGTGCTCGAGCACGCCGCAGCGCAGGTAGGTCTCGAACTCCTCGCGCACATACTCGGGCAGCGGGCGGTCTTCGGCCTCAAGACGCGCGATGAAGTCCGGGTAGTGCGCCTGCACTAGCGCGTACAGCAGCGTGCGCTCGGGCAGGTGGCGCGCGTAACGCGCAGCGGCGTGGGCGGCCGGCAGTGGCGCGCACACCTCGGCCTGCCGCCGGGGTGCGGTCAGGCGCGGCACGCAGCGCTCCGTTGCAGGGACGGCTGCTCAGGGTTGCGCCCGCGAGCACGCGTTCATATCGGCGTTTTCTGATCTTCGCGTCAGACATTGCCGCGGGGCGGGTAGGAAGTCTCCCGCCTCGGACGCCAGAACGCACAAAGTCCGGCACGAGGCCGGGCTTTGTGGTCTTGCTTGATGGATCGCGGGGCTTAGAAATCCATGCCGCCCATGCCGCCCATGCCGCCGCCCGGCATCGCCGGCTCTTCCTTCTTCGGCAGCTCTGCCACCATCGCTTCGGTGGTGATCATCAGGCCGGCGATGGACGCCGCGTTCTGCAGCGCGGTGCGGGTGACCTTGGTCGGGTCCAGGATGCCGAACTCGATCATGTCGCCGAACTCGCCGTTGGCGGCGTTGTAGCCGAACGCGCCCTGGCCATCGGCGACGGTGCTGTACCTGCCGCGCATCCTCGTGAACCTGGCCGAGGCAGGCGAACACCCGGCCGTGCGCGAGCGACTGGTGTTGATGGGGCGCAGGCTCTCCCGCTTCGGGCACGTGCTGTTCGGCATCGCGCTGCTGATGGGGCTCACGCTGTGGCTGCACTTCGGTTTCGCCGGCGGCTGGCTGCACGCCAAGCTGTTGCTGGTCACGCTGGTGTTCGTCTTCAGCATCGTCATCGGGCGTTGGCTGAAGGCTGCCGAAGCCGGGCGTCCGCTGCCGTCGGCACGTGCATTGCGCTGGATCAACGAGATCCCGCTGGTGCTCCTGGTCGGCATCGTCTATCTGGTGGTCGGCAAGCCGTTCTGAGGCGGGCCCGAACCGATCAGAAGCGCGTCAGATGCTTCTTCTGCGTGACGCGGTGCACGTCGTGTACCGCGTAGCCGTGGTCGCGGTCGGGCAGGTCGAACCAGCCGGGGTGTGACAGCGTCTGCCGGGTATCGGCCAGCCCGCTCTGCCAATGGCTCTCCATGCTGATGCGGCCGAACGCATAGTCCTTGAACTGCTGTTCGTGCGGCTTGGCCTGGTAGATCAGGTGGACGATGTTGATGACGCGATCGTCCAGCCACGGCGCCAGTGCCTCGCGGGCACTTTCGGGCAGTCCGCCTTCGGGCAGGCGGGCGATGAGGTCGTTCAGCGCGGTCCGCAACTGCTGGGTGCGCGCGACCGTATCGGTGCCGTGGCGGGTGCGGCTGGAATACTGGATGTCCTTGCCGCGTTCGAGCACGTCCATCATCGTCTGCGGCCGCTGCCCGCGCGCGCTCCACAGGTCCACCTGGAAGGCCAGCGTGTCTTCGCGCGGCCATTCGTCGAGGATGTGTTCCAGCGGCGTGTTCGAGACCACGCCGCCGTCCCAGTAATGGCGGCCCTCGATCTCTACCGGCGCGAAGGCCGGCGGCAGCGAGCCTGAGGCGAGGATGTGCTTCGGCCCGATCCGGGTGTCGCGGCTGTCGAAATAGCGGAAGTTGCCGCTCTCCACGTCGGTGACGCCAACGGTCAGGCGCACCGTGCGGTCATCGTTGATGCGGTCGAAATCCACCAGCCGCTCGAGCGTTGCCAACAGCGGCGTGGTGTCGTAGAAACTGGTGGCCTGCGGCGTGCCGTCGCAGCGCATGAAGGGCGAGGCCGGCCACGGGGTGAAGAAGCCGCGCTGGCCCTGCCACAAGGCGGCCAGGGCGCTCATCGTCGCGGCCCAGGTTTCCAGAGCCGGGTTCATCGGCAGCATCGAAAGCCCGGCGCGCACGCCCATCGCCGGCCAGCTGGCGAGGCCCGCGGGTTCGCAGATCGTTTCCCAGAAATCACGCAGCCGTTCGATGCGATCCTGCGGCCGGTTGCCGGCGATGATCGCCGCGTTGATCGCGCCGATCGAGATGCCGGCGTACCAGTTGGGGCGGATGCCGGCCTCGTTGAGCGCCTGATAGACGCCGCACTGGTAGGCGCCGAGCGCGCCGCCGCCCTGGAGCACCAGGGCGATGGCGGGATATTGAGCGACCTTCTCGAGCAGTTGCGGGGACGTGTCCATGGCGAGGGATCATGCCACGGCGTGCGTGGCCGACCGCTTCACTGCATGAACCAGCCGTGGCTCACCACGATGCTCTGGCCGGTGAGCGCGTTGGTCTCGAAAGCGGCCAGGGTCAGCGCCACGTTGGCCACGTCGTCGAGCGTGGTGAATTCGCCATCGACGGTGTCCTTCAGCATGATCTTCTGGATCACTTCCTCTTCGCTGATGCCGAACTCCTTGGCCTGCTCCGGGATCTGCTTGTCCACCAGCGGGGTGCGCACGAAGCCCGGGCAGATCACGTTGGAGCGGATGCCGAGCTTGCCGCCTTCCTTGGCGATGGTGCGGGCGAGGCCGAGCAGGCCGTGCTTGGCGGTGACGTAGGGCGCCTTCAGCGGCGAGGCCAGATGCGAGTGCACCGAGCCCATCAGGATGATCGCGCCGGGCGCACCGCGCTTCTCCATGTCCTTCATGCACTCGCGGGTGGTCAGGAAGGCGCCGTCGAGGTGGATGGCGAGCATCTTCTTCCAGTCCTCGAACGAGAACTCGGTGATCTTGTTGATGATCTGGATGCCGGCATTGGAGACCAGCACGTCCACCCGGCCCCATTCGGCGGCGATCTGCGCGACGCCTTCGACCACCTGCGATTCGCTGGTGACGTCCATCGCCACGGCCATCGCCTGGCCGCCGGATTCGCGGATCGCGGCGGCGGTGGCTTCCGCGGCGTCCAGCTTCAGGTCGGCGATCGCGACGCGGCCACCGGCGGCGGCATAGGTTTCGGCGATGTGCTTGCCGATGCCGCTGGCGGCACCGGTGACCAGGCAGACCTTGCCATCAAGTTCGATTCGGGACATGGGGCTCTCCTCAGGCGGGTCGTCGATGATCGCCCAGCGCGTGGCCGGCCGCCATCGGCCGAAAGGGCATCAAGGCGTGGCGAAGCGGCCCGGCACCGGCATCGTCCCCGCCATCAAACGCGCTTACCTCTGGGCACCTTCGGGTGCCCAGATCATTTGCGGGCCGCGAAAAGCCGTCCGGACAGCCATATAGATCTCAAATGGAATTCAAATATCAGATGATATACATTACCGTGGGAGTGACCTTTCGCTAGGGAAACTCTGAACAACTCCCCCGAAGTGGGCGACAATAGCGCAACGCGATGAGGGTGACGATCGATACAGCTGACGTTCGGTGATGCCGAAGGCATGGGCAAGCGCAAGCGGACCCGCAAGGAGATCTTCCTGGCCGAGATGGATCAGGTGGTGCCGTGGAAGGCGCTGCTGAAGCTGATTGAGCCGCACTATCCGAAGATGGGTCGCCCTGGCCGGCAGCCGTATCCGCTGTCAACGATGCTGCGGGTTCACTTCCTTCAGCAGTGGTACGCGCTCAGCGACCCGGCCATGGAAGAGGCGCTTTACGACACAGCGGTGATGCGCCGGTTCGCCGAGCTGAGCGGTTTGGACGACATCCCCGACGAGACCACGATCCTCAACTTCCGGCGTCTGCTGGAGACGCATGACCTGGCGCCGAAGATCCTGGCGCGGGTGAACGCGCACCTGGCACGCAAGGGCCAGAGCCTGCGCGCGGGCACGATCGTGGACGCCACGATCATTGCCGCGCCAAGCTCGACGAAGAACAAGGATGGCAAGCGCGATCCGGAGATGCACCAGACGAAGAAGGGCAACCAGTGGCACTTCGGGATGAAGGCGCACATTGGCGTGGACGAGTATTCGGGGCTGGTGCACCACGTGGAGTGCACGGCCGCGAACGTCGGCGACGTGACCCAGGTGCACAAGCTGCTGCATGGCAAGGAGGATACGGTGTGCGGCGACAGTGGCTACACCGGCGCCGACAAGCGCGAAGAGCTGCAGCACGTTGCCGTCGGCTTCCTGATCGCGGAGAAGCCGTCGAAGCTGCGGGCGATGAAGAACAAGCGTGACCGCAAATACGCCGAGCGCTGGGAGCGCTACAAGGCCAGCGTGCGCGCGAAGGTTGAGCACCCGTTCCGGGTGGTGAAGCGCCAGTTCGGTTACGCCAAAGTGCGTTACCGCGGGCTGGCAAAGAACACTGCGCAGGTGCTGACACTGTTCGCGCTGTCGAACCTGTGGATGGCGCGGCGAGATTTATTGGCGGCTGCGGGATAGTTGCGCCTGGATGGCGGGGAAGCCCGCCAGAACAGGCCGGAAACGGCCGAAATCCGACCTGAAATCGATGAAAATCGCTGCCCGACACAATATTGATGCTCGTGTGGCGGCAAAAGCAGCATCAGGGCGTGTTATTCAGATGATCCCTAGATCGATGACCTTGAACTTCCCCGACTGGAGTCCGTACATGTATTACAGCAGTGGCAATTACGAAGCCTTCGCCCGCCCGCGCAAGCCAGACGGGGTCGACGGCAAATCCGCATGGTTCGTCGGCTCCGGCCTGGCCTCGCTGGCCGGCGCCGCCTTCCTGATCCGCGATGGCCAGATGCCGGGCGAGCGCATCACCATCCTGGAACGCATCGACGTGCCGGGCGGCGCACTGGATGGACTTGAGAAGCCGGACAAGGGCTTCGTGATCCGCGGCGGCCGCGAGATGGAGAACCATTTCGAATGCCTGTGGGATCTGTTCCGCAGCATTCCGTCGCTGGAAGTCGAGGGGGCCAGCGTGCTCGACGAGTTCTACTGGCTGAACAAGGACGACCCCAATTTCTCCCTGCAGCGCGCCACCATCGAACAGGGCAAGCCTGCGCCCGACATGGGCAAGTTCACGCTCAGCAAGGCCGCGCAGAAGGACATGCTCAAGGTCTTCATGGCCACGCGCGAGGAGATGGAGAACAAGCGCATCAACGAGGTGTTCGGTGAGGACTTCCTCGCCAGCAACTTCTGGATGTACTGGCGCACCATGTTCGCGTTCGAAGAGTGGCATTCGGCGCTGGAAATGAAGCTCTATCTGCACCGCTTCATCCACCACATCGGCGGTCTGGCGGATCTTTCCGCGTTGAAGTTCACCCGCTTCAACCAGTACGAATCGCTGGTGCTGCCATTGGTGAAGTGGTTGAAGGACCAGGGCGTGGTGTTCCAGTACTGCACCGAGGTGACAGATGTCGATTTCGACATCGATGCCACCAACGGACGCAAGCAGGCCACGCGCATCCACTGGAACCGCGACGGCCAGCCCGGTGGCATGGCACTCGGCCCCGATGACCTGTTGTTCATGACCATCGGCTCGCTGGTGGAAAACAGCAACGAGGGCGACCACAAGACCGCGGCGCTGCTGGACGAAGGCCCGGCACCGGCTTGGGATCTGTGGCGGCGCATCGCGGCCAAGGATCCGTCGTTCGGGCGGCCCGACGTGTTCGGCACGCACATTCCGGAGACCAAATGGGAATCCGCCACCATCACCACGCTGGACGCGCGCATCCCGAAGTACATCGAGAAGATCGCCAAGCGCGACCCGTTCAGCGGCAAGGTGGTGACCGGCGGGATTGTCACCGCCAAGGATTCCAGCTGGCTGCTGAGCTGGACGGTGAACCGCCAGCCGCACTTCAAGAAGCAGCCCAAGGACCAGGTCGTGATCTGGTTCTATGGCCTGTTCGCGGACGTGCCGGGGGATTACGTCAAGAAGCCGATGCAGGACTGCACCGGCGAGGAAATCACCCAGGAATGGCTGTATCACATGGGTGTGTCGGTTGAGGACATCGCGGAGCTTGCAGCCACGGGAGCCAACACCGTGCCGGTGATGATGCCGTACATCACCGCCTTCTTCATGCCGCGTCAAGCCGGTGATCGCCCTGACGTGGTGCCAGCGGGCGCTGTGAACTTCGCATTCATCGGCCAGTTCGCGGAGTCGAAGCAACGCGACTGTATCTTCACCACCGAGTACTCGGTGCGCACGCCGATGGAAGCGGTCTACACGCTGTTGGGCATTGAACGCGGCGTGCCGGAAGTGTTCAATTCCACCTACGACATCCGCACCCTGCTGGATGCACTGCACCAGCTGCGCGATGGCGAAGAATTGGCGTTGCCGGGCCCGTCGTTCCTGCGCGACCGCGTGTTGGCCAGGCTCGACCGCACCGAGATCGGTGCATTGCTCCACGACGCCGGCCTGCTGGCCGGGGAGGACGCATGAACATGACACAGGACACCACAAAGACCGTCGCCTCGCCCTCCGGCCTGCAGCGGGTGACCGTGCTGGGCACTGGCGTGCTCGGCGCGCAGATCGCCTTCCAGTGCGCCTTTCACGGCAAGAGCGTCACGGCGTACGACATTGACGCAGCAGCGCTGGAGCGTGCCCGCGACGCCCTGACGCGATTGGCTCAGACATATGCCGCCGACCTGCCGGGGACGACGCCCGAGGCGACCACCAGGGTCGCGGCGGCCATCGCACTGAGCAGCGACCTTGCGCAGGCCGTGCGCGACGCGGACCTGGTAATTGAAGCGGTGCCGGAGAAGCTGGAACTCAAGCGCTCAGTCTATGCCGAACTCGCCAGGCTGGCGCGCGAAGGCACCATCTTCGCCACCAACTCCTCCACGCTGCTGCCCAGTGCATTCGCGGATGCGACGGGCCGGCCGGAGAAGTTCCTGGCGTTGCATTTCGCCAATCACATCTGGCGCCAGAACACAGCGGAAGTGATGGGTACGCCGCAGACCGATCCTGAGGTGTTCGAGCAGGTGGCGCGCTTCGCTGCGGAAATCGGCATGGAACCGATCCGACTGCACAAGGAGCAGCCGGGTTACGTGCTGAATTCGCTGCTGGTGCCGTTGCTCAACGCGGCCGCCGCCTTGTTGTTGAAAGGTGTGGCGAGTCCGGAGGACATCGACAAGACCTGGCGAATCGGGACCGGCGCCAAGCTGGGGCCGTTCCAGATCTACGACATTGTCGGCCTGCGCACGGCGTACAACATCGCAAGCGCAAATCCCGCAACGCAGGGCTGGGCCGAATATCTCAAGGTGAACTACATCGACAAGGGTCGCCTGGGCGCCGGTGCGGGGGGTGGCTTCTACGATGATTGACGCCATGTCCGCCGCCCGTGCGTGCTCCGTCGGGAACGGTCACCGCACGCTGACGGCGTCCTGTGCAAGGCGGTGGCATACTGCCGCCCCGTCGCGCCGGAGCCGGCCGTGAGCCAAGCCCAACGCCACGCACGTCCGCTCAACCGCAGTGAATCGCAGGCCCGCACGCGCGCGGCGCTGCTGGATGCCGCCGAGGCGCTGATCGTGGAGCACTCGATCCCGGCGCTGTCGCTGCGCGCCGTCTGCACGCGTGCCGGCTATACGCAGGGGGCCTTCTACTCCAACTTCGCCGATCGCGAGGAGCTGCTGCTGGAGGTGATGGAGCGCAACCTCGAACAGAAGGCCGCCAGCCTGGAGCAGATGCTGGCGACCTGCGGCGACGCAGGTCTCGACGGCACCCTGGCGTGCATCCTGGATTGGCTGGACACCATCCACCATCGGGGCGAATGGGCGCGCATCGCCATGGAGCTGGGGTATAGGAAGTTCAACCGCCCTTTTTGGCGAGTCTGGCGGGTAGGAAGCGGCCGCGCAAGCGCCGCTT
This sequence comes from Pseudoxanthomonas sp., assembly GCF_002863005.1. GTDB lineage: Bacteria > Pseudomonadota > Gammaproteobacteria > Xanthomonadales > Xanthomonadaceae > Pseudoxanthomonas_A. The sequence goes on from NZ_PKDG01000063.1 coordinate 8,034, forward strand.
TGGGCACAGATCGGGCACAGATCGGGGGTTCATGCGTGGGTTTTCGACATCGC
>NZ_PKDG01000058.1 GCF_002863005.1 Pseudoxanthomonas sp.
CCCTCACCCGCCTTCGGCACCCTCTCCCCGCTTCGCAGGGCGAGGGAAGCCACCGCGGACTCGTAGGCTGGGTTGATAAACCCAGCGTCGGATAACTCCGCGCCCGGGATGCTGGGTTTATCAACCCAGCCTACAAAGCTGCGCTCTCGAGATCGCCGCCACCCGCGGCTCCGGCGGCTGCCGCCTGATGCAACCCGGCGACCCCGACGTGGCCACCATCGGCGACGCCCGCGACGTCGTCACCGTCATGCGTATCTGCCGCCGCGGCGAACTGATCTGGCGCGGGCCGGGGGCGTACCGCTAGTGCTTTCCCTTCTCCCCGCCTGCGGGGAGAAGGTGCCCGGAGGGCGGATGAGGGGCAGCGCGCGGTGCATGACCGGGCGCCGTTATCACCGCTTCTCCGTTCGCCCCTCACCCGCCCTTCGGGCACCCTCTCCCCGCTGCGCAGGGAGAGGGAACCTTTGGACGGATCGCGCACGCGTTGGCCGCGCGTGACTTTGGTCCCTGCCGCTGCGCGCACCAACGAAAAACCCCGCCGAAGCGGGGTTTTCGTTTTCTGCGGCTTACATGTTCCGCCGGTACTCGCCACCCACGTCGTACAGCGCGTGGCTGATCTGGCCCAGGCTGTGGGTCTTCACCGCTTCCACCAGCGCTTCGAACACGTTGCGGCGTTCGCGCGCCGCGCGCTGCAGGTAGGCCAGGCCGTGGCCGTCGTGGGTCTCCGGCTCGGCGTGTTCCTCGAGCGCCGCCGCGTGGCTGTGGTCGGTCTCGCCTTCCGGCCCCAGCCCGTTGCGCGAGGCCTGCCAGGCGCGGACGTTGGCGATCTGCTGTCCTTTCTCTTCCTCGGTCGAGCGGATCAGCTCGATCTCGGTGGCGATCTCGCCGCCGTGCTCGCGCGGCAGGAAGGTGTTCACGCCCACCAGCGGCAGGCTGCCGTCGTGCTTCTTGTGCTCGTAGTACAGCGACTCTTCCTGGATCTTGCCGCGCTGGTACATGGTGTCCATCGCGCCGAGCACGCCGCCGCGCTCGCTGATGGCTTCGAACTCCTTGTAGACCGCCTCTTCCACGATGTCGGTCAGCTGGTCGACGACGAAACTGCCCTGCCAGGGGTTCTCGTTGAAGTTCAGCCCCAGCTCCTTGTTGATGATCATCTGGATGGCGACCGCGCGGCGCACGCTCTCTTCCGTCGGCGTGGTGATCGCCTCGTCATAGGCGTTGGTGTGCAGGCTGTTGCAGTTGTCGAACAGCGCATACAGCGCCTGCAGCGTGGTGCGGATGTCGTTGAACTGGATTTCCTGCGCGTGCAGCGACCGGCCGGAGGTCTGGATGTGGTACTTCATCATCTGGGACCGTTCGTTGGCGCCGTAGCGCTCGCGCATGGCGCGCGCCCAGATGCGGCGGGCGACGCGGCCGATGACGGTGTACTCCGGGTCCATGCCGTTGCTGAAGAAGAACGACAGGTTGGGCGCGAAGTCGTCGATCTTCATGCCGCGCGCCAGGTAGTACTCCACGATGGTGAAGCCGTTGGACAGGGTGAAGGCGAGCTGGCTGATCGGGTTCGCTCCGGCTTCGGCGATGTGGTAGCCCGAAATCGACACCGAGTAGAAATTACGCACCGCGTGATCGACGAAGTACTGCTGGATGTCGCCCATCATGCGCAGGGCGAACTCCGTGCTGAAGATGCAGGTGTTCTGCGCCTGGTCTTCCTTGAGGATGTCGGCCTGCACGGTGCCGCGCACGGTGGCTAGCGTCTCGGCCTTGATGCGGGCGTAGGTGGCTTCATCGACCAGCTGGTCGCCGGTAATGCCCAGCAGCCCCAGGCCCAGGCCGTTGTTGGTCGGCGGCAGTTCGCCGTGGTACTGCGGACGCGCGCGACCTTCGAAGAACGCATCGATCTTCGCGCTCGCTTCGGCCCAGCGCGCGTCGTCGGCCTTCAGGTATTTCTCCACCTGCTGGTCGACGGCGGTGTTCATGAACATCGCCAGGATGATCGGCGCCGGGCCGTTGATCGTCATCGACACCGAGGTGGTGGGCGCGCACAGGTCGAAGCCGGAGTACAGCTTCTTCATGTCGTCCAGCGTGGGGATGTTGACGCCGGAGTTGCCGATCTTGCCGTAGATGTCCGGGCGCGGCGCCGGGTCTTCGCCGTACAGGGTGACGCTGTCGAAGGCGGTGGACAGGCGCGCGGCCGGCTGGCCGACCGACAGGTAATGGAAGCGGCGGTTGGTGCGCTCCGGCGTGCCTTCGCCGGCGAACATGCGGATGGGATCCTCACCGGTGCGGCGGTACGGATACACGCCGCCGGTATACGGATAGCTGCCGGGCAGGTTCTCTTTCTGCAGGAACGTCAGCAGTTCGCCCCAGCCCTGGTACGGCGGCGGCGCGATCTTGGGGATCTGCTGGTGGCTGAGCGATTCGCGGTAGTTCTCGATGCGGATGGTCTTGCCGCGCACCTGGTACTCGTTGACCGGATCGGTCACGGCCTTGTGCCGGGCCGGCCATTCGCGCAGCAGCTTGAGCGCTTCGGACGACAGCGACTGGAGGGCGTCGTTGTAGCGCTGGCGGAGGGTGAGCAGCGAGCGGTCGACGGGGTGAGCCCCTCTCCCTTCATGGGAGAGGGGTTGGGGAGAGGGTGAGCCCGCGCCCGCCCCCTCTCCCGCCGCGCGGGGCGCGGCGACCTCTCCCGCGAGGGGAGAGGTAGGAAGCAATGCATCCGATGCATACAACTCCAGCGCCTTCGGCAGTGCCGGATCTTCCAGGTCCTTCAACGCATTCCAGTAGTGCTGCGCGCGGCTGGCCGTTTCGGCTTCGGTCTCGATGCGGCGGTTGATGCCGCGGCCCTGTCCGGCGATCTCGGCCAGGTAGCGCACGCGGCTGCCGGGGATCAGCACGGTGGCGCGCGGCTCCTTCAGGGTGGTGTCGAGCGCGGGCGTCCACTTCTCCGCCGGCAGCTGCAGCTTCTCGCGCAGCAGGCGGCACAGGTTGGCGAACATCCAGCTGACGCCGGGGTCGTTGAACTGGCTGGCGATGGTCGGATACACAGGCACGTCGGCATCCGGCGTCTGGAACGCCACGCGGTTGCGCTTCCATTGCTTGCGCACGTCGCGCAGCGCGTCTTCGGCGCCGCGCTTGTCGTACTTGTTCAACACGATCAGCTCGGCGAAGTCGATCATGTCGATCTTCTCCAGCTGGCTGGCCGCGCCGTAGTCGCTGGTCATCACGTACATCGGGAAGTCGACCAAGTCGACGATTTCCGAATCGCTCTGGCCGATGCCGGCGGTCTCGACGATCACCAGGTCGAAGCCGAGCGACTTCAGGAAGGCGATGCAGTCCTTCAGCACCGCATTGGTCGCCACGTGCTGGCGGCGCGTGGCCATCGAGCGCATGTAGATGCGGTCGCTGCGCAGTGCATTCATGCGGATGCGGTCGCCGAGCAGCGCGCCGCCGGTACGGCGGCGGGTGGGATCGACCGAGATCACCGCGATATGCATCTGCGGGAAGCAGGACAGGAAGCGATTCATCAGTTCGTCGGTGACCGACGACTTGCCGGCGCCGCCGGTGCCGGTGATACCGACCACCGGCGTGGGCCGCGCGGGGAACGGTGCGTGCGGGCCCTTGGCCCACTGCGCGCGCAGCTTCTCCAGGTCGGCGTCGGAATAGCGACCGTCCTCGATGGCACTGAGCACGCGGCCGATGCCGGCCTCGTCGGTGAGCCTGGGCTGCGCGGGCGCGGCGTCGCGATCGGCGGCGACCTGCACGCGGCCTTCCTCGGCGCGCTTGACCACGTCCTGGATCATTTCGACCAAGCCCATCTTCATGCCGTCGTTCGGGTGGTAGATGCGCTCCACGCCGTAGGCCTGCAGTTCGGCGATCTCTTCCGGCGTGATGGTGCCGCCGCCGCCGCCGAAAACGCGCACGTGGCCGGCGCCGCGTTCCTTCAGCATGTCGACCATGTACTTGAAGTACTCGACGTGCCCACCCTGGTAGCTGGACAGCGCGATGCCGTCGGCGTCTTCCTGCAGCGCGGCGCGGACCACGTCCTCGACGCTGCGGTTGTGGCCGAGGTGGATCACTTCCGCACCCTCGCCCTGGATCAGGCGGCGCATGATGTTGATGGCCGCGTCATGCCCGTCGAACAGGCTGGCGGCGGTGACGAAGCGCAGCGGCGTAGCGTCGGCCTGGGCGGCGGGGAACTGGCTGGCGGGTGTACTCACGCGTGCTCACTTGCAGGACGGACAGACGCGGGATTGTAGCCGCTCGCGCGTGACCACCTCACCAATTGCACACCAGTGGACACCGCACGCGCACCCTACGGTGGCGTGCGGTCACGCCGTTCGCGTCAGCACAGGCCGAACGGCAGCTCGCGCGTGGACACCACGCGTTGTCCCACGGCTTCGCCGCGCAGGAAGCGCAAGGCGGCATCGAGCGTTTCCGGCGCGATGGTCACGCGATGGTGGCCGAGCCCGTTCGTGCTGAGCAGCGTGGCCTGCGGCCAGTAGCGCGCGTAGCGCTCGCCTTCGCACCACGGCACGTCGGTGTCTTCCAGGTCGTGCACGACCAGGCCGGGCCGCGCGATCTGCGGCGCGGTGGCCTGCGCGTGGAGGTCGCGGATGTCGTGCGCGGTGAGTTCCTGGTACTCGTCGAACAGCCGCCGGCTGAGGAACTGCGCCAGCCCCACCATGCCGCCGAAGCGGCGCGCGGCATCGAACGGATCGGCGGCGGGCGCCAGCAGGATCACGCGCTCGGCCTGCAGCCCGCGCGCCATTGCGATCGCGCTCGCGGCGCCGCCGAGCGAATGACCGACGACGGCGGCCAGCGGACCGGTGTGGTCGGCGACCCGGGCGATCGCTTCGGCGAACATCGGCAGCGTGGCGCGGCGTCCGCTGCTGCGGCCATGCGCGGGCTGGTCGAACGTCACCACGGCATAGCCGGCGCGGCGCAGCGGTTCCACCCACGGCAGGAAGCGCAGGCCGAAGCTGGACCAGCCATGGGCCAGCAGCACGGTCGGTTCGCGGGCCGGATCGCCCCAGGTATAGGTGGTCAGGCGTTCGCGGCCGAAGGCCAGTTCGCCCAGCCGCGCGCCGCCGGTGTCGGCCTGTCTGGCTCGCGTGCGGGCACCGGGCATCGGCGTGCAAAAGAGCTGGAACGCCCGGGTCAGCGTGCTGCGCGGGGCGAGCCAGCTGCCGACGGCGAGACGGGCGCTCAGCAGGCGCAGCGCGAGGGGTTTACGAACGGTCGTGCTATTTTGACGGACAGTGACAGCGGCCATGGCGGTGGACCTCGGGGGCGTCAGGCGGGGGTGGAGACAGCGGGTGCGCCGTAGGACGCCAGCAGGCGGTCCAGCGAACGGCGGGCGAGCAACGGCGCCTGTTCGGCGTCGTAGAGCCGGGCGTCGTGCAGGCCTTGGGCGACGGCGAACAGTTCGAACGCGAGCAGGACCGGATCGGTCTTCGGCGACAGCTCACCGGTGTCGATGCACATGCCGATCGCCTTGACCAGTTGCTGGCGCAGCTGCAGCAGCCAATCGACGATGCGGTCGCGCAGCAGGCCCGGGCGGGCGTCGTATTCATGGGCGGCGGCCAGGATCACGCAACCATCCGGGTTGTCGCAGACCCACTGGAACCAGTGTTCCATGATGGCGCGCAGGCGCGGCAGGCCGCGCGGCTGGCTGATGGCCGGCCCGATCACGGCGCGGGCGTAGCGCTCGGCCGTCCACTCCAGCACGGTCAGCTGCAGGTCTTCGCGGGAGCCGAAGTGGGCGAAGACGCCGCTCTTCGACATGCCGGCGGCCGTGGCCAGCTCACCGATCGACAGGCCTTCCAGCCCGTGCCGGGCGGCGATGTCGTAGGCCCGCGCCACGATCATCTCGCGGGTGGCATTGCCTTTGTGCGTCGCGGCCTGGGGACTCATGGCCACAGAAATAGCACGGTCGTTCGAAACTCACAATAGGCCTGAAATCCCCCCACGGCCGCCGCCTGTCATCTCGCGCGAAGGCGATTGGATTAAACTGGCGCCCAGCGACGACCACGGCGGAATCCGGAAACGTCGCTTTTTTCTTTTCTGACAACCCGTTAGCCGTGAAGGCAAGCCCGCGCCGGTTCTCCCCGCGCACCGGAGCCCATCCATGATTTTCGAAACGCTCGACACCTCCGGCCACGAACAGGTCATCTTCTGCCACAACCCGGACGCCGGGCTGAAGGCCATCATCGCCATCCACAGCACCGTGCTCGGCCCCGCGCTGGGCGGCGTGCGGCTGCGCCCGTACGCCGACAGCGCGCTGGCGCTCAACGACGCGCTGCGCCTGAGCCGCACCATGACCTACAAGAACGCGCTGGCCGGCCTGAACGTCGGCGGCGGCAAGGCGGTGATCATCGGCGACAGCAACGTGGACAAGACCGAGGTGCTGTTCCGCAGCTTCGGCCGCTATGTCGATTCGCTGGGCGGCCGCTACATCACCGCCGAGGACGTCGGCACCGACGTCAACGACATGGAAAACGTCTACCGCGAGACCGAATACGTGGTCGGCGTGCACCAGGTGCACGGCGGTTCCGGCGACCCCGCCCCGTTCACCGCCTACGGCGCGCTGCAGGGCCTGATGGCCACGCTGAACCGCAAGTTCGGCAACGAAGAGATCGGCAAGTACAGCTTCGCCGTGCAGGGCCTGGGCCACATCGGCATGGAGTACGTGAAGCTGCTGAAGGAACGCGGCGCCAAGCTGTTCGTCACCGACCTCAATCCGGCGCTGGTCGAGCATGCGGTGGAGGAATACGGCGCCGAGGCCGTCAAGCCCGACGAGATCTACGACCTGCCGGTCGACGTGTTCAGCCCCTGCGCGCTGGAATACGCGATCAACGAACAGACCCTGCCCCGCCTGAAGGCGAAGGTGATCTGCGGCACCGCCAACAACCAGATGTCGCACGTCACCGGCGTGGAAGCGGCCAAGCGCGGCATCCTGTATGCGCCGGATTACGCGGTGAACGCAGGTGGCGTGATGAACGTCTCGCTGGAGATCGATGGCTACAATCGCGAACGCGCCATGCGCATGATGCGGACCATCTACCACACCGTCGGCAAGATCTTCGACCTGGCGGAGAAGGAGAACATCGCGCCGCAGTACGCCGCCGACCGCATCGCCGAAGCCCGCATGACGGCGATCGGCAAGCTGAAGCTGCCCCTGGGCCGCACCGCGCCGCGCTTCATGGGGCATCTGCGCGGCGAGCATTGACGTAGGACGTTCCAACGACAACATGGATTGGCCGCAATAGGAGGGAGGACCGAATGCGACCGGATACCGTCAGCGGGTTTCCGCTGGGCGAAGAATTGGATGCGCTGCGCGAGGCCGTGCAGCGGTTCGCGCAGACCGAGATCGCGCCGCGTGCGGCGCAGATCGACCACGACAATGCGTTCCCGCAGGACCTGTGGCCCAAGCTGGGCGAACTGGGCCTGCTGGGCATCACCGTCGACCCCGAGTTCGGCGGCAGCGGCATGGGCTACCTGGCCCACCTGGTGGCGATGGAGGAGATCTCGCGGGCGTCGGGCTCGGTCGGCCTGAGCTACGGCGCACATTCCAACCTGTGCGTGTCCAACCTCTACCTCAACGGCAATGCCGCGCAGCGCGCGAAGTACCTGCCGAAGCTGTGCAGCGGCGAGTGGAAAGGCGCGCTCGCGATGAGCGAACCGGGCGCCGGCTCCGACGTGGTCGGTTCGATGAGCTGCCGCGCCGAGCTCAAGGACGGTATGTGGGTCGCCAACGGCAACAAGATGTGGATCACCAACGGGCCCGAAGCCGACGTGCTGCTGGTCTACATGCGCACCGCCGGCAAGGACGCGGGC
>NZ_PKDG01000042.1 GCF_002863005.1 Pseudoxanthomonas sp.
CGTTCGCGATCGGTGCCGTGGCGGCACTCGTCGCGCTGTGGCTGCGCCGGAACATGGTGGAAACCGAATCGTTCTGCCGCCGTGACGCCAGCCACGCGGACCGCGGGCAGGCACAGGGAACGCTGCGCGCGCTGGCGCGGCATCCGCGGGCCGTCCTCGCCGTGGTCGGGCTGACCATGGGCGGCACGCTGGCGTTCTACACCTACACGACCTACGTGCACAAATTCCTCGTCAACAGTGCCGGCATGGCCAGCGAGACGGCCAGCGTGATCAACGCCTCGACCCTGTTCTTCTTCATGCTGCTGCAGCCGGTGGTCGGCGCACTGTCCGACCGGATCGGGCGGCGCCGCATCCTCATCGCGTTCGGCGTGCTGGGCACATTGTGCACATGGCCGATCCTGTCCACGCTGCAGACGGTGTCGAGCCCCGTGCAGGCGTTCTGGCTGGTGATGGCGGCGCTGGTGATCCTCAGCGGCTACACCGCGATCAACGCCGTAGTGAAGGCCGAGATGTTTCCCGTCGAGATCCGCGCACTGGGCGTGGGCCTGCCGTATGCGCTGACCGTCGCGCTGTTCGGCGGAACGGCGGACATGGTGGCCCTGTGGTTCAAGAAGATCGGCATGGAAGCCGGCTTCTACGGGTACGTCACTGCATGCATCGCGTGTTCGCTGCTGGTGTACCTGTGGATGCCGGACACGCGCGAGACGTCGCTGATCGATCGCGACCCGCATTGAACGACGGCACCGGCGCGCATGCGACAATACGTCGCGATCCGCCACGGTCCGTGGCCGCGGGAGACGGCATGCAGCCGGCACACCATTTCGTCATCGTCGGCGGTGGCTTCGCAGGCCTCTGGGCGACGCGCGCGCTGGCCTCCGCGCCGGTGCGCATCACGCTGATCGACCGGCACAACCATCACCTGTTCCAGCCGCTGCTCTATCAGGTGGCGACCGCCGGTCTGTCGGCACCCGACATCGCCGCGCCGCTGCGCCACATCCTGCGCAGGCAGGCCAATGTCGAGGTGAGGCTGGCGGAAGTCGCCTCGATCGCCGCTCGGGACAAACACGTCGTGCTCACGGACGGGACGAACATCGCGTTCGACTCGCTGCTGCTGGCGACGGGCGCGACGCATGCCTATTTCGGTCATGACGAATGGGCGCCGCACGCGCCGGGCCTCAAGACGCTCGACGACGCGCTGCAACTGCGGCGCCACCTGTTGCTCGCCTTCGAACGTGCGGAGGCGGAAACCGATCCGGCGGCACGCGCCGCGTGGCTGAGTTTCGCCATCGTCGGCGGTGGACCGACCGGCGTGGAACTGGCCGGCACGCTGGCCGAGATCGCGCGGCACACGCTCAGGAACGAGTTCCGCCGGATCGATCCCTCGCAGGCGCGCGTGCGGCTGGTGGAGGGCGGACCGCGCGTCCTGGCCTCGTTCCCCGAAGCGCTGTCGGAAAAGGCGCGTCGGCAATTGGAAAAGCTGGGGGTCGAGGTCGTCACCGGGACGCCGGTCAGCGGCATCACCGCCGACGGCTACCAACTCGGGGACACGTTCGTGGCCGCAAGAACGGTGGTGTGGGCAGCGGGCGTGGCCGCATCGCCCCTCGCACGCTCGCTGGGTGTGCCGCTGGATCGTGCGGGCCGCGTCACGGTGCAGCCCGACCTCAGCACGCCAGGTCATCCGGACATCTTCGTCGCCGGCGACCTGGCGGCAGTGGCTGCGGATGGGAAGCCCGTCCCCGGTGTGGCACCGGCCGCCAAGCAGATGGGCCGCCACGTGGCGCAGGTGCTGCGTGCACGCCTGTCGGGCGGCGCATCGCCCGGCGCGTTCCGTTACCGCGACTACGGCAACCTCGCCACGATCGGCCGCATGGCCGCAGTGGTCGATTTCGGCAAGCTGAAATTCTCGGGCGTGCTGGCCTGGTGGTTCTGGCTGACCGCGCACGTGTTCTTCCTGATCGGCTTCCGCAACCGTCTGGTCGTGCTGCTCAACTGGTTCTGGGCGTACTGGAGCTACCAGCGCGGCGCCCGGATCATCCTGGGCAGTGACGAGGATCAGGCGGGATCGACGCGACAGGCGTAGCACCCCGGCCGCGCGTTGTGCACGTGCAGGTAGGCCACGCCGGGCAGGCCGAGCAGGCGCTGCAGGTGGGGCATGGCATCGGCACCGTCCACGACGTCGGCATCGCGCATGTCGCCGCCCGCATCGTACGCGCGCAGGGACAGCAGGCGGCGTGGGAACGAGGGCGGCAGCGCGTCCCGGAATTCCGCCGCGCCGGACGACATCGCGGCTTCGCGTACGTAGATGGGGCCACTGGCGCGATACGGGCCGACGACCTCGTGGTGCAGATGGTGGAGCAGCAGCACGGTCTCGCCACGCTGCGCATCGCGCAGCGAGACGCGGCAGGGGAAGCCGCGGTCGGCGTCCGCGGCGATGCGGCGGATGTTGCGTGCCGCCAGCGCGGCATCGTCAAGGGCGAACAGGGGAAGGAAGGGCGCGGGCGACAGCCCGCGGATCACGAACGGCATGGCATCGCGCTCTCGGGAACGGGATGCCATGCTCGCGCCGCGCGGAAGGCCGCGCTATCCGGATCTTGCGCAGCTCACTTTCCGCCCAGTGGGTAGCGCTTGCCGTCGGCCATGACGAGTTCGCCTTCGCCGATGCGCTCGCTGTCGGCATCCACGGTGATGAACTCGGCCTCCAGCCGTCCCTGCCCCTTGCTGCCCTTCAGGTCGAAGATATAGCGCTCGCCTTCCGCTGCCCAGGACGCGTCGCGGTCGAACGCCGCCTCGCGGATGTCGCCGATATGGCGCAGCACGACCGGATGGGCCTGCATGGCTGCGTTGGCCTGCAGCACGAAGATGCCGTCCTGCCGCGCGAACGCATCGGGAGCCTCGCCACGGTCGGTATCGAGACGCGCTGCGTCCAGTTCACCTGTCGCCGGCGGCTCACCCTCGAAGGCGAATTCACGACCATCGGCCAGCGTCAGCACGCCCTTGCCGAGGCGCTCCGTGTCGGCGTCGACGGTGATGAACTCCGCGAGGATGCGTCCTTTCCCCTTGTCGCCGGCCAGGTCGAACACGAACTCGTTCGCGCCGTCAGCTTCCCCCGTGCCCGCCAGGTCGAAGTCGAACGCCGTCAGGGTGCCGATGTGCTCCTGCACCAGGGGCGAGCGCTGCACGGCCACGCGCGCCTGGCGCGTGAAGATATTGTCCTGCATGTCGCCGAACAGTCCGCCGGCACCTTCGTCATCGGCAGGCTCATCCTCGCCGCGCGGTTCGCCGTCGAAAGGCACGCGCCGGCCATCGGCCAGCGTCAGCACCCCCTTGCCGAGGCGTTCGGTATCGGCACTGACGGTGATGAAGTCGGCTTCCAGCCGCCCACGTCCCTTGTCGCCCACGACATCGAACACGAAAGCGTTCATGCCAGGCGCCGCGCCCGAAGCGTCGCTGTCGATCTCGAAGGTGCTGATGCGGCCGATGTGCTGCTGGATCACGGGATAGCGCTGCGCGGCTTCGCGTGCCTGCTGGATGAAGAGACCGGCCCCCGCCTCGACGTCCTCGTCGTGGTCGTGGTGGTGGTGATCGTGGCTGCCGTCTTCCGCCGCCAGGGCATCGGCGCTGCCGGTGATCGCATGCTCCGTGCCGTCGGCCATCACCAGGACACCGGGTCCCAATGCTTCCTGGGTGGCGCTGACCGTGATGAAGCGCGCGGTAACACGCCCCTTGCCGCGGCTGCCTTCCACGTCGAACACCAGCACGTCCGGGCCGGGCTCGTCCATGCTGGCGGCGTCATCGAGCGATATCTTGCGGATCGCACCGAGATGCGCAGCCACGACGGGATCCACCTGCATCGCCGCGCGCGCCTGTGCATCGTACTCTTCGCGATCGATGCCGAAGCGCACACCGCCTTCTCGCCCCTCGGATGGGAGGTTGCCCGTGTCCGCCGCCAGGGCCGGCATGACAGACGCACCCCACGCTCCGCACATCACCGCCAATGCCAAGATCCAATGCCGCTTGTTGCCCCACCCCATGCCCTGCTCCTTCTGGTTGCCGCGCCGCCCACGGCGGGTCGCGGCGTAGTGGACCACATCCGCCATTCCACCCGCCACAAAAGCGGAGAGGCCCCGATGGGGCCTCTCCGGTAACGACTCGCGCATGCTTGGATCAGGCAGCGAACAGCGCCTTCATCTTCTTCAGCGCATTGGCTTCGACCTGGCGGACGCGCTCGGCGGAAATGCCGTACTCGTCGGCCAACTCCTGCAGCGTGACCTTGCTTTCGCTATCCAGCCAGCGGCGCTTGATGATGTCGCGCGAGCGGTCATCAAGATTGGCCAAGCCCTCGCGCAGCAACTCGAGCTGGTTATCCTCGCTGTCCGCGCGCTCGTATGCCTGCGACGGATCTTCGTCGCGCGCGACCAGATAGCTGGCGGGTGACGGGGGCGCATGGTCCTCGTCCTCGTCCGACGGCGCATCGAACCCGATGTCCCGCCCCGACAGCCGCGATTCCATCTCCATCACCTCGCGCTCGGACACGTTGAGATCCTTGGCGATGGCGCTGACCTCTTCGGCATTCATCCATCCCAGGCGCGTCTTGGACTTGCGCAGGTTGAAGAACAGCTTGCGCTGCGCCTTGGTGGTGGCGACCTTCACGATGCGCCAGTTCTTCAGGATGAACTCGTGCATCTCGGCACGGATCCAGTGCACCGCGAAACTGACGAGGCGCACGCCCATGTCCGGGTCGAAGCGCTTCACCGCCTTCATCAGGCCGATGTTGCCTTCCTGGATCAGGTCGCCGAGCGGCAGGCCGTAGCCGTTGTAGCCACGCGCCACGTGCACGACGAAGCGCAGGTGCGAATGCACCAGCTCGCGCGCGGCATCAAGGTCTTCCTCGTCACGGTAACGATTGGCGAGGGCACGCTCGTCTTCCACCGTCAGCACCGGGATCTGGTGCACGGCGCTGATGTAGGCGTCGAGCGAACCCAGCGCGCTGGGAATCGGCAGGTTGTGAGTGACCAGGGCGGTAGTGGGAGTGTTCTGGCTCATGGGCATGGATGTTAGCAGTCGGGGGGTTCGACTGCTAACCGTGCCGGAAGTTCCGAATTGTTCCAGGCCTGCAACAACCGGGCCATCTACGCCAGACCTGAAAGTGATTATTAATCAACAACTTGGATATGCCGCAAACATCAGTGCTGCTCGCAACCCGCTGAAGCAGGTTAGCGGGCAATCGTTCAGTTTCGTGGCGCCATCAGGACCACGGACGGCGAATGCTCCGCACCCAGCCGCGTCAGCGCGGCGGCCGCCAGCGCGTCCGCGCCGGGCAAGCAGTAAGGATCGAACTGCGGCGCCAGGTAGTTACGCAGGTGCTCGAACGACCTGCGCCCCATCTCGTGTCCGGCCCCCAGATGACTGATCAACTGTGTCCAGCTCGCCCTTCGCCACAACAGACGATCCTTCGCGAGCAGCGACCCTGCGAGGGCAGTCAACAGAAGATGGAACAGCGTGGTGCTCATCGCAGCACCCAGCACCCGCACGGGATAGCAGGGTGATACCGCCTGGAGCAGGTCGAATGCGACTGCCCGATGCTCGATCTCCTCGGCGAAATGCCATTCCATCAGATCGCGAAGGCGCGGGTCGGCGTCTGCAAGGATCGACTGGCTCAGGAATTCGTAACCCAGATAGGCATTGATATTCTTGACGCAGCTGACCAGCGACAGGCGCAACCACAAGGGTGCGAGGCGATCCATCACACGGAAGACGCATCGCTCCACAGCACGCTCCATGCCACGGTAGGCGTAACCCTGCGCGTCGAGATTTGCCCAGTAACGCTTGTGCGCGACCCCGTGCTGCGCCTCCTGGCGGATGAAGGCTTCACAACGCGCACGAAGCGCGCCGTAAGGGATGCGCGGCAGACAGGCGTTGAGCGTTCGGATATAGAACGCCTCGTTGGCGGGCACCAGAATGGTGTACGCGTTGAGCAACGACGAGACCACCTCATTACCGGGCAGCCAATGCCTCGGGATGTCCATACCCAGCGTGGCGATGAATCGACGGGCGGTGATCGTCTCTTCCATGACACGTGCCTCCCGAAGCCTCCGTCGACATACCTCTGCAAGACCGCACGCCGATCGTCGAGCGTTCTCAACGCTCCGCGGATGCGATCGCTTGCGCTTCCCTGATCACGCGCAGGAGGTTGCCGCTCCAGATCTTGCGGACATCCTGCTCGGTGTAACCGGCCGCTAGCAGCGCGTCCGTGATCCGGGGCAACGCGCTGACATCCTCCATGCCGGTCACGCCCCCGCCGCCGTCCCAATCCGCCCCGATCCCTACATGGTCTACGCCTGCCACCTTCAGGATGTGAAGGAGGTGTGCCATGTAGTTCTCGAATGTGGCGCGCTTGACCGGGTACCGAGCTTCGATAGCACGGCGCTCAGCCAGATATGCCGTTACGCGATCCGTCGCCAGCCGATTTTCAGGGCCGTACTTTTCCCCAAGGGCGTCCATGGCGGCTTCGCGCTCGGGAATCTTCGGGATATCGATCAGGTAGCCACCGAACGCGTTGACGTGGATGACGCCCCCTTTCGAAGCGAGCTGCCGGATGCGCGAATCGTCGATGTTGCGAGCGTGGTCGTACAACGCGTCGGCACTGGTATGGGACAGCACGATCGGGGCTTTCGATAGTGTGAGCAATTGATCGAAGACGGTGTCGCTGGCATGCGACGCGTCCAGCACGATCCCGAGGCGATTCGCCTCTTCCACCAGGTGACGACCCGCCGGGCTCAGGCCATTCCATTCCGCCCCGGCCGGGTCAGTCGAAGAGTCACCGAAATCGTTGTTGCGCACGTGCGTGATGCCCAGCATGCGCAGGCCAAGCCGATGGTAGGCCGTCAGCAAGCTGGGATCGCTGGCCAGGGGAGCGGCATTTTCCATGCTGATGAAAGACACGCGCTTGCCGGCGCGTCCGATCCGCTCTGCGTCATCGGCGGTAAGCGCAAGCTCCATCTCCCCCGCGTTGGCCGCAAGCATTTCATGGATGCTCACCAGGCGATCCAGTCCGTGGTCCCGCGCCGCGCGCTTGCCGTCCACGTCGCGCGCACCCTGCGCGGTGTAGATGACCCAGAATCCGCCATCCAGCCCACCCGCCTTCATGCGCGGCAGGTCCACTTGTGAAAGATCGCCTTCGTGCTCGTGATTGTCGGCGATGTTCCAACCGGGGCGACGGAAGTTCGCAGGGGTGTCCAAATGGGTATCCAAGACGAGTGCCTCATCGTGCACGCGCCTTGCCGACGGCGGCACCTCATCGGCGGCCACGGCGTCCAGGCAGATCATCGCCAGCGCACTGGCCAACGCCCATCGACATACCCTCATGCACCCGCCCCTTCGTGAGATGAGACTCGATTGTTGGCGAAACACGGGCAAGAAAAAACCCCCAGCTTTTGAGCTGGGGGTTTTGGGGTAAAGCCCCTGGCGATGACCTACTCTTGCATGGCTTAAGCCACACTACCATCGGCGCGGCTGCGTTTCACTTCCGTGTTCGGGATGGGA
>NZ_PKDG01000003.1 GCF_002863005.1 Pseudoxanthomonas sp.
GCGATGTCGAAAACCCACGCATGAACCCCCGATCTGTGCCCGATCTGTGCCCAAAGCGGCGCTTGCGCGGCCGCTTCCTACCCGCCAGACTCGCCAAAAAGGGCGGTTGAACTTCCTATACCCGATCCTGCTGATCGGCATCGCGGTCAAGAACTCGATCCTGCTGGTCGACTACGCCGTGATGGCCGAGGAAAAGGGCATGACCCGCCACGAGGCGCTGATGGACGCGTGCCACAAGCGTGCGCGGCCGGTGATCATGACCACGCTGGCGATGGGGGCGGGCATGATGCCGATCGCGCTGGGTCTGACGGCGGATTCAAGCTTCCGCATGCCGATGGCGGTGGCGGTGATCGGTGGGTTGATCACCTCGACGGTGTTGAGCCTTGTGGTGGTGCCGGCGGCGTATACGCTGGTGGATGATCTGGAGGAGCGGGTGCTCGGGAAGTTGCGGCGGAAGGCCGCAGATGCCAGTGAAGTTGCGGCGCCACCATGACTGGCATCAAGATAGCGGCGGCCGGTGCAATGGAGTGGCAGGTGTCGACAGGCAAGGCTGGCAGGCTGGGTGGGGCATACCGTCGGCGATCCCGCGCCGCGCACGGACGGGCATTCGGTCTGGCGTTGGGTCTGGTCCTGCTTGTACCGGCCACCTCGGCACTCGCGCAGGATGCGGACGCACTCAGCTTCGATCAGGCGCGCGAGCGGTTGGAACGGGTCTCCGACGCGCTGGCTGCCGCGGACGCCAACCTGCGCGCCCGGCAGGATCTTTCCGATGCGACCGCGCGCCTGCGGCTGCCGGAGATTTCGCTCGAAGCGCGCTACCTGGAGTTCCAGAAGACGCTGAGCTTGCCGCTGGGTTCGCTGGCGCCAGTGGGCGAGGCGTTCGGCATCGAAAGCCCGTTGCGGTTCCAGGAGCGCGACCGGCGATTGCGTCCGGTGTTGACCACGGTGCTGCCCCTGTACACGGGCGGGCAGATCCCGGCCGCGCAGGCGGCGGCCGCGGCCGCCCTGCGTGGGGCGGACGCGGAGCGGGCGCAGCAGTCCCAGAAGCTGACGTCGCAACTGGTCCAGGCCTACTTCGGCCAGGGCCTGGCCGAGCAGGCGCTGAGTGTGCGCCGCGAGGTGCGCGACGGCATGCGGCAGCACCTGGCCCATGCCGAATCGCTTGAACGCGAAGGCTTCGCCACGCGCGCGCAGGTGTTGCAGGCGGTCGTCGCGCGTGACGCCAGCGAGCGCGAGTACCAGAAGGCGCTCAACGACCGCGACGCCGCCGCCCAGGCCCTGGCGCTGCTGCTGCGCAGCGATGGGCCGGTGACGCCGATCACGCCGCTGTTCGTGGTCGGCACATCGCCGGGCACGCTGGAGGCGTTCACCCGGGCCGCGCTTGAGCGGCACCCGCAGCTGGCGCAGCTGCGGGCGCTTGACGACCAGGCGGGCGCAGGCGTGCGTGTGCAGGCGGCGTCACTGAAACCGCAGGTGTACCTGTTCGGCCAGTACGACCTGTACCGCGAGGATGCGCTGCTGACCGACACCGATTGGGCCTTCGGCATTGGCCTGAAGTACACCTTCCTGTCCGGGCGGGATCGCCCGCGCCAGATCAGTGCTGCGCGCGCGCAGCAGGAGCAGGCGCAGGCCGCACTGCGCGAGGCGCAGAACCAGATCAGGATCGGCGTGGCACAGGCCTGGAATGCGCTGGAAACGGCACGCCAGCAGTTCCTGCTGCTCGACAGCAGCATCGAGCAGGCGCGTGAGAACCTGCGCCTGCAGGAACTGGCGTTCCGCGAGGGGCAGTCGACCTCGCTCGATGTCATGGACGCCAGGCTCGGCCTTGGCGCCGCACGGGTCGAACACGCGCACGCCGCCTACGACTATTGCGTGGCATTGGCGCACCTGCTCGAGCTGGGTGGCCAGTCGGCGCGCTTTGGCGAGTACATCCGCAAGGCAGACCACAGGGTATTTCCCCATGAATGAACCCGCTCCGTCGCCGCCGCCGCCACCCGTGGCTGCGGATGCACCGTCCGGCCGCCGTCGCCTGCGCCTTGTCGCCCTGGGCGTGATTGCCGTGATCCTGGTCGGCGGCCTGTGGCTGGCGTTCCGCAGCCCGGCGGACCTGGTGCAGGGCATGGCCGATGCCGACAGCATCAACGTGTCGGCCAAGGTGACCGCGCGGGTGTCGGCGCTGCTGGTGGCCGAGGGGGAGCGGGTCGAGGCGGGGCAGGTACTGTTCGAGCTGGACAGCCCCGAGATCGCCGCGAAGAAGCGACAGGCCGAAGCCGCGCTCGCGGCCGCGCAGGCGCTGGCGGACAAGGCCGAGGAAGGCGCGCGCGTGGAGGACATCCGCGCAGCGGAGGCCAACTGGCGGCGCGCCCAGGCCGGACACGAACTGGCGCGTTCCACCTTCCAGCGCCTGGAGCGGCTGCATGCCGAGGGCGTGGTCACCCGGCAGCAGCGCGACGAGGCCCGTACGAAGGCGATCGATGCCGAGCAGCAGGCGCGCGCAGCGCAGGCGCTGTACGAACAGGCGCAGGCCGGCGCCCGCGAACAGGACAGGAGCGCCGCGCAGGCGCAGGTGCGGCAGGCCGAAGGCGCCGTGGCCGAAGTGCAGGCGGCCGAAAGCGAAGTGCGCGGCCGCGCGCCGACGGCCGGCGAGGTGTCCAAGCGCCTGGTCGAAACCGGCGAGCTGGTGGCGGCCGGCTATCCGGTCTTCACCCTGGTCGACCTCGACCACATGTGGGTGGCGTTCCACCTGCGCGAGGACCAGTTCGCGGGCCTGGAGGTGGGCCGCCGCCTGCGCGGTTCGATCCCGGCGCTGGAGCGCGAGGACGTCGAGTTCGAGGTCTACCACATCAGCCCGGCCGGCGATTTCGCGACCTGGCGCGCGACCCGGCAGTCGGCCGGCTACGACGTGAGGAGTTTCGAAGTGCGCGCGAGGCCGGTCGCGGAAGTCGCAGGCTTCCGGCCGGGCATGAGCGTGCTGTTCGCATGGCCGCAACGCTGACGCGGCCCACGGCACGCGAGGCGTTCGTCCGTTCGGCGTTGCGCGAGTGCGCACGGCTGCGCGCCGATCCCTGGGATCTGGCGTTGGCCACGTGGGTCCCGCTGCTGGCGCTGGCGCTGCTGGCCTGGATGTTCTCGGCCGGCGTGCCGCGCGAACTGCCGGTGGCGGTGGTCGATCATGACAACAGCGCGGCCAGCCGCGAACTGGTGCGCAGGCTCGATGCCGTGCCGGGCGTGCGGGTGGCCGCGCGGCCGGCGGACCTGACGCAGGCCTGGTCGGAGGTGCGCGCGCTCCGGGCGTTCGCGGTGGTGCACGTGCCTGCGGGTGCCGAGCGCCAGGTCCTGCGTGGCGGCAGCGCCGTTGTTTTCGCCTACTACAACGCCAGCCACCAGACGGCAGGGCAGGCGGTGCTGCGGGGGATCGGAGAGGCGGCGCAGGCGACCAGTGGGCATCTCGTACGCCGTGGGGTGGCGCGGGTCGGCGGGGCGCAGGCGGTCCGCCAGCCGCCGCTGCGGGTGCAGGCCACCGTGCTGGCCAACGCCGCACGCAGCTACGAGCACTTCCTGCTCGGCCTGCTGTTCCCGGCACTGCTGCACCTCGCCGCCTGCCTGGCGATGGTCGGCGCGCTCGGGCGCGAACTGCGTGACGGCAGCGCGGGCACATGGCTGGCCGAGTGCGGCGATCGCCTGCTGCCGGCGGTGGCCGGCAAGCTGGCGCCGTACCTGCTGCTGTTCACCGCCTACGGCACGCTGTCGCTGCTCTGGCTGGCGGCGATCCGCGGCGGTGTGGCCGGCAGCGCGGTACTGCTGGTCGCCGCGCAGGCGGCGATGTACCTGGCCTACGGCGGCATCGCGCTGCTGCTGGTCGGGGCCACCCGCAATATGGGCACGTCGCTGTCGCTGACCGGACTGTATGCGGGCACGTCGCTGGCGTTCTCGGGCGCGACGTTCCCGGTGCAGGGAGCGCCGCTGTTCGCACAGGTCTGGAGCCAGCTGCTTCCCTTCACCGCCTACCTCAAGCTGCAGGCGCAGCAGCTCGACCTGGGTGCGGCATGGACGGCCTCGCTGTCGTTGCTGGGGACCTTGGTGCTGTTCGTGCTGGTGGCCGGCGGCGCGGGGCTGCGCCTGTATGCGCGCGGAGCGCGCGATCCGGCCTCCTGGGGGCAGCGATGAACCAGGTCAGGGCCGCCTTCCTGGAGACTCTGCGCGCCGTGTTCTCGGACCGCTACGCGGTGGTGACGCTGATCGGCGCCGTGGTGCTGTACTCGTTCTTCTACCCGGTCGCCTACCGGCACCAGGTGGCTTCGCAGTATCCGGTGCTGGTGGTCGACCTCGACCATAGCGCCATGAGCCGCGCCTTGGTGCGCAAGGCGGGCGCGGTGCGCGCGGTGAGGATCGTCGGCGATGCGACCTCGGTGGAGGAGGCCCGGCCAAGGATCGCCCGCGGTGAAGCGCAGGGCCTGCTGGTGGTGCCCGCGGGGTTCGAACGCGGGATCCTGCGCGGCGGGCAGGGGCAACTGGCGCTGTACGGCAGTGGTGCGTTCCTCGGTCGCGGCGGCGTGGTGCTCGAGGGCTTGGGCGAGGCCGCCGCCGCGTTCGCGCGCGAGGCCGCCGTGGTGCAGGCAGGTTTCGCAGGTGCGCCCGGCGCAGCGCCGCTGCAGGTGGTGGCGCGGCCGCTGTTCAACACCCGCGAGGGTTACGGCAGCGCCGTGGTGCCGGGCGTGGCACAGCTGATCGTGCAGCAGACACTGCTGATCGGCATGCTGGTCATGGCCGGCACGCGTCGCGAACGCCTGGGTCGGCTGGCGTTCTCGCGCCGCGGCCTGCTCGGCATCGCCGCCGCGTTCGCGCTGATCGGCGTGTGCAGCATGCTGTACTACAACGGTCTGGTGATGTGGCTCCAGGACTATCCGCGTGGGGGCAATCCGCCCGGTACGCTGGTGGGCGGAGCGCTGTACGTGGCCGCGGTGGTGGCGTTCGCGCTGTTCGCGGGCAGTTTCTTCCGCACCCGCGAACGGCCCTTCCAGCTGATGCTCGTCACCGCGCTGCCACTCTTCTTCCTGTCCGGGCTCTCATGGCCGGCCGTGGCGATGCCACAGCCCCTGGCGTGGCTGGCGAGGCTTGTTCCCTCCACGCCCGGCATCAACCTGATGGTGAAGTTCAACCAGATGGGCGCAAGCTTCGCCGAGGCGCTTCCCGAGTTGTGCAACCTCGCTTTTTTGACACTGCTGTATGGCGCGCTGGCGGTATGGCGCTACGCCCCGGGGCGGGACGGCACCTGACGGGCCGGTCACGGAGGACGGGGCCGGGGCGGCTTCTGCGCGGGTATCGGAGATCGTCTGCGCGCTGGATGTGCTGGCCGACAATATCGATCCGGCCGAAAGCTGCAAGGCCTTCCGCGTCCGCATGCCGAGCGCCGATGCCCTGCTCCGCAACCGCGGCCTGAAGTGACTTCGGCGGGTGCGGTAACGAAAAGGCGACCCGGGCGACCGGGTCGCCTTTTTCATGCTGCGGACGACGCACCGGAGACGCCGCGTCATCCGCCGCGCGGCCACGCACCGGCGCTCAGTCGCCGGCGGTCTTCCGGGTGCCGGCGCCCGCGAACTCCGGAAACGCCTCCTCCAGCGAGCCTTCGTCCGGCAGCACGTAGAACACGCCGCCGCGCGCGAAGGTGGGGCTGACGACCTGCTCGTAGAACGCCGGAGACACGTTGATGCAGCCGTGGGTGACCCGGTTGTCATCCGGCGTTGGCGAGGCCAGGCGCTCGGGGCGCTTTTCCTCCGGCACGCCGGTCGCGGTCGGGTGGATCGAGACCGCGGACTCGTAGTCGACCCACAGCACGCGGCCGGCATCGATGGACGGACCGTAGCCGCCGACGAAGCGGCCGGCCGGGGTGGTGCGGTCGCGGCCGGGGATCTCGCGCAGGGCGAGGCCCGCGATGCCGGGGGCGGTGTGGTCGCCCACGGCGGAGCCGAACAGGCCGGGCGCGGCGCCGCGCAGGCGGCCATCGCCGCCGAACACGAGGATCTGGGCGGCGGCCTTGTCCATGATCGCGAAGGGATAGCCCTGGCTGTCGCCGGAGGCGACGACCCAGCCGGCCAGTTCGATCACCGTGTCGGAGACGTCCTGGCCGCGGGGCAGTTCGTCCAGTGACGTCACCGGCGGGGTGCCGTCGTCGCGCGCGCTGGCGGTGGCGCCCACGCTGACCAGCGCCAGCGCCAGCGCCAGCGCAACCGCGCGCCGGCCCGGGTGGGGGAGGGAGTGGGGGAAAGTACGGATGGGAAGCTCCTCGGGGGCGGAACACCATCCAACGCGGGGATCCGCGCCGCGCAGGCGACGGATCCCCGCGCCGGTCGGTCAAGCGGAGTGCGTGCTCACCCGCGCGGCACGCGGCGCGGCGACGATTCCAGCTGCTGCACGCGGCCTTCGATCTGGTCGAGGCGCTGGTTGGCGCGCTGGGCGCCCTGATTGGCGGATTCGGCGCTCTGGGCCGCGCCCTGCACCTGGGTGTCGAGGCGGTCGAGGCGGGAGAGTCGCCGCGGCAATGTCTGACGCGAAGATCAGAACGCACCGATACGAACGTGCGAACACAGGCGCAACACTGAGCAGCCGTCCCCGCACCGGAGCGCTGCGTGCCGCGCCTCGCCACATCCCGGCGGCAAGCCGCGGGATGCGCGCCACTGCCGTCCGCCCACACCGGTTCGCGGTACGCGCGCCCGAGCGCACGCTGCTGTACGCGTTGGTAGAGGCGCACTACCCGGACTTCATTGTACGGATCGAAGCGGAGGGCCGCTCGCTGCCCGGATATGTCCGCGAGGCGTTCGATGCCTACCTGCGCTGCGGCGTGCTCGAGCACGGCTTCCTGCGCGTGGTGTGCGAGCAGTGCCGGGCCGAGAGGCTGGTGGCCTTCTCCTGCAAGAAGCGCGGCTTCTGCCCCAGCTGCGGGGCGCGGCGCATGGCCGAGAGCGCGCGGCACCTGGTGGAGGAGGTGTTTGGCCCGCGGCCGGTGCGGCAATGGGTGCTGAGTTTTCCGTACCCGCTGCGCTTCCTGTTCGCCAGCAAGCCGGAGGCCATCGGCCCGGTGCTGGTGATCGTGCAGCGCGTCATCGCCGGCTGGTTAGCCGATCAAGTCGGCGTCGACCACGCCAGCGCGCAATGCGGCGTGGTGACCCTGATCCAGCGCTTCGGCAGCGCGCTGAACCTGAATGTTCACTTCCACATGCTGTGGCTCGACGGCGTGTACGACGCGAACGTCGAGCCCCCGCGGCGCAAGCCGCGCCTGCGCCGCGCCCCCACCTCTGCGCAACTGACGCAGCTCGCCAACACCATCGCGCATCGCGTGTGCCGGCACCTGTCGCGCCGCGGCTGGCTCGAAGGCGAAGACGAATCCGTGTTCCTGTCCGACAGCGCGGGTAGCGACGACGGCATGGATGGGCTGCGG
>NZ_PKDG01000036.1 GCF_002863005.1 Pseudoxanthomonas sp.
AGGGAGTCCTTGGCCGTGGAAACGAGGTGTTTTTGAGTGTTGGTTGTGGCCGGATGGGCGAGGTGTGTTTGAGTGTGAGTCAGGCGGCCGCTGGCGGGTTCAGCAATGTATTGTTTGGGAGCAACACGATTGCGTTGTGGACGACCCGTGGAGGCGTCGGATAGGCGGCCGCTGGCAGGTTCGGCAATGTAAGGGGCAGGAGCGGCTCAAGAAGGGCGGGCATAAGGTCCACCCGACTCAGAAGCCGGAAGCGCTGCTCTATCGCGTGCTGCTGGCGACGACCGAGGAACGCGGGATTGCGCAGCGTCTCCAGCCCTTCCGTCAGAGGATGAACAGCGAGGGAACCGGGACGTGCGGCCAGGCCTGCCCATGCGGACTTGGGCACGCGCACGCGCAGCCACTCCGACGCCAGTGCCGGCGCATCGAATTCATCGCGATGGGAGAAATTGCCGGTGGACGGCGCCTGCGTCGCTTCGCCCTGCATCCACGAGGGAGCCTTCGCCACATACGGGATGACCTGGTCGGCAGGCAGGATCTCCGGCCAGCCATCGCGCCAATGCACGGGCAGCAGGTACGTTTCGCGACCGGTGTTGTAGTGGCGGCGCTGGTAGTTGCGGCTCGCCAGGAACACCGCCCACCACGATCCATCGGGCCCCTCCACCAGGTCGGCATGGCCGGCATTCGTGATGGGCAGTGGACGATCCACAGGCAGATCGCGCTGGGTCAGGATGGGATTGCCCGCGTAAGGCACATAGGGACCCCACACGTCGCGGCTGCGCAGCACCACCTGCGAATGCTGCGGTCCGGTGCCGCCCTCCGCATCGGACAGGTAGTACCAGCCGTCCCGCTTGTAGATATGCGGACCCTCGATCCAGATCGGATTCTTCTCCGGCTCCACGCCGCCATCGATCAGCACCTTGCGCGGAGCGACCGGCTGGAAGCGCGCCAGGTCGATCTGCTGCATCCAGATGGCGCGATGGCCGTCGTAACGCGCCGGTCCCGGCGGCTCGTCGTTGTTGAGCAGATACACCTTGCCGTCGTGGTCGAAGAACAGCGACGGATCGATGCCGCCGATGGTCGGCAGCCAGTGCGGATCGGACCACGGACCGGCCGGATCGCGCGCCGTGGCGATGAAGTTGCCGCCGCTGTCGGTCGCCGTCGTGACCACGTAGAAGGTGCCATCGTGGAACTCGATGGTCGGCGCGAAGATGCCGCGCGACACGCTCAGGCCGTCGAAGTCCAGTTGCGTCGGTCGGTCGATGACGTTGCCGATCTGCTTCCAGTGCACCAAGTCCGTGCTTTCGAACACGGGGATGCCCGGAAAGTAGGTGAAGCTGGAATTGACCAGGTAGAACCTGCCGTTGGCGGCGACGATGCTCGGGTCGGCATGGAAGCCCGCCAGCACGGGATTGCGGTAGTGGCCGGCGGGCAATGGCGCTTCGAAGGCCGTGTCGCGGCCGGTGTACTCGAACCAGTCGAAATAGACCGGCGGCGCTGCTTCGGTTGCCAGCACGCTGCCGGTGGCGGCCAGCAACATGAACGCGATGGCCAGCAGGCCGCGCACGGCGTGGCGAGATGCTGGGACGCGGCACGTGTGCGTACGGGCATCCTGGAGGTTTCGCGGAGAGAGCGGTGTCATCGGGGCGCCTCGACAGCGGGGATGGGAAGTTCGAAAGGACCGGCCGGCAGTCCGGCGGTGTCGCGAAGCGTGCATACCGGGCCATCGGCCCAGCAGTAGCGCACGCGGATGGCGCCAGCGACGGCAGGGCCGCGCACTACGACCCGGCTCGCTTCGATGCGCGCATCGACGTAGCGGCAGCGCTGCGTGGCATCGCAGAGTTCGAAACCGATGGGATGGTCCGAGCCGGTCGTCGCCAGCGTGCCGGTGATGCCGTCGAATGCGATGCCGACGCCGTCCTGCGTGCGCGACACCGCACGTGCGACGGGGCCGGACGGTGCAAGCGTGCGTTCGCCGTAGACCATGTGGCGAGCCAGGCGCGCGAGACGCCGGCCGAGTTCCTGCTTGTTCGGCGGATGGATGTCGTACGCATCGCCGATGTCGATGGCGACCGCGAGGCCGGAGTGCGCATCTTCCGCGGCGGCCTGGCGTTGCGCGTCGCGCAGCTCGGCCCAACCGCTTTCCACGGGTGAGGACGGCGGCATGCCATAGCCCGCCAGCTGCACGACGAGAAAGGGCGTCTGCGGTCCGAACCGGCGCCGCCAGTCGTCACGCAGCAGGCGGAGCAACGGCGCGTATGCGGCGGCCTCACCGGTATTGGACTCGCCCTGGTACCAGAGCACGCCGCGCACACCGTAATCATGCAGCGGCGCGATCATGCCGTTGTACAGCGTCGACAGGCCCGTGGCCGCCTGCCAGGGTGCGCCAGGCGGCGATGTGTCCGACGGCGCAATCCGGTACTGCCACGGTGTGTCCAGCACGACGCGTGTGCCATCCGAGAAGCGCAGGGCCTGCGCATCCGCCGGTCCGGCCAGCCCGCCGTCGCGATAGGTGTCCAGCACGTTGACCACCACCGTGTTGATGCCGGGCTTCAACAGCCCCGCCGGCAGCGGGTAACGGCGCGGCTCGCCTGCGCCGTAGCGACTGCCCACCGCCACGCCGTTCACCCAGGTCATGTCGGTCTCGTCGGCCGGCGCCAGTTCCAGCGTCGCGCGGGCGACCGCTTGCGCCGCCGTGAGCGTGACCTGCGTGCGGTACCAGACCATGCCGTTGTAGTCCGCGAGTGCGGCCACGTTCCATCGCTCCCACGCGCCCAGCGATGCAGGAGCATCGGGCCAGTCGCCGGCGCTCGCGCCGGGCTGCCAGGGCATGTCGCCGGGCACGGCGTGCGGACGCGTTGTCCACCAGCGCTCCCACTGCCTGCCCCACTGCGCGAGCGCCGCAGCGGGATCGTCGGCATAGGTCGCGAGCACGTCGAGCGCTTCGTCCCGGCCGCCGCCGGCGCGAAGGGCGGACGCGCCGATCCATGCTTCGATCCGCGATCCACCCCAGGCCGCCTGGATCAGCCCCACCGGCACATCGACCGTCTTCTGCAACTCGCGCGCGAAATAGAGGCAAGCCGCCGAGAAATCGCGCACCGTCTCCGGCGAGGCAGGGGTCCACGCCGCCCGGCCCAGGAACGACGACTGCGGCACCACCGCTGCGGACTGCGGGACGTTGAACAGGCGGATGCGCGGATAGGCGCCCGACGCGATCTCGCTGTTCGCGTCTAGCGCGCGCCAGACCGGCAGCTCCATGTTCGACTGACCCGAGCACAGCCACACGTCACCCAGGTGCAGGTCACGCACCCGCTGCGTGACCTGCCCTGCCCTGGCCACCAGTTCGTACGGACCTCCGGCCGCCAAAGGACGCAGCCGCGCGCTCCACCGGCCCTCGGCATCGGCGCGCGTGGTCACGGTCTGGCGAGCGAAGGACACGGACACCGCTTCGCCCGCCCGCGCCTGACCCCACACACGGAGCGGCACGTCGCGCTGCAGCACGGCGTGATCCTGGAACAGGGGATGCAGCAGCGGCTCGATGCCTGCCGCCTGCGCGCGTGCCGGCGGCGACGCGGCAACGCACCACGATGCGATGACCAGGAGGCCCGGGAGCGCGAACCTCATCGTCCGTCTCCCGGTGCGAACGGGAACTGCAGTGCCTGGTAGTACGCCAGCGGATGCGGCGGCGGCTGTTCGCCCGCCGGCAGCGCAAGGCCGTTGAGCGACTGGAAGTACGCCACACTGGCATCGCGCCACCACTGCGCCTCGTTGCGCTGGATGCGCAGGAAGGCGGCGACGTGACGATGGCGCGGCGCATCCACCCTGCCCTCCAGGCGCTGCCACGTGGCCTGCATCGCCTCGACGTTCCGCACGCCACGCGTGTAGCGATGGACCAGCTCGTCCCAGAGCGGCCGGCCTGAGCGCAGGCGGCGATCCCACCGCACATGGTGGAACCACAGCAGCAGCGGCTCCGGCACGCGTTCCACGTCGTTGAACCCGCGTGCGACGTCCGCTGCGTACTGCGACACCGCATCGCTGCCCGACGCGGTGCGATCGAATCCGATTCCGTCGCGGTCGGCACGGTGGTAGTACACCGAGGTCCAGTCGGCCCGCGGACCGCCGTCGACCCACGGACCCGGGCCATAGTGATGCCCGCGCGCCATCACGTGATGCAGCCCCAGCGGCGTCATGTAATCGACCGCCGTTTCGCGCGAGGCCATCATCATGTCCACCACCGGCCGCACCACCTCCTGCGCCGGAGAGAACGTCATGGCGACCCAGTCGGCGGCGATGTCGCGCGAAGACTGCATGGGGTTCCACGCGAGCCGGCCGAATGCATACCAGTTCGCCGGGTCGAAATGCGAACCGCTCCAGGTGCGGTCGTCGCCGATGTTGGCCACGCCCGCCATGCCGGTCAGCGCGTGTCCGTCCAGCGAGCCGTCGACGAGGCGGGCAACGGTGGAACCCGGGCCGCGCGCCCGCGTATCGGCGCGCAGGACCTCTTCATACAGCGGCCCCAGGTAGACCAGGTGCGTCGCGAAGCCGAGGTATTCCTTGGTGATCTGGAATTCCATCATCAACGGCGTGCGTGGCATCGCGCCGAACAACGGGTGGAACGGCTCGCGCGGCTGGAAGTCGATCGGTCCGTTCTTCACCTGCAGCAACACGTTGCGGCGGAACGCACCGTCCAGGCCGACGAACTCGTTGTAGGCCTGCTTGGCGCGATCCTCGGGCACGTCGTGCGCGTAGACGAAGGCGCGCCACATCACCACGCCGTCGTGCGGCGCCAATGCGTCGGCCAGCAGGTTCGCCCCTTCGGCATGCGAACGCCCATAGTCCTGCGGACCCGGCTGCCCTTCCGAGTTGGCCTTGACCAGGAAGCCACCGAAGTCAGGAATGAGCGCGTAGATCTCGTCCGCCTTTTCGCGCCACCAGCGCTGCACGCCGGGGTCGAGCGGATCCGCCGTGGCGAGGCCACCCAGTTCGATCGGCGCGCTGAAACGCGCGCTCAGGTAGACACGCAGGCCGTACGGACGGAACACGTCCGCGAGCGCCGCCGCCTTGCGCAGGTACTCGCGCGAGAGGCTCAACGCCTGGGCATTGACGTTGTTGAGGACGGTCCCGTTGATGCCCACCGATGCATTGGCGCGCGCATAGTCGACGTAGCGCGGATCCTGCCAGTCAGGCAGGGTGTGCCAGTCCCACAGCGAACCTCCCGCGTAGCCGCGCTCCACGTAGCCATCCAGGTTGTCCCAGTGGTTGAGCACGCGGCGCGCGACCGCGGGCGACTCGCGCACTTCCAGTGCGTCCAGCGACATGCCGGTCTGAAGCAAGCGCAACAGATGGAAGACGCCGTACAGCACACCGATGTCCTCGCGGGCCGCGACCAGCATCAGCGTGCGGCCACCGACCTGCGTTTCGCGCAGCAGGTAACCCTCCTGCCCCAGGGCCTCCAGTTCTCCACGCAGCGGTGCGATCAGGGGCGACGACCGCGGCGTGCCCAGGATCAATGCCCGCTTGCCCTCGGGGGCCGGCCGTCGCACCGGGGCGTTGCCCAGCAGCCCCGACAGGCCCCGCTCCACTTCGTCGCGCGCGGCGCGCTGCGTGGCCGTGGCATCGGGCGCGACGAGTTCCCCGAATCGCGCGCGGTAGTCGTGCGCCACGCCCTGGTCGACCGGCGCGTAGCGCATCCACAGCGCATACCCGTCTTCCGCGCAGGCGTTCCCAGCGAGGCCAAGCAGGACCAGCACGACCGCAAACCGCCATCCCCGGCGGCGGTCGCCCGATACCGGGGTTAGCGTTAACATTCCACTGTCCAGCGGACAGGCGGGCGCGGGCAGCGGCATCATCCCCCCTGGCGCTCCTGCCGGACCGGCGGGGCGCTGCACCGCATGGCTACCGTGGAAGAAGGGAACGCGTATTGGACAAGCCGAAGAAGGCGATCCGCCGCAAGACCAGTGGCGTGACGATCGATGAAGTGGCCGCGCTGGCCGGCGTGTCGCCCATGACCGTCTCGCGGGTGATCAACAACCAGGGCAAGGTCCGCGACGCCACGCGCGAGCGCGTCATGCGCGCCGTGCGCGAGCTGGACTACACGCCCAACCTGGCCGCGAGTTCGCTGGCCGCCGCGCAGCACACGCGCATCGCCCTCATCTACACCAATCCCAGTGGCGCCTACCTGCGTGAGCTGCTGGTCGGCCTGCTGCGGGTAGCGTCCCGCACCGCCGTCCAGCTGGTGGTCGACTACTGGGACGACCTGGATACCGAATCCGAACGCAAGGCGGCGCGTGCGCTGGGCGCGCGCGTCGACGGCGTCATCCTGCCTCCGCCGCTGTGCGAGTCGCGCGCGGCGGTGACCGAACTGGTGAAAGCTGGTGTCCCCGTCGTCGCGATCGCATCGGGGCGTTTCAGCGACGACATCTCCTGTGTCCGGATCGACGACTTCCGCGCCGGCAGGGAGATGGCCGAGCACCTCATCGAACAGGGCCACCAGCGCATCGGTTTCATCCGCGGACGCAGCGACCTCAGTGCCAGCTCGCGCCGCTACGACGGATTCGTCACCGCGCTGCACGAAGCCGGTCTGGACGTGGACACCGACCTGGTCCAGCAGGGCGACTACACGTACCGCTCCGGACTGAAGGCCACCGAGAAGCTGTTGGCCCATCGCAAGCCGCCGACCGCCATCTTCGCCAGCAACGACGACATGGGCGCGGCCGCGATCTCGGTGGCGCACCGCCGGGGCCTGGACGTGCCGCGCGACCTGTCCGTGGTCGGCTTCGACGATACCTCGGCCGCCACCACGGTGTGGCCCGAGCTCACCACCATCCACCAACCGATCGCGTCGATGGCGAATGCGGCCATCGATATCCTGCTGCGCAGCATCCGGCGCAAAACCGACAGCACCCGCGTGCTGATGGACCACGTGGTCCCGCATCGGCTGGTCATCCGTGACTCGGTGGCAGCGCCCCCGAAGCGGCGGTAGCGCGCGGCAGATCGTCATGCCGCGTGCCTCCTCGAGGCATGAACGACGGTCACCGGCGCGATGACGCCCGCACGCAGCGTCATCGCAAGGGGATGACGCGCGAGGGTCATGCGTCCGGGCATGCGACGCTGGCCTCGGCCTCGTTCAACGCACCCAGCGCCACGCGCGATACCGAGATCGTCATCGTCCCGGCGCTACCGACAGACCACGGACGATCCAGCTTGGCGACATCGGCACCTGCCTTGGCCAGGCATTTCAGCGGCACGCCGACGCGC
>NZ_PKDG01000012.1 GCF_002863005.1 Pseudoxanthomonas sp.
CCCAGCGCCACGCGCGATACCGAGATCGTCATCGTCCCGGCGCTACCGACAGACCACGGACGATCCAGCTTGGCGACATCGGCACCTGCCTTGGCCAGGCATTTCAGCGGCACGCCGACGCGCGTCCACTGGCCCACCGGCAACGTCGCCAGCGTCGGCGCCAGCGCCACGCGCGCGGTACATCCGGTGCCGCAGCCGACCGACAGCCAGGCCTCGCCGCTGGGCGCCGCATCCACGCGCAACGTGGTCAACAGCATCACGTCGCCGTTGCTTTCGCGCTGCAGGTCCAGCGCCGTGTGCGACTGCAACGCCGCGACCGCCTCGCCCTTGCCCGACCAGGCCAGACGGCGCGCGTCCTCCTGTGCCTGATGATCCACGCCGGTGACCTTCAGCCGCTCGCCGTCGAGCGCCTCCGGCACCTTGGTGACCGTCACGCCCTGCCCGTCCGCGCCTTCGAGCCGCAACGCCATGCCGGAACCGGCCTCGCCGCGCGCGAAGAACACGCCCGTCGCGCCTTCATCGCCGCTCACGCCGGAGTCTTCCGGCAACGCGGCCAGGTCGCCCTTGTCGGCGTAGGTCAGGCCGAAGCCGAACGCGAACAGCGGGTCGTAGCCGTCCTGTCCCACATTGTTGGCGTATTGCGTGGCCGTGCGCGGCCAGCTGAAGCTCAGCTTGCCCTTGAAGTCGTGCTGCACGCTGCCATCGGCCTTGCGCAGCAGAACGTCGGCGATGCCCGCGCCTTCCGAACCCGGCAGCCAGGCGGCCACGAACGCATCGGCGGCGTTGATCTCGCGGTTCATCCACAGCGGGCGCCCGCTCAGGAACACCGCCACCACCGGGATGCCCTCGGCCTTCAGCCGCTTGATCAGTTGCAGATCGCTGTCATCGCCGGGCTTGTACAACAGCGTCTGCAGGTCGCCCTGGAACTCCGCGTACGGATTCTCGCCGAACACGACCACCGCCACGTCGGGCTTCTGCGTGTACGTGCCGTCGACGGCGAGGATCGCCTCGCCTCCCGCCGCCTTCGCCTGCTGCGCGATGCCCTCGTAGATCGAGTCCGCGTTCGGGAAATCCTTGCGCGTGGTGCCCGTGCCCTGCCAGTTGAGCGTCCAGCCGCCGGCCTGCTTGCCGACATCGTTCGCGCCATCGCCGGCCACGAGGATGCGCTGCTTCGGCGCCAACGGCAGCACGCCGCCGGCGTTCTTCAGCAGCACCAGCGATTCGCGCACCGCCTGGCGTGCCACGGCGCGGTGCTCCGGGGCGCCGAGCAGGGCGAACTGGCCACCGACGGCGCGCGTCGACGGCTTGCCCGCCTCGAACAGGCCTAGGCGGACCTTCACCCGCAGGATGCGGCGCACCGCATCGTCCAGCCGTTCCTGGCTGATCGTACCGGCCTTCACCGCCGCCAGCGTGGTCTCGTAGAAGCCCTTCCAGCTATCGGAGGCCATCGCCATGTCCAGGCCGGCGTTGATCGTGGCCGGGCAGTCGGTGTTCGTGCAGCCCTTCACCTGGCCGTGGCCGTTCCAGTCGCCGACCACGAAGCCGCCGAACTGCATGCGGCCCTTCAGCGCGTCGGTCAGGTACGGCTTGTTGCCGTGCATCTTCTCGCCATTGACGCTGTTGAACGAGGCCATCACCGTCTGCGCGCCGGCCGCGATCGCCGGCGGATAGCCGGCGCCATGGATGCGCACCAGGTCGGCTTCGCTGATCTTCGTATCGCCCTGGTCCTTGCCGTTGGTGGTGCCGCCATCGCCGAGGAAGTGCTTCACCGAGGCGATCACGTGGCGGCCGTCGAGGAAGCCGGGCGTGCCGACCTTGCCCTGCAGGCCCTCGACCATCGCACCGGCGTAACTGGCCACGATCTCGGGCGATTCCGAATAACCTTCGTACGAACGGCCCCAGCGGTCGTCCTGCGGCACCGCCACGGTCGGCGCGAACGCCCACTCCATGCCGGTGGTGCGCGTCTCCAGCGCGGTGACCTCGCCGATCCGGCGCAGCAGATCCGGATTGCGCGTCGCGCCCAGGCCGATGTTGTGCGGGAACAGCGTGGCGCCGACGATGTTGCTCTGCCCGTGCACGGCATCGATGCCGAAGATCACCGGGATCGCCTTGCCGCCCTGCGAGGTATCCATCGACGCCTCGTAGAAGGCATCGGCCAGCGCGAGCCACTCGGCCGGCGAGGCGTCGTAGCGCCCGCCGGGGTCTGAATTGCCGCCGGCCAGGATCGAGCCGAGCCGGTACTTGCGCACGTCGTCCGGCGTGATGCTGGCGATATCGCCCTGCACCAGCTGGCCGACCTTCTCCTCCACCGTCATCGTGGCCATCAGGTCGGTGATGCGCTGCTCCAGCGCCGCGTCCTCGGCCAGCGGCCAGGCGACCTGCGGCCACGGAGTGGCATCGGCGGCGGTCGCGGGTGAGGCCGCCTTGTCGTCGCCCTTGCAGGCGACCAGCGCCAGCATCAGGGCGGTCAGCAGCGCACCACGACACCTCCGCATCGCACTTCGGTTCGTCATCGCGCTCATCCCTCCATCTGCTCCAGTTCACGTCCCTTGGTCTCGTGTACGTACTTGATCACGAAGAAGACCGAGATCGCCGCTGCGATCGTGTACAGACCGTAGGCGCCGGCCAGGCCGATACCGGTCAGCAACATCGGGAAGGTCCAGGTGATCAGGAAGTTGGCGCCCCACTGCGCAAGACCGGCCACGGCCAGGCCCGATCCGCGGATCTGGTTGGGGAACATCTCGCCCAGCATCACCCACATCACCGGGCCCCACGAGAGGTTGAAGAACACCACATAGGCATTGGCGGCCACGAGCGCCAACACGCCCATGTTGTCCGAGAGCTGGAGCTTGCCTGCCGCATCAAGGCTGCCGGTGGCGAACGCCATGGCGACCAGCCCCAGCGTCACGGCCATGCCGGCCGAACCGATCCACAGCAGCGGTTTGCGGCCGATGCGATCGACCAGCAATACGGTGACGATGCAGGCGCCGATGCTGAGCGCGCCGGACAATACGTTGATGGCCAGCGCATCGTTCTCGGAGAAGCCCACGGCCTGCCACAGCACCGCGCCGTAATAGAAGACCACGTTGATGCCGACCAGTTGCTGGAACGTCGCCAGGCCGATGCCGACCCAGACGATGGGGCGGATCTTGCCGGTCGCCTTGTTCTTCAGATCGGACAGCCGTGGCGCGTGATGATCAGACGCAAGCGAGGCATCGATCTCGGAGAGCTTGGTTGCGCCGGTCGCAGCGCCGTAGAGCCGCGTCAACACGCTCAGCGCATGTTGCTTCCGGCCCTTGGCCGCCAGATAGCGCGGACTCTCCGGGATGAACAGCAACGCGCCGAGGAACAATGCAGCCGGCAGGATCTCCACCCAGAACATCCAGCGCCACGCTTCAAAGCCCAGCCATAGCGGAGCCAACGATGAAGTGGCGAACTTGGCGAGGACATAGTTGCTCAGGAAGGCAGCAAACAGGCCCGAAATGATCGCGATCTGCTGCACCGTCGCCAGCCGGCCCCGATAGCGTGCCGGCGAGACCTCGCTGATGTACGCGGGCGACATGACACTCGCCGCGCCGACCGCGAATCCCCCGATGACCCGGTACACCACGAATTCGAGCGACGAGGTCGCGATGCCCGACCCCCAGGCCGAGATCAGGAAGAACACGGCCGACCACAGCAGCATGGTGCGACGTCCATATCGGTCTGCGAGCGTGCCCGCGAACCAGGCGCCTATCGCGCAGCCCAGCAGCATCGATGCGACGTTGAAGCCGGTCACGGCCGCATCGGAGCCGAACGCGGCCTTCAGCCCGTCGACGGTGCCGTTGATGACCCCGCTGTCGAAGCCGAACAGGAACCCGCCGATCGTCGCCACCAGACTGATGAGGATGATGAAGCGGGTGTTCTCACCGGTGCGCAGTGCTGCATGTTCCATCGAAGGTTCCCCTGGTCTTTGATCCAAGCCGGAGTGCCGGCGGAGATCTCCGCCAGGCACCCTCGACTCCATCCCGTTCCTGCTGGATCGTCAGCGCAACAGGTACTGGTTGAGCAGGTTCTCGTAACGCTCCTGCTTGCCGCTGGTCTGCTTCGGTTCGCCCTGCGTCGCGGCCAACGCCGCCAGGTCGGCCAGACCGAGCTGGCCGGTCTCGAAGTCCTTGCCCTTGCCGCTGTCGAAGCTGGCGTAGCGCTCCTTGCGCCACTGTTCCCACGGCGACTCGGTCAGCAGCGCGTGCGCCACTTCCAGGCCGCGCGCGAACGCGTCCATGCCGCCGATGTGGGCGATGAACAGGTCTTCCAGGTCGGTCGATTCGCGGCGCACCTTGGCATCGAAGTTCAACCCGCCCTCCAGCCCACCCTGGCGCAGCACCACCAGCATCGCCCCGACCGTGTCGTACAGGTCGGTCGGGAACTGGTCAGTGTCCCAGCCGTTCTGCGCATTGCCGCGGTTGGCGTCGATGCTGCCGAGCAGCCCGTGGTCGGAGGCCACCTGCAGGTCGTGCTCGAAGGTGTGGCCGGAGAGCGTGGCGTGGTTGGCTTCGATGTTGAGCTTGAAGTCCTTCTCCAGCCCGTGCTCCTTCAGGAAGCCGGCCACGGTGGCGCTGTCGAAGTCGTACTGGTGCTTCATCGGCTCCATCGGCTTGGGCTCGATCAGGAAGTTGCCCTTCAGGCCGATGCTGCGGCCGTAGTCGCGGGCCATGGTCAGGAAGCGGGCGAAGTGCGCCACTTCGCGCTTCATGTCGGTGTTGACCAGCGAGGCATAGCCCTCGCGGCCGCCCCAGAACACGTAGTGCTCGCCACCCAGTTCGACGGTGGCCTCCAGCGCGGCCTTCACCTGTACCGCGGCGCGTGCGACGACGGCGAAGTCGGGATTGGTCGACGCACCATTCATGTAGCGAGGGTGCGAGAACAGGTTGGCCGTGCCCCACAGCAGCTTGATGCCGGTCGCGTCCTGGCGCGCCTTGGCCAGCCCGACCATGTGCTTGAGGTTCTTCTCGTACTGGCCGATGTCCTCGGCATCCGGGGCCAGGTCGATGTCGTGGAAGCACCAGTACGGCACGCCCAGCTTGGTGAAGAACTCGAACGCCGCATCGACCTTGGCTTCGGCCGTGGCCATCGGCGAGCCGGCTTCCCACGGGAAGTGGCGCGTGCCCGGGCCGAACGGATCATGGCCGGCGTTGCAGAAGGTGTGCCAGTAACAGACCGCGAAGCGCAGGTGCTCCTGCATCGTTTTGCCGCCGATGGTCTTGTTTGCGTCGTAGACCTTGAACGCGAGCGGGTTGTCCGAGCCGCGCCCTTCGAAGGGAATGCGGCCGATGCCGGGGAAGTATTCCTGGGCGCCGATGAAGGGCTGCGTGCTCATGGTGCGTGATCCTGTGGGTGTGCGAGATGTCGCGTGGGGGACGTCAGCCGCGTTGCAGCGGGGTGACGGCATCGAGGTACTGGAGGAAGCGGCGGTAGGCCGCCGCATAAGCCGGTGCGCGGGACGCATCGGGCCTGGTGGACAACGCGGGATCGACCGCCACGTGCGTGCGGGCGATGTCCGCGATGGAGGCCGCATCGCCCTCGGCACGGCCGAGGGCCCACAACGCCTGCAGGGCCGCACCGAACGCGGCGCCTTCGGCTTGTACCGGCACATCGACCGGCAGGCCGAACACATCGGCCACCAGTTGGCGCCAGGCCGCGCTGTTGCTGCCGCCGCCGGTCAGCACGATGCGCTCGAAGGCCATGCCGGCGCGCACGAAGGCATCGAAGCCGTACTTCAGGCTGTAGGTCGCCCCTTCCATCGCCGCGCGGTAGAGGTGCGCCGGGGTCATGTTGGTCGGGTCCATCCCGGCCAGCACGCCCTTGCCGCGGGGCAGGTCCGGCGTGCGCTCGCCGTTGAGGAAGGGCAGCATCACCAACCCGTCCGCGCCAGGCGGCGTGGCCTGCAGGTGGGCATCGCCTTCGCGCGTGCTGAAACCGAAGGTCTTGGCCACCTGTTCGGTGGCCACGGTGCAGTTCATCGTGCAGATCAGCGGCAACCAGCTGCCAGTGGAGGAACAGAACGCGGCCCAGGCACCGTCGGGATCGACGACCGGCACGTCCGAGTAGGCGAACAGCGTGCCCGAGGTGCCCAGGCTCATCGCCAGGCGGCCCTCCTCCACGCAGCCGGTGCCGATGGCCGCCATCATGTTGTCGCCGCCACCGACGGCGACCTTCGTCGTGGCCGGCACCCCCAGTCGCGTCGCCATGGCCGGGTCGATGTCGAACAGCGCCTCGGGCGGCGCGATCGGCGGCAGGCACGCGGCCAGATCACGATCCGCATCGGTCGCGTGCAGGAGCTCCTTCGACCACGCGCGCGTGCGCACATCGAGCCAGCCCGTGCCGGAGGCGTCGCCCCACTCGCAGAAGCGCTCGCCGGTGAGCACGAAGTTGAGGTAGTCGTGCGGCAGCAGGATCGTCGCCAACCGGGCGTAGGCCTCGGGGCGATGGGTCTTGGTCCACGGCAACTTGGAGGCGGTGTAGCCGGCGAGGATAGGATTGCCGGCCAGCGCAATCGTCGCCGTCGAACCACCGACCGCCTCCATGATCTGCGCGCACTCGCCCGTGGTGCTGGTGTCGCACCACAGCTTCGCCGGGGCGAGCACCTCACCGGCGGCATCCACCGGCACGAAACCGTGCTGCTGGCCCGAGACCGCCAGCGCGGAGATGCGCGCACGCACGGCGGGATCGATGCGGTCGAAGCACGTCTGCATCGCGGCGACCCACTCCGCGGCGTGCTGCTCGCGGCTGCCGTCGTCCCCACTGATCAGGTCGAGCGGCGCGCTGGCGCTGGCCACGATCGCCCGAGCCGCGGCGTCGTACACCACCACCTTCACGCTCTGCGTGCCTGCATCGATGCCCGCAACC
>NZ_PKDG01000055.1 GCF_002863005.1 Pseudoxanthomonas sp.
CCAGCGCCTGCACTCGGCGCTGGGCTATCGATCACCGGTGGAGTTCGAGCAGTGCCGCTAGAGAACCGCTGTCCACTTTTTCGTAGGAACTGCCACCCGCTTCGCGGGTCGGCTTAATTCAGGCGTTAGGTGCCTTGGGGAGGGCACGGCAAATGGAATTTTCTGCACTGATAGGCGCGCTCACCTCCGCGTTCGTCCTTATCGTTCAATCATCAATGCTTTGGCTTCAGGCTCGTGCACTCCGGCGACACGGGCATCCGTCATTTCGCTGGCTGGCTGCTGGCAGCGCACTTGGCG
This sequence comes from Pseudoxanthomonas sp., assembly GCF_002863005.1. GTDB lineage: Bacteria > Pseudomonadota > Gammaproteobacteria > Xanthomonadales > Xanthomonadaceae > Pseudoxanthomonas_A. The sequence continues at coordinate 298 of NZ_PKDG01000055.1, forward strand.
TGCTTTACTGCGCTGCTTCCATTCCTCTCTATGTGCTGCAGCTCGGAGAGACGGCGTACTGGGCGTTAGTTGGCGGTTCTACTTTGCTGGTTTTTTCGGGTGCCGCGCTCGGCTTGACTGGTACGATTCTTCTGTTCCGGTCGTACGCCAAACTTGCGGAGCGTGCTGGTCCAAGCTCAGTAGCCGGCACCTAACAATTCATTCCAGCCGAATCGGTAGTTCCTACGGTTTAGTGGACACCTTGACCTAACCCTCAGGAGTGTCCCAATGCCAAAGCCAGACCCCAGAACCATTCATCGCTACAGCGATGCCTTCAAAGCCTCCGTCGCTCGCTTGAGCCAACAGATCCCAGTCGAGCCTGACAGTTCAGGCGAACCGGATCCGCGTCGCGGAGAGACACAAGGCGTTCGCCATCACACCGGGCAGCCTTGTCGATTGAGGAAGAAGGTGGGCCGGTAGCACACGAGCCGCGCAGACTGCTGAGTACGGCAAACCAGAGCCATTGGCGGTGATCGTTCTCGAAGCCGCACGCACGATGCATCAGATCATGCATGCTGTGCTGAAGAACTTCGGATATGCCATCAGGAGCTTGCATGCAGAAGGACGACTATTGGTTCCGGGCGAAACGGTCAGGCTGGGGTTGGGCCTTGCCGATCCGATGGCAGGGGCGGCTGGTCTATGGTGTGTCCCTGGCGCTGCTGGTCTCTGTCTTCCTGTTGTTTCCACCCGACCGGCACGTCGTCGCCTTCATGATCGGCACGTGGGCCGTGCTGCTGGCGCTGATCGCGATCTGTTGGCTGAAGGGCGAGCCGCCGCGCTGGGGCAAGTAGCCGCGCTGTAGGATCGTGGCAGACTCGATGCACTCCACTTTTCGACCACGTCTCGGGTAGGGAGCTGATGTACATGGGGATATCCCGCAAGCACGCACTGATCGGCGGTATCGCTGCCATCGCACTCGTCATCGCCTTGCAGGCCTTCAACAGCGCCGGCTGCTACGACCATACGCTGCTGACGTTCCTGCAGGTGCTGGGCATGTTTCTTCTGGTGCCGTTGCTACCGGCGGTGATATCGCTGTTCACTGCTAACCCGTTGCGGGCCGCCGGCGCCTGCCTGCTGTTCGCACCGTGGCTGGTGTTCGCTTACTACACCGATTGCGTGCGTCCCTATCAAGGCGGCGGTGCGTCGATGATCTACGTGGCGGTACTGCTATGGGGCACGCCGTGCGCCATCGTCGGCGCACTGATGACCGGGCCTGTGATGCGACTGTTCGGCATGTCGGTGGCACCGCGTCGATAGCCTGGCGCGGATCGGCGCAACGACCGCGGCGCGCCCTATTCCGCCTCGTCCGGCGGCAGCACGATGCCGTCCGGATCCACCGCCAGGCGACCGGCGGCGAGCACGGCCTGGGTGCGGTTGGTGACGTGCAGCTTGCGCAGGATGGCGGTGACGTGGGCCTTGATGGTGGCTTCGGACACGCCCAAGTCGTAGGCGATCTGCTTGTTGAGCCGGCCGGCGCCGAGCATCTGCAGCACCTTGAACTGCTGCGGGGTCAGGTCGCGCAGGCGCTGTGCCGTTTCCTGCTCGTCGCGGCTGGTGGCGGGCGCGTTGTGCGCTTCTTCGGGTACCCAGCGTTCGCCATCGAGCACCGCCCCGATGGCTTGGCCGATGGTGTCGGAATCGGCCGACTTCGGAATGAAACCCAGCGCACCATGGTCGAGCGCGCGACGCATCACCGCCGGCTCTTCGCGCGCGGACACGATGACAACCGGCAGCTGCGGATGCAGCGCGCGCAGATGCACCAACGCATTGAAGCCGTGCGCGCCGGGCATGTTGAGGTCCATCAGCAGCAGATCGGCATCCGGGTGCGCATCGACCAGCACGTACAGCGCGTCCACACTGTCGGCTTCATGCAGTTTCACGCCGGGCATCACCCGTTGCACGGCGCCGCGGAGGGCTTCGCGGAACAGCGGGTGGTCGTCGGCGATCAACAGGGTGGGCATGGCGGTGCGATCCATCGTGATGGGAAAGGGTAATCCTTGATGCGTTTGCCTGCACAGGGCGGCGTGTCCCGCCCCGTGCAGCCCGTCTGCCCTCCCCAGCAGCCGGTTACTTCACCTTGCGTTCGGCGACCAGCGATTCGACGACCGACGGGTCGGCCAGTGTCGAGGTATCGCCCAACTGCTCGGGTGCGTTCTCGGCGATCTTGCGCAGGATGCGACGCATGATCTTGCCCGACCGCGTCTTCGGCAGGCCCGGCGCCCACTGCAGGTGGTCGGGCGTGGCGATCGGGCCGATCTCCTTGCGCACCCAGGCCACCAGTTCTTTCAGCAATTCGTCGCTCTGCGCTTCGCCGGCCTTCAGGGTGACGTAGGCGTAGATGCCCTGGCCCTTGATGTCGTGCGGGAAGCCAACGACGGCCGCTTCGGCCACCTTCGAATGCGCGACCAGCGCGCTTTCCACTTCGGCGGTGCCGATGCGATGGCCGGAGACGTTGATGACATCGTCGACGCGGCCGGTGATCCAGTAGTACCCATCGGCATCGCGACGGCAGCCGTCGCCGGTGAAATAGGTGCCCGGATACGTGCGGAAGTAGGTGTCGATGAAGCGCTGGTGGTCGCCGTACACGGTGCGCATCTGGCCCGGCCAGGAATCGAGCAGCACCAGGTTGCCCTCGGTCGCGCCGTCGAGCTGCTCGCCGTTGGCGTCGACCAGCGCGGGGCGTACCCCATAGAAGGGCAGCGTCGCCGAGCCTGGCTTGAGGTCGACCGCACCTGCAAGCGGGGTGATGAGAATGCCGCCGGTCTCGGTCTGCCACCACGTGTCGACGATGGGGCAGCGCGCGTCGCCGACCACGTCGTAGTACCAGCGCCACGCTTCCGGATTGATCGGCTCGCCGACGCTGCCCAGCAAGCGCAGTGAGGCACGCGAGGTCTTCTTCACCGGCGCTTCGCCTTCGCGCATCAGCGCGCGGATCGCGGTGGGCGCGGTGTAGAAGATGGTGACCTTGTGCTTGTCGATCACTTCCCAGAAGCGCGACACGCTGGGGTAGTTGGGCACGCCTTCGAACATCACCGCCGTGGCGCCGTTGGCGAGCGGGCCGTAGACGATGTAGCTGTGGCCGGTGACCCAGCCCACGTCGGCGGTACACCAGTAGATGTCGTCTTCGCGCAGATCGAACACGGCCTCGTGCGTGTACGCCGCGTACAGCAGGTAACCGCCGGTGGTGTGCAGCACACCCTTCGGCTTGCCCGTGGAGCCGGAGGTGTAGAGGATGAAGAGCGGGTCCTCGGCATTCATGCGCTCGGGCTCGCACTCGGCCGGCTGCGCATCGACGACGGCGTCGAACCAGCGGTCGCGCGGCATCTGCATGTCCACCGCGCCGCCGGTGTGGCGGACCACCAGCACGGTCTCGACGGAGTTCGTGCCGGGCAGCTTCAATGCGGCATCCACGTTCGCCTTCAGCGGCACCTTCTTGCCACCGCGCAGGCCTTCGTCGGCGGTGATGATCAGCTTGCTGGCGCAGTCGGACACGCGGTCGGCGATCGAGTTCGGTGCGAAGCCGCCGAACACCACCGAGTGGATGGCGCCGATGCGCGCGCAGGCCAGCATGGCGACGGCCGCATCGGGGATCATCGGCAGGTAGATGGTGACGCGGTCGCCCTTCTGCACGCCCAGTGCGCGCAGCGCGTTGGCCAGCTTGCAGGTGCGCTCGTACAACTCGCGATAGGTCACGCCATACGACGGCGAATCCGGGCCATCGGGTTCGAACAACAACGCGACCTTGTCGCCGCGTTCGGCCAGCTGGCGGTCCAGGCAGTTGACGCTCGCGTTGAGCTCGCCGTCGGCGAACCAGCGGATGTGGAAGTCATCCAGCGCGTAGTTGACGTCCTTGATCTGGGTCGGCTTCTTGAACCAGTCGAGGCGTTCGGCGGCCCTGCCCCAGAAAGCGTCCGGATCATCGATCGAGGCCTGGTAGTCGCGCTGGTACTGCTCGCGCGTGATGCGGGCCTTGGCGGCGAATTCCGGCTTGACCGGATACAGGTCAGTCATGAGGTCCTCCCGGGACGTTCAAGTAATGCGTCGATTCTGAAGCAAGCAGGGCGGACGGCGCGCCTCCAGGGTAACGGCGCCGGCGCATCCGGGGGTTCGAGTTTGACGCATACCGGCGTGCGGCATTGCAGCATCGCGATTAGACGATGGTCGTAAAGCGCGCGCGGCGCGCGCCGCGACGGAGCGTCGCACCCCTGTTTTTGCAGGGCTTTGCGTTTGCTGCACTGCCGTTACGACTAATGGCGAATAGGCGGTGCCGGCACGCAGGGGCAAGTCTCCCTCCAGCCGCGCAACGCGGCCATCAACCTTTCGGGAGGGGTTATGACCCAACGTTCCGCAATCGCGCGACGGCCGCTGGCTGCCGCGCTGTTCGTCGCCTTGATCGCGCCGGGGATGGCGTTCGCACAGACCGCCAAGGAAAAAGCGCTGGAGGCGCGCGTCGCCGATCTTGAGCGGCAGGTGCAACTGCTGCTGTCCGCGCAGCAGCAACAGCAGACCCAGATCGCCACCACGCAGGAGCAGGTGACGCAGGTGCAGGCCAAGCAGGCCGCCGCACCCGCCGCCCTGCCCGCCGGCAAGCAGCCGATCCAGGGCACCACCATCCTGACCGCCGCCAATCCGGGAAGTACGTTCTCCTATGGCGGCTTCATCAAGATGGATGCGATGGCCACCGATACCAGCGACGGCCGCATCGCGGACGGCTCGTCGGGGCGCCTGTTCTACGTGCCCAGCACGATTCCGGTGGCCGGTGCGGGCGCCGATGGTGGCGATGCGTACACCGATTTCCACGCGCAGTTCTCGCGTTTCTGGCTGAGCGCCGACCACGTGACCGACAGCGGCGACAAGTTCAAGGGCTTCGTCGAGATGGACTTCTTCGGCGGCGGCAGCAATGCGCTGGCCGGCAACGAGACCGCGACGAACACCTACGCCGTCAGCCTTCGCCACGCGTACGTCAGCTGGAACAACTGGCTGGCCGGCCAGACCTGGTCCAACTTCATGGACGTGGCCGCGCTGCCGGACGCCGTCGACTTCGTCGGTCCCACCGATGGCACGGTGTTCGTGCGCCAGGCGCAGGTCCGCTACACCAAGGGCCCGTGGTCGTTCTCGGCCGAGAACCCGCAGACCACCGTCACGCCGTACCGCACCGGTGCCCGCTTCAACAGCGGGGACAACGCCATGCCCGACGTCACCGCGCGTTGGCTGACCAAGGGCGACTGGGGCCACTTCACCGTCGCCGGCATGGTGCGTCAGTTCAAGGTGCTGGACGAAACCGACACCGGCGCGTCCGTCAGCGTGTCGGGCAAGTTCAACCTGGGCAAGAGCGACGACATCCGCTATGCGTTGAATGCCGGCCAGGGCATCGGCCGTTACCTCGCCTTCGGCGTCGGCAGCGACGTGGTGACCGAAGCCAATGGCGACATCAGCGCACTGGATGGCTACGGCGGCTTCGTCGCCTGGCGCCACGTGTTCAGCCCGAAGATCCGCACCAACCTGATGTATGCGGCCTCGCATTTCGACAACGACGCCGCGCTGACCGGCTTCGGCGTCACCGAGCGCACGCAGTCCATGCACGCCAACCTGATCTATTCGCCGTTCCCGAAACTGGATATCGGCGCGGAGCTCATCTACGGGCGGCGTTCGCTCGAGGATGACCGCGAGGGCGACCTGAAGCGTCTGCACACCACCGTCAAGTACACATTCTGAGGGGAATCCACATGAGTTCCACGTCCGTGCAGCATTCGTCGAAGGGCGAGCTGACGAAGGGCCACAAGAAGGTCATCTTCGCCTCGAGCCTCGGCACCGTGTTCGAGTGGTACGACTTCTATCTCTACGGGTCGCTGGCGGCGATCATCGCCAAGCAGTTCTTCAGCGGCGTCAATCCCACCACCGGCATGATCTTCGCGCTGCTGGCATTCGCGGCGGGCTTCTTCGTCCGTCCGTTCGGCGCGGCGTTCTTCGGCAGCCTGGGCGACCGCATCGGCCGCAAGTACACGTTCCTGGTCACCATCCTGATCATGGGCATCTCGACCTTCCTGGTCGGCGTGCTGCCCAACTACGCATCGATCGGCATGGCGGCGCCCGTCATCCTGATCGTGCTGCGCCTGGCCCAGGGCCTGGCGATGGGCGGCGAGTACGGCGGCGCGGCGACCTACGTGGCCGAGCATGCGCCTGACGGCAAGCGCGGCCTGTACACGGCCTTCATCCAGACCACCGCGACGCTGGGCCTGTTCCTGTCGCTGCTGGTGATCCTGGCCTGCCGCCTGTCGCTGGGCACCGAGGCGTTTGAAGCCTGGGGTTGGCGCATTCCGTTCCTGGCGTCGATCATCCTGCTGGGCATCTCGGTGTGGATCCGCCTGCAGTTGAGCGAATCCCCGCTGTTCCAGCAGATGAAGGCCGAAGGCAAGGGCTCGAAGACGCCGTTCCGCGATTCGCTGAAGGGCGGCAACCTGAAGCTGATGCTGCTGGTGCTGTTCGGCGCCACCGCCGGCCAGGCCGTGGTCTGGTACGCCGGCCAGTTCTACGCGCTGTTCTACCTGCAG
>NZ_PKDG01000062.1 GCF_002863005.1 Pseudoxanthomonas sp.
AGTAGTTCACCCAGACGCTGCCCGCACGCAGCTTGCGCGCCACGCGGTGGGCGCGGCTGATGTCCCGCGTCCACACGCCGGCCGCCAGTCCGTACTCGCTGTCGTTGGCCATCCGCAGCGCTTCTTCCTCGCTGTCGAACGCGATCACCGACAGCACCGGCCCGAAGATCTCTTCGCGGCTGATCGTGTGGTCGTGCGCGACGTCGTCGAACACGGTCGGCTCGATGTAGCAGCCGCCGTTCACCACGTCGGCGCGCAGGCCGCCCAGCGCCAGACGGGCACCCTCGGCCTTGCCCTTCTCGATGTAGTCGAGCACGCGCTGCGTCTGGCCTTCATCGACCATCGCGCCCATCGGCGCGCCGGGGTCGAGCGGATGGCGCGGGCGCATGGCCTTGCCGGCTTCGACCACGCGGGCGACGAACTCATCCTTGATCGAGCGCTGCACCAGCAGGCGAGAGGCCGCGGTGCAGACTTCGCCCTGGTTGTAGAAGATGCCGCCGGCCGCGGCCTTCGCCGCCACCTCGAGGTCGTGCGCATCGGCGAACACGATGTTCGGGCTCTTGCCGCCGCACTCCATGTACGCGCGCTTCATGTTCGACAGGCCCGCGCATTGCAGCAGGCGCTTGCCGACCGCGGTGGAACCGGTGAACACCAGCCCGTCCACGTCCATGTGCAGCGCCAGCGGTTCGCCGGCGGTCTTGCCGAAGCCCGGCACCACGTTGAGCACGCCGGCGGGGATGCCCGCTTCGATCGCGAGCTCGGCCAGGCGGATCGCCGTGAGCGGCGACTTCTCCGAGGGCTTCAGCACGATGGAGTTGCCCATCGCCAGCGCCGGGGCCAGTTTCCACGTGGCCATCAGCAGCGGGAAATTCCACGGCACGATCGCGCCGATCACGCCCAGCGGTTCGCGCGTCACCAGGCCGAGTTCATCCTGGCCGGTCGCGGCGACTTCGCCGTAGACCTTGTCCAGCGCCTCGGCCGTCCAGCCCATGCAGCGGATGGTCGCGGCGACGTCGACGCTGCGCGCGTCGCCGACCGGCTTGCCCATGTCGAGCGATTCCAGCAAGGCCAGTTCGTCGGCATGCCGTTCGATCAGTTGGGTGAGCTTGAGCAGCACCTTCTTGCGATGGGTCGGCCGCGCGTTGGACCACGCGCCCGCATCGAAACTGCGGCGCGCGGCGGCGACCGCGCGATTGATGTCTTCTTCCTGCCCATCGGCCACCCGGCCGAGCACGCGGCCGTCGATCGGGCTGACGCAGTCGAAGGTCTTGCCCGAGGCGGCATCGACGTATTTGCCGTCGATGAAGGCCTGCGTGCGGATCGACAGCGCACCGGCCATGGCCTGCCAGTCCTGTTGCGTGCGGGGGTTGCTCATGGGAACTCCTGGCTGTGTTCCCTTCTCCCAGCGGGAGAAGGTGGCGCGAAGCGCCGGATGAGGGGCGAGCGGAGATGCGTTGTCCGAATCATCCGGACTCCCTCGCCCCTCACCCCAACCCCTCTCCCATTGGGAGAGGGGCATGATTTCAAAACGTTGCCGGCGTATTCGCGCTGACGATCACCGCATCTTCTTCACCGACATTGCGGAAGCGATGCGGCGTACGGCTTTCGAAGTAGTAGCCCTCGCCGGCCTTCAGCACGCGGACCTGCTCACCGACGGTGACCTCCACCTCGCCGGCGATCACCACGCCGCCCTCTTCGCCGTCGTGCAACAGCATGCTGTCGCCGGTATCGCTGCCGGGCGGCATCACTTCGCGCAGGATGCACATCTGGCGCTGCGGGCGGTGCTGGCCCACGAGGAAGTAGTGGATGCCGTTGCTGCCCACATCCGGCAGCTCGTCGGCGACATAGAACGGGCTGTCGGGCAGCCCCTTCTCCAGGTCCAGGGTGAAGAAATCGGCCAGCGAGATCGGGATGCCGTCCAGCACCTTCTTCAACGAACTGACCGAGGGGCTGACCTTGTTCTGCTCGATCAGCGAGATGGTGCTGTTGGTGACGCCCACGCGCTTGGCCAGCTCGCGCTGGCTGAGGCCTTTGGATTTGCGGACCAGTTGCAGGCGCGCGCCGATGTCCATCACCACCCTGGCAGGAAAGCGGAAAGTGTTGCGGGATACTTTACACCCCCGGGCAGGCCGGTCAATCCGGGCTCTCCACGATATTGGGCAGGCCAGTAAACGAAGTCGGGCGGGGCCGGGACAGTGCGGCGAATCCGAGCTCCGGCACGGTTGTAAAGTTTTTTCAACGCGCTAAGCTGCGCCCATCCGCCCCGCCCCCTGGAGCCGCGATGAGCGCCGACGACACTTCTTCCCGCGCCCTGGCCGATCACTACGCCCGCCAGAACCTCGAGGCGCCCGCCTCGCTCGACCACTTCTGGATGCCGTTCACGGCCAACAAGCAGTTCAAGGCCAAGCCGAGGCTGCTCGCCAGCGCGTCGGGCATGTACTACAAGGATGTCGACGGCAACGAGGTGCTGGACGCCACGGCCGGCCTGTGGTGCTGCAACGCCGGCCATTCGCGGCCGCGCATTGTCGAGGCCGTGAAGCAGCAAATCGGCACGCTCGACTTCGCGCCCAACTTCTCGATGAGCTCGCCGCTGCCGTTCAAGCTGGCCGAGCGCCTGGCCGCACTGGCGCCCGGCGACCTCAACAAGGTGTTCTTCAGCAATTCCGGCTCGGAAGCGGTCGACAGTGCGCTGAAGATCGCCCTGGCCTACCACCGCGTGCGCGGCGAAGGCCAGCGCACGCGCTTCATCGGCCGAGAGAAGGGCTACCACGGCGTCGGCTTCGGCGGCATGTCGGTGGGCGGCCTGCCGAACAACCGCAAGTGGTTCGGCCCGGGTCTGCCCGCGGTCTCGCACATCCGCCACACGCTGGACGTGTCGCGCAATGCGTTCTCGAAGGGCTTGCCGCCGCACGGCATCGAACTGGCCGAAGATCTCGAGCGGCAGATCGCGCTGTACGACGCCTCCACGATCGCTGCAGTTATCGTCGAGCCGATCTCCGGCTCGGCCGGCGTGGTCATCCCGCCGCAGGGCTACCTGCAGCGGCTGCGCGAGATCTGCGACAAGCATGGCATCCTGCTGATCTTCGATGAGGTCATCACCGGCTTCGGCCGCGTCGGCCATGCCTTCGGCGCGCAGCGCTTCGGCGTCACGCCGGACATGATCACCGCCGCCAAGGGCATCACCAACGGTTGCGTGCCGATGGGCGCCACGTTCGTCTCCGAGCGCCTGTTCGATGCCTTCATGAGCGGGCCCGACAACGCCATCGACATGTTCCATGGCTACACCTACTCCGGCCATCCGCTGGCCTGCGCCGCCGCGCTCGCCACGCTGGACACGTACGAAGAGGAAAACCTGTTCGACAAGGCGTTGTCGCTGGGCGACTACTGGCAGGAGGCCCTGCATTCGTTGAAGGGTCTGCCGAACGTGATCGACATCCGCAACTTCGGCCTGGTCGGCGCCATCGAACTGGCCCCGCGCCAGGGTGCGCCCGGCACCCGGGCCTACGACGTCTTCGCCCGCACCTTCCACGAAGGCCACCTGCTGACCCGGGTGACCGGCGACGTGATCGCCCTGTCGCCCCCGCTGATCGTGGAGAAGGACCACATCGACCGGATCGTGAACATCCTGGCGGACACCATACGGGCAACCGCGTAAAATTACGGATCAACGGCCCCAGCGCTCCCCCTCGCGCGAAGCCCCTTCCCGCTACTGGAGAGCAACATGCTGATTGGCGTCCCCAAGGAAATCAAAAACCACGAATACCGCATCGGCCTTACGCCGTCCGGTGCGCGCGAACTGGTCTCGAATGGCCACCAGGTCATCGTCCAGCGCGACGGCGGCAAGGCCATCGGCCTGACCGATGAGCAGTACGTCAAGGCCGGCGCGGAGATCGTCGACACCGCGGCGGAAATCTTTGCCCGCGCCGACATGATCATCAAGGTGAAGGAGCCGCAGCCGAACGAGTGCGCCATGCTGCGCCCCGGCCAGGTGCTCTACACCTATCTGCACCTCGCGCCCGATCCTGAGCAGACCAAGGCGCTTGTCGCCTCCGGCGCCACCTGCATCGCCTACGAAACCGTCACCGACCGCAAGGGCGGCCTGCCGCTGCTGGCGCCGATGTCGGAAGTGGCCGGTCGCATGTCGATCCAGGCCGGTGCGCACGCGCTGGAGAAGGCGCAGGGCGGCTCCGGCGTGCTGCTCGGCGGCGTGCCCGGCGTGAAGCCGGCGGAAGTGCTGGTGATCGGCGGCGGCGTGGTCGGCATCAACGCCGCGCGCATGGCGATGGGCATGAACGCCCACGTCACTATCCTCGACCGTTCGCTCGACCGCCTGAAGTATCTGGACGAGTTGTACGGCCACCAGCTGACCACGATCTACTCGACGCGCGATGCCATCGAGGAACGCCTGCCCGATACCGACCTGGTGATCGGTGCGGTGCTGATCCCCGGCGCCGCCGCGCCCAAGCTCGTCTCGCGCGACCAGCTGAAGCTGATGCGCCCGGGTTCGGTGCTGGTGGACGTGGCGATCGACCAGGGCGGCTGCTTCGAGACGTCGAAGGCCACCACCCACCAGAACCCCACGTACGAAGTCGACGGCATCATCCACTACTGCGTGGCCAACATGCCGGGCGGCGTCGCCCGCACGTCCACCTTCGCGCTGACCAACGCCACCCTGCCCTTCGCGGTGCAGCTGGCGAACAAGGGCGCGAAGCAGGCGCTGCTGGACGACGAGCACCTGCTCAACGGCCTCAACGTGCACGCCGGCAAGATCACCTACAAGGCGGTCGCCGACGACCTGGGCTACACCTACGTGCCGGCGCGCGAGGCGCTGGCGTAAGACGCTGTCCCTTCTCCCCGCAGATGCGGGGAGAAGGTGCCCGAAGGGCGGATGAGGGGCACGCCGGAGCCGAACCGCCCTACGTCGCACCGAAACACTCGAACACCCGGACACTCGATACACCTCATCGCACCTTCCGCACGGGCGCCGTCGCCCCTCACCCGCCCTCCGGGCACCCTCTCCCCGCACGCGGGGCGAGCGATTCCACCAGGTAGTCCGTCATGACCGAAGCGCTGCACCATTTCTTCAACGGACAGCGGGTGGAAGGCGGCAGCGGCCGCCACGGCGATGTGTTCGACCCCGCCACCGGCACTGTCACTGTACGCGTGCCGCTCGCCTCGGCCGACGACGTGAAGCAGGCGGTGGACGCGGCGTCCGCTGCCTTTCCCGCGTGGGCCGCGACGACCCCGTTGAGCCGCGCGCGGGTGATGTTCCGCTTCAAGGAACTGCTCGAGGCGCAGGCCGGCGAGCTGGCGAAGATCATCACCTCCGAGCACGGCAAGGTGCTCTCCGACGCACGTGGCGAAGTGACCCGCGGACTTGAAGTCGTGGAGTTCGCCTGCGGCATCCCGCACCTGCTCAAGGGCGAGCATTCGATGAACGTCGGCCGCGACGTGGACTCTTGGAGCGAGTACGCACCGCTCGGCGTCGTCGCCGGCATCACGCCGTTCAATTTTCCCGCGATGGTGCCGCTGTGGATGTTCCCGGTGGCGCTGGCCTGCGGCAACACCTTCGTGCTGAAACCCTCGGAGCGCGATCCGTCCGCGGCGCTGTTCATGGCCGATCTGTTGAAGAAGGCGGGCCTGCCGGATGGCGTGTTCAACGTCGTCCACGGCGACAAGGCCGCGGTGGACGCGCTGCTCGATGAACCGCGCGTGCAGGCGCTGAGCTTCGTCGGCTCCACGCCGATCGCCGAATACATCTATGCGCGCGGTTCCGCGAACGGCAAGCGCGTGCAGGCCCTGGGCGGCGCGAAGAACCACATGGTCGTGCTGCCCGATGCCGACCTGGATGGCGCGGTGTCCGCGCTGCTGGGGGCCGGCTACGGCTCTGCCGGCGAGCGCTGCATGGCGATCTCGGTCGCGGTCTGCGTGGGTGATGCCACGGCGGATGCGCTGGTGGCGACGCTGGCTCCGAAAGTGGCGGCGCTGAAGATCGGCCCCGGCTGCCTCGACCCGGAAATGGGCCCGCTGGTCACCGGCGCGCACCGCGACAAGGTGCGCGGCTATGTCGATGCCGGCGTTGCGGAAGGCGCGAGCCTGGTCGTCGATGGCCGCGGCCATGTCGTCGATGGGCACGCGGATGGGTTCTTCCTCGGTGGCTGCCTGTTCGACCGCGTCACGCCGGAGATGACGATCTACCGCGAAGAGATCTTCGGGCCGGTGCTGTGCGTGATGCGCGTGCCCGACCTCGATGCCGCGCTGCGCCTGGTCAACGAGCACGAATACGGCAACGGCACCGCCGTGTTCACCCGCGACGGCGGCGCGGCGCGCGAATTCGCCCACCGCGTTCAGGCTGGCATGGTCGGCATCAACGTGCCGATCCCCGTGCCGATGGCATTCCACAGCTTCGGTGGCTGGAAGCGTTCGATCTTCGGTCCCCTGCACGTGCACGGTCCCGACGGCGTGCGTTTCTACACGCGATTGAAGACGATCACCGCCCGCTGGCCCGAGACGCATGCCGCCGAGTTCGTGATGCCGACGATGAAGTAAAGTCGGGGCCGGTTCCCTCGAGGTGCTGGCCGATGTCCCTGCATTCCCTCCGCATTCTGTTTTGCCTTGCCTGCCTGACGGCCTCCACGGTGGCGTCCGCGGCCGGCCCCGTCGCCCTGGTGCGCGTCGCCTTCGACCGCGACGGCGTCGTCAGTACCCGTGCGGAAGGCATGGCGGACCTCGCCACCGGTCGCACGGTGACCGCCGACGACCCCGTGCGTGTCGCCTCCATCTCCAAGCTGGTGACCACGATCGGCGTGATGCGGCTGGTAGAGGCCGGCAAGCTCGATCTCGATGCCGACGTCTCGACCTACCTGGGCTGGACGCTGCGCC
>NZ_PKDG01000005.1 GCF_002863005.1 Pseudoxanthomonas sp.
GGTGGAGAAGGTCTCCGACGGCTCGGCGCTGGTGAACCAGGCCGGTGCGACGATGGCCGACATCGTGGCCAGCGTGCAGCGCGTGACCGACATCATGGCCGAGATCTCGGCGGCCTCGCAGGAACAGTCGGCCGGCATCGAGCAGGTCAACCAGACCATCACGCAGATGGATGAAGCCACCCAGCAGAACGCCGCACTGGTGGAGGAAGCCACGGCCGCCGCGCGCTCGATGGAGGAGCAGGCGCAGGGACTGACCGAGTCGGTGGCGGTGTTCAAGCTGCAGGCCACGGTCGATACACCGGCGCGCAGGGCGACCAGCCCGGCCCCCAAGCCGGTCGCCGCCGCCAGGCCCGTCGCCAAGGCCCTCGTCCGCAAGCCCGCGGCGCGCAAGCCCGAACCCGCGCTCGCCGATGGCGACTGGCAGGAGTTCTGAGCCCTGCGCCTCGCGTGATCCATGTTGCGTCTCGCTCGGCCCGGCATTCCCGGGCCGCGCGCGTTTCCGGGGTCGTGGCCGGCGCAAGGTATCCGTATTTACCGTTCGTCGGGAAAATCCCGACAAGGCGCTCAATCTTGAAGGCGTAACGCCGATACCGGTTGTGATCATTCCACTACCTTTCCCGGCCCATGACCCGATTCGCGCGTCTTTCGCTCGGTAGCAAACTCTCCCTGCAAGTCACGCTCGCCGTCGCGGCGGTGCTCACACTGCTCGCCATCGTGGTCCAGCGGCAGTCCAGTCGCGCCATCGAGGACCGGGCACTCGCCGACCTGGATGTCGCCGCGCAGGTGATGCTGGAATCCGTCGCGCTGTACGACAGCACCCTGACCGACACCACCCAGCGGATGGCGCGCAGCTTCCGCGCCACGCTGCCTGCCGGCGACGTATCGGTGGACGCGGACAGCGCCACCCCGATCGGCGATACCGACGTGGCCGCCCTGCGCTTCGGCGGACAGACGCTCAATCTCGACTTCACCGCCGTGGACCGCTTCACCGAAGGCACCGGCGTGGTCGCCACCCTGTTCGTCCGCCAGGGCGACGACTTCGTCCGCGTGACCACGTCGCTGCGCAACGCCGAGGAAGAACGCGTCATCGGCACGGCGCTGGACCACAAGCATCCCGCCTACGCGCTGATGCTGCAGGACAAGCCCTATACCGGTCGCGCGCGCCTGTTCGGCCGCGACTACATGACCCATTACGAGCCCTTGCAGGATGCCGAAGGCAAGACCGTCGGCATCCTGTTCGTCGGCCAGAACTACGGTGACGGCCTGGCCGCACTGAAGGACAAGCTGCGCACCACGCGACTGGGCGAAGCGGGCTACTTCTTCGTGGTCGACCTCGCGGAAGGCGAACACAACGGCATGCTGGCGGCGCACCCGTCCGATCAGGAATCGCCGTACACCGCCGTGGTCGGTCCCGACTCGGTCCCGGCGATGAAGGCCCTGCTGGACCAGGACCATGGCCATGCCGTGCTCGACGTCGCCCCCGCGTCCGGCGATGAAGCGGTGCCCGCGCTTGTTGCGGTCAAACGGTTCGCTCCGTGGAAATGGGCCCTGGTCGCCGTGGAGCCGCGCGACGCCGTGCTCGCCTCCAGCCATGCGCTGACGATCGCCATCGTGGGCCTGTCCGTGCTGGCGCTGGCGGTAATCGGAGTGCTCACCGCGATCGGCGTGCGCCGCGTGGTGTCGCGACCGCTGCGCTCGGCCGTCGCGATCGCCGAGGATGTCGCCGCGGGCCGGCTCGACGGCCGGATCGACACCTCCCGCCAGGACGAAGTCGGCCAGTTGCTCGCCGCCATGGGGCTGATGCAGACGCAGGTGGTGTCGGTGATCGCCGCGCAGACCGAGATGACACGCCGCCACGACGAGGGCCAGATCAGCTTCCGCATCGACGACAGCGCCTTTCCCGGCGAGTACGGACGCATGGTGCGCGATACCAACACGCTGGTCGGCGCGCACATCGCGGTGAAGCTGCGCCTGGTCGAGATCATGCAGCGCTACTCGGTCGGCGACCTGTCGGTGGACATGGATCGCCTACCCGGGGAGAAGGCCGTGCTGACCGACACCATGGACGCCACCAAGGCCAACCTGTCGGCCATCAACGGCGAGATCAAGCGCCTGGCCACGGCGGCCTCGTCCGGCGACTTCAGCCAGCGCGGCGACGTGGACAAGTACCAGTACGACTTCCGCGACATGATCGACGGCCTGAACCGGCTGATGGAAACGACCGACGGCAACCTGGCCGAAGTTTCCGAGCTCCTGCAGGCCATCGCCCGCGGCGACCTCACCGCCCGCATGGAAGGCGATTTCCACGGCGTGTTCGCCCGCATGCGCGACGACGCCAATGCGACGGTCGCCCAGCTGACCGACATCGTCGGGCGCATCCAGGAAGCCTCTGGCCGCATCGACGTCGCGGCTGGCGAGATCGCGGCAGGCAACCTGGACCTGTCGCGTCGCACCGAACAGCAGGCCGCCAACCTGGAGGAAACCGCCGCGTCCATGGAGGAGCTGACCTCCACCGTGCGCCAGAACGCCGAGTCGGCCCGCCAGGCCAACCAGTTCTCGATCACCGCGGCCGGCGTCGCGTCGCAGGGAGGCGAGGTGATCGGCAAGGTCGTCGCCACCATGACCGACATCGAGCAGTCGTCGCGGAAGATCGCCGAGATCATCTCGGTCATCGACGGCATCGCCTTCCAGACCAACATCCTGGCGCTCAATGCCGCGGTGGAAGCCGCGCGTGCGGGCGAACAGGGGCGCGGCTTTGCCGTCGTCGCCAGCGAAGTGCGTACGCTGGCCCAGCGCTCGGCCAATGCGGCGAAGGAGATCAAGGGCCTGATCGAAACGTCCGTCGACAAGGTCACCGATGGGTCCGCCCTGGTGAGCGAGGCGGGCACCACGATGGCCGACATCGTGGCCAGCGTGCAGCGCGTGACCGACATCATGTCCGAGATCGCCGCGGCGTCGCAGGAGCAGTCATCGGGCATCGAGCAGGTCAACCAGACCATCGTGCAGATGGACGAAGCCACGCAGCAGAACGCCGCACTGGTGGAGGAAGCCTCCGCCGCCGCACGCGCGATGGAGGAACAGGCGCACGCGCTGACCGAGTCGGTCGCCGTCTTCACGCTGAAAGCGGCTACCGGCCTGCCGGTCCGCAGGACCGCTTCGATCGCGGCGTCGGCCGCATCGCGACCGGCCACGGCGCCCAAGTCCACCGTCCGCGCACGGCCCACGCGCCAGCCGGAAGCCGCCCTCGCCGAGGGCGAGGGCGACGACTGGCAGACGTTCTGAGAAGCACCCGGGACCCGCACAGCCCGGCATGCCGCTGCGGCTGTGCGCTCCCATCGGAGAGGCCATGCGTCCTGCCGGGTGACCGGGGGAAAATCCTGCACGCGGCGCTGTCCCGCAAGGCACCACGCGCGCGATGGAAGTTTGCCCTGACCGGGATCCTGCTCTCACGTCTTCCGCCCCGCTCGCTCAAGATGCCGTGTCGTCCGCCGATACAGCCTGTGACGCCTTCCCTGCCGTGACGTTTCCGCCCGCATGACCGAGCCCAGCGACGCCCCTCTGGCCGATCCCGTCAGGTACGACGACGAAGAAAAGTACCTGGTGCACGGCGAGCACGCGATCCGCCAGATCCTGCAATCGCTCATCGAAAAGCGGGCGCTGGTCAGCGGCTGCGCGATGCCGCGCAACCACACCTTCCCCACGTCGGTGGTCGAGGTGCTGGACGACGAGGACGCCGTGCTGATCGACGGCAGCGCCTCGGAGGCGATCAACCGCAGCCTCGACGAAGCCACGCACGTGACCTGCGTGTCCCGGCTGGACCGCATCCACGTGCAGTTCCGCCTGTACGGGCTGCAACGCGTGCAGAAGGATGGGCAGGTGGCCTTCCGGGCCGAGCTGCCCGACAGCATCCTGCGCCTGCAGCGCCGCGAGTTCTATCGCCTGCAGGTACCGGTGACCCAGCCGATGGAGTGCGGCATCCCGGAGCGCCAGCCGGATGGCGAAACCACCTACCGCAAGTACCGCGTGCTGGACATCAGCGGCGGCGGCATCGCCCTGGCCGTGCAGGCGGGGGAACCGACGCTGCGACCCTACAAGGAATTCCCCGGCAGCCTGCTGTACCTGCCGGACGGCGGACCGCTGTGCGTACGGCTGATGGTCAAGAGCCTGCACAGCCAGCTCAACCAGAACGGCAGCGAGAGCTGGCGCGCGGGTTGCCAGTTCACCGAGCTGCCGCGCGGCGGCGATGCGCTGATCCAGCGCTACATCTTCCGCCTGGAACGCCAGCGCAGCGCCCGCGAGCGCGGCGCTGCGTGACCTTCGTCCGCTTTCCAGCCGCCGTTCATCGGCATTGAGCCGCACGTACTCAACCTGGCCGCGCCACCGCCGATACCCGGTGTAACGCTCCTGCAACACTCGCATGGCCGCACGTGGCCGTGGGCAGGGGCCGCCACACCGCCCCATCCGTCGAGGCCACCATGTCATCCGTGTCTACCCGTTTTTCCTCCCGCAGCATCGCCACCCGCGTGATGTACGGCACCGCCCTGGTGGCGCTGCTGGCCTTCGGCGTCGCCGCGGCGGCCAGCTACCTGCGCAGTAGCCAGTCCCTGCTGGCCGGCGCCCGCACCACCATGGAGACGCTGGCCAGCGCCGAGGCACAGCGCATCGCCGGTGACCTGACGGGCGCCTTCGACACCAACGCGGCCCTGGCGAACGCATTGCTCGCGCAGCGCGGCGCCGACGGCCTCAGTCGCGAGGCGGCCAGCGCCATCTTCAAGCGCCAGCTCGAAGCGCATCCGGAATGGGTTGGCGTCGGCACGTTGTGGGAACCCGATGCCTTCGACGGCAAGGATGCGGACTACCGCGCCGCGGACGGCCACGACGACACCGGCCGCTTCATGAGCTACTGGGCATGGAGCGAGGGCGCTCCGCTGCAGGAAGCCCTGCGTGACTACGAGGTGCCCGGCGCCGGCGACTGGTACCTGAAACCGCGTGAACTGAAGCGCCAGGTCGTCGCCGAACCCTACGTGTACAAGATCGCCGGCAAGGACGTGCTGATGACGACCCTGTCGACGCCGGTCCTGGAAGACGGCAACTACCTCGGCGTCATGACCGTCGATTTCGCCCTGCAGTCGCTGCAGGAACGCATCGCCAAACTCACCCCGATGGGCGCGGGCTTCGTGCGCCTGCTCACGCCGGCCGGCGTGGTCATCGCCGACCAGGACGCCGCATCGGTGGGCAAGCCCTTTGCGGGCGCACAGGCCGCCGAGGTGATGAAGCAGATCGCCGCGGGCGAGCCCGTCTTCCGCGAATCGTCCAATGCCGCAGGCGATGCCGTCATGGAAGCCTATGTGCCCCTGCAGATCGGTGGCGCGCAGGAGCACTTCGCGCTGGGCGTCGTGGTGCCGCGTGCCGTGCTGATGCAGGAAGCCCGTGCCGTGTTGTGGACGGTGGTGATGGTGGGCGCACTGGGCGCCGCCCTGCTCTGCGGCGCGGTGTTCTGGTTGCTGCGCCGCCAGGTCGCCAGGCCGTTGGCCGGCGCCGTGCGCGTGGCCGACGACATCGCCCGCGGCAAGCTGGACAGCGACATCGACGCCAGCGGCACGGACGAGATCGGCACCCTGATGAAAGCGATGCGCAGCATGCAGGCCAACCTGCGCGATCGCATCGAGCGCGACACCGTGGTGGCCAAGGAAAGCCTGCGCATCCGCACGGCGCTGGAGGATGTGACGACCAACGTCATGATCGCCGATGCCGACCGCACCATCATCTACGCCAACCGTCCGCTGATGAAGATGCTGACGGACGTGGAACAGGACCTGCGCCGCGACCTGCCCGCCTTCGACGTCAGCACGGTCGTCGGCAGCAGCATCGACATCTTCCACAAGAAGCCCGAGCACCAGTCGCGGATGCTTGCGCAGCTGCAGGGCACGCATCGTGCACAGATCAGCGTGGGCGGCCGCATCATGCAGCTCATCATCAATCCGGTGACCGATGGCGAAGGCCAGCGCATCGGTTACGTGGTGGAGTGGGCAGACCGCACCAACGAGGTGATGGTCGAACAGGAAGTGACCCGCATCGTGCAGGCCGCCGTGCAGGGCGACCTGACCGGCCGCATCGCCGAAACCGGCAAGCAGGGCTTCCTGCTGGGGCTTTCCCAGCAGATCAACGGCCTGTTGGGGACGATCGCGGGCAGCGTGGATGCCGTCTCGGGCGTGCTGCAGTCGCTGTCCAAGGGCGACCTGACCACCCGCATGGAAGGCGACTTCCACGGTGTGTTCGCCACCATGCGCGACGACGCCAACGCCACCGTCGCCCAGCTCACCGACATCGTCGGTCGCATCCAGGACGCCTCCGGTTCCATCAACACCGCCGCCGGTGAAATCGCCGCCGGCAACAACGACCTCTCGCGCCGCACCGAACAGCAGGCCGCCAACCTGGAAGAAACCGCCGCCTCCATGGAGGAACTCACCTCCACCGTGCGCCAGAACGCCGAGTCGGCCCGCCAGGCCAACCAGCTGGCCATCGGTGCCGCCTCGGTCGCCTCGCAGGGTGGCGAGGTCGTGGGCAAGGTCGTCACCACCATGACCGACATCGAACAGTCCTCCAAGAAGATC
>NZ_PKDG01000053.1 GCF_002863005.1 Pseudoxanthomonas sp.
CGCACGAGGAAGACCAGCGTCGTGTAGGCCGCCGCGATCAGGTAGCTCTCCACGTTCACGTAGACCAAGCCGATGTAGTAGCGGAAATCCTTGGTCGGGCGATGGCTGCCGGCGCTGGCCTGCACCGAGGCATCGCGTATCCAGTCCAGCAGGCCGCTGTTCACGAACAGCCAGTCGTAGCCCTGCTCGACCAGCCGGTGCGCGGTGCGCCCCGGTTCCTGCACCAGCGCGCTGCGCGTGAAGTGCGTGGAGAGCTGATCCAGCTCGTAGTGCAGCATGCCCTGCGCGTGGCGCCAGCCCTGATCGGGCCAGAAGAAGTGCATGCCGACGCACTCGATCAGGATGCACAGCAGCAGCGCGCCGCACAGCACGCCGAAGAAGCGGAATGGCAGCGTGACCAGGCCGGCGATCAGCCCCTGCTGTCGTTGCTGCTGGCGCTGGGCCGCAACGGCCGGATCGCTCATGCTTCGGCCTCTTCAGCGGCGGCCATCTGCTTGAAGTCGTCCAGCAGGTCGTCGGGCAGCGCCTTGTCCTGCAGGCCGGGAATGCCTTGGTTCTCCCACCAGTCTCCTGCCTCGACGTAGTGCTGTCGCATGTAGCCGGCCAGCTCCTGCAGATCCTTCGGCATGGCTTCGTCGGGATCGGGTGCCGGCAGCGGCATGCGGACTTTCCAGAGGTTGCCACCCTCGGTCAGCGCGAAGCACTGCCCCTTGGGCAGCGCCACCACATGCGCCGGCTCGATCAGCGGCACGCTGTTGCTGCTGATGCGGTCCTGGGTGTTGGACGTGAAGGCGGTAGTGCCGCGCGGGTCGGAGCTGTCGGTGGCGCCGCTCATCAGTGCCGTGGCGTACACCTCGACCTTGGGCAGTTGTCGCGTCAGCAGTTCGGCGGTGGCGGTCTCACGCACGCGCAGCATGAACAGGTTGTTGAAGTTGCCGACCACCTGGCCGGCCTTGGCACGGTTGCCGATGCGCGCCTCGATGTCGCTCAAGGTCTGCGTGTAGGCCGTCACCTGTACGCCGGCACCGCCGCCCTTGTTGACCATCGGAATGAACTCGTCGCCCATGAGTTCATTGAATTCGTCGGCGTGGACGTTGATCGGAATCTTGGTGCCCGCCGCGGCGCCGGGTAGCCCGTCGTCGATGCCGAACTTGTAGATGTGACCGGCGACCGAGACCAGATCGCTGAACATCGAGTTGCCCACCGCCGCCGCGACTTCGGCGTCGGACAGCGCATCCAGCCCCACGTAGACCACCGCGCGTTTGCGGATGACCTGCATCCAGTCGAAGATCGGCCGCGGGTCGGACAGGTCGGAATAGTTCGGTGCGAGCAGTTGCGCGATCTTGCCGGTGGTGAGCTTCTCCAGCAGCGGCAGCAGCGAAGCGACGATCTTGTCGAAGTAGGTCCGGTCGTAGCGCACGGCGCTGCGCAGGCCGTCGAGCACCGGGTCATAGACGCGCACTTGGGACAGGTACTGTTCGAGGGCCACCACGCGCTTCTCGCGCCCGATCATGTTGCGCGGGATGTTCTTGTCGTTCAGCTTCGCTTCGAGCTGGACGATGACCTCCCAGGCCTTCGGCTCGTTCTTGGCGAAGTAGTGCTGGGCGTACTCGATGAACAGCGCGTCGATGTTGATGACGTGGCGCTGGATCAGCAGGTAGTCCGGCCGCTGCCCCAGCTCGACCAGGGCACGGGCGATGATGTTGACGAAGCGCCAGGCGAACTCGCGGAACGCGGCGCTGTTGCCTTCGCCCGAGAGCTGTCCGGCGATGCGCGTGGCCACCTCGGAGATCCGCCCGAACCGGCCCACAGCGTTGTAGCGCGCCGAGATGTCCGGCCAGCCCAGATGGAACACGTAGAACTCGCCTTCGCGCCCGGCACGCTTGGCTTCGACGTACATGCGCTTCAACAGGTCCGCATCGCCCTTGGGGTCGAAGACGATCACCACCTCATGCTCGCCGCGGACCTTGCGGCGGATGTCCTGGGTGATGAACAGCTCGGCCAGCCGCGTCTTGCCCACGCGCGTGGTCCCCAGCACCAGGGTGTGCCCGACGCGCTCGCCCAGCGGCAGGGTGACGTCGACCTCGTGCGGCTCGATGCCGTGCAGGCGCGGCATTCCGCCGAGCGGCGGCAGCGGCCGCGCCAGGTTGAGCGGGCTGTCCCAGGCCAGCGCGCGCGCCAGCTTCGAGACGGGAAAAGGCGCGAACTCAAGCCGCTCCTCCAGCCGCCGGGCGGCCCGGTAGATCGCCGTCGGCTCGACATAGCGGCGGAACTCCGGCCGGTAGGTCTGCATCAGCCGGTGCGTGTGCCGCTGCTCCCAGCGAAAGCCCCGGCCGACGAACAGCCGTTGCTGACTCACCGGTACGTCGCGGCTGGTCATCACGTAGCGCGGCAGGCGGCGGATGTTGCGGCGATAGCGCAGGATCGCCCAGGCATCGCGCAGGCGAATCGCGCCGAAGGTCAGGAAAGCCAGCGCCGAGCCCAGGCCAAGCAGCGGGTTCAGCGCAAGCGACCACGGTGCCACCAGGCACAGAATCGCGGCGCCGGTGCAGACCACCACGGTGTAAAGCTCCACCGCTGGCCGCAGCAGCACCTCGACCGCATGCGGTTGGGCCATTGGCGCACCTACTGCTCGATGCCGGTGGACGTGATGAGCACCGGGTAGTGGCGCAGGCCCAGGCGCTGGGCCAGGTCGTCGCCGGAGGCCGGCGAGAGTGTCACGCCGGGAGCCAGCCTGCGCAGCGCCGTCAGCGCGGCCATCGACTCCACGTTGACCACCAGGCCCACGGCCTGCAGCTCTCGCAGCGCCGCCTGCCGCTGCCGCAGCCAGGCGCGCGAACGCTCGTCGTCGCCGATCAGGAACAGCGCCGTCAGGCCCGGCGCCCGGATGACGCGGCGCTGCACCTCGCCCGGCGACAGTTGTGTCGAGCGCACCGGCAGCATGGCGGCTTCGGCGTCGGCCGCGTTGCCCACGCGAGGGGCCGGCATCGAGGTCGGCGGTGCGGACTGATCCGGCTGGGGATTCAGGGACTGGTAGTACGGCAGCGCGGAGGTGCCGCCGCGGTCTTCGACGATGATCAGCGGCGCGGAGGCGGTCTGGGCGAAGACGGTGGTCGTGGACAGCAGCCCGATGGCGGCGATGAGGACGATGTGGTTCATGGCGTGGTGGCCTGGAGGGTTGGAACGGGAACGCTGGGGTCGAGCACGCGGGTCAGGTGCCGATGCACACTGCGCCGGTAGCGCGCCGCGGGTGCCCCGCCGGCGGGCCGGTGGTAGCGGCCGATGGCAAGCAGCCAGTCCTCGCCCGGCGTGTGCTGTTCGCGCAGGATTTCCGCGGCGATGGCGAGGTTGCGGTATGGGTCCAGCAGCTCGCAGGGCTGCGTGTAGCGATGCGTGTGGTAGCCGAGATTGACTTGGCCGAGGCCGGCGTCGATGCGATTGGCCGGCGTATGGGCGAGCGCCCGGCGCAGCCCCGCGCAGGCCTCGGCGCGGGTGACGTAGCGCTGCGGCGTGCCGGCGACGTTGAGCGTCCACGGCCAGGGGATCAGGCGCCCGCGCAGCATGGCGCCGCTCTCCTGCAAGGCCACCGCATACAGCACCGCCGCCGGCACTTCTGCACGATGCGCCGCCAGTTGATAGGCCGGCGGCGGCACTTCCCGCGCCAGGGCGGCCAACGCCCAGCCGCCGGTGGTGAGCAGCAGCACGGCGCTGGCGCAGCGGACGGCGACGCGGGATGGCCGACGCCTCCGGCCCGGAGTACCTATTGCCGCTGCCATTGGCCGTTCACCTCGCGCACCACGGCCGGCAGATCGCCCGGCAGGCCGAGCGACAGCCAGCGCCCCGCATCGTGGTTGAGCGTGATGGTGCGGGCGCGCACCCTGGCCGGGTCGATGCCCGCCTGGGTGGCCCACTGCCGGATGCGCGCGTCGTCCTGACGGCTGCCGACCATGTAGAGGTCGAAGGCCGTGCCGGCCGCCTGCAACTGCTGCACGCGCTGCGCGCACGGTGTGCAGTCGGCCTTGACGAAGACCGCCAGGCGTCCGGAGCCGGTGTTGCCGGCACCCTGCGCCTTGGCGCCGGGCAGACTCACGCGCGGCTGGCCGGGAAACAGACGCTGCCACGCCGCGTCGTAGGCCCTCTGGTAGGCCAGCGTCTTGCCGACGCGCCGGGCCTCGGCCTGCACCTGTAGCTCCGCGTAGCGCCTGCGCTCCTCCTCGCTGCGGGCCTCGATGCCCAGCGCCGTGAGCGGATCGAGCTGGGGCGAATAGACCCCGAGCGGCCCCTGCATCAGTTGCCGGTAACGTGCCCACTCCTCGGAGCGAAGTCCCCACTCCCGCGCCTGCCTCTCGTCGAGCGCGGCATCAGCGCCCGGCTGCACCTGGGCGGGCACCATGCGCGAGTTCGTCACCGGGGCCGGCTGGGCGGATGCGCCGAAAGCGGCGAACAGGACGACGGCAGCGAGCAACGGCCGCAGGATCATGGCGACCTCCTACGGCACCGCGACGCGCTGCGTCTGGCCGTTCACCTGGAACACGCCCGCCTGCGCCTCGATGGACTGCAGTTGCCAGCCGCCCTCGGCATCGCCCTCGCGCAGCAGCCGGGCGCCCGCGAGCGAGGCCGTGGCGGCGGAGGTGATCGACAGAAAGCGCTCGCCTCCCCGCAGCTCCACGCCGAGCACCCGGAACGGCGGCTCCGGCACCTTGGGCTTCGTCGCAACCGGAGCGCGCGGGCGAGCGGCGGATGCCACCTGCCGGGTCTTCTCCAGGCGGGTTTCAATTCCGTTCACGCGTGCCTGCAGCGTCTGCAGGTCGATGGCCAGGGCCCTCGCCTCATCGTCCTCTTCGAGGCGCGTCATCCGTTCGTCCAGCGCCTGCCGCGCGGTGGCGAACTCGGCCTGGCTGATCGGCGCCGGCCGGCGCTTGTCCGCATCGGCCTGTTGTTCGAGATCGGCCATGCGCAGGCCCAGCGCCTTGACCTGCGCATCCTGCGCGCTGCCCTGGGTCTGTTCGGCGAGCCGCGACAGGCCGACGCTGTTGATGACTGCCACGGCACTGATGAGCAGCAGCCAGAAGGCCGCGGCGATCTTGAGCCAGCGCGTGCGGGAATTGCGCTCGGATGGCGCTTGGGGAAAGGTCATGGCTGCATCTCCTCGGGCCGGTCGGCGTCCGGCACGGGCGTGGCGGCGCCGGGCGGGTTGGCGGAAAGCGAGATGGGGGCACCGTGCCGGCTGAAGCAGACCTGGCGGGTCAAGTCATCGACCGACAGCTCCCAGGCGGGGCCGGCAAGGGTCAGCAAGGCATCGCGTAGCATCAGCGGGCCCAGGCGCAGGTGTGCGGCGGGCAGCGGCAGCGCGTAGAGCGATGCGGCCTCGGCCGCATCGCAGAGCCGGTAGCCGGAGCGCAGGAGCACATGGCGCATTGCATCGCCCACGCTGGCATCGAGCATGGGCGGAATCGAGACCTCCACCGCCTGCTGCAAGAGATCACGCTGCGCGGGCTCCGGCACCAGCTCGACCAGGGTGTAGCGGCCGTAGCGGGCCACCGGAACGAAACCTGGCTCCGGCGCGACGGCGGTTGGCGATGCGGCCGGCACCGCTGGCGCAGACGGTGCGGCGGTCGTGGCGCAGCCGGCGGCCAACAGGCTGCCGGCCAGCAAGCCAGCGACGAGGGCCAGGCGGTGAACAGCGCGGATGGGTGGTTGCATGGAGGGCGCTTCCCTGGAACACGGAGCGCTCACCATCGCCGCCGCTTGGCCTGCGGGCAGCAAACAAAACGCACTGACGCCCGCCCGAATACATGGCGGGGCGGCGCCATGAACTGTCATACGCCCAAGAAAAACGGCCCCGAAGGGCCGTGGAAAGAAGCCGGCGACCCCGAGGGGCCGCCGGCATGGGTACATGGATCAGGCCGTGACAAGCTGCCGGGCCAGGGCGACCTCGACGGAATCACCATCCTGGTTCAGAACATCCAGGCCCGACTCGGGTACGTCTCCCGACGTGCTTTGCGAGACCATGATCTTCTTGGCCATCAACCCCAGGCAGGTCATCTGCGAGGAGTTGGCGTAGCCCAGGTAGATCACGCGCACCGGCTGCTTCTGGCCGATGCGCCATGAGCGCCGGGCGGCCTGCTGCAGCGAGTACACGTTGTAGCCCGACTGGAGGAACACGATGGTCGGGAACTCCAGCAAGTCCAGGCCGGTTTTCACCAGCTCGGGATTGGTGATGAGCACGTCGATGCCGCGGTCCAACTGCTCGGCGATCCAGTCCTCGCGGCGGGAGGCATCCACGCTCGCGCGCAGTACCGCCACCTTGAAGCCTTCCTGCTCCAGCAGCACCTTCAAACGCGACGTGGTGTCGCGCGTGCCGGTGTAGACCGAATAGACCAGGGTC
>NZ_PKDG01000061.1 GCF_002863005.1 Pseudoxanthomonas sp.
GGCCGGTGCGACGATGGCCGACATCGTGGCCAGCGTGCAGCGCGTGACCGACATCATGGCCGAGATCTCGGCGGCCTCGCAGGAGCAGTCGGCCGGCATCGAACAGGTCAACCAGACCATCACCCAGATGGATGAAGCTACCCAGCAGAACGCCGCGCTGGTGGAGGAAGCCACGGCCGCCGCACGCTCGATGGAGGAGCAGGCGCAGGGACTGACCGAATCGGTGGCGGTGTTCAAGCTGCAGGCCACGGTCGATACACCGGTGCGCAAGGCGATCAGCCCCGCTCCCAAGCCGGTCGCCGCTGCCAGGCCCGTCGCCAAGGCCCCGGCCCGCAAGCCCGCAGCGCGCAAGCCCGAACCCGCGCTCGCCGATGGCGACTGGCAGGAGTTCTGAGCCTCCGGACCCGCTTCGCATCCGCCCCGTGACCGTTTTCAAGTAATCCGGATCCCGGCCGATATGTCACCTGAAGGCACTCCTCCCTGGCCCCCATGACCGTCGCACTCACCGCCCACGACGACGCCAGCCCCGCGACGCCCCCACATTGTGAGGAGTCCGCATGCTGCGCCGCACGTTGAACGCGCTTGCGCCCGTGCGCGACGTGCAGGCACCGCCCGGCCCGGCGCACGACAGCCTGTGGCACGTGCTGGAGCAGTCGGTCGATGCGGCGTTCGTCATCGATGCGCGGCACCGCGTGGTGCTGTTCAACCCGGCGGCGGAAGCGCTGTGGCGATGCCGCCGCGAAGACGTGCACGGCGTGCCGTTCACCCGCCTGCTCGCGGAGGCGCCGGCAGGCGTCGCCGGCGAGACGACGCTCGCATCGCTGCTCGGGAGCCATCGCGATGCCGTGCTGGTGCGGGCCGACGGAAGCGAAAGCGCCTGCTCGGTCTCCATGTCGAAAGTGGTGATCGGCGACCAGGTCTTCCATACCGCCTTCGTCCGCGACACCAGCGACCAGCAGCGGCAACTGGCGCGCCTGCGGCAGCTGTCCATCGTCGTGGACAGCAGCGACAACGCCATCTTCATCAGTTCCGCCGACCGCGAGGTCGTCTACGTCAACAGCGGCTTCACGCGCATGCTGGGCTACCGCCTGGAGGAGTTGCGCGGCGTCCGACCTTCGGAACTGCTGTCGGGACCGCACACGGACGGTTCGCTGGACGAACGCATCAGCCGTGCGATCGACAACGGCGAGGGACTGCAGACCGAGGTCCTGCTGTACACCAAGGCGGGTCGCCCGCTGTGGCTGTCCACGGCGATCAACCCGGTACGCGACGAGGACGGCACGCTGCTGGGACTGGTGAGCGTGCTCAGCGACATCACCCAGACCAAGATGCATCAGGTACTGCACAACAAGGTGCTGGACGCGCTGGTGCACGAGTGGAACGTGGCCGACGTGATGACGCTGATCTGCCGGGAGGTGGAGCACATCGCGCCGGAGCTGACGGTGTCCATCATCACCGTCGACAACGAGGGGCTGATGCACGCCCTCGCCTCGCCCAGCCTGCCCGAAGCCTGGTCGCGCAAGATCAACGGCCTGCCGATCGGCCCGCGCGCCGGCGTCTGCGGGGTAGCCGCCTGGCGCGGCCGGGCGGTCCTGGTCAAGGACATCGCCAGCGACCCGCTGTGCGCCAACACCCGCCACCTCACCACGCCGCTGGGTCTGCGCGCCTGCTGGACGCACCCCATCAAGTCGAGCAGCGGTCGCGTGCTCGGCACGCTGTCGTTCTACTACCGCGAGAACCGCGGACCGGACGAGCTGCACGAGCGGCTGGCCGACACCTGCCTGCACCTGTGCTCGCTGACGCTGGAGCGCGAACAGACCAACGAACGCGTGCACCAGCTGGCGTTCTACGACACCCTGACCGGCCTGCCGAACCGCATCATGTTCAGCGCCAAGGCCGAGCAGGCGCTCGCCAACGTGGCACAAGCCAACGGTACCGCGGCCGTGGTCTTCATCGACCTGGACCGCTTCAAGCGGGTCAACGACGCGCAAGGCCACGCCGCCGGCGATGGCCTGCTGCGTGACGTGGCCGCGCGCCTGAGCGAAGAACTCGGCGGCATCAACATCGTCGGGCGACAGGCCGGCGACGAATTCGTCGCCGTGCTGCCGATGTGCGGCACGGAACAGGCCGGCAGCGTCGCCGAGCGCCTGCTGGGCGCCATCGCCGCCCCCACGACGGCGGGCCTGATGACCCTGCACCCCAGCGCCAGCATCGGCGTGGCGATGTTCCCCGACGACGGCCGCGACATCGACCTGCTGGTCCGCCACGCCGACATGGCCATGTACCGCGCCAAACGCGACGGCGGCGGCAGCTTCCGCTTCTTCAGCCTGGACATGAACCGCGTGGCACAGGAGCGCGTCTCGCTGGAGACAGCGCTGCGCGACGCACTGCGGCTGGACCAGCTGGACCTGCACTACCAGCCGCAGGTCGGCGGCGGCGACGGCCACGAGCTTTACGGCGTCGAAGCGCTGCTGCGCTGGCACCATGCCGATCTCGGGGTGATTCCGCCGTCGCGTTTCGTTCCCGTCGCGGAAGAGTGCGGCCTGATCGCCGACCTCAGCCTGTGGGTGCTGCGCCGGGCATGCGCGCAGATGGCCGACTGGCGTCGCCGCGGCATCGACATCCCGCGCGTGTCGGTCAATGTTTCCGCCATCAATTTCCGCGACCCGCAACTGTCGCTGCAGATCTCCGACCTGCTGGACGAACACGGCCTGGTGCCGGCCGACCTGACGCTGGAAATCACCGAAAGCGTCATGCTCGATCCGGATCCGGACGTGCTGGAGAACATCGAGGCCATCTACGTGCTCGGCGTGCGGTTGTCGCTGGACGACTTCGGCACCGGCTATTCCAGCCTCAGCCACCTGCACCGCCTGCCGATCAGCGAGCTGAAGCTCGACCAGAGCTTCGTGCGCGACATCGACACCAGCGCCATCGCCCGCACGCTGACGTCCTCGGTGCTGCGCATCGGCGAGAGCCTGGGCATGAAGGTGGTCGCCGAAGGGGTGGAAACCGAATCCCAGCATCGTTTCCTCACCGAACAGCGCTTCCCCGTCCTGCAGGGCTACCTGTTTTCGCCGCCGCTCCCGGCGGGCCCGCTGGAAGCATGGCTGCACGCACATCCGCATGCGTCGGTGCGCGACATCGAGGTCGTGGCGGACAGCGTCGCCACGGCCTGAGCCGGGCCTCCGCCGCGCGCCCGCGGCCACGAACTGTGATGCAGCTCCCACTCGTGCGCATCACCGCTTCCTGAAGCGTCCGAGGTCTCAAGTTTGGCGGCGGGGCGCCGATCTCAGGCGGTGAGTGTTTCCCACCATCCCTGCCCCTCCGGAGTTACTGGCATGAAGATCGCTTCCGTCCTGACCCTGTCCCTCGTCGCCGCCGGCGCCGGCGCCGCCCTGATGATGCCCACGCCGGCCAGCAGCCAGTCGCAGATCGACAATGCGATCCCCGCCGACATGGCCGCGCGCTTCACCGGCAAGGCCGGCACCGTCTGCGGGAAGGTGGGCAAGGCGCGCTTCGCCGAGAACACCGAAGGCACTCCGACCTTCCTCTACATGGGCGGCAACTTCCCGCGCCACACGTTCACTGCCCGCATTCCGGGTGACGCCCGCGCCAAGTTCAAGCCGGCGCCGGAAGAGCTGGAAGGCAAGGATGTCTGCGTGATCGGCAACATCGAGCGCGATCAGTCGCGTGCCGAGATCGTGGTGAGCTCGCCGTCGAACCTGAAGCTGGCGACGATCCGCTGATCCGCTTCACGGGCAGGGCCGCGCGCCCTGCCCCGCCCTGGTTGCCAATGAGAGCGGCGCGGCGCGCGCCCCGGTAAAGGAAAGAATCCCCATGCAGCGGATCAAGAACCTCAAACTGACGACGAAGATGATGCTGGCCTTCGGCGTCGTGCTGGCCCTGATGCTGGTCCAGGGCATCGCCGCGTTCGTCGGCCTGAACTCGTTGAACGGTGTCACCACCCAAGTGACGGGCAACGTCGTGCCCAGCGTCAAGGCCGCCGGCGATCTGCAGAGTCTGCTGGGCGAATACCGGACCAATTCCTATCGCCAGCACGTGCGCGCGAGCGACGCCGTCAAGGCCGAGGCAAGGAAACTTGCCGGCGAAACCGAGAAGAGGATCGAGCAGGCGAGCAAGGAATACGCCAAGCTGATCACCGACGCCGACGAGAAAAAGGCTTACGACAGCTTCGTCAAGGAATGGAAGGCGGCTCAGCAGTCCTACGCGGACGTTCAGGAGATGCTGGACCTGGGCTTGCCGGACGATGCCGTGGACACGTTCATCGGCGCGACGCGCGACCAGCACCGCAAGGCGACGGCTGCACTCTCCACGTTGATCACGGTGGTCGACAAGCAGGCCAAGACCGCCAGCACGAACGCCCACAGCACTTATACGGCCTCCAGCACGCTGATGGTCGTGATGCTGGTGGCAGGCATTGTCGGTGGCCTTGCCCTGGCCTGGTTCTTCGCCCGTGCCATCGCCAATGCGGTCGGCGAAGCCGTGCGCGTGGCCAACGATGTCTCCGCCGGCAAGCTGGACGGCAAGATCGATACCAGCCGTTCCGACGAGGTCGGCCAGTTGCTCAGCGCCATGCAGCGCATGCAGACGCAGGTGCAGTCGGTCATCGCCGCACAGAGCGAAATGGCCGCACGCCACGACGAAGGCCAGATCAGCTACAGGATGGACGACAGCGCGTTCCCGGGCGAATACGGCCGCATGGTGCGCGACACCAACGCGCTGGTCGCCTCGCACCTGCAGGCCATCGGCGACGCGCTGAAGATCATGCAACGCTACTCGGTGGGCGACCTGAGCCTGGACATGCCCAAGCTGCCCGGCGAGAAGGCCAACCTGACCGAGACGATGGACGCCACCAAGGCCAACCTCTCGGCCATCAACGGCGAGATCAAGCGCCTGGCCACGGCGG
>NZ_PKDG01000027.1 GCF_002863005.1 Pseudoxanthomonas sp.
GATGAAAACCGTATCAATCGCCGCGGCATAGCGATACAGCGCCACATACCCGCGCGCACCCCGACCGATCACCAACTCGCGATTGCCCGCGGTGTCCGGACGGCCGATCAGGGGATTGCGTTCCTGCACGTCGATTGCCGCGATGATGTCCTGCAACCGCGACGGGGCGTCCGCTACGTCGTATTCGGCAAGGTGGGCCAGGATCCGGTCAAAGTCATCCGCAACCTCCGGAGCCAGCTCGATACGGGACACCTTCAGGGCGCCAGCTTGCGCGCCGCCGGTCGCGCGGGACGCTTGCCCTCCATGCTTTGCTCAAGGTAGCGCCGCATTTCCTGCCACGGGATGGTCTCGCCGGACGCCACGATGTCCGCATACCGCTGGTTTGCGGTCTCGTTGAAATCCTGCCGCAAGGCTTCCTGTTCGGTTTTCTCCACAATGGCTTGCAGGATGAAGCCGTGGGTTGTGGTGCCTGATCGTTCCGCGGCCAGACGGATACGCTGTTTAAGTTCATCCGACAGGCGAATGGTCGTGGTGGACATGGGCCGCTCCAGAAGCAAAATGATGTAGCACTTTAGTGTCACATGCTCGCAGGTTTCCGCGCCGCAAGTCCAGCCCGTAGGAGCGGCGCCCCCGCCGCGACCGGTCCCCAATGCCGTTCGTAATCCATCGGCCCGAGGGCGGGCCTCCTACAGGCACCCGGTAGGAGCGGCGCCCCCGCCGCGATCGGTTCCCGATGATGTTCGCAATCCATCGGCCCGAGGGCGGGCCTCCTACAGGCTCCCGGTAGGAGCGGCGCCCCCGCCGCGATCGGTCCCCGATGCCGTTCGCAATCCATCGGCCCGAGGGCGGGCCTCCTACAGGCTCCCGGTAGGAGCGGCGCCCCCGCCGCGACCAACGCCGGCGCCACACCTCACCGCCCGAACAGAAAATCCGCCTGCACCGCACGTCATTGCAACCGGCCAGCGCCTGCAACTCGAAACCCTGCACGTCCAGCTTCAGCAGCGCTGGTGCGGCGATGTCCGCTGCCGGCACTTCATCCGCCAGCCGCGCAACGCGGATCAGTCGCTGGCCTAACTCGCCGCGGCCGCGCGCATCGTCAAGTTCCATGCGGCCGCGCCGTCTTTTCCCAGCCTGCCATGGCATCCTTTGATCACTGGGCGGCCGCCACCACGCGCAGATACGCCGCCACGTAGCCCTCCACCATCTGCGCACCGCTGAACCGCTCGGCATTCCGCAACCCCGCTTCCACCCGCGCATCACGGTCCGCCAGCGTGCCGGCAATCACGGCGGCGGTGCCCGGCGCGTCATCCGGGTCGATATAGACCGCCGCATCGCCGCCCACCTCGGTCATCGGCGCGCGATTGGAAGTGACGACCACGCAACCGCAGGCCTGCGCCTCGGCGATCGGCCAGCCGAAACCCTCCTGCAGCGAGGGGAACAGCAGCGCCTCCGCCGTCGAATACAGCGCCCGCAGGTCCTCGTTGGCAAGCTCGGTCCACTCGTGAATGCGCGCCGCCAGGGCCGATCCCTGCACCAGTGCCCGCAGCTCATCCGGCCAGGGCTTGCCCGCCATGATCAGGTGGTGCGATTGGAACGGCGGCAGCGCGGCGAGCTGCATGAAAATGCGCACCACGCCGGCGCGATTCTTGTACCACTGGTTGCCGCCGACATGGACGAAGAACGGCCAGGGCGCGCTGGTACCGAGACGCTGCAAGCGCGCGCGGGCCTCATCCGACACCATGGGCCGGTACGGATAATTCAGCGCATTCGGCACCACGCTGCAGCGCTCGGCCGGCAAACCCGACAGTCGCCGCAACTCGGACCGGGTCTGTTCAGACACGCAGACCACGTGCTGCGCACGCTTGAGGCCCGACAGGATCCAGCGCTGGAAAATCCGGCCGCTGAAGCCCGTCACGTTGCCGGCTATCTCGCCGAGGCTTTGATAGCGCGTCGTGATCCGGCGCAGCCTTTCCGACGGCCCGCCGCCGGCGGGGTTCAGGCTGCTGATCAGATGCAGGATGCGGAGCGGTTGGGGCACGATGGGATTCCGTCGTCGTTAATGTGAATGGGGAGTGACCCCATAGGGTGGGCCGAAGGCCGTGCTTACGCGGGCGATGACCACGCACCAGCCCCCGCGGCCATCCGCTGCTAGCCTCGATCTGTCCGGGCATGCCGCGCTTTGCCTACGCTACGACAGCCTTCCATCGCTGATTTGCCCCGCGCGTTCGGGCTCAGACTTGTCCGGCCCGCCCGCCATCCGCCGCACAAGTTCGGTCGTACTGAAGCCTGCAACCAGTGGCACGAGTTCCACACGTCCACCCCAGGCGCTGACTTCATCCGCGCCAACCACCGTGGCTTCGGTGTAGTCGCCACCCTTGACCAGCACATCAGGCCGGATCGCACGGATCAGTTCGATCGGCGTCGCCTCGTCAAAAATAACCACGGCGTCCGAGGCAGCGAGCGCGGACAGCAAGCGCGCGCGTTCGGCCTGGCTGATGATCGGGCGTGTCGGGCCTTTCAGACGACTGACCGAGGCATCGCTGTTGATGCCGATGATCAGCCGATCGCCCAGGCTTTTGCACTGCTCCAGCAGTGTCACATGGCCGACGTGCAGCAGATCAAAGCAGCCGTTGGTGAAAACGATCTGCTCGCCGGCGGCGCGCCAGACCCTGGTTTTTTCAATCAGCTGCGGCAGGCTCAGCGTTTTCCCCTGATACGGATCGGCGGCCGCGCGCACGGCGCCGAGTAACTCGTCTCGCGTCACCGGCACCGTGCCCAGCTTGGCGATGACGATGCCGGCGGCGAGGTTGGCCAGGACGGTCGCCTGTTGCACTTCCAGCTGCCGCGCCGCACACAGGGCCAGCACAGCAATCACGGTGTCGCCGGCGCCGGATACATCGAACACCTGGCGGGCGACGGCCGCCGCGCGGTGCTGCGCATCCGGCCATAGCACGGCGATCCCTTTCTCACTCATCGTCACCGTGAGATATTCCAGACGGTATTCCCACACCAGCGCCTGCGCACGGTCCAGCAGGCGCTCCAGGTCGGTCGCGCTTTCGCCGGTGGCGAGCGATAGTTCCCCCAGGTTGGGACAGATGGTGGTGGCGCCCGCATAGCGGGAAAAATCCTTGCTTTTAGGATCTACCAACACTGGAATGCCACGCTCTGCCGCCTGCGCGATCAAACGCTCGCACAGCTCTGGCGTCAGCACGCCCTTGGCGTAGTCCGACAGCACGAGTGCCGACACCGATGGCAGCGCTGCCTCGATCTGGCTGAGCAACTGCGCGTAAGCCGCAAGTGGGCGGGGTGCTGTGTCCTCAAAGTCCAGGCGCACGATCTGCTGTGTGCCGCCCAGGATGCGTAGCTTGGAGGTGGTGGGAGTTTCCGCAACGCGCACCAGCAGCGGCTGTATTCCGGCCGCTTCCAGCAGTGACGCCAGCTGCAGACCATCCGCGTCCTGCCCCGTAAAACCGGCCAGCAGTGCGGTGGCGCCCAGGCCCGCGATATTCATCGCCACGTTCGCCGCTCCGCCGGGCTGCTCGCTGGTCCGGTGGGCGCGCACCACCGGCACCGGCGCCTCCGGTGAAATGCGCTCTACCCGGCCGAAAGCGTATTTGTCCAGCATCAGGTCGCCCACCACCAGCACGCGCGCGCCAGCCCAGCCGGATTCAAGGAGAGGGATCAAGGTTTTCGGGTCCATGAACGATGACTTCACGAAAGGTCAGCGGAAGGATGGCGCCGAGGGGACGATCCGGCAGTTTCACCTGCCAGCAAGATTCGAACCCGTTCGACAACCTCCGTCGGAAGGATCGAGCGGATGCAGACCTTCTCGTGCTCGGTGCAGACACTGAGACGGCAGCCATGACAGGGCACAAGCTTGTAAAACACGTTGGCCTCGTTGCCGTACGGGAACCAGACACCGGGCTTGTCCCGCGCGGCGAAGATGGAAACCGCCGGGATGCCCACGCTGCTGGCCAGATGCATGGGGCCGCTGTCGTGGCCGATGAACACGGTTGCCCGTTCGAGCACCGCCGCGCTCTGCCGCGGGCTCAGCTTGCCGCAGAGATTGAGCCCGCCGGTGGGCCAGCGCGCCAGCAACTGTTCGCAGCGTTTGGCCTCGTCCGCCGAGCCGATGAATACCAGAGGGTAGTCGGAGGCCGCTTGCTGCAACTGATCTAGCAATTCCAACCAGCGGTCCTGACCCCAATCTTTTGCGGAAACCTTGGCACCCACACTCAGCGCGATGAACCGTCGAGCTTGCCCCAAGGGCTCCAGCAGCGGATGGATGCTGACTCGCTCCGTCGGTTGAAGCTCGAGCGAAAACAGGCGTGGTTTGAGCAACCGGGGATCAAAGCCAATGGAGCGCAGCAAGCGGCTCGCTTCGGACTCGCGCTGCTCCGGCCGCCCGGCAACCGGCAGATGCCGATTGACATCGCGGCGTGGCCACAAGCCCTGCATCAAGGGCAGGCCAGCACCGGCAAAGAACAGCGCATCGCGCAGCCTCTGCCGGCGCGTGCGCGGCGGCATCAGATAGACCCCATGCGACGGGCGCAGCTTACGGATCGCGGTGGCCAGCGCGGCGAACCTGCGCAGGCTCCTGCTCTGGTGCGGATACTCTATGTAGTCGTCGACCAGACCGCTACCCAGCAGAATCTGGTAGCTGGCTGCCGCCTTCACGCCGCCACCGACTGGCGTATTGGTCAGCAGCACGATGTGGCTGTCTGGGTAGCGTTCGCGAATCAGGTGGTAGGCCGGCAGCGCCACCAGGGTATCGCCCAGGCTGCCGATGCGGAAGATCAGGACCGTGTCGGGCGGCTTGAATGTCATCGCGATTTCCTG
>NZ_PKDG01000026.1 GCF_002863005.1 Pseudoxanthomonas sp.
CTGCGCGTCACCCCCAGCAACTCGGCCAGGCGGGTCTGCGAAATACCGGTTTTCTCGCGGGCTTGTTGAATGCGGTGACCGATGTTCATGGGGAACCCCGACGGACAGATAGATCTGGATCAGATTGTAGAAGATTAGAATGGATCGACACGAATAAGTGCCTGATTCAGGTTTGTTGACTGCATCGGCAGGGCGCGCGCGGGCTTGAGGCAGTGGCTGTCCTGTTGCGTAAAGGCGCGCAGGGCGTGGTCATCCAGGCCGCGATGCCGTGGACAGCGGCGCTGATGGCGTGCCGCGGGCCTTGGGGCCTCGCGCTGATGGGGATGAGGGCGCAATGCGGGCGGCTACGGCGCGCCTGGGGCCGCCGTCGCGGCTGCGACAGAGGCAGCGGCGGGCGTGGGGGGCACTGCGGTGGCGCGGGGCGGCGCGGCGATGGATGAGTCCGGGCCGGCCAGCAGGCGGCGCACGGTGGCGTCCTCGGGATCGAAGCTGCCGACCATGCGCGCCAGATCCTGCGCCCAGGCGGCATCACCGGTCGTATCCGCCAGCGTCAGCGCTTCGCGCAGCAAGCGCTGGGTGTCCGCTAAGCGTTCCGGGGTCATGCTGATGCGCGTCCAGGGCAGTCCGTCCAACAACACATGCAGCGCCGGGGTCGGTTGCTTTTGGGCCACCAGGATGCGCGCCAGAATCAAGCGATGCGCCGGATTGGCGGGATCGCGGTCCACCGCGCGCGCCAGCACGGCATCGGGCCGGTCGGGAAACTCAGGCCCCATAAAGGGTGCGAGATTCGGGAAAAGCCACAGCAACTGGCCTACCGTGGCATAGACAAAGGGATTGCCTTGGCCCGCGGCAATCCAGTCGCGGGCGTGGGTCAGCGCCATGCCGGCCCAGAGCGCGCCGCCCGGTCCGTCGCGATCCGCCAGCGCCAGATCGATGGCGGCGGCGGTCAGCTCCTGCTGGGTGGTGAGATGATTCGGCCGGACAGCGGCAAAGGCGGTAGCCATCCGGTAACGCGCGAGCGGGTCGGCGCGGCGTTCGGCAAACACGGGCCAGTGGTTGTTGGCATCGAAGGCTTGGGATGCCAGCCAGTCGACGCTGATCGCCCCCACGGCCAGGCTGGCCAGCGCGCCATAGGCCGCGCCCAACACCCGCGGACTGGCGGGCAGATGGATCTGCCAGCTCGGTAGCGGGCCGGCGGCCCAGCGCGCACGCGCCAGGTACAGGCCGGCCAGCAGGGCCAGCGGCGCCACGTAGAAAATGAAGTTGACCCCGGCGTGGAGAAACAGCCCCAGGATCGGCAGGACGGCGCCCCAACCGGCCAGCGCCGCCGCCCGCTCCGCGGGGGCATGCATCGGACCCAGCCGCCGCCACAGCCGCGCGGCCAGGAGCAGCGTGGCCAAGCCCGCCAGGATCAGGAGCGCCGGCAGCAGCGGCCCGCCCTCGGCGAGGAGCTGCAGGTAGTCGTTGTGGGCCAGATCGCCGCTGGACGTGACCTCCGCCGGGCTGCGGTGATGTAGGTAGTGCAGTTTGTAACTGCCGAGACCCATGCCGGTCAGCGGCCGCTCGCGCCAGATGTCGAGCGTGGCGCGCCACATGGCGAGGCGATCCTGGGTGGATTGATCCGCGCTGAGATCGACCACCTCGCGGGTGACCGGATTCTCGGGCAAATAGCGCACTGCGCCGTAGGCCAGCCCGACCAGCATAAGCAGTATCGCGGCCGGCGCGCGCCAGGGCGTTCCCGAGCGCCACAGGCCCAGGAGGAGCGGCGCCAGCAACAGGAGCAGGATACCGGTCGCCCCGCGCGAGGCGGTGGCGAACAGCGCCCACAGGCACAGGGCGATGAAGCCCGCCAGGGCCGTGCGGGCGTGGCGCGAATGGGCCCGCGCCAGCGCAATGAAGACCGGCGGCACGGCAAGGTAGAACAACGCGCCGAAGGCGTTGTAGTCCAGGAAGGGCCCATTGCTGCGATTGCCCAAGCGAAGCCATTCGATCACGCCCCAGGCGGCCATGAGGGTGAACAATGCGCCGGCGGCCAGCGCCAGCCGATCCCAGCGCGCGCGCCGCGCCAGCGTCGCGAGTCCGATGAGATAGCCCAGCGGGAACAGGCCCAGGATCCAGGCGAACCACAAACTGGTGGAGGGCAGGGTGCTGAAGGAGACGCTGGCGAACAGCACGGCCAGGGTCATGAGGGCCAATGCCATGCCCAGACCCCCCGGGCCCGTCAGGACCAGCGCCGATGCCCCGCCTCCGGCGCCCGCGGCGCGGCGCTCGGACAGGACGCGCGCGGCGGCATACAGCAGCGCCGCCACCGCGATGGCCAGCAAGATCAACTGACCTTCGCTTTGCATGAAAAAAAGCGTGGCTGCCAGGGCCAGCACCAGGGGCCACAGGGGCGGTGAACGTTCGGCGGGCAGGGGATACATGGCGGCGCGTCCTTGGGGTGCTTGCAACGGGCGGATCGATACGGTTCTCGACATTCCGCGCGGGGCCTTTAGCCGCGCGCGGGGGATGGCGGGAAAACAGCCATGGCGCGCCGCGTCCCACGCCGATGAAATCGACTGCGATCGCCCAAAAGAAAGCCCCCCAGGCAGCGCCTGGGGGGCAAGGTGGTTGGCTTCGTTATTCTGGGCGATGTGCTTAGCGGCAGTTAGACGGGCGGTAGCGATCATCCAGAGTACCGAGCGTGCAATCCCATTGGATGGCGTCAGTTGGTGCAGTGCCGGCAACGAGGGCGGTGGACGCGCCTGCGGTAGGGGTCAGGATCAGCGTCCCGTTGCCCGCGGCTGCCGTGTAAGTAACTGTAATGGCGCCATTGGTGGAAGCGATCGCCACCGACGTGACGTTGTCGGTTGCGGAAGGCGTCGTCCAGCCTAAGCCAAACGCAGTACCTGACATGGCGTTTTCCGCAACTGTGGTCTTGGCGGCGGAGGCCAGACTCATGCCCTCGGTGACGCGGGCACGGATGGTGTAGTCCTGGTAGGCGGGAATGGCGATGGCGGCGAGGATGCCGACGATGGCCACCACGATCATGAGTTCGATCAGGGTAAAGCCTTTCTGCTTGTTCATGGCGGTGTTCCTTCTCTTTGATTGACTGAGTGATTGATGAGGTCTTGGGTTGCGGGATGGAGTCCGGTTCGACCGGCTGTTCATACGACTCGATCCGTGACTAGCCTATTGCAGGCCCCGTGCCAATTGTTCAAAACGTTGTATTTATTGCTTTTATTCCGGAATTTCTGAAGCTTCTCGGAAGAGGCGGGGCAGGCTTGGTGGCCGTACGGGTCAGGATGTGACCCGCCAGGTCAAGTTGTTGACCCGGCCAGATTCGATTTCCAGCCCGCGCCATGGGGCGGCAAGGCATGGATGTGGGCCCGGGTTCACATGAGCCATCCGCGGCGGCCGGTGCGTGAGCAGCAGGGTTTGTGGCAGGGACCTGCCACAGCCCTTTGTCGCATCAGTCGGCCCGGCTTCAGCGGGGCGGGAGCGCGAGCCTGCGGGCGCGTCGCCAGCGGTACACCGCCAAAGCCGCCAGCGCCAGCAGCAACAGGATGAGCAGGGCGCGGCCCTGGGGATGGTGAGCCAGGCTCGCCCAGGCGTTGCTGAGCCCATAGCCCGCCCCCGCCACCAGCACGGCCCAGATCGCGGCGCCCACGGCATTGAGCACGGTGAAGCGCCAGGGTTCGACCCGCGCCCAGCCCATCAGGATGGGGCCGGCGATGCGCAGGCCGATCATGAAGCGGATGCCGAGGATGAGCGAGGTGTGGTAGCGGGCGATCAGCGCCCGCACCT
>NZ_PKDG01000017.1 GCF_002863005.1 Pseudoxanthomonas sp.
CTCGGTGCGATGACGAATGGAGGCGCGCGATATGCCGAAGTCGAGCAGCCTGGCCGATGGCGCCAAGACCTACTACCGCCCGATCGAGGCGGCAATCCGCTGGAGCGGATTGCTGCGCTTCGAGCGGCGCATCCTGGCGACCTTGGGACAGCGGCCTCTACCGGAGGCAACGGAGTTTCCGCGCTGGCCGATGCTGCGGTTGAACGCCGAAAGAATCTTCGATGCGCTGGCTCACGGCGAGATGCCGTATAGCAAGGAGGGTTTGGTGCGGGACACGCAGGGCCTGACGATGGACGACCTGTCGCTGACGGTGCGGCACGTCGACCTGAAAGCCTGGATGGCGTACTACTACCCCGGCGAGAAACCGGCGTTTCTGTTCGATGAGATCGAGCGTGCACTTCACCCGGCGATCAGCCTGGACACAGTGGGCGCATTGCTGGCCGAGCGGGAAGCGATCAAGGCGCGGCTGGCGGAACACTTGGGCGTGCACGAGACGCTGCGCGCCGAGCACGAGGCGCTGCTGAAGACGCACGCCGCCTACACGGCCGACGCGGAGCGTGCGAGCACGCCTGGGCCGCGCAGCGAATCGACCTACCTGAACATCGTTGGCGGGTTACTGACGCTACTGCTGGGCAAGTCTCCCAGCGGCATGCCGTATTCCAGCTTCCTGACGCAGGAAGCCATCATCAGCGCGATGGTGGCGCACCACGGCAACGCGATGGGCATCACCGAGCGCACCCTGCAGGCCAAGTTCGCACTGGCTCGGCGCAATCTGCAGAGCACAACTTCCTGAGCGATGCCAGACCGTATCTGCGGTCGCGGAAACCGCATTTGCGGTGTCTTTCTTCAACGCGGCGTTCTTAATTCGAGTCACGCCAATCAGCGCCACTGAGCGTTAAGGAGTGACCCTCATGTCTTCGCAGACCACCGCCACGGCGGCACCGACCGAGCACCGCATCCTGCGCCGCGCCGAGGTCGAAGCCAAGACCGGCTTCAAGCGCGCGCACATCTACAGCCTGATGAAGGAAGGCAAGTTCCCCAAGGCGCTGCGCCTGGGCGTGCGCGCGGTGGGCTGGGACTCGGTGGAGATCGAACAGTGGATCGCCGACCGCCTCAAAGAACGCGCCTGACGCTTCTTCTCGGTTCATGCCATTCGACGAGGAGAAGCCCATGCAGGTGGTGTCCATCATTTCGACCAAGGGCGGCGTGGGCAAGACCACGACGGCGGCCAACCTGGGCGGCTTCATCGCCGATGCCGGGCTACGCGTGCTGCTGCTGGACCTGGACGTGCAGCCCACGCTGTCGAGCTACTTCACGCTGGACGTGCGCGCGCCCGGCGGCATCTACGAGATGCTGGCCTTCAACGAGCGGCGCATCGAGCAACTGGTGTCGCGCACCGCGATCGCGGGCCTGGACCTGGTGCTCTCCAACGACGACCGCGGCGAACTGAACACGCTGCTGCTGC
Organism: Pseudoxanthomonas sp.; assembly: GCF_002863005.1. Taxonomy (GTDB): domain Bacteria; phylum Pseudomonadota; class Gammaproteobacteria; order Xanthomonadales; family Xanthomonadaceae; genus Pseudoxanthomonas_A. Next base: position 1,466 of record NZ_PKDG01000017.1, read on the forward strand.
ACGCACCGGATGGGCGCCTGCGACTGCGCCATTTGCTTCCCGTCTTCCGCACGCACTATGACTTGCTGTTGATCGACACCCAGGGCGCGCGCAGTGTGCTGCTGGAGATGGCGGTGCTGGCGTCCGACCTGGCGCTGTCACCGGTGACGCCGGAGATTCTGGCCGCGCGCGAACTGCGCCGCGGCACACTGCAACTGATCGAGGACATCGCGCCGTATCGCCACCTGGGCATCGAGCCGCCGCCGCTGCGCCTGCTCATCAACCGTGTGCATCCGGTGTCGTCGAACGCGCGGCTGGTCCAGCAGGCGCTGCGACAGGTGTTCCAGGAACAGGCCGGCGTGCAGGTGCTGGACACCGACGTGCCGGCCATCGAAGCCTATCCGCGCGCTGCGACACGAGGATTGCCGGTGCATCGGGTGGAGTACCGGCGGCCAGCTGGGCGCACGGCGCCCGCGGCGCTGGACACCATGCGCACGCTGGCCGGCGAGCTGTTCCCCGCGTGGCGGGAGCGCTTCGCGCTGGTCACCGGCCGGGCCGATGCGGGAGGGGCCAGCCATGGCGAGCGCACATGAACTGGCGCGCGGCCGTGAACGGCTGCGCGCGCTGATCGAGTTCGCGCTGGGCGAAGGCTGGCGCGTGGTGCGCACGTCCGGCGGGCACCTGAAATTCACGAAACCAGGCTGCGCGTCGATCTACACCAGTTCGACTGCGAGCGACCACCGTGCCGACCGCAATGCCCGCGCGCAACTTCGCCGCGCCGACCGGCAGGCGCAGGAGAACGGCCGTGGCTGAGCTGACGCCGCAGGACATGGCTGCCAAGCTGCTGGCCACCGGCTTCGAGCGCAGCGGCCCTTCGGCCGCGACCTTGAGCGACCCCATCGCCGACACGCCGATGGTGGTGACGCTGGACCAGTTGCGGCCCTACGACCACGACCCGCGCGTGACGCGCAACCCGGCCTATGCGGAGATCAAGGCGTCCATCCGCGAACGCGGGCTGGACGCGCCCCCCGCGATCACGCGCAGGCCGGGCGAGGCGCACTACATCATTCGCAACGGCGGCAACACGCGGCTGGCGATCCTGCGCGAGTTGTGGAGCGAGACCAAGGAGGAGCGCTTCTTCCGCATTGCGTGCCTGTTCCGCCCGTGGCCGGCGCGCGGCGAAATCGTGGCGCTGACCGGGCATCTGGCCGAGAACGAGCTGCGCGGCGGGCTGACCTTCATCGAGCGGGCCTTGGGCATCGAGAAGGCGCGCGAGTTCTACGAGCAGGAAAGCGGCCAGGCGCTGTCGCAGAGCGAACTCGCGCGGCGGCTGACTGCCGACGGCTATCCGGTGCCGCAGTCACACATCAGCCGCATGAACGATGCGGTGCGCTATCTGCTGCCGGCGATCCCGACGCTGTTGTACGGCGGATTGGGCCGGCATCAGGTGGACCGGCTCGCAGTGCTGCGCAAGGCGTGCGAGCGCACCTGGGAGCGGCGTGCGCTGGGCCGGCCGCTGATCGTGGACTTCGCTTCGCTGTTTCAGGATGTGCTGTCGCAGTTCGACACGCAGCCGGAGGGCTTCTCGCCCCAGCGCGTGCAGGACGAACTGGTGGGTCAGATGGCCGAGCTGCTGGAAGCGGACTACGACACGCTGGCATTGGAGGTCGATGACAGCGAAAGCCGTCAGCGAGCATTGACCAGCGAGCCGGCCGCGCCGAACCCGGCAACGCCTGTCGCACCTGCGGCGCCAGCCATCACGCCG
>NZ_PKDG01000028.1 GCF_002863005.1 Pseudoxanthomonas sp.
GGCCGGTGCGACGATGGCCGACATCGTGGCCAGCGTGCAGCGCGTGACCGACATCATGGCCGAGATCTCGGCGGCCTCGCAGGAGCAGTCGGCCGGCATCGAACAGGTCAACCAGACCATCACTCAGATGGACGAGACCACCCAGCAGAACGCCGCGCTGGTGGAGGAAGCCACCGCCGCCGCCCGCGCCATGGAAGAGCAGGCGCATGCGCTGAGCGACGCCGTGTCGACCTTCCGCCTGGACAGCCACGGCACGGTCGCACGCCTGGTGCAGGAACGCGTCACCCGCATCGCGGCCGGCGGCGCACACCGCACGGTCTCCGAACCCCACGCCTACTGACCCGCTAAAGAAACCCCACCCGGGGCCGATCTAGGCATTGACCGGTTCCGTCCCGGGAACCCCACCCCTTACCGGCTGCGACAGGAGCCCGACGAATGAGCGACAAGAAGACCCAGGCCGCGGCGAGCGCGGACGAGTTCCTCAGTTTCACCCTGGGGGACGAGCACTACGGCGTGGATATCCTGAAGGTGCAGGAGATCCGTGGCTACGACTCGGTGACGCGCCTGCCGGATGCACCGGACTACATCAAGGGCGTCATCAACCTGCGCGGCACCATCGTGCCAGTGATCGATCTGCGCCTGAAACTGCGGTTGAAGGAAGCGCGCTATGACGCCTTCACCGTGATGATCGTGCTGAACGTGGAGGACCGCGTGGTCGGCATCGTGGTGGACAGCGTCTCGGACGTGCTCGCCCTGAACGCCGAGCAGATCCGTCCCACCCCGGAGTTCGGCGCCAGCGTCGATACCCGTTTCATCTCCGGCATCGGCACGGTGGACGAGCGCATGCTGATCCTGCTCGACATCGAAACGCTGATCGACAGCGCTGACCTGGGCCAGCCCCTGCCGGAACAGGCGGCTGCCTGATCCGTCGCCGGGCATCCGGCGCAGTGATGTTCTCCCGAGACCGCGGCCCTCACCGGCCGCGGTCTTCGCGTTTCCGGCGCCCGCTGCCGACCCGGATGCGTCCTCCGTCGCAGAACGCTGCCTGCGCCTGAACATTCGCCCCCGCCGGCCGATAACCCCTTTGGGACGCCACGGCGCCCCGCCCTCCCCTGTATCGCCCGTCGTCCGAGATCGCCATGACGTTCACTGCCCGCATTGCCGCCACCCTCTCTTCGCTGCCCCTGAAGCGCCGCTTCCTCATCCAGACCGCGGTCGTCGCGGCAGGCACCATCGCCCTGGCCGTCGTCGCCGCCCGCATGCAGTACCTGGACCTGACCGGCACGCGCCAGGCCGGCCTGAAAGCGCAGACCGAGATGGCACTGGGCGTGATCGAGGGTTACGCGCAACAAGCGAAGGACGGCAGGCTCGATGAAGCCGATGCGAAGGCCCGCGCGCTCGCGACCCTGGCGACCATGCAGGCCAACAAGGGCGTGGACTACTTCTTCGTCACCGACGAAGCGCCGACCATGCTGATGCACCCCACCCGCCCCGACCTGGTCGGCAAGCCGCTGGACGACGTGCTCAGCCCCGATGGCAAGCGCATCTTTCCCGAGTTCGTCCGCGTCGCGCGCGCCGGCGGCGGCCATGTCGACTACAGCTGGGCGAAGGCGGGCGAAGAGGATCCGGTGCCCAAGACATCGTATGCGGCGCTGTACCAGCCCTGGGGCTGGGTCATCGGCACCGGCGTCTACATCGACGACACGCAGGCGCAGGCATTGCAGTTCACCCTCATCATGACCGTCGCGGGCGGCGTGCTGGTGCTGTTGAGCATGGCGATCGGCTGGGTCATCGGCCAGTCGGTGCTGGAGCCGGTCGCACGCGCACTGGCCGCCATCAAGGGCGTGTCGCGCGGCGACCTGAGCGTGCGCACCGGCCACCATGGCCGCGACGAAATCGGGCAGATGCTGAAGTCCACCGATGCGATGGTGCACATGCTCGAACGCTTCTCGCACGAGACGCGCGACATGATCCGGCTGCACGCCGCCGAGGACATCCGCCACCGCATGCCGGAGGACTTTCCCGGCGTGTACGGCGAACTGGCTGCCGGCATCAACACCATGATGTTCGAACACCTGGATGCCTTCCGCGATGCCATCGGCATCCTGGAGCGCTACGCCAACGGGGACCTGAGCCAGGATGCGCGCCGCCTGCCGGGCACCCGCGCCTTCCTGCACGAGGCGATGGACGCCGCCAAGCAGAGCCTGCTGGCCATCAACGGGGAGATCAAGCGACTGGCGCAGGCAGCCTCGGCCGGCGACTTCACCGCCCGCGGCGACGAGGCCGGCTTCCGCCACGACTTCCTGCAGATGGTGCAGGGCCTGAACGCCATGATGGCGACGAGCGACCGCAACCTGGCCCAGCTGTCGTCGCTGCTGCGTGCCATCGCCGAAGGCGACCTGAGCGCGCGCATGGAAGGCGACTTCCACGGTGTGTTCGCCACCATGCGCGACGACGCCAACGCTACCGTCGCCCAGCTCACCGACATCGTCGGCCGCATCCAGGACGCCTCCGGTTCCATCAACACCGCTGCCGGCGAAATCGCCGCCGGCAACAACGACCTCTCGCGCCGTACCGAACAGCAGGCCGCCAACCTGGAAGAAACCGCCGCCTCCATGGAGGAACTGACCTCCACCGTGCGCCAGAACGCAGAGTCGGCC
>NZ_PKDG01000034.1 GCF_002863005.1 Pseudoxanthomonas sp.
ATCACGTTCTTCAACCGCGGCGGCGGTCCGATCACCTTCGATCCGTTGAACCGCCTCGACCGGCAGATGAACGCGCATCTGTTCCTGTTCGGCCCCACGGGTTCGGGCAAGAGCGCGACGCTCAACAACATCCTGAATCAGGTGACGGCGATCTATCGGCCGCGCCTGTTCATCGTCGAGGCGGGCAACAGCTTCGGCCTGTTCGGCGACTTCGCGGCACGGTTGGGCCTCACCGTGCATCGCGTGAAGCTCGCGCCGGGCGCGGGCGTCAGTCTGGCTCCGTTCGCCGACGCCTGGCGCCTGGTCGATACGCCGAGCCAGGTACAGACGCTGGACGCCGATGCGCTCGACGAAGACCAGCCCGATGCCGGCATGGCCGTGGAAGGTGATGAGCAGCGCGACGTGCTCGGCGAGCTGGAGATCACTGCACGACTGATGATCACCGGAGGCGAGGACAAGGAAGAAGCGCGCATGACGCGCGCCGACCGCAGCCTGATCCGCCAGTGCATTCTCGATGCGGCACAGCATTGCGTGGCGGACAGGCGCACGGTGCTCACGCGCGATGTGCGCGACGCGCTGCGCGAGCGCGCCCGCGACGCCACGCTGCCGGAGATGCGGCGCGCACGACTGCTGGAGATGGCCGACGCCATGGATATGTTCTGCCAGGGCGTTGACGGCGAGATGTTCGATCGGTCAGGCACGCCGTGGCCCGAGGCGGACATCACCATCGTGGATTTGGCCACCTTTGCGCGCGAGGGCTACAACGCCCAACTCTCGATCGCCTACATCTCGCTCATCAACACCGTCAACAACATCGCCGAGCGCGACCAGTTCCTGGGCCGCCCGATCATCAACGTGACGGACGAAGGCCACATCATCACGAAGAACCCGTTGCTCGCGCCCTACGTGGTCAAGATCACCAAGATGTGGCGCAAGCTCGGCGCCTGGTTCTGGCTCGCCACACAGAACCTGGACGACTTGCCGAAAGCGGCCGAGCCCATGCTCAACATGATCGAGTGGTGGATCTGCCTGTCGATGCCGCCCGATGAAGTCGAGAAGATCGCGCGCTTCCGCGAACTCAACGCTTCGCAGAAGGCGCTGATGCTCTCGGCACGCAAGGAGGCCGGCAAGTTCAGCGAGGGCGTCATCCTGTCCAAGTCGATGGAAGTGCTGTTCCGCGCCGTGCCGCCCAGCCTCTACCTGGCGATGGCGATGACCGAGCCCGAGGAGAAGGCCGAACGCTTCCAGTTGATGCAGCAGCACGGCATCAGCGAGCTGGATGCCGCCTTCCGCGTGGCCGAGAAGATCGACCGTGCGCGGGGCATCGAACCCCTGGCGCTGGACACGCTGGCCTGACGGCAGCGACACGATGCGCCTGCCTTCATTCGCCCGCCGTCATCCCTGGATCGGTCTGCTGATCGTGGCGACGATTGCGGTGGCCTCGTGGATGCTGCTGCGCGCGCCGCATCCGGCAACCGAGCCCATGTCTTTGGCCGCCGCCGGGTCCGAAGCGTCGAAACCGGCCGGCCCGCCCTGGCTGTATGGCCGTGCCGATGCGCGCTTCACGGTGGTCGGGTACGCCGACCTGGAGTGTCCGTACTGCCGGGCCTACTTCCCCGCGCTCAAGCGCTGGATCGACGCCCATCCCGAGGTGAACTGGCAGTGGCACCACCTGCCGCTGTCCATGCACGAGCCGGCCGCGACTGCCGAGGCACGCCTGGCCGAGTGCGCGGGCGAGACGGGCGGACATGCCACGTTCTGGCAGGCCGTGGCGTGGCTCTACTCGAACACCCGCGGCGACGGCCACGGCCTGCCGGAGGGCCTGCGCTATCCCGACCTCACACCAACCATGCAGGGTTGTCTCGACAGCGAGCGCCCCGATGCGGTCATCCGTGCCCAGGCGGTGGAAGCAGCACAGCAGGGCATCGCGGCCACGCCGGCCCTGCAACTGCGCGACCGCGAGTCCGGCAAGACCCTCCTGCTGCACGGTCCCGTCGAAGGCGATGCCTTGCTGTCGGCCATCGACCTGCTCGCCGCCGGCAACACGACCGTGGCCGAACCCGCCCATCCCCCAGACATGCCCGCCGGCGTTGCCGGTGACATGCCCAGGTAGCCATCGATCTTCAAGGCTGCGGCGCGGCTCGTCCGCGTTGATCGAAACCCGTTCGCATCGCATCCCTTGACGCGAACAGCCACCGCATCCGCGGTGGCGGATGCCCGCTCGTCACCTGTTCCATCCCCAACGTCCCCAGGAGGGTTTGCCCTCCAGGGGCAGGCGCCCTCCGATCTCATCCATTGGAGGTTCGCCATGTCTCTTGTCATCGCCGACTCCCGCCCGGAGTCGCTCACCCTGATCGCCGCCCAGCACGAAGACTGGATCATCCGGCAGGCCATCACCCTGCTGGAGAACCGCGTATTCAAGGCCGGTCCGGCGCTGGGCAGTCCCGCCGCCGTGCGCGACTACCTGCGCCTGAAACTGGTCGCGGAGCCGAACGAAATCTTCGCCGTCGTGTTTCTCGACAACCAGCACCAGGTGCTC